>NZ_JGZN01000007.1 GCF_000741715.1 Bifidobacterium saguini DSM 23967 | reverse complement strand
CACGGGAACCGCGAACCCGCCGCGAACCCGATCGCGATATGCAGTTCCCGTCTGCCGTCCTCCTCGTCACGGAACTCCACGCCCGACACCCTCCACGGGTCAGGCAGTTGCAGGGCGGCGGTGAACAACGACGTGGTATCCATACCCCCAAACTACCCGACCAGCACCACCACCCCCCCCGACCCACTCACCCACACCAAACAGCGAAAGGCCACTTTTTCTGGTGGATATCTTGCAGACAATGCCATTGATCTGAAAGCAAACGAATGCAAGATTTCCTGAAAACACAGAACACACCAAGCGATGTGCATAACCCTCGACGCTGAGCTATGCACCAGCTGACCGGCGTGCTGTAGGCCTGGGAAAAGTGCAAACGGCGCAGCACGATTACAACTGAACGAACAGCACGCCATGAAACAGGTCAGGCCGCAACGGAGAAGCCGCTGAAGTGAAGAGGGGCGCAGAAGCCCGTGCGGATACGCGTGCCGGCTTTATTGCCGCCGGTGTCCGTCAATCATCATCCGTTGGCGAGGGGAGGAAAACGCCGAGTCATAACCGCGTTGTAAGCATCCTAAACCTCATTGCAAGCTCAACAACTTTTACACAGGAGTAGAGAAAGGAACAACAATGAACTCCCTGTTCAAGAAGGCGATCTCCGGAGCTGCGGCTCTGGGCGTCGCCGTCGCCGGCCTCGCGCTCGGCGCCTCCTCCGCCTATGCGGCGGACACCGATCCGACCAAGGGCACGATCACCATCACCGATGCCAAGACCACGCACAACTTCAGCGGTTGGCGTCTCGCCAAGTTGACTGATATCACCAAGGATGACGGTGGTACGATCAACGGCTTCCAGATCGACACCATCAATAATCGCGTCACCGACATTGAAAACGCGATGAAGGCGGTCAAGCTCGATGATAACGGTGCCATTTCCGCCACTGGTACCAAGACCCTGTACACCGGCTACGCCGCGGATAAGAACTATTTCACTGCTGAAAACAGCGCCGACAACAACCCGATGGGTTACTTGGCGGATGTGGCGTTCAAGGACGGCAACGGCACTTCGATGAGTGAGACCGTGGACCCGTGGGGTGGTGACAGCTCCACGCTGCGCGCCTTCGCTCAGGCGCTGTCTGCGCAGATTACAGCCAATGCCGATAAGACCTTCACTGCTGATGCCAATAACACTCCGAACAATAACGTACCGCAGGGCCTGTGGCTGCTGAAGGATACCACTGCCACATCCGACGATACGGCCAAGGAAGAGACCAACTCCATCCCGATCATCACGCCGACTAGCTTTGTGGGTAAGACCGGTTGGGGCACTATCGCCATTAAGAACACCACTCCGACCATCGACAAGAAGCTCGTTGACCAGCAGACCGATGGTACGTATAAGGACAACACCAAGCCCGATTACGCGGTGGGCGACACCGTCACCTATGAGTTGACCTCCAAGATCCCGACCTTCACCGGCTACGACATCGACCCGACGCTGAGCACGACCTCTCGTAAGACCCGCGTCTTCCAGATCATTGATACCGCGGATAAGTCGCTGACCGTCGCTGATCCGGTCACGAGCACTGACCCGGTTGTGTCCGTTAAGGTCGGCACCACCGAGCTTAAGTACGATAAGGACTACACCGTATCCGTCAAGGATTACGCCGGCACCGACACCAAGTACACCAACGGCCACGTGACCACCATTGACCTCGCCAAGTACGTGAACAAGTTTGGCAGTGATACTGTCGATACGTCCGATGATGTGACTTCCGTTGCTAAGGGTATTGACGAAGGCGCTACCGTCACCGTGATCTTCCAAGCCAAGCTGAACGCCAACGCGAAGATCTCTGATTCGAACTCCACCGACCCGCTGGAGAACTGGAACCGCGACGACCTGCGCTACTCCAACAAGCCGGATAGCGTGAGCGACGCCCACAAGGTTCCCGGCAAGGAAGTTCCGGTCTACGCCTACAAGTTCAGCATCCACAAGACCGACAAGGCCGGCACCAAGCTGCCCGGCGCCCAGTTCGTCATCAAGGCTGGGGCGGATACCTCCAACAACGGCCAGTACCTCGGCACGTACACCAACACCGCCACCGACAAGTCCGGTTGGAAGTACGAGAAGACCAAGCCCACGGCTTGCACCGCCGCGCAGATCACGAATAACACCTGCACCACTGCTGGTGTCTTCGTGAGCGACTCGAACGGCAACATCGCGGTTGAAGGCCTTGACTCCGGTACCTACGAGGTCGAGGAGATCGCACCTCCGGCTGGCTACACCACCGCCAACCCGCTGAAGTTCACCTTCACCATCGAAGCGACTGCGGATACCACGAATGTCGATGGCCACAAGACCATTGAGCGTGTCGCTCTGAATCTCCCGCAGAATGTCGATGAGCGCGTTACCAAGGATGCGACGGACGGCAAGACCCTGAACATCTGGAACGCCAAGAACATCACTGAGCTGCCGAAGACCGGTGGCGCAGGCCTCGTGCTGATTATCGCGGCCGGTGCCATGTTCATCGCCGCTGGTGGTCTCTTCGCCCTTCGCGCTCGCCGCAAGGCCTGACGTGAATCCTTGAATGATGCTGGCGGAGTCTCCGTCGGCATCATTCCCGCCTCTGGCGCGCGGCGCTGCTTCCTCTCCCGAGTGGCGGCGCGCGCCAGAGGTTCTCTCATATTCGCAGTCATCAATAATCTTTCAAGTAACGCCAAAGGAGGTGATGATTATGGCCGCAGCAGTCGCAAGCGCAAACAGTCGCGACGACAAGGCCAACACAAGTCGCGATAAAGGCTCCCTGCTGTTCAGCGTCCTGTCCGTAGTATTCCTGCTGATCGGGCTGGCCATCATCACCACTCCGTTCGTAATGCGCGCCATCAACGAATACCGGCAAAACAATACCGTGCAACAGACGCAAAGCGAGGTCGCCAGCTGGCCGTATCCACAGGCTGAAAACAAGCTCAAAGCCGCGCGCGCCTACAATCAGAGGCTTGCCGCAAGCGGGCAGACCACCATCGGCGAGGTCCAAGACCCCTTCACCAGCAACGCCGGCCAATCCACCACCTCTGACGCGGACGATTCCCTAGCCGCCAAAGACTCTGAATACCAGAGTCTGCTCGACGCGGACCAAGGCGTGATGGGATCCATCCGCATCCCCGAAATCGACGTGAACCTCCCCATCTACCACGGCACCAGCGACGACGCTCTGGCCGCGGGGGCTGGCCATCTGTATGGTACTTCGCTGCCAGTAGGCGGCAAATCCACCCATTCCGTAATCACCGGACACCGCGGACTGCCCGGATCGCTGCTGTTCACCCGTCTTGACGAATTGAGGGTCGGCGACTCCTTCTATATCGACGTCATGGGCGAAACCCTCGGCTACAAAATCGACCGCATCACCGTGATTGAGCCCAGTGATTCCAGCAAACTGCGCATCACGCCCGGCGAAGACCGCGTCACCCTGATGACCTGCACGCCCTACGGCGTCAACTCGCATCGACTGTTGGTCTCCGCTGTGCGTGCCGAAATCCCTAACGAGGTGCCCGCGCCCGATGATGTGCACGGCCTCAACACCACATGGCTGGCGTTAGGAGGCATTGCCGCTGTTGTGCTGGTGATTATCGCCGTGGTACTGCTTCGCCGTCGTGCTCGTACTCGTAAGAGTCGCGGTAACGGCCTTGCCTCCTCGTCTCAAGCGCGGCACGCTGCCCGCCGCATGTAGCTGTCTGAGTGGGCAATGCGGTCAACGCACCGATATTTTGCAATCGTTGTCAATTTGGGCTACTGTAAGGGATAAATGGCTTAAGCATTGGCTTATAAGACTGCTGGAAACTCAACGTAGAGCGGCTTCTTAACAGTAATGCAAACGGTAGGCAATCATAGAGTGCATAAGGAGTCTGCGATGACAGATGAACAGAGTAACGGCAACGCCGCCGCTGCGGTAGCCAAAGAAGCAAGTGCGGATGGGGAAACGCAATCATCCCAGCGCACAGAAAGCGCGGCGCGACTGGCCCGCCCGCTGATCAGGCTCGCCAAAGCGTCCGGTCTGGCCACCTCCTTCATCGACCAGCTCGGCACCTACACCGAAATCAGCGATGAAGCTCTTATCGCCGTGCTTAAGGCGCTCAATGTAGATGCCTCGACTCCCCAGGCAGTCACGCAATCCATTGAGAATCTCGAAGCCTCCGAACGCGCACAACTGCTGCCGCCCACCATTGTGGGGGTTGTTGGTAAGCAGACCCGCGTCGAGCTGAACTGCGCTTCCGATGCGGATGTGAACGTCAGCATCACACTTGAAGATGGTTCTGCATTCACGGACTTCACCGTACTGCCGAGCTTCAATTCCGATCGTCCAGTGCTGACGCTCGGCGACGACCTGCCGATGGGCTACCACACGCTGACGGCCACCGTCGTTACACCTGATGATGCCGCCGCGACTCCCACGGCCGCGGTTCCAGGCATCCGCACGGGCACCGCCACCATCATCAATGCTCCCGAACGCATCCCCGTGCCCGAAGCGGTGCAGGAACGCCACCGCTGGGGATGGATGGCGCAGATGTATTCTGTGCGCTCGCATGAATCATGGGGTATTGGCGACTACGGCGATTTGCAGCGCATGCTCGCCGACGCGGCGCGCAAAACCGGCGCGGACTTTATGCTCATTAACCCGATTCACGCCGGTGCTCCAATCCCACCACTGGAGCCTTCGCCATACCTGCCGGAGTCTCGCCGATTCCTCAACGTGACCTACATACGTCCGCAAGATATCCCGGAATATGCCACATTGAGCGCCGAAACCCGTGCGAAGGTCGACGCCCTGCACGATTCGGTGGCATACCGCAACGAGGAATCCACGCCAATGGACATCAATGCGGCATGGGAGGCCAAGCGTCCGGCCCTGCGCCTGATTTTCGACGCTGGCCGCAGCGCCGAACGCGAACAGCAGTTCGAGGCCTTCAAGGCCGCTGCAGGCCCGGACCTCGACTCCTTCGCCACATGGTGCCTCTGCTTCGAGGTGTGGGGTGCGCCGTGGGGCGAGAACCGCTGGTTCTTCGAGAAAACCATTGACGATCCGGCTGTGCGGGAGCTGGTCGCCGCCCATTATGACCTGTTCGAATTTAATCGTTGGCTGCAATGGATTGCTGCCGAGCAAGTGACTGCTGCCCAGCAAACAGCCACGGAAAGTGGCATGGCACTTGGCCTTATGCAGGATATGGCGGTCGGCGTGCATGGTCTTGGTGCGGATGCTTGGGCCAACCCCGAGCGTTTCGCAACCGGCGGTGTGACCGTCGGCTGTCCGCCGGACTTCTACAACCAGCAGGGCCAGGATTGGGGGCAGCCACCGTTCAATCCGCGCTATTTGGAAGCCACCGGATACCGGGTATATCGCGAGATGGTGCACTCCATGTATGAACATGCGGGCGCGGTGCGCATCGACCATATGCTTGGCCTGTTCCGCCTATGGTGGATTCCGCAGGGGCTGGGTGCGCGCAACGGCGCATATGTGATGTACAACCACGAAGCCATGCTTGGCGTGCTTGCCATTGAGGCCACGCGCGCCGGCGGCATGGTCGTGGGCGAGGATCTGGGCACCGTGCCTGATTACGTGCGCCAGATTCTTGCCGAACGTGGTGTGCTCGGCACGGATGTCGAATGGTTCTCCCGTGAGAATGACTCCCCGAATGCAGGCGACCCATACAAGGGGCCGGAAGAATATCGCAAGCAGGCGCTCGCTTCGGTCACTACGCATGATTTGCCGCCGACCGCCGGCTATTTGACGTTCGAGCACGTCAAGCTGCGCGAGCAGCTGCATCTGCTCAGTGAGCCGGTTGAGGAGTTTGCGGCATCCGCGTTGGCCGAACGCACCGCCATGATGAACCGTTTGGTGGAGAGCGGCTACATCAGCCAGTCGGTTGCCGACGATGTGCCTGCCCATATTCAGGAAATTGTTGAGGCGATGCACGCCATGCTGACAGATACGCCGTCGCTACTGCTGCAGGCCGCGTTGGTGGACGGCGTGGGCGAGACGCGTTCGCAGAACCAGCCGGGTACGTCCAGCGAATACTCGAACTGGCGTGTGCCGCTGGCCGATGAAGACGGGCATGTGGTCTTGTCCAACGAGGTGTTCGACCTGCCGCGCGTACAGTCGCTGGCTGCGGTAATGCGCGGCGAACGCCAGTAGCGACTGCGGCGAGGGCCCTTTTGCATCACAAGTACAGCCTCTTGGTTCCGGAAACCAAGAGGCTTTATTCTTGCTGATGATCAGGCTGCTTTGAGGATGACGAATGACTGCGGCGGCAGCAGCAGCGTCGCGCCGGATGCAGTGGCGCACACATCGGCAGCCGATTCCCAACCAAAGGTGACCAATGGTACTGCGCCGACTGCATATGCTTCCGGAACATCGATGATTTCGCTGTCACGTCCCGGATTCATCGCAATCAGCAATGATTCAGCAGCGTCGACTGCCGAACGGACGTAAGCGAACGCGCGGCCGTCCGCTGGCGCAGCAGCCACGTCAAATGAAGCGTACGAGCCCAGAGCAGGATGTTCGGCGCGCAGCTTGAGCATTAGTTGCACCCAGTGCCACAGCGAATCCGGGCGTGCCATTGACTCAGCGACAGTCGGTGCGTCGGCAGCCGAATCAACCGGTAGATACAGCGCCTCTGCGCTCGCCGCCGCCGCATCCCACTGCATTGGTGTGCGGCTGCCGGTGCGCACATAGCCGCCTTCCTTGGCGGGCAGCATCTTCTTCGAGCAGGAGGTGATCGGCAGCGCTTCGGAAGCCAAGGAAATCCAGCCCGCGCGCTACCTCGCCACCGGCAAGGTTTCTGAATTTAACGTCAATGCGCGCCTCAAGCAGGCGTTCGATGGCGACATCAATTCCGCTAGCTTCGGCTTGGAAGGTATCGGGTCCAGCGCGAGCTGGGTGCCGTCCGGCAAAGCCGCCGTATGGGTGACGAATTGGGACACCGAGCGCAACGGCAGCGCTTTGACCTATAAGGATGGCGCACAATACCTGCTGGCCAACGCTTTCCTGCTGGCGTACGGGTACGGTCAGCCGCATGTGTTCTCTGGGTATTACTTCAGTAATGCCGACGATGGTGCGCCCGGCGCCACTGATGATGCAGTGCCGGATATGACTTGTCCATCAGCTGATTCGAGCGAATCGGTGAATACTGAGTCGAGTGGAACCTGGCAGTGCACGCAACGATGGACCGTCATTCGCGGCATGATTGGCTTCCACAATGCCGTGGCCGGCACGGCAGTCACGGACTGGAAGGAATACGGCGAGAACGTAGTTGGTTTTGGCCGCGGCAAAGCCGGTGCCGGTGTGGGCTATCTGGCAATCAATAACAGCGATACATCGGTTACGCGCACGTTCTCTACCTCGTTGCCAGCCGGGGTGTACTGCAATGTGTATGCCTCCGGCGACTGCTCCGCCGCGGTTTCCGTCAAGTCGGACGGCACTTTCGAGGCCACGTTGCCTGCGGGGTCGGCGGTCGCCATACATGTGGGTGCGGAGCGCGGCGCCTGGCTGGGCGGGCAACGTACCGACCCGGCCGATCCGGACTGGTTCGTCTCCAGCGCTGCGGCGATGGTGGGCGCGCAGCCTGCGGATCATGCGCAAATGGTGATGGATGAAGAGACGGTCGAAGCAATCGACGAAGCCAATCATTCCGCGGGATTGTCGGTGTTGGTGATGGCCGGGGTGGTACTGCTGATTGTTGTTGCGGGGCGCGTGCGGAAGTCGCTCGTAAAACCTGAGTGAGACACGCTCAACTTTTTGTGGGGAATTTGGGAATAGAACTTGCATTCGGGAAGTTGAGTGATGTAGGCTCAAGTTTGGAAGGTCCGAGAACCTGCCAAGGAATCCCCAAAGGATTCCCAAGGAACTTGGGCGATAAACGTAAGAACGAATAACAAACAAAAGGAGCACACATTATGGCACGTGCAGTTGGTATCGATCTGGGTACTACGAATTCCTGCATCGCAACGCTGGAAGGTGGCGAGCCCACCGTTATCGTGAACGCCGAGGGCGCTCGCACTACGCCGTCCGTGGTGGCATTCTCCAAGTCCGGCGAAATCCTCGTCGGCGAAGTGGCCAAGCGTCAGGCCGTCACCAACGTTGACCGCACTATTTCTTCTGTGAAGCGTCACATGGGCACCGACTGGACCGTTGAGATCGACGGCAAGAAGTGGACCCCTCAGGAGATCTCCGCACAGATTCTGATGAAGCTGAAGAGGGACGCTGAGGCTTACCTCGGTGAGCCCGTCACCGACGCCGTCATCACCTGCCCGGCATACTTCAACGACGCTCAGCGTCAGGCAACCAAGGACGCCGGCAAGATCGCAGGCCTGAACGTCCTGCGTATCATCAACGAGCCGACCGCAGCTGCTCTGGCCTACGGCCTGGAGAAGGGCAAGGAAGACGAGCGCATCCTGGTCTTCGACCTCGGCGGCGGCACCTTCGATGTCTCCCTGCTGGAGATCGGCAAGGACGACGACGGCTTCTCCACCATTCAGGTGCAGGCCACCAACGGTGATAACCACCTGGGCGGCGATGATTGGGATCAGAAGATCATCGATTGGCTGGTCTCCGAAGTCAAGAATAAGTACGGCGTTGACCTGAGCAAGGACAAGATTGCTCTGCAGCGTCTGAAGGAAGCCGCTGAGCAGGCGAAGAAGGAGCTCTCCTCCTCCACTTCCACCAGCATTTCCATGCAGTACTTGGCCATGACCCCTGACGGCACCCCGGTGCACCTGGATGAGACCCTGACCCGTGCGCACTTCGAGGAAATGACCTCCGACCTGCTCGGTCGCTGCCGCACTCCGTTCAACAACGTGCTGCACGACGCCGGCATTTCCGTGTCCGACATCGACCACGTGGTGCTGGTCGGCGGCTCCACCCGTATGCCAGCCGTCAAGGAGCTCGTCAAGGAGCTCACCGGTGGTAAGGAAGCCAACCAGTCCGTGAACCCGGATGAGGTTGTGGCTGTTGGTGCTGCCGTG
This sequence comes from Bifidobacterium saguini DSM 23967, assembly GCF_000741715.1. Classification (GTDB taxonomy): domain Bacteria; phylum Actinomycetota; class Actinomycetes; order Actinomycetales; family Bifidobacteriaceae; genus Bifidobacterium; species Bifidobacterium saguini. Next base: position 348,554 of record NZ_JGZN01000007.1, on the reverse strand, counting down.
CAGTCCGGCGTCATCAAGGGCGACCGTAAGGACGTGCTGCTCATCGATGTGACCCCGCTTTCCCTCGGTATCGAAACCAAGGGCGGCATCATGACCAAGCTCATCGACCGCAACACCGCTATTCCTACCAAGCGCTCCGAGGTCTTCTCCACCGCTGAAGACAATCAGCCGTCCGTGCTGATTCAGGTCTACCAGGGCGAGCGTGAGTTCGCTCGCGACAACAAGCCGCTGGGTACCTTCGAGCTGACCGGCATCGCTCCGGCTCCGCGTGGCGTCCCGCAGATTGAGGTCACCTTCGACATCGACGCCAACGGCATCGTGCACGTTTCCGCTAAGGACAAGGGCACCGGCAAGGAGCAGTCCATGACCATCACCGGTGGTTCCGGCCTGCCGAAGGACGAGATCGATCGTATGGTCAAGGAAGCTGAAGCTCACGAGGCTGAGGATAAGAAGCGCAAGGAAGACGCTGAGACCCGCAACCAGGCTGAGGCCTTCGCCTACAGCACTGAGAAGCTCGTCAACGACAACAAGGACAAGCTCTCCGATGACATCGTCAAGGAAGTCACCGAGAAGGTCAACGCTCTGAAGGAATCCCTGAAGGGCGACGACACTGAGAAGGTCAAGACTGCTCAGACCGAGCTGATGACCGCTGCTCAGAAGATCGGCCAGGTGCTCTACGCACAGCAGGGTGCTGAGGGTGCCGCCGGCGCTGCTGGTGCTGGTGCAGCCGGTGCTTCAGCTGGCGCTGCCTCCTCTTCCTCCGACGATGACACCGTCGAGGCTGAGGTTGTGGACGACGATGACGACAAGGACAACAAGTGATGTCCGAGTTCAATAAGGACGACTACCTGAACGACCTGCCTGACGCAGACGATTTGGCAGCCTCCTCGGCTTCTTCCGCTTCGGCTCCCTCTGATGGGGGAGCTGGCGCGGCAAAGCCCGCGACTGAGGGAGAGACCCCGGCTCAGGCGGCGGATTCCTCTCAGGCTCCCTCTGATGAGGGAGCTGCTGAGCACAGCGAAGCTGAGGGAGAGAAGTCGGCGGACGCCGACGACACCCTCACTCCGCTGGGCAAGGCCAAGAAGGAAGCTGCTGAATACCTTGAAGCCCTGCAGCGCGAACGTGCGGAGTTCATCAACTACCGCAATCGCGCGCAGAAGGAGCAGGAACGCTTCCGCCAGCATGGCATCATCGACGTGCTGACCGCGTTGCTGCCGGCGCTTGACGATATCGATCGTATCCGCGAGCACAGCGAGATGGATGATTCCTTCAAGGCTGTGGCCGCCAAGATCGATAAGGCGTTCGAGAAGTTCGGCGTCGAGAAGTTCGGCGAAAAGGGCGAGGAATTCGACCCGACCAAGCACGAGGCCATCCTGCACAAGCCGGATGCCGAGGCTGAGAAGGAAACGGTGGATACCGTGGTTGAAGCCGGCTACCGCATCGGCGACCGCGTGATCCGCGCCGCCCGAGTAGTAGTAGCCTCCCCCCACAACTAATCCATCCCCTCTAAAAGGGGTTTGCAGATCTGCAGCATGCTGCCGCGCACGCAGTCGGTAGACAACCTAATTGCGACTTTGCCGACTGCAAAGCGCAGCATATATACAACAGAGCGTGGGGCAGAGGGGATTGTTGTTAGACCGTAAAGACTTGGCCAGAGCGGCCTGGAGCGTGTCAAACAACAATCCCCTCTGCCCCACGCGGTATCACGCTTTTGCTGACTACATACTTATCAAATACTTTTAGAAAGGAGACATGAATGGCTGAAAACGAATGGCTGAGTAAGGATTTCTACAAGGTCCTTGGTGTCTCCAAGGACGCTTCAGACGACGACATCAAAAAGGCGTACCGCAAGCTTGCCCGTAAGTATCACCCGGATGTGAACAAGACCAAGGAAGCCGAGGAGAAGTTCAAGGATATCTCCGAAGCCTACGATGTGCTGAGCAAGAAGGAAGATCGCCAGAAGTATGATGCGATTCGCCAATTCGGCATGGGCGGTGCTCGCTTCGCTGGCGGTTCCGGATCTGGTGGTTTCGATGCTTCCGGTTTCTCCGATATCTTCGGTTCCATGTTCGGTGCCGGTTCTGGTATGGGTGGCAATGGTTCGCGTATCCGCTTCTCTACGTCGGGCGGCGGCAATCCGAATCTGAACGACATCTTCTCCATGTTTGGTGGCGCTGCCGGTCAAGGCGCTGGCTTCGGTGGTCAGTCTCCGTATGGCAATGCCGGTGGCTACTCCTATGAGGAGGCTCCGCGCCCGGAAAACGGTGAGGATCGTAACTCCAAGATCAGTTTGACGTTGCGCCAGGCGGTCAAGGGTGCCACGGTTTCCCTGTCCGTGGATGGCAAGAAGTTCAAGGCCCATGTACCGGCAGGTGTCAAGGACGGTCAGAAGATCAAGCTGGCCGGTAAGGGCAAGCCAGGCATCAACGGCGGCCATGCGGGAGATTTGTACCTGCATGTCACCGTCAAGCCGGATAAGACCTTCTCTATGCGCGGTTCGGACATTGTCATGGACTTGCCAGTCACCATTGGCGAGGCTGTGGCTGGCGGCAAGGTTGAAGCCAAGGATATTGACGGCAACCCGGTTACGTTCAAGGTGCCGGCAGGTTCGAGTTCCGGTGCTGAAATCAAGCTGTCTGGGCTTGGTGTGAAGCGCGGCAACCAGCCGGGCGACTTGATTGGCCGTGTGCAGATTATGGTTCCTGCCAAGCCGGGAATGCTGCTTAAGCATGCAGCCAAGGAATTCGACGAAAAAGCCGGCGACTATCTGCCCCGATAATCCTCAGCTTTTGCTGTGAAGCAAAGCTGACTCGCTGGTTTCGGCTTGCTGGTCGGTGACTTTTCCTCCTCCGGCTCCCCTCTATGAGGGGAGCTGTCGGCAAAGCCGACTGAGGGGAGAGCCAGCTCAAGAGAATCAAACATAACGATCTATATGGAGGTGCACAATGGCGCGAACAGTCAATCAGATGCGGCAGCTTTACGCCATGTGCGCCACTGCTTTGGTGATGGGCCGCGCCGACCTTGATGGTGCTGATGAGGTCGGCTTCGACATCGAACTGCCCATTTTCACTGTGGGCCAGGCTGCTGAGCTGGCCAATATTCATCCGCAGACTCTCCGTCAGTATGATCGATTGGGTCTGATTCGTCCACAACGTACCGGTGGTGGCGCTCGCCGCTATTGCCTGCGTGATATCGCTCGTCTGGCTCGAGCTCAGCGGTTGAGTCAGGATGAAGGCATTAATCTTTCCGGCATCGCGCGCATTCTGGAACTCGAAGAAGAGAACCGGCAGTTGCGCCGCGAAGTCAAGCGCATGCAATCCAATGGTGAGGAAAGCGTGTTCGCTGCTGGTCGTGATGGCAATATCGTTGAGGTGCAGCGCTCGAATCGCGCGCGTCTGTGGCGTAATGCAATTCGCCGCGAGACCCGTGAACTACCGGGGCGCTCATCATTCGCCAATCGTGCTGATACTGGCGATTCTCGGACTAGCTCTTCCGACGACTCCAAATCCATGGTCCTCTGGGGTTGGTGACGCGCACTGCTGTCGTGCTGGCTTGGTGCAATAGTTTGTACATACACATCCGACTACGCCAAACCGTAAATGGAGGAAATCATGCTGCTCAAGGCTGTGTTTTGGGATTTAGACGGCACGCTTATTGACTCGGAGCCGCTCTGGCATGATGGTGAAATTGAGATTGCTCATGCTAACGGTGGCGAATGGAATGAGGAACTGGGCTGGATGTGCTCTGGTACGCCGGTTCCGAACGTGGCGCGCAACATGATTGAGCGCGGCTGCAAGCTCAGCGTTGAGGAGATTGATAAGCAGCTTAAGGATTACGTGTTCAACGCGGAGGTTCGTCAGCTGCCGTGGATTCCTGGCGTGCGCGAAGTGCTGCATTCGCTCAAGGACGCTGGCATTCCTTCCATGCTGGTTACTACGTCTCCTCGCCGTATGGCGGACAATATCATGGCGCAGTCGGAAGGTCTGTTTGCCGGTTATGTGTGCGGCGATGATCCGTATGAGCATAAGCCGAATCCTGCTCCTTATTTGGCCGCTGCCGCAAAGCTCGGCATCGCTAAGGAAGATATGGCTAAGTGCGTTGTGCTGGAGGATTCGGCTGTGGGTCTTCAGGCTGGCGCGGCTTCTGGTGCCACGTTGATTGCGCAGACCGGCTGGATTCGTACGGATAACTCGGGTCTCGGCCAGTTTGCTTCCATTGATTCCTATGACGGCATTGATGCTCACGCGCTGGATGCCTTTGTGCGCCAGCGTTTGGGTGCCTAGCTGTTCTGTGTTCTGCTGCATCGGATGATTACATTCATTCGATGCAGTGGTTTATACCCATAACAGTTGCGCCAAAGGTCGTATTGCTCCCAGCTCAGTAGTTGAATCTTTGCAAAACCTTAGCGTCTGCTTAGCTTCTGAACGTTATCTTTGAGATGACCAACTGGTAAGGTGGTTGACGGTTTCAAGACGAATGTCTGGCCGGTTGCCCCGGTCCGGTTAGCGTCTTACAGAACGAATGCGAATACTGCTTTCGCTCGAATTTCATAGGAATAGCATGGGTTTTATTAATTTTATTCTCGAGCTGCTTAAAGATCCGCGTGCGGCTATTGCTGGTTGGATTGCCATGGGTGTGGCGCCGACCTTGGGCTTTATCTTCCTGATTGTCTTTATTGAAACCGGCGTGGTCTTCTTCCCGTTCCTGCCGGGTGATTCGCTGCTGTTTGCCGCCGGTGTGTTTGCGGCTCCTGATGCGGCGACGGGTAAGGCCGCATTGCCGTTGCTGTACCTGCTGCCGGTAGTGTGGACTGCACCGATTATTGGCGATCAGTGCAACTACTTCATTGGTCATTTCTTTGGCCGTCGAATCATCCAGTCTGGCAAGGTCAAGGCCATGACTCCTGAGCGTATCGCTAAGACTGAAGGCATGATTGAGAAGTGGGGCCCGCTGGCTGTGTTCTTGGGTCGATTCTTCCCGTTTATTCGTACGTTCATGCCATTCATCTCAGGTATTTCCGGCATGCGTTGGAGCCGTTTCACTCCGTTCTCTGTGCTGGGTGGTTTGACGTGGTCCACGCTGTTCACGCTTCTGGGCTACTTCTTCGGCAACATTCCGGCTGTGCAGGATCACTTCGAGCTGGTGATTGTGCTCATCCTGTTGGTCTCCTTGGCTCCGACCATTGTGGGATTGTTCAAGGCTAAGTTCGGCAAGAAGAAGCCGGCTGCTGAGGGTGATGCTGAAGCTCCCGCTCATGTGAAGTTGACTGATTCTCAGCTGGATACGTTGGAATCCGGTATTGAGAACCTCGGCAACAAGTGATGTTGGTTGGTTCGTAAGCAACTCTGACTAGTAAGGCAGCCAGCCTGTTCGCGACTGTGAAACGGTGTGTGAAACATTCCGTGGAACCTCTCGTGAAACAGGCTAGCTGCCTTTTTGTTATCCACATTTGTTGTGGATGACACGCCGGGGTGTGGATAACTTGGCAAGCTAGAACCACATAGGTCGGTTTCGATTGCATGGCTGACAGTTACTACGATTCAATCGGTCTATGAACACAACTACGTCACTTCAGCCGGTCACTATTACAAGACCGCTTAGCCTTTCTGCAACGGTGGCACCATCGCCGGTGCCGCTCCCTACGGCACCGCCCAGTCAACCGCATCCAAAGCCCGAACGCAGTGTGAGAACAGTTCCCGGTCCGGAACCACGATTGCATTACTATTCTCCGGCATCCAGGCCGGCACGACCACTGAGCTCATGCAGACGCCAGCGTTCCAACGATTCGCCCGGTGTTACTCCGTCTACGGACGTAAAACTGCACAATATTGTGGCGATGACATCCAGTCACAGTGGCATGGGACTCAGCACCACTGCTGCGATGCTGGCCTGGACGTTGGCTCAACGAGACCTCAGTTGCGCTTTGATCGATGCTGATTTTGCTTCCGGCTGTTTGGATTTATTGCTCGGAGTGGAGCGAGAGCCAGGATTGCGTTTCAATCAGATTTGTGCACCGCTTGGCAATGTTGAAGGCGAGGTGCTCGGCGGCGAGCTGATTTGTTGGGAAAACGTGCGTGTGCTGCCATACAACCCGTGGATTGGGCTCCGCCCGAATCAATGGGAAGTACAGGCTGTAGTTCGTGCGCTCGCATCCGCCAACGATGTGGTGATTGTGGATGCGGGGCAAGGGGAATTAGTGCAAACCATCCCAGATTTGAACCATGCCATGCATTTTATGGGTGCTGAACTTTCCGTCATGGGGCTGGCTCGTGCCAGAACGCATCGAGCCAAACTATCCACATGGGATTGCCCGACGCCCCAAATCATAGGGTTCTCGCCTCGCGGGGCTCCACGCGGACGTGGAGAAGTGAGCATGGCGGAAGCGGAAACATACCTGACCTCTGAAATTGTGGGGCCAATAAAGCCGAGCGCACATTTATGCGGAGACGTGCTGGAGGGACTCGGTATCCGTGCCGTACCCAAATGCAATCGCAGAGCAGTGAATCGTCTTGCTGACATAGTGGAACAGTCGATACGTAAGGCGGTGAACGATAATGACAGTCACAATGATTGACGCTTCACGGCCAACGCAGGCGCAACACCCGAAAACACCAGTGATCTCTTTCGGACTGCTCTCTGAGCTAGCCGACGACCCGGAAGTAACCGATGTGGCGGTTACTTGTGAGGGGCTCGTATGGCTGATAGGGGAGAAGGTATGCGGGAGCATCATTTGCATGTACCATTCCGGTCTCCAGCAGTGGTGAGGGAATATGCGGTGCAATTATGCGCGCAATTGGGGCGCAGACTTGATGATGCCTGCCCGATTGCAGACGCTTCCAGTGTGGAAGGTGTCCGCGTTCATGCGGTTATAGCGCCACTAGTGCCACAAGGGGCAGCCATCTCTATACGATTCCCCAGCATAGAGGCTGTGACGCTGCAGCAACTAGCGTGCAACTCCATGTTTCCTATGAGTTGGTTGCCTCTCCTACAAGGACTTGTGCACGGCAAAGCAACGATTTTAGTTACAGGCGGCACCGGATCCGGTAAAACCACGCTGGTTAAAGCGCTGCTTGCTGAATGCGATCAGTATGAGCGCATTGTGACTGTGGAAGAGGTACGTGAGCTTGGCGCATGCAATCACGCTAATTATGTGTCGCTAGCTGCTAGAGAAGCGAATGTGGAAGGTGCTGGTGCCGTGGGTCTTACGGAGCTTGTTAAGGCAACGCTTCGTATGAGACCTGACCGTGTGGTGCTTGGTGAATGCCGTGGAGAAGAAATCGTAGACCTACTGCGAGCATTCAATTCGGGGCATCACGGGGGTATGACCACGCTACATGCCGATAGCGTGGCACGTGTGCCATCGCGCCTGGTGTCTCTTGGTTTGCTGGCGGACGTTACTCCACAGGCAATGACCATGTTGGCACAAGATGCGTTCGATGCGGTATTGCATGTGGAACAAGTGAATGGACGCAGGCATATTGCACAAATTGGGCTGCTCTATGGAATGGACGGAACTCTGGAAGGTCTACCGTTGGCTCGATGGTCTGGTTCCGGCGAACCGTGGTATTCGCCTGAATGGCTGCGATTCTTGATGTCTTGGAGCAAGCCCAATGGTGTTATATGGCTGGACGATACTGACAATGACTTGTACCAAGGGGAATGGAATTGCACTACTTGTGCGCCGCAATGGTGATGGTCGCCATACTGATATGGCCGCAGTCAAACAGTGCTGTTCGTCTGCGGAAGAAATGCCATGCCCAAGGCGCTCGCTATGACGTATTGCAGACAACTTCCCCGATACGTCGCAGAACCCAGCGCATTGGCATTGCACAGGCGTTAACTGCAATGATTGCACGCCTGAACAGCGGCGGTACGCTGCTCGAAGCATGTGAAGATATGCACGGGAGCCGTTTTGCAACCGCAAGATTAACGCACATCAGGTTGCTGGTCATGTTTGAGAAGATTCGCTTGCCTGATGAAACCTATCATCAGGCAGTTCGTGTATCTCAAGGCGTGCATGCAGCAGCGCAAGTCAGCGAACGGTTGGGGTGCCGGGCATCGCCATGCTTGGAAGTGGTGCTGGCGGCATATAGGCAGATGAGATTACTCCAGCATGCGCAAGAGCAAGCGCTCGCAGTGCCCAAGGCCACGGTCGGATTACTGAGCGCATTGCCAGCAGCAACCGTGGCGCTTGGCGAACTGATGGGAGCACATCCGCTGAATGTTTTGCTGGGATCTACGCGTGGATTAGTGTGCCTGATTTCAGGAGGATGCAGCTATGCGGTGGGTTTGCTGTGGGTCCAAGCGTTAATACGAAAGCATTCGTGATGGAATCAATGTGGATCGGTATTGCTGCGGCATGCGCTGCGTTGGCATCATGGTTGTACTGCAAGCCTGTGGTGGCAATCGGTCGATTGCGTAATGCCATGAACGGTGACAGTGATTATCCGACTATTCCAGATGATGCGTTGCAACCCATGTTGATATTACGGTTGCTGCGCGTGGCAGTTGCTCAGGGGTCTTCGATTCCTGCTGCGTGCGAAGCTGTTGGTAACGCAGTCGGAGGCGAGATCGGCGCAGCATTGGAGCAGGTTGGGTTGAGACTGCAGCAAGGTGTGCGCTGGGCTGATGCGTGGCGTATCGCGGAGTGTAACCGCGGTAATACCGCACAATCAGAGAATGATTTTCACGTGAATGAGCAGATAAGAGCTAACGCTAATACGCGTACTGACAGCAAAAATGTTGACAGTTATTTGACGATGATTCGTTTGGCATTGGAACCATCCTGGATGCATGGCGATGCGCCTGGTGTGAGGCTCGAAGCCACTCTGGAGCAAATGGATAGCGATGAACGTTCTGTCATCGAACGCAATGCGGCAAAACTTTCTGTGAAACTACTGCTGCCAACAGGATTATGTTTTTTGCCGGCTTTTATAGCAATCGGTGTCATTCCCTCAATTGTTTCTTTTGTGATGTAGCAAGAGATTGACCTGTTTCTGCCGCAATGCTCTGAGCGTGCTCGCGCACGTATCCACATTTGTTGTGGATGACACGCCGGGGTGTGGATAACTTGGCAAGCTAGAACCACATACCCCGTTTCAGCGTGCAATCTGCCACTACATCCTTCACAGTGGAATGCACCTCATGCCGGTGCTTTAACCGGTGTGAGGGCCACCAATATCACAATCTCCAACCGCCATTACCGAACGCTTATGAACTGCATAGTTGCTGTTCAACAAGCTGAAAGGAACCAGTATGACAGAACTGATACTTGCCGAGCATCGGCCGGATCCTGTGCTGAGAGCGCGCGATGGCATATGCCGCATGCGTTCTCGAATCCATCAACGTATATGCCTGATGGACGCCCAGTTGCGTACGTTTATGGAAAACCCTGAAGAAGGTGCGGCTACGGCTGAATATGCGGTAGTACTTGTGGCTGCCACAGGCTTTGCTGCGCTTCTCGTAACAATCCTCAAATCTGATGCGGTGAAAACACTGCTGCTCAACATCATCAAAAAAGCGTTGAACGTTGGGTGATAGCCATGGTGTTCTCGCATTATCGATGTTGGCGGGCGCGATTGCCTCCGCAACCAGAAGAAGGATCGGCTACAGCAGAGTTCGCTGTAGTGCTGCCCAGTGTTATAGCCATTGCTGGCTTGATACTGGCATTGGGGCGCGTGGTCATGGTGACGATGGACTGCGATTCCGCAGCATCGGCAGCGGCTCGCACAATGATGGTTTCCGGTGACGAGACGGCAGCCCAACACGCTGTAGCGCAAATCGTTGGAGCCAACAGTGCTGTGGCTATACGCCAATCGGAGCAAGCCATACACGTGCAAGTTACTTGTCCGGTATTGCCTGGCCCCATGAATCTCACGCCTGTGCAGGTTAAAGCGGAATCGACTGCGATGCTGCAGTAGCGGATGCCGTGTTTGCTATTCGGACTCCAGTAAGGAGACAGCCAATGATGAGAGCGCGTTTTGAAGAAGGATCGGGCACTGTGGCAGGTGCCACGCTCGTTATGGTAACCGCAGTGGTGCTTGCGCTTATTGCCAGTATCGGCAATGTGATGCTCTGCCATCACAAAGCGCGCTCCATCGCTGATTTAGCAGCGTTTAACGCAGCCTATGCATTGTGGAACGCAGATACTAGCCAGCCGTGCGCGCTCGCAGAACATGTAGCTTCTGCTAACGGAGCCTCAATGATTGAATGCGAGATGCAAGACGACGATGTTCGACTGATTATCGCGGTAACAACTCAAGTGCCATTAGCACCCAAAGTCACGCAGGAAGCGAGAGCCGGACCTATAGCATGCGAGTAAGTATCGCAGCATTAGGCATCCATCCAGACGCATGGCACGTATGAGCAGACGCATTAGTATGACTCGATTCCATCGAGTGTGACTGAGCGCATAGCAAACTTCGATTTTTGCTCTGGCGCTCTCTCGCCTCCATTAGCTATGGTGAAAGGCATGACCGAAAGTGAACGCAGCGAACGTCGCACCACCGTGGGATTGGTAGGCAATCCCACCTCAGACAAAGGCCGAGGAGCCAAAATCGATGCACAGGTATTAGACCTGCTCCATGAAGCAGGCCAAATCCATGATTTCGATGTTGTGGATCTTACCGGCCAGAGTTTCGACGATTCGCTGAATCGTGCACGTGAACACGCTCATGAATACGACTATTTGGTTGTAGTCGGCGGCGACGGCATGATTGCGCTCGGTGCGAATGCCGTGGGGTGCAGCGGTAAGCCGTTGGGCATCGTGGCAATAGGTTCGGGCAATGATTTTGCGCGAGGGCTGAGATTGCCGGTGAACCGTATCGAGACTGCAGTGGAAGGCATTGTGGGAGCCATTGTGCGTGGCTCTCATATAGACGTAGATATGGGGCGTGTGACCTCTCTCGAGGGCGGATACGCAGTGAATCCTTCCACGGGTAGCGAATACGAAATGTCAGAAGGCGTTTCAGCGACACAAGCTTTCCCCATCGATCGCTACTATGCCGGAATGCTGTCTTGTGGCATCGATGCCAGCATTAATGATCGTGCGAATCATTCGCACTTGCCGAACGGCAGCCTGCGATACTTTGCTGCAGTGTTGGTGGAGCTCACTCAGATGAAGCGATACGGGTACCACGTCAAAGCCACATTGGCTGATGGTTCTACGGATGAACGGGATATCATCTCACCGCTGCTGACCGTTGCGAATTCGCGACATATTGGCGGCGGTATTGAAGTCTCGCCATACTCATGCTTCTCGGACGGATTGCTTGACCTCGTATGGATGGATCATGTGCCGAATTTCCATGAGTGCACGGTGGCGATTTCCAATGCATACAACGGCCGACTACTTGCATCCCAAGTCTTCGGTTGGAAACGCATTCGTGAAATCGAAATCACGCGTGCTGAAGAGGGCGACGAACCGCCTATTCTTATGGCAGATGGCGAGTACATTGGCCATCTGCCTGTACGAGTAGTGGCGGAAGACCGTGCATTGCGTGTTCTCGTGCCACCTGCCGTGGCGGCACAAGAAGTTGATGCCAAAGAGCGTGTGGCTGAAGCCATTGCGCGAGATGGTCGTGATCCGGTTACAGGCGTATTCCTCTGATTCGTCGGTGACTGCTTCACCGCGTTGTCGTATCAGTCATTGCATGGTGCTGGATAAATCAGCGGCTACGCTATATAGCCTTCAATGTGCAATGTCTGAGCCATAACCTGCTTGATGGTTTCATCACTGATGGATGGGTGCGAACGGACCAGTGAAATCAGTCCGACAATCAGCGTGAAGAACGTCTCGTGTACATTGCTGATGGGCAACCCATGCATTTGCTCAAAGTCACGCACAGTAGTTTGAGCAATGTAATCAGCGATGCGATCTGCAGCGCGGTCGATGAATTTGATGTACAGTTCAGCGTTGCCATCTTGGATCATGCGATTGGAGAATGGGCTCTCGTCTGCGATAAGCGCACGTATCAAGTGCACCATGTCATCCATGGCCTTGTTTACGTTGCCGATTTCACGAGCGTGATTCCACTGATCGAGTCGGTTAAGGATTTCATCAATCACATCATCCAGCACGGCATCAGCTACGGCATCTTTATCAGGAAAATAGTGGTAGAACAACGAACGAGTCATGCCCACTTCACCGGCGATATCTGAAACGGTGATTTTGGAGAATCCCTTTTCCAAGCAGATTTTGCGAGCGGCTCGCACAATAGCTTCGCGTCGAACATCACCACGGCTGGCGCGTCGCTCCTCGAAGTTCTCGTCCATGAGTACCTCCTGATGACAACCGTTATTGACACTATGTTAATACCTGTAAGCGTGTACGATTATTCGCCGGTTCGCACGCAAATATTGAGGGCAAGGTAGGTTAGTAGCTATGGCACTTGCACTGTATCGACGCTATCGTCCGGACACCTTTGAAGGAGTAATCGGCCAGGACCAGGTTACTGTTCCGCTGATGCGAGCCCTAGACGAGGGCAAGCTTACGCATGCCTATCTATTCTCCGGTCCGCGAGGCTGCGGCAAAACTAGTTCTGCCCGTATCCTCGCGCGTTGCGTCAATTGCGCCAAAGGCCCCACCTCCCATCCCTGCGGAGAATGCCCCAGTTGCAAGGACCTGGCCACCGGAGGCCCAGGTTCCATTGACGTGGTAGAAATCGACGCGGCTTCACACAACGGTGTGGATGATGCTCGAGAATTGCGCGAACGCGCTGGATTTGCCCCAGCCCGCGATCGCTACAAGATTTTCATCCTTGACGAGGCTCATATGGTCACGCAGCAGGGCTTCAACGCACTGCTTAAGATCGTTGAAGAGCCACCTGAGCATGTGATGTTCATCTTCGCCACCACCGAACCAGATAAGGTGATTGGCACTATTCGCTCACGTACACACCATTATCCGTTCCGCCTGGTGCCACAGGAGGTTATGGGCCCTTATCTGGAAAAGATCTGCGATAAGGAAGGCATTAAGCCCGAACCTGGCGTGCTCAAGCTTGCTATGCGCGCAGGCGGCGGTTCGATGCGAGACACACTTTCCGTACTCGACCAACTGATGGTTGGCTCTGTAGAAGGTGTTATTACGCATGATGCCGCTGTGGCTCTCCTCGGATTCACTCCGGAAGCGCTTATCGGTGAAGCCATCGATGCGGTTATCGACCATAACGGCGAAACTCTATACGGAGTGATTCAAAAGGTTGTGGTGGGCGGTTTTGACCCACGCCGCTTTGTGGAAGACCTTCTGGCTCGCGTGCGTGACCTACTGGTACTAACACTTGCCGGTGATTCTGCTGAATCAGTGCTGTCTGATACTGCCGAAGCAGAAGATATGGGTGATTTGCATCGTCAGGCTGCTGCTTTGGGCTTAGGCCAACTTACTGCCATGGCAGACATCATCAACGCCACATTGAGTTCCATGACCGGGGCAATTTCACCGCGTATGAGACTTGAATTACTGGCCGCTAGATTGCTTGCCGGCGCTGAATCAGGATTTGCGCTCGCTGCTACCGCGCCTACAGCTGGTGCGCCGGCTAATGCCGCCGCTACAAACTCGGGAAGCTCTGCTGGCGCTGGAGCGCAGCATCATGCGGCTTCGGGCGGCTTTGTGGGGGCATCGCGCAATGCGAATACGCAGCAAGCCAATCGTGGCGGATTCGTTGGTTCCTCGCGTAATACCACCCAAGGTGCGCAGCAACCAGCTCAGACGGTACCAACTCCGCAATCAAATGTGTCCACCAATGCATCTGATTGGACTGGAACTGTGACGGCTGAACAGTCTGTGCCTTCAGCGTCAGCTGCTCAGTCAGCTCCCACTCAGCAGCCGGCTTCTGGCCTGCAGTCTGCTGCAGCAGCCACTCCGGTCGCAGCTTCCGCTCCAGCCCCCGCGAACGATACCCGTTCTGTGGACGAAAAATGGGATGCAGCCGTTGCGGCATTGCCTGAAGCTATTCGTGAATATGTAACTCGCGCCAAAGTACCAACGGTAAAGTTTGGTACCAATCGCAAGGGCTTGCCATGCCTCTCGCTGACATTCGATCAATCGCTCAGTCAGCATGCCTTTGCGCTGGCTGTTGACTCGAACGGTAAGAAAGCCGCAATCGTAGTGCAAGACGCCGTACGCCAAGAGTTCGGCGCAACCACTGTTATTGCGCCTACGCCTGTTGCCGCCAACGGCGATCGAGTAGAGTCCATCAAACGCATGAGCCTGAGCAGTTGGCTAAGGTCAAGCAGCAGATCGCATTGGCGAAAGCTGGTCTTGCCGCAGCAAGCTTGGGATCTGGACTAGGCATGCATACTGCCAGCGAGCCCAAGGAACAGAAGTCTGCGACTTCCAGTCATGCCGAAGAAGCTGAGGATGCCCATCGAGGGTCTGCGCAGCTTCCTGACGACGACCCTTGGGCTAAGCCGACAGGTGCGTCTCCGGTACAGAACCAGCCATACGCGGCCGGAAACCTTAGCACACCGGAACCTGCAGAAGAAGAGCATCATAAGAAGCACGTTGCAGTACCTGATACCAGTGATGGTATAGACCCCTGGGCTCAACCGGCCACGGCTCAGCCTCAGCCCCAAGCCAAGTCTCAGCCGGCAGTTCCGGATGCTATGCCTCCATCGGATATGGATCCGTGGAATCAGCCCAGCCCTGCGGCCACTGCGGACAATGATCCGTGGAACCAGCCAGCACCTCAAGCTCCAGTTGCTTCCGTGAATGATGATCCGTGGAATCAGCCAGCGCCAGCCATGCCGAATGCAGCGCCAGACCCTTGGAATCAGGCTCAGAATATGGCCGGGCCGAGCGGCTGGGAGCAGGCTCAGGAAGCACCGCAATCGCCACAATATAGTGCGGAACCCAGGGTGGAAGCAGACCCTTGGAATCAACAGTCAGCCAACTCCCGCATAGGTTCACAGCAGGATTCATCTCCCGAGCCGCCGATCGACCCGGAAGAAGACGAATACTCGATGAGCGACCAATCGCTCGGTGACTCTCGAGCAATGAGTTTGGACGATTTAAAGAAGATGTTTGAGGTGAAAGAGGTCAAAGAGTTTTCGGCTGATGATCCGCACAATCCTAAGAACATTCAGCCAGCCAAGAAGCACCTCGGCGAATAACGGTAAGGAGCAGTAAGCATGGCACTCGCCTATGATGGCGCCATTCAGCGTTTGATTGATGCGTTCGGAAACCTGCCCGGCATTGGGCCTAAGGGAGCGCAGCGTATTGCATTTTATCTGCTGTCCGCGCCGGACGATGAAGCGCGAGAACTGGCCGAAGCCATTGAAGAAGTGAAAGATAAAGTCCGGTTCTGCGATATTTGTGGCAATGTGTGCGAGACGAGCCCCTGCCCGATTTGCGCCGACCCTCGCCGCGACCACTCCGTAATCTGCGTAGTGGAAGAGCCCAAAGATGTGATGAGCATCGAACGTACGAGAGAATACCGTGGCCTTTACCACGTGCTCGGTGGCGCAATCAATCCAATGGCTAACGTGGGTCCTGCTGATCTTAAGATTCCAGGTTTGCTCAAGCGCTTGGAAACCAAGGAAGTCGCGGAAGTCATCATGGCACTTGACCCGAATATCGAGGGTGAGGCGACTACCAGCTATTTGACTCAGCTATTGCGCCCTGTGGGAGTAAAAATCACGCGTCTTGCCAGTGGCCTGCCAGTTGGCTCTGATTTGGAATATGCTGACGAAGTCACGCTTGGCCGCGCTCTTGCCGGCCGCCGCGAGGCCTGAAACCGCAGGCATAACTCCCCGTGAGGGCGCGGCAGTTACTTGGCGTCATCCAATAACGTATTATTCGGCTCGGAACCTTGACTCTTTTGCCACGGCCAGAATGCCGCATGCCGCATAATACGAGCCACGTGCTTCCTCCGCGCAAGCCACACGAAGAACCAGCCGAGCAGCAGTACGGCCAGTGCTGCTGCAATCGCTATGTTGCGAGCATCATGCACATCATTCGGTTCGGGAGCCGGCAGAGGAATTGCCACACGATGCCCGGAAACCAACAGACGATGAGTGTTCACGCCATACGGGGTGCAGGTCATTAACGTGACGCGATCCTCGCCCTTCACAATCTTGAGCTGTGACGTGTCATTAGGCAGAATCACGGAAATGCGATCGACCTTGTATCCCAGTGTTTGCCCCATAACCTCAATGTAAAAGAAGTCGCCCTTCTTTACCTCATCGAGTCGCGTGAACATCATGGCCTCAACGAGACCACGGTGACCCGTAATCACCGAATGGGTGGACTCGCCGCCCACAGGCAGCGAAGTGCCATACAAATGCCCGGCTCCGGATGCCAAGGCTTCCTCAGAGGTGCCATGGTAAATCGGCAGATTGATTGATTGCTTGGGTACTTTGATTGTGCCCATTACTTCGTCGCCAGTATTCAGCAGCTTCTGATATTCGGTGTCCTTCTTGGACGCGGAATCCTCTCCGCTGGCCTGCGAGCCACCTTGTGCTCCTGAGAACGGATCCACTGCTTCACCCAAAATAGGCTGGCCTGATTCCGCAAGCTTCTTGTTGTACTCATGAGCGGCTTTGAGCGCATCATCAGCTTGCGGGTATGGCCAGTTCGCTACGTTCTGGGCGCTGGTGGCCGCGGTTTTCGCAAGCTCCATACCGGATTGGAATTGCAGTGCCAGGGGGAAGCATGCCACGGCGAGTGCTGCAATAAGCAGCAGGATGGTAATCAGACGCATTATTAGAAGATTGCGCCTCAATCGGCGACGCTCAGCCGCTATATCAGCAGTATCCATCGCCTCATTGAATGAAGTGGGCGTGAACGTCTGCTGTTGCTGGTCTGCCTCGGTTCTGCTCGCGGTAGCCGCCTCACGCGTGTGCTGCATTGTGTGCTTATGCTGCAATGCCATCGCTGAGCCTCCCCTTGTATGTGCAGTCTGCTGCAGTCGTTCGCCACGTTACTCTGTGCCAAAGTCGTAGCGCAAACCCCGTAGCTCTCCGCAAATCTCGTACACACCCCCGATATTGCGTCTATAAACCCCCGAATAGATAGGGCTGTGTTGACCTTGCGACTGGCGCTTTGTTTAGCGGCCCATCAATTCAGTTGGCTGATTGCAATACCGAATGCCCCCGAAAGACACTGATTAAAGAATCGATATAGGGGGTAAATACGCTAGGAGGGTAAAACTGCAAATGCCCAGTATTCGATTGACTGAAACCCGGGCTCAGAGCATCGAGTGACAGAACATAACAAAAGGTCCGGTTGCGAGGTGCTGCAACCGGACCTTTGAGAGAAGGAGAGAGGAAGAAGAAAGGGGTTCAATTATAGTTGTGGGGTTTGCCGGCCGGCTGGCGTTTGCTGCGGTCAATCGCCTGCCTTCCGGGAGTGTGCCTCGCCGGTTCGCTGGGCCTGCGGTCCGCGATCCTTGTCGGATCGTTTTCCTTGGGCTTTGCTTGCCGGTAGTTCTTATATAAGCCGGCGAACCTGAGCGGCTTGATGCGTTTGTCTCAAAACCCCAGAGCAATCACCTGAAAGAATCTTGAGAATTGATTTCCTCAGTAGACTCCGTATTTTCGACTACTGCATAGAGCTACTGCACAGTACTACTGCACAGGGCAGCTGCACAGTGGTACTGGATGCAGGCTAGGCAGTAACGCTTACTGTGCAGTATTGCTTGGTGCTTGTGGAGTGGGAGGAACTGGCGCAGACAGCGACTGCTGCGGTGGCTGTGGCTGCGCATATTGTGCAGGTGCAGCATATGGTTGCTGGGTATATTGCTGAGCGTATTGTGGCGCAGCCGGATTGGGCTGCACGGGTGCGGCCTGCGCTTGAGCACGTGCCTGCGCAGCTTCTTGGGCTTCCTCTTCCTCAGCTTTCTTCTTGGTGAAGAAATATTGCGCTACGCCAATAACCAAGATGAGAACGATCCACAGCAATGCCTTCCCAAGCTCGTCGGAGAGCACGCCAAGAATCAGCAGCAGCACGCAAAGCCCGATGATAAAAGGCATCATCTTTTTGGTGCGGCGGAACCTGCCCCGGTAATTCATGCTCCAGTAGTTGAATGAATGATCCTTCTTGCCGGCCATCGTGGCCTCCTTGCTGCTGGGTGGTGCGTCGATTGCAACCTCCACGACGTACTTTAACGGTACGGCGCATGGGCGTGCTATGGAATACGACAAGCCGGGAAACTACGTAAGTTCATGCAGTATTCATGCTGCGTGCTGTCGCTCGTAGCGGCTTGGGATGTCTCTCGTGCCTCATTCCGGGGAATGCGCCGCGTAGTGGGTGCAATTACGCCGCATTCCGGGTATTGCGTCGCAAACGGTATGTTTCATGGTATGTTCCACGGCGCATTTCCCGGAATGCGGTGCGTGAGGGGCGGTTATGCGGCGCATTTCCCGGAATGCGGTGCGTGAGGGGTGGTTATGCGGCGCATTTCCCGGAATGCAGTGCGTGAGGGGTGGTTATGCGGCACATTTCCCGGAATGTGGCGTGCGAGGGGCGGTTATGCGGCGCATTTCCCGGAATGCAGTGCGTGAGAGGTGGCTGTGCAGCACGTGAGAGGCGGCTGTGCAGCGTAAAACGTCCGCATGATGGGTGTGCGTCCATGTGGCAACGCTAACAATCCTTATAATCGTGCCGCTTACGTAGAATGAAGCGCAAAACCCGGGATGGTGAGCGGTACCGAAATATCGGATGAGCCTACCGTCCGCAGCCGAGAGAAGAACGAAGGACAACAGTGGCTCTCATCGTGCAGAAGTACGGCGGTTCGTCGGTCGCCGATACCGATTCGATCAAGCGTGTGGCCAAGCGCGTTGTTGAGACGGAGAAAAAAGGCAACAAGGTGGCCGTAGTGGTTTCCGCTATGGGCGACACCACTGACGACCTCATCGATCAGGCCTTGAGCATCGACTCCAATCCGCCTGAGCGCGAGATGGATATGCTCATGACCGCAGGTGAGCGTATCTCCATGAGCCTGCTCGCCATGGCCATTCACGCCGAAGGTAGCCGCGCGCACTCCTTTACCGGTCAGCAGGCTGGCTTCTTCACCGATGCTCGTTACGGTGCTGCCCACATCAAGTCGGTCAAGCCGGATCGTGTGAAGAACGCGCTTTCTCTGGGAGACATCGCCATTGTGGCAGGCTTCCAGGGCATCAACGCCAAGGGCGATGCCACTACGCTCGGCCGCGGTGGTTCGGATACTTCCGCAGTGGCTCTTGCTGTGGCTCTCGGCGCTGACATCTGCGAGATTTACACCGATGTGGATGGCATCTTCACCGCCGACCCGCGCATTGTGCCTGCCGCACGCCGCATTCCGGTAATCGATTACGATTCCATTCTCGAAATGGCGTCCTGCGGCTCCAAAGTGCTGGCACTGCGCTGCGTGGAATATGCTCAGCGATTCAACATGCCGCTGCACGTGCGCTCTTCGTTCTCGCATCGTCCGGGCACATTGGTGGTGCCGGAGGGTGTGGATCCTCGCACGCTGCCGAATATCGACTGAGTTCGGCCGATTGGTTGCATCGGCCTGCGGTCAATCATCACGATTCGCATAAGACCTAAGTAAACGTAACAACTGCAAACAAGACAAGGTAAGACATGACTGAAGAAGAAGCGAAGTCCATGGGAGAGCTGTTCCCCGATCTTGGCCCTGAGGCTCCGGTAATTTCCGGCATCGCCCACGACCGTTCTGAAGCGCTCGCCACTGTTCGTGGCGTGCCGAACGAGCCGGGTATGGCTGCCAAGGTGTTCACCGAGCTCGCCAGCGCTGGCGTGAACGTGGACATGATTGTGCAGGCTGGCGCATCTGTGGGAACTGCTGATATTTCCTTCACTGTTCCGGAGGCTGCGGTTAAGCAGGTGCAGGATACGCTGCTCGATAAGCAGGAGGAGCTGGGCTACCATTCCTTCGACATCAACACCAACGTGGGCAAGGTGGCCGTGGTGGGTGTCGGCATGAAGACCCACTCCGGTCTGGCCGCCAAGTTCTTCCGCGCGCTGAGTGCTAAGGACATCAACGTGCTGATGATCTCCACGTCCGAGATTCGTATCGCTGCTCTTGTGCCGCTTGATCAGCTCAACGAGGCTGTGAAGGCTCTGCACACTGCGTATGGCCTCGACGCCAAGCAGATTGAAGCCGTGGTGTACGGCGGCACCGGCCGCTGAGTTTGCACGGATATCCGGTTAACTTCACCTGCATATCCGCGGTACAGCATACGAAAGCCCTCCATATGGAGGGCTTTCTTGTAAAGCATTACTTCTTGGTGATGTAGCCGAGTGCCTTGAGCATTTCGGCGCATTCCAGAGCGCCGCCGGCGGCGCCGCGCAGGGTGTTGTGCGCGAGGCCCACGAACTTCCAGTCGAAGATGGAGTCCTCACGCAGACGGCCGATCGAGACGCCCATGCCGCCTTCGTAATCCACGTCCAGCTTGACCTGCGGGCGATCATCCTCGGTCAGGTACTGGATGAAATGCTTCGGCGCATGCGGCAAGCCCAGCTCGGCAGCCTGAGAAGTGTAGTTCACCAGACGGTCGATGAGCTCTTCCTTGGTGGCCTTCTTACCGAAGTTCAGGAACACGGTTGCGGTGTGGCCGTTGAGCACAGGCACGCGAATGCACTGTGAGGTGATCTTCAGCGGACCGTCAAACGGCACGATTTCGCCGAGTTCGGCATCCACGTGGCCGAACACCTTCAGCGGTTCCTTCTCGCTCTTGGCTTCCTCACCGGAAATGAACGGGATGATGTTACCCACCATCTCAGGCCAATCCTTGAACGTCTTACCTGCGCCGGAGATGGCCTGATACGTGCTCACCACCACTTCGCGCGGCTCAAATTCCTTCCAGGCAGCCAGGGCTGGCGTGTATGCCTGAATCGAGCAGTTCGGCTTGACGGCAATAAAGCCGCGGGTAGTGCCGAGACGCTTGCGCTGATGCTCGATCACCGCAAAATGCTCTGGGTTGATCTCCGGCACCACCATCGGCACATCCGGAGTCCAACGATGAGCGCTGTTGTTGGAGACCACAGGAGTCTCAGTCTTGGCGTAACGCTCTTCAATGGCGCGAATCTGATCCTTGGGCATGTTCACGGCGGAGAACATGAAATCAACGCCACCGGCAACCGCTTCGGCATCATCGCCGTCCACAACCACCATATGCTTGGCGTATTCTGGCATAGGCGTTTCCATCTTCCAACGGTCGCCCACGGCCTCTTCGTAGGTCTTACCGGCGCTGTGTGCGGAAGCGGCAAGGGTGACCACCTCAAACCACGGGTGATTCTCAAGCAACGTCACGAAACGCTGACCCACCATACCGGTGGCGCCAAGAATGCCGACCTTCAATTTTTCGGACATGATTACCTTCTGGGTCCAAGGAACAGGATTGATTCGCACGGCCGCGCAGTGTAGCTACGCAGTGCAACTAAGCAGTGCGGCTCCACAGTGCAGTCGGACACGGGTCAATATTGTACGGAATCTCAGCAGTTCCGGTGCCGTGTTTCCCATATGATGATGGCACCTGTGCCGCCACGTTGCTAGTCTGGTAGCCATGTCTATTGCATCAGTAGAGGCGCAAAAGCAGCTTGATCGTATCGTGGCTCTCGGCTACCCGGATGTGGCGGATATGTCTGCCGCCGCATTTCGTGCGCTGGCCCGCCCGCTTATTGGCGCACTCGAGCATTCTGATCTTGGCTCGAATATTCTGCTGGTGCCGACCCGCGAGCTGGTTTCGCCTGAATCGCTGATCGCTCGAACCTCCATCAATCGCATGGCCGGCTTTACCACGATGCCGCCGCGCGATATCGCCAGCTTCCTGCCCGTCAGCGGCTTCACTCCGCCTGAAGGCCCGTTCTATTTGGTGGTCGATCCGCACACTGGAACTTGCTATGTCAATCGTGAGCCGGATGTGGCTCGTAAGCTGCTTGATTCCGATGATCGCCTGCCGCTCACGCTCGAGGAGGGACTTGCCATCGCCACCCAGCATCCGGAATGGTTGATGGTCAAGAATGGCTTCAATCTGTTGGGCTCCCGTTCTGCAGATGGCCGCGTGCCGAGCATTTGGATGAGCCAGAATGCGCCGCGTCTCGGCGCTGTGTGGCCGAATTCTCGCCACACGTGGCTTGGTAACGCCTACTGCGCCGCCCGCCGCGGAGTCAGTCTCTTCCGTTAAAGAAAGCAAGGCCTGCTCATAAACCCTTGTGCTGCATAAGGTGCGCCTCTCCCAGAGATTAGACATCAGACGTCTGATGATAGTAGGATAGGTATGTCAAGGCACCAGCATTTCAAGGAGGAAACTAGCATGCCTTCATTTGTCGTGGGCGCGTATGCGTCGCTTCCTCAAGGGCGGGAAGCCCAAGAGGACTATTACAATCTGCTCGGCCGGCAGCCGTGGATTGCCGGTACCGAGCTACCGTTCCCCGGTGATTTTGCGGAAACCGCAGGCCGCATTTGGATGGCAGGTATTTTGCCTGCGCATTGGCGGGGCAATACCATCACCGTTATTCCCGGAACCATGCAGCACGTATGGAAAGACCCAAACTTCGGCCTCGCCAGCCCCAACGAAGATGGCCGAGCCGCAGCGCTCGCCATGCTGAAGAAAGTGCGGAATGCGCTCGCTGACTTCACGCAATGGCGCGGAAGCCAAGATGTGCGATTCGTCGAAGTGCACTCCGCCCCCACGGCGGCGGCCAGCAAGGACGCTATGGCCGCCTCACTGGAAGAGCTTATGCAGCTGGACTGGTCCGAGGCGTCGCTGGTTATCGAGCATTGCGATAAGTATGTGGAGGGTCAGAAGCCGGAAAAAGGATTCCTGCCCATCGAAGACGAAATCGAGCTATGCCGCGAGGCTGGTATTGGCTTGACCGTGAATTGGGGCAGGTCTGTGGTGGAGGGGCGCACTGCCGCTACCGCCGTTGATCATGTGCGCAAAGCCGCTCAGGCCGGCGTGCTGAGTGGTCTTATGTTCTCTGGGGCTGGTCCTGAGGAAACTCAGTATGGCTACGGTTGGATTGACGGGCATCTGCCGATGAGTCCGGACGAGCCTACCTCGCTGATGGATGCTGCTGCGATTGCGGATACTGTGCGCGCTGCTGGCGAGCAGGAAACTCCGCTCGACTATATGGGTGCCAAAGTGTGTGTGCCAAAGAATGCGACGCTTGAGGAAAGGCTCAGCTATCTGGAGCACATTTACGATGCGGTGGCTGATGCGACAGCCGAGACATCAGCCAAGGCGGGCGATGCATGAGCACATATCTATCGTTTGATATCGGCGGCACCAAAGTCGCCTCAGGATTTGTAACCTTACCGCAGCCGCTCAATGGCGAGCAAGAGCCGGTAGTAACGAATCGTTGTGAAATTCCAACTGAAGCATCGCGCGGTGGCGATGATCTCAAAGCTCGTATTGTGGCGCTCGCTGCTCAGCAGCTGGAGCGTGCATCTGCCGAAGGCATAGCAATCGCAGGCATTGGTATTGCGGCGGCTGGAGTGCCGGATAGCGAAACCGGCGTGATTGTCTCCGCCACTGATATTCTGCCCGGTTGGCGCGGCCAGCATATCTATGATGCGTTTGCTGAAATCACCGATCTGCCAGTGCGCATGATTGGTGATGTGGGCGCGCATGGTCTTGGCGAGGCGAGCTATGGCGCAGGCCGCAACAGTGACGTAGTGCTCTCAATCGGTGTGGGTACTGGCATCGGCGGGGCGATTGTGATGCATGGTGAACTATTCACCGGTGCACACGGTGTTGCCGGCCATGCTGGACATGTGCCAAGCGCGCTCGGGCAGGGATTCCTCTGCTCATGCGGCACTCGCGAAGGGCATATTGAACCGGTGGCATCCGGTACGGGATTGAAAGATCTCTACAACCACCGTTGTGAGGAACTCAGTGCAGCTGATAAGCCAGCGCCGGTTTCCAGTGGTGCTGAGGTGGCTTCGCGTGCCGCAGCGGGGGAGCAGCTGGCTTGCTCGGTGCTGGCCGACAGTGCTCATGCGCTCGGTGAATGCATCGGCGGCATGGGTAACCTTATCGATCCAGATGTGATTGTGATTTCCGGATCGGTGGTAAAGGCGGGAGCACTGTGGTGGGATGCGTTGCGCGCCGGATTTACGGATTCGGCATTGGCGTTGGTCAAGCCCACCCCGCTTGTCGAAGGCGAACTGGGCGGTGACGCGCCACTTATCGGAGCGGCCGCAGCCATAGACCGATATGTGCGAGCGAATCATATGGAACCGAGCAAGGCATAGGAATAAAAAGAGCAAAGGAGCAAGACTATGCATCAGGCAATCGAGCGTATTAAAGGCGGACTGGTGGTGAGCTGCCAGGCGTATCCCAATGAGCCGCTGCGTCACCCGGAAACAATGGCGCAGATGGCTATGGCTGCTGTGCAGGGCGGAGCGGTGGGCATCCGCTGCCAAGGCCTGGCTGATATCGCGGCTATCAAAGGGCAGGTAAGCGTGCCGGTTATCGGCATTTGGAAGGACGGCGAGGAAGGCGTGTACATTACGCCGACGTTGCGTCACGCCAGGTGCTGCGCTGCCGCCGGAGCGGATATTGTTGCTATTGATGCGACCGGCCGCCCGCGCCCAGATGGATTGACGTATGCGGATACTGTGCACGCGCTGCATGATGAGGGTGTGCTGGTGATGGCTGACTGCGGCAGCTTTGCTGATGCTGAACGCGCTGTTGAAGCCGGCACGGATATTATTTCCACCACGCTATCCGGGTATACGGGTGACCGTCCGAAAACCGATGGTCCGGATTTCGAACTGCTCGGCCAGATGATTGCGGCATTCCCTGAGGTTCCAGTGCTGTGCGAGGGCCGTATTCATACGCCTGCGCAACTGCATCAAGTGATGGAAGCCGGCGCATGGGCTGCCGTGGTAGGCACCGCAATCACTCATCCCACAAGTATTACTCGCTGGTTTGTGGCACAGCTCTGATTATCTATGCGATGAGCCAGCAAATTGTCTGATGTCTGATTTCAACACTCCGAGTTTGAAATCAGACATCAGACGTCTTATCATTAAGAAAGTTCGACGACGACGTCAAGGGTTCTCGACTGGACCTCCACCCGAGAGATCGGAATGGTGAGCAACCCACAATCACAAATCACATGACATAAGGAAAGGAACCGTCTCGGTTCGAACGATGGTCCGATATTCACTCAACGACGAGGAGAACACATGATCAGGAGAAATGGAAAGTTCAAGGCTGCCATGGCGGCAACCGTTGCGGGCCTCATGCTGCTCGCCGGATGCGGCGGTGGCGGTAGCACCCAAGGCGCGTCGAACACAGGCACATCAGTTGCTGACACCATTACGGCGCAAGTCGCATACGCAACCCGCGATTTCTCGCCATCCACCACATCCAGCGCACTCGCCATGGCCGGCAACTGGCACGTGACCGAACCGCTGTATGCACTCAACTACACGGATTATTCCGTATTCAACGCACTTGCAGCCGGTGAGCCGGAGCAGGTATCCGACACCGAATACGTGGTCACCCTGCGTGACGGAGCCAAGTTCTCCGATGGCACCGCAGTCACCGCCGACGATGTGGTTTCCTCCTACAAGCGCACCACCGCCGAAGGCAGCCTCTACATTTCCATGCTCGATTTCATCGATTCCGTGGAAGCCAAGTCGGACACTGAAGTGACCTTCAAGCTCACTCGTGCATTCCCGATGTTCAAGCAGCGCCTGGCACTCATCCAAATCGTTCCTTCCTCGATGAGCGATGAGGACCTCAAGGCACAGCCGATCGGTTCCGGCCCGTGGAAGTACACCGAGATCACCGATCAGCAGGTCAAGTTCGACAAGAACGACCAGTACAACGGCGACTACCCTGCTCAGGCAGCACACATGGTGTGGAACGTGTCCGTCGATGACACCGCCCGCGTCACCGCAATGCAGGCCGGCAAGGTCGATGTGATGGAAATGGTGCCCGCCAACGCCTTCAAGACCCTTGAAGCTTCCGGCTCCGAGCTTGAAACCGTCCAGGGCTTCAACCTGCCGTTCCTCATGTTCAACACCAAGAAGGCTCCGTTCGACAAGAAGGAAGTTCGCCAGGCAGTCTTCTACGCCATCGACACCCAGAAGCTCATCGACAACCAGATGTCTGGCCAGGCCACTGCAGCCACCAGCTTCCTGCCGGAGAACTTCTCGAACTACCACAAGGCCAGCAACGTCTACACCAAGAACGTGGAGAAGGCCAAGTCCCTGCTCAAGGAAGCCGGCGTCACCGGTGAGCTGAACTTCACTCTCTACACCACCGACCACTCCTGGATCACTCAGCTGGCTCCGCAGATCAAGAACGATCTGGCCGAGATTGGTATGAACGTGGACATCCAGTCCATGGCATCCTCCGCTCTCTACCCGAACATCACCGACAAGGCAGATGCCGACTTCTCCATGGTCCTCGCTCCTGGCGATCCGTCCGTGTTCGGCAACGACCCTGACCTGCTGATGAACTGGTGGTACGGCGACAACGCTTGGACCAAGACCCGTACCTTCTGGAACGGTTCCGAAGGCTACACCCAGCTCCACGAGCTGATGGATCAGGCTCTGGCAGCCTCCACCGACGATGAGCGCCAGGACTACTGGAACCAGTGCTTCGACCTGCTCAGCGAGGAAGTTCCGCTCTACCCGCTGTTCCACCGCCAGACGACCACTGCCTTCAAGAAGGGCGTGTTCAAGAGCGTCGACGCCATCGGTTCGACCGGCATCAACCTCGTGAACGCCAAGCTCAACGAGTAAGTAGCCGCCGAGCAATCGTCCACAATCCACAACTATCACAGGCCCTCCCGTCCGCAGCGGGACATCTGAACGTCCGCGCGGCGGGAGGGCCTTGCCATTCTTGCACCACCTGACAAGGGAGTCCCATTGAATAACCTGCTACGCCTTCTTGGCAGACGACTGATCGCCTTGCCGTTCATGGCATTCGGAGTGACCTTGCTGGTCTACTTCCTGATGTCTTTCTCTCAGTACGACCCCGCCGTCGCGGCCCTCGGTGAAAACGCCACCCCGCAGGCGCTCGCCCAGTACCGCCATGAGATGGGCTACGATCGCCCCTGGTGGGAACAGTTCTTCTCCTACCTCGGCGGCCTGCTGCGCGGCGACCTTGGCGTCTACGGCGTCAACAAGGATCCGGTGAGCGGCCGTATCGCCACCGCATTCCCCATCACTCTCCAGCTGACCTTCATCGGCTTGCTTATCGCCATCGTTTTCGCTGTTATCTTCGGCGTGCTGGCAGCCCTTTACCGTGACACTTGGGTTGACCAAGCCATTCGCGTTGTTTCCATCATCGCCATTGCCACCCCGTCCTTCTGGCTCGGCGTATTGCTTAT
The DNA here is from genome assembly GCF_000741715.1 of Bifidobacterium saguini DSM 23967. GTDB lineage: Bacteria > Actinomycetota > Actinomycetes > Actinomycetales > Bifidobacteriaceae > Bifidobacterium > Bifidobacterium saguini. Next base: position 321,262 of record NZ_JGZN01000007.1, on the reverse strand, counting down.
CTACGTACTGCAGATCAAGATGGCTTGGCTGCCTGGCGCTGGCGATTTGCCCGCCTTCACCCAGGATCCGGCCGGGTATATGGCCCGTATGGCTATGCCTAGCTTCGCGCTCGGCCTGCCGGTGGCCGGCTCCCTCACCCGTATTATCCGTACCTCCATGGTTGAGGAGCTGGATAAGGACTATGTGCGCACCGCCATTGGTGCCGGTGTGCCCAAGGGTGTGGTCGTGGCCCGTAACGTCTTCCGCAACGCTCTTATCACCCCGGTCACCATGCTCGGTATGAAGATCGGTTACCTCATGGGTGGCGCTATCGTCATCGAGGTCATCTTCGCGCTGCCCGGCATGGGTACCGCAATGTTCGACGGTATTAACAACAACCAGCCGACCCTCGTGCAAGGTGTGGCATTGGTCGTGGCACTGGCCTTCATGGTGGTCAATGTGATCGTCGATCTGCTCTATGTCCTCATCAATCCTCGAATCAGGACGGTGTGACGATGTTCGGAAGCAACAACGCAACCCGCGAATTCAGCAAACCCAATACCAAAGTCAAAGTCAAGCGTTGGTCGAGCATGAGCATCGGCACACGCATCTCCGTTATCGTTATCGCGCTGCTCGCGTTGGCCGCCATCTTCGCGTCCGTCGTAACCCCGCATAACCCGACTGAGATCACCATGAGCTATCAGGCCCCAACCGGCGACCACTGGTTCGGCACTGATAACCTGGGCCGTGATGTGTTCTCCCGCGTTATTTATGGTGCACGGTACTCGCTGGTTATCGGCCTGAGCTCCATCGCATTCGCTTTGGTGGTCGGTTCCATCATCGGTGCCATTGCAGCAGTGTCGCGCACTTGGGTATCCGAAATCATCATGCGACTGATTGATGTCGTGATGTCTGTGCCGACCATTGCACTCGCTGCAGTGTTCGTCTCCATCCTCGGCCAGTCGATGATCGGCATCATCATCTCCATCGGTGTGCTGTACGTGCCTCAGGTGGCTCGTATTGTGCGAGCGAACATCATCAGCGAATATGGCAAGGACTATGTGCGTGCGGTCATCGTTTCCGGTGCTCGAGCTCCATGGATTCTCTTCAAGCACGTCACGCGCAATATCGCCGCCCCGGTGATGGTGTTCACCACGCTGTCCGTGGCTGACGCCATCGTCTTCGAGGCCTCCCTGTCGTTCATCAACGCAGGCATTCCGGAGCCGACTCCGACCTGGGGTAACATTCTGTCTTCCGCAAAGGCAGGCGTGCTCTACGGCTACTGGTGGCAGGCCATGTTCCCCGGCTTGGCAATCATGATTACCGTGCTGTGCCTGAACATCCTGTCCGAAGGCATCACCGACGCCATGGTGGCCGCTCCTACCGCCCCAATCAAGCAGACTGAGGAAGGCAAGGAACTGAGCCGCAAGGAGGATCGCCTGCTGGTGGATCCGGTGGCAGCATATGCTGCTCAGAAGGAAAGCCTCGACAAGCGTCTGGAACAGCTGCGTGAAGCAGAGCTCAAGCGCAAGGATCGCTTCATTCCGCTGTCCACCGCCAAGCCGGTTATCGAAGTGCGCGATCTGTGCATCAAGTTCCCGCGCCACGGCGACGTGAACGTGGTCGATCACCTGTCCTTCGCGGTGCGCGCTGGCCAGACCATGGGCCTGGTGGGCGAGTCCGGCTGCGGCAAGTCCATCACCTCGCTCGCCATCATGGGCTTGCTCGACCCGAGGGCAGAAATCAGCGGTGAAATCCTGTTTGACGGCAAGAACCTTGTTGGTATGAGCCCCAAGGAGCACAATGCTCTGCGTGGCCACGAAATCGCCATGGTGTACCAGGACGCACTCTCCAGCCTCAACCCATCTATGCTCATCAAGGCACAGATGAAGCAGCTGACCAAGCGCGGCGGCACTCGCACTGCCGAGGAACTGCTCGAACTGGTGGGTCTCGACCCGAAGCGCACGCTGGAATCCTATCCGCACGAGCTTTCCGGTGGCCAGCGCCAGCGCGTGCTCATCGCTATGGCCCTGACCCGCGACCCGAAGCTCATCATCGCCGACGAGCCAACCACCGCACTTGACGTGACCGTGCAGAAGCAGGTTATCGATCTGCTCAACGAGCTGCGTGAGAAGCTCGGCTTCGCGATGATCTTCGTCAGCCACGATCTGGCACTGGTGGCCAAGGTCGCCCACTCGGTGACCGTTATGTACGCCGGCCAGGTTGTTGAGCAGGCCTCCACCAAGGAGATCCTTACCGATCCTCGCCACGAGTACACTCGCGGCCTGCTCGGTTCCGTCACCTCCATCGAGGCCGGACAGGGTCGCCTCCACCAGGTTCCCGGCACCGTGCCTTCGCCGGCCGACTTCCCGAAGGGCGATCGCTTCGCACCGCGCTCCTCGCACCCGGACCGCGGACTCGACATCCACCCGGTGATGAAGCGCGTGCCTGGCACTCAGCACATGGTGGCCTGCCTACCTGATGATCCGGATCCAGCACCGGCACCAGCCTTCACCTATGACTGGTTCGCGCCCACGCCAGAAGTGGCCGCTCAGGAGGCTGCGGAAGCCCTGAAGGGAGCACAGCGATGAACAACACAACCAACAACAACGAAACCCCAATCATCGAATTGCGGGACGCCGAAGTTGTGTTCACCACACGCGCCGGAACACTCTTCCACCCGAAGAAAGTGACGGCGGTTAACAAGGTGAACCTGAAGCTCATGCCCGGGCGCACGATCGGCATTGTGGGCGAGTCCGGCTGCGGCAAGTCCACCACGGCCAACGTGATGTGCGGCTTGCAAACCGTTACCGGTGGTCACGTGTTCTTCAAGGGGCAGGATGTGACCAAGCGCACTGCCAAGGAACGCATGGATATCGGCCGCGTGGTCTCCGTGGTGTTCCAGGATCCGGCCACTGCATTGAACGCTCGCATGAGCGTGCAGGACCAGCTCATGGATCCGCTCGTCGTGCATAAGCTCGGCAATGCGGCAGAGCGTCGCAAGCGCGCATATGAGCTCATCGACATGGTCGGTCTGCCGAAGTCTGCGCTGAACGCGTTGCCTGGTCAGCTGTCCGGCGGCCAGCGTCAGCGTGTGGCTATCGCCCGTGCACTATCGCTCAATCCTGATGCGATTATTGCTGACGAGCCGACTTCCGCACTGGATGTGTCTGTGCGTGCACAGATTCTCAACCTGCTGTCTGATCTGAAGAAGTCACTTGGCTTGTCGATGGTGTTCATCAGCCACGACATCCAAACGGTCCGCTATGTTTCCGACGAAATTGTCGTAATGAATCACGGCACCATCGTCGAGCATGGCGAAGCCAAGGATGTGCTGAATAATCCGCAGGATGATTACACGAAACTGTTGCTGGGCGCAGCGCCGTCGCTGTTGCATCCAACGCCAGAAGAGTGCATCTGATCGATAGTCCACTACCAGAACTTTCAACAATAAGGAAACATCACTATGAACACCACTTTCCGCGGCGTGATTCCACCGGTCGTGACCCCATTGACCGCAGACCGCCAGCTCGACCGCGTCAGCTTCAAACGCTCCATTGATAGGCTTGTTGACGCTGGTGTGAACGGCCTGTTCTTCCTCGGTTCTTCCGGCGAAGTGGCCTTCAGCACCGACGCTCGCCGTCGTGAGATCATCGAAGCTGCCATCGAATTCACCGCCGGCCGTGTGCCAGTACTGATTGGCTGCATCGATACGGAAACCGAGCGCGTTATTGAGCATGCCAAGGTAGCTGCCGAACTCGGCGCCGATGCCATTGTTGCTACCGCACCGTTCTATGCGCTTGGTGGTCTACCGGAAATCGAGAACCATTTCCGACTGATTCACGAAGCTGTGGATCTGCCACTGTTCGCCTACGATATTCCGGTCTGCGTGCACGTGAAGCTGCCCGGCGATCTGCTGATTCGTCTCGGCCTTGACGGTGTGCTCACCGGTGTGAAGGATTCCTCCAACGACGACGTGTCCTTCCGCTTCCTGTGCGACGCCAATCGCAAGGCCGGCCATCCGCTGGTGCTGCTCACCGGCCAAGAAGTCGTGGTGGACGGCGCTTACATGGCCGGTGCAGACGGCAGCGTGCCTGGCCTGGGCAACGTGGAATGCACGGGCTATGTGCGCATGTGGCAGGCCTACGAATCCGGCGATTGGGCCACCGTGCGCACCGAGCAAGACAAGCTCGCCGCTCTGATGAACATTGTGAACGTGACCTCCGGCGTCTCCGGATTCGGAGCCGGCGTGGGTGCGTTCAAGACCGCTATGGCACTGCTTGGCGTGTTTGAAACCAATCAGATGCCCAACCCGGTACGCGCGCTGACCGGCGCGAACGTGGAGGCTGTGGCCTCGGTGCTGCGCGAATGCGGTCTGGAACCGGTGCGCACTGCCGAGGAAGTCAGCGCTTCCACTGCGGTCTGATTTGGTCTGATGTGATTTGGGTCTGATGTAATCGGACCCAAATCACAACCTCTCGCGAATCTATTTCTAACTTCATCTCGTCTCTTCTTTTTCCTCCTCCTTAACGAATGCGGGGCGAATCACTCGGAAAAAATTCCGGTGATTCGCCCCGCATTCGTTGTATTGAAGTGAGGATTGGCGAAGAGCCGATTACTCGTTGCCGTCGAGGATTCGCTGCTTCAGAATGGATTCGATTGGCTCGTAATGATCGATGACAGCGCGGCGGTATGCCTCAACATCGCCGGCCAGCGCTGCGTCGAGCATGCGACGGTGGGCTGATGCGGTGCGGTCAAGTTCGCTGGATACTGGCAGTCCGAGCTGGGGGAGTACCGCCATATGAACCAGCCACAATGAACGGACCATCTGCTTGACAATGGTGTTGTCCAATGAGTCGAGAATGCCCATATGGAAGTCAATGTCGAGCGCTAGGAACGTTTTGCCACCTTTGGCCGTTGCGGTCATGGAGTCGGCGAGTTCCATAAGATGCGGTTGTTCGGTGTTCGCCAGCGACGCCACCACTTCGTCGGCGCAGCCAAGGTCGAGGAATCGCCTCAATTGCACCACATCCTGCAGATCAGCGAAATTCTTGCCTACGGACACCATGGAACGGAAGGCCAGTGTTTCCACCATCGGGTCCAAAGACAGTGACCCGACAAAGGTACCTTTGCCGTGTTCCACTTTGACGATGTTCAGAGCTTCAAGCTTGCGTACGGCCTCGCGCACTGAAGAGCGAGAAGCGCCAATGGTATCGCACAGTTGCGCTTCGGTGGGAAGCACGTCACCAGGCTGCAGGTGCTCGTGCAGAATATAGGATTTGATGGCGTCCATCGTCTCATCGCAACGGCTGCGCTGAGAGATAGCGGATGTGCCGCCCTGTAGTGATAGTCGAGCCAACAACGCCAGCTCTTGCTGGGTATAGGTATATTCCTCCGGGGCCTCGCCATTCTGCGGCTGGGCCGACTCCCCGGTCTGGTTCGGCGTCTCAAGTGCGGCCGGACCGGATGGGTTGCTCATGATACGCTCCTTGTCGTGTTCGTCCTTGCGGGGCCGTGACGTTGTTGTCGCGGTTGAGAAAAGCAGTTTCCCCGGTGGTATTGCCCACCACAATAGTGCGAAACGCAAAGGGAAACTAGGTTTTGCGCCTATTGCGATACGGGTTGGCCCGATAGAGGGTGCAACTTGTATTTCGGGGGTGTCTGTCGCTGGTTTACGGTTTGCCGACTACTTGCATGCAATGGTTGGTGTGCTGGGGTGCTCTGCATACTCGTCGTTGAGATGGCAAACATTAAGTTATCAGACATCAGACAACTCTATGGTATCATGAATGAAATATAGCCGCGCGGCCAATCTGTAATCCCGCATATTTCCGGAAGCAAAACGTGCTGTGCCGGTCCTGTGAATAGCGGGGCGTTCAACTGCACTCGCCCCTACACTGAAGAACCATGACAAGCTTGCGATTCCGCGAAGACGGCAGCTTCCGCGTGCTGCAAATGGCCGACGTACAAGACGGCCCTGATGTGCAAAAAGACACCATCCGCCTCATCCGTGAGGCCATCCGCAAAGCCGACCCTGACCTTGTGGTATTCACTGGCGACCAAATCCGCGGTTATGATCCCGCTTATATCGACACATTCCTGCGCCGCCGCGGCGAAGAACCTGGCGCTCGCGTGCGCGTAGTCACCGAAGTTGAAGCCAAGTTGCGTGGAATCAAGCGCCATGCCGAGTCGCAGTCCGCTGCGCAATCTGCTGCACAGCCTGCTGAGCCTACGATGGACGAGCTCATGGATCAAACTCGCGATAAAGTCCGCCGCACATTCGCCGGATTCCTCGGCCCGGTCATCGAGGCAAACGTACCGTTTGCTGCCACCTACGGTAATCATGATTTCCAGTGCGGCATCCTCGCGGATGAACAGGATGATATCTACCGCGAATTCCCCGGCTGCCTTAATCCAGAAGACAGCCTTGAACCTGGCACTTTTGCGCTACCGATTGAGTCATCCGATGGGTCCGGGCGCGTGGCCATGTCCGTCATGATGGTGAACTCGGGCGATTACGCCGCCGACACCGATGCGGCCAGTGAGCGCGAAAATGATGCACAATACCCCGCGTACGTAGTCAACTCACGCGGCCTTGATCTGGCTGATTCCGATGGCTACGGCACTCCTACGCCAGAAGCCTTGGAATGGTTGGGTGCAGTGCAAGATGAGCTTGGCGCTCGCAACGGCGACGGCAAACCGGTGCCGGCCATCGCCTTCCAGCACATTCCGCCGCAGGAGTTCTACGACTGCCTCAAAGAGGTGCCCGCGTGGACTCCGAACGCCGTGGAAGGCGCACGCTCGCACGCCGGCCACTGCTATGTGCTCAATCACGAAGTGTGCCGCCCGGGCTCTCGTCTTGGCGAAGCCATCGGCTGTGCGGACGAAAACGTGGGGGAAGTGGCTGCACTTACCGCAGCTGGCGGATACTTCGCGCTGTTCTGCGGCCACGACCATAAAAACGCGTTTGTGGGCCATGTGCACGGCATCGATTTAGGCTACGCGCCCACCTGCGGATTTGAATGCTATGGCCCGAAGTCCCGTTACCGCGGCATTCGCCTGTTCGAATTCCATGAAAGCAATCCGGCCGGCTACGTGACCCGCATGCTCACTTGGGGTGAACTCGTCGGCCGCTACTCCAGCAACGAGGTACGCGTCTGGTTCGAGGATCATTGCATCACCGGTGCCATCAGCGCTCGCAATGAACTGCGCCGCCCGCAGGTATTCGCTGTGCTCGCCGGAGCAGTCAGCCTGGGCTTTGTGGCGATTATCAAATCATTGATGAAAAGCGCTCGATAACCCAGCTCAAACCGCCGCAATGTGCCGAATCCGCCACAATACGGCGGTTTTCGCGGGTGTTGCCCTCGCTGGCTTGTAGTATGTTTCGTGCACATTAACAAAGCCGCGAAGCTCTTGACAAACCATAGGAAACGAACTTCGCGTACATCAATAGAAAAGGAGGAACGATGGGTCAGGATCAATCATCCGTTTTTGATCTCGCAGCGGTTGCCGCAGCGTCCAATGGGGGTAATAATGACCCGCTGCTGCCTCCGGCACGATTCATCGGTGATCCGCAGAAGCCGAGCCGCATGCCGTACAACAAGTACGTGGCATACGACAAGCAGGTCCCGTTTGATTACCCGGAGCGTACGTGGCCGGGTAAGCGACTGCAGCGCGCACCGCGCTGGTGCTCTGTGGATTTGCGCGACGGCAACCAGGCACTCGTCAACCCGATGGATTCCGAGCGTAAGCTGCGCTTCTGGAATCTCCTGGTCTCCATGGGATTCAAGGAGATCGAGGTAGGCTTCCCGTCCGCTTCTGAGACTGATTTTGACTTTATTCGCATGCTCATCGAGCGTGAGCTGATTCCGGACGATGTGACCATCGTGGTGCTCACCCAGTGCCGCGAGCACTTGATTCGCCGTACGTACGAGGCACTGAAGGGTGCCAAGCGTGCCATCGTGCACTTCTACAACTCCGTGTCTGTGCTGCAGCGCGAAGTCGTGTTCCGCAAGAACAAGGAAGAAATCAAGAAGCTCGCCACGGACGCCGCCGAACTGTGCAAGGACCTCGAATCCGAAGCCAAGGGCATCGACCTGTACTACGAGTACTCGCCGGAATCCTTCACCGGTACCGAGCCGGAGTACGCAGTCGAGGTGTGCAACGCTGTGATCGGCGTGATTAAGCCCACCCCTGAACATCCGATGATCATCAACCTGCCGGCCACCGTGGAAATGACCACGCCGAACGTGTTCGCCGACGAAGTGGAGTACGTGTCCACTCACTTGGACGATCGCGATGCTGTGGTGCTGTCCCTGCATCCGCACAACGATGAGGGCATGGGCGTTGCCGCCACCGAGCTGGCTGTGCTCGCTGGCGCTGATCGTGTGGAAGGCTGCTTGCTGGGCAACGGCGAGCGTACCGGCAACGTGGACCTCGTCACGCTGGGTCTCAACATGCTGACCCAGGGTCTTGACCCGCAGCTGGACCTCTCCAACGTGCCGGAAATCCGCAAGACCGTTGAGTACTGCAACCAGATCAAGATTTCCGAACGTCACCCGTACGCCGGCAACTTCGTGTTCACCGCCTTCTCCGGCTCCCATCAGGACGCCATCAAGAAGGGTCTCGAGGCTCGTCAGGTGGCCGCCGAGCGCGCTGGTGCCGATTTGGACAACTTCATTTGGCTCGTGCCGTACCTGCCGATCGATCCGAAGGATATCGGCCGCACCTACGAGGCCATCATCCGCGTCAACTCCCAGTCCGGCAAGGGCGGCATGGCCTACCTGCTCAAGACCAACCACAACCTTGACCTGCCGAAGCGCCTGCAGGTGGAATTCGACAAGATCGTGCAGAAGTACGCGGACGACACCAAGAAGGAAGTCAAGGACGAGGATATCTGGCGTCTGTTCAAGGACGAGTACCTGCCGGTCGAGCAGTCTGGTATGACTGCCGCTGGCGTGGTCGTGGGCGATACTCACGACGCTTCGCTCGCTCCGTGGGGCCGCTTGAAGCTGCTCAAGGTGGCTATCAGCTCCGGCGAAGACGGTTCCGATACTGTGCTCAAGGCTCGCCTGCTCGATCGCGGTGTGAACGTGGGCGTGGATGAGCCGGTGGAGCGCGAGGTTTCCGGTATGGGCAACGGTCCGATTGCCGCCTTCCTCAACGCCATCTCCAACTTCGGCGTGGATGCCTCCGTTATGGACTACGTGGAGCACACGATGTCCGTGGGCACCAACGCTATGGCAGCCTCCTACGTGGAATGCCAGGTTGGCGAGGCCGATGATGCACAGATCGTTTGGGGTGTGGGTATCGATTCCTCCATCACCACCAGCGCACTGAAGGCCATCATCTCCGCCATCAACCGCTCCCGCCGCGCACGCTGACCCTCCTTCTGGCTCCCCTTGTCAGGGGAGCTGGCGGCGAAGCCGACTGAGGGGTAGTCATCAGCGGTAAGGTCAATACGGCTATAGCCGCATAAAACCCAATGTGGGCTCCTTGCAAAATCTGCAAGGAGCCCACAGTCATATATGCAGCAAAATCGGTTTAAGAATTACCTCCGGTCGAGCTGCCATCCCCTGTTCCGGTGTCGCCACCGGAATCGGAGCCGCTGCTGTTGCCGCCTCCGGATTCGTCGCTTCCACTCGAGCCGCCCGACGAATCCGTACTCTCGTTGCCATTACTGCTATTGGAACTATTGGAGCTGTTCTGGCATGCAGCTGAGCTTGGATTCGTGGAACAATCCGGAGTAGAAGACTGGCTGTTCGATCCAGTGCCGGAAGACGACGAGGAATTGCCCTCGGTAGTGGACTGCTGGCTATTGCTGGACGAGTCAGAGGACGATGAAGAACCGCTGCCCAAGCCCCACGTGCCATCAGGTCCGCCGATTTTACCGGTGTCCTTAGGCGTGGTGAACTGCTCAACTGCAGTGCCCTTCAACGCCTGAGACATATATTCAGTGAACAAATGTGCCGGATATCCGGTAGACGTCACGCCATAGCCGCCGAAAGCGGGCACAACCTGCGGATTACCGTCAGCATCCGGGTTCCAAATAGCCCACACATTCATCAAACTTGGCGTATACCCCACGAATGAAGCGGCAAGCTCATCATTCGCAGTGCCGGACTTACCGGCCACCTGGCGGCCGCCGAGCGCGCGAGACACACTAGATGCAGTACCGGTGGTTGTAGTGCCGAGCATAGCCTTCTGCACAAGCTCGCAATCGTTGGCATCGAACACTTTCTTATTCTCACTAGGCGCTTTGTACAGGTTTTTGCCATTGGAATCAAGAACCTGAGACACCATGTGCAGCGTGTTCTTCACACCATTGTTGGCAATGGTCGAATGGCCTTGCGCCAAATCCCATACGGTCAGCGCGTTGATGCCCAGCACGTTGTACGGCGAGGTTTCATCAATGTCGCCGGTGATGCCCGCTTCATGCGCAATCTTTGCCGTGCGCTGCGGTGTCAGATGCTCATTGACATCCATGAACACCGTGTTCACTGAGTTTGCTGTGGCCTGATACAGGTTGATAGTGCCCCAGTTGATGTTTAGTGCGTTGTTCACTTCGGCGCTAATGCCGGAGAAATGCTGATGGGAATTGCCGTTGAACTTCGTGTCGAAGCTCACGCCCTCCTGCGCGGCACCGAGCAAGGCGAACGGTTTCATAGTGGAACCGGGCTCGAACACGGCCTGATTCGCGTTATTCAGCGGCTTGGTGAGGTAATCGGATCCTGCGTAGATTGAAACCACGGCACCGGTTTTCTGCTCTACTGCGATGCCGCCCACCTGAATGCTTTCCGGCATGCCGTCAACGCGCGTATCGCCCACGGTCTGCATCGCATCCTGCTTGGCTTTGTCAATGGTGGTGACGATCTTGTAGCCGCCTGTATCCAAGTCTTCCTTGGTGAAAGCCTTGGAATCCACCAGTTCCTGCCGCACCATCGTGAGCAGGTAGCCATTCGGCCCCTGATATTCGTTCTGTTGAGCCACATCGGCGGTTTGCGGGAAGGCCGCAGCTTTGTGCTCCTTGGCAGTGATATAGCCGTCTTCCTGCATGATATTCAGCACGCGCTTGAAACGCTGCTGTGCAATCTTCGGATTGTCGGCCGGATCCCATGTAGAAGGTGCGGGAATAATGCCGGCAATCATCGCGGCTTCGGAAAGCGTCAAATCCTTGGCATCCTTATTAAAGTACGCTTTGGCGGCCGCCTGAATGCCGTAGGAATTGCGACCCAAATAAATCGTGTTCATGTAATTGCACAGCACTTCTTCCTTGGATTCAGTCTGTGCAATCTTGATGGCCAAGATCGCTTCGCGCGCCTTGCCTGCATACGTGGTGGTCTCGCCCAAGTAATACCGCTCGGCATACTGCTGGGTGATGGTGGAACCGCCCTGGCGGGTGCCGGTGGTCACATTGTTTAGGAATGCGCGGGCAATGCCCTTCAAGTCAATGCCCTTATCCGTATAGAACGTGCGGTTTTCTGAAGCGACGATGGCATTGCCAATGTAATCTGGCAAGTCGGTGCAGGAGATGATCTCACGGTTCTGCTCAGCGTATGAGCCGATGGCAGTGGTGCCGTCCGAATAGTAGACCGTTGTTTTTTCCGCCAGCGCGAACTTTTCTGGCTGTGGTACCTCCGTGGTGGCATAGAGGTATGCGAACAGGGCAACGCCAGCCAGAAGTCCTATGCCAAATAGACCCAAGAAAATGCGTAGAATCCACTTCAGTACGCGATGCTTGCCGTTGCCGCCGTTTTTCTTATGATTGCGGCGATGACTGGTGCTGTGGGTGCCGTGTGCGTTACGGCTGGCGCTGCGGCGAGTGCCAGTGCCTGCGCTGGTGCGACCGCCACTGCGGCGGCCGGAAGCTGATGAATATGCGCTTTCCTGAGCGGCTCGTCCGGTCTTACTTTGTGTGGTGCGCGGCTTGCGAATGGCAGGGCCATTGCTGCCGGCACGCGCGCGACGTTGATAAGAAGCCATGCATGACACCGTAACCGTGGGGGTTGAAAATCAGGCTAAGTTTGGCCTATTTCCGGCCCTGAGCGCAGGGTATTTGCGCTGAATCCTTACAAATTTGACGTGCTGTGAACAGACTCTGGATGGCTGCTGGATGCTTGCTGGAGGCAGTGTCAGGGCAGTAAAACTTGCGCTGGTCCACCTGTGTGCATACACTGTACAAAGCCTCCACGCGGCGCTATGTCACCCAACTCCCCCAGGGCAGGAATGCAGCAAGGGTAAGTGGCCTCTTGCGGGTGCGTGGGGGTTTTCTATTTTTCTTTTATTTCTTCTATGTATTGTGCGGATTTAGTCCTGAGCCGGCATTGCTGCGGCTTACTGTCCGGGGCGCGGCCGTACAGTCATGGGTATGAGTGACGCACAGCATCCTGTAATTCGCGATCCGCACGCGCCCGCAAACATGGTCGGTTCCATTGGCTCCATCGACTCTGCGGTCCACGATCCATTAGCGGCATTGGGGCCAGCGCCTGGTTCAACCTCGACCCGTGCTACCAGTGCCGCGGATGATTCTGGCCGCAAGTTCAGCGCCGATTTGGACCGCGGACTTGCCCGGCTTGACCCGCTGACCGTACGCCCGCGCATTTCCAGCCGCGTGCTGTGCGCAGTGTTCGGCGTACTGATGATTATCGCTGCATTCGGTATCTGGTGGCTGTGCGTATACACCGAAAACGGACAGTCGTATGACGAAATCGTCTGGAAGCAGTTGCCAAGCAATCTGCCCGTGTGGGCTGCCGGCGTAATGAACGCGGTGGCGCAATCATGGTTGGTGATTGCGGTGAGCTGTGTGCTCGGCGGCGTCGGTGTGGTCGTTGCGCTGATTCGCCGCCGTTGGTGGCTGGTGGGGCAGATGGCAGTGTTTGCTGTTGTGTGCTTGGCTGTCACTCAAATCAAGCGACTGCTGCCGCGCCCGTTCATTATTCAAACCGATTCTCCCGTGGCTAATTCCGCGCCATCAGGTCATACGATGCTGGCCGTGGCCAGTGCGGTTCTACTGCTGATTGCTGTGCCGCGAGTGGCGCGTGCGCTTGCTGCAGTGGTTGGCGGCGCATGGTCGGTGCTGGTTGGCGTGTCTGTAATGGTGGGGCAGTGGCATCGCACGTCGGATGTGCTGATGTCGATTCTGCTGGTCGTTGGCCTGGCGCTGATCACGCTGGTATTCACCCGCACTTCCGGCATGGATGATCCTGGCCGCCGCGTTTCTTCGGTGAGTGTGCAGATTGTGGGCAGTGTACTGATCACCGGCGGCGTGCTGCTGATGCTGTACAGCGCTTACGTGATTTGGCAGGTGCTGCCCGGATTGAATATCGCAGCATCATGGTCGGTGCATGGCGCGATGGTAAGTTCTGTAGTCGGTATTGTGGGTGTGGCTGCGCTCGCATTCGGTACGCTGCTGGCTTTGCGCCACATTACGGCAGCGCCATTGAGCCGTTTGGGCTTGATTGGAGCGCCTCCTGCGCCGCCTGCACAAACGAGGTAACAGGCCTGTGCAACCGCCAACCGGCCGCAAATTTGGCAGTTGAGCATGATTCATGAGTATTATGACGCCAGAAACACCGTGCGTTTCAAGGAGATATAAGGAGAGGGCATGGCTACCAAGCTCGTGATCGTGGAGTCTCCAACTAAGGCTCACAAGATCGGTGACTACCTGGGCAAGGGATACACCGTCATGGCATCGGTTGGCCATATTCGTGACCTCGCACAGCCCAGTCAGGTTCCCGCGGCAGACAAGGCCAAGTTTGGCAAGTTCGGCGTGGATGTGAACGACGGCTTCAAGCCTTACTACATTGTGGATGGCGATAAGAAGCGCACGGTCAGCGAGCTGAAGTCTGCGCTGAAAAATGCTGACGAACTCTACCTCGCAACTGATGAGGATCGCGAGGGTGAGGCTATCGCATGGCACTTGGTGCAGACGCTCAAGCCTAAGGTGCCGGTTAAGCGCATGGTGTTCCACGAGATCACCAAGAACGCCATCAATGATTCGCTGACCAAAACCCGTGATGTGGACGGGCATATGGTGGATGCGCAGGAGACGCGACGCATTCTCGACCGCCTGTATGGTTACGAACTTTCTCCGGTGCTGTGGCGCAAGGTGGGGCCGGGTCTTTCCGCGGGTCGTGTGCAGTCGGTGGCTACACGACTGATTGTGGAGCGTGAACGTGAGCGTATGGCCTTCAAGCGTGCGCCCTACTGGGATATTGTGGCCACGCTCGCCGCGCCTGATGCGCAGGGTGAGACTGCGGAATTCTGCGCTCGCATGATTTCCCTTGGTGGTAAGCGACTTGCTGGCTCCAAGGATTTCGGTGCTGACGGCCAGCTGACGCCGGATGGCTTCAAGGCCAATGTGCGCCAGCTTGATGAGGCATCGGCGGGCGCTGTAGCTGCCGCGTTGCGGACCGCTGATTTCACGGTGATGTCTATGGAGACCAAGCCGTATCGCCGCCGCCCTCAGCCGCCGTTCACCACTTCTACGTTGCAGCAGACCGCTGGCAATCGCCTCGGCATGGGTGCTCGTGCGGTGATGCGCGCAGCCCAAAGCCTGTATGAGAACGGTTACATTACCTATATGCGAACCGACTCGGTGACGCTCTCCCAGGAAGCTATTGCAGCTGCTCGCAATGCGGTGAGTTATCACTTTGGCGAGGCGTATTTGTCTTCCGAGCCTAAGCAGTATGCCACCAAGACCGCGGGCGCTCAGGAAGCTCACGAATGTATTCGCCCGGCTGGCTCCCGCTTCCATGACCCGGACGAGTTGGCATCCAAGCTGCCGATTGATCAGCTGCGACTCTACACGCTGATTTGGCAGCGCACGCTCGCCTGCCAGATGGCTGATGCTACCGGCTCGACGGCGACCGTGCGCCTGTCCGCTCCGGCTGGTGCGGAAGAAGGCGAAGCGGTATTCCAGGCGTCCGGCACAGTGATTGAGTTCCCCGGCTTTATGAAAGCGACCGGTGAGGGGCGTAAAGCCAAGGCTGCTGCTGGTGCTGAGGCTGCTCAGGCGGGTGCTGGTGCGTCGACCAAGGCCAAGGGTGATGCTTCCGAATCGAACACCTCGTTGCCGCCGATGACCGTGGGCCAGCAGGTTGACGCCACTAGCGTTGAGCCGGATGGTCACGAAACCCAGCCTCCGGCTCGATACACCGAAGCCACGCTGGTCAAGACGCTGGAAGCCAAGGAAATCGGCCGCCCGTCCACCTACGCCAGCATCATTTCCACGATTATGGATCGTGGCTATGTCTACGAGCGCGGCCGTGCGCTGATTCCAAGCTGGCTGGCGTTCTCTGTGGTGAAGCTCCTGGAACAGAACTTCCCGAAGCTGGTGGATTACCAGTTCACTGCCGAAATGGAGAATGGTCTCGATCGCATCGCCCACGGTGAGGAAACCGGGCGTGATTGGCTGACCCGTTTCTACTTCGGTTCCGGTGAAGGCGCTGCGCGTAATGCCGACGAAGCCCACGAAGGCTTGCAGCAGCAGGTGGCGCAGCTCGGCGAAATCGATGCGCGAGCCATCAACACCATTGATATTGGTGAGGGGCTGCATGTGCGCGTTGGACGTTATGGCCCGTACTTGGAAGACATGGAGCACATGGATGCTGAAGGCAATCCGAAGCGTGCTTCTCTGCCGGATACGATCGCGCCGGACGAGCTGACTGTGGCTGTGGCCCGCGACCTGATTGACAATCATTCCGGTGGGCCGCGCGAACTCGGCACCGACCCGGCTACCGGTGGCACTGTGGAAGTGCGCAATGGTCGATTCGGGCCATATGTGGCGCTGGTGTTGCCCACGCCTGAAGGAGTCAAGGAAGCGCCGCGCCCGAAGATGGCATCGCTGTTTAAGACGATGAGCCCGGAATCGCTGTCTTTGGAGGATGCGTTGCGTCTGCTGAGCTTGCCGCGTGAAGTGGGCAAGTATGAGGAGACCAACGCCGAAACCGGCGAAGTCTCCGAATACACGGTGGCCGCCAATAATGGCCGTTACGGTCCATATCTGACCAGAACCGGCGCGGACGGCAAGTCTGAGACGCGTTCTTTGGCTTCTGAAGATGAGATCTTCACCGTGGACCTGGCCAAGGCCAAGGAGCTGTTCTCTCAGCCGAAGTATGGCCGTGGCCGCGGTCGTGGTGCCGCTAAGCCGCCGTTGCGTGAGCTCGGCACTGACCCGGCAACCGGCAAGAACGTGACCATCAAGGATGGTCGTTTCGGCGCTTACATCACCGATGGTGAGACGAACCGTACGGTACCGCGTCAATACACGCCGGAGACTATCACTCCGGATGATGCGTTCCGTCTGCTGGCCGAGAAGCGTGCCGCTGGCCCGTCCACGCGTGGTCGTGGCCGCGGCGCTAAGGGCAAGAGCGCGGCGGCCAAGGCTGCACCCAAGGTAAGTGCGGTCGAGGCGAAACGTACCGAGCGCCGTGCTGAGGTGAAGAAGTTGGCCGCCAAAGGCTGGGCCAATACGCGTATCGCGGAGAAGCTCGGTTCCACCGCCGCCACCGTGAAGGCCGATATCGATTGGCTCACCGCCAACGAAGGCTTCACCCGCCCACCAGTCGTAGCCGCCAAGCCAAAGAAGAAGTAGGCACTTTCGCTGCCTCACGCTAAGGTCGGAGGCATGACCGGTCTGTTTATTTCGTTTGAAGGCGTTGACGGTGTGGGCAAAACCACGCAGGTTGAGCGACTACGCACATATTTGGAAGCACAGGGCCGCACGGTTGTGGTGACTCGCGAACCGGGCGGCACCGCGCTCGGCCAAGCGATTCGCCAGATGCTGCTGCACGGCGTTGATGGCGATTCGGCTGATATTGCTCCACGTACTGAAGCGTTGCTCTTCGCCGCCGACCGTGCACAGCACGTAGCCGAAACGATTGGCCCGGCATTGGAACGCGGCGAAGTGGTGATTACAGACCGTTACCTCGACTCTTCTCTGGCGTATCAGGCCGGTGGCCGCGAACTCACACCGCAGGAAATCAGGAACTTAAGCATGTGGGCCACGAACGATCTGTTGCCCGCCCGCACCTATTTGCTGGATATGGATCCGGCACTTTCTCACAGCCGACTTCAGCATGAGGAAGACCGTATGGAATCGGCTGGCGATGATTTCCAATCCCGTACACGCCAGGCTTTCCTCGACTTGGCGGCCGCAGAGCCGAACCGATTCCGCGTGATTGATGCCAGCCAATCCATCGAGCAGGTATGGCTCGCCATCGAAACGGATATTGCCGGATTGCTACAGTAATTGGAAGGCGAAACAGCGCTGGCAACGGGGACGGGGGAGACGTAATGAGCGTGTGGGATTCATTGGTGGGGCAGAAGCCCGTCGTGGACATGCTGAGCCGTATCGCGCAAGGTGAGCCGAGTCAAATCACACAATCATGGCTGATTTGCGGGCCTCCCGGCTCCGGCCGTTCCAATATGGCTCGCGCTTTCGCGGCAGCGTTGGAAAGCCCGGACCACGGCATGAGTGCCGAACCTACGCGCGTCACGCAGCAGGTGCTTGCCGGTACACATCCAGATGTTACTGTGCTCACCACCAACAAGGTGACTATTGGCATCGATCAGGTGCGTGACATCATCACCACCTCTGAGCAGATGCCGGCCACCGCGCCGTGGCGCATCATCATTATCGAAGATGTCGACCGCATGCTCGAACGCACCACCAACGTGCTCTTGAAGGAAATCGAGGAGCCTGCCGAGCGGTGCATTTGGCTGTTGTGCGCCCCCAGCGCGCAGGACGTGCTGCCGACCATCCGTTCCCGCTGTCGCGTGGTGAATCTTGCTGTGCCATCCACGGCCGCTGTGGCTGATTTCCTGGTTGCCAATACTGGCGCTGAGCCGAAAGTCGCGCAACGAGCCGCTCGTCTGTCTGAAGGGCACATCGGTATCGCGCGCCTCTATGCCACAAATGAGCGCGTCATGTCCGACCGCGACGAGCTGATTGTTGGTGTATTGAACCTCGCCCGCGCTTCGGATGCCGTGATACTTGCCGGCAATCTGATTGATAACGCCAAAGGTCAGGCTGAAGCGGATGCCAACGAATGGTCCGTCAAGCAGGAGGCGGAATTCCGCCGTATCAATGGTCTTGCCGAAGGGGAGCGTATACCCCCGAAATTGCGCGGCGCATTCAATCAGGTGGCCAAAAAAGATGACGTGAAGCGTTACTCCACTCGTCGCACGCGTGACGTGCTCGACCGTGCGCTGAACTCCGTGGCCTCCATCTACCGTGATGTAGCCGTATTGCAGAACAATGCTGAGGATTCGGTGGGGCTCGTCAATCTTGAGAATCGCACGGCAATTACTGAGCTGTCCGTAAGGCTTAATCGCGCGGGTGCTGTGGCGCGTCTTGACGAAGTGGCTCATGCTCGCAAGCGTTTGGCAGGCAACGGTAACCCTCTGCTCACCTTCGAGGCTCTCTTCTGCGCCCTGATTCCGTAGATAGTTGGCGTAGAGAGACGGTATCGCAACGCGATGACGGAGGGAGAGAAGTGCCAATGCATGTGTGCCTAGTCGTCCATTTTCGCCCTAGTTCGTCCGCTTGTTGAAACGGTTTTGACCTCGGGGGGGGGGTATTGTTCCGCCTTAGGAGTGTAGTCACGGTGGCTGCACCCTATTTAAGGGGATTTCCATGAAGAAGATGGGCAAAGTTGTTGCCGTCCTCGCCGGTCTGAGCATGATGCTCGCAGGCGCTGGCACGGCGTACGCCGACGATACTGCCGGCACTGTTACCACGCCGCAGACAACGCAGTCGCAGCAGGCCACTGCAAACGCGCAGGGTGATGCTACACAGGCGCAAGCCGACCAGAACGATCAGGCCGCTAAGGATGCTGCTAAGACTCCGGCTCCGGCTGCCGCCAACAAGCAGCAGACCAAGAAGACCGCGCCCAAGGCGCAGACTGCAACCGCTGACGGTCCGGCCATCAGCAATGTTGAGGCACCATCCACTGCGCTGATGTATGGTGCGAATTATTCCAACGTTGACGAGTCCGCCGCATTCAAGGTAACGCTTACCGGTCTGACTCCAGGCCAGCCGTACGGCGTACTGGCCAGCATGAATTACGGCGATTTGCCGGCGCTTGGTGCTTCGGCTAATGCATATAACTACAACGCTCCGGTATTCAC
Source organism: Bifidobacterium saguini DSM 23967 (assembly GCF_000741715.1). Classification (GTDB taxonomy): domain Bacteria; phylum Actinomycetota; class Actinomycetes; order Actinomycetales; family Bifidobacteriaceae; genus Bifidobacterium; species Bifidobacterium saguini. Next base: position 302,151 of record NZ_JGZN01000007.1, on the reverse strand, counting down.
TGCTTCCGCTGCAACCCAGACGGTAGACGTGTTTTATCGCGGCCTTCAGAAGCCTTCGTCGACGGTAACGTTCGCTCTTCTCTCGGGCGATACGATTAGCGGCAGCGGTGACTACACTTCTCTGAACGGTACTGTGGTGAACATTTTTGGTGGCGTGCAGGTGAAGGTCATCGACTTGGAGGGGAAGACCCCCGTGACGCTTGACAGCCAGTCCGTGGCTGACCTTGGTGTGCACACTGCTGGCCTCAAGGCTCATTACACCGTTGACCCATCCCTGATCAACGATGTGGCCAAGATTTGCTACTCCACCACGCTGAACCGCATTTATAGCGTGAACGGTGCATTCAATAGTGACGACTGGGCTATTGGTTGGGCCGTCCGCTCTGCGTGGGATTGCACAACTGGTGCCGTTTCGGACGATGAGGACACCTCTGGATCCATCTATAAGGTTAGTGATATCGCCGCTCCATACACCACAGCCCACTCCCAGTCTGTGATCGGTCAATGGTTCAGCCGTGGTCATACGGAAAAGGCCGAGGACCAGCCGAATAAGACTCTGCCCGCTTCTGGTGACATTGATACTGTGATTCCGGGTCTGCTGGCAAACACCAAGTATGGCAACTGGGGATACAGCGGTACTGCTGACCCTGCAGAAATGCTGTTCAACACCGCTAAGTCTGGAACCACTGCCAAGGATCCGGCTTCCATGATGTACTCCGGCATTGTGCTGACCTTCAAGGATGGTTCCCAGTTCGTTCCGAACGCGATGGAAAACCCCAAGGCTATGCAGGAAGTCAAGGACTTCACCACCAAGGCCGCCGCTAATGGTCCGGTTGCTTCAGAGCAGCTGACCGATACCAACAAGGGCGGCATCGAGGGCAATGCTCAGGTGAACGCCGGCTCCACCTACCGCGTGTATGTGGACAGCCTCAAGGACACCGAGGCTTGCAAGGCTCTCACTGAGAAGGGTTCCTACTGCTACTGGACCGGTTACATTTACTCCACTCCGAAGCAGCTGAGCTCCGCTGACGGCAAGGCTTCAGCAGTGCGCGTGGACAAGGATGGCAAGGCCTACGTCGAGTATCAGATTCCGTCCGACACCGTGAATGGCGACCACAAGATCGCCCTTTACGACAACGACGGCAACCTCCTCGGTTGGACCCCGGTAACCGTTGTTGCAGGCCAGAACAATAACAATCAGGGCAACAACAATAACAACAGTGGTTCCAACGACCAGAACAACGGTGGCAATAACAACCAGAACACCACCAAGCCGAGCGGTACCACCAACAAGAACAACACTGCCAATAAGCAGCAGAAGCTGACCAATACCGGCAGCAGTGTGCTGGTGATTGCATTCGCCGCAGTCGCATTGCTGGTTGCTGGCGCTAGCGTGGTGATTTACCGCCGTCGTCAGGCCTGATGCAGTAATTAGCTAGGCGATCATCGCCTAATCACGAGGGTTTCTTCCGCTTGGAAGAGACCCTCGTTTGATATGCGCGGCAGTGCCGGCTGCAATATCAGTCGCGCAGAAAGGATGCGAAGCTGTTATCGCAGCAGATTTGGCGGTAACATGCCCCGCGATACACTGGAGCGTATGAAGATTTCCGCTGATTTCACGGTGGTGCCTGACGATTTCGCCAAGGCAGCCGCGCCCGAATATCGGGCGGGCGGCGTCCCGGTCATCTCCTTCCCGTTCTACGTGGACGAGGTGAATCCGGAAGCCCGCTATCTGCACTGGACATTCACCGATCCCGATTCCATTCCGGTCTGCGGTTTCGAATGGATTCACTGGACCGTGGCGAACCTGCCCATCGACGCATTGATGTTCGATTTCAATGACTCGCATGCGCTCGCCATTCCGCCGGACTTCTCCCGCCAGATGCCGGCCATGATTCCCGAAGCCGTGCAGGGCCGCAACTCCTCCGCTTCCAAGTTCGTGGGGCGCGATAACGACCCGGCCGTGATCATGCGATACAACGGCCCGCAGCCGCCGGACAAGGACCATGACTACTACCTGCACGTCTGGGCCACCAAGGAACCGCTGCCCGGGCTCAATCAGGGATTCTGGATGAACGAACTGCTGCACAAGCTGCGCGAATGCGGCGAGGCCCCCGATCAGGGCGGCATGTTCGTCACCGGCAAAGCGTGATTCAGTAACACAAGAAAGGACACATAGGCAATATGGCCTGCACCACCATTCTGGTAGGCAAGGATGCGAGCTACGACGGCTCCACCATCATCGCGCGTAACGAGGATTCCGCAAACGGCGAATTCAACCCGAAGCGCTTCATCGTGGTGAAGCCTGAGGAACAGCCGCGCGAATACAAGTCGGTCATCTCCCATCTGACCATCAATCTGCCGGACAACCCGCTGCAGTACACCGCAGTGCCGAACGCCGACCTTAAGGAAGGTATTTGGGGTGAAGCCGGTGTGAATGAGGCGAACGTGGCCATGAGCGCCACCGAAACCCTGACCACCAATGAGCGCGTGCTCGGGGCCGATCCGTTCGTGGAGTACACCCCGGCTAAGGGCGACGAGCCTGAAGTGGCTGGCGGCATTGGCGAAGAGGACTTCCTGACCATCGTGCTGCCGTACATCAAGACCGCACGCGAGGGCGTGCAGCGTCTCGGCGCTCTGCTCGAGGAATACGGCACCTACGAGATGAACGGCGTTGCCTTCTCCGATGTGGACGAAATCTGGTGGCTGGAAACCGTGGGCGGTCATCACTGGATCGCCAAGCGCGTGCCGGATGAGGCGTACGTGACCATGCCGAACCAGCTCGGCATCGACGAATTCGATCTGGCCGACGCTCTGGGCGACCAGGAAGATCACATGTGCTCCGCCGATCTGGCCGAGTTCATCGAAGCCAACCATCTGGATCTGGCCGTGGAGAACACCACCCCGTTCAACCCGCGCGATGCTTTCGGCTCCCACTCCGATTCCGACCACGTCTACAACACCCCGCGCGCATGGTCCATGCAGCGCTTCCTCAACCCGTACGACGAGGTCTGGGACGGCCCGGATGCCGACCATAAGCCGGAATCCAACGACATTCCGTGGGCTCGCCAGCCTGAGCGCAAGGTGACCATTGAAGACATCAAGTACGTGCTGAGCTCCCACTACCAGGGCACTCCGTTTGACCCGTACGGGCAGTTGGGCGATGAGCGCACTCGCCACATGTACCGTCCGATTGGCATCAACCGTCAGAGCCAGCTTGCCGTGCTGCAGATTCGCCCATATCGCCCGCAGGCATCCCGCGCTGTGCAGTGGATGGCTTACGGCTCCAACCCGTTCAACACGCTGGTACCGTTCTTCCCGAACGTGGACACCACGCCCGCCTACCTCGAAGACACCACCACCCGTGTGACCTCCGAGAACTTCTACTGGGCCAACCGCATCATCGCCGCCCTGTGCGATGGCGCATTCCGCTCCACTGCCAACGCGGTCGAGCGTTACCAGGAGAAGACCGGTGCAATGGGTCACCGTCTGGTGGCCGCCACCGATGAGCAGGTGGCTCGTCTGGGTCTGACCGCCGCTGAGGAAGCCGCACAGTCGGCTGCCGAAGAGGAGTTCGAGGCAGACAACGTGGACGGTGACGTGCAGCCGATGACTCCGGATGAGATCATTGAAGCCACTCGTAACACTGAGGTGCGCGGTATTCTCGCCGCCGCCAATCAGACGATGGCTGACCAGCTCAAGGAAGAAACCGAGAAGCTGCTTGACTCCGTGCTCTACACTCGCAGCATGGAGATGAAGAACGGCTTCCACATGTCCGATTTTTAATCCGCATCAGATTCAAATAGAAAGGCCTATCAATGACCACTATTGAAGACTTCACCAGCCAGTACGGTCTGGTCAAGAAGATCGACGCTTTCGGCTACATGAAGTACCTGGCCGAAAACCCGGATGCCCCGCGCAAGCACGGCAAGGTGGTGCTCGTCACCGCCGATACGCCGCTCAAGGCATCCCGCGGCGAAGGCAAGACCACCACCACCATCGCTCTGATCGACGCTCTGAACAAGCGCGGCATCGACGCAACCGCAGTGCTGCGCCAGCCGAGCATGGGCATCACCGCAGCTGGTTCCAAGGGCGGTGCCTCCGGTGGCGGCAAGGCATCCCTGACCCACCCGGAACTCATCGACTGGGGTCTGTGCGGTGAAATGGGCTCCATCGAAGCCGCTCAGAACCTGCTCGTCTCCTTCGCTGAGAAGGCCGTGGACGAGGGCAAGCTGGACGACATCCTCGTGCCGCGCGTCTCCGAAGTGCCGAGCCGCTCCCTGCGCTCCATCGCTGTGGATTACGGCAAAGGCAACGTCAAGGAGAAGATGGTGCTCACCCCGACCTGCGAGCTTATGCAGATTGTGGTGCTCTCCCGCTCTATGGATGAGATCGCTGACCGCGTCTCCAAGATGATCGCCGGTACCAAGGACGGCAAGGCCGTGACCTTCGGCGAGTTCGTGGACCTGTGGCGCATTACCGGCATTCTGGCCGATGCCGTCAAGCCTGCGCTGACTGAAACTGTGAACGGCTCCCCGGTGTACGTGCACGGTGGCCCGTTCGCCAACGTGTCCATCGGCATCCCGACCCTGATCGCCGTGGAAATGGCGTGCGCCCTGCACGATGTGGTCATCGTTGAAGCCGGTTATGGCACCGACGCTGGCGCTCAGAAGTGGCTGGACATCGCCTGCCGCGAATACGGCGCTCAGTGGCCGTCCGCCGCCATCGTGGTGACCCGCGCCTCCACTTGGCGTGACGATGAAGAGCTCGCATGGCGCTACCCGTTCCACGTTGACCGCTTGGAGAAGCTGGATATTCCGGCATTCCCGCTCATCAACCTGTGGGAAGGCGAAGACGATCAGATTCCGGAACTGCGTGAAACTGCTGCCAAGCTGGAGTTCCGCGACCCGATTATCGGCAACCTGTACCGCGATGGCGGCGACGGTCTCGCCGATCAGATCGACGCGTTCGTGGACGTGCTGACCAACGGTTCCATGCCGCCGGCCCAGCACAGCCACAAGGGCATGCCGATCATCGACAATGCCAAGTGGGTTGCTGAGCACGCCTATGGTGTGCCGGCTGAGCGCGTGCTGCTCAAGGACGGCTTCCTGGAGTCTCTGGCCGAGGCCAACAAGCTGTGCCAGTCCGCTGGCATCTCGCTCGATGATCTGGCCTTCGTTGCCGTCAAGTCCCCGGCTACGATGACCGACAATGATCGCGCACCGGAAGAGGAGCGCACTGTGACTTTGAAGAAGGTCGAAGTGCACGCGGGCGCAGGCTTGGCTCACGTCAACCTGACCACGAGCCTGACCACCCCAATGCCGAAGATCGTCTGATTTTCTACTAAAAGGCTCCCTCTGATGAGGGAGCTGTCAGCGAAGCTGACTGAGGGAGAGACCGCGACGCAGTCGCTAAGTGATTGAATCGGCCTATGGCCGATGCCTTTACTCAGCGACTGCGTCGCTTGCTTCTCTCCCTCAGTCTCACTGCGTTCGACAGCTCCCTCATCAGAGGGAGCCTTTAGCGGTGCAACTAGAAGTTGCCGCCATTCCAGCCCCAGTCGGTGGTGGCGGTGTAGCGGATGTACGTGCGGTCTTCGGGAATGCCCAGCGTGGAGTTCAGTGCGGCCATAATGGATTCGGTCAGCTTCTCCCATGCGGAGCCCGGCACGGAACGTCCGAACACGTTGACCTCAACGTAGGCGGCCGGCTTATCGTCGGAACCGCCGAAGTAAATCGGCATATTGTCTTCGAACGGGCACATCAGCCAGCCTTCGGATTTGCCGGGCACAGCGGTGATGGCCTTGCCGTAAGCGGCCTTCAGAGCCTCACGCTGCTCAGGAGTAGTGGACACGGAAACATGAGTGTGAATAACGGGCATGGATTCCTCCTTATGAAATTCTTACATAATGGCGTACACCTGCCAGTGTAGTAATTTCTGAGGCGTGAATTGAGGAGATTATTGGCTAGAACAGCCAAAATACCGCCCAACGGTCAGCCCAATAGTGTTGAATACCCACTGTGAGAAAACTGATTGCACAGCTTATGAAGTTCGGCATTGTGGGCGTCATCGCCTTCATCATTGACTGGGGTATTCTGAACCTTCTGGTTGGCGTATTCCACATGCACAATGTGATTGCCGCCACTATCTCCTTCATCATCTCCCTGATTTTCAACTATCTGGCGAGCATGAAGTTCGTGTTCAAGCACCGCGACGACATGGCCCGTTGGATGGAAATCGTTATCTTCGTGGCTGGCGCAGTTGTTGGCTTGTTCATGAATGACGCAATTATCTGGATTTCCACCTATGGCATGAACCATGACGCCTTCGTCTCGCAGCATGCCGAGTATCTGCTGCGCACGAACGTGGGTAAGCTGGTGGCCACCGCGGTGGTGATGGTGTGGAACTTCCTTATTCGTAAGTGGCTGCTGGATGATACGCACACCAACGCGATGAACCGCTTGAAGTCCAAGGAGAATCGCCTCACTGCTGAGGAGCTGGAGGCCAAGTGGCAGAGCAGCTTCTCTCATAAGCTGGGTGTCTGGTCCATCGAGCATACGCCAAAGGGCTGGCCGAAGTAATAAAGCTGATATGAAAAATCGGGGTTCCGTTGCCGTAAACGGAACCCCGATTTTTCATATCAGGCTAGCTGTTCGCCCAAGCAAATCAGTACTTGAATGCAGGTTCAACCTCACCCTTGTAGTTGTCGTTAATGGCCTTGGCCACTTCCTTGGAATGGTAGGCGTCCACGATCTTCTTATAGGTGGCGTTGTCCTTATCGGCGGTGCGAGCCACGATAACGTTGATGTATTCCTTGAATGCCTTGTTGTTCAGCGCGTCAGGCACCTGGTAGATGGCATCAGAGGTCTTCATGCCGGCGTCGATGATGAAGTTGGTGTTGGTGATGCCGCCCGCATAATCAGGCAGCAGGTTGATGATGGCGGCCGCATCATTCAGCTCAATCTGCACGCCGCTGGGGTTTTCCGCAATGTCATCAACGGTTGGGCTGGCGGCATTGGGATCCTTGAGCTTGATCAGGCCGGCGCTGTCCAGCACCTTGAGTGCGCGGCCGGTGTTGGAGGCGTTGCTTGGGATGGCGATTTTGTCTCCCGGCTTGAACTCATCCACGCTCTTGTATTTCTTGGAGTACAAGTTCAGCGGTGAAATGTAGGAGTCGCCAATAACGGTGAAGTCGTAGCCCTTTTCCTTTTCCTCCTGCTCAAGGAAAGCGTAGTGCTGGAATGCGGTAAGGTCGAGCTCCTTGTTGGCCAGCGCCTGGTTGGTGTAGATGCCGTCCTGGAATGTCTTCAGGCTGATCTTGATGTTGGCGTTCTCCGAGTCGAGTTTCTTCTGTACGGCATCCCAGATGAGATCATCGGAATTGCCAACAACGCCTACCGTCACCACGGTCTCGTTCTTCGCGGAAGCTTTCTGCGCGAACGTGAAACCTGCAATGACGAGGATTACAACAACTGCGGCGATGAGCACGGCAAGGAGCTGTATTTTCGCCTTCTTCTTCGTGTTAGTGGTGGCCATGATAATTTCCCTTCTCTATTGATGATTATTGCGAGAGACGTGTGTTGATTGATCAGTGCTCGGTGATTTCCACCAGCAGACGGCCAACGAACTCGATGAGTCCGATAAGCAGCACGAGCACAATAATGGTGGCGTAGGTGGCGTCCAGCATGTAACGCTGGTAGCCGTAGCGGATGGCAAAGTCACCCAAGCCGCCGCCTCCAACGATGCCAACGATGGCGGTAAGACCGATAAGGCTGACCATCGTGATGGTGGTGACTCGAATGATCGCCGGGATACCTTCACGCAGATAAACACGGAAAATGATCTCTGGCGTGCTCATGCCCATAGATACGGCCGCTTCAATGAAGCCCGGATCCACGCCACTTAACGCGGACTGAATCTGGCGAGTGAAGAACGGCGTAATACCTACAATCAGCGGGAAGATGGCACCTTTGGTGCCAATGGCGGTGCCCACCAAAGCGCGGGTGACCGGCACAAGTGCGGCGGCAAGAATAATGAACGGGATGGAGCGGAACAGGTTCACTATCTTGTCGATAACATTGAACACCACCGGATTCGGCGTAAGCCCGCCCTTTTGCGTAATGGTCAAGATGACGCCGAGGAATGTTGCCGCGATGAAGGAGATGAATCCGGTGACGCCGAGCATGATCAGCGTTTGTACGAAACTGTCGAAGAATTCCGGCAGTCGGGTAACCACGTTGGGGAACCATGTGGAAAGCAGTCCGGTCATGATGCCAGTACCTCGATTCCGATATTGCGGTTTTTCAGATAGTCAATAGCTGCAAGAATGTCGTCGCGCTGCCCGTTCAAAACCACGACGAGTCCGCCCAGCGGAGAGCCGTCGACCACGTCGATATCGCCGAACACGATGTTCGCGTCAATGTTGAATTGGCGGGAGATATGGGAGACGAGCGGCTCGGAAACCTCCTTGGACACGTACTTCATGCGCAGCAGGATGCCGTTCTTGCCGGTATCGATGAGCGGCGAATGTTCTGCGATAAGATCGTTGACCTTATCGAGATTGGAGGTGGTGGCCACGAACGATTGGGTGAGCGGCGCTTGCGGGTTGGCGAAGATATCGAATACGCGTCCCTGCTCCACAATGGTGCCGTGGTCGAGCACAGCCACTTTGTTGCAAATCTGCTTGATCACAGACATCTGATGGGTGATCACCACAATGGTGAGTCCGAGCGAGTCATGCAGTTGGCGCAACAAAGCCAGAATGGATTTGGTGGTGTTGGGGTCCAACGCACTGGTCGCCTCATCGGAGAGCAGAATATCGGGCTCATTGGCTAGCGCGCGTGCAATGGCCACGCGCTGCTTTTGGCCGCCGGATAGTTCATTGGGGTAGTTCTCGGCTTTATCCGCCAACTCCACGAGTTCCAGCAGTTCGGCCACGCGCTTGGCGCGCGCTTCCTTATCGAGCCCGGTGTTCAGCAACGGCAATTCCACATTGCCGGCTACGGTTCTGGATGGCATGAGGTTGAATGACTGGAAGATCATGCCGATGCGCCGCCTGAGACCGCGCAATTCCTTAGGCTTCAAATCACTGATGCTGTTGCCGTTGACGAGTAGCGAACCCTCATCGAATTGTTCGAGTCCGTTGATACAGCGGACCAAGGTGCTTTTGCCAGCGCCGCTTAAGCCCATAATGCCGTAGATATCGCCCTTCTCAATGGTCAGATTGATATCCTGCAGTGCGGTTTTGCTGCCTTCTTCAGTGCGGTAGATCTTCTTGAGGTCGCGTATGGCGACCGCTGGGGAATGTGGTGTTTCCGCCATCTTGAATCCTCTCTTGTGACGGTATGCGGTACGTGGAAAGAACCCGCGTGAGTAGTAACAGTGCTAATAGGCGAGCTCGAGTATGGCGATCACATCGTCGCGGTTAAGCGGCGAGTAATTGCCCACGGTCTTAGTGCCGTTGCCGGTGAGCACATCGGCAACATGTTCGATGCCTGAACGCGGAATATCCAACTCGTGCAGACTGACCGCCAAGCCGAGCGCGCGGAAGTGTTCTTCGAGCCGGTCGGCCAGCAGATTGGCCGCCTGCTGCGGCGTGTAGTCGTACGGGTCGGCTCCGAACACGCGTGCCGCCAGCTGTGCATATCGCTCTGGAGCACGTCGGCCCACGTAGCGAATGATGGAAGGCAGGATGGCTGCAATGCCTTCGCCGTGAATCACATCGTATTCACCGCCCAGCTCATGCTCGAGGCGGTGCGTGGTCCAATCGTTCACGCTGCCGGTGGCCAGCCAGCAGTGATTGAACATGGTGGCGGAAAGCCAATGCAATTCCGTGCGGGTGGCAAGATCCTGAGGGTCGGCGGCGAATCGTCGGCCAGCGGTCAGCGCTGCGATGAATCCGCCTTCAAGCAGTCGATCTGCAGCTTCGATATGAGCTCCGGAGGTAAAGTATGGCTCCAGGAATCCTACGGCCAGATCAGCCACAGCAGCTGCCTGATAACGGTACGGCGTGGTACGCGAATATTCAGGGTTGACAATGGCGAACTTCGGAATGATCAGTCGCGTTTCCAATGCGCGCTTATCCTTGCCCTGCTGCAGCACTGCGCAATCGGACACCTCGGAACCCGAGCCTGGAATCGTGCTGATAACGCCAACCGGCAACGTTTCAGTGGGCTCGTGGGTGCCATCGAACAAATCCCATACATCGCCGGCATAAGGCACGCCTACGCCAACGGCTTTAGCAGTGTCGAATGAGCTTGCACCGCCTGCGGCCAGAATGAAGTCAACATTATTGGCTCGCGCGGTGTCTACCAGCTCGCGGACTACCTCAATGCGCGGATTCGGCACCACGCTGCCGTTTTCAAGAACCTTGGCGCCGAGAGCATCCGCTGCTGCGGTTACTGTGTCATGGATACCGAGGTCGAAGACGTAATCGCCGCTGTACACCAGCAGGATGGAAGTCGGATGATATGGGGCCAGCAGCTCTTGGAGGTGCTGCTGCGCATCAGTGCCGAAGACGAGGCGGTTATCGCTGTAATACGTGAAGCTCATTGGATTGAATCTCTCCATGTCTGTGGTACGAAAGTGTGCTCCAGTGGCTTGAGACGGCCATCAACGTCGACGTGCAGCACGGAGTTAAAGGTGTTTCCGGCGATCATTTGGCCGGCGAAGCCCACCAGCACCACGATGTCGTTGTCGTTGAAGTACGTGCGCAGGCGGGTGAACAGTTCGTCCGGCACTGCGGTTGGGTTCTTGACGATGGCTTCGGCGAAGTCAATCAAGAGTTGCTGGCGCTCGTTCGGCTCAAATTCATTGGGGTCGATGCCGAGGTCTCGCAAGTCGCTGACGAAGAACAGCGAGCAGAGCAGGCAGCTGCCAGTACGGGAAATGGCGTGCGCGAAGATGGTGGCATCCGTGCTGCCAACCGTGGCGTTCAGGCTGTCCCACGAGTGATGCCATGCGCGATAGGCGAGGAAGGTTCCGTAATCGCGCAGCAGGACCTGCTGCATGTTGGTCAGCCCATTGTTGGCCTTCAACTCATCCCATGCTGCGTGGGCCTCGGCGGAAATCTCCTGAGGATCGGTAGCGGCGACTCGTGCCATGAAATGCCCCTTCTGTGTGGCTCTTTAGCGATGCTTGTTGTTCGGTTGCATTCGTGGGCTCCATGCTAGAAGCCATGCGGTGGGGAAGCGGTGGCGTGGCTATATGTGGAATCGATAGTGGTGTATCAAGCCGTTGTCTAAGAAACTGTTCAAAGAGATCGTAAATTCAAGAAAATGATGTTCTCGCTCACATAGTGAGACGATTGTGGCGTGAAAATATGCGCAAGGCGGCGGTCGGCGACTTGATATGCTTATTTTTTGTTAGCACTGCGCAATACCATGCAAATCATGGCGTTTCCTAGCAGTGAGCAGTATGTCGGACGTGTCGCATCCTCGCGCCAACACCGTGAGAACAATGTTGGCGGTGCGACGGCAATCAACATAACTAAACCAGTGAAAGTTCGTCGGCATATAGGAGCCATCGACGGACTTCGTGCACTTGCCATCCTCGGCGTTGTCGCCTACCATACCCGTCCCTCACTGTTGCAAGGCGGATTCCTGGGCGTCACCATGTTCTTCGTTATCAGCGGTTTTCTTATCACCCGCAGTATTACTGCGGAAATCAGCCGCACGGGCACCATCTCCTACGGCACATATCTGCACAAGCGTGCCAAGCGACTCGTGCCGCCTGTGGTGGTGATCATTGCGCTCGCTGCGCTGGGCAGTTATCTGGTTTCGCCGAGCCTGCTGCCCAAAGCACAGTCCGATGCGTTACCATCGTTGTTCTTTGTAAGCAATTGGGCATACATTTTCCGCCATGTTTCTTATTTCGCTGCAGCAGGCTTGCCCTCGCCACTCACGCACCTGTGGTTCCTTGGCCTGCTAATGCAGTTCTATATTCTGTGGCCGATAGTGCTGTTCGTGCTATATCGCCTGTGCTCGTCGCACAAGATGCGCGCGGCAGTAGTCGCGGCGTTGATGATTGCGTCCACTGTGCTGATGGCGGTACTGTTCGATCCGAACGCAGCCGGAAGCCGCGTGTATTACGGATTGGATACGCGCCTTGCGGAATTGTTGGCCGGTGCGCTGCTGGCTGTGCTGCTGCCGAGCGGGCGTGCTAAGCGCGCTGATACTGATCAAACAACACAGCCGCAGCACTCGACTATTGCCGATGCTATTGGCGGCGTGGCGCTGCTCCTGCTGGTTATTGGATTTGTTGCCATTCGCTCGGATATGACGATCCTCTACTGTGGTGGTTACTTGGTTGCAGCATTGCTAACTGCGGCTCTGTTGGCTGTGGCAATGAACCCGTCAAGCATTCTTGGCCGTGCGCTTTCGGTTCGTCCACTGCGGTATATCGGTTCGCGTTCGTTCTCGCTTTATTTGGTGCATTATCCTCTGCTGGAAATGATGAACCCGGCTACGAGAACCACCGATTTGGCATGGTGGGAGTGGATTGTGCAGGCGCTGGTATTGTGGTTCACCGCGGAAGCGTTCTATCAGCTGGTCGAGCATGCGCCACGCGCTCTTGCCGAGGCCGCACAGCCGGTGGCGGTGACTCGTGCGCAAAACCGTCAGGCTAAGGCTGCTGCGGCTAAGCGTGCCGGTATTGAGCGAGTGCGCATCATTTGCCGCCGTGTGATTGTCGCCATATGTGCGGCGGCGACTGTGCTGCTGTGCGTACTGCCGCTTGACTGGAATGCCATCGCTCAAGCGCGCTCCGCGCAGTTGCGTCCGGTAGTGGCGCAGACCTCTAAACAGCAATCCAAGTCGGATAAGAAATCTACTGACGCCAGTGACCAGTCAGAACAGCAAGCTTCAGACACTGACTCTGCTGATCAGCAGGCGCAGGAGGATGATGGCAAGTTGAAACCGGTGGCGGAAAAGGTGCCGGAGAATCTTGACACGTCTAGCTGGACGTACGATGCCTCCACCGGTGTATGCAGCGCTGATCCGCTGATCATCACCGATTCTGTGGCGATGGGCGCCAGAAGTGTACTGGATGTCACGTTGCCGAATGCCGTTGAAGACAATAAGGTGGGTCGTCCAATCACCGAATTCCCTGCCCTATATCAGCAGCATCTCGCCGCAGGTGACGATAAGAGCGTGGTGATTGCGGCCCTAGGCGCGAACGTTGCCAGTACGAGCCGTCCGGAGGCGTTTGAAGCTGTGGTGTCGGCGGTCAATGGCAAACCGGTGTATTTTGTCACGGTTCGCGATCCGGGCATCGCTCAGGATTGGGTGAATCAGAACCTACGCTCGGTGGCTGCTAATCATGCGAATGTCGGCGTGATTGATTGGCATGGGGTGAGCGAAGGCCATAGCGAATACTTCTATGACGACGGTACGCATCTGACCAACGGCGCCGGCTTGGGTGACGAAGCCTACGCCAAGATGGTGGTCAGTGCCCTGTGCGGCCAGTAATAGTGGGATGCAACTGCAATGGTGGGCATTATGTGGTTGCATCCCACGAGGGACATATTTAGCGCTTTCTCACACCGTGACTTCGGTGAGCGTGGGCTGCTCAGTGGAGCTCTTGATCTGCTTGAAACCAACTAGGGCAATCACCAGCGAGGCGATAGCCAAAGTCGTGACCACCATAAAGCCGCCGTGTGAGCCCATACGATCGATGAACTGGCCGGCAATAGCGGAACCGGCGGAGGAGCCGATGGAGTTCATCGCGCCCATCCACGCCATACCCTCGGTTAGGCGGGACGGCGGTACCAAGTGCAGCATCAGCTGGTTGCCGTTGATCCACGTCGGGGCCTGGCATACGCCGATCAGCAGGTAGATGATCATGATCACCCACAGATGCTTGGCGAACATGAACGTACCAATGCCAAGGTTCACCACAGCCAAGCAGAAGTAGAAACGCTTCCACAGGGCAATCGACCAGTTCTTCGCGCCATACACCAGCGCACCCATCAGGGAGCTGATGGAGAAGCACGCGAACACGAAGCCGGTGTACTGCTTCATATTCGACTCGGTGGCGAACGCGATAATCGAAATGCCGGCAGCCGATTGGAATGCGCCAAGGCCGAACCAGGTGACGCACACGGCAATCAGACCCGGGCCCCAGATGGAAGCCTTCTTACCGCTGCGGGCCTCAGCCACGGCAGTATTAATGGCAGCCCTGATTTGAGCCTCATCAGTGACGCCTTCACGTTCCAGACGATGACGGGTCTCTTCCGCGGCAGTCTCTGCCTTCAAGGCTTCGGCACGAGCGGCCTCGCGTTCGCGGTATTCCTTGCGGGTGATGCCCTCCGCGCGAGCCAGTGCTGACTGCGACGGCGGCTCGGTAGTGAGCTCGGTCAGGAACATTAGCGCACCCACCACCACGCATACGCCAGTGAACGAGAACGCCAGCAGGCCGGAAATCACAGCCAGAGTGGAGGCCAACGGATTGCCGACCACCCACATGCACTCATCGAGCACGCCGCACAGGGAAAGCGCACGATTCGTGCGCTCGTGGTCGCCCTTCAAAATCTTGGTCCAACGCGCGCGGCTCATCGCACCCCACGGCGGAATCGCAGCAAGGAACGGCGTCAAGCAATACAGCACCCATTCCGGCGCACGGTTGGTAATCGACGTGGTCAGGGCAATGGCTGCCACAATCCACACGATGATAGTGGGAATCGAAACCTGACGCTGACCAAACTTATCCGTGAGCTTGCCCAGCAATGGCGTGGTGACGGCCAATGCAATTGCTTGAATGGCGGTGAGCATACCGGCCAGCGAATAATTGCCGTAGTAATGCTGCACGGAAATGGTGATGGTCATACCCACCATCGGGAACGGCATGCAGGCGATCACGCCGCCGATGGAGTAGCGGGCGGTATGCGGAATGCGCAGCAGCTCGGCATACCCGCCAAAAACCTTATGAGTTACTTCCTTAATGGCGGCCGTAACGGTGTTCGTATTGGACATAACAGCACTACGCTCCTTTCCGCTCCCGATTGGATGTCCCTCGCTGCCCGTGGCGTTGGGTGGCGAAGCCCTCATCGAATGATGTGTTTGTCCAGGGTCGCGCAAAGTTTGCGTGGATTGAACTGGCTTGTGCGAAGATCTTTACGGTCCATTGCCGAACCGCTCGTAAACCGAACCCCAGCCCGCATATTTGCGTCACGGCTACTCTATGCGGTGAGCTAGATTGACACGCGGTAATTTACGATAGTTATTCATCAAGTTCACTTGCTTTATGCCAGCGTTCTGCACTGGGGGCTGTTTCACTAAGATTGATGCTGATTTGTGATTGTTCGTAAAGGAGATTCTGATGCCCGCCACCACTATCCACTTCGTCCGCCACGGTAAGGTCTACAATCCCGATCATCTGCTGTACGAACGTTTGCCGGACTTCCATCTATCCGATGTGGGCCGCCGCATGGCTCGGGCTACGGCATCCTATCTGGCCAGTAATCCGCAAACCAATACGATTGCGGCGGTGTATTCCTCGCCGCTCGACCGCACGCGTGAAACCGCAGGTGCGATTCTCGACGCGCTCAATGGCGTGCGCGAAAAGCGTGGCGAAGCACCGCTCGAACTCACTACGGATGAGCGTGTGATTGAAGCCGGCAATGAATTCCGAGGCAAGCGCATTGGTCATGGTGAGGGTGCGCTGTGGAAGAACGGCAACTGGAAGCTGGTGCTGAACCTCTATAAGCCCAGCTGGGGCGAGTCCTACCAGCATATTGCTCAACGTATGGATGAGTTCGCGCGTGAGAAGGTGGCGCAGCATCCCGGTCAGCAGATTGTGGTGGTTAGCCATGAATCACCGATTTGGTCGTATCGTCACTATCTTGAGACCGGCCACCCGGAGCATTGGATGTTCCTGCGTCATACGGCGCTCGCATCCGTGACTTCTGTGACTTACGACAACGAGACCGGTCGTGTGATGTCCATCACGTATGTGGACCCGGCTGCAGACATTAAGTAGCTGGAAAACGTTGTGATTGCAGACTTTTTCGGCTCTTCTCCCCGAATGGAACTGCTGACAAAGCCGACTGAAGCTCGCGCTGCATGAACACTACAATCGATTGGTAGACACGACCGGCCCACTGAAGGGTGAGAGCACTCAAGCAAAGGAGCATGCAATGACTGTTGATTTGAATCGTGATGCTATCGCGCGCGTGGCTGCACTGCCGGAAGTCGAGCAAGCTGCCGAAGCTGGGGCATCGTTGATCGCTCTGTGGCCGCTTACTCAAGCCATGCACATGGATAACGATGCCAAGTATGCGGAGAATCTGCAGGTCCGCGTCACCCGCGCATTCGCGCGCGTTCTTACCGGTGAGGATGTGACGGTTCCGGATGCTGAGTTTGTCTATGAGGGGGCCGATGCGATTCCGGGCCGTCCGCAGGATATCGTTGATACGCTGCTCGCAGCCAATGATGCCTACGATACGATGCTTGACTATTCCGAAACCGGCAACGCGGCGCTGGTGTTTACTGCGGCTGAGGCTTTAGGCGTCGAGTGGAATGCGGCTACGCAGACTGCGATTCGCAATATCATCGCCGCCGCTGAATCGCATGTGCAGGTTGATGCTGCAGCCAAGGGAGAAGGCGCTGCAGATGCTGCCGCAGTAGCGAGCCGATTTGCGGCAGCGCTTATTGTGTGCGATGCATTGCTGGGGGCGGTGGCTGCCGGTACTGCTTCGGCTGGAGCCGGCGAATTGGATGATGCCGTTGCTCGCCGTATTGCTGCGCAGTCGCTGCCGATTTTGCTGTATGTCAATGAGCTGCGTGAACAGTGCTCGATTCCGCGCATCTGCCTGACCGACGACAAGATTATCGCGTTGGTCAAGGCTCGCGCTGCGGCTTCCGCCGGTGAGACGCTGAAGGTGACCGCGAAGCTGATTGCTCCGCTGGCCGAAGTCGAGTGGAATAAGCATCACGAAGATGTGCTGTGGGATCCTGCCGAGGCCAAGAAGAAGGCCAAAGAGGAGGACGAAAAGCGCAACAAAGAAGCCCTCGCCGCCAAGTTCGCACATGTCAAGAACGATAACAAGGAGACTGTGGAGCTGTAATACGCGCCCTTTTCGCCGGCTTTTCTACATCATTAACGTGGAACTGGTAACTTTATTTTGCCAATTTTCCCCAAACTGGTAACTTTACTTTGCCAGTTTAGTGAAAATTGGTAAAATAAAGTTACCAATTACGGTATTTGGCGAGAGAGGGGGGAGTCATGGCGAATCCGGTGATAGCAGAGAAACTGGCGAGCTTCAATATCGAGGATTTTCAGCCGATTGTGAAGCGCGACCTGGATTTGGGCGCCCCTTTAGTGCCAAAGGCTGGCAACTTAGTCAAAGTCGTAACTGGTATGAGGCGAAGTGGTAAAAGTTATCGTCTGTTCCAGGAAATGGAGGGGTTGCACCAATCGGGTATCTCATGGAATCGCATCTGCTATTTCAATTTCGAAGATGATCGTCTGGGTTCGATTACGTCGTCTGTTGGAGACGAGGTTCTGGAAACGTTCTTTGCTGCGCATCCTGAAGCTCTGCGCGAAGGTTCTTATCTATTCTTCGACGAATTACAGGAAATGCATGGTTGGGGTGCATGGCTGCGTCGCGTGGTCGATAGTGTGAAGGCCACGATTTATGTCAGCGGCTCTTCGTCCAAGATGCTGTCGAGTGAAATTGCCACGGAATTTCGTGGTCGTGCGTTGGATTTTGAACTGTTGCCGTATTCGTTCCGCGAATTTGTTCGGTCGTACAACGTCATTGATTCCGGGCGTATTGGCATCGGTAATCGTACTGGCGATGATTACTCATTGGAAGATCGGCTTGCATTGCAGCAGGCCATGAAGGATTACCTGATCATTGGCGGCTTTCCTGCGGTTCAGGGCCTGCCCGCTCCTCAACGAATTGCTTTATTGCAGTCATATGTGCAACGCGTGGTGCTGCGTGATGTGGTTGAGCGGCATAACATCGCTCGTCCGCGAGTTGCATCTGCATTGGCTCGTCGTGCGTTGGGCTCCAACGGTAAACAGTTGTCATTGCGCAAGGTTGACAATGATTTACGTTCGGTTGGCCTGTCGACCAGTCGTGAATTGCTGGGGGACCTTCTCGGATATTTTGAAGATGCATATTTGCTGTTTCGTGTGCGCGAATTGTCGATGTCCTTAAGTGAAAGAACCACTTCAATGCCCAAGATATATGCCATTGATTCTGGGCTTGCTGCGGCTGCATCCAGTGCTGCTACGCGCGAAGATGGTCAGCGGCTGGAAGAAGCGGTGTATCTGGAGTTGCGTCGCCGCAACATTGGCTTGCGTCGGGATGGCATCGCTTCGTGCCATACGCGCGAACATGCGTATGAGATTGATTTCGTGGTTGGTGATGCGCTGGAAAGTGAAACTTATGAGCTGTATCAGGTCACGGCAAGCATGGATGATGAGGTGACAGTTAAGCGCGAGACGCGTGCGTTGTGGGAGATGATGTCAGAGCGTGGCCTCAATGAGGGCATTATCATCGTGGGCGATGGTGTAGAGCGCGATTATGAGCACAATGATTCCGTGATTCATCAAATCCCGGCGTGGAAGTGGTTTTTGCACGGATGATCTGACTTGCGAAGAAAGAAGATTCCTGCCTGATTATTGATTCGTGGTTCGGGAAGCAGCGCGGAACTCTAGGGGGGTTACACCGAAGTTCTTTTTGAAGGCGGCGCAGAAGGCGCTGGTGGAGGCGAAGCCGCATTCGGCGCAGATTTCCTTTAACGTGGCTTCGCCCGTAAGCAGCAGATATTTTGCCGCATGCATGCGCGCGTTGATGATGTAGGTGTGCGGTGTGTATCCGGTGACCTGTTTGAAGACGCGAATGTAATAGTATTCGCTCATCAGCGCCATGTCTGCAAGCTGGCGTAGCGGCAACGGCTCATTCAAATGCGTGGTGATGTAGGAGAGCGTTTCCTCGATGGCATGCTGGTTGTATGGGGTGCCGCTGCGTTCGGCATCTTCTCCAGCGGTCAAACACTCAGTGAGAATTTCCGTAATGGCCAGATTCATGCGCGCTTCGCTCATCTTACGTTCCTCGGCGAACGTGTCATAGATCATGCGGAAGCGGCTGATGGCGTATGTGGCGCGCTTCAAGGTGATGACGTTGCCAAGCTCGGCATGAATGGCTTCGAAATAATCGTGCGCCAGTCGGCCGTCGAAATGCATCCATAGCAGCGTGCTGTCTGTTTCGGCTTGAGCTTGGTACACATTCGGGTCATGGCAGTCAAGCAGTACGAGGTCACCGGTTCGGGCGACCGAACGTTTGCCGTTCACGGTGAATATGAATGTGCCGCTGTAGACGGCCATCAGAATGAAACTGCCGAATGAGCTGCGGTTAAGCCAATAACCTTTGAGATACCGGTACAGGCCGATGCGTGTGGGGTAGAGGAACATACGCAGGGCATTGCGGCTGGGGACGTACACGAAGTAATGCGAAACTGCAGTGTCAACATGATGCTCAACCGGAGTCATGCGTGTCCTTCCGATGGTATCGGCTCGCTTTTGTGAAGGGAGCCGTTAGCAGAGCTGGCTGAGGCAAGCTTCGCAATATATCAAAAAATTGTTCTGGTACTCATGAAAATTGTACTGCTGTAATCAGAGACGACTCACAGATAACGGCGATAAAACATTGATATTCCAAGGTTTTCCGTACTTTTGTAGCACAGCATGGAATTTGTTAACTATGTTTCAATAGTAATCAACGATATATGTGGATTGTGCTGGCAATGAAGTTTGTTGCAATCCACGAGCCACTGCATGTAAATCAGCGAATGCGAAGGGAAGACAACATCATGGCAGACATCGACGCCGAAATCACCGCCGTTGCAGACCTGTTCCAGTTGGAAGGCGATGTACAGAGCATCAAGCCGTACGGTGACGGCCACATCAACGTGACCTACCTCATCGTTACCAGCGAGCGTCGCTACATTCTGCAGAAGATGAACACCGACGTTTTCCCGGACACCGCTGGACTGATGCGCAACATCGAACTGGTTACCAGCTTCCTGAAGGAGCGCGGCCAGGAAACGCTCGACATCATCCCCACCAAGAGCGGCGAAACCTATGTGACTCGTGAGTCCGGTGCGTGGAGGGTATACGCCTTCATCGAGAACACCAAGTCCTACAGCCTCGTACCGAATGCAGACGTGTTCCGTGAGTCCGGCCGCGCATTCGGTGAATTTCAGCAGATGCTGGCACAATTCGACGCCTCTCAGCTCACCGAGCCGATCGCTCACTTCCATGACACCCCGCATCGTTTCGCCGACTTCAAGGCCGCGCTCGCTGAGGATAAGCTCGGCCGTGCCGCCACCTGCCAGCCGGAAATCGAATTCTTCCTGAACCATGAGAGCCAGTACTCGGTGGTTATGGACGGTCTCGCAGACGGTTCCATTCCGCTGCGCGTAACCCACAATGACACCAAGCTCAACAACATTCTGATGGATGCCGAAACCGGCAAGGCTCGCGCCATCATCGACCTTGACACCATCATGCCGGGCTCCATGCTCTTCGACTTCGGCGACTCGATTCGCTTCGGTGCATCCACTGCTCTCGAAGATGAGCAGGATCTCGACAAGGTGCACTTCAGCACTGAGTACTTCCGCGCCTACACGGAGGGCTTCGTGGGCGCTGTGCGCGAGAGCGTCACCCCGCGTGAAGGCGAGCTGTTCGCATTCGCCGGCAACCTGCTGACTATGGAATGCGGCATGCGCTTCCTCGCTGACTACCTGGCCGGCGACACCTACTTCGCCACCAAGTACCCGGAGCACAACTTGGTCCGCGCTCGCACGCAGATCAAGCTGGTGCAGGAGATGGAAGCCAAGGCCGGCGAAATCAAGGCCATCGTGGCTGATGTGCTGGAAGGCGAGGCCCGCTGATGACTGCCGCTACCGAAAACCTCGCCAAGGTGTACGCATCCATTGACGCATTAGTTGCCTTCGCCGAGCGCAACCTGGGCTTGGACGAGCGTGACGCCGACTGGACGCGCAACAACATTTTCGCCCTGTTTGGACTCGACTCCTACAGCCCGGCCCCTTCTGACGGGACCTTGCCGTTGAGCGGAGAGTCTGCCTCATCGGCCCCCTCTGATGAGGGGGCTGGCAGCGAAGCTGACTGGGGGAGAGACAACGCAAGTGCTGAAGCTGCCTTCGCCTACCCGGACACCCTGATTGCCGACTTCCGTGCAGCTGCCGTTGCAGCCGGCCTGTTCGAGCCGGAAGAAGGCCCGGTATATGCCGACATCATTATGGGCTTGCTCTCCGGCACGCCGTCCTCTATCGAAGACAGCTTCGAAGAGGAAGAGGAAACGGACGGTGGTATGGAGGCCATGCACTGGTTCTACCGTTACTGCGTGGCCAACAATTACGTCAAGAAGGCCGTGCTTGACAAGAACCCGCGCTTCGACTCCCACGGTCTGGTGGTCACCATCAACCTGGCCAAGCCGGAATTCAAGAACATGAAGAAAGCCGCAGCCGGCAATTCGGTGGCAGGCGGCTACCCGAAGTGCACGATCTGCCATGAGAACGAAGGCTTCGCCGGTCGCAACAAGCGTACTCTGCGCACGATCCCGGTCACGCTCGGCGGCGAGCAGTGGTTCTGGCAGTTCTCCCCATATGGCTACTTCCACCAGCATGGCATCTGCGTGAACATGGAGCACACGCCGATGCATGTGGACCGTGACACGTTCGGCCATCTGCTCGACTTTGTGGACCGCTTCCCTGGCTACTTCCTCGGTTGCAACGCTGCACTGCCGCGCATTGGCGGCTCTGTGCTTGCCCACGACCACTATCAGGGCGGTGGTGAACTGCTGCCCATGCACAAGGCGGCCACTTGGGCTTCGTTCACTGTGCCGGAATACCCGGATGCCACGGTCGAAATCCTGGATTGGCCCGGCACCGCCGTGCGCGTGGTTTCCAAGAACCGCGACTCGATTGTGGAAGTCAGCGACAAGATTCGCTTGGCTTGGCAGCAGTTCGATGATGCAGCATCCAACATCGCTAGCCATGATGCGGACGGCAATCGCCAGTCCGCGGTCTCACCGAGCGCCATCATCACCGACCGTGGTTACGAGATGAACCTCATCTTCCGCAACAATGCAGTCAGTGAGGAGTATCCGGAAGGCATCTTCCATGCGCACCCCGAATTCTGGCCGATTAAGCAGGAGCCGGTTGGTCTGATTGAGGCACAGGGCCTGTTCATTCTGCCGGGCCGACTGGTCGATCAGCTGGGTGTGATTGAAGACGCGCTCGCCGCTGGCGAGCCGCTGCCGGAATCGGTGAGCGAATTCTCGCTGGAATGGGATGAGCTGACCGCCGCATTGAACGGCAACCGCGATCGCGATGCGATTCATAAGGCCGTGCAGGATGAGCTTGGCAGCGTATGCGAGCGAATCCTCGGCAACACTGCGGTGTTCAAGACCAAGGAACAGACACGCACGTTCCTTGCTGATCTTGGCTTCAACGAAGCCTGAACCAGAACCTCATAAGCCCGGCTCTCTGTTCCTTCCTCGGGAGAGCCGGGCTTATGATATTGGAACTTTCCTATTCAGATCATGTTCTTAGGAGGCAATATGAGCAGTGGTTTTGCTCTTCGCAATCTGAATAACAGCCTCGGCAGCGCTGCCGTGAGCGACTATGGCGCACACGTACTGCGTTGGCGCCCGGCCGGTCAGAATGAAGATGTGGTGTGGAGCCCCTCTTCGGTGATTTTGGCTGATAACAAGGCGATTGTTGGCGGTGTGCCGATTGTGTTCCCGTGGTTTGGCCCGGGCTTCGCAGACGGTCATGGTCTTGGCAAGAAGCCGAATCATGGGTTTGGCCGTATTCGCACCTGGCAGTTGGATGCTGAGTCCTTCAGCCACGAGTATGCGCATTACACGCTTGATTCCGCGGATCTTGAGCCCGGCGATGTGCCGTGGCTTGAGCCGGCAGAGGAAGGTGCTCCGGCTCCGCAGTTCCATGCTGATTTTGAAGTTCATGCCACCGATACGCTGACCGTGACGCTGACTGTGGCGAACACGGGAACTGCTGCTTTTTCCTACGAGGCTGCGCTGCACACTTACTTCCATGTGAGCGATGTTGCCAATGTGCGTCTCGCCGGTTTGGGTGGCGCACACTATGCCGATGCCACCGATGGCTTCAAGCCGTGCGTGCAGTCCGATCCTGATGTGACCTTCAACGGCACTGTGGACCGCGTCTATGAGTCTGACGGCACCCTTGAACTGCATGATGCCGGATTGCAGCGTACGATCCGCATTGCCAAGTCCGGTTCCCCGCAAACCGTGGTGTGGAATCCCGGCAAGCCATACGGCACGTTCGTCAATGATGAAACGGCCGGCGAATGGCGTGGCTTCATCTGCGCTGAAGCCGCCGCCTGCCGTGAGCATGCGGTGACGCTGGCCCCGGGCGAATCCCACGCACTCTCCCAGAGCCTGAGCGTGGCTTGAGTCGAATTGTGTGCGATCTGATCGTCAAGTGCCGTAGGAGACCATAAGGAAGCTCAATGGCAATGGACAATATCTGTGATTACGCATTGTGCGAGCGCTATTTCGGCATGAAGCGAAGCATGTACGATTCCGCGGTGAAAGTGCTCGAATGGTTGCGCGCTGATCAGGTGGGTTCGGTGGCGTTGGCACAGCTTGACGATGTGGTGATTCGCCGTAACAACGTGCCGGCTGCTGCCGCGCTTGTCGAACGATTGCGTGCGCATGCCGGTACGTTCTATCTGCCTAATCTTCAGCAGGGCGAGGATATGGCGCTCGCCGCAGTGTTGGTTGATTTGCTGCCGAAAGCCATTGATATGCTGCACGACTTGGGCATCCCTGATCCTGTACTCCAAGCCACGCTTCATGATTTTGCGATTTGGGCAGATGTGTATCAGGAAAAAACCGGCCGCGAGGGAATCAACGAAACCGAATGGAATCTGCTGTTTCTCACCGGGCGCATTCTACGTATTGGACGCTTGCAATACGAATCATTTACGTTTCTTGAGCCGTATTACGTGTACCGCAGTCGGTACAGCGGCGACTTCGTAGTGCTTGTCTCTTCAGATGTTCGCGTGAGTGCCGACGGTATACCGTTGGCTAGCGCAGCGCCGGATTCGCAGGAACAGTTTGTTACGCAACTGCATTCGGATGGCGTTACCGTAACCGGCAATGTTGCAGACACCGTGACCGGCACGATTCGCCGGGAACAGGTGAGCCTTGCGTTGGCCGGTTATGAATTGGTGCTGGCTCCCGGCATGCCAGCCACCAATATGCACATTCCTGCAGACGGTCCGCTCATCCCTGGATCGGTGGATGAATCAATTGCTCAGGCCGTGCCGTTGCTTACCTCACTGGGTCGATGCACTCCGGTGGCAGTATGCGAAAGTTGGTTGCTTGATCCTGCGCTGGTCAGCATTGCGCATCCGGAAAGCAATATCTGCCATTTCATGCACCGTTTCGCTAAATTCCCTAATCCTCGTCCCGGTTCCGCCATCGTCGAGCGCGTATGCGGTTGGGGCGCGGATCGGTTGCCGGTTGATGAACTGCCAGAACGTACCAGCTTGCAGCGAGGGCTGAAACAGTATCTTCTGGCTGGTGGCACCGTGCGCGATGTCAGCGGTGTGGTGCCGTTGACTATGCCGACACAGAAGGAAAAAGACTAATGCAAAAGCTCCCCGCTCGAATCATCGGGCGGGGAGCTTCTTATATTGCAGAGTGCTGCGAAGTTAGCGCTTTACTGACCTTGCCAAGGCTTCTGGGCATTGTCGTTTTCGGCAGTGTCAGAGGAGTCGGAGGAAGTGGCCGGGGTTTCAGGAGCGCCGTAAACAGGAGTGTCTGGCGCTGCTGGAGCTTCGGAGCCGGCCGCAGCTGGCTGACCGTAAGCCGGTGCTGGCGGAACTGGCTGCTGCCATGCGGGAGCTGATGCTTCAGGTGCTGCAGATGAATCGCCAGTGGGGGCTGGAGCATACGTCTGCGGCTGCGGGGCTGGAGCACCGTATTCAGGAGTCGGTACTGGACCATTGAATCCGGGAGCTGGAGGCACCGGGGCACCATACTGCTGGTCGTACGGCTGACCATATGGCGCTGCGCCCGGGGCGGGGTAACCCGCAGGATCAGCATCCTTATCGAAACGAGCACCTTCGGGCTTGCTGGCCTGCGCCATGAACACGATGTACACGATGGTGGCGGCGAGAAGAATAAGCAAGCCCACCACAAGCAATCCAATGCTGCCTGCAGCAATAGTGCCGTAGCCCTTGCTGTACGTGCCGCCGTACGCCATGCCACCAATGCCGCCGAAGAGCGCGCCTGCGCCGCCTGCAATCAGCAGAATGATACTGACCAGCCATGCGCCATAGTAGACAGCAACCCACCAGCCGGGGCGGTTAGTGTCGTGCAAACGGCGGACTGCAAGAGCGATGCCGGGCACAATGACGGCGAGGCTCCACAAGCCACCAAGGAAGGCGAGCTTGTCATCCGTGATATCGGCAAGAACTTCGAGCACAAAAGTGATGCCGGTCTGTGCCAACGCCCACCACCAGAACTCGCTACGGGAAGCGCGGCCGGAGAACACGGCGTACTTCTTCCAGAAGCGCAGGAAGGCTTCTGGGAAAGAGCACCCATAGTACGGCTTATCGAGTGGAACCGCGGCAGGGCTGGATGTGGAGTATACGGGAGCGGGTTGCGGAGCGCCATACGGAGCATTGCCGTACTGGTTGCCATATGGATTGGCGTATGGGTTGTCGCCATAAGGGCTCGCGTAGTTCGGCTGCGCATACTGCGGCTGTTGTGGCTGTCCATAGGCCGGAGGCTGCTGATTCACGGGTGACTGCTCGAATGGATTCGGGGCACTGTACTGCGGATTCGTGGGCTGAGACTGCTGCCCATACTGGTCATACTGCGGTTGAGTGTACTGCGGCTGCCCATATTGTTGGGGTTGACCATACTGTTGCGGTTGCGCATACTGCGGCTGGCTGTACTGCGGCGTTGCAGGAGCGCCCGTGTTATACGGATTCTGCGGTTGTGGAGCTGAGTTGTTAGCGTTGCCAGACGGTGGCGTCTGTGGCAGCGGCGTATTGTTGGGATCGGTCATTGATTCCCCTTTCATCAAGGACGATATCGTCCTTCACTATTCTTCCAGTTTTTTTGGGAAAACCAAGCAAATCAGCGGAACATTGTCTGAATTCTACGTGTTACCCGCCTGGAAAAGGCCGTAAGGGTGGTGCAGTGGATTGTTATGAAATCGATATCAAACAAAGATGTGCGCTTCAGTGCGATTTGTTATCGTTAAGCCAGTTTTGCACGCGACTGCGGCGACGGAGTCGGGAAGCAACGAGTGCTTCCAGTGCGTCAATAAGGGGAATGACAATGAACAACGATTACATGACCATAACGGTGAACAACGTGAACACTGATTTCCATGAGATTCGTGAAGACGATTCGCAGGATTGGGCTGATTTGTTCAGCGGACTCGCCTGCTAGCGTCTGCTTCAGCTAGGTCCCTGCGCGTCCGGCGCGCGCGGCACAATAGGGGACTATGACTGATGCTGAAAACACCAAACCTGAACTCCCTGCGAACGTTCGTGTTCGCTTCTGCCCGTCTCCGACTGGTACGCCGCATGTCGGTATGATTCGTACCGCCCTGTTTAACTGGGCTGAGGCTCGCGCCACCGGTGGCAAGCTAGTCTTCCGTATCGAAGACACTGATGCCGCACGCGACTCCGAGGAAAGCTACAATCAGATTCTCGAATCCCTGCGTTGGTTGGGCATCGACTGGGATGAGGGCATCGATGTGGGTGGCCCTCACGGTCCGTACCGCCAGTCCGAGCGCACCGCCATCTACAAGGACGTTGCCGCCAAGCTGCTCGAAGCCGGCTACGCGTACGAGTCCTTCTCCACTCCTGAGGAAATCAAGGAGCGCAACCTCGCTGCCGGTCGCCCGGCCGAATTCGGCTACGATGGCTACGATCGCAACCTTACTGAAGAGCAGAAGGCTGCCTTCCGTGCTGAGGGTCGCAAGCCTGCCCTGCGTATTCGCATGCCTGACGAAGACATTGCCTTCGACGATCTGATTCGTGGCACCATTGAATTCAAGGCCGGTTCCGTGCCGGACTACGTGATCGTGCGCCCGAATGGTGACCCACTGTACACGCTCACCAACCCGGTGGACGACGCCATGATGGAAATCAACGTGGTGCTACGTGGTGAGGACCTGCTGAGCTCCACCCCGCGCCAGATTGTGCTGTACCGCTACCTCGAAGAGCTGGGCATCGCCAAGACCACCCCGCTGTTCGGCCACATGCCGTACGTGATGGGCCAGGGCAACAAGAAGCTTTCCAAGCGTGATCCGGAATCCAACCTGTTCAACCACCGTGATGCCGGCTTCATCCGTGAGGGCCTGCTCAACTACTTGGCACTGCTCGGCTGGTCCATCGCTCCCGACCGCGATGTGTTCTCTATGGACGAGATGATTGCCAAGTTCGACGTGCGCGACGTGAAGGCCAACCCGGCTCGTTTCGATCTGGACAAGGCCATCTCCATCAACGCCGAGCACATTCGTATGCTTGAGCCGGCCGACTTCCTGAAGCGCTCCGTGCCGTACCTGCACCGCGACGGTGTGGTTTCCGCGGACAACTGGGATGCCCTGACTGCCCGTGAGCAGGAGATTCTGACCGCCGCCGCTCCGCTGGTCCAGCCGCGCGTGCGTCTGCTCGGCGAGGTCGCCGGCATGGTCGGCTCCCTGCTCTCCACCGAGGAATACATTGAGCCTGCTGATGATGCGCGCAAGCAGCTCAAGGAATCCGCTGGCGAAGTGCTCGATGCCGCCATCGCAGCACTCGAAGGTGTGGATGAAGCTGACTGGAAGACCGACAACCTGCATGAGACCCTGAACAAGGCTCTGGTGGAAGACGGTGGCTACAAGCCGCGTCTGGCCTTCGGTCCGGTGCGCGTGGCCATGTCTGGCCGCCGCGTTTCCCCGCCACTGTTCGAGTCTATGGAAATCGTCGGCAAGCCGATCTCCATTGCTCGTCTGAAGGGTCTTCGCGAGCACCTGTGATTCCTGTAGGAGCCTCCCTCTGACGAGGGAGGTGGCGCGCGAAGCGCGACGGAGATAGAAAGAACGGGCATCTTTCCAATGTGGAAGATGCCCGTTCTTGCAATTCGTCAAAAAAGTTCATGATAATTCATCAGTAGACTTTATGATAATTCATCAGTAGGGTAAGCAAAACGTTGAAATTCCGCGCGACACGCCGTAAGTTGCGTAAGGGTGAATAGTTGCGTATATTTATCACTCGTTGCGCGGTTCACCGAGCAGCCGGTTGAAAAACTGAATATGCCCCCATCGTCTAGCGGTCTAGGACTACGCCCTCTCACGGCGCCAACACCGGTTCAAATCCGGTTGGGGGTACGACGAACAACTCTTCGGAGTTGCTACGCCAAGCCAAATTGGGATGTGGTGTAATTGGCAACACAGCTGATTCTGGTTCAGCCATTCTTGGTTCGAGTCCAGGCATCCCAGCCAATGACCCTCGCGGAATGCGAGGGTTTTTTGTTTTTCGGGCGGGTTTGTGATGGAACCCGTAACGTGCACAAAGAGCAAAGGAGATCGAAGTATGTCCGCTGAGCAGCAGACTGCACCAGCAAACAACACCAACGCCACCAATGACGGTGCCCAGAAGAAGCACGTTTCTAAGGTGGCCATCGCCATTATTGCTGTGGTGGTTGTCGCCATCGTGATTGTGGCTGGCGTGTTCGGCTTCCGTGCTTACTCTGACGCCCAGTACAACAATGCGGTTGCCGCTTGCGCCACCGCTTCCGAAGATGTGCGCAACGCCACCAATGACTACAACAATCTGGTCAATGGTGATGCTTCCGAAGCTGCTGCGCTCACTAAAAAGGATGTGAAGGATGCCTCCACGCTGGACGCCCTCAACAAGGAGTTGAGCGTGGAACTGCCGGTATACGAAGGCTGCGTGGCCGACGACACTGCCGGCTTCAAGTCCGCTACTGCGAAGCTCAACGAGCAGGCTGACTGGTACAAGGCGCATACTCAGTCGTTGCAGAAGGCTGTGGATTCCGTGAACGCTTCCAAGAAGTAAGCGAACAGGCACTCTCGCCATTGTCGCTAAAGCCGTCTTGTAATTGCGCAAGGCGGCTTTTTGCTATGCGCGCAATCGTCTCGCTGATGCATTGATTGCATCGGAGGCAGGTAAATTCGTCTTACTTTTTTGCGCAGTTTTTTCCCTGCGCGTGTCGCGATGATGCGAATATCGATGTGAAGGTTAACAACGTAGTCATTTATTGGGTTTTGTGATTTCGCTCACGCTGCAATTTGGTGTCAAATATGCGGCGATTCTTCGTGTTTGCTGAGATTGCTCTTAAGAATAGCTTCTTGTAAAGTGTCTTATCGTAATTGCGAATGCGTATTTTTCAATGAAGAAGGCATTTGCTTCACCTCGAAGAAGAGATTAAGGAAAATATAGTTAATGAAAAAGAAGAAGACTATATCGGCTGCGCTGGCAACAGCGTTAGCCTTAACCTGCATGGGCAGCGGGGGGGGTACTGCGTTCGCAGTACCCCTGTCTGATGCTGACTTGCAGACTTTGGCAAGTCAGATTCAGCAAATCAACGATACTTCTGATTCTGCAACTGCTTCCGAGACTCCTTCCGCACAAGCCGATGCGGTTGAAGGCTGGACCATTGACTCCAACATCGCTCAGGGCGGCGAAATCCTGGAGATGGCAAACGGTTGGCTGCACCTCAAGTCCACTGCCTCTAACGGCAATGCGGCAGCACCCAGCTCCAGCAACAACTGGCCGGCAGTGGCCGTATGGGGCACGGATTACGACTTCTCCAAGGCTGGCTCCTTCCATGCCACCATCAAGTCCCCACAGGAGGGCACAGCGAACCGCTTCGGCTTCTATCTGGGCTACAACGACCCGGGCAGTGGCCTGTTCATCGGCTACGATGCGCAAGGCTGGTTCTGGCAGACCTACACCGGTGGTGGCAATGGCGGCTGGTACGACGGCTCCCGTATAGCCGCGCCCAGCGCCAACGATGAACACGACATCCAAGTCTCCTGGACCGATGCCAAGGTCGCCACGCTGACCGTGGACGGCCAGAAGGCATTCGATGTCGATTACTCAGCCATGACGAACCTTTCCAACAAGCTCGCCATCAAGGCCGGCTCCTGGAAGTCGTTGAACGAAGTCACCGACGTCTACATCAAGGACTTCCCAGAGGTCATCGAAGCAGCCAAGCACGCGGTCTCCGGCAAGGTTGTTGATGCTGAAGGTGCCGCCATCGAAGGCGCTGCTGTCCGCTTGGGCAAGACCAAGGTCAAGACTGCCGCTGACGGCACCTTCTCCTTCGCTGATATCGAAGCCGGCGAATACACGCTGTCGATCGCCAAGGAAGGCTATGAGGACGTCTCCCAGCAGGTGACCGTGGGCGATGCCGATCTCGCCATCGATCCAATCACCCTTAACAAGACCGTTCCGGTTGCTTCCGAGACGCTGAAGACCAAGAAGATGGAAGTTCAGATCAAGAAGAACTTCCCCTCCGTGCTTCAGTACACGATGACCAACGGCAAGGTGATGTACGGCCAGACCAAGGATGTGCGCACCGTTGAGATCAACGGCACCAACATCGAACTGACCGACGATGACGTGACCTTCAAGAAGGTCTCCGACACCGAAGCTACCTACACGCTGAAGGTCAAGGACGCCGCCAAGAAGATTGACGCGGTGATCACCGTCCAGATCACGGTCAAGGCCAACCAGCTGCACCTCAACGTCACCAAGATCAAGAATAACCTGTCTGAAGGCATTCCTGAGGGCAACGGTGTGGAGGAGAACGCCATTCAGACGCTGTCCTTCCCGAACCAGAGCCTCGTTTCCGTGCGCTCCAGCCAGGAAGACGCCCAGTTCACTGGTGCACGTATGTCTTCCAACACGCAGAAGCCCGGTGACACCAACTTCGCAGTAACCGAAGATACCAACGTCACCGATAGCGACTACACCTACGGCTTCATCTCCGGTGCTGGCCTGAGCGCTGGCCTGTGGAGCAACTCCGAGCATGATGGCACCTATGTGGCAGCTCCCGTGCGCGGCGGCAGCCAGAACACGCGTGTCTACGCCACTACCCAGCAGACCGGTGACGCTACCTCCCTCGGTTTGGCCAGCGCTCCGTGGTACTACCACCGCACGGTCACTGATTCCAAGGGCAAGAAGTACACCGTGGCCGAAACCGCTCTGCCGCAGATGGCCGTGGCCATTGCCGGCGACGAGAACGAAGACGGTGCCGTCAACTGGCAGGATGGCGCGATCGCCTACCGCGACATCATGAACAACCCGTACAAGTCCGAGGAAGTGCCTGAACTGGTGGCATGGCGTATCGCCATGAACTTCGGTTCCCAGGCACAGAACCCGTTCCTCACCACGCTTGACAACGTCAAGAAGGTGGCCCTGAACACCGACGGCCTCGGCCAATCCGTGCTGCTCAAGGGCTACGGCAACGAAGGCCACGACTCCGGCCACCCGGACTACGGCGACATCGGCCAGCGTCTCGGCGGCGCCGACGACATGAACACCATGATGGAAGAGGGCTCCAAGTATGGCGCTCGCTTCGGCGTGCACGTCAACGCCTCCGAAATGTATCCGGAAGCCAAGGCCTTCAGCGAGGACATGGTGCGCCGCAAGAACATCACCAAAGACAACCCTACGGGTGATTTGAGCTACGGCTGGAATTGGCTTGATCAGGGTGTCGGCATCGACGGCATCTATGATCTGGCATCCGGCTCCCGCGTAAGCCGTTTCGCTGACCTCAGCAAGGAAGTCGGCGACAACATGGACTTCATCTACCTCGACGTGTGGGGCAACCTGACCTCTTCCGGTTCGGAAGATTCCTGGGAAACCCGCAAGATGAGCAAGATGATTAACGACAACGGCTGGCGTATGACCACCGAATGGGGTTCCGGCAACGAGTACGACTCCACCTTCCAGCACTGGGCGGCTGATCTGACTTACGGCGGCTATACCTCCAAGGGTGAGAACTCCGAAGTGATGCGCTTCCTGCGCAATCACCAGAAGGACAGCTGGGTTGGCGACTACCCGTCCTACGGCGGCGCGGCCAACGCCCCGTTGCTCGGCGGCTACAACATGAAGGACTTTGAAGGCTGGCAGGGCCGCAACGACTATGCCGCCTACATCAAGAACCTGTACACCCATGATGTATCCACCAAGTTCATCCAGCACTTCAAGGTGACCCGTTGGGTCAACAACCCGCTGCTGACCGCCGACAATGGCAACGACAACGCCGTGGTTGATTCGAACACGAACAACGGCAACGAGCAGATCACCCTGAAGGATTCCAACGGCAACGTTGTGGTAATCTCCCGTGGTTCCAACGACACCTCTAGCGCAGCCTACCGCCAGCGCACCATCACCCTCAACGGCGTGACGGTGGCTTCCGGTGTTGTCTCCGCAGGCGATGGTTCCTCCACCGGCGATGAGTCATACCTGCTGCCGTGGCTGTGGGATTCCTCCACCGGCAAGCTGGTCAAGGACTCCGAGCAGAAGCTCTACCACTGGAACACCAAGGGCGGCACCACCACCTGGACCCTGCCGGACAGCTGGAAGAACCTCTCCAGCGTGAAGGTGTACCAGCTCACCGATCAGGGCAAGACCAACGAGCAGACCGTGGCCGTCTCCGGCGGCAAGGTGACGCTCACCGCCGACGCCGAAACCCCGTACGTGGTGTACAAGGGCGAAGCCAAGCAGATCCAGGTCAACTGGAGCGAAGGCATGCACGTGGTGGATGCCGGCTTCAACGGCGGCTCCAACACCCTCACCGACAACTGGACCGTTAGCGGCACCGGCAAGGCTGAAGTCGAAGGCGAGAACAACGCCATGCTGCGCCTCACCGGCAAGGTTGACGTCTCCCAGCGTCTGACCGACCTCAAGGCTGGCCAGAAGTACGCACTGTACGTCGGTGTTGACAACCGCAGCACCGGCGACGCATCCGTCACCGTAACCAGCGGCGGCAAGGTGCTGGCCACCAACTCCACCAGCAAGTCCATCGCCAAGAACTACATCAAGGCATACGGCCACAACACGAACAGCAACACGGAAAATGGCTCCAGCTACTTCCAGAACATGTACGTGTTCTTCACCGCGCCTGAGAACGGCGATGCCACGGTCACTCTGTCTCATAAGAGCACTGACGGAGCGCACACCTACTTCGACGATGTGCGCATCGTGGAGAACCAGTACTCCGGCATCACCCTTGATGAGAACGGCGAACTCAAGCAGCTCACCAACGGATTCGAGAACAACGCCCAGGGCATCTGGCCGTTCGTCATCTCCGGTTCCGAAGGTGTTGAAGACAACCGCATCCACCTCTCCGAGTTGCATGCTCCGTTCACGCAGGCCGGTTGGGATGTCAAGAAGATGGACGATGTGCTCGATGGCACTTGGTCTGTGAAGGTCAACGGCCTGACCCAGAAGGGCACGCTGGTCTACCAGACGATCCCGCAGAACGTGAAGTTCGAGCCGGGCGCCAAGTACAAGGTGAGCTTCGACTACCAGTCCGGTTCCGATGACATCTACGCCATCGCTGTGGGCCAGGGTGAATACTCTGCCGGCAGCGTGAAGCTGACCAACCTGAAGAAGGCTCTGGGCGAGACCGGTAAGGCCGAGTTCGAGCTGACCGGTGGCGTCAACGGTGATTCTTGGTTCGGCATCTACTCGACCGCAACCGCACCTGATCTGCAGGGTTCCACCGGCAGTGCACAGGACTTCGGCGGCTACAAGGACTTCGTGCTCGACAACCTGAAGATCGAGCGCGTCGAATCCCAGACCCGCACCAAGGCCGAAGCGCAGGACAAGGTCAAGGAAATCCGCGGCAAGTACGATTCCAAGCGTGCTGAGCTCTCTGATGCCGCATGGCAGCAGTACCAGGACACCCTGGTCAAGGCTCGCGTGCTCATCAACAAGAATGGCGCAACCGCTGAGGACTTCACCAAGGCATACGACATTCTCGTGGCCCTCGACGAGTACATGAAGACCGCTCCCGGCAACGAGAGCAGCGACAAGTACGACGTGGCAGCTGACGGCTCCGACGAACTGGGCGGCTACACCGTGGCCGTGGGCAGCGAAGAGCCTACCGCAGGCCTGCCGAGCGAAGGCCCGGCTGATCTGGCGCAGGATGGCGACGACAGCACCCATTGGCACACCAGCTGGAGCGAGAACGCAGTCGGCAACGGCACCGCATGGTATCAGTTCAACCTCAACGAACCGACCACCATCAACGGCCTGCGCTACCTGCCGCGCTCCGGAGGCATGAACGCCAACGGTAAGATCAAGGGCTACAAGATCACGCTCACCCTGGCGGATGGCACCACCAAGGATGTCGTCACCGATGCTGAGTTCTCCACCACCACCATGTGGCAGAAGGCCAGCTTCGACGCCGTCGAGAATGTGACTGCCGTGCGCCTGACCGTCCTGTCTTCCGCAGGCCAGAGCGATTCCCAGACCAACAAGTTCGCATCCGCTGCCGAACTTCGTCTGACCACGGACCGCGAGGTCGAGGAAGAGACCGTCGCTCCGGACAAGACCGATCTCAACGACACCCTCGCCAAGGCGAACGGCCTCAAGGAATCCGATTACACGGCCGAAAGCTGGGCCGCACTGGTCAAGGCTCGCAAGGCCGCGCAGACCGTGGCGGATGACGATAAGGCTGACGCTTACGACGTGGCTCTGGCGCTGACGAACCTCGAATCCGCTATCGCTGGTCTCGAGAAGACCGGTGAGGAGCCTGGCCCTGGCCCGGTTGAGGTGAACAAGACCGACCTGCAGGCTACAGTGGACAAGGCAAGCAAGCTCGAGAAGGCCGATTACACGGCCAAGTCGTGGGAAGCCTTCGCCAAGGCACTGAAGGCTGCACAGCAGGTGCTTGACGACAAGAACGCCACCCAGCCGGACGTGGACGGCGCACTGAACACCCTTCAGGACGCCATCTCCAAGCTGGAAGCTGCAACCGAGCCGAAGCCGGATCCGGAACCGGGCGTGGTTGACAAGGCTGCTCTGAACGCGACCATCAACAAGGCCGCCGCCATCAACCTGGGTCTCTACACCGACGACTCCGCCAACGCTCTGCGCGCCGCACTGAAGAAGGCCCGTGAGGTCTCCGACAACAGCGACGCCACGCAGAAGCAGGTTGACGCAGCTCGCGAGGCTCTCGAGAAGGCAATCGCCGGCTTGGTGAAGCGTACCGCTGCCAAGGGTGACGGCAATGTCATCTCCAACACGGGTGCCAATGTTGCCACGATTGCTGTAGCAGGATTGCTGCTGGCCGGCGCCGGCGCTGCCATTGCCTACCGCCGCAATCGCGAGCAGATGTGAGCGTGAAGCCATAGGCTAACAATCACACGTAAGGAGCACTCCTTATCATCTCGGCCGGTGCCGGGCAGCAATGCCCAGCGCCGGCCGATTTATATATGAATCAGTGTTTCCCAGTAACCCAGTGGGCATCGGAATGCACATGCGGAACCATCATCACAATGACCGCAATCAGACAGACAATCATCACCATCAAAATAACGTCTTCATGCCCGCGCGTCTGCAGCGTGGCCCCAGTCAAAGCACCAAGTGCTAAAGCCAGCATCACAATCGCGCGCCGGCCAAGCTTGGACTGTTCATGGCCGTGCGCGGATGTGTCGGCAATAATGCCGGTCAGCGTCATCGTCAACACAGTCGTGGGCAGATCCGGTACCGAAAGCTTACGAGCAGTGGAATTCTGAATGCCCATAGCCGGGGCGAGCAGCACAATCAGCAGAATAATATGCAAATCAATATGCCTGGCAGTGGGGAAGTTCAGGCTGGGCTGTGAAGCGCGCGCGATGCCCATCGATGGCTCAGGCGCGAACTGATTGAGCAGATAGATACCAATCAGCGCGGCCGCCACAAAAGCCAGCTGAATCGACGTGGATACCAAGAGATGACGCGCGCGGTTGGCACCAAAGTAATGAATAATGCGCCCGCCGATGAACGCGCCAATCATAAATGTGGCCAACGTAAGCGCCGAAGTCCACCAGACGAAGCCCTGCGCGTGGGCGAACGCGAAGCCAAGGAACACGATATTGCCGGTCACATTGGCCACAAACACATGGCCGAGCGCCAAGTAACTTAAGGCGTCCACCAGCCCTGCGACGAACGTGAGAATAACCAAAGCCGGGGAAAGCAAGCCATATCGGTCATCCTTGCGGGGAATCAGCGTGCGTCCTGCTTCGGCAAGGTGTGAGGTCATGGTGTGAGAGGCTTTCCTTTGTTCTGGACGGACGGCACTTGCGATGGGTGCTTGACATGTTGGAACGCTCGCTGAGCGAGGCCTTGCACATTATGAAGTGTGTGCCGGACCGCGCTGTGAATTGCCTTGTTTTTTAGATGGATCTAGGCGATGAATCGCAAATATGTGCGGTCATCGAATGATTCATAATTCGCAGTGAATCCTTTGGTGGATTGGTACTCGCTGACGAGTTCCGGATCATCGCGCTTGAGTCGTTGCAGCTCAGCTTCGCTGGCGGCAAGCGTGGGGCGCAGCAGTGGGTAGCCATCCGAAGCAAGTACCACTTCGTCGCCCGGCTGAACAGGTACTGTGCGAATCGGATACGTTGCGTCAGTGAATCCATCAAATACGAAGTACCCATAAAGGCCACGCGCGTTGGCGAATTGGGACTGCAGACGTAGAAACGGCAGAATCATCTCGCGGGCTGGGTCGATGCTGTGGGTTGTTGACTGTGCGACATCGGCTGAGGATTGCTGCTTGCGCAATGCGAGCGTTGCGAATGCGCGCAGTTCTCCCATGAGCTTGTCTGCCTGCTTCAATGTGGGAGTTTGGTTGCCGTTGACCATGACCTGACAGTCTCCGAACAGCCATATCTCATGTCGGTAGGCGCTATAAATCACTGCGTTGGCTTGCAGTCGCTCGACAGGCTCGTGGACGAAAATGTCGTAGTCATTGCGTTGATGGTAGGCATGCTGGAAACTTGCATCGATTGTTTGCTGCGTCTCGCGCATCGTGGCATTTCCGGGCAGTTTGGCGATGGTTTCAAGCGTGAGGTTTTTAGCGGCTGCTCCGCCGCTTGGTTGCCATAGATGCCGGATGCTTTTGCTGGTCACACCATCTACTACCGCTGCGAAACCGGCAGTGACAATCATGCCGTCTTCGTTCAACGATGCGTTGGTTTGCTTGCCTTGACAATATTGCTCGATGATATGCGTGGCAAGCCTCCTTGTAGTTGTCGATTTCGAGGGTGCGCAATAGTTCGCCGTGAATTCACCTGAGGTTCGTTGGACGAGCATGGCCCGGTAACACGCCTCCGTTATATCTGACTGTAATACCGATGAGGCTAGGAAAAGGAATGATTATGCAGTCTGACAACAACCATCATGAATCGCATCACAACGATATGAGCCACGGCAACGACTACCAATACGACGTGTACATGTATGCCGAGTACGGCATCGAGTGGTGATTGAGAGCCCCGAGTGAGAATTGGACTCACGACCTCTTCCTTACCAAGGAAGTGCTCTACCACTGAGCTATCGGGGCAATAATGTGTGCACGGCTTAGGGCCGTTGAACGACTTGCACAACAATACACGCAATCGCGTATTACGCAAGTCGACGGGTGTGCGAGGAAGTATTCGGGTGCACTGAGTTGTACACATGGGCGCAATATTGGCTATTTTGCGCTCATGTGGCATTCGGATGTGCCACGTAATCGCGTTTTCGTGTTTCTATGCGCTGTTGTGGCACGAAAATTGTGGGAATTCGGTCATCTCGGAATATGTGTCATGCCACGCCACTGAAAAAACAGTGAATGTGCACGGTTGTGCACATATTTGGGCCGTTGTGTATATGCACGCGGACACGGATAACAAAAAAGGGTTTTGGTGAAAGCCAAAACCCTGATGGCGGAGGATGCGAGACCCCAACCTTCAGGGCGGCTCCGCCTTACTGCCGCTTGGGGTTTGGGGTTATCGCGCGATTGCCGTACCACCTCCGTTACCACGTCCACGGCGTGTCGTGAAGGGCCTTCGCGTCATTCGTGGTTTGGCTGTGGCGGGGTGAGGATACGCCATGTGCCGCGTTTGTCGGAGCCAGTACGTTCGATAAAACCAGCCTCCTGCATTGTGCGGAGAGTCCTCCACACGGTGGTGTACGACACGCTTAGTGCGTCTGCCGCCTGCCGATATGTAATCGACGGATTGTTGCGCAGCAACTCCAGAAGACGCTGCTCTCTGGTTACAGTTTCATTTACAGTTTCATTTACAGTTTCATTCGGGTCATGTTCGGTCTCGGCGTGAGCAGGTAGACCGTCTTCGGTGGTGGCGCCTTCCACCCAACGCACGGGGACGAATGCCTCGAACACGTCGCCGGTCGTCGTAGCGATCCAGGTTCTCGCGGCGCACGATCACGTCGGTCTTGTAGGCGGGCGCGATACGTGAGATGACCTCATCCTTGCCAAGCAGCATCACAGCGGCGAGGTTGAAGCCCTCCTCGCCGGTGTCGTAGTTCACGCCGTACAGGTCGGCGCTGCGCATCAGCTCCATGTCGTCCATCTCGGCCCACGGGTGGCCGGGCGTCTTCAACGCGGCCAGCTTGCGCACGCGCGGCAGCAGATCGAATCGGAAATCGGACGGCTTCAGGTACCGGTACACGCGCTGCTCGCTGAAGTGGTTCTGCTTGCGGATGTGCATCTGCGCGATCTGCGTCTCGCTGGTGATGCGCCGGTCCACGTCGGCCACCCGGTCGTAGATCACGTGCTTGAAGCTGACGACCGCGGGGCCGGCGGGAACCCAGACACGGATTACAAGCTTGCCGTCGTATTCGATGCGTTCGGTCTCGACGGCCGGTGCGACGTTGAACAGTTTGGGATTGCCGACCACGTTCACGAGGTTGCGTTCGATGGCTGCGGCCTGCGAACGGCTGACGCCTTCGACGGTGCCGTCGTCGAGCACGCCAAGGTAGATCGACCCGCCGAACCGGTTGTTGAACGAGCACACCGTCTCGAACGTGTCCGCCTCGGGCTGGACGCCACAGCGCTTGAACTCGACCGAGATGGATTATGAGCGAAACCGTCCGAAATTGGATTGATAAACAAAAACCCCGAAACCGTGACGATTTCGGGGTGATGGCGGAGGATACGAGATTCGAACTCGTGAGGCTGTTACACCAACACGCTTTCCAAGCGTGCGCCATAGACCACTAGGCGAATCCTCCATGCACTGCGATGTTTGCTAGAAGCAAGCTCCGTAGGCAACTCGAATAACCTACCATAGCTCGTGAGAAAATGCATATTCGGCGTGTCGTATTCATGTAGAAGGCAGAGGCGGCGTCGCATAGTCACATGCCGCTTATCTGTAAACAAATTTGGACAGTTGCATGAATTTTTGATAAGTGCGGAATGCCTCCACGCGTAATCAACCTAGGCTAATCAACCATGCGAGAAGACGTGCAAAGCGATGAGTATGCTCACGGTAGGGGCGGAAAAATGTTGGCGGAGGATACGAGATTCGAACTCGTTGGGCAGTCCGCGCCTAATCCGGCAAGCCGTGCACGTGCTGCAGAGATTATGAGACAAGTCCTGT
The DNA here is from genome assembly GCF_000741715.1 of Bifidobacterium saguini DSM 23967. GTDB lineage: Bacteria > Actinomycetota > Actinomycetes > Actinomycetales > Bifidobacteriaceae > Bifidobacterium > Bifidobacterium saguini. The sequence goes on along the minus strand of NZ_JGZN01000007.1, from coordinate 262,495 downwards.
CCAATGGCGGTGTGATGCGACGTTGGCTGGGTGCTTGTTGCCCATCGACGCTGACAGAAGCATTGAGAACTCGTTTCCTACCATATGCGTTCATCATCGCAATTGCATGGCTGCCGTGGCTTATCCTCACTTGGCCTGGCTCTATGCGCGACGATACCCTCGCGCAATACCTCCAAGCCTCGGGTCTGCACCACTATTACACGCAGCATCCACTGTTCGATACGCTGATGTTCAAACTCTTCTGGGATGCCGGCCGCGCACTGTTTGGCACTCCGCTTGCTGGGCAAGCCGTCTACACCGTTGCGCAAACCGCGGCGCTCGCTGTGGGCAGTGCATTGATGATGTGCTATATCTGCAAAATCGGCACTCCGCGATGGTTGAGGATGCTCAGTCTTATATATCTCGCAACCAGTTACGTAGTAGTCGGTTCCATCTCCACTATGGGCAAGGATTCACTGCACGCAGTATTCTTCCTACCGCTTGCCGTGATATTCGCAGAGGTCTGTCGCACAAAAGGCGCAGTATTGCGCAGGATTCCGGTTGCCGTAGTTTTCATTGTGCTGATGTTCGCCGCCATCGCATCCAAGCGAACGGCTCTGCTGATTGTGCTGTGCGCTGGTATCGGCATGATTGCAGTGTGCACTGGACGCTCGCAAAGCGCTGTATCTCGGTGGCTGAGTAATCGATTCCGCGCGTTCACGTGCTTCGCCATCGCCATCATTGCAGCCCAATCTATCTGGTCACCGATGGCTGCAGCGGCAACGCAGGCCAACCATTCGCCCGGGCGTGAGGTATGGGGGCTAATCACCCAGCCGGTCGCCCAAGTCGCGCACGATGAGCCATCGGTCATAAGTCCATCTCAGAGCAACCATCTCAACGCAATCATGGACTTGGATAAAGCAGCCGCCAACATCGAACCACAGCGCACGAACGAAACATTCGCCACTTTGTACACCGAATCTAAGCTCGGGCATCCAGCACCGACTACTTCCCAAAAAATCGCGGCGATTGCAACGTGGGTTCAGCTTGGTGCTGCTAATCCCGGCGAATATGTGAAGGCCTACGCTGGTGTGATGCGTGGATGGTGGGATCCGCTCAGGAACTTCGCCTATCCGACCGATTCCGACTATCTGTTCACGCCTGGATACCTGAAACAATGGGCGTCGTATTTGCCGGCGGAAGCGGGTTCGGCGCAACGGTTGAGCGAAATCAAACGAGATCTCTCGCCGCTGATGGGAACATCGAACAAGCCGCAGTGGAAGCATAAAACACTACTGTCCATCCATCGATGGGTGCGGGATAAGAATCCGCTGACTGCGATGGCATTGTATGTGACTTGGATTCCGGTGGTCCTAGGCATTGTGCTGGTGATGCAAGCAATTCGGCGTAAGAAATGTACTCAAAGTGAGGCGGCTGCCGTAGCCGGATTCATGCCGACTCAGGCGCTCGCCGCTTATGGTCTGCTGGCATTTACGGTACTGTCGCTCTACGCCTCGCCCGAAGCGCTGTTCTGGTATCCGATTCCGGTGTATTTCACACTGCCGTTGTTCGTGGCAGCGGCGTTCACATTGCGGGAAGCGGTGCAATACTGAGCTCGCTATGGTCAAATAGTGAGACATTTTTCGGCAATATCTGATGCAAACAGTGCCTTAATTACCTCGCACTATCAAAAAAATCAAGACTGTTTTTCAAAAAAAGTTTTTCTGTAATTTGTGAAGTTGGTTTTGGTTCTAAGGCCGTTCATAGAGAGAGGAATATGGCATGGTTCGTCGCGCCCGCGTACAGTCTGCTGCACAATCCGCTGAGCATAACAGCGTACGTCAGCTGCGCGTTCTGGCTGCGATAGCATTCCTGTTCGCTCTGGTGGTCGCTACTGTTGCGCCTGCCGTGGCTGCCGTACCGCAGGCCTTCGCTGATAGCAGCTCATCCGGCAGTGTTGACTATGCCACTTGGGCTGAGGTTTCCAAGGCGATGGATAAGAAGCTGGAGGAAGGCCAGAAGACTTATAAGGACGGCAACACCGCTGGTTCCACATCCGCTTTCATGGCCGCCTACAACCAGATTTACGTGGCCTCGAACTTCACCGCCGTGGTGCACGACACCATCGGTGCGGATAAGCAGCTCTCCCAGCAGCAGGCATTCCAAAGCATTCAAAATCTTTCCTACACTCCCGGCAATGATGATCAGCTTACCCAGCAGATTGATGCGCTGACGGCCGACCTTGACGCTACGGCTCAGCAGCTTGACGCCAACGCTGATCTTGCCAAGCCGAAGGCTTACGCCGAAGCCCTGCAGAAGCAGCTGGCCAAAGAGCGCAAGGAGCTCGACGCCAAAAAGAAGAAGAATCCGGGCAAGGGCAACCGTTCCTGGACCGACGTGGCCAACGAAATGACCCCGATTCTCGACAACGCATACAAGGCTTACGCGAACGGTGATGCGGCCAAGGGTGCCACGCTGGTGAACAACGCCTACTACCAGTATTACGAGAAGCTTGGCTTCGAAAAGAACGTGATGAACGCCATCAGCGGCAACCGCGTCTCGCAGGTGGAATACCAGTTCAAGATGTGCCGCAAGTCCATGAACACCGGCGCATCCCTGAAAGACACCAAGAAACTGATTGACGACCTTAAGGCCATGCTGGTCAAGGACGCGGGCATCCTCGATGGTGGCGCTGCCGACAAGGAAGGCGGCTTCACCAAGTTCATCACCAGCGCGGTTGGCCAGGCATTCCTGATCTTGATTCGCGAAGGCCTTGAAGCCCTGCTCGTGGTGGCCGCCGTGGTGGCCTACCTCGTCAAGTCCGGCAACAAGCGCTTCACCAAGTGGATTTACGTGGGTGTGCTCGCCGGTCTCGCCGGCTCCGGCATCATCGCCGTGATCTTCACACTGCTGTTCGGCGGCTCCGGCCCGCAGCAGGAAATCATGGAAGGCGTCTGCGCGCTGATTGCTATGGGCATGCTGCTGTGGACCAGCAACTGGATGCTCAACAAATCTTCCGTTGAAGCGTGGAACCGCTACATCAAGAACAAGACCGAAGCTGCCGTCAAGTCCGTCTCCTCGCAGGTGGAGGCCGGCGAAAAGGTGGCATTCGGCACGATTGTGTCCCTTGCCATGCTGAGCTTCCTCGCCGTGTTCCGCGAAGGCGCAGAAACCGTGATCTTCTACCAGTCCATCTACTCGATGAGCCAGGATTCCCAAGGCATGTGGACCGGCGGCATCGCCGCGGCCGTGGTGCTGGTGATCATCTTCCTGATCATCCGCTTCACCTCCGTGAAGATTCCGATCGGTCCGTTCTTCCTGGTCACCTCGATTCTGATGTCCGTGCTTGTGGTCGTCTTCGCAGGCGGCGGCGTGCACGCGTTGATCGAGGGCGATGCACTGCCTGCCAACTACTTGCAGGGCGTGCCTACCAATGATTGGCTCGGCTTCTACCCGTACGTCGAATGCATTGTGGCTCAGGTACTTGCCGCCGTTGCAGTGATCGCACTGTTTGTGGTCGGCTTCATCAAGCAGCGCAAGCTGAAGGCGTCGGCTGCGGCAGCTCCGGCGTCGGCTGCGAAGTAACCGCCCCCCCAACATAACAACAGACTTGCGGCACGGCCTTGGACTCGATTCCAATCCGAGCCGCGCAACTCAAAACTCAATAACAAAACGTGAATCCCGAATTCACCAGAGATAAGGAATAGAGAAATGATGAAGAACAAGAAACTGGCCGCTCTGCTTGGCCTGCTGCTCGCCGGTTCCATGACCCTGTCTATGGCCGCCTGCGGTTCCACCAACTCCGCTTCTGACACCAAGAGCGACTCCTCCTCCCAGTCCTCCGACTCTTCCAAGAGCGACTCTTCCGACTCCTCCTCCGATTCCGGCGCTGGTTTCGAAGAGGTCCCGGTCGGCCCGTCCGGCACCGCTGAAGAGCAGGATCAGGACGCTGGCCCGCTGACCGTGGGTGCTGTGTACTTCCAGCCAATCGATATGGAGCCGGCTTCTATGGGTCTGAAGGCTGCTGACGCTTCCTTCCATCTTGAGGCTGACATCCATGCCAACCAGAAGGGCACCGAGCTCGGCTATGGCAAGGGTGATTTCGTGCCGGATCTGACTGTGAACTACACCATCATCGACAAGTCCACCGGCAAGGAAGTCGAAGGCGGCACCGCCACCTCCGGTACCTTCATGCAGATGAACGCTTCCGACGGCCCGCACTACGGTGCTAACGTGAAGCTCGACAAGGCTGGCACCTACCAGCTCAAGCTCTCCATCGAGTCCCCGGCTGCTAAGGGCTGGATGCTCCACGTGGATCCTGAGACCGGTGTCAAGGGCCACTTCTGGACCGAGCCGATCGAAGTCACCTTCGACAACTGGGATTACACTCCTCGCCAGTGGTGATTACCGTTATGTAGCGAAATTGCTCCCCTCCGCACGAGGGGAGCTTTCGCTGTTTTGTGGGACTTAACTTTAGAGATCTAAGAAAGGGCGCGAATGCTGGAACAATTCGTTGCGGTGATGCCGGGGACGCTTGCCCCAGCGTTGCTGGTCATGTGCCTGAGTGTAATGCTCACAGTGGGCGAAGGCCGCGATAAGCCGCTGAGCGCCTACTGGAGACTGTGGGGGCTGGGCTTCGGCATTGTCGCCGCCATCGTATTTGCGGCCCTACGCGCCACTGCAGTCATCAATCAACGTACTTTTATCAACTATCCGGTGCTGATCGTTGCCGTTATCGTCGATGTGCTCGCTCTCGCCGTGGTGCTGTGCGCGCATCTCATCACTCATAACTGGGCTCAGCATCAGCTCTGGATGCACATAGCCAACGCTGTAGCCGCTGTGCAGATTGCACTCACGGTGTTTTACGCACTGCCGGACGTGATTCTGCAGCTCACCATCTGGGTTGAACCGGGGGAGACCGCGTTCACTTCCGCCATGCTGCTGCGCGCGTTGGGCTTCCTGCTTGGTGTGGCAATGTCGATTATCGTGGCAGCTATTTTCCGCACCATGCGCACCACCGCAGTGCGTTGGGCGTTCACCGTGGCCGTTGTGACCATGATGGTTATTCTGCTGATTCAACACTTCACCGGTCTCGCGCAGATCTTGCAGGCTCGTGGCTTCCCGATGAATCACACGATGTTCGTGGCTCTAGCCTGGTCCATCAACCAGAATTCCTCGATGATCATGGCGCAGGCGTTGGTGTTCCTGATTCCCGCCGTGGCTTCCGTGGTGGCCGGATTCCGTATGAAGACCCACGATGTGCCCGGTGCGAACGAAGCCACATTGCGCCGGCATAAGGCGTTCCGCCGCCACGCCATCGCTGCTGCAGTCTGGAGCCTTATCGCAGCCATCGGCGTCACCGCAACGCTGACCGTAGGCGTGGCCGCCACGCACCAAACCATTACGCTATCTCCGCCAGAGTCCTATTCGCTGAAGGACGGCGTGGCCACGATTCCGTTCACCCAAGTGGAGGACGGCCATCTGCATCGCTTTGAATACAAGGCCAAAGACGGTACCGTGATGCGCTTCATCATCATCCGCAAGAACGGCGGCGCATACGGCATCGGCCTTGACGCTTGCGAGAACTGCGGTGATGCCGGCTACTACGAGAAGAACGGCAAGATCATCTGCAAGAAGTGCGAGGTGGCCATCAACTTGGCAACCATCGGCTTCAAGGGTGGATGCAACCCGATTCCATTCCCATACAAGACCGGCAACGGCAAAATCACTATTCAAACCACGGATCTGGATGCCCTGAGCGTCCACTTCCAGTGATCAAGGCAGGAGGCAAGAATCATGTTCTTTCTGCGAATGATTGCGCGGTCGTTCACACGCCAGTTGCGCAGGCGTCTGCTCATCGCACTCACCGTGTGCCTATCCGCCACGGTCAGTGTTTCGATGCTGGGCGTCGTATTCGACGTGGGCGATAAGCTCAACGCCGAATTGTCTACCTACGGCTCGAATATCACCGTGCAGCCGAAGTCTGATGCTGTGGTGTCTGACCTGTACAACACCGAGGGCAGCGATGCCGGCACTTCAGGTGGTTCTGCATCTGCTAGCGATCCGACCTCGTTCCTGAAGGAATCAGATGCCGCCAAAATCAAGACGATTTTCTGGGCGTTCAACATCACGAACTTTGCGCCTGAGTTGAACCAGCACGTCACCGCCATCAACACCAAGCCAGTGACCGAGGGCAACGGTTGGTCGGTCAGTCTCGCCGACTACCCCACGAAAAAGAACGTTCCCGTGGTGGGCACTTGGTTCAACAAGAAGCTGAAGTTGCCTTCCGGTGAGACCACGGTGGTAGGCGTCGAAGGCATGCGCTCGTGGTGGACGCTGCAGGGCCGCTGGCCGAAGGATGGCACCAAGGAAGCCATCATCGGCAAGGATCTGGCCAAGTCACTCGGCGTGAACGCCGGACAGAGTCATGAAGACGAGGCCGCAGTACAGGTCGGCGGCACGGTATCGCTGATGCGCGGGGATAAGTCCATTGACTTCAAGATCGTTGGCGTTTACGACTCCGGTGACGACGACAACAGTGCGATGTACGTCTCCTCGAATCAGTTGCAGGATTTGACCGATTTGCCGGATTCGGTGAACAAGATCGAAGTCAAGGCGCTGACCACGCCGGAAAACGATTTGGCTCGCAAAGCGGCCAAGAATCCGGCTGCTTTGAGCCAGGACGAGTGGGAAACCTGGTACTGCACCGCTTATCCAAGCTCGATCGCCTACCAAATCGAAGAAGTGATTCCGGGCGCTGTGGCCAAGCAAGTGCGTCAGGTGGCAGCACTGCAAGGCAATGTGCTGCAAAAAACGCAGGCAGTGATGATTCTGATGACTGTGCTGAGTTTGATTGCGGCGGCCGTGGCCGTGGCGAATCTGATGGTTGCATCAATCGGCGAACGATCCGCTGAACTGGCGCTTTTGAAGGCGATTGGTGCTACGGATGGTGCGGTCTCTCGCCTGATGATGGCTGAGACCGCAGCGATTTCGCTGCTTGGTGCCGTGGTAGGTGCTGGGCTCGGTTCAGGTGTGGCACAGCTGATAGGCCATGTGGTGTTCGGCTCAGGCATCACGATGCGCCCGATGGTGTTCGTGCTCGTGTTCGTGCTGCTTGCGGTAACCGTGTTGCTGGCTTCCGCTTCGTCGATTCGCTCGATTCTGAGTCTGAAGCCTGCGGAGGTACTTCATGGTCGCTGAGTTCCATACTTTGGCCTCCTCTGATGAAGGGACTGTTCTGGTTTTGACTACCCCTCAGTCAGCTATGCTGACAGCTCCCCTGACAAAGGGAGCCGGTAGGGATGCGAAAGGAGAGTGCCGATGACGAATACCGGTATGTTCTTCAGAATGCTGTTCAGTGCGGTGTTCCGTCGCCGTTCGCGTGCAGTGATGGCTGTGGTGGCCTCTCTGGTGGGTGCTGCCACGCTGTTCTGCCTGGCAATGATCTGCATCGCCGTGCCGCAGCAGATGAATGAGGAGATGCGCGCGTATGGCGCGAACCTTATCGTGACGCCTACCGAATCCGGTGCGGACGGTAAAACTGGCATTGATTCGGCAATGGTGAAACACACCACTGAAATGGTGGCTGCCAAGGGTTCCGAAAAACACGCCACCTATCGATATGAGAACGTGCGTGTGAACGCAGCACCGTATGTGATGGCCGGCATTGATACCGCGGAAGTGCGCAATCTCAACCATCATTGGGTAGTGGATGGTAAATGGCCGTCCGCTGGCAAAGTGCTGATTGGCCGCGATGTGGCCGACGCAATGGGCCTCGAAGTCGGCGGTCGCATCACCATCGGCTACCGCGCCTCCGACAACACTTCCACCTCCGCTTCGGATTCCTCAGCGAATACGGACGCGAGCGGTTCCACCTCGGCTCCCTCGGATAGTGCTGCTGGGTCGGATCAGGGCACGAGCGGTTCCGCTTCGGCTCCCTCTGATGAGGGAGCTGGCTCCGCGAATGCGGAGACTGAGGGAGAGACCTCCAACAATACTGGTTCGCAGTCCTCTGCGAACTCCTCTACTACTGGCAGCCAATCCGGCCAGCAAACCCAAGACGGCCGTGTCTCCAGCGACATCATGGACACCTCCGGCACTGAATTCCGCGTCTCCGGCATCGTAGACACGGGCGGCAGCGAAGACTCCATCATCTACGCCACCAACGATGACGTCACCAAGCTCACCGGCACCACGCGTGGTGTGGACGTTATCGAATACTCGGCCGGCACTGAAGACCTGAACGCCTTAGTCAAGAGCATCAACAGCATGACCTCCATGCATGTCAAGGCCCAGCCGGTCACCAAGATCACCTCTTCCGATACGCGCATCATCACGATGCTGCAGACCTTGTTCTGGATTGTGTCGTTGGTGGTGCTGGTGCTTACCCTCGTGGGCGTAGGCACCACGATCAGCTCGATCGTGTCTCAGCGCCGCAACGAAATCGGCCTGCGCAAGGCGCTTGGTGCAAGCTCCGCAGCCATCGGCATTGAATTCTATGTGGAATCAGCCATGTATGGCCTGATTGGCGGTCTGCTCGGCACGACCATCGGCTTCGGACTCGCGCAATGGCTGTGTGTTGCCGTGTTCGACCGTTCCATCGGCTTCAACTGGTGGCTGGCCGCCGGCTCGGTGATTCTGGCCGCTTTGGTTGCCGTCATCGCGTCCATTCCACCGGTTCACCGCGCCACCCGCATCGACCCGGCCGTCGTGCTGCGCGAAGAATAGACTTACTAGAAAATCAGGAGAAACATCATGGATATGCTGCTTGAGCTTGACCATATCTCGAAGATCTACGGCGACCTGCATGCCGTGGATGACCTGAGCCTCACCGTGCCGCAAGGCGAATGGCTGGCCATCGTGGGCTCGTCCGGTTCCGGCAAAACCACGCTGATGAACATGATTGGCTGCATGGATACGCCTTCCAAGGGCTCGGTGAAGCTTGAAGGCCGCAAGTTGGAAGATCTGAACGCCGGTCAGCTTGCGGACGTGCGCAAAAACCTCATCGGCTTGGTATTCCAGAAGTTCTATCTGGTGCCGCATCTGACCGCAGTAGAAAACGTGATGGTGGCACAGTACTACCACTCCGTAGTCGATGAGAAGCAGGCGTTGGAGGCCCTGGAAAAGGTCGGCCTGAAGGACCGCGCCCACCATCTGCCCGGCCAGCTTTCCGGTGGCGAGCAGCAGCGCGTATGCGTGGCACGCGCACTGATCAATGAGCCGAAGCTGATTTTGGCTGACGAGCCCACCGGCAACTTGGATGAGAAGAACGAGAAGATCGTGCTCGACCTGTTCCGCCAGCTGCATGAGCAGGGCACCACGATTATCGTGGTCACTCATGATGCGCTGGTGGCCAGCTGCGCCGAACGTGAGATTATGCTCAACCACGGTGTGCTCGTGGGTGAGAAATGGAATGACGAGAAGGCTCGAGAAGCCTACGAAGCTGCCGGTGGCAAGCCGGCCTCCACTGGCGCTAAAGTGGAGAGCGCTCAGACCGGCGAGACTGCCATCGGTTTCGCCGACCCCACCAAGGCCGCGAAAACGGCCAACTTGTTAAGCGAATAACCCAGTGGGTTATTCGTAGAGTTGGCTGAACGACGACAGTCGTGAAGTGATGTGACACGCTCGCCGAAGGCGAGTCTTTAGTTAAGGTGAAACGGTATGGCTAACACGTTGAAGAAGTCCGCCACATTGGCGGCCGCCGGCTTGGTGGTTGCCGGCGCTCTGCTCGCTGGCTGCGGCGAATCCAAAGCCACGCCTATGGATGACTCCTACGCCGGCAACTCCGGTGAGACCGAGAAATCCCAGGAGGAGCAGTCGCAGTCGAACGGTTCTGATTCCAGCTCATCGGATTCTTCGCAGGATAAGTCCTCCAGCACCACGTCCGATAAGAAGGACACGGGCAACTACAAGGATGGCGACTACTCCATCAACGGCCAGTATGGCCCGGTGGGCGAGGATTCCATCGACGTGCATCTGACCATCAAGGATGGCAACGTCGAAAACGTGGAGATTGTCGGCCACCCGTTCACCACCATCTCCAAGAATCATCAGGATGCCTTCGCCAAGGCCATCAATGGCGTGGTGGACGGCAAACCATTGAAGGACCTCAAGGTCGACAAGGTGGCGGGAGCCAGCTGGACTTCCGACGCCTTCAACAAGGCCTTGGAAATTGCCCGCCAGGAAGCCTCCATTCAGCAATAATCAAGAGTAGCTACGCCAGCAGCGCGGGCCAGAGCAGATTGGTCATGCGCTGCGGCCATGCAGCGATATCACTGTCAGTAGGATGCTGGTCGATGGCCTCATATGCCACCAGCGAGCCGATAATCGTGGAAAGCAGCAGTCGTTCGTCAAGACCGGTGCGGAACACGCCCTCTGCAACCCCCAAATTCAGGAAGCTCCTGAGCTTGCCAAGCCACGGTGTCACCACCTGATCGACGATATGGTGGAAGAATTCAGCCTCGCTGGAGAGCACAATGCCCACGCTGCGCACATCGATGTTATTCGTGCGCACCCAATCCACCAATTTGCCTAACATCAAGGTGAAATGCTCGCGCGTGGGGCTTAGCGCTGGTGAAAGCTCATCTTCCGCATTGACCAAATACATGGCGCTGATGCCGCGCAGCAGTTCATTGGAATTATGGTATCGGCGGTAAATGGTGGTTTTGGCCACGCCTGAACGCCGTGCCACCTCTTCAATGGTCACACCGCTGATGCCGCGCTCCACAGCAATCTGCAACGTGGCATGCATGAGCTTACGATCCGTGGCCTCGCGCCTGCGTTCGGAACGCGGCATAGGCGCAGCAGCCAATGCCGCAGTGCCGGATACGCTTTCCATGACTTCTTCTTTCTTCATAATGTGACTGCCTTGCAAGGCTTTGCTGTCAGCTCAGCACCTTGGTGCTTTCCACTTGCGCCACATACCACTGGTTGAATCGCACCAATGGCTTACGCAGCAGCAAGCCGAGCAGCAGTAGCGGCGGCACAAAGAGCAGCAGCAGACCGGCCGACTTCCAGTAATCCAAGTTGTAGATACCGGCGATGGCAGCTCGCATCATCGTGACCACATGAGTCAACGGCAGGAACGGGCTCACCTTGGAAATGAAGTCTGGCAAGATCTGCACAGGATAGGCGGCATTCGCGCCGGAAATCTGCACAATCAGCATGAGCACACCAATGGCCTTGCCCACATTGCCGAAGCTCACCACCATCGTGTAGGTGAAGAACGAGAACACCAGAGAGCCAAGCCAGCCGGACAGCATGAACAGCAGTGGATGCACAGCCTGCACATGCAGGAACAACAGATCGCCGGCCAACGAGACCGTGGACTGCATCAAAGCAATCAATGCAAAGACGCCGTAATGGCCAAGGAACAGCTGATGCGGTCGCGGATCGCCAAGTTCACGGCGAATCTTGCGAGACACCGTGGTCTTCAACGTGACCACCATCAGCAGAGCGCCCACCCACAGTGGAATCAGCGTATAGAACGGCGCCATCGAAGAACCGAAGTTCTCCACCGGGAACACGGCCTTGCGCTTAAGCTGTACGGGAGCTGCCAGCGTACTGGCCAAAGCCTCCGGGTCATTGCCCAGCACTTCCTTGACCATGCTCATATCGCCACTGTTCAGTGCATCAGCAAGCTTGCCATTGAACGAAGTCAGTTCATCGCCGGCCTTGCGCAGCTTGGAAGATACCTTATCCAATGTGGACCGGGCATCCGCGAGCATCGTATTGGCATCACCGGAAGCGTCCTCCACATCACCCAGCGTGGTTTTAAGTTGCGCCGAACCGGATTGCAGAATGCTGGAAGCATCAGATGCAGAAGAAGCAAGCGCCTCGATCTGCGGCTTCACATTCGTGGCGAAATCCGACTTCACGCCGGCAATGCTGCTTTTCGCCTGATTGGCCAGACCCTTGACCTGCTGATGCTTGTTCTGCACTTCCGCATTGTTATTACGCACATCGGTAGCCGCAGCATTCAACGCATCCTTCAACTTGGTCTGGCGGGCAATCGAACGGTCCAGAGCCTTGACCACGGCCGCATTGTCGCCCAGAATGCCGGCAAGCGTATCGCGAATCGCGGTGTACTGCGTTATCTGATCCGCCACCGCAGCAGCTTGGGAGTCCAGCTCTTTAGCCACTGTGGTGGAGCCATTATTCGCATCCTGATACAGGCTGTCAATCGAATCAGACACCGCGCCAAAGCTGCTGGCGCTCGTGTCCAGCGCCTTGCTCATCGCGTCAGTAGTGGTGTTCAGCGCACCCGCCACCTCAGTCACGCCCTTCTTAGCGCTTTTGAGGTTCTTGCTGGCAGTGGATGCGGAGCCGGAAGCCTGTTTGATAAGCCCGTTCGAGGTTTCCAACAATGTTTGCGCCGAATCAGTCAGCGCGCTGTAGGTGCCGAGCATGTCCGCGGTGCTACCCAGCTGGGTAGCGAAATCCGCTATGTTCGTGTTGAATGCGGTCAGCTGCTGCTTGGCCTCCGGCTTGGAGAGCTGATTAGCTAGCGAAGAGGCGATCTCCAAGCCGGCAGAGGTAATGGTCTTGGCGAACGTGGTGTTGATTTCCGCAGCCACCTCATCCGTGCCCTCGTTGAGCAGGTTCGGGGCCAGTGCGTTCTTTTTCTCGTTGCGGTAGTAGGTCAGCTTGGCATGCTGCACATCATCGGAGAAGAAGGTCATCATGTCTTTGCTGAAAGACTTCGGAATCACGATGGCCGCGTAATACTTGCCGGATTTCGCGCCATCGATGGCGTCATCCTTGGAGGTGATGGTCCAGTCGAGCTGACTGTTGGCGCGCAATGCATTCACCACCTGATCGCCCACGGTGACCTTCACCGGAATGAGGTCGGAACGGTAGCCCTCATCCACGTTGGCCACGGCGAACTTCAGATTCGACATATTCGAGAACGGATCCCAGCAGGCGGCCACATTGAACCAGGTGAACAGGCCAGGAATCATCACGAGGCCGATCACGATAATAATGGAGACCACATTGCTGGTCAGACGCTTGATGTCTCCAATAAACAGTTTCCAGATCTTGTTCATCGTGCGTGCTTGCCTTCCTTGTTCTGGGCAATGCCGTGAAGGTTCGGAATATTGGTCAGCTCGGAGAGATTCTTACCGGCCAGACTCGGCAGTCGGGTAGTGGGGGCATCGCTGCTTCCGGTTGAGGATTCGGCATGGCGGCCGTACAACATCGAACGAATCGATTCGTCGGAAAGATTGCCGAGCTCGGTTTGACGGCGGATGGAATCGCGCATGTATTCCACGACCATCAGGAAGCCGATGATGATCAGCACCCAAGCGAGCCAAGTGGCCATCACTACGATCTTCTCACTGGTGGTCAGGGAGAAGACGATGATCAGGATGGCCGGCACCACGAATCCGGCGATGAGCGCGCCAAAGAGCAGCTTCGGATACTGCTGGGTGAACTTGGCGGCACGGCGTTCAATCGCATGCTTGTATTCGGTACGGTTGGCCAGTGCGGAAATCGCCTGCGTGACCTTGTATTCGCTGGCTTCGATGTGCACCGGTTCGCCGAGAATCATGTCGCTTTCTTCGATTTCGCGTGCGAACAGACGGTTCAGATTAGCCAGCTTCGGGCGGGCTACAAGGCCGAGCAGGAAGGCGAGTACGGCGAAGATCAGCAGTTTGCCGATGTAGCCGAACCAGTGACCGTCGTAGAAGCCGCCGATGGTTTCGCGCATTGCATCAATAGAGTAGGTGAATGGCAGCAGCGGGTAGATGACGCGGAAGAATTTTGGCATCATCTCGATTGGATACAGGCCAGAGGCGCCCGGCACCTGCAGAATCACCAGAGCTACGCACACGCCCTTGCCCACATGCATGAATGTGGTGGAAAGCGCGAAGATGAATGACATATACACCAGCGAGGTAATCCAACAGGTGAGTAGGAATACCGGAATGCTGGCGCATTGCATGCCAAGCACCAGATCGCCAATGCCGGTTACCAGGCCTTGCGCGGAGGCAAGCGTGGCCAGCAGGAAGAAGCGGCCCAAGTAGCCTTGCGTAGGTGTGAGATCTTCGATGCCTTCGTTGTCTGTTTCGAGCTTTGGAATCACCACGAGCACGAACGCGCCCACCCACAGGGCCAATGTGGTGAACAGCGGTGCCATGCCGGAGCCATAGGAAGACACTGGGTAGATGGTCTTCTCATTGATCACGGTGGGGGACATCATGAAATCGGCGATTTTGCTGGCGTCAAGTGAGCCATCGCTATCGATTAGCGAACCGAGCGATGTGGAGATGCTCATTGCCTTGATATCGGTGGCAAGCGTGCTGAGCTTGGTTTGCACGGTTGCCAGTGCCTTATCCGTATCAGTGAGCGCGGTTTTGGTGGAGGCGGCAGCTTTATCCAACTGATCGAGCGCATCCTTGGATTGGCTGATCAGCGAATCCTGGGATGTGATGTCGTTGGAAAGGGTGGTTGCGGTGGTGCTCAGAGTGTTGAGACCATTGTTGAGCTGTGGTAGCGAGCCGGAAACCAGAGTGCTGCGGGCCTCGTTGGTGGCCTGCAGCGTAGTTTGCGTGGTGGTGTTGAGATTGTTCGCCAAACCTGCGGTGTTCTTGGATGCACTGCCGATAGTGGTGTTGAGGCTATTGAGATTGCCAAGGGTGTTGCCAAGCTGGCTATTGCGCTTCTCCAGCTGGTCAATGGCTGATTTCAGTGGTTCCTGATTGGCTCCTGGCAATTCCTTCAGGGTGGCCAGAATATCTGCATTCGCCTGGTTGATATCTTCGGCGGTGTTGATCATGCCGCCAACCTGCTGGTTCGCGGCATTGATGGCACCGGTGACCGTGCCGATATTCTGGTTGGCTTGGGCGGCGGCCTGGCTTAAGAGGCTTGAACCTTCGTCCAGTGCTCCGGAAGTGGAGGTGACGAAGCTGTTCATGCTGTTTTGAGCAGTGCCGATGAGCTTGGACGTTCCGGCCAATCCTTCGGCGGCATCGATGCCGAGCTTGCGCGCATCTTCCAATGCCTGACGTGCGGTGCGGGTTTTATTGGGGGCGTCATCCAGCTTGGTTTGCAGCTTGGCGATGGTGTCGCGCGTGCGCTGTACATCGCTGGAGGCCTCGTTCAACGACGTGACGGTTTTCGACTTGGTTTTGTCGCCGGTAGCGAGTGCCTTGTCCCCGACTTTGTTGATGGTTTCGGTCAGTACTTTGGAGACTGTGGAGACGAACGTGGAATTTACTGTGCGATCCACGGTGGAGGCGCCCACATCGGTTACCTTAGGGGCGATGGCGCTGGCCTTTTCGTTGACGTAATACTCAAGTGTGGGTGTGGATTCGCCTCCGGTCACGACTCCAGCCAGCGAATCGGAGAAGTTCTTGGGGATCACGATGGCGGCATAGGCTTTGCCGGACTGCACCATGTCCATTGCTTCGGCTTCGGAGACGAACGTCCAGCCGAGCTGATCATTGTTCTTCATCTGCTTGACTATTTGGCCGCCGAGATTCTGCTTGCCGATGAGGGCGTTGTCGGTGCCGGCGTCGTTGTTGGCCACGGCCACGGTGATGCCTTTGGTGTTGCCGTACGGGTTCCAGAAGCCGATGATGTTGTACCAGGAGTACAGCGGCGGAATGAACACCATGCCGATGAGAATCACCCACGAGGTCGGTACCCTGAACAGGCGCATGAAGTCGCGCTTGAGGACCTTGAGAATGTTGCCCACTGAACTACCCCCGGAGCTGTTGTGCTGTGCTGTATTGCGCGTAATATCATGCGCTACGTTTTCCGTAGCGATACGTTTAGCGTAGCGCTACGCATTGAGTAGCGTAATACAGTGCCGGGAAATTCTGGGGTTGGATGTGGTGGATGTGCGCAGATATGGCAATGCCCAGCGATATCGTACAGAGTAACCGTGCGTCGCTGGGCATTGTGTCTAAATACTTGGTAATCAGCTTTCGATGGTGCCGGTATCGGTGCTGGTGCCGCTTTGCTGGCTGGAGGAACCGGTGGAACCGGATGAGTTGGACGAATCAGAACCAGAGCTGCTGTTGCCCTCGCCGGACTGACCGTTGCCGGAACCGGACTCACCGTTGGATTGGCCTGGCATACCTCCTGGCATGCCGCCGCCCTGACCCTGCGACTGGCCTCCCTGGGAGCTGCCGCCCGGCATCTGCATCTGCTGGCTGGATGTGGTCTTGGAGCCGCTGTTGGAGATGGCGCCGTACGCCAATCCGCCGCCGAGACCGCCCAAGATACCGCAACCCAAGCTGATACCAATGATGATGGCTACAGCCTTGCCGGTAATGGCCTTGACTGGGGAGTCATGATTGAGAGCTGCCGTCGCTGCGAAACGATTCGGCTGAGGTGCGTTTACACGAGGCTGTGCAGTCTGCTGAGTCTGCTGCCAGTTCCAGTTGGCGTTGGTCTGATTGCCGGGCTGCTGTGCGGTCTGTTGGAAGGCGGTGGTTCGCGCAGTCTGCTCGGTGGCTGCGGTATCGGTGGTGTTCTTGGCCGGAATGTTCGGATTGATATTGTTGCTGGTCATGATGTGTTCCTTTCGGGAAAGTATGCGGTGTGTGATTTGGATGTAGAGAGGGAAGAAGATGCAGGCGGTTAGCGGTGTAGCGATGTGCTGCTACATGCTCCAAGTGGTATCGGTACCGAACTCGCTATCGAAATCAGCGCGGTCGATAAGATCGGTGCTGAGCTCGGTGTCGCTATTCGTAGCCGAATCGGGGAGTGCGGTGCTGTAATCGCCAGTTACGGTGACGGTCACCGAACCTGTGCCCTTCACCACGGTTTTGCTACCGGCAACAATGGTCACCGTGTTGCCATCGGAATCAACCACCGAGCCGCCGTCGGCCACATTCAGTGCGGACACCGTGGTGTCGCCAGTCACCACCCACGTCGATGTGCCATCTACATTCACTGTGATGGGTGCATCAGAAGTGGTGCTATCGGTGGCGTTCGCGTTCTCGGTGATGCTTGCTTCGCCGTTCCAAGTCGAACCATCCAGCAGGTTGAGCGTCACCGAGGAAATGGTGTCGGCAGCAACCGTGCCATTCAGCGTCTGATTGCGCCCGGTAAAGACCACGGTCGCGCCATTCGAGCCAGCAGAACCCCAATTATTGGAATCATTGCCGGCCGCGGTGATGAGCGCCGCCTTAGAGGAGTCGAAATCCAGCGTGGTGTTGGAAAGCACTACATCGGCTGTGGTGTTCGTGAAGTAGAACATCGAACCGGATTCGATGGACGATTTCAGCGTGGAATCCGCAGCTTGGAACGTGGCATGCTCGCCGGTGGTGGATTCGGCGTCGCCCGAAGTGGACTGATAGATGATCACACCATTGGCCACCGGGTCGCTTGCGGTTTTGCCGGTCGCCGTGCTGGTCATCGTGGAATCCTTAATCAAGATCGTATTGAGGCCTTCCATGCCGGCGATTTGCGAGCCCGTGGACGTGCCGGTCACGTTCGAAACCTGCACATTGCCGGTCGAATACAGCAGCGGCGAACCGGAGCCTGCGGTGCTGAGCTCGGAATCGGTGGCGGAAATCGAGCCGCCGCCGCGGTCGGTGGCGATGGTGGCACTGTGATCGCCTTTGGTGGTGGCGGCGATGGCGCTCGCCAAAATCGTGCCGCTGTAGGTGGCGTCAAGTCCGCGAGAGTTGTCGGCCGTGGTATTGATGGTCACATCATTGGCCAGCACAGTGCCGGAATCGGTGGCGAAGATGCCGTTCGAGCCGGAGCTGGAGGCATTGATTGAAGAGTCGGAAATAATGGTTTTTGAATTCTCGCCAACGGTCAACGACACGGAGTTAGTGCCGTAGAAGTTGTTGTTGTCGGCGTTATCCGAGTCGCCGGACTTGTTCAACGTGACGTTGGTGAGTGTCAGTGTGCCGCCGTTCTGGGCCAAGGCGGTGTTCTGATCGGAATTGGTGGCCTCGGTGGTTTCGCCATCGGAGCTGACTTCCTTACCATCCGCAGTAAGTGCGCCGGAGTATGTGCCGGTGTAGTCGTAGGTCATTGTGTCTGCGCCGCCGCCGGGCTGGCCCTGCAACGTGGCGCTGCTGCTGGAACTTGAACCGTTGCCCCAGCCGAGGCTACCAGCGATGGCCGTGCCCGCCATGCCGTAGCCGAATCCGGTGACCAGGGAAATGGCTGCTGCGGTGGCGGCTGCCTTGCCGAGCGGCATATGCGCGAAGCGACGTGCTTTGACGCTGCCGTCTGCGGTGGTCGTCCGCCGCTTGCCGAACGAAGAGTTGCTGGTCATGATGGTTCCTTTCGCGAGACTGTTCGGTTGCACCCCGCGCTTGCGGTGGGATGCAACCGAACATTGCTTGTCTGTGATGATTCAAGTACACAGCGAAAGGCCTAAGGCTGACTTAAGTGACCGGTAAGGGAATCCGGAAGTTCCGGCAATGATTTCTGGAAGGTTTTTGGACGTTTCCTGAAAGCGCTGATTTCTCAGGCTCCCCTTGTCAGGGGAGCTGTCAGCCGTAGGCTGACTGGGGGGGTAGTTCGTAAACGCTATCTTCAGCGCGTGCTGTTGCGCACAATCAACTCGGTTGGCAGCGTGACACCAACCGGCTGTTCACCATTGATTAGACGCATGAGCTGGTCGACCAGATGCTTGCCAATAGCGGCGAAAGGTTGACGGATAGTGGTAAGTGCAGGATCAGCGAGCGTAGCTGCTGAGGAATCATCAAAGCCGATAATCTGCACATCATCCGGGACCTTGAGGCCGCGTGCACGCAGTGCTTTAATGGCGCCGACTGCCATAGCATCAGAGGAGACGAATACGCCATCGATGGTGGGATCAGTGTCGAGCAGCTGCGCCATAGCGGTTTCACCGCTGTCTACGGAGTAGTCGCCGTGCACAATGCGGGCCTGAGTGGCGCTGGAATCATCGTCGAATGTGGCCACAGTATCAAGGAAGCCGTGCACGCGATCGCGTGTACCGCTCGGACCTGCAGGGCCGGCAATCATCGCAATATGCTTGGCGCCGCGCTCATGCAGATATTCGCAGGCCTTGCGCGCGCCGCCGTAATCCTCAACATGCACATAGCCCACAGGCAGAGTCTCGTCGGATGGCTGCTCTGCAATAACGGTGGGGATGCCGGCCTCAACCAAGCCATTCAACATTTCACTGGAATCCTTGTGCCAAGCCACCTGAATCACGCCGTCAACATGGCCGGCCTGCAGGTATGCGAGATTGCGCTTGGCTTCATCCTGATTATCGGTGGTCATCAGGATGAACGAGACGCCTTTTTTGCCCAACTCATCGGCCACGGCTCTCAGCAGTGCAGCAAAGTTCGGGTCCTCGAACAATAGTTTCTGAGGTTCTCCCAGCAGGAATGCCACGGATCCGGCACGGCCGGTAACCAGTGCGCGAGCGTGACTGTTGGCCACATAGCCGGTTTGTTCGATGGCGGCTTTGATATTGGCTGCGGCGTCCTGGCTCACCCATTTGCGACCGTTGAGGTAGCGGGACACGGTGGCGCGGGAGACGCCGGCGATACGTGCAACGTCATGGATGGTCGCTTTATGCTGGTTCACTCGAAACCTTTCATATGTAAAAGGCCGCATGCCCACGTAGGGCAATGCGGCCGTTACATGTGCTGTGACTACTGATAGTACGAGTCTATAGTCACAGCATGATAGTGCTGGTCGGGATTATCAGGCTTCAACCTGCTTGCTATCGTTGCGCATGAGCAGAGAGCCGCCGATTACGAACACGGCGATGAGCACGGCGAGCAGCAGGTAGGCGTGGTGGAAGCCGAGCTGGGTGTACATGTTGCCCATCACCAGCGAGAAGATGGTCAAACCAATCTGCTTGGCGGTGCCGAAGCCATACATGTAAACCGTGGCGGAGAGGCGCTTATCGAACACGCGGGTGATGTACTTCATTACGGAGACCAGCATGAACGGCATCTCCAGAGCGGCGAGCAGACGCCAGAAGACCAGCATCGGAATGGTGTTGATGAAGGCGCAGCCGAGCACACGCACGAACAGGATGCCGCCGTAGATCAGCAGGCCGGTCTTGGCGCCGATCTTGTTGATCAGAGCCGGCATGAACAGCATGCAGATGGCCTCAAGCAAGATCTGGACGGAAACCACGCGGCTGAAGAAGGTGGCGCCGGCGGTGGCATCGGAGAAGAAGGAGGCGAAGTAGTTCGGGAACTGCTGGTCGAACACGTCGTACATGGTGGCGGAGCCGATGATCAGCAGGCAGAAGCCCCAGAAGCTGCGGTTCTTGAAGATGGAAACCCACTCTTCGCGGGAGATCGGCTCGTTGTCCGCGTTATCGCCTTCCTCAGCCTTGACGGCACCGGCCATGTGGTCTTCAGGCAGCTTGACGATGGAGATCAGGACGAGCAGCACGGCTGCGCAGAAGGTCATTGCCCAGAAAATGGAGCCGGTGTTCTTGGCCCACATAATGCCGCCCACGAAGGAAGCGGTTGCGCCGGCCAGGGAGCCGAACAGGCGTGCGTGGCCGTACTCGAAGTTGTAGGCGCGGGAAGAACGCTCGTTGTAAGCCTCGATCACGCCCACACCGCCGTTCAGGCACAGGCTCAGGTAAGCGCCCATCACGATGGCGCCCAAGATCTGGTTAGCGCCGATGATCGGCAGGAACACCCACTGGAACAGCGGGCCGAGGAAGAGGATGCAGCAGACCACGAAGATGAACAGGCCCTTCTTCAGGCCGAGTCGATCCTGGATCGGTCCGAAAATCGGCTGCAGAATCAGTGCGCCGAACGACATGATGGAGAACACCAGGCCGGATGCGGTAGTGTCCATGCCGGCATCGCCCTTCAGCCAGTACGGCAGGAAGGTGAAGATGAGCTGCCAGACGGCGAAGTAGAAGAAGTACAGTCCGCCGAAGTTCCAGAAAATGCCGCGCTTCAAGGAGCTCAGCAGGGAGGTTGATTGTTCCTGTGCCATGATGATTCCGTTTCTTGGATTAATGAGATGTTGTGGTGGTTAAGGGTTATTGGAGGCTGGTCACAGCGTTTCGTCAACGTCGAGATGACCGTCTGCCGGCAGCACGTCGGTGGTTGCCGGAGTCCAGCGGGTGTCCATCTGCGGGGTGCCAAAGTTCGGGGTGCCGTCCTCGTTCCAGGTGATGAGACCCATGCGAGCGTGGCGGTTCGGGTCGAACAGCGGGTCGCCCAGGATTTCCACGTAGTTGCGGCAGTGGTAGATGAGCACGTCTTGGCCGTCTTCGGTGGTGGTGAAGGAGTTGTGGCCGGGGCCAAACTGGCGCACGGTTTCGTCGGAAGTGAACACCGGTTCGCTGGACTTGGTCCAGTTGGCCGGGTCGAGCAGGTCGGCGTCGGCATTGGCGGTGAGCATGCCCATTGCGTATTCGGGGCCGGTGCCGGAGGCGGAGAAGGTCACGAAGATCTTGTCGCCGTGCTTCAGAACTGCCGGGCCCTCCTCAACGATGAAGCGAATCTTCTCCCAGTCGAGTTCCGGCTTGCTGAGCATCACCGGCTTGGTGGCGAGCGTCCACGGGTTCTCCATGCGGGCGATGTACAGGTTGGAGTGGCCCTCGATGTTGAGGTCCTGCTGGGCCCAGATGAGGTACTGGTGGCCATCGGTGTGCATGAAGCTGGTGGCGTCCAACGCGAAGGTATCCATACCGGTGTCGACCTGGCCGCGCTCAACCCATTCGCCGGTGATGGGATCGGTGTCGTCGCAGGTCAGGCAGAATACGCGGTGCTGGAAGGTGTCGGCCACTGGGTCGATTTCAGTGGTGTGCGCGGCGGCGAAGTAGATGACCCACTGGCCGTTCACGCGGTGGATTTCCGGGGCCCAAATGAGCTCGCTCATCGCTCCGGTGCCGCTTTCATGCTTGTGCCAGATGGTGTGTTCCTCGGCCTGCTGCAGGCCGGAAAGGGTCTTCGAGCGGCGCAGGGTGATGCGATCGTATACCGGGTAGGAGCCGGTGAACAGGTAACCATCGTCAGTGCGCAGCACATACGGATCAGCGCGCTGCAGCACGATAGGGTTCGGCAGTAATGCCATGATGTCTCCTCGTTGATGTTTGGACAGTGAACATCGTTGTGTCGGTGTGCGCGGGGTTGCTGCAGGTTTGCGACTTCTTGGTCGGCATATGTCTGACGCTGACCAAACCTGAAACAACACTGTGCACGTTTCCAGTCAGTAAATATACGCTTGCTGATGAGTTTTGCAAGTTCTGCGGCATTGCAGTATGTGCCACCTGTTGCAATAACTGGAAACGTGCACAGTCGCGCGGCGTGTCGCAAAGTTCCTGATAACAGACACCGTGCTGCAGCCGCATCCCCCGTCCCCGTCTCTTGCCTTTTGCCCATTGCTCATTGACTGTAGGCTTTTGAACACCGACTGTAGGACTTTGAACACCGACTGTAGGACTTTGGACACCGACTGTAGGTTTTTGAACGTAATTCGTTGGATTTCCTACAGTCAGTGTTGGATTTCCTACAGTTGGTGTCCAAAAACCTACAGTCAGTGTTCGATTCCCTACAGTCAACTAGACGGCGGCTGGGGCTATGGTCTGGTGCGGTAGCCGAAGTTGCAGTGCGGCTTCGTTATAATCACAATTCCGGCGCGAAGCATTGTGCCACAATAGAAGACATCGTCCAGCGGGCAGTATGAAGGGGGGCGGCATGGCTAATCGCGCATCTTCCAGCAGCCAAAAATCCCAAAAATTTGATATGAATACGGCTGCTGAAGAGTCCGCCATCGAAGCGAACCTGGTGGCCGCCGAACTGGATGGCGCCGGTCTGGATTTGGATGCCAAACGACTACCGATTTTGGCTCGTGTCTACGGCATCCTCATTCTGCTCGACGGTCTTGCCGCACTGCCATTTACAGTGTTCGCAACCATCTACAGCGTGCGCGAAATCCTTTCCGGTCGTGTGCATGTGGACGCCATGAGCTTGACGTTCATTCTCTCCGCGCTTCATGCGGTAGTGCTGATTATCAATGCGGCATGCCTTATCGTTTTTGGTATTTTGCTGCTGCGTAACCGCCGCCGCTATGCCGCGCGATGGGCGTATGTGCTGATGCCGCTT
Organism: Bifidobacterium saguini DSM 23967; assembly: GCF_000741715.1. GTDB lineage: Bacteria > Actinomycetota > Actinomycetes > Actinomycetales > Bifidobacteriaceae > Bifidobacterium > Bifidobacterium saguini. Next base: position 239,483 of record NZ_JGZN01000007.1, on the reverse strand, counting down.
ACTCTGGCCGAAGGCATGCTGTCGCTCGCTCTGCAAGGCCTGGGTTGGAACCTGGTGCTGCCTGCAATCCAGATGATCATCCTCGTGGTGATTTCGGTAACCGCCGACCCGTCTCTGCGAGAGGAACGCCGGCTACAGCGCGCGCTCAGGCGCATGGATGATCGTGAAGAATACGATGCCGCGGTGGCTGCAGGCATGCTCGGACGCGATCAGTCCGGCAAAGGTTATATCGCACTGGATTTCTTCAATATCTTTTGGCTATTCACGATTGCATCCGTGGGTGGGCTTCTTATCGAAACTGTTTATCATTTTGCGCTGTATCACGGCGAACTGCAGGACCGCGCCGGCCTGTTGTGGGGTCCGTTCTCGCCGATTTATGGTTGCGGCGCGGTACTGGTCACCGTGTTTTTGAACCGCCTATGGAAAGCAAACGCCGGTTTGATTTTCTGCGCATCAGCGGTGATCGGCGGCACTTTCGAATATGTGACCAGCTGGTTCATGGAAGTGGCGTTTGGCATTACTGCGTGGGATTACACCGGCCAATGGCTCTCCATTGATGGCCGTACTTCCGGCAAATACATGTTCTTTTGGGGTCTGATTGGTTTGGTTTGGGTGCGTTGGTTGCTGCCGCGCATGCTGGCGCTTATCAATCTCATTCCTTGGAAAGTGCGCTATTCGCTCACCGTTGTGTGTGCTGTGCTGATGATTATTGATATTGCATTCACGCTAATGGCGCTTGACTGCTGGTATGGCCGGCTTGCCGGTCAGCCACAAACCTCGCCCGCCGCGCTTTGGTTCGGCGAGCATTATGGCAACGATTACATGGCCGCCCGCTTCCAAACCATGACCATCGACCCCACCAAAGCCGGCCGTATGTAGTCCTTGGCGATTACTGGCTACAGAACTATGACTACAAAGTAAGTGGTTGGCTGGGGCATGCAATGCCAGACCGTAGGCTTGGCCGAGCGGACCTTGAGCGTGTCGGGCGTTGCATGCCCCAGCCAACCACGCCCTGTGCAGCAGACAGATATTCAGATAATCAGTACGCGGCAAGCGTAAGACTGACCGTGCATGACTCCGGGGTCAAGGATAGACTGAAGTTTTGGAATTGAACTGTTCCTGATATGAGGAAAGGCAAGGCAGATGGCCGAAGCTACAGCAAACATTGGTGTTATTGGACTGGCCGCAATGGGTTCCAATCTGGCGCGCAATCTGGCGCACCACGGCAACACTGTGGCCCTGTTCAACCGTCACTACTCCCGTACTGAAAAGCTGATCAACGAGCACGGCACTGAAGGCAACTTCGTGCCCGCCAAGACACTGGAAGAGTTCGCGGCTTCCCTGAAGCGCCCGCGCACCGCCATCATCATGGTCAAGGCCGGCGCTCCGACTGACGCCGTGATCGAGCAGCTCGAGGAGGTGTTCGAACCGGGCGACATCATCGTGGACGGCGGCAACTCCTTCTTCAAGGACACCATCAAGCGTGAGAAGGAAGTGCGCGCCAAGGGCTTCCACTTTGTGGGCTGTGGCGTGTCCGGCGGCGAGGAGGGCGCGCTCAACGGCCCGTCCCTGATGCCTGGCGGCACTGCGGAATCCTGGAAGACCCTGGGCCCGATCCTCGAATCCATCGCGGCCAAGGTCAATGGCGAGCCGTGCGTGACCCACATCGGCACCGACGGTGCCGGCCACTTCGTCAAGATGGTGCACAACGGCATTGAATACGCCGATATGCAGGTCATCGGCGAGGCCTACGACATTCTGCGCCGCGGGCTCGGCATGGACGCCGAGGAGATCGCCGACGTGTTCGACGAGTGGAACAAGGGCGATCTGGACTCCTACCTCATCGAGATCACCGCCGAGATCCTGCATCACAAGGATGCCGCTACCGGCAAGCCGTTTGTGGACGTGGTCGTCGATCACGCCGGCATGAAGGGCACCGGCACGTGGACCGTGCAGACCGGTCTGGAGTTCGGCTCCCCGGTGGCTGCGATCGGCGAGGCGGTGTTCGCCCGCGCGCTGTCGTCGCACGGCGAGCTGCGCGAGGCCGCCCAGCAGGAGGGCCTCGCCGGCCCGAACAAGACCATCGACCTGACCGGCGAAGATCGCGCGGCGTTTGTGGAGGACGTGCGCAAGGCGCTGTTCGCATCCAAGGTGGTGGCCTACGCTCAGGGCCTGAACGAGATTCAGGACGGTGCCAAGGAGTACGGCTGGGATATCAACCTGTCTGAAGTGGCGCGCATCTGGCGTGGCGGCTGCATCATCCGCGCCCAGTTCCTGCTCGACCGCATCACCGAGGCGTTCAAGGGCGACAACCCTCCGGCCTCCCTGCTGTTCGACCCGTACTTCGAGAAGATCATCGGCGAATCCCAGGATGCATGGCGCCGCGTGATTGTCCGCGCTGTTGAGGCTGGCATCCCGACTCCGGTGTTCTCCAGCTCTCTGGCCTACTACGACGGTCTGCGCTCCAAGCGCCTGCCTACCGCCCTGACCCAGTCCCAGCGTGACCTTTTCGGTGCCCACACCTACGGCCGCGTAGACAAGTCCGGCGTTTTCCACACGTTGTGGGCTGAAGAAGGCAAGCCTGAGATTGAGGAGTAAAACTCCTCAATCTCAGGCTTAGGAGAGCCCGGTGGGCTCTCCGGCCTTCTTCGGGCTTGGCGATAGTCCCGAATCGTCCGTATGTACGCGCATTTGCACATACCTGCGCGTACATACGGACGTTTTTTGTGTCCAAAACGATCGTATGTACGCACAGGGGTGGTTCTTCGTGCGTACATACGGACGAATTGCGGGTACGCACAGGTGTATTGCGCATACATACAGACAAAATCAGCCTCGTGTCACGCTCCCAACCCGGTGCCTGGGTAAGATGAGGATTGCATTGAAGCACATGAGAGGAGAAGGCGATGGCAGCGAAGAAGCCTGTGAAAGTGAACGCCGGCAAAGGCGGCGGAGTCGCGGCAAAGTTGGGTGCAGCTGCGGTGACCGCGATTGTTTCGGCTGTAGCCAATCCGGAAATGTGGGCATCGTTCCTTAATTGGCTGCGAGATCAGCATTTTTCCGAGAAATTGATTGAGCTTATCTCCAAAATGCATCTGACAAAAGATCCACTGGAGAAAATATCGCTTCAATGCGAAGGCGTCGAAGAGCTTATCGCCTCCCGTTCCGCAGAGCTATCCGACGATGCGCCAATCGAATCATGGCGAGCTGAACTGGCCAAAATCCGCCGTGGCGTTGAGATGCTTGAGAAATCTCCTGACAAGGATCGTAAGAAAATCAAGTCGCTGCAGCAACGGTCCAAGAAGTTGTGGGACAGCGCATTCCAAGCTGCTGCGGAATAGTCGATGGCAACGCAATCAAGGCCTGAGCCAACAGCTGAGGCAGCAATTGCAGTCAGAGCCGATTGAGTGTTTACCAATAATGGGGAAGGTGCACTATGAGTGCGGAGATTTCGGAACCGGAGAGCAGCGCGGTGCAAGGGGCCCATCGTGCGCAGCCTCAGGAGCCGCTGCAGATCATTGAGGACGAGCAGGGTCTGCTGATTCTCGGCGCCGACCATCAGCAGATTGACTCATGGCTTGCCTCCGTGGGCATAGATGCGGCGAATACACGCACGGTAAAGAAGCAGTCGCTGCAGAAGGCCAGCCATGCAGCACAAGCTCTTGGCGAAGCAATGGCGAACGATGGCCGATGGGTCAAGATGACCGAGGAATCCGCCAAGTTGGTCAAGCAGTATGGTTCCACAGGTACCGGTGTGGTGCGCAACAAGGGCAGAATCGTTGAGATTATCAAGTTTGAAAATCTATCGCAGTTGAAGTCGCTGGCTAATCCGCAGATGGTAACCGGCGCTGCTGGCATTATGGCGCAGATGGCACTTGAGCAGGCGGTGGAGGAGATTACTGACTATCTCAAATCCATTGATAAGAAAGTTGATGATTTACTGCAGGATCAGAAGGATCAGGCTGTTGCCGATTTGGTTGGCATTGCTCGTCTCGTTGACGAGACAATGTCCATCCGTAAGAATGTTGGTTCGATTACGGGGACTACATGGTCCAAGATCGCTGACTGCCCAAGGGTGGTGGCTGCGGCGCAAAGCTATGCGCTGCTGAAAATCGAGAATCTCGCCAAGAATCTCAATGAGGCTTCGGATGCCGCAGAAGTTGAGACCGTTGCGCGGAGATTGCATAAGGATGCAACTGAATGGCTGGGTATTCTCGCGAGCGCGATTCAGCTGCAGGACAAGGTATCGGTGCTGGAACTGGATCGTGTGCTGATGGAGCAGCCGGACACGGTGGAACAACATCAGCAAGGATTGCAGGTGGCTCGCCGGCGCCGATTGCATGATGTCGAAAGCAAACTGATTCAACTCAACAGCAGCATTGCCGAATCAGCGGAACGCATGCGCAAGCAGAAGCTGTTGCATCCATTTGCCGTGGATAGTTCGTTGAATCATCTCGATGCCGTGAACGCTCAATTAGCGCAATTTGCTCTGGCCATTGGTATTGAGGCGGACCAGGTGAGCATTGAGATGGCTCCACGCTGGCGTGAGGCCGCAGGCAAGTTTATTGCTGATGGTGCCGGCACTGTGTCGACGAACGCGAAACGCATTGGTGCCAACGCAGTCGATTTGGGCAGTAAGGCTGGTAAAGCAATCACTTCAGGTGCTAAACATGTTGGCCAAGAAGCTAAACAGCTGCGTGACAATATCGTTCATACCAAGTCGGAACCTCCACAAGCTGAGGCGCAGTAAGCAGTAGCTGCGATTGAGCCTCAGCTTGGATGGTGCGTATCGTCCCGGTTTGCGCGTCAATCGATTGGCGCGCAAACCGGGACATTTTTTTGTGTCTCGGTAGTAAGAATCGGCTGATTATTGCGAACCGTGGCAGATTATTCTTGATCCCGAATACCGACGTGAACAGGAATGGCGATATTCCGCCATTTGCAATACTGGACACAGCATGTGCCGCCAGAATTTCTGTCTCGGTTGCTTCAATAAGGCAAAAATAGAAAACCGGGACATGCAAATCTGTCCCGGTTTTCAATATATCTAGTCTTTTTCCGTACCGGGACAGATTCTGATTCTCAAAGAGTGTACAACGTGATTGCGCTGCTGCACCTCTGGGCTTCCTACAGCTTGACTACGGTCTCCTCGGTGGAGAACCAGATGAATTCCTCGGTGCCGCCGGCGTAGGAGGATGGGTACTCCGGGTCGCCAGTCAATCCGGTGCCATCGGTGTGCGCTGCGAACACATGCGCCAATGAATCAGCCTTGCCGGCACCGGCCGCAAAGAACCAGGTGCGGCGAGAGCGGGCGATCAGCGGCGCGGTCAGTGAAATGCGCAGCGGCGGCATCTTGGGGGGAGTGACTCACGCCCACGGTTAGGCGGTCGGTAACATCCACTTCATGATGACCGGAGGAAGCCGGGAATAGCGACGCGTAATGACCATCCGGCCCCATGCCGAGAATCATCAGATCAAATACCGGCTCCGGGCCCATCTCACGAATCAGCTCTTGCTCGTAGACTCGCGCGGCAGCATCCAGCAGCGTCGCGTTATCAGTGTCCGCGGCTTCACGAACGGAATCATCATTGCTGCCGGCATTTGCCATGACCTCGGCAATCTCGTCGGCGGAACGCTCATCGGCCGGCATTTCATGAATGTTTGATTCGGGTAGCTTGCCTTCAGCAACGAGCTGGTCGAGCAGCAGTCGGCGTGCTTCCAGGGCATTGCGATCAGTGTCGTAAGCCGGCACAAAGCGTTCATCACTAAACCAGAAGTGCACGCGAGACCAGTCAATGGAATCAGCCAAAGCGTCCGACAATACCAAACCCAGAGGTTGAGCTGCCGAACCACCGGACAATGCCACATTCACACGCGCACGGTGGCTGCCATCTGCCAGACGCTCGTTCAACGCATCCAACAGTGCCAGCGCCAAACGCTGCGCACCTGCTTGCAGCATCAAATCTTTATTGGGATACACAATCAGTGTGCGGTTTGCCATAACGATATTCCTTCACTAAAAAATCCCCTCAGCGTAAGAGTAACCAGCTGAGGGGAACGATAGGGGTGTCAGTGACGAATCAGGTCCCAGCCTTCATTGATGACTTCGGCATACACCTCATCCGGATCGATGCGGCGCAATTCCTCGGTCAGACAGTCCTCGATGGTGCGTACTGGCACGGAAATGGTTTGCGGAGCCTGGCCCGGCATGGAAATCAGCGCCTGATCCTCATGCGGACGTTCCAGAGACACCACGCCATCCTCGCGAGTCAGATACACGCCGGTTACAGCTTCGGCATCATTCACATACTCCACGTCCACTTGTACGCCGAGCTTTAAACGCAACCATGCGCACAGCAGATCCATTGGCAGGAACTCCTGCGGGCCGGTCACCTTTACCGCGATGATGGGCAGATGCGGCGGCTGATCGAGCATGGAGGCCAGCATGGCGCGCCATACGGTCAGGCGAGTCCAGGACAGGTCGATATCTTCCGGTGTCCAATTACGGCGCAGACGCTCAATCGTAGCTTCAGGATTGTTGGAGCGCAGCGCATCGGTGATACGGCTGCGAGCCATCGCACCCATCAGATCCTTGGAAGGATTAGACGGTGGGTTCGTCGGCCACCAGGCCACTACCGGCACATCAGGCACCAGCAGTGGAATCACCAACGTATCCGGGTGATTGATAAGGCCTCCGTGCGGGCGCAGGATAATGATTTCGCCAGCGCCGGCGTCGGCACCGAAACGAACCTGAGCATTGAGGTTCGATTCGGCAGGGCCATCGGTCAAATCAACAGCCGGATTATCGGTTTTCTCCATTGCCTTCACGTCGGTGTCGGCAGCGGCCTCACCGGTGGAATCAGCAGAGTCAGACTGATAATGCGTATCCGGAACTATCGCAATCACGCGGCATGGATGCTCACGGCTGGCGGCATTGGCGACTTCCAGCGCATGTTCAAGTTCGCTATCGTCCGCGGAAATCAGCAGAGTCAGCACACGGCCAGTGGCGGATTCGCCGCGCTCTTCGTGCAGCTGCTCAATCTTATGGGCGATTTCGCGCGTGCGCGTATTTGGCAGATCGATGATCATGGCATCCTCCAGTGGCGGCCTTCGCGCGCCAGCATCTCATCGGCTTCGGCCGGACCCCATGTACCTGCACGGTAGGGCTGCGGCTGGCCGAGCGTGGACCAGAACTCTTCAATCGGATCGAGGATTTCCCAGCTGAGGTTCACCTCTTCGGTGGTCGGGAATAGCGGCGGATCGCCCAAAAGCACATCAAGAATCAGGCGCTCGTAGGCTTCCGGCGAATTCTCGGTGAAGGAGCGGCCATAGCTGAAGTCCATGTTTACGTCACGGACCTCCATCGTGGTGCCACCCGGCACCTTGGCGCCAAAGCGCATAGTCACACCCTCGTCCGGCTGCACACGAATCACAATGGCGTTCTTGCCAAGTTCACGTACGGCGGTCTGCTCGAACGGCAGGTGCGGTGCACGCTTGAACACCACGGCGATTTCAGTCACGCGCTTACCCAAGCGCTTGCCGGTACGCAGATAGAACGGTACGCCAGCCCAACGGCGAGTGTCAATATCAAGCTGGATTGCAGCGTAGGTCTCAGTGGTGGAAGCCGGGTCAATGCCCTTCTCCTCCAAATAGCCGACCACCTCATGCGAGCCCTGCCAGCCGCGGGCGTACTGGCCGCGTGCGGTGGTCAGACGTAAATCCTTCGGCAGACGCACTGCGGAAAGCACCTTGGTCTTTTCCGCAGTCAAATCCTTGGCGGTGAAGCTTACCGGCTCTTCCATAGCAGTCAGAGCCATAAGCTGCAGCAGATGGTTCTGAATCACATCGCGTGCAGCACCGATGCCGTCGTAGTAACCAGCGCGACCGCCGATACCGATATCTTCGGCCATCGTGATCTGCACATGGTCCACGTAGTTCGCGTTCCAAATCGGCTCATACATGGCGTTGGCGAAGCGCAAGGCCAGCAGATTCTGTACGGTTTCCTTGCCGAGATAATGGTCGATGCGGAACACCGAGCTCGGGTCGAACACTTCGGAAACCACATGATCGAGCTCCTTGGCGCTGGCCAGGTCATGGCCGAACGGCTTCTCGATGATCACGCGGCGCCAAGCGCCCTCGGAGGATCGGGACAGGCCGGAAGCGGCCAGCTGCTTGGCCACGATGGGGAATGCGCGCGGCGGCACGGACATGTAGAAGGCATGATTGCCTCGGGTGCCGCGGTCACGGTCCAGTTCCTGCACGGTGGCACTCAGGCGTTCGAAGGCCTCCGGGTCATCGAACGTGCCACGCACGAAACGAATGCCGGCAGCCAGATTCTTCCACGTCGATTCCTTGAACGGAGTGCGGCAGTGGGCCTGCACGGCGGCCTTGACGAATTCGATGAAATGCTCCTGCGTCCAATCGCGGCGGGCGAAGCCGGTCAGGCCGAAGCTCGGCGGCAGCAGGCCACGGTTGGCGAGGTCATAGACGGCTGGCAGCAGCTTCTTCTGCGCCAGATCGCCGGTGACGCCGAAAATCACCAGACTGCAGGGGCCGGCGATGCGAGGCAAGCGCAAATCGCGCGAATCGCGCAGCGGATTGCTCCAGTTGGAAAGTTCACTCATAGCTTCTAAGCGTAGCCCTCGCAGGGAATGTATCGCTAGAGGCGATATAAAAAATACTGTGATGTGAGGCACTTTCCTGTAAATTGCGACTCGCGCTCCCCAAAAGTGTGTATTTGCATTATGTTTATGGATAAACACAAGCGGTGCGAATTATGCGTTTGCCAAGCGCTATGTTATGCCGATTTGTAAGTAAATATTCAGCAAAATCATGCCGCACTTTTCACTACGTGGTCTATGAATGTGCCATGTCATAGTGTTGGAGAAAAATAGTGTCCACTATTTGATTCACAAAATACCCTATAACGATTTATGAAGTACACGCATGCCTAAAATACCACCTTCGTTTCCGCCGTCTCACCATGCTTCCCGTAGAGAGTCGGAGCATTCAGTACATACCGAGCATCGACGGAATATGGCGGAACCTGTAAGCCAATCGAAGCTAAGGCGCAACGGTCAGCAGCCAAGGACTGTGGCATCAACGCTGAGGCCAATGTGGAAGGCTCTGTACGCTATATATGCAACGTTACGGAATCTCAGTTCCAAGGACTACGGCAAGCACACTCCCCTCAAGGCGACGTTTCGGCCGAGTTTCTGTAATGACCGGCAGCGTGTACACTCGCCGGCGCATTATGGTCGTCTGCTTAGGCGTGGTACTGCTTGTTGAATTATTCCAATTATTCTGGCCATCTGACCGCTTTTACCCGCTGGCCACGCTTGATGGATATTCGGTGGGCAGCCAAAGTGCCCAGAGTGCAGCGATCAAGCTCAATGCAAAAACACTGCAACGCACAGTAACACTTACCGATTCCACTACAAAAACCAAGGTGACGCTTACTGCACAAAAGGCAGGAATCACCGCAAACTATACTGCTCGAGCCGAGGCCGCAGCCCATCATTCTTTCGCACAGCGCATTATTCCATTCTCATGGCTGTTTGTGCACAACACCACATCTGATGATTTGCCTGATGCTCTTGGCTCATCAAAGAAACAAACGGAAGCAGATGTGCGCAATGCATCAGTGAAAGCTGATGATAGCGGCAAACTGCAGGCTGTGGATTCTGCAGTGGGCTATACCTTCAAAGCCAGTGATATTCGCAAAACGGCAGACTTTAGTCTTACCGACAGCAGCACTGGCGATTTGGCGACTGCCACTATTGAGATGAATATTGTGCAGCCCACCGTCTCTTTGGATACTGCGCAGCAATTACTAAAGACGATTAATGCTGCACTGGGCGATAATGTGACGTTCACGTACAACGATGGCAGTTGGACTCTGCCATCGAGCAGCATTGTCAAAACCATCAGCACCAGCGCGAATGCGCAGGATAACACTCAGCTGGATGTTACTATCGGCAGTTCTACGCTGATGAGCCAGATGAAATCTCAGGGCATTGCGCTGCAGGTTGCGCAAAAAGCTGTTGATGCTAATGCGGTGCCGGCAATGTTCGCCGTTAAGGGCCGTGCATCGCGTGCGATTGATGCGGATGCCACAGCCAACGCGTTGGCGTCGATGCTCGCCAGCGGGCAGGCGGCTCCGGTTGCCATCTCGATTAATCAGGTGGACAATCTTGAGCTGTATGACGGGTTGCCTACCAAGGGCAGTACGCAAGACAAGCTGAATGAGCTGTTTGCCGGCGCCACATATTCGGTGGCTGTATATGATCTGAAAACCGGAGAGTCCAAGCTGCAAATCAACGCGGATACGGTAACCACTTCGGCCAGTACGTACAAACTGTTCGTAGCGTATTCGATGATTCATGCCGTGGAAACCGGCGAACTGACGTGGAACAGCCCGCTCAACGGCATGACGCTGAGTTCCTGCATGGCCACGATGATTGTCAATTCCGACAATGACTGCCCGGAAGCCTGGCTGAGCCGTTACGGATTCGATACGGTGACTCAGCAGGCGCATGAGATCGGTGCGAATAATACGAATTTCGCGGTTGGCGATATGGAAACTACCGCCAATGATTTGGCTACAGTGCTCAAGGGCTTCTACACCAACTCCATTGCGAACACGGATTCCACGGACCGATTGTTCCAGCTCATGCAAACGCAGGTATATCGTGACGGCATTCCGACTGGCATCGGTTCCGATGGCGTGGTCCAAGACAAGGTTGGATTCTTGGATGGACTGCTGCATGATGCCGCAATTGTGCGGTGCGATAAAGGTGATTATGCGATGGTCATTATGACCGACGGATCCAGTTGGTACAAAATCGCGCAGGCCAGCCTGCTGATTTACGAGGATTTGTAGTCGGCTCAGCTCGCTCTGTGACGGCCCATCAGGGACTATCAGGGACGAAAGCGGATTAGACGGAAATACAAAACCCTTGGAAACTCAATGTTTCCAAGGGTTTATTCGTGCCCCCCGTGGGATTCGAACCCACAACCCACGACTTAAAAGGACGCTGCTCTAACCGTTGAGCTAGAGGGGCAACGTTTCTAAGATACACGCGAATGCCGGACAATGCATAATCGGCGTTGCGCATGTAGACACCGACCCATCCGGCTCCTAGAGTGGGGCAACATGTCATGCACCACTATTCTCATTGGCAAGAATGCAAGTTACGATGGCTCGACCATCATTGCCCGCGACGATGATTCCGGCTCAGGCCGTTACGATCCCAAGCGTCTGGTGGCTGTAGCTCCCGAAGATCAGCCACGTCACTATGTGAGTGTGTTAAGCCATGTGGCAATTGATTTGCCGGACAATCCCTGCCGCTACACCATCGCGCCGAACGTATTACATAATCGCGGCGTTCTGGCGGAAGCCGGCGCAAACGAACATAATGTGGCGATGAGCGCCACCGAAACCATTGCGGTCAACGAACGGGTGCTCGCCGCCGATCCGATGGTTGAGCTTCGAGCTGCTGTTGGCAAGCCGGGAGATGCCGATTACCAGCCTGAGCAGCCGGGCGGCATCGGTGAGGAAGATGTCATCACCTTGGTGTTGCCGTATGTGACGACTGCACGCGAAGGTGTCAAGCGACTGGGTGAATTGTTGGAAGCCTACGGTACTTACGAGTCCAATGGTGTGATTATTTCCGATGTGAACGAAATCTGGTATGTGGAAACCATTGGTGGACACCATTGGATTGCCCGCCGCGTGCCGGATGATTGCTATGCCACGATTCCGAACCAGTTGGGTATTGACGATTTCAATCTGGCCGATGCATTCGGTCGTCAGCGCGAGTACATGTGCAGTGCCGACCTGCGTGAATTCATTGCCGAGCATTATCTTGACCGCACAATGGGCGCACCGACTGCAGCAGGCGGTCGACATGCTCACGGTACCGGTTCACGTACCGGTTCCCATGCCCGCCGTGCTGCTGAATCCAGCTCGGTTACCGATTCGGCGGCAGCCGATCGCGCTGCCCGCGTCAAGGCGCGTGCGGAAGCGCTGCCGAACCGATTCAACCCGCGCAAGGTATTTGGTGCGAGCACGCCGAAGGATCATATTTATAACACGCCTCGCGCATGGTATATGCAGCGGTATTTGAATCCGAGCGAGGATTGGGATTCGCCTGCCGCGCAGTACACTCCGGAATCAGACGATATTCCGTGGTGCCGCGTGCCGGAAAACAAGGTGAGTCTGGAAGACGTGGATTTCCTGCTTTCCAGCCACTTTGAGGGAACGCCGTATGATCCGTACGGCACCAAGGGCACGCCGGAATCGCGCCACCGTTATCGCCCGATTGGCGTGAATCGCACTGGTCATATGGTGGCGATTCAGCTGCGCCCGTATGCTGCAACCGCCAATCGTGCGGTGATGTGGGTGTCGTTCGGCTCTGGTCCGTTCACCACGATTGCCCCGTTCTATGCGAACGTGCATGATACGCCGGCTTATCTGCGGGACACCACGCCGGAAGTATCCACCGACAATCTGTACTGGACGAACCGCCTGATTGCCGTGGTGGCTGATGCGCATTGGTTTGAAACGCATAATGCCATCGAAGGGTATGCGGAAGGCGTGCGCGCCTTCGGGCATCGATTGGTGGACCAGACTGATATTGCGCTGGAAGATGCACAAGCCAATGGCGATGCCGAGGCTTCAGACAGTGCTGCACAGTCCGTGCAGGCTGCGCTGGAGACTGCCAATCAGCAGATGGCTGATTATCTGCGCGAGCACACCACCAAGCTGCTCAACAATGTGGTCTACACCGCCAGCAATCTCATGCACAATAGCTTCGCCATGTCCGACCGTTGGACGGACTAATGGCGTACTGATCTGTGCTTAGTTGAAGCCGACAACCTTCTCGGCGATGGTGTAGCCGTTGCGAACCATCCAACGGCCCACCGAACCGGGAAGGTTAATCGCGCGAGACATCAGCTTGCTGCGCACATCATGCCCAATGGTGGGAGAATATGCGTCAATTGCCTCCCAGAGTTCCTTCTTCTTGGCGTAATTGGCTTTATCGCGAGAAAGAATCAGGAACACAGAAGTCACTGAAGACTCAATGGCTAGGAAGTGAATCATATAGCGATACAGCCCCTCGGGCACAGTGCCGCGCTCCGGCGTGGCCTCGGTCATCAGACGATTCACCAGACGCAACTGATCGACGCGGCGAATCATCACATCGGTCTGCACGCTCTGGCCTTCGCGGCCAATGAAATAGTGGTAGAACGGCACATCCAAATACTGAATGCGCTTCACCCACGGGAACGGCTGATAGGAGTAATAGAAGTCCACGTAGAACGTGTGCTCCGGCAGCTTCAGACCGGAATCGCGCACCACCTGCGTGCGGAAGGTGAGCGCATGCATGATGATGTACTGCGCAAGACCGAAATGCCCCAAATCATCCCAGCCGAGCACGCGGCCGGACGGAATCACGCGGCGGAAGTTCACCGTATGCTTGTAACGCTTGGCCACTTTGTCATAGACATAGTTGGTGACCAGCATGTCGATGGGCTCGGTCGTTTCGCGCTGTGCTCGCAGCGTGGCCATCACGGTGTTGATGGCCTGCGGGTCCACCCAATCATCCGCATCCACCACTTTGACGTACATGCCGGCGGCCGCGGCAATGCCGGTGTTTACGGCTCCACCGTGGCCCTTGTTCTCCTGATGGATGGCTCGAACAATGCCAGGATGGCGCTGTTCCAGCTTCTGCGCGTACGCCAGCGTGCCGTCTTTCGAACCATCATCCACAATCAGCACCTCAATGTCTTCCGGGTTCGAGGCGGAAAGCACTGAGCTGACACAACGGTCAAGATAGGACTCCATATTGTATGCGGGAATCACGAAAGTGAGCGTCTTTGCTGTTGTTGCCGCGTTGGCCATACCCGTTACGTCCTCACAAAGTTGGTGTTCGTTTTGCTGTTCAAACCGTAGCACCTAGTCGGCGCTATTGACAGACATGTTGCGTAAGCTGTTACTCTGCACTCACGTTCTGCAGCTCGGCAGTATTGTTGCCGTCGCCGTTGTAATCATCGCTATCAGCGGCTAAATCTGCGCTTAGACGAGTGCTGCGCTGAGCTTCGCGTTCCGCCTCTCGCTGGGCGCGCGCTCCCTCAAACCTCAGCTGTGGCTTGGAATCAAGCCGGCTCAGGCCATGCCATGCCAAATCCACGATATAAGCGGCGAGCTGCTCCTTGCTGACCTTTGGACGGTCTGCCCAATATTGACCGGTGAATACGGTCATGCCCACAAGCATTTGCGCATAATAGGGCACACCCTTGGTCGAAAGTTTCTGACGCTTGAATGCTTCGGAAAGAATATCTTCCACACGCATCGAAATATCGCCCAGCAGTGAACTGAATGAACCGGAAGGGTCGGTGCTCGGCGAATCGCGCACCAATACTTGGAATCCTTCAGCGTTTTCTTCAATATAGGTCAGCAATGCCAAGGCGGTACGTTCCACGATTTGGCGCGGATGCATCGTCGGCGCATCCAGTGCGGCGGCCAGCGTGTTAATCAACGCACGCATCTCACGGTCCACAATCACCGCATACAGGCCTTCTTTGCCGCCGAAATGCTCATACACAATCGGCTTGGAAACCTTGGCGTGCGCGGCAATCTCCTCCATGCTCACCGCTTCGAACCCTTTGGCGGCAAACAGGGAGCGTCCGACTGCGATCAGCTGTTCTCGCCGCTGCAGCGACGTCATACGTGAGGAATGTGCCATGCCGACCACCATAGTCGGTGGGTAAGTCGGGTGGTAGGCAGTAGCCGCTGCCGGCCGCTGATTTGCGGGATGGCCCACATTAGACTGGCAAGTATGGAAATGAATACTGTTCTCGCCGTTGTTGGCGTCATTGTTGTGGCGGTGGTGCTCATCGCCTTGAGCATTTGGCTCTCCAAATCCCGCAAGCGTGATCTTGACCGGGCGCTGGGCAAATCCGCTCCTGATAATCAGCGCACGCGCGATGCTAAGGCTGCGGCTGATGCGCGACTGGCTGCTGAAGCCGCGAAATCTACTGAATCAGCTGAATCTAAGGAATCATCGGTAGTTGCTGAATCAGCAGCTGAATCTGCACCATCGCAGTCGGCACCCTCTAACGAACCGGAAGCCCCGGAGTCAGTGGGCTCCCGACTGACCAGGCTGAAGGCCAAGCTCTCCAAATCCGGAAACCCATTCGGCAAGGCGCTGTTCAATATTCTGGCCAAAGACAATCTTTCCGAGGCTGACTGGGAAGATGTGGAAGATACGCTTTTGCTCGCCGATGTAGGTGCCGAGGCTTCCGCTCAACTGGTTGATGATTTGAGGACTGACGCTCGCATCACCGGTACCGCCGATCCGACTGAAGTTCGTGCCACGCTGAAAGACAAACTCCTCGATTTGGTCGGCCGTGATACCGACCGCCGCCTGAACGCCGAAAAGCCGGGCGCGGACAAGCCATCCGTGATCATCATGGTTGGCGTGAACGGTACAGGTAAGACCACGACTGCCGGCAAGCTCGCCCGACTGTTCGTAGCTGAGGGCAAATCCGTGGTAATGGGTGCTGCCGATACCTTCCGCGCCGCGGCCGCAGATCAGTTGGAGACATGGGGCGCTCGCGTCAATGTGCCGGTTGTTCGCTCGGATAAGGACGGAGCCGATCCGGCATCGGTCGCATTCGAGGCTGCGGGCAAGGCCAAGGAACTCAATGCCGACGTGCTGATTATCGATACCGCAGGCCGACTGCAAAACAAGTCGAACCTGATGGATGAGCTGGGCAAGATTCGCCGCGTTACTGAAAAACAGCTGCCGGTGAGTGAAGTGCTGCTGGTGCTCGACGCCACCACCGGCCAGAACGGCATGGCTCAGGCCAAGGTGTTCGCCGAAGCCATCGGCATCACCGGCGTGGTGCTCTCCAAGCTGGATGGCTCCGCCAAGGGCGGCATCGTCATCAGCGTGCAGAAGGAGCTCGGTGTGCCGGTTAAGCTCGTAGGACTTGGCGAAGGTCCGGATGATTTGGCTCCGTTCGACCCGGAAGGTTTCGTCGACGGCATCCTCGCCTAAAAGTTGCACTCGCGTATCAGTTGACTGTCGGTTTTCCAACATTGACTGTCGGTTTTCCGACTTCGGCTGTAGGGAATCCAACACTGACTGTCGGTTTTTCAACACTGACTGTAGGGTTTCCGACGAAAAACGTTGGATTCCCTACAGTCAGTGTTCAAAAACCTACAGTCAACGATAGCGAAGGTCGATGCGAAGCGTCCACGTTATGAACGCGTGAAACGCCGCAAACCATGTAAACAAGGCCTCGAATTATGTTCGAAACATAGTTCGAGGCCTCTTCATATCCCTTGGAATCAAGCCGAAACCAGACCCTAATCTGTGCTGATATCACGGTTTAACGCTTAACAATCGCGTAACTTGATGTAACGAATTGAAAACGCAGCCGGCTTTTACTGACGAACTGTTAGCCCCCACAAGGGGGACGGCATTTATTGGAACTAGACGCCGAGGCTTTGAGTTTTTCCGAACCCTCGACGCCATGAACGAAAGAGAGAGGGAGGTAGACATGGGAGCGCTTGATTCCGGAAATACCGCGTGGATCCTCACATCCGCATCCTTGGTTTTCCTCATGACGCCTGGTGTGGCGTTCTTCTACGGCGGTATGGTTCGTGCCAAGGCCGTTCTGAACATGCTGATGCTTGAGGCGGCTGCACTGTCAGTCACCATGATTATCTGGACCCTGTGGGGTTGGTCCATCGCCTACGCCGGTAACGACATCGGTGGCATCTTCGGCGATCCGGCCAGCGGATTCCTGCTGAAGGATTCGATGGTGGCCAAGGATGGTGTGTTCACCACTACCGGTCTGAACGGCAACAACTACCCGGTTTCCGTTGACGTTGCCTTCCAGGTGGCCTTCGCCATGATTACCGTTGGCCTGATCTGCGGCGCTATCGCAGAGCGTGTCAAGTACAGCACCTGGATGATCTTCGTTGCCCTGTGGATCACCTTCGATTACGCTCCTATGGCCCACATGGTCTGGAACGGTGGTCTGCTCTCCGCAGACGGTGCTATCTCCAAGGCCATCGGCGCTGCCGCCCACGATTTCGCAGGTGGTACGGTCGTCCACATCAACGCTGCAGTCGCCGCCCTGATCATCGTGCTGATCATCGGCAAGCGTAAGGGCTTCGGCACTCAGCCATTCCGCCCGCACAACGTTCCGTTCGTGATGCTCGGCGCCTTCCTGCTGTGGTTCGGCTGGTTCGGCTTCAACGCAGGTTCCGCCTTCGCTGCCAACGGCACCGCTGGCTACGCTTGGGTTTCCACCTCCGCCGCAACCGCTGCTGCAATGCTCTCTTGGGGCTTCACTGAAAAGATTCGTTCCGGCCACTACACCGCTATGGGTGCTGCCTCCGGTATGGTTGCTGGCCTGGTCGGCATCACCCCGGCCGCTGACGTGGTCTCCCCGCTGTGGGCCATCGTGCTCGGCGCTATCGTCGGCATCCTGACCTGCCTCGCCTGCGGTCTGAAGTTCAAGTTCGGTTACGATGACTCCCTCGATGTTGTTGGCGTCCACGGCGTTGGTGGTTTCACCGGCACCCTGCTCATCGGCTTCTTCGGCGAGGGTACCGGCCTGCTGGCTGGCGGCGACTGGAAGCAGCTCGTTGTTCAGCTGGTCATCGCTCTGGTTGCCATCCTGTACTCCGCAGTGATCACCGCCATCATCGCCTTCGCTCTCGAGAAGACCATCGGTTGGCGCGTCACCGAAGCTCAGGAAGTCGGCGGCATCGATCTTGCCGATCAGGGCGAACGTGCTTACGATTTCGCTGGTACTGCCAGCTCCGTTCTCAAGGAGGTGAAGTGAGATGAAGCTAATCACCGCTATCATCCAGCCCCATAAGCTCGACGACGTCAAGGAGGCTCTCGCAGCCGCTGGCGTGCACGGTCTGACCGTGTCCGAGGCTAACGGCTATGGCCGTCAGCGTGGCCACACCGAGGTCTACCGCGGCGCTGAATACACCGTTGACCTGATTCCGAAGATTCGCATCGAGGTTCTGGCTGATGACGCCGATGCCGAGACGCTGGTCGGTGTGATTGTCAAGTCTGCCGGCTCCGGCACTATCGGTGACGGCAAGGTGTGGGTTGCCCCGCTTGATTCCGTGACCCGCGTGCGTACCGGTGAGACCGGTTCCGCCGCGATCTGATAAAGCGTCCGATTCCTTCCCTACAAGGTTCGGGCTACTCAAATAAGACAGGTCCCCGCACGTTGCGTTTGTCGCCGTGCGGGGACTTTTTTACATTTTTACATGACGAAAGATCTGGGGCAATGGCATCGGCAGTAGATGGTTTGAAGCAGCGGTTCATGGAGATGAGTCAGCCGGATGCGGATGGTGTATACCGCAATGGTGCAGCCAAACGTAAGGCCCGCACCGAACTGGCCATGCAGAGCCTGACGAAATTATGGAGCGAAGCTTGCGAATCGGTTTCATTCACCGTGCCGGATTCCGGCATTGGCTTTGCGGCAGTGGGCTCCCTCGCTCGAGGCAGATTGGCCCGAGCTCCGATTTGGATCTGGTGATTATCTACGAGCCGCATGCTGTCAACGATCAGCAGCTCAACGAGCTCGCCAACAAACTGTGGTATCCGCTATGGGATAGCGGCCTTGACCTTGATCATTCCATTCGCACTCGCTCTCAGTGCGAAGAAGTCACGGACCATGATCTTCCCGCTGCAATGGGCTGGCTTGACGTGAAGCCCATTGCCGGTGACACTGAACTGATTCGCGCCACGGCTACATCCATTCTTGAACGCTGGCGCAAGGCTGCGCGCAAACGTTTGCCGGAACTGCTTGACTCCGCCAAATCCAGACTGGATGAATTCGCGCGACTGCAGTATGTGAACCAGCCTGATATTAAGGAAGCGCGCGGAGGCTTACGCGATTCGGTGTTGATTTCCGCGCTTGCCACGTCCTGGCTTGCTGACCGCCCGCACGGCAGCTACGACGAAGCTGTGGAACGTCTGCTTGATGTGCGCGACTGCATTCATTTGGTAGCCGGCAAAGACACGAATCTGCTGCTCACCCCATATCAAGCCAAGGTTGCAGCCATGCTGGGCTTGGCTGACCCGACATGGCCTGAAGCTGAGCGTGCTGCCTACTCCATCGATGACTTGCAGACCATGCTCGCCCGTCTTGGCCGCCGCATCTCCTTTGCCTTGGATTCCACCGCTTCCCGTGCCGAGCATTCGCTGACCCATGAGAAGCCTCGCTTTGCGTTCTTCCAAATGTTCTCGCAGCGTGCCGGTGGCAAGCGTGAGGCTCCGCAGTTCGACATCGTGTCTCCCGGCATCGCCAAGCATGAAGGCGAGCTTGTGTTGGCGCCGGGCGTGGATCCTGCTCAAGATGCCAAGTTGGCGTTGCGTATGGCCGTGGCTTCCGGCGAATTCGGTTTGCCGATTAATCCGTCCACGCTGACGAACCTGAAACATTGCCCGATTCGAGACAATCAGTGGGATGATGAGTCTCGCGAACTGTTCGTGCGATTGCTTGCTTGCGGGCCGGAACTGATGAATGTGTGGGAAAGCATTGATTTCGTGGATATTCCCGGCCGGTGGATGCCGGAATGGTTGGGTATCCGCAACCGTCCATCTGCCTCGGCGGCTCACCGCTACACCATTGATAGGCATATGGTGGAAGTGACTTCACGCATCAGCCGGGAGACTCCATCCGGAGCTCGCTATGACGATGAACATTATCAGGCGCTATTGCTTGCAGCCATTACGCATGACATTGGTAAGCGCGCATTCGTGCGCGATCATGCTGCCGAAGGCGCTCGCCATGTGCCGGTGATTCTAAAGCGTATGGGATACCCGCAGCAGATGATCGACTGGGCAACCGTACTGGTACGTGAACATTTGACACTCTCGGAATATGCAACAGGCAAGGATCCTAATGATCCGGCTGTTACCGCTGACTTGGCTGATCGACTGCATCATGACAAGCTGCTGCTGGACATGCTATATGACCTCACCCGTGCGGACGGTTCGTCTCTTGGCGCTACCGCAGGTGAATCAATCACCAAGAAGTACGGCTGGTCAAAATGGCGAGAACAAATCGTGCACACCATGTACGCCGCCGTTCGCGCTGCCATGTAGTCCGCGGTTATCTGGCTCCCCTCTCTGAGAGGAGCTGTAGGCGAAGCTGACTGAGGGGCGCGGGCGTACGTACTATCCCATCCAATCATCTCCACGGATGCGCAGCCCGTTGAACAAGCCGCGCCCGCCCATCAAAATCACATTGAACGCTGCCCACAGCAATATGGTGCGCGCGATATCACTAACTACCTGAGATTCGGCATACCCCGCAAGTGGTGTAAGGAGCGCGATATACACCAGAGCGGTCAACGTGCAGGTGACTGCCAGATAGCGGTAATCGCGTGCGCCAATCAGAATGCCGTCAATGGCCATCATCCAGCCTTGCAGTGGGAAGAATATGCCCATAGTCACCATGCCCACTGCAACAAGCAGTTGAATATGCGGCGTGGGGGAGAAGAAGTGCCCTGCGAATACCCCAATGATGGCGAATCCGAAACCTATTGTGGTGCCGGTGAGCGCGCCCATGCGGCCGGTTGCCTTGGTGAGTGTCCGGGCCTTTGGTCGATTGCCGGCTCCCAATGCTGTGGCCGCCAGTGCTTGGCCGGCAATGCCAACGGAGTCGAGCATATTCATCGCAAAATTCCATGTGGAATTCACCGCTTGAAATCCGGCAAGAACCGATGTGCCCATGCGCGCTGCACTGGCCACTGTAACCACCATCGCGGTGCGAATGGCCAATGTGCGGATAAACAACGGAATGCCATCGCCGCCAGCCGCGGCAATGCCAGCCCAACGCGGCCGCAGGCTTGCGCCATCAGCGCGCGCCCACAAAATCGCGGGAATAACGAGGAATATGCCCATATACCATTGGGCAATCAACGTTGCTGCACCGGAGCCGGTAATGCCCCAGCCGAGCATGATAACGAATATGACCTCAAGTACCGTATTAAGCACAGCGCCGCTAATCGCGGCAATTAGTGTTATGCGTACTTTTTGCAAACCTCGGAAGATGCCGTTCGCCGCATATACCAGCAGCATGCCGGGAGCGCCCAGCACGATGGCGCGAGTGTACATCGTGGCTTGATGCAGTACTTCACCTTGTCCGCCTAACGCGCGGCATAATGGTTCGGCGGTGGCGAAGAGCGCAATGCCGAGTATCAAGCCGATTCCCAACGCTAGCCAAAGTCCGTCAATGCCTGCTTGCAGGCCTTCGCGCCGTTTGCCGGCGCCCAGCAGATGAGCCACTTGTGCGGTTGTGGAATACGCCAGGAAAATACACAGTCCAACAGCCGTCAAAATGATGGTGGAACCGATGGATAGGCCGGCCAGCGCCGCGTCTCCAATATGCCCCACAATCGCCGTATCGATAAGAATGAAGGTGGGTTCGGCGATGAGCTGGCCGAAGGTAGGCAATGCAAGGGCAAGAATCTGCCGGCTTGTGGCATGCTTGTCCGCTTGCATATCATGCTTAACTACGTTGTGCAACTCGCCTCCTTCGCCTAGAAAGGTTATCCCCAGACTATCCACCAAGTTATCCCCCGTATGTGGATAACCCCGTGGATTATCCACCAAGTTATCCCCAAAATGTGGATAACTATTTTTTCTATCCACATTCGCGCCTTCTGCGTGTCGCCTAGCTCACTTTTAGGTGAACGTAGCGTGAATGATGCAGGGTTATGCAGGCACCCAGTTTTGTCTGTGTGCATAACCATACGATGCATTTTCGGTCGCGGTAAATATTTTCCCTCCGAAAAATCGCCTTCTATACTGGGGAGCTATGGCAGAAGGAAGTGACAACGCATATCAGGGCTACACGGGTGGTTCGTCTACGGGCGGCGGCCGTGCGTCAGGTGGTGCACAGGGCAGCGCCGCCGCCGATCCTATTTTCGATCGTGTGCCTCCGCATGACGATGATGCGGAAATGGCAGTGCTCGGCGGCATGCTGATGAGCAAGGATGCCATCGGTGAGGTTTCGCAAACCATTGATGTCACTGATTTCTATCAGCCCAAGCATCAGACGATTTATACCGCCATCATCGACCTGTTCTCCGCCAGTCAGCCGGTGGACGTGGTATTGGTGGCTAATCAGCTGCTTGCGGACGGCAATCTTGAAAAAGTAGGCGGGGCTGATTATCTGCATAGCTTGGTGGCTTCGGTGCCAACGGCCGCAAACGCTATGTATTATGCCGAAATCGTGCATCAGCGTGCGATTTTGCGCAATGTGATTGCCGCTGGCACCAAAATCGCCCAGCTTGGTTATTCGGCCGAAGGCTCACAGGCTGAAGATGTAGTGAATCTGGCCCAATCCGAAATCTATGAGATGTCGATGGGCAAGGTGCGTCAGGACTACACGGCGATTGGCCCGGTGGTGCATGATGCTCTTGACCAGCTGGACAAGCTGCAACAAGGCTTGGTGAACAAGGGCGTACCTACGGGCTTCCGCGATATTGATGACGTGACACAGGGCTTGCAGCCCGGCCAGATGGTAGTTGTCGCAGGCCGACCTGCAATGGGCAAGTCCACGCTTGGCATTGATTTCGCGCGTGCCGCCGCACTGCATCACAATATGACTTCCGTGGTGTTCAGTCTTGAGATGAGCAAGGTGGAGCTTGCCCAGCGCATCATCTCCGCCGAAACCAATATCCCTATGGCGGCGCTTCGCCGTGCGGACGACATTACGCCGGAACGTTGGAACACGTTGAACCAGTTCTGGACCAAGATGCAGAACGCACCGCTATTCATCGACGACAGCCCGAACATGAGCTTGATGGAAATCCGCGCAAAATGCCGTCGCTTGAAGCAGACCAATGATCTGAAGCTCGTGGTCATCGATTACCTTCAGCTGATGACCTCCGGCAAGGCCGTGGAATCCCGCCAGCAAGAGGTGTCTGAGTTCTCCCGTGCGCTGAAGCTGTTGGCCAAAGAGCTTGAGGTGCCTGTGGTGGCGCTCTCCCAGCTGAACCGTGGCCCGGAAATGCGCAATGACAAGAAACCGCAGCTTTCCGATTTGCGTGAATCCGGTTCTATCGAACAGGATGCTGACGTGGTGTTCCTTGTGCATCGACCGGATTTCTACGATAAAGAGGACCGCCCGGGTGAGGCCGACATTATTATGGCCAAGCATCGTAATGGTCCTACCGAAACGTTCCATCTTGCATTCCTTGGTGCCACATCCAAATTCAAGGATATGCCGCAGGATTACAACGCCAATCAGGGGGTGTGATGATGTTTGCTACGCCAGCCATCGGAAAACTGGTTCGTGCCGCGTCCCGTATTACCAAGCACGGCGGCTCGGCATTCCCCGGCAAGATCGTGGAATCCATCGATCCGGGGTTCCTGACGCGCACGCTTGCTCAACTGCCATACGGCGTGGTGCTGGTCTCCGGCACGAACGGCAAAACCACCACTACACGCATGGTGGCCTCTATGCTGTCTGACTTGGGATTGAAGGTATTCACCAACCCCACAGGTTCGAACTTCGTGCGCGGTGTAGTGTCCGCATTGCTCAACGAGGTCAATCTGGCCGGCAAGCTGGACGCAGACATTGCCGTGCTTGAGCTTGACGAAGCCTATGCCGTGCATTTCGTCAAACAGGTCAAACCACGTTATGCGCTGCTGCTCAACGTGATGCGCGATCAGCTTGATCGTTTCGGAGAGATTGACACTACAGCCAAACTGCTGAGTCATGTGGCCGCAGCCACTACCGGAACCGTAGTGTTGAACCGAGAGGATCCGCGTATCGCCGCACTCGCAGCCAAAGTGCCGGCCGGCACGCAAGTCAAATACTTCGGTTTGGCCGATGATTTGCGCCACTACTTCCCCTCGGATGATGACATGGCTACTACTGTGTCAGTGGAATCTGGCGCGAAGACGGCACAGCCGCAACCTCTCTCAATCGACTCCGTCGGCAGTTCGCCTAGGGGAGCGGTACCGGAATTGCCAGCGGACGTAACGCTGACCGCAGTAGGCGACCATGAAGCCACATTCAGCATGGATGGGCAGTCATATTCCACCGCTGTGAAACTTGAAGGCGTCTACAACCTGTATAACGCCGCCGCCGCGCTCGCCGTAGTGCGTGCTGTGATGACCGATGCGGCGGCACAATCCAAGGCGGCCTCCAATGCCAACGCGTGCGCTGTGAGCGCGGATGAACTGATTGCCGCCGTTTCCCGCGTCACCCCGGCATTCGGCCGTGGTGAAGTCATCAATGTGAATGGTTCGCCAGTGGAACTGCTGCTGGTCAAGAATCCGATGGGCTTTCGTCTTTCGCTAGCCAGTTTCAATCCAGCCGGCGCGGACACGATGATCATCATCAATGATCAATACGCCGATGGCCGCGACATGAGCTGGCTTTGGGATGTGGACTTCACCTCGCTGAAGGAAAGCGGTGTCAGCATGGTATCCGGCGTGCGCGCATGGGATATGGCTCTGCGCCTCGGATACGACCAAGTGCCGGTCAAACAGGTGGATACTGATCTGGAGCGGGCAGTCACCGCATTCGTTAACACCAATCCCGACACCCGTAAACATATGTATTGCACGTACACCGCCATGCTCAAAGCGCGCGCGGTGCTCGGCGGAATCACCGAGGTCAGCGACGCAGGAGTGGGCCGATGAACACAACAATCGACATCATGTCCCTTTACCCGAAAGACATGAACATTTACGGAGACTCGGGGAACGTGCTGACTATTCGTCGCCGGCTTGAACTGTACGGGTATGAGCCGGTGGTTCACCAGTACAATCAAGGCGATGAATGGCCGGAACATGTGGACCTGATTCTGGGTGGTGGAGGCCAAGACACCGGTCAGAAGAAAATCATTAATGATTTCTACATGCGTGCCGATTTACTGCGTAAGCTTGCCGCGGATGGCGTGCCAATGCTGATGATTTGCGGCCTCTACCAGCTGTTCGGTGAATACTTTGAAACCGTGGATGGTACACGATTGGACGGCATCGGAGTTATCGGCGCCTACACCGTGGGCCAGGATGTGCGCATGATCGGCAACCTCGTGGAACACTCCGAACAATTCGGCGATGTGATCGGCTACGAGAACCATTCAGGCCAAACCTTCTTGCGTGATGGTGTGCAGCCGCTCGGCACAGTAGATGCTGAAGGGCGGGGCAATAACGGTAAGGATCATACTGAAGGCGCTCGCGTCAACAATGTGATCGGCACATATATGCACGGTTCGTTGCTGCCAAAGAATCCAGCCATTTCCGATTTCCTCATTACCACCGCTGTTTCGCGCCGCTATGGCTCGTTTGAGAAAACGCATCAGACAGCTGAGCAAGCCGCAGAACTCGCTCGACTCGATGAGGTAGCCGCCAACGCGCGCAAGGCTGCAGCAGCGCGTCCAAGATAGGCAAGGAACTCGTTGACTCCCCTTGCTGGGGGGAGCTGTCGCCGTAGGTGACTGAGGGGAGTCTGCCAAAGAAGTTCCCTGCCAATGCTTTCACTAGACGAAATCAGCCGTAAGGCCTAGCGTCAACGACGCGCATGTGCGCTAATCTTGTGAATAAGAGACAAGGCATCAGGCCGCGTCGAACCTCGAAGGAGGGGTATTATGGCTGATTTTGATTTGGGCGAAGGCGTCCGCAAGGTTCTGCTGGCTGGCATCGGTGCTCTGGCCACCGGTTACGAGAAGAGCAGCGAGATCGTCGATGACCTCGTCAAGAAGGGTGAGCTGACCGTTGAGCAGGGCAAGTCCCTGAACACTGAGCTCAAGCGCAAGGTTGGCGAGGCTCTGGTCAACGATGCGAATAAAGATGAGTCGGCTAAGGACGAGCCCATTGATACAACCGAGGCCGAGCCGTCTGATTCCGCAAACAAGGACTGATTGTTTTCGTGATTCACAAGACAACGGAGCAGGCGGTGCAGCATAGCGTGCGTGATACTCAATCGCATAACTCAGCTGCCAATACTCAGCCGGGCACTTCATCAGGGGTGCCCGGCTCAATGTCGTCTGCTTCGCAGTCCGCACCTGCTGACACGGCGAGCAATGCTCACACTACGGGGGACTCGCGTTCCACGTCATATCCTCCGACCGCGGCATACGCACAATGGGCGGCCGTCAATACGGAAACCATTGGGCTTTTTGGTCCCAAACGAGATGATTTCTCGCAGCGCTACCATCTGACTCGCCGCAGCAAGATGAAGCGCTTGGCGCAAATCGTGCGCATCGTCAATCAGTTCGATGCGCTGAAAGGTTTGACGCCGGTAAAAATGCGCCTGATGTGCGAGGCGCTCGGTCCCACATTCGTTAAAGTAGGCCAGATTCTCTCCATGCGCTCCGAGATTTTGCCGCAGAGTTTCTGCGACGAACTGGCCAAGCTTCGCGCAGATGCCGATCCAATGCCTTATGCCACGGTGTTGGACGTGCTGTCGGCCGAATATGGTCGCCCTGCTAGTGAGGTCTTCGAGCATATTGATTTGAAGCCGTTGGGTTCGGCGTCGCTGGCCCAAGTGCATCGCGCTAGGTTGAAAACCGGCGAAGATGTGGCAATCAAAGTGCAGCGCCCAGGTGTGCGCGAAACTATGGCGCAAGACGTGGCCATTATGCGCTCCATTGCCAAAGCGGCAAGCAAGGTAATGAGCAATTCGCAGATCGTCGACCTCAAAGGTGTGGTCGAAGAGCTCTGGGATACCTTCGAATCCGAAACAGACTTTTTGGTGGAAGCGCGTAATCTCGCGGAATTCAAACGATTCGCCTCGCGCTTCAAGTACATGGATTGCCCGACGCCCTACCCTGATCTGTGCACCGAGCATGTGGTGGTCATGGATTATGTGGACGGTATCTCCGTTTCGCATTCCAGCGAACTGGTAGAGGCCGGCTACGATCTTAAAGATATCGGTACCAAGCTGGTCGACAATTATGCCACCCAGATTTTGGATGATGGATTCTTCCACGCCGACCCGCACCCGGGCAACATCATCATTCGTGGCGGGCAGATCGTGCTCATCGACCTTGGCATGACCGGCCGGCTCGATGCCAAAACCCGCGCGGTGATGAAAGACATGATCTTCGCTGTGGCCAAGCAGAATTCGCCGGACTTGGCAGACGGTTTGTTGCGCTTCGCCGGCACGGAAGCCGACCCTGCCGATTATCCGTCATTGCTGGCGGATCTGGACGTGATTGTCAAAGAATACGGCACCGTGGACTTGAAGGACTTGGACCTCGCTGCCTTCATCACCGCCTTGACGTCGCTGGCACAGCGTCACGGTATTGAGGTACCCAGCACCATTACCACCGTTGGACGCGCACTGGTCACGTTGGAAGGACTCTTGGATGAGTTCATTCCGGACGTGAACATGATTGAGATCATCTCCCAACATATTGCGACTTCCAAAACTACAAGCCAAGCCATCAAAGATGAGCTCAAAGATTTGGGCGTCGAAAGCCATGTGGCGCTGCACAGCGCGTTGGATGCTATGAGCGAGCTCAATGTGGCCGCCCGCATGCTCACCCGTGGTCAGCTGCGTATGAACATGGAGCTTGTGGGTTCGCAAGAGCCGTTCCAGCTGCTGAGTGATATGGTGAATCGACTCACGATGGCTCTGATCGTGGTGGGTCTGTTCATCGGTTCGTCCATCGTCTATTACGCCGGTATGAAGCCGATTATCTTCGGTATTCCGATTGTGGGTTTCCTGGGGTATGTGGTGGCCTTCGTGCTGGGCGTCTGGATTGTTATTGACATCTACTTGAAGGGCCGCAAAGTCAAGAAGCGGTAACTGTTCGGCAAATCTTCTATTTTTCCATATCCTATGGCTCGTCTGTCATGATGTTGCCAAAGTTGCCGAATGCTTTCAATAATTTTTTTGAACCGATAAAAGAAACAATCATGTAAAACTCAAGAAACGCCGAAATATAGGCTTTATGGAGATTTAAATTTGACTTTATACCGGTATCAAAATATAGTTTCTCGTGACAACGGAGAACGAGGTCGGCAAGGACGGCGAACAGTCCAAGTCGGTCAACAATGATTCGTCCATGCCGACGTCAGCACCAACCACCGGTGCATAAACCACAGAGAAAAAGGAAACCTATGTCATCCACAACGAAGAAGGATGTCAACAGCCTCTCGGTGATCCTGCCGATGCTGTCCATATCGCTGTTCCTCACCAGCTACAGCGTTGTCAACGGCGTTATCCCACAGTTGGGGCGTGCGCTCAACGTCGATAACACCGCCGCGGAGTTGCTCTCCACCACACCATCATTGACCGCATTGGCCACGTTGCTCATCAGCCCGGCTCTGGCACGCTTCTTCGGCCTGAAAAAGGTCATCGGCGCCGGCCTGTTCCTCGTGGGCATCACCGCCTTCGTGCCGATGTTCGCCACGAACTTCGCTGTCGTAATGGCTGCTCGTGTGCTCTTCGGCATGGGTCTCGGCCTGTACAATTCGCTGGCCATCACCCTGATTCAGATGCTGTATTCCGGTAACCGCCGTGCCACCCTGCTCGGCATCCGTGGTGCCACTGAAAACCTAGGCCAGGCCATTATGACCGCGCTGGTTTCCGTGTTCGTGCTCATCGCCGGCTGGCAGGGCGCCTTCATCGTTTACCTGTTCGCGTTCCCGGTGCTCATCTGGTTCTGGTTCCAGGTTCCGGACGTGCACCTCGACAAATCCGGCTCCTCGGACATGGAAGCCGAAGAGAACGTCAACATCTACCCTGAGCAGACCAGCCCGATTCTCGGTGCGTTCTGCGTGTGCGCCGCACTCTACATGGTGTTCTTCAACGCCATCAACGTGCGCTTCGCCGAAATCGCCCAGAAGATTCTGAACGATCCTCACCATGATTCGTCCGTAATCATCTCTGTGGGCATCCTGTTCGCAGTGGTGGCCGGCTTCGTCTACGGCTTCTTGGAGAAGAAGTTTGGCGACAACACTTACTACATCGGTATGGGCGTCTACTTCCTCGGCAGCCTGCTCGTCTCCCTCGCTGGCAGCAGCTATGTTGTGCTGGTCATCGGCTTCTTCCTGTTCAACTTCCCTGGCCCGATCCTGGGACCGTTCCTGTGCAACCGCATCCCGAAGTACGCTAAGAAGAGCTCTCAGGCATTCTGGTCCACCATGATCATCCTGTCCTTCCATGTTGGTGTGTTCGTCTCCCCGCTGGCTATGAAGGCGGTTATGATGATTACCGGTTCCACTGATCCAGCTGCTCCATTCCCTTGGTTCACCGCAGGCTTCGCCATCATGATTGCCGCAGTGCTGGTTTGGCAGCTCACCCATAAGAAGAACGCTCAGCCGGCTTTGGCCTGAGATTTCGAGCAACACTGAACGTAACTTGCAATCAAAGAATCTCTAGCCTGATTCCAAGCGCCTCATTACGAGGCGCTTTTTTGTACCGGTATACATCTAACGGTTTGCGTACAATAAAGCGCACAGAACATAAGCTAGGCGGTATGCCGGTGTATGACTTTGGAACACCAAGTCAGGGAGGTATGTGCATGCCCAGAACGAAGCGCGGCACCGCGCCTTCCATCCGCGATGTGGCGGCGGTAGCCAATGTCTCAGTGCCCACGATGTCGCGGTATTTGAAGGACCCCAGCAGAGTCAGTGAGAAGAAACGCGTGGCCATCGCAGCCGCCATTGAAAAACTGAACTACCGGCCGAATCCTATCGCCCGCGCGCTCGCCCTCGACATGAGCGAATCGATTGCAGTGATGTCTGCCGATACCAGACTGTATGGTCGCACACAAACCTTCTATGGCATCGAACGCAAAGCGCAGGAAATCGGCTATCCGACTACGATTTACGTGCTTGATTCACGCGGCGGAGATTGGATGCTGGGCAGTGTGCGCTCCTGCCTCGATCGCAGCCCGGCCGGTGTGATTCTTATTGATTACGATCGCCTCACCGACAGTGTGGTCTCCCATATTCCATCCACGACTCCGCTGGTGATTATCGGCGGTCCGCGGCATGAGGACCGTGCGCAGATTCATTTGTGCGAATACGACAGTGCTTATGCGATGACCAAGCATCTGCTAGCTTTGGGGCATGCGACTGTGCACTATGTGGCGGTGCCGTCCGACGTGGATGCGCGTGAGGATGGTTGGCGTATGGCGTTAAGTGATGCTCATGTGCCGGCTCCGGCACCGATCGCTACAACGTGGGATGCGGAAAAAGCCATCGCCATCGGGCAGCAGCTTGGTGAGGATGATAGTGTCACCGCTATTTTCGCCGGCAATGATGAGATTGCAATGGGTGTGATGCGGGGCTTGGCAATAGCCGGTAAGCGGGTACCTGAGGATGTGATTGTGGCCGGATTCGATGACCACACGCTTTCGAGAGTGTGGAATCCGCCGCTGACCACGATTCGGCAGCATTTCGATGAGGCTGGCGAGCATGCGGTGACGATGCTCAAACAGCAGATTGATGATGTGGTCAACAATCGTCCACGCGGTGAGGCGTGGACGATGTTCGACAAGATCGCCGGCGAATTAGTGAAACGCGAATCCACCGGCGAATTGGCTCGCGCGGCTGTGGAAGAGCGGTAGTCAGAGACTACGGCTGCAGCCGCGCGGATTGCGCTACTCGCGCGTCACTTCAATGAGCACGGCATGTTCCGGCGCAAGCTGCGGCGGACGAATACCCCACTGCGTGAGCGTGGCGCCATCCACCGTGGTGCCCTCATCCGTCCACCAGCTCAGTGCCGTGCGGCAATTCGGGCTGAACTCCTGCTCATAGCGGGTGATGCCGCCAAGCGGGCGAATCCGGTAGCGCGCTGCATCATCCAAGCCAGGTAGCCTGACCAAGCCATACGGGTAATCCTGAGAAGAGGAGACCGCAGCAAACCGGTACACCGCACGCGAACGATCTTGGGAGATAAGTCCATCGACGCGAATGGCCGGATCCGGAACATCCGCGTGCACCAGAGTGCCTTGAGGAATATCCTGCCTGCGCTGCTTATACAAATCCACCCAGCTCTTCAGCTGCTGCAAGTCAGCGTCGCTCAGCTTCATAATGTTCCATTCGATGCCGAGATGGCCGAAGAACGCCATCGACGCACGCATGGTAAGCGACGTGGCGCGGCGGGTTGCATGATTTGGGGATTCGGAAATATGCTCACCAATCATTTCTGGCGGTACCAGCAGGGATGTGCCACGCTGAATATCGGCACGCTCCACCGGATCAGTGCAATCAGAAGCCCATACGCGGCTGCAACGCGCCAATACTCCGGCATCGATACGACCACCACCAGATGAGCAGGATTCGATTTCCAATCCCGGATGGCGCTCACGCAGATGATCAACAATCGCATAGAAAGCTTCGGTCTGCTTGTGCACAGCGGGGCGGCCGGATGCAGGGGAGAGGGGTTCAGTGAGGAAACGGTTGTGGTCCCACTTGATGTAATCGATATGGTATTCGCTCACGAGCGTATCAATGGCATGCTCCACATAGGCGGCGGCCGCGGGGTTCGTCAGATCAATGACCTGCTGTGCGCGCGATGCCATCGGCAGTCGCTCGCCATTCGGAGCGAGCATCCAATCAGGGTGGGCGCGTGCCACATCTGAGTCGGGGCTAATCATTTCCGGCTCAAACCACAGGCCGAATTCCATACCCAGATCATGCACATGATGGGCCACGGTCCCCAAACCCTCCGGCCACAACGTGGAGTCGACCTGCCAGTCGCCAAGCGCCTTGGTATCGTCGCGGCGGCCCTTGAACCAGCCATCATCGATAACGAATCGTTCTACACCAACCTCAGCGGCGCGATCGGCCAAAGCGATAACCTTGCCCTCGCTTTGCGCAAAGTACATGGCCTCCCAGGTATTGAGCATCACCGGGCGCGGCTTGGCAAGTTCTGGATGCAGCGCGCGCAAGTAGGTGTGGAACTTTGCCGAGACCTCGTTCAAGCCCTCCCCGATACCGACGAGCAAACGTGGCGCATGATAGGTGGCGCCTTGCGTCAATTCAATCTCACCCATGTAGGGCAGTTCGCCGCCGCCGATAACGCCATGCGTATATGGAGTGCGCTCAATAAACGTGGTGGAATTGCCGCTGAACGCCACATGAGCGCAGACAACCAAGCCATGTTCGAAGCCAAAGCCGCGCTCGCCAGCAGTGAGCAGGGTGGTGGCGTTGAAGTTCGGGCGGCCCATGCGCGATTCCTTGGCGAACACGCCTTCGGTAAGTGCCTGGCGCTGCAAAGCGCGTTCGCGCAGATGATGGCCGGTGCAGGATTCCACTTCCGAGACCTGCGGCGGCAGCGGTACAACCGGTGCCAGACGCTGAACGGTCAGCGGCGATTCACCGGTGTTGGTCAGATCGGTGTCTACGCGGATAAGTCCTTCCGGGCCAATGGCAACGGTCATTGTAAGAGCGAGTTTGGCGGTATTGTCCGTAGCGCTGAACGTAACGGAATTTTCCGCAGGTTCAACGTGAGTCACCGTGAACTTGGGGAATATTTCCACGCCGTTGCGTGCCACTTGGATGGCGGGCGTGCCGGTCCAGCCTTCGGCCTGTGTGGGCAGGAGCGTGGGCATTTCACCGGTTTGCAGACCGGCATCAAGTGTCTGCGGGAATTGCGGGTCCGGTTTTGTGGCTGTGGGTTCGTTTGCCGTTGACGCCGCTGCGGCCGGTGCTGTGCCGCGCGTGATGGCGACGATACGCGGGAGTCTGCCTTCGCTGAACCCAAGAGTCACATGAGTCGGTTTGTTGGTTGGCGGGATCGTGGTGTTGCCATCATGAGCCTGCGTCGGCTGGCTGATGGCGATGGTGGTCATCTGCATGTGCATACCTCGTTGTTATGGGTGATAACGAGGAATATCATATAAGATTTATACCGGTATCACAATTTAAAAACGCAGTAATATTGCGAGAAAAGACATATAGATGATACCGATATAATATTTATGGAAAACCAGTGCTGCGTTGTGAATATCTACAGCTGAATATGCAAAAGCCCGGACCGCAAGGTATTTCAGTCCAGGCTTTTTGCAGACAGGTGTGCTAGTCCAGCGGCAGTGTGGATTCCCGCTGAATAAGGCGGCAGGGCACATAGTCCACGCCGTGATGCGGATTGCCGTCGATGGCATCCATCAGGTACCGTGCGGCGCGTCGGCCGATGGCTTCGGTTTCGTTGTCGATGGAGGTCAGCGAGGGGCGAGAGCCGGAGGTAAGCACGGACCAGTTATCGTGGCCGATAACAGCAACATCATCTGGAATGGCCAAGCCTTGCTGCTTCAGCACATCGATGCAACCGCGGGCCAGCTGATCGCTCTGGCATACCACGGCATCGAATTGCACGCCTTGGTCAAGCAGCAGTCTCGTGGCCGCGCGGCCCCACTCTTCGGCCCATTTACCGTAGCGAATCGGTCCGGCCGGCTGGATTCCAAGTTCGGCCAATGCTTCCAGCGCACCCTTGGTGCGATCGGTGGCTGCAGTATAGGTTTCATCGCCACCGATGATGGCGATATGCCGGCGTCCGCAGGAAATCAGATGATTGACGGCCATGCGTCCGGCATCCACGTTGTCGCAGGTCACCGAGCAGTCGTTGGTGTCGGTTGAGGGCCCGTATACATAGACCAACGGTACGCCCCAATCCTGGCCGAGCGAGGGGCGGGGATTGGTTTCGCGTTGCACAATAAGCAGTCCGTCTACTTTCAGCGACAGCAGTTTCTCTACATGCTGCCGCTCGAGGGCAACGTCGCCGCGGGCGTTGGCCAATAATACGGAAGTGGATTGCGCGCGCAGCTCATTTTCTGCGCCGATAAGAATAGGTGTGGAGAAGCGGCCTTGGAGGTCGGAGGTGACCAAGCCGATTAATCCGGAAGTGCCGCGGGCGAGAGATTGCGCCAATTTGTTGGGGGAGTAGTTCAATTGACGAGCGGCATCGAGTACGCGCTGTTTGGTGTCGTCGCTGATGCGTGGCTTGTTGTGCAGCGCCTTGGATGCGGTGGCCAGAGACACTCCGGCCAGAGCGGCTACATCCTCAAGTCGTGCCGAACGTCCGGTCGGGGTCTGGGACATCATGCCTCGATTCCTTTTATATATATGTTGTAGTTCTAGTATGCGCGTTTGCGCTTGCCGCCACGCTCTGTTTTCGGGGGGCGCTTGGAGGGCGTACCGCCTAGAATCAGATGCGCGGCGAAGTTGCCAGTTGAGTACGTCGCTGTGCTGCATCGTATTGTAGCGCGAAAGTGCGAAAAGTTTTCGCAAGGTGTGTTTCGCAAGAGTTGTTTTATAACAAAACGATAACAGAGATGTTCACTTTTGCAGAAAGTGCATGAAAGCGTTTGGTTTGTGTTTGATTTTGTTCAATTGATGCGACACGCCGTGAAAACACTGAAAATAAGCCAATAATTCAGTGGATAATGCACTGAAGATGATGGCGTAAACCGGTTTGATATGCGAAAGAAAGCGAAAGTGCGAAAGCGGTTTTGCAAAATGGGTCTTGTTCGTTTATATTGAGAAAAGGCTTTCGCAGGGTTTCGTTCTACCGAAGAAGAAGGATGAAACCTCGAAGAACCGGAGGCGGAAACTCCGCCACCGCCTCTCAGAGATGAGCGGAACATTTTAGAGAAAGAAGCGAATATGTCCTTCAACAAGGTCACTCGTGCACTCGCAGGCATCGCTGCCGCTGCAATGCTGATCCCGCTGGCCGCCTGCGGCGGTTCCGGCAATGGTGGCTCTGCCACCGCCGAAGGCATCCCGGCAAAGGGTACCGATGACGGTACCGAAATCACCCTGTGGACCCGTTCTCCACTGGAGCGTCAGGCCAAGGCTGCTGTTGAGGCTTACAACAAGAGCCACAAGAACCAGGTCAAGCTGGAAATCATCCCGAACGATGATATGGAAGGCAAGGTCGGCGGCGCTTCCCAGACCGACTCCCTGCCTGATATTCTCGCCGGCGACGTTGTTCGTATTCCGTACTGGGCTTCCGAAGGTATCTTCACCGAAATCACCGATCAGATCAACGGCCTCGACAACCTGAAGGACATTCAGCAGGGCCACATCAAGGCTGGCACCGTGGACGGTGCCGAGTACACCCTGCCGTTCATCACCGATGTTTCCGTGTGGGTCTGGAACAAGGACCTCTACAAGGAAGCCGGTCTGGATCCTGAGCAGGGCCCGACCGACATCAAGACCTTCACCGAGCAGGCCAAGAAGGTTGCTGCCCTGAACAAGGACGGCGTTGCCGGCTCCTACCTCGCCGGTCAGTCCGGTGGCGCACTGGTCTTCGACCTCTTCCCGTCCGTGTGGGCTGATGGCGAATCCGTCATGAACGACGACGGCACCGAAGCCACCCTGAACAATGATTCCATGAAGGCCGTGCTCGACTCCTACAAGGAACTCGCCAACACCACCAACGGCCTCGGCGCAGGCTCCAAGGAAGAGACCGGTGCCACCTGGACCGCTCCGTTCGCCAACGGCAAGATTGGTGTGATGCCTTACCCGAACACCTCCCTCAACGACATCTTCGATGCTGAGAAGGACGGCGGCTTCCAGGTTGGCGTGACCCCGATCGCTGGTACTTCCGGCAAGACCTCCACCTTCCTCGGTGGCGATGCAATGGGTATCTCCAAGGACTCCAAGCACGTTGCTCAGGCTTGGAACTTCCTCTACTGGCTGATGCAGTCCGACACTCAGAAGGAAGTCTTCGCTGACAATGGCTACACCGCTTCCAACATCCAGACCCTGAAGACCGCTTACAAGGATGCTGATCCTCGTATCCAGACCATCAACTCCACCATCATCGATGGCAATGGCCAGACCCCGAAGTCCGCAGCCTTCAACGAGGCCTTCAACGCCGCTGGTTCTCCGTGGCAGCTGCTCGTCCAGAACGCTGTCTGGGGCGACGGCAACCTCAAGTCCGACAACCAGGCTGTGAGCGACGTCCTGTCTGCTCAGTGAGCTTGAGATCAGCAATCAGCTGAACTAGCTACCAATAACTGAATATCGCTCCCCTCAATCGCTTACGCGATAGTTCCTTTCAAAGGAACTGAGCATAACCATCTGGCTCCCCTCCTCGAGGGGAGCTGTCACCACAGGTGACTGAGGGGAGCATTCTTATGCTCAAAATACATCATTTCGACTGTGTTCTGCTGCCAAGGCCGATTCCATCTTCCTGTTGTACTCTCCTTCCTTTTCTCCTTCGTACAGGAATCGACCTTGATAACGGATTGCATTTCGATCCGAAATTCGATCAAAGTTCGATCGTCTGATCACATCCATTTCCCCACAAAGGAGTGAAACATGTCGAGTGTTTCCAAGTCCGCCGCGGCCGTGCCTGAGCACAAGTCCACGGCAAAGGCCCAGGCGTTCAAGCGCGGTATCCTGTACGCGCTTCCGGACTGGGTAATGATTATCGTCCTGTTCTTTGTGCCGATCGTGCTGCTCGTCATCATGGCGTGCTCCCGCTGGAGCCTGCTCGGCGGCAACCGTGGCACCAACTTCCCGGACAACTTTGTCAAGGTATTTGAACACAAGCTGTTCTGGCCGTCCATCGGCTTCACGCTTGAATACACCGTGATCGTGACGATCTTCCTGCTGGTGCTCGGCCTCGGTATGGCTCTGATTGTGCAGGAATCCACCAAGTGGAACAATGTGCTGCGTACCTGCTTCCTGCTGCCGTCCGCAACCGGTCTGGCCTCCGCGTCCCTGCTGTTCTACGCGCTGTACTCCCCGCAGGTCGGCCCTATCACCAAGATTCTCTCCACGCTGGGTCTGATGCAGGAAGGCGGTTCGGTGCTCGCCACTGGCCAATCCGCACTGTGGGCCACGATTATCGTGATCGTCTGGCGCTTCTCTGGCTACTACATGCTGCTCATGATGATTGGTCTGCAGGCCATCCCCGGTGACCTGTACGAAGCCGCCCGCATGGACGGCGCCGGCACCTGGCGCATCTTCCGCTCCATCACCCTGCCGCTGATGAAGCCCACCATCGTGATGTGCCTGGTCTACTGCGTGACTGGTTCCATCCTCGCCTTCGATCAGTTCTTCATTCTGACCAAGGGTGGCCCGAACAACTCCACGATGACCGTGGTGCAGCTCATCTACAACTTCGCCTTCGATTCCAAGAAGGACCTCGGCATGGCAGCAGCCCTCTCGCTGGTTGTGCTCATCGCCCTGGTGATTATCAACTCCATTCAGATGCGCGGTATGCGCGACAACACCAAGTGAGAAAGGGGAGGTAATTCATTATGACTACCCCATTGTGGAAGCGCGTCATCGCTCGAATTCTTGAAGCCCTGCTGGCCCTGATCTTCATCAGCCCGCTGATCTGGGTTGTGATTAGCTCCTTCAGCCCGCAGCCCGGTTCCGCCCAGTCCAAGGGCTGGGGCGTGGCCAACTACCTGACCCTGTTCGGTTACCAGGAAGGCCTGCCGAAGTACCTGTTCAACTCCATCATCGTGAGCCTTGTTGCCGTGGTGTTCTCCGTTGTGGTCTGCACCCTGGCCGGCTACTCCTTCTCCCGCTTTGACTACCCGGGCCGTAACCTCGGCTTCATGGTGACCCTGTCCATCCTGATGGTGCCGTACGCATCCCTGCTGATCCCGCTGATGGTGTGGTTCAAGGACATCGGCCTCAACGACACCCTGCTTGGCGTCGGCCTCGTGATCAC
Source organism: Bifidobacterium saguini DSM 23967 (assembly GCF_000741715.1). Taxonomy (GTDB): domain Bacteria; phylum Actinomycetota; class Actinomycetes; order Actinomycetales; family Bifidobacteriaceae; genus Bifidobacterium; species Bifidobacterium saguini. Next base: position 201,815 of record NZ_JGZN01000007.1, on the reverse strand, counting down.
GCTGTTCCAGCTGCCTATGAGCACCTTCATCATGCGCAACGCATTCGATGCCATCCCGAAGGATATGGAAGAGGCTGCAATGGTTGATGGCTGCAACTCCTTCCAGGCACTGTTTAAGATCTTGGTCCCGGTGGTCAAGCCTTCTATGGTGACCGTTGGCCTGCTGGCCTTCCTTGAGGCATGGAACAACTTCATGATTCCGCTGTACTTGAGCTCTTCCGCCAAGTCCACCCTGCCGCTCGCTATGGTGAACATGCGCCAGCAGACGATGGGCGTCATCGACTACGGTGCCACCGAAGCCGGCGTTGTGGTTCTGCTCATACCATGCGCCATCCTCTTCCTCGCCCTCCAAAAGTACTACGTCAAGGGCTTTATGGCTGGTGCAGTGAAGGGCTGACTTTCCCCTATTTGGCTCCCCTTGTCAGGGGAGCTGTCACCGCAGGTGACTGAGGGGTAGTTCTTATTCCAAGAGAACGAAGCCTTATTCAAAACTTTTCATCACAAGAACTTGTGAAAGGTCAATCATGAAGGTAACGATTACCTCCCCGTTCTGGAAGCAGCGTCGCGACCAGATCGTCGAATCGGTGATCCCGTACCAGTGGGGCGTGATGAACGACGAAATCGACACCGTCGTTCCCGATGATCCTGCTGGCAACCAGCTCTCCGATAACAAAAGCCATGCTGTAGCCAACCTGAAGGTGGCTGCCGGTGAACTTGACGATGAGTTCCACGGCATGGTCTTCCAAGATTCCGACGTCTACAAATGGTTGGAAGAGGCTGCCTACGCGCTGGCCTACCATCCGGATCCTGAACTGCAGGCATTGTGCGATAAGACCGTTGATCTGATTGCCCGTGCCCAGCAGGATGACGGCTATCTCGATACGCCGTATCAGATCAAGTCCGGTGTGTGGGCCAACCGACCGCGTTTCAGCCTGATTCAGCAGAGCCACGAAATGTATGTGATGGGTCACTACATCGAGGCTGCTGTGGCATACCATCAGGTGACCGGCAATGAGCAGGCACTTGATGTGGCCAAGAAGATGGCTGACTGCTTGGATGCGAACTTCGGTCCGGAAGACGGCAAGATTCATGGTGCCGATGGCCACCCGGAAATCGAGCTCGCTCTCGCCAAGCTGTATGAGGAAACCCATGAGGAGCGTTACCTGACGCTTGCCCAATACCTCATCGACGTGCGTGGTCAGGACCCTGAGTTCTATGCCAAGCAGCTCAAGGCCATGAACGGCGACAATATCTTCCCGGATCTGGGCTTCTACAAGCCCACGTACTTCCAGGCTGCACAGCCTGTGCGCAACCAGCAGACCGCTGACGGCCATGCTGTGCGCGTCGGCTACCTGTGCACCGGAGTCGCTCACGTTGGCCGACTGCTCGGTGATGAAGGACTGATCGAAACCGCCAAACGCTTCTGGAAGAACATCGTCACCAAGCGCATGTACGTCACTGGTGCCATCGGATCCACCCATGTGGGCGAATCGTTCACCTACGATTACGATCTGCCGAACGACACGATGTACGGCGAAACCTGCGCCTCCGTGGCCATGAGCATGTTCGCCCTGCAAATGCTGGATATTGAAGCCAAGGGCGAGTACGCCGACGTGTTGGAAAAGGAACTGTTCAACGGTTCCATCGCCGGCATCAGCCTCGACGGCAAGCAGTACTACTACGTCAACGCTTTGGAGACTACGCCTGATGGTCTGGCCAACCCGGACCGCCATCATGTGCTTTCTCACCGCGTGGACTGGTTCGGTTGCGCTTGCTGCCCGGCCAACATCGCCCGTCTCATCGCGTCCGTGGATCGTTACATCTACACCGAGCGCGATGGCGGTAAGAACGTGTTGAGCCACCAGTTCATCGCCAACAATGCTGAATTCGCATCCGGCCTGACCGTGGAACAGCGCTCCAACTTCCCGTGGGATGGTCATGTGGAATATACGGTTGCGTTGCCCACATCCGCGCAGCTCAGCTCTGTGCGTTTCGGTCTTCGCATTCCTGGCTGGTCGCTGGGCAAGTACACGCTGACGGTGAACGGCAAGCCCGCTGCTGCCGATGTGGAAGACGGTTTCGTCTACCTGACGGTCAACGCCGGCGACACGTTGGAGATCGCTCTCGATTTGGACATGTCTGTGAAATTCGTGCGTGCCAACTCCCATGTGCGCTCCGACGCCGGTCAGGTGGCCGTGACCCGTGGTCCGCTGGTCTACTGCTCCGAGCAAGCGGATAACCCCGGCGATCTGTGGACCTATCGTCTCGCTGATGGCGTGACCGGTAAGGATGCCAATGTTGCATTCCAGCCTGATTTGCTGGGTGGTGTAGACACCGTTGAGCTGCCGGCTGTCCGTGAGAGTGCAGATGACGACGATGCGCCGCTCTACGTGGATGCCGATGAAGCTCGCGCTGGTGAGTCAGCCACGCTGAAATTGGTGCCGTACTACTCGTGGGCCAACCGCGAAGTCGGCGAAATGCGTGTCTTCCAGCGCCGCTAGGCCATGATTTCCGAGGATTGCCTCGGAACGCAATAAAAAGAGTTGCTCTGCCGGCAATCAGTCGGTAGAGCAACTCTTGAATAGATTCTTATGCGGTTGGAGCTTGTGAAAGCTGCAATCGCATAGGCCAGTTGTGCGAATCGATTGGAGCCGAGAAGCACATCTGGGGAATGAGGTCTCCCGTGTGGGCACATGCCTGCACGGGAGATTTTTATTGCTCTGTTAAACCAAGATTGACATGCCCCTTATTTTGGCTCCCCCTGTCAGGGGAGCTGGCGGCGAAGCCGACTGAGGGGTAGTCCGGGATATTCGTGTCAATCTTGGTTTAACAGAGATTTTTATTGCTTCCAGTGTAGAAGATATTACGAATGTATATCCGCTTTTGGTGAGTGAAGACACGCTGCACTATGCGAAAATAAATGCGAAAACATGAAAATAACAAGGATTATGTTCGATTTGAGCATTGTAATCACTGAGGAAAGATTGCGAAACCGTATTCACTCAGTTATGATATGAAATCAGTTCTAGCGGGTCGCTCCAACCTCGGCATCCAAAGCAGGATACTGAAATCAGACCTACTGAATCCTCATTCCAAACCCCTATAACCAATGAAGGCAAAACCGGCGAACAATACAGACTGCGTAGTCTGACGTTCCACGGTATAAGTTCCGGCCGCACGGCTGCGGCTCAATCCTCAAGCACATAGGCGAGAGGCCGGGGCAGAGAGGTTCAAGCAGGAATGCATCAATCAGCACGAAAGCGGTGGCTCGCGTCAGTGGGCGCAGTCGCCGCAGTCGCCACGCTGGCCACTGGCGGCGCGTTCACCGCAAATGCGGCGGACACAATGAGCCATCCCAATGCGGATGTGGCCTATCCAACATTTACCGGTTCCAGCGATCCGATGAAAACGGCCGAAAACACGGTCTCCTACAATCCGACCACCAGCTATCTGGCCGAAACCTTCGCCAAGGATCAAGCCAACGGTGCCGGCACTGATACAGACCATGATTTCTGGATTGATTCGATTCTGGCCCGCACCGGCGCGCAGCCGAACGGCAAGAGCTCCAACAGCAAGGGCGATTACACCTATGAGGGCTCCGATGGCAACAACTATCTGTTCACTCGTGGCCGCGCCGCCTACATGTACACGCACACCCCAGGCCGTCTGGGCTTCGTGGGCGATACCGCATACTGGGACCAGACCAGCCAGAACGGCTATACCATTACGGTGGAAGCGGACGGCAAGACCCAGACGCTCAACGAAGACACGTCACAGCGCAAGCAGACCCCAAGCTACTTCAAGACGGTATTCCAGACCAGCGGCAAGACGCTGAAAATCACCGAAGTCAAATACATCACCAACAACAACGTCATGGTGACCAACCTGACTGTGGAAAGCACCGCTGACCGTGACGTAACCATTACCGCAGCCTCGCCGTTCGCCACCACCGGCGATGATGGCGCTGCCGAACTGACCGGTCGCTTCAACGTCAAGAACAATCTGACCACCATCTACCCACGCTTCTCCGGCAACGATTTCACCGTTTCCAGTGGCAAGCTCACCTCCACGCTGAGCCTTAAGTCAGGCGAAGCACAGACCACCAAGCTGCAGCTCGGTCTGATCGCCAACGAACTGCCGGATTCCACCACCGAGTACGAAGCTCGTTACACCGGTGATCTCAAGGATCCGGCCGCTTCCTACAAGGATTCCGTCACCACCTACAACCAATGGTGGGTCGACAACGCTCCCTATGTGGATACCCCGGAAGACAACATCGACAAAACCGTGGTCTACCGCTGGTGGCTGAGCCGATTCAACATGCTCGACGCCAACATGCCCGGCAACACCTTCCAGTACCCAACCTCCATCGAAGGCGTGCTCGGCTACAACAACCAGATCGTGCTCACCTCCGGCATGTTCATGATGGACACCAAGTGGTTCCGCAACCCGGAGTACTCCTACGGCACATGGCTTTCCGCCGGCGATACCGCCAAGAAGGGCAAGTCCGGCTATTACTACTACCACGACAACCCGGGCGATCCAGCCAACTGGAACCACAGCTACACGCAGTACATCACGCGCGCCGGCTGGGATTCCTACAAGGTGCATGGCGGTCCATCCACCGTGGCCGAGAAGCTCGCCGATCAGGGCGCCGAAGATGTGCAAGGTCTGCTCAACTCCAACACCGAGTCGGACAACAACGACAACCAGAACAACAACAAGAACAGCCTGATCGACTGGTCCTGGTGGTCGATGACCGGTAATGATGCCGACGCAGTCTCCTTCTCCGAACCGGGACGCTCCGGGCAGCGTATGGATCGAGCTGACGGCTCCGCCAACATGTGGGCCAACGCCAACGCCGCAGCCCAGGCATACAAGGCCGCAGGCGATACCGCCAACGCTGAGAAGATGCAGAAGATTGCCGACAACATCAAGCAGGATGTTCTTGACAACCTGTGGGATTCCTCCGACAATCTGATCAAGCACAAGTGGCTCAGCGATGGTGCCTTCGCCAAGTACAAGGAAATCAACAATTACTACCCGTACTCCGAAGGGCTGATGCCAACCGGCAACAGTGACTACAACCAGGCGCTGCGCCTGTTCGCCGATTCCGACGAGTTCCCGATCTTCCCGTTCTTCACCGCCAACCAGGCGGATAAGGCGGCCCTGAACTTCCCAGGTTCCAACAACTTCTCCATCATCAATGCTCAGCCGTTGCTGCAGGTGTACTCCTCTGGCATTCGCAACTACGATGCCAACAAGAACGGCTACATCACCAACGAACAATTCAAGAAACTGCTGTACTGGGTGGCATTCGCCCACTATCAGGGCGGCAACAACGAGTACCCGGACCAGAACGAATTCTGGAACGAGGACAATAACAATGTTGGCGATCTGAACGGTGATGGCAAAGTCAACAACCAGGATAAGAACCTGGATGCTGCACAGAATGGTGGCAAAATCACTTATCGCTCCTGGATTCACCACACCCAGCTCGGCACTACGAACTGGACGATGATTGAGGACGTGGCCGGCATGGTGCCGCGCGAGGACAACAAGATCGAGCTCAACCCGATTGAAATCCCCGGCTGGAACTACTTCACCGTCAACAACCTGAGCTACCACGGTCAGGATGTTTCCATCGTGTGGGATAAGGATGGTAGCCACTACGGTGGTCCCGCAGGCTACAGCCTGTATGTGGGAGGCAAGCTCGCCTTTACTTCCGACAAGCTCGCTCACCTTATCTACGATCCATCCGCAGGTACTGTTGAGGACGCTGATAAGGCAGGCGTGACCATCACCAGCGCCACCGGCTCCGACCTCAAGGCTGCCAACCAGGTTGCCTTCACTGCTGACCAGCGCGTGACCGATTTGTTCGCCAAGGCTGGCACGAACGTCGACTCCGCTTCCAAGTCCACCACCAACGTTGCTGAAGGCGGCAGCACCGAAGCCACCTACAACGATGCCAAGGGCTATGAAAAGGAGAACGCCGTTGACGGCAAGACCGTGATGGAATCGTTCTGGGGTACCAAGGGCTCTAAGAATAAGACCGATTCCTTGACTGTCACATTCAAGAATGGCGCTCAGGATATTGATGATATCCGCCTCTACTACTACCAGACTTCGTCCAGCCAGACGATTTCCGGTTACGCAGAACCCGCCAACTACAAGCTGGAGTATCAGAAGGAAGACGGCACATGGGTCCCGATTGAGGGCCAAGTGCGCACGCCGAATTACGCCAGCGCCAACTACAACCGTATCCAATTCACACCAGTGAAGGCCAAGGCCATTCGCGCCACCTTCACGCCGCAAGCTGGCATGGCTGTAGGCATTAAGGAAATCGAGGCCTACAACACTGGTATCAAGCCGACCGGTGCTTCTGAGAATCAGGCACCTGAAGTTGACGCCTATGTTTCCTCCAGCACAGCATCCGGCGCCACCCTCGTCGGTACCGTGAAGGATGACGGTTTGCCGGCCGATGGTGAGATCTCCACCAAGTGGGAACTCGTCTCCGGTCCGGAAGGCGGCACCGCCAAGTTCGTGGACGATACGGCTGCCAGCACCACCGTCACCTTCAATAAGGAAGGCGACTATGTGCTGAAGCTCACCGCATCCGATGGTGAACTGAGCACTGACAAGCAGATCACCGTGCATGGCATCCCGTCTGACGGGACCGTGAACGTGGCCCCGCAGTCCTCCGCCTCCGCCAGCTACACCAACGGCTACCAGCCAAAGGATAACGCCAAGAAGGTCGTCGATGGTCAGGTGGTGTATACCAACACTCCGAACGAGACCTGGAACAACTGGGGAGACAACACTGGCGTTGAGCCGTGGCTGCAACTGCAGTGGTCCGGCAAGGTGCCGTTGAAGAAGGCCAAGCTGTACTTCTGGACTGACGGCGGCGGCGTGCCGATGGTCAGCTCCTGGAAGTTGCAGTATGCCGACGCTGACGGCAACTGGCAGGATGTGAAGCTGGCTGACGGTCAGTCCTACACCACGAACCAGAATCAGGGCAACGAGGTGAAGTTCGCCGAAACCATCGAAACCGACAAGTTGCGTGTGGTCTTCCCGAAGGGTGCGATTGTGGGTGCCTCCGAGTTTGAGACATACGCCATCGAGCCGCAGTCCGTGGACGAGGTGAGCCGCATGGTGCAGACCGGCACCAAGGCCGCCGATCTCAACCTGCCGAAGACGGTAAGCGCCACTTACACCGATGGTTCCCGCCGTGACCTCGCAGTCACTTGGGGCAATGTAACCGATGCTCAGCTGGTCGATGGCGCCAACATCGATGTGAAGGGTACGGTTGCCGGTGCTCTGAGTGGTTCAGTGGCACATGTTTCCGTTCGCTCCGATGCCAACGCACAGACCAAGGGCAACGCTCAGCCGGTTGAACAAACCGTCTACCAGAACGCCAAGTCCATCGATCTGCCTGCCACGGTTCCGGTAAAGTTCCCGAACGGTGTGAACGATGACCGCGAAGTCACTTGGAAGACCGCCGACGCCAAGGCCATCGATCTGACCAAGGTTGGCGACTACACGGTAAGCGGCACCGTCAAAGATGGTTCCTCCGATGCGGCCGCAACGCTGATCGTGCATGTGGTTGCCGATCCGAACGGCTCCTCTGAGCCGGAACCGGAGCCCGAACCGCTGACCGGTTGGATTGAAGGCAAGGCTACGAACACCTCGGCTTCCGCTGAAGCCAGCTGGTCCAAGGCCGAAGGCAAGCTCAACGACGGCGTAGTCGTCGATGATACTTGGCCTGATACCGACGATCAGGATGTGAATGCCAAGGTCTGGGGATCTTGGGGTGCTGCCGTTGACGGCATGTACGCTCAGTATGACTTCGGCCAGGACGTAACCGTGGATTCCAGCCGCGCCCAGTTCTGGGCCAACTTCGCCGAAACTGATGATGCCAAGGGTGGTCTGGAAATTCCGGAAGCCTGGAAGATTCAGTACCTCGCCGAAGACGGTTCCTGGAAGGATGTTGAGCCCACTGGCGATGGTGCGTACCAGACCGTGCGCAACTCGCCTGCCGCTCGCGCCACCGAGAACGATGGTTGGAGCACTGTAACCTTCAAGCCGGTTACCACCAAGTCGCTGCGACTCGTACTCACCCCGCACACCGGCACCGGTACTTTCGGTGCGGCTGTGGCCGAATGGGGCGTGCGCGCTGTTGACAAGACCGAGCCTGAGCCCGAGCAGGTGGATAAGGCCGCGCTCCAGTCTGCTCTGGAGGCAGCCAACAGTCTCGACGGTAGCAAGTTCGCCGCCGATGCATATGCCGAGTTCCAGCAGGCCATCGCCTCTGCACAGGCCGTCTACGATGCCGCTGACGCCACTGCCGAAGATGTTGCCAAGGCTGTCGAAGCGCTGAATGCTGCTCAAGACAAGCTCAAGGGCTACGCTCTGGCCGACGCGCAAGCCAAGAGCGATCTGCAGACTCTGGTTGATCAGGCGAAGCAGACCGAGGCTGATTCCTCCAAGTACACGGAGGATTCATTCAAGGCCGCCAAGCTGGATGAAGCTATCGAGGCTGGTGAAGCCGCGCTTGCCAAGGGCGATCAGGCTCTGGCCACTGAGGTTTCCGGTGCTACTACTGGTCTGAAGACTGCTCTGAAGACCTTGGTTAAGAAGGTCGTCAAGGACAATCTCCAGACTTCGATTAATCGTGCCAGCAAGGCCGATAAGTCGAAGTACACCGAGAAGGCTTGGAATGCGTTGCAGGACGCTATCAAGGCCGCGCAGAAGGTCTTCGACAATGCCGACGCCACCCAGCCGGAAGCCGATGCCGCTCAGGACGCTCTTGACAAGGCCTACTACAACACCAAGGGTGAGCAGAAACCTGGTTCCCAGCAGCCCGGTGTGACCGACAACAAGAAGAAGGGTGGTCTGACCGACACTGGTGCTGCGGTATCCGCAGTGGCAGCTGCGGCCGTGCTGTTCGCCGCTGCCGGAGTGACCATCCTGAAGCGCTGCCAATCCGATGCCCGATAATCCAATTCATTTGGTTTAGTCGGCTCTAGTATCAGCACAGCCCTCGCCAACGCGGGGGCTGTCTTTTGTTTGATAATGGGAATTATGCGCGCGTATGAGACTACGATGGTGGGGAATCTAAGAACAGGGGCAGCAATGACGGCATATATGGACCATAAGGACCTTGCGAACGAGATCATCGATCAGGCGCGTGCGCAAGAAATTGCAGATGGTGTGCATCGAGTGCTTGACCGTATTGCAGCGGCAGAATCCGCTGCCGGTCGAGAGGCTGGCTCTGTGCGTCTGCTGGCAGCCACGAAAACCCGTGATGTTGGTGAGATTCTAGCGGCTATCGATGCCGGCGTGCGCATGATTGGTGAGAATCGTCCGCAGGAAGTCGCTGTGAAATCGGCTGGACTGGCGAAGCGTCTGGAAGAGCATGGGTTTTCGCTGGGTGTGGTGGAATCCGATGCGGCTGCGGTAACCGGTGCTGCTGCCACGCACATTCCTTTCCATCTCATCGGTCAGTTGCAGTCCAACAAAATTGGCAAAGTGCTGCCGGTGGTAGACACCATTGAATCCGTGGATTCCATCGAATTGGCGGAGAAGATTGCTCGCCGAGCTACAATGCGCGGTATTACCGTGGGCGTACTGCTGGAAGTCAACGAATCCGGTGAGGAATCCAAGTCTGGTTGCGCGCCGAGCCATGCGATTGATCTGGCCAAGCGCATTGGTTCAATGGGTGGCTTGGAATTACAGGGTTTGATGACCATCGGTGCTCATGTGGATGACGAACGCACGATTCGTGAGGGCTTCGCGCATCTGCGCCGCACTCGTGATCAGATTTTGGCCTCTGGCGCCGAAGGTACAAGTGGATGCACCGAGCTTTCGATGGGTATGACTCATGATTTGGCCTATGCCATCGAAGAAGGGTCCACCATCGTGCGCGTAGGCACCGCCATCTTCGGCGAACGTGCGTTTATCTGATTGCCAGATTCTTGTTTCCACCCCTGTGGTTCTTCCCCCACCGTAGTTTCCCTTGTAGTCCTCCCTGTGCAGGCCTCACCGTAGTCCTCTCTATTAGAGAGCCATCGCTCAGCGCAAAGAATTCCGGTAAAAAGCCGCATCTTCCCGAATTTCTTGCACTGAGTGTCGCTCAGTACAAAGAATTCGGGAAAACAGCCCTAATCTCCCGAAATTCTTGCACTCAGCACATCTCAGTGCAAGAAATTTGGGGTGAAAGGAATCTGTACCGGAATTTCTTGCGCTCAGGAGTATGAGGAATGTCGAATCGAGGGTGGAGAGGATAAAAAGAGTAGAGAGAATAAAAAAGGAGCCGTTGTTTCCAACGACTCCTTGTAAGTCCGTAATAGCTCGAATCACGCGTAGATATTGCGCGGACGCATATCCTCCGGCAAGCCTTCGAGCAGAATTGCCACGGAACCCTCTTCGAACACGGAACGAATGCCAGCGGCGAGCAATGGGGCTACGGAGAGCACGGTCATATTCGGTAGGCGCTTTTCTTCCGGAATCGGCACGGTATCCATGAACACGATTTCATGTGCGCCGCAGTTCTTCAGGCGCTCCACAGCCGGGCCGGAAAGCAGGCCGTGGGTGGCCACCAAAGTCACGGACTTGGCACCGGACTCGTTCAGCGTACGAACGGCTTCGCAGATGGTGCCCGCGGTATCGACCATATCGTCCACCACTACGCAGTCGCGGCCATCAACGTCACCGATGATGCCATGAGCCTCGGCATGGTTCGGGCGGGTGATGTCACGCTGCTTATGAATAAAGGCCAAGGGCAGATTGCCCAGCTTGGCGGCCCACTGCTCGGAAACCTTGATACGGCCGGCGTCTGGGGACACAATGGTGGCGTTACTCAGGTCCACAGCGGAGCGCACATAGTCGAGCAGTACCGGCATGGCGGTCAGATGATCGACCGGGCCGTCGAAGAAGCCCTGCTCCTGAGCGGCATGCAGGTCGACAGTCATGATGCGGTCTGCGCCGGCAGCATGGAACAGATCGAAGATCAGGCGAGCGGTGATGGGCTCGCGACCGCGGTGCTTCTTATCCTGACGAGAATAGCCAAGGAACGGGGCCACCACAGTAATGGAACGTGCGGAGGCGCGCTTCAGGGCATCGATCATGATGAGCTGTTCCATGATCCACTTGTTGATATCGCCCGAGTGGCACTGCAACACGAACACATCTGCACCACGCACCGGCTTGGTAAAGCGTACGTACATCTCGCCGTTGGCGAAGTCGTATGCGGTGGTTTCGAGAATTTCGGTGCCCAGACATTCGGCCACCTTCTCAGCCAGCTCGGGGTAGGCGCGGCCCGTGACCAGAACGAGTCGTTTATCCGGAGTGCCTTCAAGAATCGCCGACATGCTTTCGCATCCTTTTGTGTTGTTGTGAATTTCAGCCTCATCTAGTGTACAAGCACCCCTGAGCGAGGCGGGCCGGAATGTGATGGTTGTGTTGAGGTGTGTTGAAGATTATTGGTGCATTTGATGCACATCCAGCTGTGCAGCCGTCTGATTGCTCTGCTGTTTTGCCGGCAGGCCGCTTCGCCGGTGTGCTGACCAGTCGATTTGCCGGCAAAGTCGGGCCTTAGCCATACGATGTACAAGTTGTCCGCATGGGAGTAGTGCGTCTGCACCGCTTCCGGGCAAGCGTATACACACTCCTGCCACGGAACGTCCGTGGCCGAATAGTCCGAAGGAGGTGGGTGATGTCTGCGCATAAGTACGAACTGATGTTCATCGCCGATCCTGAGCTGGATGAGCGCGGTCTGAAGAAGCTGACCGAGCAGTATCTGGAGCTCGTCACCAAGGAGGGCGGTTCTTTCGATGAGCCCGATTACTGGGGCCGTCGCAAGCTCGCCTATGAGATTGCCGGTAAGACCGAAGGCAACTACGTCGTCGTGAAGTACACCGCTGAGCCCGCTACTAGCGATGAGCTCGATCGTGTGCTGAACCTCAACGAATCCGTGATCCGTACGAAGATCCTTCGTAAGGGCTGAATTCAAAGCGTCTAGTCAGCTGAACAGCTGATGTGCAAATTGCAAGTAATACGCAAGTAAGAAGGCATGGCATGGCAGGCGAAACCATTATCACCGTGGTCGGCAACCTTACCCGCGATCCTGAGCTGCGCACTATTGGCAGCGGATCGACGGTGGTGAATTTCACCATCGCTGCATCCACTCGTCAGTACAATCGCAACACGAATCAGTGGGAAGATGGCGACACGTTGTTCATGAACTGCTCGGCATGGGATGGTCGCGCTTCGTCGTTGGCCTCCAACATCGCCAGCAGCCTGTCCAAGGGCATGCGCGTGATTGCTCAAGGCCGACTGACCCAGCGTTCTTATCAGGCCCAGGATGGAAGCCAGCGCACGGTTGTTGAACTGCGCGTTGACGAAATCGGCCCGGCGCTATCTCGCGCCACCGCTCAGGTGACGCGTCAGACCAGCCAGGGTGGATTCCAGGGGCGCTCCGGTGGCTTCCAAGGTGGCCAGCCCGGTCAGGGCTACGGCAACCAGGGCGGCCAAGGTGCCGGCAATGGCGGCTACAACGGCGGCCAGTCCGGTTACAACGGTGGTCAGAGCAACGGTGGATATAACGGAGGCTATCAGGGCGGTGCTGGATATTCCCAGCAGCCTGCAGCCCCGTCTGCCCCTGCCGCGCCTGCAGTTGATCCGTGGAGCTCCGGTAGCTCTGCTGGTGCTGCTGATTCCGGGTTCACGTTTGGTGGCTCGTCTGAATTTGGCGGCGACGATAACGATCCGGAATTCTAAGAGCCGGATTGTTGACTGCACATTACTGCACACAGCTCAACAGCAGCAATCAATATCAAGATTTATAAGGAGAACATCATGTCCCGTAAGAGGCCGCAACCGCCGGTCAAGCCGTTCAAGAAGAAGCCGAACCCACTGAAGGCTGCCAAGATTACCGAGATCGATTACAAGGACGTTGCGCTGCTGCGTAAGTTCATCTCCGATCGCGGCAAGATTCGTTCCCGCCGTATCACCGGTGTGACCGTTCAGGAACAGCGCGAGATCTCCAAGGCTATCAAGAACGCCCGCGAGATGGCTCTGCTGCCGTACGCCACTTCCGGTCGCTGAGTTAGGAAGGCTTGAACAATGGCTGAATCTAAGGTTATTCTCACCAAGACCGTGGCTCACCTGGGTCACCCGGGCGACGTCGTCAACGTTAAGGCTGGCTACGCTCGCAACTACCTGTTCCCGCAGGGCCTGGCTTTCGCTTGGACCAAGGGCGCTGAGGCTCAGATCACCGCTATGAAGCGCGCTCGTCTGGCCAAGGCCGTTGCCACCCGTGAAGACGCCGTGGCTGCTAAGGCTGCTATCGAGGGCACCACCGTCGAGATCGCTGCCAAGGTTTCCGAGTCCGGCAAGCTGTTCGGTGGCATCTCCAAGGAAGCCATCGCCATCGCTCTGGCCGACAAGGCTCCGGTTGATCCGAAGTCCATCGAGGTCGAGTCCATCAAGACCACCGGCGACTTCCCTGCCAAGGTGGCCCTCCATCCGGAGATCACCGCTTCCTTCTTCGTGAAGGTCGTGGCCGAGTGAACCATTCCGGCATAATGCTGGAATCTTTCAGGCTAAAAGTCTGAGCTTAAGCATTGAAAGCCCCGCGCTTGTGTGTTTCACGCAGCGCGGGGCTTTCGTTTATTTCGTCCCCTGGCTCCCTTTGCCGGGGTGAGCCGGGGAGGATGTATTGGTTTTCTTTTTATTGGCTCCCTCTGATGGGCTGAGCCGTAGGGCAAACAGCCCAGTGGGCTGTTTGTAGGCGAGGACGAGCGTCAGCGAGTTAGCAGATCGCAGGCGAAAGCCTGACTGTAATTGCAGGACGAGCTGGCAGCCGAAGGCTGACTGAGGGAGAGACTGCTAAGGAATTACGTGGTATCTCATAATCATGGGCATACTCAGCAGCGGTCATAGTGTGTGTATTTTGTGAAGCTGTGATGATGACATGCTTACTGTGCGTGCGGAGTCGACGTTCTGCTGCAAAATCGCGAATTTCAAAACGTTGAAATTCTGGGCGACACGCCGAGACTTGCACTCGCTTCGAATCTGAGTATATTTATCACTCGTTGCAAGGAACACTTCAACAACTAGCCAACGCCCCTGTAGCTCAGTTGGTTAGAGCAGCTGACTCTTAATCAGCGTGTCCAGGGTTCGAATCCCTGCGGGGGCACAGACAACCGGAACCGAAAGGTTCCGGTTTTTTGTTTTTACGTGTTATCTCACGTTCAGCCCTCGGCGTACACTTATCCCGTTTGCGTGACTTGGCCATTCGGCCGCTGCAGGTCACATTATTCACTAGAACGAGAAAAGAAAAAGCAGTGGAATACTCCCTCTTTACCAAGCTGGCTGCCGAATTCTTCGGCACCGCCATTCTGATGATTTTCGGCAACGGCTCTGTGGCCAACGTCGAACTTAAGAACACCAAGGGCCATCACGCTGGCTGGCTGAACATCGCTATGGGCTACGGCTTTGGTGTGATGTTCCCGGTGCTGATGTTCGGTGCTGTTTCTGGCGCTCACATCAACCCGGCCATGACTCTTGCTCAGGCTATTAACGGTTTGTTCCCGTGGAACGAAGTACTGCCGTACATTATCGCTCAGCTGCTCGGTGCCGCTCTGGGCCAGTTCATCGTATACCTGACCTATTGGCCGCATTACAAGGAGACTGAAGATCCTGAGGCTATTCTCGGTACTTTCTGCACCACCGATGCTCACAACGACAAGGCCAACTACTTCCTCAACGAGATGTTTGGCACCCTCGTGCTCGTCTTTGGTGCACTGTGCTGCCTCTCCCTGCCGTGGGGCAAGCAGGATTACGCTGCCGCTTCCATCGTGGTCGGCTTCATTGTGTGGGGTCTTGTGACCTCTATGGGTGGTCCGACCGGCCCTGGTCTGAACCCGGCACGCGATCTTATGCCGCGACTGCTTCACGCCATTCTGCCGATTCCGTCCAAGGGCTCTTCCCGTTGGGGCGAGGCTTGGATTCCGGTCGTGGCTCCGATTGTTGGCGCCATCATCGGTTGCTGGATGTTCGTGTTCTTCTTTGGTGCCTGATTCTTGGCACATATGGAATGACCTCCGTCGCAAGGCGGAGGTCATTTTTTGTATGAGACTGCTGCAGGTTTGGATTTACTTCTCCAGGAAAATCTGCGGTGCCTTAGCGAAGTTGTTGGCGCAATGCTCGCCGCAGAAGTAATAGGTCTTGCCTTCATATTCGCGGGTGATGGCGTCAGCGTTTACGGCCACGGTCATACCGCACACTGGGTCGGTTGCGGTTTCACCGTCTACAGGGGCGGCGTGATGCATGTGCATGTTCATATCCATAGGATTCTCCTTGATGTTGTGTGTGTGATTGGACAGGTGTGTAAGCTCGGTGCGATCATCGACGATGATAGTGGGTTCGTGATTGCCGGGCAGAGAGTTGTTCGCGTCAAGTGAAGATGCGAGTGAAGCGTGGTTGGCAGGTGCCGCATTAGCTGTTTCTGTTGTGTTTTGCGATATGTCTTGCGGTGGATTGCACGATAGACCATGCAATGAGCCATTCCTTGGTGAATCAATGTTATGGGTGATATTCGCGGCGTGCAGGCGGTTTGCATTCAGCACGAGGCAAACGGAGCTTAATGCCATAGTCAATCCTGCGAGCATAGGACTTAGCAGCCAACCAGTGAATGGGTACAGGATGCCGGCCGCAATCGGAATGCCGATGATGTTATAGCCGAATGCCCAACCCAAGTTCTCCCGAATGTTGCGCATGGTGGCCTCTGACAGATTGATGGTTTTCAGCACGCCGCGCAAATCACCGCTCATCAGGGTCACATCTGCGGACTGCATTGCTACATCGGTGCCAGTGCCGATGGCGATACCAAGATCAGCCTGGGCCAATGCCGGGGCATCGTTAATACCGTCGCCCACCATAGCAATGAGATTATCGTCGCCAGAGCGTTTCTGGTTTGTAGAGTTTGCAGCGTTTGTAGCGCTCGCTGTAAGTTGGTCGGTGGTTTTACCGGCGTTGCCGTTGTCAGGGGTGCTGTTGGAGAGGTTGTTGCTCGAGGAGCCCAATGCGTACTGGGCGTCGTCTCGTTCGCGTTGCAGCTGTTGAATCCAATGAGCCTTACCATCTGGTTTGACTTCGCAGATGACGGTGTCAATGCCGACCTCTCGTGCAATACGGGCGGCGACGTCAGCTTTATCGCCTGAAAGCATCACTGTGCGAATACCGCGTGCCCGCAAAGCTGCAATCGCTTCAACGGAACCATCTTTGAGGGTGTCCTGCTTGTAGCTGGGGCTATTCCATTCGGCGTTCTTGTCCACCACGCCACGCGTAATAGTACCGGTCTTGTCGAACACTACGGTGCCAATGTGGCGGGCCTGCTCCAAAGCCTTCGCTGATGTGACCAACACACCATTCGTGGCGCCGAGGCCGAGCGCCACTGTTACGGAAAGCGGAGTGGCAAGTCCCAAAGCGCACGGGCAGGCAATAATCAGTACGCTGACTGCCGTAACAAGTGCATGGGCCAGTTGCGGAGTCGGCCCAACCGATGCCCAAATTGCGAACGCCCAGACGGCGATAATCATCACTGCGGGGACAAAATAACGGGCGATACGATCCGCCAGCTGTTGTACAGGAGCTTTAGTCGCCTGAGCACGTGCAACCATTGCAGTGATTTGCGAAAGCACCGTGTTTGCACCTACTTGAGTAGCTTTCATGACGCAATCGCCGTGCATCACCACGGTCGCGCCGGTAAGCAATGAGCCAGCTGCTTTGGCTACGGGCTTGGATTCGCCGGTAATCATCGATTCATCCACTGTGACTTCGCCGGCGACAATGACGCCATCGGTAGGCACGCGCTCGCCGTTGCGTACTACCAGCTGATCACTGGTTGCTATCGAGTCGGCGTCAACGTTTGTGCTGTGTGCAGGGTTGAGCCATTGCCCACTGGCACTTGAGTCAGTGGGAATGCCGTCGTTCAGTTTATGGGCAGTGCGCGGGCGCAGCTTGATGAGCGATTGCACTGCTTTGCCGGTGCCCTCTCGTGCCTTGTTTTCAAGCAATCGGCCAACTAGCACGAGCGTGATGACTACGCCTACAGATTCAAAATACGGTTCGCGAGACCCCTCGGGAAACACCCACGGTGCGATGCACGTAACCAAACTGTAGATGTATGCGGCAGAAGTGCCCAAGGATACAAGGGAATTCATGTCCGGTGAGCGATGAGCAAGCGCCGGGAAGCCAACACTGTGGATGGGATGCCCGCAATAGAACATCACTGGTGTGATCAGAATGGCTTGCAGCCACGGATTGATCATCCAATACGGCACCAGGGATGGATTTGCCATATGCAGCATGGTGGTGACGAAAACCGGGATGGTGAGCACTGTGCCAATGATTACGAGCTTGGTGAGTGTCTTGATTTCATTGCTGCGCTCTTGCGCTTGACGTTGTTCGGCTGCCGCTGCATCCACTGCGGGGGCGTTGACATGGACGCTTGCGGAACTTTCGGTTGGGCTGTGAGACGCCTCTACGGTGTTCTTGGCTTCCTTTGACGATAAGACTAGTGAATGGAACTCGTTCGCGTTCCCCTCCACGCGCAGCAATCCATGTACCATGTTCATGCCGCAGGCGAATGGATACTCGCCGGCAGGTAATGCTGGCAGTTTTACGTCAGTTGCGGTGTTGCCTGGCAGCATCGCGTCAAGACCCAAATCACCGAAGACCACATGTGAGGTGCATTCGCCGGTTTCCTGTCGGTCGAATGTCAGGGTGATGGGCATGCCGGCCTTCATGTTCACCACGGCAGGTGAATAGCCTCCCTTGACGGTGATGGTTGCTTGCTGCTGTCCGTCGCTGATTGTGCCGGATGTGCCGCGTTGCGGCGCGAAGAAGAATCGCAGAATTGCCCATGTGATAGCAGCGGCTGACAGCAGGGCTATCACGAACGCAAAGATATTGAATTCCATGCTTGCTCCTTCCTCTCGTTATTCTACTCAATCCACAGTGTATACCCAATACCCCTATAGGGTATATAATCGGTAGTGTTCAGCTGACGGAAAAGAAAGAGGTGCGAAGCCATGCACGGGTATAGCGGCGACAAGGCAAAGATCGTGGCCCGTCTTCGCCGTATTGAAGGACAGGTCCGAGCAATAGAGCAGATGGTGGAGGACGACAAATACTGTATTGACATTCTCACGCAGATTTCTGCTTCGAGTTCGGCGTTGAAGTCTGTGGCATTGCTGTTGTTGGATGATCATCTTGGTCACTGCGTTCGTCAGGCGTCGGTTGAAGGCGGGGCGGTGGCCGATGAGAAGCTAGCTGAAGCTTCGGCGGCTATCGCGAGGTTGGTCAAATCGTAAGACCATGAGCAAGGCTCTTCCATCATGCACCATAAAAATCGGGAGGGAAAAATTATTCCCTCCCGAAAAACTGATGCGATACTGGGAGCATGCTTGAACAAACGGGAAACGTAATCTTGGTGATTGCGATATTGGTAATTGGTGCAGGGCTGGGTCTCCTTGCAGGTTTTGTGCTTGGCAAGCATAAAGGTCAGGAAATGGCTCGTAATGCCAAAGCGCAGGAGCTTGAGGAGTCCCGGGCTCTGCTACAGGACGCACGTAATGAATCAGCTGAGCTGGCATCGAACAATGCCGCCGCTCGCGCACAGATTGAGGGATTGAACCAGCAGCTGGCGTTCGTCAAATCGCAGTTAACGCAGGCGCAGCAGGCGGAACAAATTCGTATTCAGCATGAGCGTGAACGCGCTGCTGCAGAAGCGGAGGAACGTCGCAAAGCTGAAGCCAAGGCTGCGGAAGAGAAGCGTTTGGCGGATGCGCGGGCTGCCGAGACTAAGCGCCAGGAACAGGAAGCTCGCTTGAAAGAGCAGAGCAAGGTATTGGAAGCGCTCGCTCCAGTAGCTAAGAATCTTGATGCTTTGCAGAACAAGGTCACTCAGATTGAGGAAGGCCGTAAGCAAGAGATGGGCGCATTGGGTGCTCAGCTCAAGGGGCTCAACGATCAGCAGGCTCGTTTGGATAAGGAAACCAGCTCGCTTTCTGCTGCGTTACGTAATAACAAGGTGCGTGGCGCATGGGGTGAAGCGCAGCTCAAGAACATTGTGGAATCCGCAGGCCTGCTTGAACATGTCGATTTCGACACGCAGGTAGTGGTCACCGGTGCAGATGGTCGAACGTTGCGCCCGGATATGATCGTGCATCTGCCGGGCGGCAAAACCATTCCGATTGACGCGAAGGTGCCGTATGCCGATTACCAGCGGGCGTGCGAGATTCCGGAAACGGCAAATCCTGAAGAATTGGCTCGTCGGGATGACTTGTTGAGGTCCCATGCCAAGGCATTGCGTGATCATGTGCGCGCGCTGGGAGAGAAGGCATACTGGAATGCCTTCACGACCGCTCCGGATTTCGTAGTGGCATTTATTCCCAACGAAGCATTATTGCAGGCAGCGCTCGAGGCTGATCCTACGCTGATGGATGATGCGTTCTCTCGTAAGGTGGCGCTTACTTCACCAGTCACGTTATGGGCTGTGCTGAAGTCCGTCGCGTATGCATGGCAACAGCAGTCGCTTACCGATGATGCCAAGCAGCTTTTCGATCTGTCTCGTGAACTGTATGAGCGTTTTGCGGTACTGGGCGATTACGCAACCAAGCTGGGTACACAGATTTCCAAGACAGTCGGTGCATATAACAAGTTCGCGGCCAGCTTGGAACGCCGTGTGCTGCCCACGGCTCGCAAACTGCAGAAGATTGAGCCAACCAAGGTAATTGAGGAAGTGCCGTTGATTGAATCCGACAAAGGCAATATCAACGAGCTCTCCGCACCTGAAGTCATTTCTGCTGAAGGCAGCGACGCGGCATAACGCGTAAAAGTGAGAGTGCCGCATATGTAGTGAAAACCATGTTTGGAATGCAATTGGACTTTGATTTTCTCAGGGATGGGAAAGACTTTGAGGATTGCCTTTCATTCCTGACCCCCTCAGGCGATAGGCTTGCACCATGACTGAATCTGGATTCCGCCCGACTGGTACGCCGGACCTTGCCGGTGCAAAGAGCGTCAACGACTTTGCGATGATGGAGCCGCGTGAGCAGCTGGCTACCTTGCTGAAGCAGCATGTGGTTGGTCGTCCGTTCTCCGAACTGGCTTCGGTGACTTTTGACCATCACGCAGCTCCGATCATGGGGCATGTGCTCATCGACGCTCTGGAAGATGCCGGATATTCGGTGGACGATTTTGACGCAGTAGGTGCTTTGACCGCAGCAGCGGTGCCAATGGTATCTGCCATGATTCAAGCAGCTGCCTCCCGCGGCGAAGATTTGGACGGATTCGTAATGGATTTCGTATACCCCTCCATCAAGGGGCCGTCCATCGAAGGCCGCCGCGTTGTATTGCTTGATGCGTGGCTGTCGGAGAAGTCTTACGTGCAGACTAGCTCGTTGGTAACACTGCGTAACGGCAATGAGCTCAGCCTTGATTTTGGCATTGTGGAACAACTTGGTGCCAAGGTTGTAGCCATTGCATCACTGGTTGGCGGTGGAGCCAAAGATATCAACGTGGTGAATCCGGCAACAGGAGATAGTCAGGTATTGCCGTTCGTCCAGGTCTTTGACGAGTCCGAACTCCGTTCATAGTTCATAGCGTTGTATTGGTAGGGCTCCCCGAACTAGGGGAGAGAGGTAAGCGCAACGATTATCTTGCGCTGCGCGGATGCCTGCAGAGGAGTAATTGTGCACGCACCAAATCAGATTTCCTTGGCCGCAAAGGCTTCCGGTGAACCTGAATTCCGTGAAATCGGTGTAGGTCCGTGGGCTGAGACTCATCCCGGTGAACCTCGCCCGGATGATCAAACATCCGCGAACTACGATGCGCGCTTTGATACCGAGTTGCTGAATGATGGCGATCGCCGCAACGTGCTCGACCGCTACCGTTACTGGACAGTCCAGGCCATTAAAGATGACTTGGACGCGCATGGCCGCCATGATTTTGAAGTCGCGGTGGAAAACTGGACCCACGATTTTAATATCGGCTCTATGGTGCGTACGGCCAATGCCTTTCAAGCCAGGCGCGTGCACATCGTTGGCCCACATAAGTGGAATCGTAAAGGTGCATTAATGACCGAGCTCTACCAGCATGTAGAGCATCACCCGTCCATAGCTGAATTGGTGGAATGCTGGCACAACCGCATCGCTGGCGAAATCGCTGCTGAACGCGCCCGAGCCGCTGCGGCTGCCATCCATATTCATGAATATGGTGCGAATGCCTCTGTAGCGGGCAGCCAGTCATTGATTCCTAACTCGTTCGATGCGAGTAATACGAGTAACGCTGGCGGTATCTCCCTTGTGCAAAACGCAATGGCGGAACTTGCGGACGCAGATAATCGCATCAAAGAACTGCAGTCGGCCCGAGTCATCGCCCTTGATATCATCCCAGGCGCAGTGCCAATGGAAACCTACCGATTCCCTAAGCGTTGCCTACTGCTGTTTGGAGCAGAGGGTCCAGGTTTAAGCCAAAAAGCTCTTGACCTTGCCGATGACGTGGTCTACATTTCCCAGTTCGGATCCGTACGCTCCATCAACGCTGGCGCAGCAGCAGCCGTAGCCATGCATGCTTGGATTGCTCAGCACGCTACTATCGCCTCCTAAACCCGAGCTGACCCGGTCGACAGAATACTCAGAAGCGAACGAGGAATAACATTCCCTTGCAATACCGTCAGTAGTACTGGCGGGGCGTTAAATCGGCGCGTAAAGTTGAATCATGATTGAGGTTGAGGGGCTCAGCAAACGATTCAAGTCCAAACAAGCGCTGAATAACGTGACCTTTACAGCCGCAGATGGCAAGGTCACCGGCTTCTTGGGTCCCAATGGAGCAGGCAAATCCACTACCATGCGTGCGATGCTTGGCCTCATCGCTCCAGACAGCGGCCATGCATTGATTGATGGCAAGCCATTCGCCAGCCTGCGCGCCCCAATGCGTGCAGTCGGCGCGGTGTTGGACGCGAAATCCGCACATCGATCGAGATCAGCCCGCGACCATCTGTTGGCTCTGGCCTATACCAATAACATTCCCGAACGCCGAGTGGATGAAGTCATTGATATGACCGGCTTAACCAGTGTGGCTAAAGGCAAAGCCGGGCGATTTTCACTTGGCATGAGCCAGCGCCTGTCCATTGCCGCGGCGTTACTGGGAGACCCCCATAATCTGGTGTTGGACGAGCCCATCAACGGGCTCGACCCAGAAGGCGTGAAATGGGTACGCGACTTGTGCCGCTACTATGCCGTGCAAGGGCGTGCCGTACTGCTGAGTTCACATCTTATGAGCGAGGTGGCGCTTACTGCAGACGATCTTGTAATCATCGGGCAAGGCAACATTCTGGAAACCACAACAGTCAGTAAGTTCGTAGCTGAACATTCCGCACGGTCCATCCGCGTAGTCACCCCCGAGCCGGACAAGCTCAAAGCGATTTTTTCTTCGGCGCAAGAAGTGCAGGTCATATCAGATCAACGTACCCCTGCAGACCCGCCTGTTGGCGAGGTCTTCCGCATCACCGGAGCCGATTTGGTCACAGCAGCCCACGTATTTGCCCAAGCTGGACTCATCACCTATGAGCTTATCGAGGAACACGCCTCACTAGAGGAGGCATACATGGCATTAACTCATAATCAGGTCGAATATCAGACTAAACCGGTTGCGGAGGTGACGCGATGAGTTCCAATAATGCCCATGCAAGCGCTAATGCCAATGTCATGAATACCCAGAGCATCACTGGCCGCTACCAGCAACGCTCCTCCAGCCGGCGCGCCAACCGTTGGTCTCGCCGCAGCCGACTGTCGTTCCTCGGCTCACTCAAGGCCGAACTGCTCAAGCTCCAATCATTGAAATCCACATGGATTCTCCTCGGCCTAGCCGCCGCACTTATGGTGGGCATGGCCGCACTGAGCGCCTGGACCATAACGCTCATGGCCACCATTGATATCACCACCGGCACAACACTCGACCAACCCAAGCCGCTCGCCGCCGTCGATCTTTGGGCGGTACTGGCATCCTCGGGCAGTACCGCCGCGCTGGTGATTGGCATTTTCGGCGTTATGGCCATCACCAGCGAATACACCACATCCGCCATTCAATCTAGCCTGACTGCCAATCCCAGACGAGGCATGTTCTATATCAGCAAGTCAATCGCCGTGGCACTCTGCGCGCTCGCCTCAGGCATCGTGGGTATTCTGCTGGCCTCTGGCATACTCTGGCTGTTCGTCCAAGGTCATGATGTTGCGCCGCTCAGCGATGGCCAATGGCGAATCATCCCCATCACCGTAGTCGGATTCCCGGTAGTCATCATGCTCATTGCGTTGATGGCGGTAGGACTAGGCGGTTTGACCCGTTCCACAGTAGGCGGAGTCAGCGCAGTGGTCGTGCTGCTTATGGTGCTCTCATCCGTATTGGCCATCGTTTCTATGGCGGTCAGTCAGATTTCCTGGCTTGGCACCTTGGCTTATCTCACGCCTGATATGGCGATGAATAATTTCCTCGGAGCGAGCATCAACAGTGAGGCAGTCTCTTCGGTCACTTCTCAGCAGAACTACTGGATTCCCGAATGGTGGCAGTCCGGATTGATGCTGCTGGTTTGGGTAGCCGCGGCTTGGACTGGCGGCTTACTCGTTACCAATTATGTGGATGTGAAGTAAAGAGGTGTGCGGCACTGTTCCGCAATGTCAGCTTCATGCTTTGAGCGCTGATATTCAGCGTGTCACAAACCGCTCGTATAGTAAGGCGCATGCCAACATTTTCACGCGAAGAAATCGTGCATTTGGGCGATCTTGCCCGAATCGCGCTCACCGATGAGGAAATCACCCGTCTGCAGGGCGAACTGAACGTCATCGCAGACTCCATTAACAAGGTGCAGGAAGTCGCTTCCGACGACGTCGAGCCCACCGCAAACCCGGTTCCGCTCGAAGCCTACATGCGCCCGGACGTTGCCGAAACCCCGCTCACGCAGGAAGAGGCTCTTGCAGGAGGCCCGAAGACCGAGGCCGGTATGTTCGTGGCACCGCGAATCCTGGGAAGCGAGGAGTGAACCCGATGAGCAACGAAACCGCAACTCTCGTTAAGCTGTCCGCCGCCGAGCAGGCTGCTGCCATCAAGAAGGGCGACGTCACCTCTCGCGAGCTGGTCGAAGCCCACCTCAAGGTCATCGAAGCCGCCGAGCCATCCATCAAGGCCTTCCTGAAGGTCTCCGGCGATGTGGCTCTCGAGCAGGCCGATGCCTTCGACAAGAAGTCCGCCGAAGACAAGGCCGCTCTGCCTGAACTGGCCGGCGTGCCGATTGCCATCAAGGACATGATTGTCACCAAGGGCATCGAAACCACCGCAGCCTCCAAGATTCTCGAAGGCTGGGTGCCGCCGTACGACGCAACCGTCATCGAAAAGCTCAAGGCCGCTGGCATGCCGTTGCTCGGCAAGACCAACCTGGATGAGTTCGCACAGGGCTCCTCCACCGAGCACTCCGCCTATCAGACCACCCACAATCCGTGGGATACCGAGCGTGTGCCTGGCGGTTCCGGTGGTGGTTCTGCCTCCGCAGTCGCCGCATTCGAGGCTCCGCTGGCCCTCGGCACCGATACCGGTGGCTCCATCCGTCAGCCGGGCGCTCTGACCGGCACTGTCGGCGTCAAGCCCACCTACGGTGGCGTTTCTCGTTTCGGCGCCATTGCTATGGCCTCCTCTCTGGATCAGATTGGCCCGGTTTCCCGTACCGTGCTCGATTCTGCTCTGCTGCAGGAAGTCATTGGTGGCCATGATCGCCGCGATTCGACTTCCATTCCTGAAGGCCCGCGCCCGATGGTCGCCGCCGCACGCGAAGGCGCTAAGCGCGATCTCAAGGGTCTGAAGGTCGGCCTCATCAAGGAGCTCGGCGGTGATGGCTTCCAGCCTGGCGTCGAAGCCCGCTTCAACGAGGCTGTCGACAAGCTCAAGGAAATGGGCGCCGAGGTCGTTGAGGTTTCCGTACCGCACATCGGCTACTCCCTGGGCGCTTACTACATCATCATGCCGTCTGAGGTGAGCTCCAACCTGGCTCGCTACGATGGTATGCGCTACGGCTTGCGCGTGATGCCACCGGCTGGTGTACCGCAAACCGCCGCCAACATGATGGCCTACACCCGTGAGGCTGGCTTCGGCGACGAGGTCAAGCGTCGTATTATCCTCGGCACCTATGCGCTGTCCGCTGGCTATTACGATGCTTGGTACGGTTCCGCTCAGAAGGTCCGTACTCTCATCATCCAGGACTTCAAGAAGGCCTTCGAACAGGCTGACGTGCTGGTCTCCCCGACCTCCCCGTCCACCGCCTTCAAGTTCGGCGAGAAGATGGACGATCCGCTGGCCATGTACATGAACGATATTGCCACCATTCCAGCCAACCTCGCCGGTGTGCCGGCCATGTCCATTCCGGCCGGCCTCTCCGACGATGGCCTGCCTGTTGGCTTCCAGTTCATCGCCCCGCAGCAGCGCGACGAAGTCATGTACAAGCCGGCAGCCGCACTTGAGGCAGCCCTTGAGGAAAGCTGGGGCGGCCCGATTTGGAACAGCCTCAAGACCCCGTGGCTTGACGGTCTCGCTGAGTAAAGCATCGGAAGGAAAGATAAGCAACATCATGGCTGAAAAACTGATGAAGTACGCCGATGCCACCAAGAAGTATGATGTGGTCTTCGGCTTGGAAACCCACGTTGAGCTCAGCACGAACACTAAGCTGTTCTGCCCGGCTCATATCGAGTTCGGTGGTGAGCCGAACACTCAGCTGACCCCGGTTTCCCTGGGTCTGCCGGGTAGCCTTCCGGTAGTCAACAAGACGGCTGTTGATTACGCCATCAAGCTGGGTCTTGCCCTGCACTGCGAAATCGCCGAGTGGAGCCAGTTCGCTCGTAAGAACTACTTCTACCCGGACATGCCGCGCGATTACCAGATTTCCCAGTACGATAAGCCCACCAATGGCAACGGCTACTTGGATGTTGAGCTGGAAGACGGCACTGTGTTCCGCGTGCCGATCGAGCGCGCCCACATTGAGGATGACGCTGGCAAGAACACCCACGTCGGTGGTGCTGACGGCCGTATCGAAGGTGCCGATCACTCTCTCGTGGATTACAACCGTGCCGGCGTGCCGCTGATTGAGATTGTGACCAAGCCGATTGAGGGCGCTGGCGACCGTGCTCCGGAAATCGCAGGTGCTTACATGCGTGCCATCCGTGACATCGTGCGTGCGCTGAACATCAGCCACGCTCGCATGGAGCAGGGCAACATGCGCGCCGACGTGAACGTTTCCCTGCGTCCGTCCGCCGATGCTCCGTACGGCACTCGTTCTGAAACCAAGAACGTGAACTCCTTCCGCGGCATTGAGAAGACCATCCAGTACGAGATTCGCCGTCAGGCCGCTCGTCTGGATGAAGGCAAGGATATTCTGCAGGAGACCCGCCACTGGGATGAGGCTACGCAGACCACTGCTGGCGGCCGTGTGAAGTCCGATGCTGACGATTACCGTTACTTCCCGGATCCGGATCTGGTGATGCTGCACATCACCAAGGAGCATATCGAAGAGATCAAGGCCCAGATGCCGGAGATGCCGCGTGAACGTCGCAACCGTCTCAAGGCTGAATGGGGCTTGAGCGATCTGCAGATGCGTGACATCCTCAACGCCGACGCTCTCGACCTGATTGAGGACACCGTCAAGGCTGGCGCTAAGGCTGCTGGCGCCCGCAAGTGGTGGCTGGGCGAGCTGTCTCGCGCCGCCAACGCTCAGGGTGTCTCCCTCGAAGAGCTGCCGATTACTCCGGCCGATGTGGCTGAAGTCGAAAAGCTCATTGCCGATGGCAAGCTCAACGACAAGCTCGCTAAGCAGACCGTCGAAGGTGTGCTGAAGGGCGAAGGCACTCCGGATGAGGTCGTCAAGAAGCACGGCTACAAGATCGTCGAAGACAACGGCGCTATCGAAGCCGCTGTCGACGCTGCATTCGAGGCCAACCCCGACGTGGTTGAGAAGCTCAAGAGCGGCAACATGAAGCCGATGGGTGTGATCATCGGTGCCGTGATGAAGGCCACCCGCGGTCAGGCCGATGCCAAGGCCGTCACCAAGGTGGTCATGGGCAAGATCAAGTCCTGAGCCATTAAGCCGGCAGGCTGCTGAACAGGCCGTAACTGCGCGAGAGAACAATAACCCCGCGCAGTTACGGCCTGTTTTGTTGCATAAAGAGGCAGTAACTGCGCGTGGTTGGGCAGTGGCTCGCTCCACAGCCTCTTTCCAGCGTTCACCCAGCAGAGTAAGATATGTTCGGCACTGATCGTGAGCGAATCATGAGTCATCATGAGCCGAAACAGGGGACGAACATCAAATGACCGAGACCAACGAGACGTTGAGCATGCCAGCGGACGCGCAGGTCAAGCGTGACCTGCCTCAAAGCATCATCATTCCGCCGATCCAAGGCGAAATGGTGCATTTACGTCCGGCTACGTTGGAGGATTTGCCGCGTCTTGATGAACTTGACGCGTTTTACGGTGCTTCCAAAATCACTGGCAAGGATGCGGCTACTGAACGTTCTATGATTCATACATGGGTACGCCGTTCTCAGGCATGGGAGTCCGGCTTGGCTCCTGCGGAGTCTGGCGTTGGCGATCCGGAATCTCGCCGAACTATCGCATGGGCAGTAGTGACTGATGCCGATCACGATGAAGATGGCAAAGCCGATGCTGCCTCGACCGACAATGTTATCGGCATGATTTTCCTGATCGATATCGATGGTTGGTCTCGT
The DNA here is from genome assembly GCF_000741715.1 of Bifidobacterium saguini DSM 23967. Taxonomy (GTDB): domain Bacteria; phylum Actinomycetota; class Actinomycetes; order Actinomycetales; family Bifidobacteriaceae; genus Bifidobacterium; species Bifidobacterium saguini. Next base: position 173,991 of record NZ_JGZN01000007.1, on the reverse strand, counting down.
TCCGCCCGCATTCAGATTGTGCTTGGTCGTGATTACCGTGGTCGTGGCTACTCGCGTGATGCCATGCCCCGCGTTATGACGTACGGTTTCGCCTCGGAGCCGGCAGGTCTCGGCATGCATCGTATTTGGGTGGCTGTTCCGGAGAACAATACGCGTTCGATTTCGGTGTACCAGTCTCTTGGTTTTGTGCCATCCGGAACTTCGCGCGATGCGTTGTGGGATGCTGAAAACAGCAAGTATCAGGATTTGATTGTGATGGACACATTGGTGGACGAATACGATCCAATCCGTTCGCTTGACGCATTCGGTATGCATTTGATTGAAAACAATCCGGGTGTGCAGGAAGCGCTTGCTGCACGCGAGCATTCTGTGGCTCTTCGTCAGAACAATGCAGCTGAAAGTACTTCTGCGGGAGTGGAAACATTGCGTTCCGGCGATGCACAGGATACGTCGGCAGCACATGCGGCGGATGCGCGTAAGAGCGCGGCGGATGCGCAGAAGTCAGATGGGTCAGCGGAAACCCAGCACGAGAAGTCCCGTTTGACTGCGGAAGAAGAAAGCAATTGGCCATACGGGCAAGGCGAGCGTAAGGCTTCCAAGGAAGCATGGTGGCGCACGCTGGGCCGTGGTCGTAAGCGTGATACAGAAAGCGAGAAGTGAACGTAGCATGAGCGCCGAGGATCTCGACAATTACGAAACCGATGCCGAGCTCGCCCTGTATAAGGAATATCGCGACGTTATCAAGCTGTTCACCTATGTTGTGGAAACCGAACGTCGCTTCTACTTGGCGAACAAGGTTGATTTCAACGTCCGTTCCGCTGGACAGGATGTGTATTTTGATGTGCAGTTGACTGATGCTTGGGTGTGGGATGTGTACCGTTCCAGCCGATTCGTCAAGTCTGTGCGCATTGTGACCTTCAAGGATGTCAACGTCGAAGAGGTGCAGAAAACCGACATTGACATCCCCGACGATATTCATTAAGCACTCTAGAGTGCAGGCGATTACCGAAGAGAAATCGTGACGAAATGCACAATTGAAGCGTGCGTTTCCAAGGCTTAAGGTAAGCTATCGCTGATTTTGTTGTAAGGAGATGCAAGTGAGCGAAAAGCAGTCTGTGGTGATTATCGGCGGTGGTCCCGCTGGCCTGACCGCCGCATGGGAGCTCGTCAAGGATGGCGGCTCTGATAAGTACGATGTGACCGTGCTCGAGGAAACCCGCGAATTCGGCGGTATCTCGCGCACTGTGAAGCACAACGGCAACCGCATGGATATCGGCGGTCACCGTTTCTTCTCCAAGGACGACCGCATCATGGAGTGGTGGAAGACCGTTCTGCCGCTGCAAGGTGCTCCTTCCTATGATGACAAGAAGCTGGGCCGTGAGCACGACATGGAGCCGGGTGGCCCGGATCCCGAAATTGAAGACAAGGTGATGCTCAAGCGTCACCGCGTGTCCCGTATCTACTGGAACCGCCGCTTCTTCGATTACCCGATTTCTTTGAGCGTCAACACCTTCAAGGCGATGGGCTTCAAGCTCACCTTGGTGGCCGGCTTCAGCTACCTGAAGTCCATGTTCCACAAGCTGCCGGAAGACAATCTGGAGAACTTCTACATCAACCGTTTCGGCCGCAAGCTGTATTCCATGTTCTTCGAGGGCTACACCGAGAAGCTGTGGGGCCGTCACCCCTCCCAGATTTCCGCGGACTGGGGCGCCCAGCGCGTGAAGGGCCTGAGCATCATGGGCGTGCTGAAGAACGCCTTCCAGAAGCTGCTGCCCAAGAAGCGTTCCAACGCCGAGGTGGAAACCTCCCTGATCGAGGAGTTCTGGTACCCGAAGTACGGTCCGGGCCAGCTGTGGGAGACCGTGGAATCCAACTGTGAAGCTGCTGGCGTGAAGGTGCTGACCGACGCCAAGGTGGTCGAGGTGCGCCAGACCAACGGCGCCATCTCCTCCGTGGTATACGTGGATTCCGAGGGTAACCGTACCGAACTCGCCGGCGATCAGTTCATCTCCTCCATGCCGGTCAAGGATTTGGTCAACGCCATTGACGCTGCCGGCGCCGATCCCGAGGCCGCTGATTCCAAGGCCGCCCCGGCCGACATGACCGCTGTTGCCAGCGGCTTGCCGTACCGCGACTTTGTGACCGTGGGCCTGCTGGTCAAGCACCTGAAGCTCAAGAACACCACCGACATCCCGACCCTCGGCAATCCGCCGATCGTGCCGGACTGCTGGATCTACGTGCAGGATCCGGGCTACAAGGTCGGCCGTCTCCAGATCTTCAACAACTGGAGCCCATACCTGGTCAAGGATGTCGACAACACCGTGTGGGTCGGCCTCGAGTACTTCTGCGAGGAAGGCGACTCCTTCTGGAACATGTCCGAAGAGGATGTGACCAAGTTCGCCATCTCCGAGCTCACCCGCATGCGTGTGATCAACGGTCCGGAAGAGGTCATCGACTCCCATCGTGAGCGCGTCAAGAAGGCGTACCCCGCCTACTTCGACACTTACGAGCATATGGATGAGCTCATCGAATATCTTGATGGCTTCGGCAACCTCTACTGCGTCGGCCGTAACGGTCAGCACCGTTACAACAACATGGATCACTCTATGGCCACCGCTATGGAAGCCGTCAGCAACATCAAGACCGGCAAGACCTCCAAGAAGAATGTGTGGTCTGTCAACACCGAAAAGTCCTACCACGAGCAGAAGTAGTTGGCGGAGCGTTAGCGGCGTTGCTCCTCGGTCGATGTACCTTTGTACATCTTCCCTCGGTGCGCCTTGCTACCGCACTCGCCAACTCCTTCTGCCGTCAAGTAAGCAATTAGTTACACTGCTTACTTCGCTTACATAGAAGTAGTTGGCGGAGCTTCTAAAACGGCCTATCGCTTATGCGGTAGGCCGTTTTGCTTTTGGTCGGTGAGGCGTTGTAAAGTATTCGAAGTTCGCAAGGGCGCTTAAGACGCAGCGAACATTCATGAGCGGGTGAACCCGCAAAATCACTCTTAACTCCGTAAGTGGGCATATGCCTGTTCGGTATGGAAAGGGCAACCAGTGGCAAATAGCCAGAATCTAGAAGATATGAAGCTTCCTGAGCTCAAGGAACTCGCTAAGCAGATGGGATTGCGTGGCACTTCGACCATGCGTAAGCCTGAACTCCTTGCCACTTTGCAGGCCGCACGCAGCGGCGGTGAAGCACCTGCTGGTGTTACCGTGCGTGTGCCCAAGACCGCTAAAGTCACCGCTCCTGCAGCTGAAGCAGCAGATACTATTGCAACAGACAATCAGAAGACCGCCGATCAGGCTCAGTCTGAACCCGCACGGGAACAGGCTTCCAATGAGCCGAAGATTGACTTCCCCGAGCCTGTCGCCAACGAATCTGAGCGTAAGAACGAGCGTCGCGCCCGCCGCAATAGGAATGAGGATGATGTCAACATTGATATCGAACCTCGCGGTCGCCGTAAGCCGCGTAAGCACGCGGAAGCACAAGCTCCTGCAGCTGACGACCTGCTTGCCAGCCTTGATTTGGATGGTGCCGCTCCGGCTCAGAATGAGCGTCGCCGTCGCCGTGATGATGAGGAAGCTCCGCTGATTCGTCGTGTTCGTGACGATGAGGATAGTCAGCCGCGTCGCCGTCGCCGTGCCGAGCAGGATGAAGAGAACGTGCGCGACCTTGACGATATCTTGGCCACGCTTCCCACGCAGAAGAACGATGAGCCGCTCGATGAAGAAGAGCAGGATGAGGAGCGCGGCGAATTCACTCGCCGTAGCCGCAATCGTGGTGAGCGCTCCGACCGCGGCGAGCGTTCGGAGCGCGGCGATCGCAATGACCGCAACGAGCGTGGCGACCGTAACGATCGCCGTAACCGCCGTATGCGTGGTCGTGACCGTGAGAACGTCGCCGATGAAGATCGCCGCGAAGAGCCGCAGGAAGATCTCGTCCCGGTGGCCGGCATCATCGATGTGCTCGATTCCTATGCGTTCGTGCGCACCTCCGGCTACCTGCCCGGCCCGAACGACGTTTATGTTTCTATGGGCCAGGTCAAGAAGTACGGCCTCAGGAAGGGTGACGCCGTGCACGGCTCCATCCGTGCCCCGCGTGAAGGCGACCGCCGCAATCAGCGTCAGAAGTTCGTACCGCTGCAGTCCATTGACTCCATCAACGGCCAGAGCGTGGAAGAGGCGATGAACCGCCCGCAGTTCTCCAAGCTCACCCCGCTTTACCCGCAGGAGCGTCTGAAGCAGGAAACCACGCCGAACAAGCTCACCGGCCGCATCATGGATATTGTGGCTCCGATTGGCAAGGGCCAGCGTGGTCTGATTGTCTCCCCGCCGAAGGCTGGCAAGACCATCACGTTGCAGAACATCGCCAATGCCATCACCACCAACAATCCTGAAGTGCATCTGATGGTGGTGCTCGTGGACGAACGACCGGAAGAGGTCACCGACATGGAGCGCACGGTGCAGGGCGAGGTCATTTCCTCCACCTTCGACCGCCCGGCCTCCGACCACACTACGGTTGCCGAGCTTGCCATCGAGCGCGCCAAGCGTCTCGTGGAGCTCGGTCAGGATGTGGTTGTGCTGCTTGATTCCATGACCCGACTGGCTCGTGCCTACAACATCGCAGCTCCGGCTTCCGGACGAATCCTCTCCGGTGGTGTGGACGCTCAGGCGCTCTACCCGCCGAAGAAGTTCTTCGGCGCCGCCCGCAACATCGAAAACGGCGGCTCCCTGACCATCATCTCCTCTGCACTGGTGGAAACTGGATCCAAGATGGACGAGGTGATCTTCGAGGAATTCAAGGGCACCGGCAACATGGAACTGCGTCTGTCCCGCGAGCTCGCAGACAAGCGCCTGTTCCCGGCCATCGACATCAACGCCTCCGGCACCCGCCGTGAGGAGCTCATCACCGAGCCCAAGGAACTGCCGATCATCTACCGTCTGCGCCGACTGCTCGGTGGCATGGAGCCCGAGCAGGCCTACCAGACGTTGGTGTCGCGCCTGAAGAAGACCGCCACCAACCGCGACTTCCTCGCCGCCATTGTGCAGCAGGCCAACAACGGCAACGCTGTAAACGGTAACTGATGATGTCTCGGTAGCCTTATTGAAGGGCTGCGCTTCGCAAAGTGTGCATACTGCGCCATGCGAGGCGCGGCCTTTTTATCAATTCCACTATAGGTTTGCTTCATGGAAGCAGACGGTGGTCGCGAAATACCGCGATAGGGGAGTATCCTCGAAACTATGAGCGAAACGAGCAGTGACTGGCAGAGGACGACCATCGATTCCGCCCAGGCGGCGGCACATCCGGAGACCGCGCAGGCGGTGGCGCGCATCAAAGCGCTTCGTCAATCCATCGACAATATCGATTCCGCAGTTATCTCCCTGCTCGCCGAGCGATTCAAAACCACTTCACAGGTCGGTGTACTCAAAGCCAATGCCGGCTTTGCCCCTGAAGATATGAAGCGTGAGGATTACCAGATTGAGCGCTTGCATCGCATTGCCATCGAAGCAGGCCTGGATCCGGAAATCGCCGAAAAATACCGCGAATTCGTAGTGACCGAGGCTAAGAAGCGCCATCAGCGCATCGCCGAGGCCGGTGGCGATCCGGGCGTACTGGATGTGTTCGCCTGAGCTGAGATTTACATTGTCGCTGGTTTGCTGATTACTAGTTATTCGCAAGCATCTTGCCTATATGGTGATGCGATGATGTCAACTAGATTGGTATGCGGTCTGATTATTGACGCATGATTACTCGCACGAAAGAATTGGGATACGGATATGAGGCTTACCGCTGCAGTACTCAGTTGCGCGTTATGCGTGACGGGTGCTGTGGGCGGCGCATGGGCCTCCCGTCCGCAGGACCCCGATTATGCTGCCATGCTCGATTCAGCCTCCGACATCTATGCGGTAACCGATGAAGAAGGCGAGCCGACGCGTTACTACGTGGCATCGGGCGCATCCAAGACCGTACAGCGACTTCCTAAGTCCGCAACCCGACTCCCTTGGTCGATTGACATCACCTATTCACTGAATGGCCCGAATGTTTCGGCTAGCACAGTCGCAAATGCTTCAGGACTTGTAGGCGTGCATGTCACGGTTCGACCGGCGCATGCTTCCGGCAATACCGCTCGTCAAACCATTCCGATGGTGGCGTTCACCGTTCCCAGCCAAGTCGCCGATGATATCTCCGCCGATAGCAACGTATCCGTCAGTACGCAAGGCACCAACACGTTGATTGCGGCAGCAGGACAGGCCGGAACGACTTTGGAATTCAGCTGTTATATGAACGCCAAACATTTCACCATGAGTTCCATCGCGCTCGCTGTGCTGCCTGGCAATGATACCGGCAATGGCACGAATGCCAGCTCCGATGCTGCTCAGTTGACAGACACCGCATTCACTTTGGTCGATTCGCTGACTGATGCCGGCTCCAGCGAGCATCAGCAGCTGATCGATCAGCTCAAGGCCTTGCGCGCCAACGAGCAGCAGCTCGCCCAATCTGTGACTGCTGAACGTACAGTCGCGCATAAGCAAACATTCCAGAATTACATGGCTGCCTATGTGGGCTCATACACTACGCATCTATCTGGTTCTATCGGTACTTCCACGCAATTGCCTGCGCTGGTTGGCACGGCCGGTGAACTGTCCGGCGATACCCCGCTTGCTCAGGCGGTGCTTGATTTGGCAAATGCGGTGAACAATGTGAGCGCCGCGCATATGCATGATGGTGCCGTGGATGCATTGGACGAGGTAATTCGTCGTATTCAGCAGCAGGGTACTACCGGCCTGGTCGATGACCTGACCAAAGAAGCTGCTGAGGAAGCCACTAAAGGTTCCAAGCAGTATGCGGCAGGGCAGAAGCAGTTGTCTGCTGCGATGATTCCTTATTCGATGAAGTACACGGACGTGTACACGGCCAAGCTCAGCGCCCTGATCGGTGGATCTTCCGCAAATGCTTCGGCCTATGCGCAGCAGGCCATCAGCGAAACCAACAACAGCGATGAGCTTAAGGATTCGCAGTCCAAGGTAGATGCCGCGATGGCTGCGCTCGCCACCGCGTGCGAGCATACTGGCAAATCGCAGGCATTGAAGCAGATTCTGCTGCGATTTTCTAATCAGTTCGAAGTGAGCGGTACGAATACTACGGCGGCACACGATAGCACGATTTCAGATGCTCGCCTTCTTACGCAAGGTTTGGCTGACCCGCAATCATCGTCGTTTTATGGCAAAACCAAGGCGGCTGAGGCTAAGCGTAAGGCTGCTATCGCGCGCAAGAAAGCGCAAGCTGCCCAGCAGCAACAATCTCAGGATTCCAATGCTTCGCTGGTCGATGACACGATGTCGATGTCTGCCAGCGATGTGATGAGCTATGCGAACGGTTTGACTTCCGCGCTTGGTGGGGGCAAATCAGATAGTTCTGCCGGTTCAGGTTCCGAAGAAAGCGAAAACTCCGCAGGTGCGAATGCGACGAATGATGCTGCGGCAAAGACGGCTACGGGGAAGGATGAAGCTGACGAAGCTCCAATCCTCTTCGGTTTTAGCCAAAACGGCACTGGCACGTTATTGACTCATGACTTCAGCACATTGATTGCCGAGACAGTGGAAATCGGCGATGCGGGCCAGCTTATTGCCCAAGCTGCGACTCAGCTGGGCTCAGCTGCGGTTTTGCAGCAGTCATCGACGCAGACTCCCGCTTACCTTCTGGTTATTCCCACGGTGTGAATGCAAACTCTTCCGCATGCGCCCAATCGTTGGAGTGACGCCTCAGATATGGTCTGAACCCATTAATCGCCCACAATGGCAGATTTGCCACCCCTGATTACTTCAATTGCCCCCACCAAAATGTGTGTGACTTCCACATTTTATCATCCAAAAATGTGGGAGTCACACACATATTAGGATCCAAAAATGTGGGAATATATGTTGTGCCTAAATACGAGGGAGTTATTTTCTTTTCGTGCTGTATCGCTTTCCGCGGTGAATTGAATGCGTTACGTATCATATATTGGGCTCGGTGACGCCCCTTGAGCTTCGCAACGGGGGTATTTGCGGTAATTCGCGGGGCGCCGATTGCTTCAGCCGTGGAGGCTGCGCCGCAGTTTGATCAGTCGTCTGTGCAATATTGCATGCCCGGAGACTTGTGGATTGGCAACAGGCGCTACGCATCATCTCGAATAGGAATTGCGTTACTTGCGTATCCGTCACGGCTTAGACGCTGCATAAGGCGCAGCTTAGATGTTGGTGGTTCCATCTATGACAGATGGAACCGTATGAATTTTCACGAGCATAGGATGATTTCGAAAAAAATAAGCCGCTGAACCGATGTTGCATCAGTTCAGCGGCTTGAAACTACCCTTCAGTCAACTAGCGCTGGGGTAAATCACTTTTTCTTTACCGGCGGTTCTCCGAGCTCGCTGGCGGCCACGGCCACCTCGGTTTCGGGAGCGTCTTCCGCGGCGGATTCCTCAGCGTGCTTGGCAACCAGGTCGAACTTGCCCACCACACGGCCAGCCTGAGCGATATCACCCAGAGCGGCGTGAATGGCGTCCACACCTTCCTGAGCGGCGGTCAGAGCTACGGAGAGAATCGGGGTCTTCATGGAGACCTTGGCCTCGGACTTGATCTTGCGCAGCTGCTCTACAGCCTTGCCAGCCCAAGTCAGCAGCTCCGGAGAAGCGCCGGTGGCAGCCTCAACGTACGGTTCCGGAGTCGGCCATGCGGCGCGGTGCACGGAGCCGGAGTCGGCGTGCATCCAGCTCCACACCTCTTCGGTGGCGTACGGCAGGTACGGTGCCAGCAGACGGGCGAAGGCGTCGAGGCCCAGGCCCAGAGCGGTGCGGGCGGAACGAACGGCCTTCTCGGAAGGAGCCACGCCCTTCTCGTCCGGAGTGCCGTAAGCGCGGTTCTTCACGAGCTCGATGTAGTCGTCGCAGAACTGCCAGAAGTAGCTTTCGATGACTTCCAGAGCCTTGGAATGCTCGTAAGCCTCCAGCGCGTCGGTGGCCTGACGAACCACCAGAGCCAGCTTGGCCATAGCGGCGCGATCCAGCGGCTCGGTCACATCAGCCGGGTTCCAAGCGGCAGTAGCGGCATCACCAACGTGATGGTTCTCGTCTTCGCGGCCGATGGCCAGAGCGAACTTGGTGGCGTTCAGCAGCTTGATGGCCAGACGGCGGCCAATCTTCATCTGGCCAACGTCATAAGTGGCGTCAAGGCCCAGACGAGCAGCTGCAGCCCAGTAACGCACAGCGTCGGCACCGAACTTCTCAATCGGCTCGTTCGGCACTACGACGTTGCCCTTGGACTTCGACATCTTCTTGTGGTCAGGATCCAAGATCCAGCCAGAGAGGGTGGCGTGAGCCCACGGCAGGCACTTGTTCTCAAGATGAGCGCGATCCACGGTGGAGAACAGCCAGGTGCGGATGATGTCCTGACCCTGCGGGCGCAGATCCATCGGGAAAGTGGCCTTGAACAGTGCCTTGGAAGCCTCATCCGGCTCAGCCCAGTGGGTCACGATCTGCGGAGTGAGCGAAGAGGTGGCCCAAGTGTCCATGATGTCCTTTTCGGCGGTGAAGCCACCGGGCACATCACGCTGGGACTCGTCGTAGCCTTCCGGCACGTCGATGGTCGGGTCAATCGGCAGACGATCCTCGGACGGGGTCAGCGGGTGATCGTAATCGGCGGAACCATCGGCCTTCACCGGGTACCACAGTGGGAACGGCACGCCGAAGAAGCGCTGGCGGGAAATCAGCCAGTCGCCGTTCAAGCCGTGCACCCAGTTCTCATAGCGCACGCGCATGAAGTCCGGGTGGAAGTTCAGCTCCTTGCCGCGCTCGATGAGCTCAGCGTTCAGCTTCGGGTCGGTGCCGCCGTTCTTCAGGTACCACTGGCGGGAGGTGACGATTTCGAGCGGCTTATCGCCCTTCTCGTAGAAGTTCGTCATACGCTTGGTCGGCGTCGGCTCACCGTCCATATCGCCGGATTCACGCAGCTTGTCGACAATCACCTTACGAGCGGAGAAGGTGGTCTTGCCAGCGGTCTCGGCGAAGATCTCACGGCCGGCCGGATCGGTGATCCAATCCGGGGTGTCCATCACAATGCGGCCATTGCGCTGAATGATGGAACGGGTCGGCAGCTTCAGATCGCGCCACCACTGAACGTCGGTCACATCACCGAACGTACAGCACATGGCGATGCCGGCACCCTTGTCCATTTCGGCAGCCGGGTGAGCCAAAATCGGCACCTTGACCTTGAACAGCGGGGAGTAGACTTCCTGGCCGAAGTACTTCTTGTAGCGGTCATCATCCGGGTTGGCAATCAGCGAGGTGCAGGCGGCCAGCAGTTCCGGACGAGTGGTCTCGATATAAATCGGGGTGCCATCCTCGAAGCGGAAGGCGATCTTGTGGTAGAAGCCCGGGTATTCGCGGGATTCCAGCTCAGCCTGAGCCACTGCGGTCTGGAAGGTCACATCCCACAGACCAGGAGCATCCTGCTGGTAAGCCTCGCCGCGAGCCAGGTTACGCAGGAACGCCTTCTGAGCCACGCGCTGCGGGTGCTCGCCAATGGTGTGGTAGGTCTGGGACCAGTCGATGGACAGGCCCAGCTTGCGCCACAGTGCTTCGAACAGCTTCTCGTCCTGAGCGGTCAGCTTCTCGCACAGCTCGATGAAGTTCTTACGGGAAATCGGCACCTGATCCTTGGCCTGAATCTTCTTGCCATCAGTGCCCTCGTACGGCGGCTTGAAATCCGGGTCGTACGGCAGGGAGACGTCCACGCGCACGCCGTAATAGTTCTGCACACGGCGTTCGGTCGGCAGACCGTTATCGTCCCAGCCCATCGGGTAGAACACGTCGTAGCCGCGCATACGCTTGTAACGAGCGACCACGTCGGTATGCGTGTAGGAGAACACATGACCCACATGCAGGGAGCCGGAAACGGTGGGCGGCGGGGTATCGATGGAATACACAGCCTTGCGGTCACGAGTGTTGTTGAACTTGTAGGTGCCGTTTTCATCCCAAACGGCGCGCCACTTATCCTCAAGACCGTCTACACCGACCTTGTCGGGCAGCGGGGTGAGGTTGGCGTTGATGATGGAATTGCCTTCAGTCATAAGGCCAAAGTTTATGCATGTTGTATGACAAGGAATAACTCTCGTAAGAGCTACTGCTTATCCAATGCTCCCAACGGCATGCGCGTATCAATCAGACCGGTCGGATAGCCGGAGAGTTTGCTGTTGGCCACGGTGAAGCATTTGCGCGTGTACAGCCAATCGCTTGCCGCGTCCTGGCTGATTGTGCGCGCATACGCCTTCAGTCGTTCCGCATAGTCGGCATCATTGGTGGCCGCACGAGCATTCGCATAGGCTTGCTGAGCTTCGGCATGATTGTAATGGAAGATTGAATCCGGGTTTGCGAAGTCCCCTATGCCATCAGAGCCGTTCATGCTCATAATGGTGAGTTCCCAGGAACCATCCTGAATGCGCTTGGCATAATCCTCATCAGATACGACTTCAAGGTTGACTTTTGGCCTTGGAATTTGACCGATCTGCTGGGCGATATTCTCCGCCATCGAACGATATTGTTCAGTGACTACGAAATCAACAGTGGTCAGATAAGTGCCAAAGTACCAGGTCATTGACTGTACTTGCGATAGGTCATGTGGGAACAGTCCGGTCAAATCCTCATACCCGGTTTCCAGAGGACTGATCGGGCCGCCCAAAGCACCGGCTGAGTCAGGTTGAGAGGAAGCAATGGATGCGGCATCGATGAGATAGCGGAACGAGGTGCGCACTTTTTCATCAGACATGATGGAATCAGTGCCGGTATTGAATGCCAGCAGTACTTTGTCTGTTGTGGCACCTTCGCTTACCTTAAGATTCTGTTTATCTGCAGCAGCAGAGGCAACAGCTGCAGTGGTCGGCATGGCCAAATCAATGCTGCCGTTGTTAAGGGCTTCAGTGAGCTGGTTCTCATCGGAATATTGGTTGAATGCTACTGACCCCACTTTGGCTTTGGTGCCGTGGTATGTGCTGTTGTATTGCAATGTGAGCGATTGTGCGGCAGTGAATCCGCTGACGGTGAATGGTCCTGAACCAATAGGCTGCTTGGCGTAATCGATGTTGCCGGCTTCAGAATCGTAGACAATGCCCAATCGTCCGGATAATGCGCGTAACAGGGTGGGGTTCGGCTGCGTGAGCTTGATGATAACAGTGTGAGCATCCGGGTTCGTGATGGATTTGAGCTCGCCAAGCTGATCAACGTCGGCGTATTTATTGGTGACGGCCTGCTGCAGCGACCACACTACATCCGCGGAGTCCAACGTATGCCCATTGGAGAATGTGACGTTGCTGGCGATGGTCAATGTGTAGGTGAGGCCATCTTTTGAAACATCCCATTTGGTAGCGAGCCCGGGCTTAAGCTGATTTTGCTGATCTACTGTGACGAGGGTTTCATACACGTTATCGATGAGCAGACGCTCAGCTGCGGCGGAGCTTGATGCGCGAACGTCCAGCGATTGCGGCATGTCGCTAATGCCTACGGTGACGCGTGCGGTGGGGGAGGATTCGATGCCAAGATCATCGACGATGTTGCGATGCTGCAACATCGACCATCCAGCCCATACCAGCGTGCTTAACACGAGAGCCACTGCAAAGAAGACTCCCCAACTAACTAGTCCGCTGTTCTGCTTGTGATGTTGCTTGCTGCGCATGCCCTTCAGTCTAACGATGGCATGCTACCGACTGACGGCCGGCTCATAACTTGGGCAGGAATCGGCGAGCGGGCAGTTTGCACAATCGGGTTTGCGCGCATGGCAGGTGGCTCGGCCGAATAGAATCAGTCGATGGCTGAGGTCCGTCCACTCGTCAGGTGGGAAACATGCTGTGATTTCATGTTCGATTTTGACTGGATCCGGGTGAGTGGAACGCCAATCCGTACGCCAGCGCAGGCGGCCGGTAACGCGCATCACATGCGTATCGACCGGGAAGCCTGGTATGCCAAAAGCGTTACCCAATACTACGTTTGCGGTTTTGCGGCCTACGCCGGGCAGACTGGTCAACTCCGCCATTGTCTGCGGTACAACACCACCGAATCGTTCATCCAATGCGGTTGCCAAGCCAATGAGATGCTGTGTTTTGGAACGGTAAAACCCTAGCGGATGAATAATATCCTCAACCTGACTTGGATTCGCGGCAGCCAATGCGGCGGCGGTAGGGTAGGTTGCGAAAAGTTCTGGAGTAACGGTATTGACTCGTTTATCCGTGGTTTGTGCGCTCAGTACCGTGGCGATAAGCAGCTGCAATGGGGAAGTGAAGTTCAGTGCACATTGTGGCGCTGGAATCACTTGGCACAGCACCTCGTATTCCTGATGCATGCGGGCGATGCGTTGGGATTTACTTTCGCGCATAAGAGCGGCCTTATCAGTATGAAAGCTCTACGCAGTTGGGTGCTGCTGATTACTCTGCGATACCGTTGGACTCAGCAGCGCTATGCATGCTGGCTTTGGCGGCTTCCTGGGCGGCAGCATCGCCCTTATCGTTTTCAGGCGGGTCGAAACGGTAACCCACGTTGCGCACCGTGCCGATGAGATGCTCATATTCGCCGCCGAGCTTGGCGCGAAGACGACGGATGTGCACATCCACGGTTCGGGTGCCGCCGTAGTAGTCGTAACCCCACACTTCCTGCAGTAGCTGGGCGCGCGTGAACACACGTCCTGGATGCTGTACGAGGTACTTCAGCAGCTCGAATTCCTTATAGGCCAAATCAATGGGTCGGCCGTGCAGGGATGCTGTGTAGCCATTAGTATCCACGATGAGATCGCCGGAACGAATCTGCCCGTCTTCCACGGTAGTGGCCGGTTCAGCCGATGAGCCGGGGGAAGTGGCAGCCGGAGCATTGCCGCGCTCGGAAACCAAACGGAGTCTGCCCTCAACCTCAGCGGGAGAAGCAGTGGTGACCACTACGTCGGCAATACCCCACTGGGAGTTGACCACAGTGAAGCCACCCTCAGTGAGCACCAGAACAATAGGAGTGGAAAGACCGGAAGCATGGATGAGGCGGCACAAGGTTTTAGCGGTAGCCAAATCGTCGCGAGCATCGAGGAACAGAATGGTGTTTTCCGGCATTTTCACCAAGCTGGCGGCATCCATAGGAAGAACGCGGACTCGATGAGACAGTAGCGCGAGCGATGGCAGTACCGTTGCGGGGTCGCTAGCGAATGTCATTAACGTTAAGTCCGTCACGCTAATCCCCCTTGGCGAATGTAATGCAATCGCAAATTTTCCATCATTGTACGCGCCAACTCGGGACACTGGTTGCGTATCGTTGCGAAAATGATACGCAACCAGTGCTGTTAAGCCAAGAATCGGCTCAACAGCAGCGTCGCAGAAGCGATAGTCACGCCCATCAGCATAACCGGCAACAATCCAGTGCCAATCCACGGTTCGCGAGTAGTTGGATCAGGATCGGCATCCCGCACCCACAGCACGGAAGCCACTGCCAGAGCCAGAGCAAGTATTACTAATACAGCAACAGTGATATTGCCTTCAGTGGTGCCTTTGGCCACCAATGCGGCAAGGTTGGGCAGGAAGCACCAGCCGGCCACGGCAATAGCAGCGACACCGGAAGTGACCGCATGAGACAGCGCACGAATGAGGTGAGAGCGTTCCTTGCGAGCCATTTGACGGCCGAACGAGAACACCACCAACACTACAAGCAGGAGCCTACGGCCAGAGCCCAGGAATACCAGGGCAGCACGCCACCATCTTCGGTGGTCATCTGCGGTGGTACTTCATGAACAGGGAAAGGAACGACCACGAACAGCAGTGAAATCACGCCGAAAATCAAGGTGATGGCGCGGTCGAACACTGAGCCGCGGAATGGCCAGAACAGTGTGAACATGCCTAGCGTGAGAGCCGAGAAAATCAACGAAGCTTCAGGTATTGGCCCAGGCGTAGTGATGGCAGTGGCTGCGATAAGCAGCACATAAGCCGTAAGCTGAGCCAGCAGCATGCTGATTGCCTTGTGCTTCCAGTTTTCCTGAGTGATCTCGGTCATGTGAACCTCTCGAAAAGTCATTGCTCGGTCTCATCCTACGCTGTGTGCTGGAATGAGACCGAACAATGACTGCTACGGCTGATTAGAAAGCGATAATACCGAGGTGCTCAAGCAATACTTTGAGACCGATGAGAATCAGCACCACACCGCCTGCGATTTGCGAAGGTTGCTGCCAACGTGCGCCGAAAACGCGACCAATGTAGAGGCCTGCCGCAGAGAAGAGACCGGTGACGATGCCGATGCAGGTGACGGCGAAGATGATGTTGGTTTTCATGAAAGCAAGACTCACGCCCACGGCGAATGCATCAATGCTGCAGGCCACGGCGAGAGGCAGCATATACTTCCAATCGAATTGAGGTGTTTCCTTGGCGTTCTCCTCGGGTTCCTCGAATGCCTCATGCACCATATTGCCGCCGATGAATACGAGCAGACCGAAGATGATCCAGTGGTCGAATTCGGTAACGTATGAGCTGAACGCGGATGCGGCAAAGTAACCGAGCAGAGGGAATAATGCTTGGAATCCGCCGAACCACAAGCCGGTTTTGATGGCGTCTTGTGTACGGACTTTGGAGACGGTAAGACCCTTGCCAATGGAAACGGCAAACGCATCCATTGATACGGAAACGGAAATCAACAAGGTTTGAATGATTATTGAAATCATGAATATTGAGAAGGTTCATCGCCGCTGTACTGCGCGATGGGCCTCGACCAGCGCTCCCACACGCCGCCTACGCCTAGTTGAAAAGACAAAACATCACTATACAACAAAAGGCCCCCGAAGGAGCCTTTTGTCATGTTCTATTGCGTTTGAGCGCAGCTAGAAATCACTTGGAAGCGGCGAGGCGCTCGCGAGCTTCCTTGATTTCCTTCTCGGCCACGTCAGCACCGGTCCAGTAGTCACCGGGCTTGACTTCCTTACCCGGCTCCAGGGCCTTGTACTGCTCGAAGAAGTGCTTGATCTCAGCGAGGTGGTACTCGTTGACATCCTTGACATCCTTGATGCCGTCGTAGCGAACGTCAGCCGGCACGCACAGCACCTTGTCGTCGCCGCCCTCTTCGTCTTCCATGTGGTACAGGCCAACGGCGCGGCATTCGATGACGCAGCCCGGGAACACGGAGTTCTTGACCATCACGAGAGCGTCCAGCGGATCGCCGTCCTCGCCCAGGGTGCCCTCGATGTAGCCGTAGTCATCCGGGTAGCCCATAGCGGTGAACAGCTCACGATCCAGGAACACGCGACCGGTTTCCTGGTCGACTTCGTACTTGTTCTTGGAGCCGCGCGGAATCTCGACCACAACGTTGAAGGTTTCTGCCATTGTTTATCTCCTTGTCTGGAAACTATTCGTTACACACACTACTACCGACTGTGCGAAGTCACACAGTGTTGCCCTTCGCACAGTCGGCATACACGACATATCACTGCACAGACAGGATATGAGCCACGTCAGCCCACGGGGCGAGCGAAACGTAGTTGTCCCAGCCCCACTGGAACTCACGGCCGGTCAGCTCATCGCGCACCGTAAGCGGACGGTCGGTAGGCAGTCCAAGCTCGCCCAGCTCCACATGCACCATAGCCTGATGTGCGTTGTGACCGTCGAGGTTGACCACCACAATCAGCGTATCCGCCTGGCCGGTGCTGGTCAGCTCGGCCGGCGTATGGCGGGCGAACGCCAGAATGTTCGGATCCGAGGTGGGCAGAATAGTCAGGTTGTGGTAGCTCAGTGCAGCCGGGTGTTCGCGACGAATCTTGTTCAGCGAGGTGAGCATCTTGGCCACGCCATAACGCTCGGCCTTGGACCAATCGCGAACCTTGACCTCGTACTTCTCGTTATCGATCTGCTCCTCGAAGCCGGGGCGCTGCTTGTTCTCAATCAGCTCGAAGCCGTTGTAGATGCCCCAGCTCGGGGAGCCCATAGCTGCGAGTACCGCGCGCACGCAGTGGCCGGCGATGCCGTTGTCGCGCACGTAGGCGGTGAGAATATCCGGGGTGGTGGGCCAGAAGGTGTTGTGCTGGTAGTAGCCGTCGTCGCCATTGGTGATCGGCAGGTACTCCTCCAGCTCCTCCTTGGTGTTGCGCCACGGGAAGTAGCAGTGGGACTGGGTGAAGCCCACATAGCTCAGTGCACGCATCATGCCCGGGCGGGTGAATGCCTCAGCCAGGAACAGGATCTCCGGGTGCTTCTTGGTCACGGCGGCAATCACGTCCTGCCAGAAGCGAACCGGCTTGGTGTGCGGGTTGTCGATGCGGAAGATGGTAACGCCTGCGTCGATCCACAGGTTCAGCACGCGTTCGACTTCCTTCTCAATGCCGGGCATATCGGCGTTGAAGTCGATCGGGTAAATATCCTGGTACTTCTTCGGCGGGTTCTCAGCGAAAGCGATGGTGCCGTCCGGCTTGTGGCGGAACCAATCCGGATGCTGCTTGACCCACGGGTGGTCAGGAGAGCACTGCAGGGCAAAATCAAGGGCGATTTCCAAGCCCAGCTCATGAGCACGTGCGGTCAGAGCCTTGAAATCATCCATAGTGCCAAGCAGCGGGTCCACAGTATCGTGACCGCCCAGCTCGGAACCGATGCCGAACGGAGAACCTGGATCATCAGGACCAGCGACCAGCGAATTGTTGCGACCCTTACGGTTGGTCACGCCGATCGGGAAGATCGGCGGCAGGTAGACGATGTCGAAGCCTTCGGCCTTGGCACGCTCCAAGCCGGCGAGCGAAGTCTTCAGCGTACCCTGAATAATTTTGCCGGTGTTCGGGTCGACCGTGGCACCTTCGGAGCGCGGGAAGAACTGGTACCAAGCGGCGAAGCTGGACTTCGGACGTTCCACCTTGAAACGCTGAGGCTGGCTGGGGGAGATGCCGTCGCGCAGCGGGTTGGACTCATGCAGAGCGGCGATGTGAGGATTGTCGCCTGCGGCCAGACGCTCTTCAGGAGTCAGGGATTCGTCTGCCATCGTCTCGGCGGCCTGCTGCAATGCCTTGCGCTCGCGGGCAGGAAGCCCGGCGTCCGGGGTCACGGCCCAGCGAGCCAACAGCTCGGCACCGGAGTTCAGCGCGTTGTCCATATCGTCATGAACCTTCACCTTGATGCGGGCATCGTGCAGCCAGGACTTGTAGGTGTCTTCCCATCCTTCAATGGTCACCGTCCATTCGCCAAGCTGGCGCTTGACTGCGGCATAACCATCCTCCCAAGGCTTCAGGTCGCTGTGCTCGCCGCACTTCAGCGTGACTGCCCAACGGTCGAGGCCGGGGTTGGTGCAGGTCATGGCGCGGCGCAGCGTTTCCTTGCCGCGTGCATTGCGCACGATGGCGGTGGCGCCCACCTTGGTACGGCCTTCGATGAACACCTGAGCGGTCACCTGGAACGGTTCGCCAAGCTCAACGCGAGCCGGGTAGATGCCGCGCTCTTCGCTAGGCGTAATGTCCATGACGTTGATACGACCGAACAGACCGGGCTCATCAGCGGGAATGGACGGGGCCGGAGCTTCGCCGGTCAGGCCCTTGAGCGCTGCATTGGCGCGTGCGGTTTCGGCGTCGACGCGCTTGCGAGTGGTCTTGGTGGTTTTGGGGCGGGAAGTCGCCTTTGACTTCGCTGCCTTGGAGGACTTGGAGACCTTAGTGGTCTGAGCGGCCTTAACGGCCTCGAGGGAATCTGTTTCAGATGTGCGCGAATCCGCGCTATGTTGTACTGCCATACGGCCCATTCTAAGGGGAATCCGACATTTGGCGTGCATTGTGGACAACTTTTGGATGAACGTTCGATAAATGGCTTGAAGTGGATAACTCGATGCCCAAGTTATCCACAACTCGCCAGTAAACGGCAAGCTCGGACCACATTGCCTGAAAAACGGCTGATGCAAGCCGTAAATCTGCCATGCTCATGGTCTATTCGCTCGCAATGACGCGGGTGATCCACACCACGGAAAGGATTGGAACATGGCGGCATCATGGTGGAAGAAACGCGTGATTACTTTGGGGGCCATGCTGGCGGGTCTGGCAATGATAATGGGCGTAATTATCGGAATACCTGCAAACGCTTATGCGGCAATAGTGCTCTCTCCCTCGCGCGCACATCAACGCATCGACTTCACGTTCGACGGCAACCGGCTTCAATTGGGTGTTATAGCCAATGATACCAATAACACTCGGTATTACTGCATTGAAGCCAGCATCATTACCGATTATGTGGCCGGCCCCACACGAGTGGTCGATGATGACATGGAAGTCCGGCGCATGGCTTGGCTTCTTGACCGATACCGTAATGCATCAACCAATGATTATGCGGCCATCGCATCGCTGATTCAGGACAAATTCGGCAATCAGGAGCAGTGGAAACCGCAACGTGACTATCTTGCGCCGCTGCACCCGGAAGTTTTTGCCCGAGCTCAGGAGATGTGGAGCGAAGCGGAGCGCAATACGCAGGGCAATGCCGTGATTGAGAGCACATATGCCGAAGGTTTGCGCCGAGGCGCTGTTACGGTGACAGTGGTCAACGGCGATGAACGCCAGCCTCAGCAGGTTGCCGACGTGCCGTTCACCATTACGCTCGAGGGGCCGGCCGTGTTTGAAGAGAACGGTCTCAAAACATTGAGCAAGACCTCTACCGAGCAGGAACAGACCTATCAGTGGAAGGCCACAGGGCGAGGTGAAGTACGTGCGAGTGTCACATATGACATTCCGCGAATGAAGCATATGGATGCCCGCCAGGATATGCGCGCATTCGATTCGTTCAGCTCGGTTCCGGGCGAAGCAGTGACATTTAAAGTGCGCAAGGATTTCACACCATCGGTGCACACGCAGGTTTCAAGCAAAGTATTGGATGCTGGCGCCGCAGTATTCGATGAAGTGACCAGCGCAGTAGTCGGCTCTGATAGTCACTGGGTGCCGGATCTGCTGTTGAATGCTCAGGGATATTACTTTGCCGGGCTTGGCGTTGACGATTTGCAGCATATTACGGCACCTCAAACCGGCGAAAGTGCTGATGATTATTTGGCTCGTTTGAAAGCGGACGGATATGCTCCGGTTGCCTATGGCAATGCATCATTCAGCGGACCCAACCAGAGCGCTCGCGTCCAGGCCATGATCAAACCGGATGGCAGTAAGCCGTATCTGACTCGTGCAGGCGGTGGGTTCAGCACATGGGTGTGGGTTTTCCGTAAAAGCGAGCAGAGCAAGGAAGCGCAGGATTATCTCACCGGTGACTGGAGTAGCACGTTCTTGGAAGCTGAGGAAAGCGGTTCGAATCGCAGCAGGTTGACTGTGGAATCAACGGTGACCGAGCATTCCGCTCAGGTGGGTGCCGAATTAAGCGACACCATTACTGTCGCCGGTTTTCCGGATGACCACGGCAGCTTTACCGGTGATGAGGCTTTTGGCTTTGGTGCTGATAGGCCGCATGCGCAGGTAAGCGTCTGGTGGGCTGGTGATTCAGCCGATCAGAAGAATGATGAGCGTTATAAGCCGACTGGTGCTGCAGTGCCTCAGGAAGATGAGCATCACCGCAAGTTGGTAACGTGGGATATTCCGGCAAAGAATGGCATGTTTAAGATCGGCGCGGGAACGCTTGATGCCAATGGTGACCCCATGACTTTTACTGCACAGCAACATGGTTGGTATGTATTCGTGTGGGAATTCAAAGGCGACGACCGAGTGATGCCGGCAGCAAGCAGATATGACGATGCATGGGAGCGCACTCGTGTGACCGAGCCTTGCGACCCCGAGGAGCCGTGTGAACCCGATGAGCCAGACGAGGAGGAGCCCGAAGAGCCTCAGGAAGAGGATTCCGACGAACCATTGCCAGATACGGGCATCAATATGATGCCTCCGCTGGCGGTAACGGCTGCAGCTGTTCTCATCGGTGGCGTGATGCTGTTCATAGCCAGCAGGCGGCATATCTAGTTGGAAATACGAAAAAACCGGAATCCGTCCGGATTCCGGTTTTGTTGGTAGCGGGGCAAGGATTTGAACCTTGGACCTCTGGGTTATGAGCCCAGCGAGCTACCGAGCTGCTCCACCCCGCGTCGGCTTGTCTTTCAGACAGCTCTATCTACAATACTGATGGATTGATTATTGTCAACATAAGAAGCATTCTTCGGCGTGTCGCATTGTAAAGATGCGCGTAATCGAAGGAATTCATAGCGTGCCATAACCGGAATCTATGAACGTCATTCGGCGTATGGGCATTCTGGGAATGCAACATATCCGGAACAAGACCATAATGAAAACATGCCTATCAAGATTCCCAGCGGCCTGCCGGCCCGAGCCATTCTCGACTCCGAACGCATTTTTGCTCTCGAGAAGCCTGAAGCGGAGCGTCAACGCGTACGCCCGCTCAAACTGGTAATCCTGAATTTGATGCCCAAAAAGATTGAGACCGAAACGCAGTTGTTGAGGCTCATCTCCAAAAGTCCGTTGCAGGTGGAAGTCGATTTCATGAAGACCTCCACTCATGAGGCTACGCATGTGTCCGCCGATCATCTGGTGAAGTTCTACGAGACGCTGGATGCCTTCAAAGACAACTACTATGACGGTTTTGTGGTCACCGGTGCTCCGGTGGAGCATATGCCGTTTGAGGAAGTGGATTATTGGGAGGAGTTCAAAACCATTCTTGACTGGGCCTCCACCCATGTGTTCTCCACCATGTACCTGTGTTGGGGTGCAATGGGTGCGCTGTATTACCGCTATGGTGTGCGCAAGGTGAACTATCTGCAGAAGATTTTCGGCGTCTTCCCACAGTACTTGCAAGATGAGTACTGCTTCCTAACCAATGGCTTCGATGAAATCTCCCTGCAACCGCATTCGCGTCTTGCCGGCGTGAATGAAGCTGATCTGGCAATGAAGAAGCAGGATTTGCAGGTGTTGACATGGGGGCCGCAGTCTGGTCCGGGTCTAGTGGCTACGCGTGATTTCTCTGAGGTGTTCGCACTTGGCCATTGGGAGTACGGCAAGTACACGCTTGCTGAAGAGTATGAGCGCGATATGGCCAAGGGGATGACCAACGTGCCGTTCCCGAAGAACTACTTCCCGCATGATGACCCGTCTTTGGAGCCGCTGTTCAGTTGGCGTGCCCACGGCAATCTGTTGTGGCGCAACTGGCTGAATTGGGTGTACCAGACCACGCCATATGACCTGACCGAGGTTCCGGAGCTGAGGAAAGAGAAGAAGCTCGGTACCGATCGCTCGATTCGTCATTTGCCGGGAGGTCCGCGCAAGGATGATTTCGAGCCGTTCCTGCACGATGGCTACGGCGTGATTCATCAAGACTGACTACCCCTCAGTCCGCTGTGCGGCCAGCTTCCCTGACAAGGGGAGCCGAGATAGGTGCGGCTGGCGTGATTCATCAGGGGGCTTGTTCTGAGGCGGTTGTGTCACAATATGACCGCTCCGCGGACGCTGTGATGTTCATTATTCGGACGTGTGAATAAACGAAATTCGGCAGCGTAAGAGCAAACGTCTAATAGGGAATCCGAACATAACGAAATGGTAAAACCTTTATGGCAGTAGGGATGAGAGCAGACACGCCCGAATGTCGTTGACTTTGTCCCAACTCAGGCCAATAATCACCTTTCAGTCATTCGGAGTCGAATGCCGCAGCGTCGACTCCTGTCCCCGCACGGCAAGCCCCGGAGCGGGGAGCGGAAGTAACCAATACGTCACATTTGCGCGTCCCGCTGGTCTAAACTGACACCTGACATTGAAGAAGCAGGAGGCGTGAGAATGAACGAAGCCCTTTTGAACGGGTTAGCTTTGGCCGCAGACGGTCCGAAATTCCCGACCGTTAACGACTTCCTTCTTCCACAGATCATCTTCCCAGGAACCCCGTTTGCGATGAACCGCATCATCATGGTGCGCATCATCGCCACGGTAATCATGCTGGTCATCCTCGGTATCTCCGCCGCACGAGCCAAGCTGATTCCTGGCCGCTGGCAGGGTGCCGTGGAATGGGTCATCGAATTTGTGCGTGACCAGATCGTCTATCAGGTGATGGGCAAGGAGCGCGGTCAGCGTTACCTGCCGATGATTACCACCATGTTCTTCACCATTCTGGTGTTCAACCTGTGCGGCATCATCCCTGGCTTCAACATTGCAGCCACCGCCACCATCACCATGCCGCTGGTCTTCGCCGGCTGGTGCTTCTGCCAGTACTGGATCGCCGGCATCCGCGAGAAGGGCCTCGGTTCTTTCTTGAAGGATGAGCTCTTCCCGAAGGGCGTGCCCGCTCCGATCTACATCCTGCTGACCCCGATTCAGATTTTGGAGCTTCTGGTGATTCGTCCGGTCTCCCTGACCCTGCGACTCTTCGCCAACATGGTCTCCGGCCACATCACCGTTGGTGTGTGCCTTGCCGCCACCCAGTGGTTCCTTATCGAAATCCCGAACAAGCTGTGGTCCATCCTCGGCGTCGGCACTCTTGCCGCAGGCCTGATTATGACTCTGTTCGAGATCCTGGTCGCAGCACTGCAAGCATTTATCTTCGCCATGCTGACCACCGCATACATCAACATGAGCTACCCGGAAACCGAGTGATTTGAGGACCTCAGTCCCAATCACCGTTACCCCTTAAAGATTTTCAAGATTTCCTTCGTTACAGAAGAAAAACCAGAAAGGAAAAACCCATGGATATCATCACCCTCGCTGAGGTCGCTGGTAATCTCAACGCAATCGGTTACGGCCTTGCCGCCATCGGCCCTGGCATCGGTCTGGGCATTCTGATTGGCAAGACCATCGAAGGTACCGCTCGTCAGCCTGAGCTTGGCGGCCGTCTGCAGACCCTGATGTTCCTGGGCCTGGCATTCGTCGAGATTCTGGCCCTCCTCGGACTGGTGGCCGGCTTCATCTTCCAGTGATTGCTGCCGTTGCCTATCGCACGGTGCAAACCGATCGGTGGCAACGCAAGGAAACAATCGCAAACGGAAATGAAGCTATGAAAGGAGAACGGCAATGACTTTAGCGGAAAACGGTATTAACCTGTTCATCCCCGAGGTCTACGACATCGTATGGTCGCTGGTTATTCTGGCCATCATCGCGGTGTTCTTCTACAAGTTCTTCATGCCGAAGTTCCAGGCCATTTTCGATGAGCGTACCGCCAAGATTGAAGGCGGTATCGCCAAGGCTGAACAGGCTCAGAAGGAAGCTGCTGAAGCCAAGGCCAAGTACGAGAGCCAGCTGAGCAACGCCCGCGTGGAAGCCGCCAAGATTCGCGACGACGCCCGCGCTGAAGCATCACATATCGTTGCCGATGCTCGCGCCCGTGCTGAAGCCGATGCCGCTCAGATTACCGCCAACGCTCAGCGTTCGCTGGAATCCCAGCAGCAGCAGGCTATGGTCTCGCTCAAGGGCGAGGTCGGTGCTCTGGCCACCGCTCTGGCCGGCAAGATTCTTGGTGCCAAGCTCCAGGACAGCGATGTGCAGTCCTCGATGATTGACTCCATGATCGCAGACCTGGACGCCAAGAAGTGACCGTGAACATCGTCAGGAACATCCGTAACCAGAAAGGGAGGTGACCATGCGAGGAGAGGCATCTCGTATTGCAGACCGCGAGTCGCGTGATTCGCTGGCCCCGAAGCTGCGTGACACCCGTGAGGATGCATGGCGAATCGGCAATGAACTGTTCAAGATCACCAGCGTGCTCGATCACAACATTGCGTTGGAGCGTGCGCTGACTGATCCCTCCCGCCCCCAAGCGGATAAGGTCGCAGTACTGAACGAACTGTTCAAGGGCGAAGCTCATCCGATGACGGTGGAGATCATGACCGATCTGGTTGCCCGCCGTTGGAGCCGCGCTCGGGATATCGCCAACGCAGTGGAGGACTTCGGTGTGGACGCCATGATGTACTACGCTGACGCCACCGACGCCACGTTGCAGGTGTCCATTGAACTCTCGCAGCTGCATTCGGCCTTGCTGACCCTGCCGGTTGTGCGCGCCAAGCTGTATGACGATCAAGCTTCCAGTGATTCGCGTGTGAAGCTCTTCCGTGAAATCTTCGATGGTAAGGGACTGAACAAAATCACGATGAGGCTCGCCGAACACGCTACGTGCAACCTGCGTCGCCGCCGCTACTTGGAAACTATCCAGTGGCTCATCAACAAGTTCTCCCGCCATATGGGCGAATCGATGGTCACAGTGACCACCGCAACCCCGTTGAAGGATGAGCAGATCGAACGCCTGACCAAGGTCTATTCGGCCAAGGCCGGACGCCCGGTGCACATTAATTCTGTGGTGGATCCGAGCGTGCTGGGTGGCATGCGCATCCAGGTGGGCGATGAAGTCACGGATAACACCGTGGTAGCCCAGCTGCAGCATCTGAACCGCACCGTGAAAGCGGGCACTAACTGAGTGGTCGGTGCATCAGCACCCTCCGCGCAGCGGAACACAAGCAAAGACTTGACTGAACAATAACCAATAGAAGGAGTGATCATGGCAGAACTGACCATCGATCCCGCCTCGATTCGCAAGGCCTTGGATGACTTCGTGTCGTCCTACCAGCCGAGCGACACCCCCACCCAGGAAGTGGGATATGTCGCCACGGCAGGCGATGGCATTGCCCACGTGACGGGGTTGCCTGGTTGCATGGCCAATGAGCTGCTGACGTTCGAAGACGGCACGCTCGGCCTGGCGTTCAACCTTGACGCCCGTGAAATCGGCGTGGTTATCCTCGGCGATTTCGCTGGAATTGAGGAAGGCCAGGAAGTGCGCCGTACCGGCGAAGTGCTCTCCGTGCCTGTCGGCGACGGCTACCTCGGCCGCGTCGTGGACCCGCTGGGCAAGCCGATCGACGGCCTCGGCGAGATCAAGAGCGAAGGCCGCCGCATCCTCGAAGCCCAGGCTCCGGACGTGATGCACCGCCATCCGGTCGACGAACCGCTGTCCACCGGCCTCAAGGCCATCGACGCAATGACCCCAATCGGTCGTGGCCAGCGCCAGCTCATCATCGGCGACCGCCAGACCGGTAAGACCGCCATCGCGATCGATACCATCATCAACCAGAAGGCTAACTGGGAGTCCGGCGATCCGAAGAAGCAGGTGCGCTGCATCTACGTGGCCGTGGGCCAGAAGGGCTCCACCATCGCATCGGTGAAGCAGAGCCTGGAAGATGCCGGCGCTATGGAGTACACCACCATCGTGGCCTCCCCGGCTTCCGATTCCGCAGGCTTCAAGTACATTGCCCCGTACACCGGCTCCGCCATCGGCCAGCACTGGATGTATAACGGCAAGCATGTGCTCATCGTCTTCGACGATCTGTCGAAGCAGGCTGAAGCCTATCGTTCGATTTCCCTGCTGCTTCGTCGTCCGCCGGGGCGTGAAGCTTACCCGGGTGATGTGTTCTACCTGCACTCCCGTCTGCTCGAACGCTGCGCCAAGGTCTCCGATGACCTCGGTGGCGGCTCGATGACGGGTCTGCCGATCGTCGAGACCAAGGCAAACGATGTGTCTGCCTACATCCCGACCAATGTGATCTCCATCACCGACGGTCAGATCTTCCTGCAGTCCGACCTATTCAACGCCAACCAGCGTCCTGCTGTGGACGTCGGTATCTCCGTCTCTCGAGTCGGTGGCGCTGCACAGACCAAGGCACTGAAGAAGGTCTCCGGCACGCTGAAGATCTCCCTGGCGCAGTACCGCTCGCTGGAATCCTTCGCTATGTTCGCCTCCGATTTGGATGCGGCATCCAAGGCTCAGCTGACCCGTGGTGCTCACCTGACCGAGCTGTTGAAGCAGCCGCAGTTCCACCCGTACTCAATGGAACAGGAAGTCGTCTCCGTGTGGACTGGTACCCACGGCAAGCTCGACGATCTCGAGCTGAAGGACGTGCTCCCGTTCGAGCAGGGTCTGCTGGACTACCTCGACCACAACACCGATATCCTCAAGACCATCCGCGAGACCGAGGACTTCACTGCCGACACCGAGGCTGCTCTCGGCGAGGCTGTGGATGCCTTCCGTGCCACCTTCGTGACCTCCAGCGGTAAACCGCTGGTCGACAAGAAGCCTGACACCTCCAAGGCCGCTCCGGTCGAACAGGAAAAGATCGTGGCGGGAGAGAAGTAAGCCATGGGCTCGCAACTCGCATTGAAATCACGCATCCACTCCACTGAGTCGTTGGAGAAGATCTTCAACGCTCAGGAGATGATCGCGTCTTCGCATATCGCCAAGGCCCGCGATGTGGCCTTGAACGCGAAGCCGTACACCGATGCGATTTTCGATGCCGTGCAAGCATTGGTGGCGCATACCCATATCACGCATCCGATCGCTGTGAAGGACGAGGACAACCCTCGCGTGGCTGTCCTCGCCCTCACCTCGGATCGTGGCATGGCCGGCCCGTACACCTCTTCGATTATCCGTGAAACGGAATCGCTGCTGGCCCGCCTTGAGGCGGATGGCAAGCAGCCGGAGCTGTTCGTGTACGGCCGTCGTGGTTCGACGTACTACAAGTACCGCAACCGTGACGTGGCGGCCACATGGGAGGGCGACACCGATCAGCCCGGCGTCGAGATCGCCGAGACGATCTCCAACACACTGATGGACGCCTATATGAAGCCGGCGGAGAAGGGTGGAGTTTCCGAGCTCTACATCGTCTTCACCGAATTCATCAACATGGTGGTTCAGAAGGTGCGTGTGCTGCGCATGCTGCCCGTGGAAATCGTGGGGAACGAAGCCAAGGTTCCCGATCCGGAGGATGAGAAGGCCTCGGAGGATATTCCTCCGCTGTACGCCTTCGAGCCGAGCCTGGACGAAGTACTGGACGCAATTTTGCCGAAGTATATTCAGTCTCGTATCCACGAATGCTTGCTGACTGCCGCGGCCTCTGAGACCGCAAGCCGTCAGAACGCCATGCACACGGCAACGGACAACGCACGCAATCTGGTCGACGACCTCACCCGTAAGCTCAATGCTTCGCGTCAGGCCTCGATCACGCAGGAACTTACCGAAATCATCGGCAGTGCTGATGCACTGAACACAAAGGAAGAGTAGGAACGCACTATGGCTGAGAATCAGACCACTGTGGCTTCCGAGACCAACGGCGAGCCGATTCACGGACGCGTCACCCGAGTCCAGGGTTCGGTTATCGACGTTGAGTTCCCGGTCGGCCATATGCCCGACATCTACAACGCCCTCCATGTGACCATCGTCAACACGGGCGCCAAGGAGGAAGGCGAGGCCAAGGCGACCGAGATCACTCTCGAGGTCGAACAGCACCTCGGTGACTCCACCGTGCGCTGCGTGGCACTGAAGCCGACTGACGGCCTGGTGCGCGGCGCCGCTGTGTACGACACCGGTGCTCCGATTTCCGTGCCGGTCGGCGATGTGACCAAGGGCCACGTTTTCGACGTGTCCGGCAACATCCTCAACAAGAAGCCGGATGAGCAGATCACCGTTACCGAGCGCTGGCCTATCCACCGCAACCCGCCGGCATTCGATCAGCTGGAATCCAAGACCCAGATGTTCGAGACTGGTATTAAGGTCATCGACCTGCTGACCCCGTACGTGCAGGGCGGCAAGATCGGTCTGTTCGGTGGTGCAGGCGTGGGCAAGACCGTGCTGATTCAGGAAATGATTCAGCGCGTGGCCCAGAACCACGGCGGTGTGTCCGTGTTCGCAGGCGTCGGCGAGCGTACCCGTGAGGGTAACGATCTGATTGGCGAAATGGACGAGGCTGGCGTGCTTGAGAAGACCGCTCTGGTCTTCGGTCAGATGGATGAGCAGCCGGGTACCCGTCTGCGCGTGCCGCTGACCGCACTGACTATGGCAGAGTACTTCCGTGACGTGCAGAACCAGGACGTGCTGCTGTTCATCGATAACATCTTCCGCTTCACGCAGGCAGGTTCCGAGGTGTCCACGCTGCTGGGCCGTATGCCTTCCGCTGTGGGTTACCAGCCGAACCTGGCCGATGAGATGGGTGCTCTGCAGGAGCGCATCACCTCTACGCGAGGCCACTCCATCACCTCGCTGCAGGCCATCTACGTGCCGGCCGATGATTACACCGACCCGGCCCCGGCCACGACCTTCGCTCACTTGGATGCAACCACCGAGCTTTCTCGTGACATTGCTTCCAAGGGTATCTACCCGGCAGTGGACCCGCTGAGCTCCACCTCGCGAATCCTCGATCCGCGTTACGTGGGCCAGGCTCACTACGAGTGCGCCAACCGCGTCAAGGCCATTCTGCAGCGTAACAAGGAGCTGCAGGACATCATCGCCCTGATCGGTATCGACGAGCTCTCCGAGGAAGATAAGACCACTGTGAACCGTGCTCGTCGTATCGAGCAGTTCCTTGGCCAGAACTTCTACGTGGCTGAGAAGTTCACCGGTCGTCCGGGTTCCTACGTGCCGGCCGATGAGACCATCGAAGCCTTCACCCGCATCTGCGACGGCGTGTACGACGACGTTCCTGAGCAGGCATTCTCCGGCATCGGCGGCATCGACGATCTCGAAGAGAAGTGGCACAACATGCAGAAGGAACTGGGTGAGTGATGGCTGAATCGGAAAAGACCACGATGAAGGTGAACAT
This sequence comes from Bifidobacterium saguini DSM 23967, assembly GCF_000741715.1. Classification (GTDB taxonomy): domain Bacteria; phylum Actinomycetota; class Actinomycetes; order Actinomycetales; family Bifidobacteriaceae; genus Bifidobacterium; species Bifidobacterium saguini. Next base: position 144,437 of record NZ_JGZN01000007.1, on the reverse strand, counting down.
CGTCGCTGCCGACCATCCTGTGTGGCACGGCGAAGCATCCAGCGTGACCATTCCCGCCTCTGAGGGCGGCATGGGTATCCTGCCGGATCACGAGCCTGTGCTCACGGTAATCAAGCAGGGTACGCTCACCGTGGTTGAGCCCGATGGCAATCGCCATATGTTCGAGGTGACAGACGGATTCATCTCCTTCGACTCGAACAAGCTCACCGTGGCGGTCGAGCGCGGCCGTGACGTGCAGTACTCCAGCACGGAGGACTGAGCTCGCAGCTAGCGCGACATAGCGTAAAGAGGGGCTTTCTCTGAACCATCAGAGAAAGCCCCTCTTTCATGTTGGAACAGCCACGTTAGCCGCGTTAGAACAAACGCAGCGAATCGTCTTCGGTGCCTTTCATATCGTCATAGTCAAGAATCAGACAGGTGAAACCGCGATCCTTGGCCAAGACCTGGGCCTGCGGTGTGATGGTTTGCGCGGCGAAGATGCCATGCACAGGGGCCAGCAGCGGGTCACGATTGAGCAGTTCGCAGTAACGGGTCAGTTGCTCAACGCCGTCAATACCGCCGTGACGCTTGATTTCCACGGCCACATGCTCACCCTCAGCATTGATGGCCATAATATCCACCGGGCCAATAGCAGTTGGGTATTCGCGACGCACCAGCTTCGCACCCTTGCCGATGCGCTCGATCTGCTCGGCAAGATAACGCTGCAAATGATCCTCCACACCATCTTTGATCAGGCCTGGGTCTTCGCCTAAATCATAGGTTTGGTCGGAATAGACATGATTCAGCGTGACTTCCAAAACATCCGAGCCCTTATCCGCAGTGACGCGAAGCACTTTCTCGGCAACCTTTTGTTCGTCTCCGGCCTCTTGCACATCCTGCGTATCCGGCACAATTTCCTTGATCGTGCATGGCGCGGTCATCCAGTTGAGCGGTTTATAGGAGCCCAACTCAGAGAAAATCAGCAGGCTTGAATCAGCCTTAATCAACAGTACACGTTTGGCCAGCGGAAGTGTGGCGTTGAGTCGGCCGGAATATTCGGCCGAGCAGTCGGCAACAATAATGCGCATAGGCACCCACTGTAACGTAATCCATAACAAAAGGGCTCCCGTTAAGGGAGCCCAAAGTCAAAAGACTGCAGAACGATTACAGCAATCAGTACGCAGCGAGAATATCGATGACGAACACCAGTGTAGAATTCGCGGGAATGGATCCCTTAGCAGAGGTGCCATAGCCTTCATCTGGCGGAATCACCAGCAATACCTGAGAACCAACGGTCTGCCCGACCAAGCCTCTCTGCCATCCGGTGATTACCGTGTGCTGACCACCAGAGTACAGATCAGCATCAATGGTGGTGTTCTTGGTCCAGGAGGAATCGAACTGGGTGCCATCGGTAAGCCAGCCAGTGTACTTGACCACCACAGTGTTCTTATCGGTCAACTCCTTGCCGGAACCCTTGATCAGCGTCTGGGAAATCAACGAATCCACGGAACCCTGACCATTCATATCAATCGAAGGCTGGCCGTTCTTGGCGCGAGTCACCTTCGGCAGGTTGGCAGGTACATCCTTGACCTCCTCGCCAGTGGCCTTCTCCAGGTCCTTGGACTTGGAGACGAAGGTCATCGCCAGAATATAGGAGTAGCCGGAGGAATCGGAATCGTTGACGCCGAAACCGATGGTGGTGTTGATCTTCGCGCCCTTGATCTGGTTGTAGTAGGTGGAGGAGAGCGTGGAGGAATCCACCTTAAGCGAGCAATCCGGAGTGTTCTTGGTCCAGGTGTCCATCAGCTCGGTGCCGTCCTTGACGTTGAGGGCAATGCCCTGAGCGCAGACGCGGTCGCCATCTTCAATGGTATCGCCATCGCCCTTTTGCAGCACTACATAAGAGCCATCGGACACCGTCATTGGAGCATTGAAGGAGATGGTCGGCTTTTCGCCAAGCTTGCCCTTGGCGGTTACGCCGGCAATCTGGTTGGCGGAAGACTTTGAGGAATCCTTGGAATCAGAAGAGGAAGAAGAGCTGGAGCAAGCGGCCAGCGATACACACATGACCAGCGAGCATGCCAAAGCAGCGGCTTTGAACAGGGGTTGGAAGTAAGACTTACGCATGGCATACCACAGTACCGGCAAACCCTGATTTTTCGCGTTCCAAGGTAATAGACAGGTGAAGATTGTAGAATGGTGACGTTATGAGTGCTCAAGAACAGACCATGAGTCCTGATCAGGACGTCATCGATCCTCTGAAGAACGACTCCGTGGAGCATGATTCCGCTGCGAGCGATTCCAGAGAGACCAAGGACGGCGAGCCTAAGCGTGCCGCGCGTCCGACTCGTCATGCCATGATCATGCGCGGTATTGTGACGCCGATTTTCGGCCTGCTGGCTGTGGCGTCCGTGGTGTTGGGGGTTTTGAACGCCACGATGTGGAAGCCGTCCTCGCAGATTACGGCAACCTCCACCATTACCGGTGCCCGTTATATTGTGACCGATCCCGGCGTGCTGCCGCTTCTTGATCAGAAGGTCACACTGACCGTGGACCCGGCCTCCTCGGCAACACAGGTGTGCGTGGCGTTGGGATCCGCCAAGGATGTGGCCGGCTGGGTGGCCTCCGAAACGTCGTATCAGCGCATCACCGGATTGTCATCCTGGTCCACGCTCGCCACGCAACGCGGCAAATCCACAACCCAGACCGCTGCCACGAACGATGATGATGCCGTGGCGTTCAAGGATTCGGATATGTGGTCTCAAGTCAAGTGCGGCAAGAGCAATGTGACATTGACCAGCGCAAAGACCAACGATTCCACTATGGCGATTATCGATCTAGGCAAGGGTGGCGGCAGTAGAGGCGCTGATGTATCCATGCGTTGGGTGCGCTCGCAGGTGCCTGATTTTGCTATGCCGTTCTACTTGTCTGGCGGTTTGCTGGCCGTAGTGGCCGTGCTATGCGCCTCCGTGTTCGCCATGCCGCCGCACAAGCGCCGCAAGCGCATGGTGGAGGGCAAGGCCACGATTCACACGGATTTGTCGTTCGCCGAGCGCGCTGAACAGGGACTTATTGGTGCCAAGCTGCCTGAGTCCGTGCCGGCTCGCAAGCGTCATCGTCATGCCGCACACCGCCGTGGTGCCAAGTTGGCGGATGAAGTGCAGGAGGCACCAGTCGAGTCTCCGGTTATCGTCGATCCCGCGGCCCGCAACCTGGTGGCTGATCAGCAGGCTGCCGCAGAGTATTCCGGTACTGCTGCGGATGTGCTGGGTACTAGTACTGCGCCGGCTAGTGAATCGGTTATTGATGATCTCGATATGGCTCAGTCCGATACCGCAACTGAGACGGCATCCAGCGCGCCTGATGACGAGGCGACTTCGGTGATTACGAACGATGAACTGCAAGCGTACTTCGCACGTTTGGCTCAGGAAGTACAGCATGAGCATGAATCCACGGATGGCCAACAGGCCGATGAAGAGGAGGGGAACCGATGAGCAAGCGCTGGAACAGTCTGAAGAAACTGAGCGTGGCTGCCACCGCTATCGTGGCTCTGGTTCTGCCTCTGGGAGCGTGCGAAGGTCAACTGCCGACCGTAACAACATCAACATCATCCAAAGCTACTCCGGATTTGACCGAAGCACAGGAAAAGAAGATTCGCACCAAGATTCTGAAAACCTTGGATGAGGCTGATGAGGCCCGTTCCGCGGATGGTTATAAGGCTGTGATGGGTGGTCCACAGCTGGAGATTCGTACCAGCCAGGTGACCATTGCGCAGAAAAGCGGCAGCATGAACAAGTACGCCACTATTCCGAAGGACATTGCTCAGGTAGTGATTCCTACGGATGATGGCTGGCCGCGTTCGGTGTTCACCATCACCACCACTACGGATGATCAACAGTCTCAGCGTCTGTTGGTTTTGGATCAGAACAGTGCGCGCGAGAACTACAAGCTGGTGGCTATGGCGCGTCTGTTCGATGGCGTGAGCATGCCGAAGTTCGAAGTGCCCACGTCCGGCTCCCAGATGGGCACTGCCAAAGATGAAGGTCTGGTAACCACACCGACCGAGGCGCTGACGCAATACGCCGATGTGCTGCAGAACGGTTCGAACAGCAAGTACGCGTCCACGTTTACAGACGATATGCTGCGTCAGCGTATCGCCACGTTGACCAGCACTGTGCAGGAAGGTATCGCTCGCAACAACGGTACTCAGGAGCAGACGTTCACCGCGGTTCCCGATCAGATGTGGATCATGCGCACGGCCGATGGCGGCGATCTGGTGGTAGGCCGTATTGACTCTGTGTGGACTCGTCAGGCTGGAGATGGCCGCGAATCGCAGCCGGCTTCCGACGATGAGAAGATTCTCTACAATTCCGACCAGTACACCAGCACCATGAAGGTCACATATGTGAACGTGGTGGCGCTGTATATTCCGCAGGCTGGGGACGATGCGCAAATCACCGCTGTGGGCGCCGATCGCCAGCCGGTGAAGGTGGAAGCACTGTAAACGCGCGTGCAGGTGCTTTGCCTATGTCCGCTTATCGCTGAGTCAGGATAATCAGACTCGTAATTTCGATGCTGGAACTACAATCGGTTCCAGCATCGTTTTGTTATGCGCAGGTATGTGTGACTATGCGCGTGTTAAGCGTGGAGGCAGAGTATGGCTGATCAGCAGTTCAATCCCGGGGTTTCGTTGGCGGGTGCCGTTGATTTGGAAGCATTGAAGCATCAGGTGAAGGCCGAGCCAGGGCAAGCTGGCGGCGCGCCTGCCGCTGGCGGATATGTGATCGACACCACCGAGAATACGTTCCAGGCTATGGTGCAGACTTCTGCCACGTTCCCCATTTTGATGCTGCTGTGGGTGCCGACTGATGATCGTCTGTTCCCGATGGCGCGTGCACTGGGCGATGCCGTTAACGCGTTGGAAGGTAAGATTCAGCTTTCTCGTATCGATATCGCATCGAATCCTTCCATTGCCCAGGCGCTTCAGGTGCAGGGTGCCCCTGCCCTGTTCGCATTGATTGGTGGCCGCCCAATGCCATTGCTGCAGGGCTTGCCGGGCGATGACGAATTAAAGCAACTGTGCGATGAAGTTATCCCGAAGATTATTCAGGCTGCGGCTCAGGCTGGCGTGAGTGGTACCGCGCCCTATTCCGGTGATCCTGATTCCGATGCAGCCAAGAGCACTGGCGCAGCTGGTGCTGGTGTTGAGCAGGTGCCGCCCGAACATGCTGAGGCACATCGTTTGGCGGAAGAAGGCGATTATGCCGGCGCTGCCGCCGAATACAGTCGTGTGCTGGAAATGAATCCGGGAGACTCTTTGGCCGCTCGCGAACGTGCCAAGGCTCTGCTGCTGGCCCGTTCCGGCCAAGCCAATGTGCGTGAGGTGCGTGCCGCTGCCGCTGCTGCTCCCGATGATGTGGAAGCACAGCTTGCCGTGGCTGATATCGATATGATTGGCGGCCAGATTCAGGATGCATTTGACCGTCTGCTGGACTTTTTGGCGGCCGGCCACAAGGCGGATATTGAGCCGGTGCGTAAGCGTCTGCTGGAATACTTCGCTATTCCTGAGCCGACCGACGAACGCCTGAAGCGTGCTCGCCGCCGCCTCGCCACACTGATGTACTGATTGGGTGTCACACCATACGATTCTTGCCGAAATAGGGCTGGAATTCCGGTCCTTTTTCGGCTAATTCGGTTTCGAAATCACTGGCCCATTCGTTGAATGGGCGGTCAGCCAATCCATCATTATTGAATCGGGGCTGGTCGGTGATTTCGGTGATGCAGAACTTCGGAATCATCAGATTCGTGACCGGACCGGAGCGTTCGGCCTCGGCCACGACAAGCGGCGCATTTGGGCCGCCGAATACGTCGATGCTCCATCCATCTTCTGCAATCCATACGGAATAACGGTTTTTGATGATTATTTCGCCGCCTCGTTTGATGAGTTCCGCGGCGATACGGGTGTCGATTTCACGCTCGACTTCATATCGCGTGCCTCCAACGGACGGACCCTTGACTGTTACATAAGCTTCGGTGAATCGTTCACGGTATTCGTCGAGAATGGCAAGCGGATTCACATCCGCAGTCATATCGATCTGCAACGTATGCGAGGCGAGGCGGATGCGTAGCGCATAGTTATCGGTGTGTACGTAATAACTTTGGATGATTAGTGTCGGGATATCGCCATCGTCATATTCTGCAGGCAGTTCACGGCAGAAGAACCGGCGTTCATATTCGAAGTCATCTGTAAGTTCCGACATAACCCCATTGTAGAGCGCACTTGCAGGATTGCTGGGAAACTGGCTTGCGTATTGTGTGTGGCGCGGTGTGCATCGTGGTGTACAGTAGTGGAGTTGTTCGGGTTCGTAGCTCAGTGGATAGAGCGTCTGTCTCCGGAACAGAAGGTCGAGGGTTCGAACCCCTTCGAGCCCACTATCAAGGTCCTGCTTCCCTCGGAAGTGGGACCTTTTGCATGCCATTCGCATACTAGGGCATACCGTTTGCGTGCCGGGGCGTGCTGCTGCGTACCGTTTTGCGCATCCGTTGTGTGCCGTGCGCACCTTCCGCGCACTTACTGCCTGTTTCGACACCAAAACAGGCAGTAACTGCGCGGTGCCTTGGCCGGTCCGCGCAGTTACTGCCGGCACAGAGCTGAACCGAGCCGGGTCCCGGGCCCATGTATGTATCACGCGAACAAGTACCCTGAGATTTCCCTGAGATAACCATGAACTTGCCATGAAAGCAGGTGTTTTGGCTGAATCAGCATCACATAATGAGGGTGTTAGGCAATGCGTGTAGCGCAGAGTCACATGCCATTGTTGGAGGTGCGAAATGGCGGGATTCGGTCGTTTTCGGGAGCTGGCGGCGCGAATGAATCGTCGCTGGATTGCTCAAATAGTAATACTGGTGCTGTCTTTGGCGCTAGTGGTGGCGGTAGGCGTGGTATCGGAAGTGCGCACTCGGCGCAAAGAGCAAGATGATTCAGGCAGCTGGCAAGTGCAGCCACTGGCCATCGCCCATAGGGGAGACGATTCCGCTCCAGAAAATTCAACCCACGCCATTGCCAATGCGGGTGCCAACGGTGCCGACTATGCCGAAATTGATGTGCGACTGGATGCTGATGGCGTGCCGGTGGTATTTCACGATCGTATGACCGGACGCCTTGCAGCCGATGGCGATAATGTTCCCGTCCGCAGTTTGCATACGCGCGAGCTGCAGCACATGATCATGCGTCAGCATGATGAGAATTTCCATGTGCCTACGTTGGATGAGGCCGTTATGGCTGCGCAACATGCCAATGATCATTTGGGTCTGTTGCTTGATTTGAAAACTGGATCCCCCGATGCAGGAAAATTGACGCAAGCGGTTTCCAAAGTGATTGAGCAGCGTGATTTTGCTGACCGCGTGATGATTATGGCGGTTAATGATGATGCCATTGCTCATATGCGCAAGCTGCATCCTGACTGGCAGATCGGCAAATGTGTAAGTCCTGCCGGGCACCCTGAGGTTGGGTGGCCGCGTGACGCAAGCTTTGTAGTGATGCGTGGCGATCGCTTGGATAATGCGATTGTGCAGCGTGCCAATCGAGACAATATCCCTATTTATGCTGGCGTGAGTGGCGATTACGCACAAGGTGGCCAATGCCTGAAAATGGGTGCGGACGGTGTATTGGGGTCGAGCGCAAAAAGTGTGCGCAGATTGACCGGCCGTTTTGCATTTACGTTGAATCCTGCCGCGCATGAGCCGGGAGGGGAACATCCTGTTTGGCGATAGTCGGTGTTTGCAGTGGCCATATGGCGGGCATTGCGGATTGTGGGCGCTGTCGAGGCAACTAAACTGCACCATAATCGGCTTAGTCAACGAGAGGACTCATTATGAGCGAAAAGATGGAAGCGGTAGCCACTTCTGAGGCACCGGCAGCGCTGGGCGCATACAGCCAGGCAGTCAAGGCTAATGGTTTTGTGTTCGTGTCCGGTCAGCTGGGCATTGACCCGGCTACTGGCGAGCTTGCAGGCGAGACCGCTGGCGAGCAGGCTGCTCAGGCGCTGAAGAACATCAAGCATATCCTCGATACTGCTGGCACTGGCATCGAACATGTGGTGCGTGCCACCATCTACCTGAAGAACGTCGAAGACTTCAAGGAAGTTGATGCCCGTTACGCTGAGGTGTTCATCGGCTCCGTTAAGCCCGCTCGCGTTGCCTTTGGCAACAACATGATTCCGAAGGGCGCTCTGGTGGAGATCGACGCCATCGCCGTGTTGTGATTGCTTCGGTGTTTTTCCTCGAATTGCGCTAGAAATTCAGGAAAATAGCCGCATCAGCCCGAATTCCTTGCACTGATATGGTGTGAGTGCAAGAAATTCGGGCTGATGCCTTTAATTTCCGGAATTTGTTGCACTGAGAGCTTCTCAGCGTACGAAATTCGGGATGATTGGGTAGTTTTCCTGAATTTCTTGCGCTGACAGCCGCACATGTGTGTACCTGAGATGATTTTGTACTGAGTCTCTTTTCTGACTTAGGTCCCGGGGCGTGCAACAATAGTGGGCATGGCATCCAAAGGAAAACCGTCACCGCGTTCTGCGGTCAGCCCATTATCTGACGCACAGGTCGCCAAGCTCGCAAAGCAGCATAAGCTTGTTGACCCCATGCATGATTTCCCGACTGGACCAGGGCGCAAAGCCAAGGTTGAGGAGATTAATGCGCAGAATCCTCAAGCCACTAAGCGGCTACTCACCGGCGTGGATGTGGTATTCAACGCCAGCTGCAAGACCCGCGCTTGGGGTTTGGAACATGTACCCGAAGACGGTCCTTTTATTACGGCGGCGAGCCATGTGACGATGTTCGATGTGTTCGTGCCTATGGCCAGCCTGTTCCATATGGGCCGCCGCCCGCGGTATATGGCCAAGGCTGAGATGGCGAAGTGGCCGCTGATTGGCAAGTGGTTCCAACTGGTTGGTATGCAACCAGTGCAGCGTCATTCCGGTAAGGCTAAGCAGATTGAAGAAACTTCCATTGATATTTTGACTTCCGGCCGTCCGCTTACCGTGTGGCCAGAAGGTACGGTGACTCGTGACCCGAAGAAATGGGTGATGAGTATTAAGGAAGGCGTGGCCTATATTGCGCTGGAATCCTCCCGCCGACTGGGCCATCAGGTGCCGTTGTATCCGGCAGTTACTTGGGGTGCGGCATCGATTAATCACTGGTGGCCGTGGCCTCGCAAGAATGTGGTCATGTGCTATGACCGTCAGCTTGACTATGCGGATTTGCTGGTTGATATGGATTCTTGGGGTGAAGAACCACCGGCTGAAGCGGTGAATGAACTGATGTGGCGTGTGCTGAAGCGTATGAACACCGTGCTTGCCGAGATTCGAGGCGAGCAGTTCCCCGCTGAGGGCTATTGGGATTACCGCAGCATGTCTCGCAAGCCTTGGCCTGAAGTCGGTGGCCCGTTCCCGGCCGGCAAAGTGGAGTAGCATTGCACAAGGTGCAGTGAAGCTTGAAGTTGTAACGAGGAGTATCAAATCATGGGTAAAAAAGTAACGGTTCTTGGTGCAGGAGCATGGGACGGAGCCGTTAAGTAGACAGCCCGGTGGGCTGTCTATAGGCGACGCCTGAGCGAGGCGATAGCCGAGTGAGGGTAATGTTGAGTCTCGCGAAGCGAGTCCTTGCTTGCAAGGCCGGAGGAGAGCCGTTAAGTAGACAGCCCGGTGGGCTGTCTATAGCCGAGCGAGGGTAGAAAAACAGCACCCCATGCGACAAACGTAAGGAGCAAATGGTATGGGTAAAAAAGTAACGGTTCTTGGTGCAGGAGCATGGGGTACCGCCTTCGGCCAGGTTCTGGCCGACGCCGGCAATGACGTGACCATGTGGGCCATCGAGCCTGAAATCGTAGAAGGCATTCGCGACCATCATCGCAATGCAGTGCGTCTGCCTTCCGTGGAGAAGCTGCCGGACAACATGACCGCCACCGGTGATCGTGCCGAAGCAGTCAAGAATGCCGAAATCATTGTGGTGGCCATCGCCGCCCAGTTCGCACTCATCGCGCTCGCTGAATTCAAGGGTCTGATTCCCGAGAACGCTATCGTGGTGAGCCTGATGAAGGGCATCGAGCGCAAGACCAACAAGCGCATGGACGAAGTGGTACGTGAAGCTCTTGATCTGCCGGCGGATCGTTTCGCTGCCATCTCTGGCCCGAACCTGTCCAAGGAGATCGCCGACCGTCACCCAGCCGCCACCGTGGTGGGCTGCGCCAACCTCGACAATGCCAAGAAAGTGGCCGAAGCCTGCACCACCAGCTACTTCAAGCCGTTTGTGACCAACGATGTGATTGGCCTGGAAATGTGCGGCAGCTTGAAGAACGTTACCGCGCTCGCCGTGGGTATGGCACGTGGCGCTGGCTATGGTGAGAACACTGCTGCCATGATTGAAACCCGCGGTCTTGCTGAACTGACTGCTCTCGGTGCGGCTGCCGGTGCCGACCCGAAGACTTTCGCCGGCCTCGCTGGTGTGGGTGATCTCATCGCCACCTGCGGCTCTCCGTTGTCTCGCAACTATACGTTCGGTTCCAACCTCGGCAAGGGCATGAGCGTGGAGGAGGCCACTAAGGTGAGCAATGGTGTGGCCGAAGGTGTGCCGACCACAGACGCCGTTGTGGCGCTTGGCAAGGAGCTCGGTGTGCCGACTCCGCTGGCTTACCAGATGAGCCGTGTGCTGAACGAGGGCATTTCCTGCGCTGAAATGTTATCTGGATTGTTTGGTCGTGAGATCACAGCCGAGTAGGCTACCAATAGGTTTGATTCGGTTGTAGATAGTACAAAGGATGGTTATGACCAAGAAGCGTATTGTGGTCCTGTATGGTGGACGCGCAGACGAACACTCCATTTCATGCATTTCCACGGCTGGTGTGCTGGGTGCATTGGATACCGAGCGTTTTGAGCCGATTCCGGTTGGCATCACCAAGGACGGTAAGTGGATTGTCAACGGTGAAGACCCGCGTGGTTGGTCGCTGGATGGTAATGAGCTGCCGACTGTGAAGATTACGCCGGAATCTCGCCCGGTGATGATTGATCCTTCCCGTGGCAAGGATGGCTTCTTTGCCGGTGAGCCTGAGCATCTCAACGGTGCTGATTCCAACCTTGTTAATCTCAACGATCCGGAGATGCGCCACACACTGACTTCTCTGGGCCATGTGGATGCCGTGCTGCCAGTGTTGCACGGCCCCTATGGCGAAGACGGCACGGTTCAGGGTTTGCTGGAAATGATGGGTGTGCCATATGTGGGCTGTGGCGTGTTCGCTTCCGCTGCCTGCATGGATAAGCATTACACCAAGATTGTGCTCAACGCTGCTGGCATCCCCACGGCTCCTGGCATTATGGTGGACGCCCGCAACTTTACTGCTGCCGATGTGCTCGAGAAGGTTGAGACTGCTGGTCTCGCTTACCCGCTGTTTGTCAAGCCTTCCCGCGCTGGCTCCAGCTTCGGCGTGACCAAGGTTGAAAAGGCTGAGGATCGTGAGACTCAGCAGGATAAGCTGGCCGCCGCCGTGGCTACCGCTGGTGAGCATGATTGGAAGGTGCTGATCGAGCAGGGCATCGATGGCCGTGAAATCGAATGTGCTGTGCTGTGCCCGAAGGCTGGCGAGGAACCTGAGGCCAGCTGGCCGGGTGAAATCGTGCTTGATCATCAGGATGATGACCAGTTCTATGATTTCGATTCCAAGTACATGGATGCTTCCGCCAGCCATGTTGAAGTGCCGGCCAACCTGCCAGTCAGCGTTCTGGAAGATGTACGCGACGTGGCCCGCCGCGCCTTCAAGGCTGTGGATGGCGCTGGGCTGAGCCGTGTGGACACGTTCGTGACTCCGGACGGCACGGTGATGGTCAACGAGATCAACACCATGCCGGGCTTTACGCCGATTTCCATGTATCCCAAGGCTTGGGAAGCCACTGGAGTTGGCTACACCGAGCTCATCACCCGCCTTATTGAAGGCGTGCTGCGCTAAGCGTCCGATAATTTCGGGAGAAATCCCAAGTTCGTGAAAATAAGCCACTGACAGTTGCTCAGTGGCTTATTTTTTCGCGATTTTGCCATACCTCGGAAAAGACGCCGCTGTGGGTAATGGGCGATGAGCCACCAACAGCACAGACTACGTAATTGACATTCGGTCATTAACCGTACTTGTTCACTTTTAGTTTCCTTTTGTTCAACAGCTGTACTGCAAATGGCGAACAGTGTTCACCTGAACGCCAGTGTCGGGACAGATAACCCGCATATGTTCGAGTCTTGGAATTATGGGCTGCATCAATTAACGCCCCGACTCCCAGGATTCGGCCTTATCAAGCCGTGTCTGGATGTATGTTGAGCAAAGGAATAATCAATGAACAATCTGCGTAAGATCGCGGTTGCCTCTGTGGCTGCCGTGCTCGCGTTCTCGATGGCCGCTTGCGGCTCCTCCAACGCTTCCTCTGATGGTGGCAACTCCGGTTCCACCGGCAAGGCCGTCAAGGTGAATGAAAAGTCCGCCAAGGCCACCTCCCTTTCTGACTTCGGCACTATGGACGATCTGGTCAAGGCCGCTGAAGAAGAAGGCGCCCTGAACGTCATCGCTCTGCCGCACGACTGGTCCAACTATGGCGAAGTGATCAGCACCTTCAAGAAGAAGTACCCGAAGATCAAGATCACCGAGCTCAACCCGAACGCTTCCTCCAAGGAAGAGCTCGACGCTGCCAAGACCAACAAGGGCACCGACGCCGCCCCTGACGTGTTCGATGTCGGTCAGTCCATCGCCGCCACCTCTACCGACGCTTTCGCTCCGTACAAGGTGCAGGCTTGGGATAAGATTCCGGACGAGAACAAGGATGCCAACGGCGCTTACTACGCCGACTACACCGGCATTATGTCCATCGGTTGGAACAAGGACAAGTATGGTGACGTCAAGTCTCTGAACGACCTGCTCGACCCGAAGTTCGCCGGCACCGTGGCCCTGAACGGCAAGCCTGCCGAGGCTGGCGCTGCCTTCAACGGCTACCTGATGGTCAACCAGCTCGCTGGCGGCGACATCAACAACCTGCAGCCCGGCCTTGACTTCTTCAAGAAGCTCAAGGACTCCGGCAACCTGACCACCGTTGATGTGACCAACGGCACCATCGACTCCGGCCAGACCGGTGTGGTGATGGACTGGACCTACAACCAGGCTTCCTACAAGAAGGAACTGAAGTCCAAGGGCGTGAACTGGGAGTACAAGACCTTCCCGAAGGCTCAGGTCGTCAGCTACTACAACCAGGCCATCAACAAGGACGCTCCGCACCCGGCCGCTGCACGCCTGTGGGAAGAGTACCTGTACACCGCTGAAGCCCAGAACCTGTGGTTCAAGGGTGGCGCCAACCCGGTGCTGCTTGACTCCATGAAGCAGGATGGCACTGTTGATCAGGACACTCTGAAGGATGCCGTGACCATCGAGGGCAAGCCGGTCTCCTACTCCAACGATGATGCCAACCGCATCACCGAATGGCTCCAGAACAACTGGGACAAGACGATCGGCAACTGAGAGTAAGTTTCTCGGGAAAAGGTCTGAACACATTATGACCGCTGCAATCGCACAGAATGGACCTGCCGCCTCCAAGGCCGCGGGTCCGTCCGCTACTTCCGTTTCCTCCGTGTTGGCCAAGCACCGTCAGGAACTCGGCACCATCGCCGTTTCCCTGCCGTTCTTCGCTTACACCGCTTGCTTCCTGCTGGCTCCTACGGTGATTGTGATCATCGGTGCCTTCCAGGATCGCAATGGTGCCTTTACCCTCGCAAACTTCAATAACCTGTTCGCGCCGAACACCATTGCCGCATTTGTCACGTCGATTTTGGTTTCCATCGCATCCTCGGTGATTGGTGCCGTAGTGGGTGGCCTCGCCTCCTATGCGCTGGTGATTGGTGCCAAGCCGAATGGTTTGCTGCGTCGCTTGATTTCCGCCATCTCCTCGGTGCTTGCCCAGTTCGGTGGCGTGATGCTGGCATTCGCCTTCATCGCCACCATCGGCATCAATGGCATCGGCACTATGCTGATCAAAACTCTGACCGGTTACACGGTGAACCCGAATTGGCTGAGCTCCCTGCCAGGCTTGGTGACGATTTACTGCTACTTCCAGATTCCGCTGATGATCATCATCTTTCTGCCGGCGGTCGATTCGATTCGTCCGCAGTGGCGTGAGGCCTGCGAATCCTTGGGAGGCAACACCTTCCAGTACTGGACGCGCGTGGCACTGCCGATCTTGGCACCCCGCTTCATCTCCGCGTTCCTGTTGCTGTTCGCCTCCGCATTCTCCGCATACGCCACTGCAGCCGCTTTGTTCTCCCAGCGTTCGATTCTGGTGCCGCTGATGATTCAAGGCGCTATGCGTAACGAAATGGACGCCAATCAGCAGGGCTTCGCTCAGGTACTGGCGTTCGCAATGATCGTGGTCGTGGCCATTGTAATGCTGTTGAGCCACGCTGTAGAAAAGAGGGCTGGACGTTGGCAATGAACGAAACCTCTACGACTACTGCAGCTTCCACTGTGAAGCCGCCGCAGCTGCGCGCCGCACGCATTCGCAAGCAGAGCATCATCAAATTCGTGATTCTGTTTGTGACATTGGCTTTCCTGTTCGTGCCGCTGCTGGCCATGCTGATCTTCACGCTGCGTCATCCGCTGTCCGGCCGCTGGTCTGCCGCGCCGTGGATTGCGATTTTCACCGGTAACGGTGAATCTCTGGGTGCCGACCTGACCGTGCTGTGGCAAGGCCTTGGTACTTCGCTGGCTCTGAGCGTGGTCACTGTGGTGATCATGCTGCTGCTGATGGTACCCACGATGGTGATTGTGCACATTCGCTCCAAGGCATTGGAGCGTGTAATCGAATGGGTGGCGACGCTGCCGCTGACCATTCCTGCCATTGTGCTGGTCGTTGGTCTGGGCCCAATCTACCGTTGGCTGTCCGCCGACGTGCTCAACACCAACCCAATCTGGCTGTGCTTCGCCTACGTGATTCTGGTCATGCCGTTCGCCTTCCGCGCGATTGCCGTGGGCCTGAACTCCATTGATGTGAAGACTTTGGTTGAGGCTTCGCGTTCGCTGGGTGCATCCTGGCCAAAGGTGTTCTTCCGCGTGATTATTCCGAACCTGTGGCAGTCGATTCTTTCTGCCTCTTTCATTTCCATTGCCGTGGTGCTGGGCGAATACACCGTCGCCTCGCTGCTCGGCCGCATGAACCTGCAGGTCGCGCTCTACCAGCTCGGCCAGTCCAACTCTCAAATCTCCACCGCCATGTCGCTACTTGCTTTGCTCTTCGGCGTGGTGCTGCTCGTCGCACTCGATTTGATCTCTGATGCGATGCGCAAATCTAAGGAAGGTAAGTAAGCCATGACTCTCGATCGCAATACCGCGACGGCACCTGTTGCTGCCAGCGCAGCCGCCGTTGAAGACGCATTCAAAAACGACCCCACCGCCACCCTCGAAGGCGTGCAGGGCAAGGATGTGACCAAGGCCGCCAAGGCCCTTTTGAAGGACTCTGCAAAGCGTGGCGGCGGCTCCATCCAGATGCAGGATGTCGTCAAGATTTACCCCGGTGCCACTAAGCGCGCGTTGGACGATTTCAACCTGGACATCAAGCCTGGTGAAATGGTGGTACTGCTCGGCGGTTCCGGCTGCGGCAAGTCCACGGCCCTGCGCTCGCTGGCTGGCCTTGAAGACATTCAGGGTGGTCGCATCATGGTCGGTGGCCAAGATGTGACTGGCGTGCCGGTGAACAAGCGTGAGATGGCTATGGTGTTCCAGGCCTACTCGCTCTTCCCGCATATGACTGCTCTCGAGAATGTGGAGTTTGGCCTCGAGGTGCGTGGCGTGAGCAAGGAAGAACGCCGCAAGGTGGCTATGGAACAGCTTGAACTGGTGGGCTTGGCTGATCAGGCCAAGAAGTACACCCAGCAGATGTCTGGTGGTCAGCAGCAGCGTGTGGCTCTGGCCCGTGCACTGGCCATCAAGCCGCGCGTGCTGCTTCTGGATGAGCCGCTCTCCGCACTGGATGCCAAGGTTCGTGTGCAGCTGCGCGACCAGATTCGCCGTATTCAGCTCAGCACCGGAACCACCACCGTGTTCGTGACCCACGATCAGGAGGAAGCCTTGGCCGTGGCCGATCGTATCGGCGTGATGAACAAGGGCAAGATTGAGCAAATCGCCGCCCCGCAGGACCTCTACCAGCGCCCGGCCACCGAATACGTGGCCACCTTCATCGGCTTGACCAACCGGCTGCCCGGTGCCTCCAATGGTGAGGAAGCTGTGGTGTTCGGCCAGCGCTTGCCGCTGATCTCCGGTTCCGCCAAGGGTGATTCGGTCGCCGTGCTGGTGCGTCCGGAGAACCTTGCGCTGTCGCTGCCTGACCAAAACGATTCCAAGGTCGGTGAGCGTGCTCGCGTGGAAGTCATTCACTTCCTCGGCTCTCTGGTGCGTGTGGACACCGTGATTACTTCCGGTGAATTCCAGCGCTGGAACAAGGGCGAGCAGCTGAAGGTCACCGTGCAGCTGCCGGCCAACGAGCTGCCAGCTGGTCTGTCTTCCGGCGATGATGTCATCGTCACGCCGCGTCCGGTTGCCGCGCTTGCTTGCTGAGTGTCGCTAGATTGATGGAATGAGCCGCCAACAGTAATGCTGGCGGCTCATTTTTTCGTAAATAGTGTTGTCTTCGTGAAGAGAAGCCACTGAGTGCCTGTCAGCGGCTTCTTTTCACGAAGTTAAGTATTGACTCGAAAATTCAGGCCGCTACCGTTGCCGCATCTTGTTCCGTATCCTGAGAACAAAGGACACGAGCCGTACTAAGTAGGGGAATGAGTATGAGCCAACCGATGCCGCAACAGCAGCCGCAACCGTCTTTGCCACAGCAGAACCTTCCGCCATCGCAGTGGTCGGAAGCGCCTCAACCATCTCAGCCTCAGCGCAATTGGTGGTTTGTGGCGCATCGTCGCTTTGCCTTGATCGGTGTGGCACTCACTCTGATGATAATGTTCTGGCTTGGTCTGAATTTCTTGGTGACCGGCGCTTTGCATCAGCTGTTTGGCTCCAACGTGCCCGCTTGGGCTTCATTATTGGCTTCTTCTGGACCGCTCTACGTGGTGGCAATGCCGCTCAGCATGCTGATTTTCACACTGGTGCCGGCAATCAAGACTCGTCAGTATGCCATGAAACCCGGCGAATTTATCCAACTGTTCATCATGTGCGTGCCGGTGATGTACCTAGGCAACATTATCGGCAATATGCTCTCCGCTGTTATGACGGACGGTCAGGCTACCAACAGACTCAATAGTGTGGTGGCAGGTAATGATTGGTGGGTGAATGCGCTCTATATCGGCATTCTGGCCCCTATATTCGAGGAATGGATTTTCCGCAAGGAGATTATTTCCCGCGTTCGTCGGTATGGTGAGAAAACCGCGATGGTCCTCTCCTCGCTAGCGTTCGCCTTGTTCCACATGAACTTGTTCCAGTTCTTCTACGCTTTTGGCCTAGGCCTGATTTTCGGGTACGTTTACATGCGCACTTCGAAACTTCGCTACACCATCGCCATGCATATGCTCATTAATCTCAATGGAACGGTACTAGCGCCGCTGCTGTTGAAGGCGGTGGATCCGAAGCTGCTAAATGGTGGCATGAGTCAAAGCGAAATCATGCAGATGATGGAAAGTGGCAACATAGGTGGCGTGGAGATTGTCGGCATGTATGGCACAGCGCTTATCGCACTGCTGATTGCCGGCATTGTGCTGCTGGTGCGATGGAGTCGGCAGCATCGTTGGGAATTCTATCCCGCTCCTGAGGAACTGCCAGCCGGACTGAAAGTCCGCACTGCATACGCGAACCCTGGTGTCATTGTGTACCTGCTGCTCACTGTGGGGCTCACCGTGTGGATGCTGTTTGTGTGATACTGCGATAGTGCCGATATGAAAAAGCCGAGACTCTGCAAGGTCTCGGCTTTTTCATATCAGCGAAGTTGTCGTTACAGATTATCGGAGGAACCACCGTCTTCCACCAGATACTGCTGATCCGATTCGGCAATGGCGCGGGCGGCTTTATCGCGAATAGTAGAAAGCAGCACGCCTTGGCGGGCAAACAACAGTACTTCGCCGGTCATGCCGTAAGGGGAAAATCCGGTGAACTTTACCAGCGGCGGTTGGCCTTCCAGAGTCAAGTCCGCGATGGCTGGAGTTACAAGGGCAAGGATGTTACGGCTGACTTCGCTGGGGTCGCTGGACGCTTTGGCCGTGAACTCCAATGAGGTCATGCTTTCGCTCAATGGGGCCAGCTTGGTCAGTGCCGCTGTATTGAGCACAGAATTTGGAATGACCATAATGTCGCCACCGCGGGTGCGCACGGCGGTATGACGCCATGTAATGTCATGCACCACGCCGGTTACACCCTGCACGGTCACCAGATCGCCAGGCTGAATCACACGGCCAAGCATCAGGCCGAAGCCGCCAATCACATTCGCAATCGTATCCTTGAGGCCCAGCGATAAGGCAACACCGCCAACGCCAAGAGCAGTAACCAATGTGGTCGGATTAATGCCGAACACTGGTTGCAACACCATAGCGATAGCTGCCACCCAAATCAGCACGCGCGTCAGATTGACGAAAATCGAGGCGCTTGGAATCTGGGAATTATCCAGTACCGTTCTCAGCAGTCGGCTCAATACGCGGTCGGCAGCAAACGCCACCACGATCATCAGAATCAGCCAAATCAGTCGGCCGGTGTTCGCTTGGAACCATTGCGCAACAGTTGTTTCAAAATCACCCATAGTGCTCACTGTATCGAGAGTATTGGTGGAATCTGTGGAGATAGGTGGACGTTTGCTGAATGTGCAGAGGTCCGCAAACGTTCTCGACTACTCCTGATGCTCGCGGCAGGTCTGGCCAAGTCCTCGAGCCAAACGAATCGGATCGAGAATCTCATCGAGTTGCTCAGCAGGCAGATCAGTGCGCTCGCCGGCTACTTCACGGACCGTGCGACCTGTGTGAACCGCTTCGGCCGCAATATCCGCAGCCTTCTCATAGCCGATGTAGTGGTTGAGCGCGGCGGAAATCGAAGGAGAAGATTGTGCATAGGCGCGGCCGATTTCAGCATTGATTTCAATACCTTCCACACAATTGGTGCGGAAGATTGTCATGGCGCGGGTGAGCAACGCCATGCCGGTAAGCAGCTCATGCACCATCAGCGGGTCGAATGCGTTGAGCTGTAATTGACCCTCGGCAACAGCCCAATTCACGGTTACATCCATGCCGAAGATGCTGAAACAGCATTGGTTGACGCATTCTGGAATCACCGGATTCACCTTGGCCGGCATAATCGACGAACCAGCCTGACGGGCCGGAACATTGAGGTCATTGAAACCGCAGCGTGGGCCGGAATTGAGCAGACGCAAATCGTCGGCTGCCTTCTTGAGATGCACGGCCAAGCTTTTCACGGCGGCGGATGTGGCCACATAAGCGCCCATATCGGTCATGGCGGCCACTGGGTCGGGAGCAGCGGTAATGGGTAGGCCGGTGATATTCGCCAAATGCTCAGTGGCGGATTTACGGAATCTGAGGTCCGCGCAGATGCCGGTGCCGATGGCGGTGGCGCCAAGATTCAGCTGGGCCAGTAGCGGAACCACGCGGTCGAATGCGGCCAAGTCGGACTTCAACAGGGTGGCGAAGGAGTGGAACTCCTGACCGTACGTCATTGGCACGGCATCCTGCAACTGGGTGCGGCCAATGGTCACATCGTTGATGTGTTTATCCGCCAGATCATGGAATGCCTTGGCCAGCTTTTTGGTGGCCTCAGCCAGCGGTCCGATGGCATCGATCAGTGCCAGTTTGCAGGCGGCAGGATAGGTGTCGTTTGTGGATTGAGATTCGTTGACATCATCGTTGGGGTGAATGTAATGATAATCGCCGCGCTTATGGCCGGCGATCTCCAATGCGCGGTTTGCGATGACCTCGTTCATGTTCATATTCGACGAGGTGCCGGCACCTCCCTGCATCACGTCAACCGGGAATTGGTCGGCAAGCTTGCCGAGTTCGATTTCCTGACAAGCCTGGCGAATCGCTACGGCTTTGGCATGATCGAGCAGTCCGAGTTCCTCATTGGCGATGGCGCAGGCGCGCTTAACCGTGGCGTAGGCGCGAATCAGCTCAGGGTGCTGGCCATCGGTGATGCCGGAAACAGGGAAGTTTTCAATGGCTCGTTGGGTGTGAATGCCCCAATACACATTGTCGGGCACCTCTAGTGTGCCGATGCAGTCATGTTCCAAACGGGTGGTGATATGTTCGCTCATAATCCCCATCTTCCTGTGTTGCGGTCTGAAACGCCAGCATTGAGGGTGGATTGCGCCTTGTGAGAAACCTTGTGAGGCGAAGTGCTAGCTATCCAGTTTTCGGGCGTTATGTGCGAAGATGCGGTTCCAATACGTGAGCATATTCTCGCGGCTCATGGCAAGATAAATGCCCATAGCCAGTACGGCCACATCTTCCTTGAGCAGGTCCTTCAGCTCTATGGTGCCGCTCAATTCCGGCCAGCGTTGCAGTACGGCCAGCATACCGCCAACAGAGAATTCGACCATCAGATCGGTTTTCAAATCAAGGTTATCGGGGTCTTTTTGCAGCATGCTGATCATTTGCAAGCGTGTGAAGTCGCGCAGTGATTCAGCGAGCTCAACCGTGCTATGCGGGCCGGCGAGTAGAGCCAAACGGTCGAGACGACGATGCTGATTGGGGTCCGAGAGCAAGGCGGTGACGCGTTGACGCCATTGCTCTTCAGGATCGCCACTTGGGTCTGGAGCTTGGTTGATCGGGATGGCTTCCACCTGATGCATGATGGCGGAATCGGCCAATTCGGGAAGGCTGGAGAAATGATAGTAGAAGGAGTTTCGGTTCACGCCGGCTTCGTGCACCACATCGGTGACGGTGATCTTGCGGTAATCGCGGTCGGCGAGCAGTTCCCAGAAGGCGTTTTCCAGACGGTCTCGAGCGGGAAGCACTTCGGAGTCATTGCGTGGGCGTGGCATGGTGTCCTCTTTCGCTGCTGTTGTGAGAGTGGTCAGGGTGTCTAATTTTGAAAATTATTATACAATCCAACTAATTTTTGGCAAGCGATACCATCCGCATTATTGTTCAGCGGATTGCTGAGATTCAGGTTGAGGTTCTGCCTCCGATGGCTGTGATGATGGCTGTGATGCTTGAGCTTGTTGCGGGCGCTTCGACTTGGCGGTGGAAGCGCGGAACAAAATCAGTAATGCTGAAGTCAGATGGCGGCGATCCTCAGGCGTAAGACCAACGAAAGCGCCCAGCATTGATGGAATCGATGCCGGGAATCTGCTCATCATTTCACTGAAACTATTGGCACCCGTGGCATGCAGCACAGTGAACAAAGCATCCACAGCGCGCTCGCGTTGCTCAGTAGTCAGATTCGTAATCCACTGGTTCAATTCCTCATTGAACAATTGCGAACTTGAACTTAAATCCGGTTCGGTGACGAACCTGTCACCATCCACCTGCCAGGTATAAGCCGAATGCTGCATGATGCCTTCCGAATCGGAGGCCACCACGCGGCAAGGCTCTGGGGTATCGAAAATCATGCCCACAATCGAGGAACTGGGCACGATTTTCGTCACCTTCGGCTGAATACCCAAATAGGCGGGACTGGAAACCACATACGACGGGAAACCGGGGCTGTCCAGCGAATAGACGTGCTGAATACGCTTCTGTACGGCAGGCTCCGCATTCATCGCGGCGTAAATGGCCAGATTGCCGCCTTTCGAATGCCCCACCAAAATAATCGGACCAGCCCAAAGACGTGCGACGGTATCCAGATAGGCGCTGGCGGCACGTTGGGCAGGCACTGGGTACTGGAAGGTCATGTTGAAATCTTCCTTCCAGCCGATGAGTGAATCATCGGTGCCTCTAAAGGAGATGACCAGTGTGCCTTTA
The DNA here is from genome assembly GCF_000741715.1 of Bifidobacterium saguini DSM 23967. Lineage (GTDB taxonomy): Bacteria > Actinomycetota > Actinomycetes > Actinomycetales > Bifidobacteriaceae > Bifidobacterium > Bifidobacterium saguini. The sequence goes on along the minus strand of NZ_JGZN01000007.1, from coordinate 122,486 downwards.
TGCGTGGGGTTGCGGCGGTTGCGGCCATCCGGCAGCTGGAATGTGGCGGCTGCGAACTGTGTTTGTTCGCCTCGGTTGACATGTTCCACCACTGCGCCGAGTCGCACGTTGGCAAAGCGCGAGGATTGCGCGCATGCCTGGAACAAATCGTGGGTAAGGTCAGGGTTGATAACCGACACCACTTGAGGCTCATGCGGCTTGTCGTCGGCAGTTGAGGCGAGCGAGCGGTGCAGTTCCTGATTCGCTTCCGCAAGACTCACCGATTCAAGCGCAGGGCGCCAGAGATTCTTCAACCAAATAACAGGATGCTTGGGCTCGAAAGCGCGCAGACGCGACGCGAATGAGGCGCCGGCCGATGGCTGGGACTCGTCCAACATAAGTGTGGGACTGATATTGGCCACATCCTCATAAATCAGTGTGGCAATCACCAGTGCATCGACTTCGTTGAATGGTTCTGCCTGAAACGAGCGTTCCTCGGCGTGCACGTATTCGATGATGCCACTCATACTGTGCCCCCTTGGTTGCGGCTCGTTACTCAGCTTGATCGCCTGGCCGGTGAAGTTGCCTTATTGCCCGTTCCTGCTTTTAAGAATATTACGAATGTGATTACCGGCCCGTCTGTGACTCTCTCATGGCGAACTATTTCAATGGTTTTCTCGCCATTCCTGGAGTTGATGATGGGTATGGATTGCAGCGAGTGGCTATTGCTGCATGGGGCCGAGGTCGAAGCGCGATAGGTCAACATGTTCATGCTCCAATAATTCGGCTTTGACATCCAGCCTTCCACCATATCCACCAAACGATCGGCCTGCCCCGACTACTCGATGGCAGGGCACGATGATGGTGATGGGGTTATGCTTCACAGCGCCACCCACCGCTTGCGCAGCCATTCGCCCGCCGCCTCGGCGTTCAGCAAGTTCGGCGGCCAGCTCACCGTAAGTCACCGTTTGCCCGTATGGAATCTCCGCTACCAGTTGCCAGACTTCCTTCTGGAAGGGCGTGCCATGCGGTGCAAGCGGGGGAGCGGAGTCAATGCTTGGGCACCCGCCGGCAAAATAGGCGGCAAGCCATTGACGGGTTTGCTGAAATACTGGCAGATTCGTATCTCCCGCGGTGCATTCGGATGCGTTGGTTTTTGCCCACCACCAATCTTCAAGGCAAAGTTCCGTGAGCGAGACGCCATCCGAGCCCATAAGCATTCGACCGATGGGCGTCTCTGCCGTGGCGCGGAATGTGGCGGATGGTAATGATGATGTCATACTGTCTATTATTGGTCTGACGTAAATGTAAAACCCTGCCAATCGGTGTTGATTGGCAGGGTTTTACGCTAAAGAAGCTAGAGAACCGGAACTCAGGCCTCAACGAACTTCAGGAAAGCGTCGGCCTCGGCGGCAAGCTTGGTCTTGCCTTCGTCGGCCAGCTGGTGGTTGAAACCGTTCTTGTGCAGGCTGCCCACAACGAATAGAAGCTTGGTCATTGCATCCCCCTTGTATTAGGTGTTTACCGAAAATCATTGTGCGCCGCGGTGTCTGACAATTGCTTCGCGTTGGGCGTAGAGAGCAGCGTGTGGCGAACTATTGTGAGCAAGGTCACATTGAGATGGAATGAGTGGGAGTGATCAGCGAGAGTGGAGCATGATGTTTTGCGGTGATGCCGCTCGTGGAAAAACGTTGAAATTCTGCGGAGACACGCGGGGATGATGCATTTTTCCGCAAAGTAGCGTATCTTATTCACCTGTTGCTTCAAACAACACATGCGGACATAGCTTAGTTGGTAAAGCGCAACCTTGCCAAGGTTGAGACCGCGGGTTCGAGTCCCGTTGTCCGCTCTCGGAAGACTGAACATTTGATTCAGTCTGATGGATGACCCGGGCGGTTGGCGCAGTGGTAGCGCACTTCCCTGACACGGAAGGGGTCACAAGTTCGAATCTTGTATCGCCCACTCGCATAGGCCGGCTTTGTGCCGGTTTTTCTATGCCAATCGGGCGATTGGCGCAGCGGCTAGCGCACTTCGTTCACACCGAAGGGGTCGTAGGTTCGATTCCTACATCGCCCACCCGATTTCCCGCCCAGCTAGGCGGGATTTTTTGTTTACAAACCGCGCTGCTTCAAGGCCGCCACTATCTGCACATAGAACTCACGTACATCGAATCCCGGAATATTCTCGCGGTTGAGATCGATCATATCCGCGTGGGAAATACCTCGAGTGCCGTTTGGCTCCAACCAAGTAAACCGTTCACCCCACGGGAATGACGGTTGGGCCACGAGCCCATCATTCGGACCGTCAAACCATTTGACCAACGGGTAGGTGAAATTGAGTGGGAACTTGCCTGTGGTGGCATGGGCCAGCTTGGAGCCGACGCTTTGGCAGATGATGCCGGCGAACGGTCCTGTGGTGCTCGCGTTGCCATGAAGCTCATTCGCATCGCCGATCTCGGCATTGAGCCGAGCGCATCCGGCCTGAGTTAAATCATGTACAGCTGCCATGAAATCGGGCTGCTTATCGCCCAGATGCGAGGCTGCGGTGTTGTATGCCGCTTCTACTTGTTTTTGTGCGGCAAGGGGAATCTTTTCCAGGAGATAGTCGGCGAAACCACAGCCGCGATGCGGTGTATTAATGGTGGTCAGCGACGCAACATATGGTGCCGCACCGCAGCGCGCAATGGCATAGCGCATGTCCAATCCACCCTTGGAATGCGCGATGACATTGACTTTGCCGCAGCCGGTGGTCTGAACAATGTGCAGGATGCGTTCGGTCAGCTCTCGTGCAGAATCCGGCACCGATGCTGCGGACTGATGATTGCCGTAATAAATCACCGCACCATTGCGTTGCAATTCAGCGGGAATACGCCCCCAATAATTCAGCGCTTTTGTGTCGCGGGAGAATACGCCGTGCACCAATAGCACGGGGTAGCGCGTGGCGCAGATGCGAGCTGCAGCGCGAGCGCGATTGAGCTGTTCCTTTGCCGATTCAAAACGTACTTCCTCATCTACTGTGCGGATAATAAGCCGCAGTGCAATAAGGTTGGCAATGGGAATCCAGCCACACAGCACGCCGATAACACGAATTTTGATGCCAAGCTGCACTGAAGTGACATAGACGGTGATAATGCCGATCCAGAAAATAATGGATTCGAGAATGATGGTGAGTGCTAGGGCGACTGTCCAGCTTGGCCAGCTATTTGCCCAAGGCGTTGGCCAGTCGGCGGCCAACATGGTGGTGAGGGAAGCGATGAGCGTCACAGTGGCAATAAGTGTGGTCCACCAGAAAATCCTGAGCATAATGACGCCGAAGCGGCATGCGGCAATGCGACCGGTCATAGTGCCTATGGTAGGCGCGAATAATCCGCGCACACTTTGGTGGAGATGAACAATACGTGTAGGGATTCTTGTTCCTTTTCCGGGCATATTTTTCTCGGACGGTGATGCTGTGCGGGGTCTACACTGTGCAGCATGGCTGGATTGGCTCGATACTCCAATGTGATTTTCGATTTTTGCGACGTCTTAGTTGATTGGCAGCCGCGTGTGCCGCTGGAAGGGCAGGCACCGGACGAGGTAATCGACCATCTGTTCGACCGCAATGATCCCTATGGTTTCTGGCATTACGACGAGCTCTCTGATCTTGGTTGGAGCGAGGAGAGGATTCTGGCTGATTATGCCCGGCATCATGGGTTATCTGGAGGCGAACAGGAGCAAGCGTTCCGGCTGTATTTTGAGCGTCAGAAACTGGCATTGGTGGGTATGCTGCCAGGGATGCCGGAAATTTTGCATGATTTAGATGCTGCAGGAGTGCGCTGCTGGGGCTTGACCAATTTCACAGTCAAGTACGTTGATGCAGCTCGTGAGCTATTCCCGGCTTTGGGATTACTCAAGGACGTTGTGGTTTCCAGTGCCGAACAGATTCACAAACCGGATCTTGAAATCTTCAAGCGAGCCATCGCCCGCTTTGGTATAGACCCTGCATGCACCGCATTCGTGGACGATAAACCGTGGAATGCCGAAGCCGGCACTGCGGCAGGCTTGCACGGCATCCGCTTCACTGGTGCTGATGCGCTGCGCGCCCAGCTGTTCGGCTAACAGGCATACGAACTGATATTGATATGGCAAGGTCCTGATTGCGGGAACAATCAGGACCTTAAAAGGAAGTTGATGAGAGCTGTTTACGGCAACTGTAGCGGCTCGTCTTCCTCTCGCGGATGCTTCTTACGCCACCATTGCTGCACGAAGTATGCGGCATAGCAAAGCGCAAGGAATGCCAGCTCCGCGCCCAGCGCGAATCGCTGTTCCTTATCGAAGAAGACCAGCAGGAACGAAGCAGTGCACAGAATGAACGCACCCCAAGAAGTCCACGGATAGCCTGGAGTACGGTACTTCAACTCCTCTGCGGTATGCCCCGAAGCAATCCAACGCTTGCGGAACACAATCTGGCAGTAGGCGATGGCGATCCACACCACCACTGCGGACAAACCGGAAAGCGCCACCAGTACCAGATATACGGTGGATGCAGCCACCACGGAAGAGAGCAGCGCCAACAGACCACCGGCCATAGCTGTGCACAGTGCCAGCACCGGCACACCGTGGCGATTCGTCTTGGCAAACCAGTGAGGAATCATGCCCTCATGGCCCATCGACCACACCATGCGCGTGGAAGCGTAGAGGCCGGAATTGGAAGCGGAGAGCACAGCGGTCAGCACCACGAAGTTCATAATATCCGCGGCATACGGAATGCCGATGGAACTGAACACCAGCACGAACGGGCTTTCGCCCACACCGGCTTCGCGCCACGGAATCAAAGCGCACATCACCACAATGGAGCCAATGAAGAACAGCACCAAACGCCACAGCGTAGTGTGAATAGCCTTCGGCACGGCGGTTTCCGGGTCTCGCGTCTCGCCAGCGGTCACGCCAATAAGCTCAGTGCCGGAGAATGCGAAGTTCACAGTCAAGATCGTGGCGAACACCGGCATGAAACCATTCGGGAAGATACCGTCCTTCACCAGATTGCCGAACATGGGGGCGTGGCTATAGCCCTTCATCGGAATAATGCCGAAAATCGCCAGCAAGCCGATGGCGATAAACGCACAAATGGCAAACACTTTAATAGAGGCAAACCAGAACTCAGCCTCCGCAAAGAATCGAACGGACAGTGCGTTCAATGTAAAAATCAGCACAATGCAGGCCGCTGACCATGCCCATGTTGGCGTATCCGGGAACCAGCGTTGCATCAATAGACCTGCTGCCGTGAACTCTGAGCCGAGCGCCACAGTCCATGTGAGCCAATACTGAATTGCAATCACGAAGCCGGTGCCTGGGCCAATGAACTTTTCCGCATAGACATGGAACGAACCGGTGACCGGCATTGCTACGGACAGTTCGCCGAGCGTCAGCATCACCAGGTACACAATCACGGCGCCAATGGCGTACGCCAAAATCGTGCCCATAGGGCCCGCCTGTTGAATCGTATAGCCGGAGCTCAAGAACAGGCCTGTGCCGATCACGCCGCCGAGCGAAATCATCTGCAGATGGCGTGATTCCATGCCACGCTTCAGATTTGTGTGCAGCGCGTGCTTGGTGTGTTCTTTACCGATATGGCTTGGTTCAGTGCCGGCGGTGTCGGCGTTGCTGGTGCCATCGTTCACTGTGGACGGCGACTGTGCCGCCTGGTCGGTTTCGGGTTGACTCATGTTGCTCTCTCTGACATGCGCGTTCCGTGGATAGACTCCCACAAGAGAGCCCGGAATAGTATACGTTGAAGGGGCTACGCGTGTACTGCGAACTGTTTTGCGAGGCTTTAGTGATGATGACATTGCCTGATATTGTTCACGTTCCGTTCAACTAAAACGGTGCTTTGCAGCTTTGCTGCACTTTTACGATGGAGACAGTCGTTATTTTGTGAGGAGTATTTTTCATGAGCGCTGCCAACATCGCGTCATCGCCCGCGAGCGGTACCAGTAATAAACTGTCCGCCCGCGAGAAGAAGTGGATTATCTACGATGTGGGCAATTCGGCATTCGTGCTGCTCTCTACCGCCGTGGTGCCGATTTATGCGAAATCTCTGATGCCTTCGGATGGCAACATCGTGTCCGCCTGGGGTTATGCGCAGACGATAGCTTCGCTGGTCATCGCATTGCTGATGCCGCTGCTTGGTTCTATCGCCGATGTGCAGGGCATGAAAATCAAGTTCTTCCTAGGCTTCTTCGGTACTGGCGTGGTGATGTGTTGCGCTATGGCACTGCCGCTAACCTGGCTGCCATTTCTTATTATTTATGTGCTTGCCACCATTGGTTTGAATGGCTCGCTTACGTTCTACGATTCAATGCTGATTGACACCACCACGAACGAGCGTATGGATAAGGTGTCTTCGCATGGGTACGGCTGGGGTTATGTGGGCTCCACGGTGCCGTTCATCGTGTGCATTGCGCTGATTTTCGGCGGGCCCGCACTGTTCGATTGGTCCACTGTAGCCTGCACACGCGCAAGCTTCGTGATTACTGCTGTCTGGTGGGTGGCGTTTACGATTCCGCTGATTACCAGCTACCGGCAGGTGCATTACCGCGCAACCCGCGACCATGCGCGTGAGGCGATTCGCGGCACCTTTACCGAGCTTGGTTCTACGTTCGGCAAGATCGTGAAGAACAAGCCGCTGTGGATGTTCATGCTTGCGTTCTTCTTCTACATCGACGCTGTGAACACGGTGATTTCGATGAGCACCTCCTATGGCACGCAGCTCGGCATCGACTCCACCCAGCTGGTGGTAGCGCTGTTGGTTACGCAGTTCGTGGCCTTCCCGTGCGCGATCTTGTACGGTCGACTGGCCGGACGCTTCGGTTGCAAGCCGATGATCACCGCGGCAGTGGTGGCATACATGGGCATCGTGTTCTTTGCCACGTTCTTTCTGAAGACGGCAGTGGAATTCTGGATTCTGGCGATTTTGGTCGGCATGTTCCAGGGCGGCATCCAGGCGCTTTCTCGCTCGTACTATGGCAAGATCATTCCGAAGGATCACGCCAACGAGTACTACGGCTTCTACGATATCTTCGGCAAAACCGCTTCGATCTTGGGTACGTTCCTAGTCGCCACAACGACTTCCCTGACCGGCAACGCCAGTTTCGGTGTACTTTCTATTGCCATCCTTCTGGTCGTCGCCCTGGTCTTCCTCACGTTGCAGAAAGATCCGACCAGGGCGGCGTGATATTCAGCCTTCAGCCTTGCAATAGTGCGGCTGCCTCGTCATACTCAGGGCATTGAGGCACGCCATTGATACTGCGGGTAATGGCGATGGATGTGGCGGCATTGGCCAGTTTGACGGCATCGGTGAGATCACGCCCCTCGGCCAGCATGGCGCACATTACACCGGTATGGCAGCCGCCTGCGGAACGGGTGTGCACCGCCTTGGTGGGGAATCCTGGAATGTGCACGGTCTCTCCGCCTGGCTCGCGTACCCAAGCGCCTAAGGAACCTACGCGTACCACCAATGGGGCGCGCAACGTATGGCCAAGACCATCACATAACTGGTGCATGAAATCATCCAAGCCGCCGCCGATAGTCACCTTGCTGTCATCAATCGGTGCACCGAGACGCTCAGCCAAAGTGGTGGCTTCTTGACGATTGCACGACCAAATCGGGCGTGCGAGCACCAAGTCCTCAAGCATATGGTCGTTCACCAAGCGCAGCGTATTGGTGGGGTTGATGACGAGTGCATAGTCGCGTTTGGTTGGGTCGGTGCCGGCTCGCAATAGGAATCCGTCCACGCCGGCTGCGGTATGGTCCATCAGCGTATTGCCGCTGATATGCACCACATCATGATCCTGCGGCTCCAACATGTCGAACGTGTCCACGCCGCCATGAGCTTCAGCACCATAGGAGGCGATGAACGTTTTCTTCGGCTCCCCGGAACTCAGCACAACGCGGAAGCCGGAATCTTCATCCAGCCGGTCCTGGCCGATATGGTTGATGCCGTTATCTTGGAATGATTGGCGAATGAAGTTGGCCCACAATCCGTTGCCGAGAATGCCGGCGTGCTCGGATTGCACACCCATGCGGCTTGCCGCTTCCAGCACGCGGTAACTGCCGCCGATGGCAGGCTTGGGGTGGTCGGCCACGGCAAAGCCGCCCTGCGGAGGTACGGCGTCCACGTTCATCATGATGTCTACCCACACCTGCCCCAAAGAAATCACGCTCGGGTGATGGGTGCCAATGCCTCTTCTCAGGTCTAACATGCCAGCCTCCTTTTGCTAGTCCATGCCGCGGGCGACGTACTACCATGCACGTTGAGTGCCGCGGGGAGCCCCTTCGCTCCTGTTCCCTTATATCGATGTTATATGGGAGTTGGCTGGAACGGTCAATAGACGCGTCGGTGAGTTGTATCGAATTTCGAGGCGTTCCGCTAAACTCGCTCAAAGTGCTCAAGCTGTCATTGCCGCGGCATGATACACGCAAGGGTTGCGGTTGTCGGTATTGGGCTATATATTTGTGAAGTTGTGTGTTCGGCATGTCGGGCAAAACCGGCGGTCGGACGCGTGAAAGACTTGAAACATCAAGGTTTAAGGGAGTCCATCATGGCAGCTCGTTGCGCAGTGTGCGGTAAGGGTCCGCAGACCGGTTACACCGTATCTCATTCGCACCGTCGTACCAAGCGTACCTTCCGCCCGAACCTGCAGTCTGTGCGCACCACCATCGACGGCGAGAACACTCGCCTGCGCGTGTGCGGCAAGTGCCTCAAGGCTGGCAAGGTTCAGCGCGTGGCCGCGTGAATCACGTATTGACGTCTACAAAACCCGCTTAGCTTCGGCTGAGCGGGTTTTGTTTTAACTAGAATGGGCCGCTATGAGCATTACGTTGAGCACCGCACTGGCATCGCTGATTACCAATAAGCGACGAGTGTCCGCGCTCAAATCGCTGGGCGTCACCACGGTGGGCGAGGCTCTGACCTATTTCCCCTTCCGCGTCACCGACCCAGTACGTCTGCAAACACTCCGCCAAGTACAGATTGGCCAGCAGATGGCATTCGTGGCTGCGGTGCGGGATGTGCGCGTAGTGCCCGGCCGTATGCTGCGCGTGATCGCCACTGTTGATGATGCCGACTTCGCTCGCGCGCACAATATGCCCAGCGGTACCGCTCAGCTCACCTTCTTCGGCGGACGTAAAAACTATATCGACTGGGTGAGTATGCGGCTCAAGTCCAGTCCGATACTGGTGGTCTCCGGTGTGCCAAGCGAATATATGGGGCAGCTGCAGTTTACTCATCCTGATTTTCTTACCGTGGCCCCGCCCGAGTTCGCAGCCGCAAGCCAGCAGCACATGAGCGCAAGGCTCAAGTATGATGCTGATTCCATTGACGAGGCTGTCTTACGGGTGACTCGTCCGCGCCCGGTCTATCATGCCAGCTCGCGCATATCCTCCGAGCATATTCACGAGACGATTCTGAATCTTCTATGGATGATGGGTGCGCGCACTTCGGCTTCGCAAAGTGCGCAAGCTGCTCTAGTGCCGCCGTCTACCAGCAGCATTGCTGTGCAACCGGGGGAGGAAATGATTGCGCAGCCAGAAGATATGGCTGCGGGTAATCTCGAAAACTCGGCGACGGTTGGCGCATTGGCTCAAACCATCCCCGATATTCTGCCCGAATCAGTTCGCGAGGCCAAGAACCTCATGCACAGGGCCGAGGCATTCCTCGCTATCCATGATCCCGATTCGCGAGACCGATTCAATGAAGCCATCGCAACATTGCGCTACGAGGAGGCTTTCATTTCCCAGGTCTCGCTGTTAAAGGCCCGGACTCATGCGCATAAGTCCGCAGCTCACCCCTGCTCCTTGGGGGAAACGTCAGTAAATGCTGCGGAAAGCGGCAGTAGTGTGCACAGTCTCCGCGACCAGTTCATCAGCGCTCTGCCGTTCACCCTCACCGCTGGTCAGCAGCAGGTAATCGATGACATTGCAGCCGACCTATCCCGAGACTGGCCAATGCAGCGCCTGCTGCAAGGTGAAGTGGGCTCCGGCAAAACCGTGGTGGCGCTCGCCGCCATGCTGCAAGCTGTAGGTGCCGGATATCAGGCCGTGCTCGTGGCACCGACTCAGGTGCTGGCCGAACAGCATGCCGAAACCATTGGCAGGATGGTGGCTGGCCTCAAACCGGAAGTGCTGGTCACGCTCCTGACTGGTGGCATGAAGCTCGCTGCACGTCGCAAAGCATTGGCCGCAGCCGCCAGTGGTGAACCCGGCATTATCGTGGCCACGCATGCCGCATTTTCCAAAACTTTCCAAGCTCCTCATCTGGCGCTGGTGGTGATTGATGAGCAGCATCGTTTTGGTGTGGAACAGCGTGAAAGCCTCAACGCCAAAACCGATGACGGTACCACGCCGCATCTGTTGGTGATGACCGCAACCCCGATTCCGCGCACTGCCGCTATGACCTGGTTCGGTGATTTGGATATTTCATGGCTGACCGAACTGCCTGGCGGCCGTAAACCCATCCGCACGGTGGTGGTGAACGAAGCCGATGCGCCCACAATGGTGCGCATGTTCCAGCATATTCGCGCGCGTATTGATGCGGGGGAGCGGGCATACATCGTCTGCCCTCGTATCGATGAGGATAGTGATGCGGAAGCGTCGGTAAGCAAGCGCAAACAGAGTGACGCCGAAAGCATTGGCATCGATAATCCTTACGAAACTTATGACGATAACGGTGAAGCCGAGGCTCACCCGCCACTGCACTCGGTGGAGGAGATTGCCGATCGACTGCAAAAACTCCCGCAATTCGCCGGTATCGAGTTCGCCACGCTGACCGGACGCGATAAGGATGATGTCAAAACTCAGGTCATGGCTGATTTCGCAGCCGGCAAGACGCCGATTCTGGTATCCACCACAGTGATTGAAGTCGGTGTGGATGTGAAACAGGCCAGCTGCATCGTGATTTTCGATGCTGACCGTTATGGCCTCTCCCAGCTGCACCAGCTACGCGGACGTGTAGGCCGAGGCGGAACCAACTCGTGGGCGTTCCTGATTTCGCGCGCAGAACCCGGATCGATTGCCGAGCAGAGGCTCGAAGTCATCCATAACTCGCTTGATGGAGCCGAAATCGCCCAAGCCGACCTGGAATTCCGCGGCGCCGGCGATGTGCTGGGCGACGCCCAATCCGGTGGCAAGTCCAGCCTGAAACTGTTGCGCGTGGTCAAGGATGCGGACATGATTGCCGATGCGCGCGCTCGCGCCGAACAAGTATTGACTGCCGACCCAGAGCTCGCGAACGATGTGCAACTGGCCGGAGCGGTGCTCGATTTCACGCGCGGTAACGAAACTTTCCTGACCTCCAACTGAGACCGTAACGCGCCAGTTTACGCAAGCTCGCTACGGTGTGGGCCAGTCTACCTATACAAGGAGGGCCCATGAGCGAGACTGTGCGCGATGTGTTGTTTGTGGTCGTGCTATTCGCGGCGAACGTGATTCAGGCAATCACCGGATTCGCGGGAACCGTGCTTGCCATGCCGTTCTCCATGCTGCTGCTCGGTACCGATACCGCCAAAGTAGTGCTGAATATCACCACATTGCTGGCATGCTTATGGCTCGGTGTGCAACATCATGCGCATATTCGATGGAAAATCCTCGGTGAGATGGTGGGGCTTATGGCCATTGGCATGGCGGCCGGCGTAGCGCTCTATGCTGTGCTGCCGCTCGACCCTCTGCAGAAGGCCTACGGCGTGTTCATCATCGTGATTGCGCTGAAGAATCTGATATGGCCATCGCACGCCGAGCCGCCGCACTGGCTGCTTGTCATCATCGTGTTATTAGCCGGTGTGATTCATGGCATGTTCATCTCTGGCGGTGCGCTACTGGTGATTTATGCCGCGGTACGACTGAAAAACAAAGACGAATTCCGTGCCACGATGGCATGTGTATGGGTGGCGTTGAACTCAGTGCTGGCTGTGCAGCAAGGGATATCTGGTGTGATGACGCCGCATGCGCTGATGCTCGCCGCAGTGTCGATTCCACCGCTGATTGTGGCGATTATCATCGGCAATCATCTGCAAAAGCGGGTGAGCCAGCCGGCTTTCTTGAAACTGACCTATGTGCTGCTGGTGATTTCCGGTGCCTCGATTGTGCTGTAGCGGAGAGGAGCTGCAATGACCGTCCGATTGAAGGAATTAGTGGAGCAGGCCGCCGATAAGGATATGGTGCTGGTGGCTGGCAAAGGCGGACTTGATCGGTCGGTGAGTTGGGTTCACATGGTCGAAAACGAGGAGATTGCCGGCTTCTTGGAAGGCCAGGAAATCGCCTTTACCACGGGCATCGGCCTGGAAACACAGGAAGATCTCTACCCGCTGGTCAAAAGTGCCTATGCTTCCGGGGCCACGGGTGTGGTGGTGAACATCGGGCCATTCATCCACCAGATCAGCCCGGATGCGATTCGGTTCTGCGATGAGCACGACTTCCCGCTATTCAAAGTGCCGTGGAGCGTGCACATGGCGCAGATCATGCACAGCTTCAGCTTGGCCATCACGATGAGCGAGAAGCACAGCATGGAGCTGGCCGCCGCATTGGAGAATGCTATCTTCCACCCGGATCGCGAGGAAATGTACCTTGAATACCTCGAGCAATCCGGATTCGGCAAGGATTGGAACTATTGCGTCACCGTGTTCAGCGCGTGCGGAGAAACAAGCGGTCATGATGCCGAGCGCATTGCTAAATACTCGCGTGAAGCCGAATCGTTGATTACGTCGAACCAATGGCGCGTGGCCGTGGCACATATCGAAGAGCGGCTCGTATTGGTGTTTGCCCGCTATACGGCCGAACAGGTGGAAATGATGGTGCGCGAAATCATTGCCGCAATACGCAGCCGCGGAGTGATTCTCGAGCGAACATACATTGGTGTCGGCAAAGTCACCAAGTCCGCCCGGTGCATCGGCAAAAGCTATAATCAGGCGCTCAAACTTGAGCGATTGCAGCATTTGCGTGGGCGCGTGGGCGAGGTTGCGCTCTACGACAATTCAGGTATCGATAAACTGCTGCTTGCCGTTTCAGACCGTGCGATTTTGGAAGATTATTATCAGGACAGCATTGGTCCGCTCGTGGAATATGATCGCGTGAACGGCACTGATTTGACCGAAACGCTGCACGCATACTTCCAGTTCTCCGGCTCGGTTAAGGAGACTGCGGCCAGTATGTTTGTGCATCGCAACACCGTGAGCTACAAACTCAATAAAATCGAGGACATTCTGGGCGTGAGCTTGTCTGATTTTCGTACGCGCGAGTTCCTTTCCGTGGGATTACAAGTGCGCGAGATTCTTGATTGTTAGGAATCGGCTTGCAGCCGATAGATTATTCCGCGAGCTGATGCTCGCATACTTCTCTCCCTCAGCTTCGCTATGCTCAGCAGCTCGACCAGCAATTATGGTGCCTTCGGCCTGATTATTAGCTCGCCTGTCGTCTCGCACCTTGCCTGCGGAGAGTCCACTGGACTCTCCGCTCTACGGCAAGGTCCCATCAGAGGGAGCCGAGGGGCGTATTGTGCTGGAGCACAATCATCTTTAGGTTCTGCAATATAGAACGACAGCGCGTCCGCTCGTAGACTGCAAAGCAATCACGGAATCCACAAGGATTTCATGCAGTCGCCGAACGGATGACATGCAGAACCAAATGTTTCGATTGTGTATCGTGCACATTTCTTTCTCTCATATCGTCTCATCCATTCGGCTCACCAAAGCCCCTAAGAAAGGATGAGACGATGAGCGAATCACTGGCAACCAAGGAACTGACCGGCGAAGAAGTTGCTGAACTGCACCGCGAGTATGTGATGCAGTCCTGGCACAAGCAGGGCGAGCCGGTGATGCCGGTTAAGTCCGCCAAGGGCATCTACGTTTACGACTACGACGGCAACAAGTACGCTGATATGTCGTCCCTGCTGGTGTGTTCCAACCTCGGCCACGAACTGCCGGAGATTGTGGATGCCATCAAGGATCAGGCCAGCAAGATGTGTTTCATGGCACCGGCCTACGCCTCCGAGCCGAAGTCCAAGCTCGCCAAGATGATCGTCGACCTGGCCGGCAACGACTTCTACCAGCGTGTGTTCTTCACCAACGGTGGTGCCGATTCCAATGAAAACGCCATCAAGATGGCCCGCATGGTGACCGGTCGCCAGAAGATCTTCAGCTGCTACCGCTCCTACCACGGCTCCACTCTGGGCGCATCCTTCGCCTCCGGCGACTGGCGTCGTTTCGCCACTGAGGCCGGTGGCGCAGCCCCGAGCTTCGTGCACTTCATGAACCCGAACATGTACGAGGACGGTTTCAACCGCGGTGAGGATGATGAGAAGGTCACTGCTCTGTACCTGAAGCGCCTCGAAGATCAGCTCATTTACGAGAACCCGGATGATGTGGCAGCCATCCTGATGGAATCCATCGTCGGTGCGAACGGCGTGATTCTGCCGCCGAAGGGTTACATGGAAGGCGTGCGCGCCCTGTGCGACAAGTACGGCATCCTGATGATCTGCGACGAAGTCATGGCCGGCTGGTGCCGCACCGGCAAGATGTTCGCCTGGCAGAACTTCGACATCAAGCCTGATATCTTCACTTTCGCCAAGGGTGTCACCTGCGGCTATGTTCCGCTGGGCGGCGTGGTGGTCTCCAAGCAGATTTCCGACTACTTCACCGATCACGTACTGCAGTGCGGTCTGACCTACTCCGGCCATACGCTGGCCTGCGCTGCCGGCGTTGCCGCCGTCAACTACTACGTCGAGCATGATATTGCCGGCCACGTCAAGGAGATGGAAGGCATTCTGAAGCCATTCCTCGAAGAGATGGAAGCCAAGCACAAGTGCGTGGGCGAATCCCGTTGCATCGGCCTGTTCTCCGCCATGACCATCGTCAAGAACAAGGAAACCCGCGAGCTGATGAGCCCGTACCACACCGCCAACCCGGTGATGGGCAAGATCATGGGCGCACTGAAAGACAAAGGCTTCCTGACCTTCGGCCGCGAAACCAACGTGAACATCTGCCCGCCGCTGACCATCACCGCCGAAGAGCTCAAGGCCGAACTGCCCAAGGTTGACGAAGTTCTGACCTGGGTTGACGAAAACTTCTGCGATTGATTGAGTTTCTGGGCTCCCCTTGTCAGGGGAGCTGTCGAACGCAGTGAGACTGAGGGGTAGTTGATACAGGTCCCTGAAGTCTCTCCCCCAGTCACCTTACGGTGACAGCCCCCTCGTCAGAGGGGGCCAATAATACGGAAAAAGGAAACATCATGCTTTGGGATTATCAACAGCCGGTGGCAATTCGCTTCGGCAATGGTCGTGTTCGAGAAATCAAGGATGTGGCCGCTTCGATGGGCTTGACTGAAGGTGGCTTGCTCGTTTCGGAACAACTCTTCGCACAAAACGGCACCGCAGAGAAAATCGTCAAGGACTCCGAAGGCGCCATCAGTGAAATCTTCTCCGATTTCTCACCGAACCCGGACGTTACCGAAGTGGACAAGGCTGCAGCTCTGATTCGCGAAAAGCACCTGAAGTTCGTGGTGGCGATGGGCGGCGGCAGCGCAATGGACCTCGCCAAGTCGGCGGCCAGCATCGCATTAACCAACGATTCCATTGCCGAATATCACGGCACCGGTAAGGCCATGCCACAGGAGCATCTGCCGATTATCGCCGTGCCCACCACAGCAGGCACCGGCTCTGAAGTCACTTGCGTATCCGTGCTCACCAACCGCGCACTCGGCAAGAAAGCGCCGATCGTCTCTGACGGCTTCTTCCCATCCGTGGCCATCATCGACCCGGAGCTCACCTACTCGGTGCCGCCGCATGTCACCGCCTCGACTGGCATGGATGTGCTGAGCCAGGCGATTGAAGGCTACTGGAGCAAAGGCCATCAGCCGATTTGCGACGCTTGCGCCATTCATGCGGCACCACTGGTCTTCAAATACCTGCCTATTGCCGTTGCCGAGCCGAATAACGCGGAAGCTCGACAGAAGATGTGCGAAGCCTCGGTGATTGCAGGTCTCGCCTTTACGCTGCCGAAGACCACATCCTCTCACGCCTGCTCCTTCCCGCTGACCAATATTCACGGCATTCCGCACGGTGAGGCTTGTGGCCTGACACTCGACTGGTTCGCCCGCATCAACAAGGACGCCCAGCATGGCCGCGTACAGGAATTCGCGCGAGCCATCGGTTTTGAGGATGTCGATGCAATGGCCGACGCCATCCACGAGCTCAAAGTCAAGGTGGGATTGCGCACCGGATTGAAGGACCTCAACCTGAGCGCCGAGCAGATTGCCGACTTGGTGCGCATCAGCCGCCACCCGAACCTGTACAACAACCCAGTCGAAATCACCGATGAGATGCTCCAAGACATGTACGAGCACCTCGCCGCAACCGATTGAGACCGCGGAACTATTCAGCGGCACCTCACAACACCACACAAGGAGACGATGATGGCAACGATCTACACTGGCGGCACCATTCGCACTATGACTGCGCCGGACGCAACAGCGGAGGCGCTGCTTACGGATGACCGCGGTCGCATCGCCTTCGTGGGAAGTCTCGATGAAGCCCGCCATCGCGCCCAGTCCATGATTACCGTGGGAGGCCGCCAACCAGAAGAGCGCGACCTTGCCGGAGCATGTCTGATGCCGGGCTTCATCGACTCCCATTCGCATTTCGCCGGCATGGGTCAGCGTCTCACCGACGCTGATTTGGCCGGCTGTGCCGATTTTGCTGAAATCGGCGCGAGACTTCAGACTTTCCTTGCCGCGCATCCACTACCTCAAGGTGGTGTGCTGCACGGCTTCAACTACGACCAAAACGAGTTGGCCGAAGGAATACACCCTGACCGGCATGTGCTCGACTCCTTACTCGGCGATGTGCCCACAGTTATTTCTCATGTGTCCGGTCACGTCATCATCTGCAATACTGCACTGCTTAATCTCATCGGCCTTGATCTTGATGCTGAAGCGCCAGCCGGAGGAGTATACGGCAGGGATGCGGGCGGCAAACTTACCGGCTATTTTGCTGAAACGCCTGCAATTATGCCGATTTTGATGCATTCGGCTGTCATGCCGAGTCAAGACGTTGAAGACTTGGCCGAGGATATCCAGAACGATTACGCATCCCACGGCATCACCACCTGTCAGGATGGTGCCACCGCGCCCGGATATGCCGAACGATTCGTCAAACTTGCTGAAGCCCATAAGTTGAAGCTCGATCTGACCTGCTATCCGATGATGGGGCAGGATTTGGATGCTGTCTTCGAATCTGTTGGCTCGTATGCCAGCGGCGGCATCAGCGAAGGTATTCAGCATCTGAATCATTTGCGCTTCGGTGGTGTGAAGCTGTTCGTAGATGGTTCTCCGCAGGCGCGCGGCGCATGGCTA
This sequence comes from Bifidobacterium saguini DSM 23967, assembly GCF_000741715.1. GTDB lineage: Bacteria > Actinomycetota > Actinomycetes > Actinomycetales > Bifidobacteriaceae > Bifidobacterium > Bifidobacterium saguini. The sequence goes on along the minus strand of NZ_JGZN01000007.1, from coordinate 105,132 downwards.
TCCGAGCCATACGAGCCACTGCCCGCATCCGCGCATTCCACAGAGCCAGCCGGCTACCGCGGCGCTGGCATCTTAAGCGATGAAGCGATGCGCGCTTTCCTTGATCACGCGCTTGAACGCGGCTGGAAAGTCATGGCCCACTGCAACGGTGATGCCGCCAGCGAACAATTCCTCACGCAATACACTGCCGCCTATCATGCCAGCAGCAAGCCCGGCAAGTTCGACTTGCGCCCAGTGATGGTCCACTGCCAGCTCACCCGCCATGACCAGTACGCGCGCATGGCCGCTGTTCATATGATTCCCTCGATATTCGTCTCCCACTGCTGGTTCTGGGGCGACGCGCACATCAAGAACCTGGGATTCGAGCGGGCCTCCCGCATCTCCGCAGTGCATGACGCACTTGACTACAATCTTCCTTTCACTTTCCACACCGATTCACCTATTGTGCCGCCGGACCTCATCTTCGCGGCATGGTGCGCCATGACTCGTGTTACCAAGCACGGTGTTGAGCTCGATCAGGCGCAATGCGTTGGCGCATGGGAAGCATTCAGTGCCATCACGCGCAATGCAGCCTACCAATACGGCGAAGAAGCGCGCAAAGGCACTCTGGAAGCCGGCAAACTCGCCGATCTCACGATTCTTGACGCGGACCCGCTGGCCGCGTCGGCGGATAAGGCCGAAGCTGCGGCCAAAGTCCGCGAACTCAACGTACTCGAAACCATCAAGGAAGGAACCACGGTTTGGACAGCGTGATTGCCGTGCGCGGATAACAACGAGCACGGCGCAAGACCAAGAGAGGCATCGTCATGGGAAAGACACACAACAGCAAGTCAGCATCGGTGGATGGCAGTAGTTCGGCTGGCGTCAGACCATTCGGCTGGCGAGACAAAATCGGCTACATGTGCGGCGACTTCGGCACGGACTTCATGTTCGTGTTCGCCGGCACCTGGTTCATGATTTTCTACACCAAGGTCATGGGCATTCCCGGTACCATCGTCGGCACATTGTTCCTATTGGCGCGCGTGCTCGACGCAGTGATGGATGTGACTGTCGGCGTAGTAGTGGACCGCTCCAAAGACCATCCGGGCGGCAAATTCCGTGTGACCATGATGCGATTCACCGCACCGCTCGTGATTCTCTCCTTCCTCATGTACCAGACGTTCGCCATCAACTCCGCCATGTGGGTCAAGATCGTCTACATGTCCGTGACCTACGTGGTGTGGTGCTTCTTCTACTCCTGCGTCAACATCCCGTTCGGCTCCCTGGCCTCCACCATTTCCGCCGAAGCAGACGACCGCACCAGCCTGTCCACCATGCGCAGCATGGGCGGCACTATCGGCGGCTTGATTCTCGGCATTGTGGCACCAATCGTGATTTACCAGAAGGTAGACGGTCATCAGGTTATCCGTGGTGGCGACGGTACACATATCTTTGCCATCGTGGCTGCAGTAGTATCCATCGCCGCATTCATCGGCTACTTGATCTGCTACTTCAACGTAACCGAACGCGTGCATCCCGACCCTGATCAGAACGCCAAGGAAGGCGAGAAGCGCTCGCCTGTGCACATGATTGCCAACGCGTTCTCCTCCCGTTCGATGCTGGGCATTGTGGCTGCAGCCCTCTGCCTGCTGGTGGCGCAGCTGTTCAGCAACCAGCTGATGACCTACGTGTACACCGATGTGTTCGGTTCCGCGGCGCTCGCCTCCATCTCCGGTCTGCTCGGCACTGCGGTGATGTTCCTGGTGGTACCGTTCGTAAAGCCTTTGACCAGACGCTTCGGCCGCAAGTCCATTTGCTCGTTTGCCTCGGCGCTAGGTGCCATCTCCATGCTGCTGTTGTTCGTGATTCAAACCCGCAGCGGCATCGTGTTCCTGGTCGGCGCAGTGTTCATGTACTTCGCGCTGATGGGCTTCAACCTCGTTATTTGGGCCATGATCACCGATGTAATCGATGACATTGAGGTCACGCGTGATACTCGCGAGGAAGCTACCTGCTTCTCCTGCTATTCATTCGCCCGCAAGATTGGACAGGCTGTGGCCGGTGAATTGGCTGGATTGTCGCTTGACTGGGTCGGCTACCAGTCCGGCGCCACCGCAGTGCAATCGGCGGCAACCAAAACCGCACTCTACAATGTGGCGACCTTGGTGCCCGGCATGTTCTTCCTGCTCACCTTCGTGTGCTTGGTGATTATCTACCCGTTGAGCCGCGACCGCGTGCTTTACAACGTGGAAGTGCTGCGCGTCAAGCGCAAGGGCATCACCGGTGAAGAGGCCCGCCTGCTCGTCAAGTATGAGGGCATCACGCCGACCGGTACGGCACCGGAAGGCAGCACCATCGAATGGCCTGACTTCCATGAACTTGAACGTGCACGCGAACTGTCTGCTCGTACAGGAGTCGCGATTCGCGATCCGCAGGCAGAAGCATCTACCGATAACGACCAGTGATGCTGCCAGCGGTGCAGTGAAAGAACTTGAACAATAAGGAGAGACGACTATGAGCGATGCGACAACACCGACTCCCAATATGCCCAGCGCGTCAGATACGCCGGTGGTAGCTGGTACGGCAGTGGCAGGCACCTCGATTGTGGCCGGTGAAGCCACGGCCAAGCGCAAGCCGATGCCGGCCTGGATGAAGTCAAAGAAAATCCAGCCGATTATTTCGCTGGTATTACTGATTGCCGTATGGTGGGGCGTTACCTCAGCTGGTTTGATTAATTCGCTGTATTTGCCTGGGCCAAAAGCCGTGTGGGATGCATTCATCGAAGCGAACAGTTGCCGCCCGGCATCGGCTGGTTCCTCGCGCATCGTCTGCGGTGAGCAGCAGTACTTCCTCTGGCAGCATCTTGTGGTTTCACTGGAACGCATCGGCATCGGCATGGCGTTGGGCATTGTGGTCGGCGTGCTGGTCGGCTTCATTCTGGCGGAAATCGGATGGTTGAACCGCATCATCCTGCCATACATCAACTTCATTCGTGCACTGCCGCCGCTCGGCTACATCGGCCTGCTGATCGTCTGGTTCGGCATTGGCGACACCACTAAGATCTGGCTACTGTTCCTCGCGGCGTTCCCACCAATCGTGCTCGCCACCGTCGATGGCATCAACGGTGTGAATCGTGACCGTGTGAACTCCGCCCTGTCTCTGGGTGCTTCCCGCCCCAAGGCATTCCTGTTCGTCGTTTTCCCGAGTGCACTGCCTTCCATTATGAACGGCATTCGACTGGCGGTCGGCTTCGCATGGACCACCGTGGTGGCAGCCGAACTCAACAATGGTATCCCGGGCATTGGTGCGCTCGCTTACCTCTCCGGTACTGAGCTCAATACGCCGTTGACCATTGCCTGCATTTTCGTGATTGGTATTGCTGCGCTGCTGCTTGATTGGTTGATTCTTGGCATCACCCATCTGGTGACTCCGTGGGTCGGCAAGGAATAGCCGCAGTTGCGATGGCGGTTCCCTTCTTGGCTCCCTCTGTTGGGAGCTGTCGACAAAGCCGACTGAGGGGTAGCCATATGGGATGCGCGACATCAACGTTGTACGTCGTAAGAGAGGAATCGAACATGCGTGAAACAACCCGTGGAACAATGCTAGGCATTCGTGGAACACGCCGTGAAACAATCCGTAAGATCGGTGCATTGCTGGTATCCGCTACATTGTTGACCAGCCTTGCCGGCTGCGGCAAAATGCCCACCGCCGACGAGTTGGTTGGCAACACCTCAGGTGCAGCAGTAACCGACTGCCCGGTGCCATCAGCCAAGAACGAGGACTTCAAAGGTACCATTCGCATCGCGTGGCAGGCCATTCCGAACGCGGACCTCATCGTCAAAGATAAGGGACTTTTGGAAGCCTGCCTGCCGAACGCCACTATCCAATGGAGTCAATTCAACTCCGGTGGTGATGTGATTCAGGCATTTGGCTCGAACTCACTGGATATCGGATTAGCTGGCTCTTCGCCGGCTGTGCGTGCGGCATCAGCCCCACTGAACCTGCCGGTAAAGGTGATTTGGATTCACGACATCATCGGTGACGCTGAATCTCTGGTGGCCCACGGTGGTGACTACAAGTCCATCAAAGACCTTGCCGGAAAGAACATCGCCGTACCATTCGGCTCCACTTCCCACTTCTCGCTGCTTTCAGCACTGCACAACGCCGGTATGAATGAAACCAGCGTGAATCTCATCAACCTTGATCCGGACAAGATGTCCGCCGCATGGACGCGTGGCGAAATCGACGCGGCTTGGGTGTGGGATCCAGTCTTGAGCAAGCTGAAGGCGGACGGCGGCACCATCGTGACCTCCAGTGCTGCCACTGCGAAAACCGGTTCCGCCACCTACGATATGGAACTCGCTACCGACGCGTTCATCAAGGCCAATCCGAAGGTAATGGAAACCTGGACTGCTGTGGAGAATTACGCGGCCGGACTGATTTCCAGCAAAGAGTCGGATTCCGCGGAATCTATTTCCACGATCCTTGGCAACTCGGTGGCTGATGTGAAGAAGCAGTTCAAGGGCTACACCTACCCGCAGGCCAAGGATCAAAGCGATATCTTCCACGGCCAGCTGCCAGGCATCTTCAAGGACACCGCCGAATTCCTCAAGACCCAAGGCAGTCTGGACAAGGTAAGCGACGACTATTCCAGCGTGCTGTACACCGATGCCATCGACCAAGTGGCCAAGCAGTAGAAAGGACTTATCATGGCAAACGACAACGCACTCACCTGGGGTGAGCTCACCGAAAAGAAGACGATGGATGACCAGGGCGTGGCCGTGGATATCCGCGGCGTCAACAAGCGCTTCGTCACCCAACAGGGCGACCATGTGACTGCATTGCACGACATCAACCTGACAATCAACAAACACGACTTCATCTGCGTGGTTGGTCGCTCCGGTTGTGGCAAAACCACGCTGCTTAACATGCTTGCCGGCTTCGAAAAGCCATCGGATGGTGAACTGATTTCCGGTGGCGTGGCCATCAACGGTCCCAGTCCGAAGCGTGGCGTGGTCTTCCAAAAGCCGCCACTCTACCCGTGGCTCACCGTGCGCAAGAATGTGGAGTTCGGTATGAAAATGCAAGGTGTGCCGGCGGCCGAGCGCAAAGAGAAGGCCGACCACTTCCTTGACTTGGTGGGCCTGACCTCCGCTGCCGACCGCCGTCCATACGAACTCTCCGGTGGCATGCAGCAGCGTGCGCAAATCGCCCGCGTGCTCGCCACCGAGCCGGACCTGATTCTGATGGACGAACCCTATGGGGCACTGGACGCCTTGACCCGCGAGAAGCTGCAAAACGAGCTGCTGCGCATCTGGCGTGAACGCCACAGCACGGTGTTTTTCATTACACACAGCGTGGATGAGGCTATTTTCTTGGCCACCCGCGTGATTGTGATGAGCGCGCATCCCGGCACGGTGAAAATGGACATTCCAATCACTCTTCCGCGTGATCCTGATGATCCAGACAATATGGAAAAAGTGCGCGCAATGCCGGAATTCGTGAAGCTGCGCGAAGAAATCACCCAGGCCATCTACGTGCAAGACGATCAGGAATAGTTGGCAGGTGGTACTGCCGGGACAATAAGCGGTTCGGCTCTCTTCTCGGCTCCCTTTGCCAGGGGGGGTCAGGCGAGTTAGGAGATGGAATCGTGGCTCGCACCACATTTGGCTAGCTGGTGAGTCGGGAGGCGGAATCGTAGCCCGCACCGCACTCGGCTCCCCTTGTCAGGGGAGCCGGCGGCGAAGCCGACTGAGGGGTAGTCTTCTCGCGCTAAGCTGGTGTTCATGCGCGTAATTTCAGGACGATTCAAAGGCATGGCATTGGCCACCCCGAAAACCGGTACCCGACCCACCACCGATCGTACCAAGGAAGCCATCTTCTCCCACTTGGACTCATGGGGAGTCTTGGACGATGCCCGCGTCTTGGACTTGTTCGCTGGCACCGGCGCACTCGGCATTGAAGCATTAAGCCGAGGATCCCGCGAATTGGTGGCCGTGGAAAGCTCCCGCCCGGCAGCTGCATTGATTACCAAAACGTTGGCCGACCTCAAGAAGAACCGTTCATGGGGCGCTGATCTGCGCGCCCGTGTGTTGGTGAAGAAGGCCGAAGCGGTGGCAGACGGCTTTGGCGAGCCGTTCGATGTTATTTTCATCGACCCGCCATACGCCTATGAAACCGAAGCCTGTAATCAGCTGCTCGCTGATTTGGCGGCCGGCAGCGCCACGAATGAGCGCACGGTAATCATGCTTGAACGCTCGATTCGCTCCGATGACCCCACCGCGCCCGAAGGCTGGGAAATCACCGAGCGTCGCAACTACGGCGAAACTGCCGTGTTCTATATCGAACCTGTTGCTGATTAGCGGTTAGTGATCCAACTTACGAGGATGGGCAGCGGAAACCTCCCAGCCCAATGCCATCAACGTTTTACGGTCGGCCTTATCCAAAGCCTTACAATCCAAGGCCTCGATGAGATCCGGACGTATTTCGTTGGTGCGGGTCAATGCCTCATCACGGCGGAAACGATCAACCTTGCCGTGATCGCCGGAAAGCAATACTTCCGGCACCTTCAGGCCGCGCCACACCGCTGGTTTCGTGTACTGGCGATGCTCCAGCAGTGCGCCCTCGCCTGTGTAGGATTCCTCCACAATCGAATCCGGATTGCCCATGAATCCCGGCATCAGACGGGTGATGGCCTCAAGCATCACCGATACCGCCACTTCGCCGCCGTTCAGTACATAATCGCCAATGGAATACTCGCGCACATCAACGCCCTGCGCACGGTAGTAATCAGGAATACGAGAGTCATATCCCTCATATCGACCGCAGCCGAACAGCAGATGCTCAGCATGGCTCAGTTCGGTGGCATCGCGCTGAGTGAACAGGGGAGCAGACGGGTTCGGGAAGATTAGTACCGGAGTGGCAGACGAGGATTCAGACTCATCTGTTGGCAAGGAGGTTGCCTTGGCGGCCTCAGACTTGTTCTCGTTGCCGTCGACGATGTCGGCGATTTCGCCGGCATTTTCAGTATCTTCAATATCGTCGTCGAAAATGGCATCATCATGAATCTCAGAGAAATCAAGTGCTTCCTCAGTAGTGGAAGTCGCAGATTCGGAAGTGGGGAAAACGAGCTCGTCAGGGGAGTCATCTTCGTTGGGAGTCGGCAAGCCGAGCAGCTCATCCAAGCATTCGGCCCACACTTCAGGCTTCATCACCATGCCAGCACCGCCGCCGACCGGAGTGTCATCCACCGAATGGTGCACATCATGGGTCCAGTCACGCAGATTGTGTGCGGTGATCTCCAGCAGACCCTTAGACTGGGCCTTGCCCATCAGGCTCAGGTTCAGCACTTCAAAGTATTCGGGGAATACGCTCACGATATCGATCTTCATGCAACATAAGCCTACCGATACCCATTCATAAAACGATGTTGTGCCTGATGACTGTAGGTTTTTGAACACCGACTGTAGGGTTCCCAACACTGACTGTAGGTTTTTGAACGAAAAACGTTAGAAATCCTACAGTCAGTGTTCAAAAACCTACAGTCATACGGGGTGATTAGGTGATATTGGGATCTTGGGACGCATTAGTCATTAGGAATCAGGTCGTATGAGGTCATATCAGATCATGTCGGGTTATATGAGGTCGCGTCAGGTCATGTCAGGTCGTATGAGGTCGCATCAGGTATGGAGCCGGTGCCCTGATGGGCATGTGCAATGTATTCATTACACTATTGCGTGATGAATACGACGATGAGAATCCCCACACGCAAGAAGCCGGAAGTACTGTCTCCGGCCGGCAACCTGCGCGGACTGAAGGCTGCGGTTGATTATGGTGCCGACGCTGTCTACTGCGGCGGCAAGGCTTTCGGCATGCGCTCGGCGCCGAAGAATCTGAGCCTTGAGGACTTCGAGGAAGGCTCCCGTTACGCGCACGAGCGTGGCGCTCGCGTGTACGTGACCTGCAACGTACTGCCGCGCAACAACGAGATCGAGGCGATGCGCGAATACGTCGGCCAGCTCAAAGACACTGGCGTGGACGCGTTGATCGTCTCCGATATTGGTGTGATGATGATGGCTCGCCAAGTCGCACCGAACCTGGAACTGCATGTTTCCACCCAGGCCGGCGTAACCAATTATCAGGCCGCCAACGCGTTCTACGAGCTTGGCGCTCGCCGCGTGGTGCTGGCTCGCGAAATGGACTTGCAGGCTGTGCGCGACATCCGTGCGAATATCCCGGATGACCTCGACATCGAATGCTTCGTACATGGTGCGATGTGCATGGCCTTTTCCGGCCGTTGCTTATTCTCCAATTACCTGACCGGCCGTGACGGTAATCATGGCGAATGCGCGCAGCCATGCCGTTGGAAGTACTCGATTGTGGAAGAGAAGCGTCCCGGACAGTACTTCCCGATCGAGCAGACCAAGGATGGCGCCTATCTGTTCAACTCGCAGGATATGAACATGCTCGCTCACTTGGATGATCTGATTGATTCCGGTGCCACGAGCCTCAAAATCGAAGGCCGCGCGAAAAGCGCCTACTATATTGCCGCCATGACCAACGCCTATAAGACCGCGGTGAACGAATACATGATTCAGCGCGGCTTCGAGGATGCCGATGGCACGGTATTGAAACCTTTCCATGATCAGGTGATTCGCCCGGGCGACCCGGACTTCGGCAAGACGGACGGTGAGGATGCAATTATGCACAACGCTGATAAGGCATTCGCTGGCGTGGCTGATGAAGGATATGAACGCGTTGCCGAGAACACTGGGAACGAGGCAGCTGCTACCTCTCCAGAACCGGACGGTATGAGCGCCCACGCTCGCTCCACTCGCCGCAAGTCCAATACCGCCGTGGAAATCATCGAAAGTAATTGGAAGCATGCGGCTGTGCGTCCTGCACCGCATGTGGAACTGCCGGAATGGCTGCTTGAGGAAACCGACAAGGTGGCCCACCGCGACTACTCCACCGGCTTCTATTACCCGGAACATAAGGTGACTCAGAACACCGACCGTTCCGCCTACTTCCGCTCGTGGCTGGTGGTCGGCGAAGTATTGAGCTGGAGCGCCGATGAGGGCGGTCGCGTGACTCTGATGAGCCGCAACAAGATCGAGCCTGGTCAGGAAGTTGAATTCCTGCTGCCGGGCGAGCGTCCACTGGTGTTCACCGTGCCGGAAAACGGCTTAAGGGATGCAGAAGGACTGCCAGTTCCGGCCATCAATAACCCCGCGCATGTGTTCTCGATGCCATGCCCGCATCAGGTGCCGGTCAATGCGGCCATCCGCTCCCGCACCAAAAAGCCCACGTTGAAAGCCGAATAGTCGCATCCGATGAGCGTCCTGTTTTTCAGCGCAAATATTTCGGGAAATAATCCCACACACCCCGAATTTCTTGCACTGAGGTGGTGTCAGTGCAAGAAATTCGGGAGGACTGGGGCGTTTTCCGGAATATCTTGCACTGAGGAACACTGAGTGCAAGAAATTCGGGACGTTGCGGCTCTCTACCCGAATTTCTTGCGCTGAATTACGGTAGACATGGTTATTGCAACAGAGAAAGTACGGAAATGACTGAATACAATGACGAAATCCTTGACTCCAGTGCCATGAGCTCCACTGACCGCAATGGCCGACCCATTCCGGTAACCATTCCCATCGCATTGGCCCCCGGCATCACCGTGGTCTACACCACGCGCCTCGGGGGGCTCAGCACTGGGGATTATGGCAATTTAAACCTTGGCGGCAAGTCCGGCGACGATACGGAAGCCATACTCTCCAATCGCATCGCTCTGTCCGATGCCATTCATGCACCACTGTCCTTAGTTTCTCAAGTGCATTCCGGCATCGCCATTGACATTGATGAACCGAGTCATGAGCCCAACACGGAGTTCGGTTTTGACGCTTCCGGCACTCACGGCGAAGAGTCGAGCATAGTTATCGAAGCGGACGGTCAGGTGACATCCCGCCCGGATATCGCCCTTGGCATGTTCGCCGCCGACTGTCTGCCAGTATTGATGGCCGACCCGGAAACCGGCATCATCGGTGCCGCCCACTGTGGCCGCCGTGGATTGGAACGCGGCATCATTGGAGCCACAGTGGAACTGATGCAGAGCAAAGGTGCCGCCCCGAGCCGCATCATTGCCACCCTCGGCCCGCGCATCTGCGGCGACTGCTATGAAGTGGGCGACGAAATCGCCGACACCTTCATCAAGCGATTCCCGCTGACCAAAACCCAGACTCGCTTCGGCGGCGCTGGCATCGATATTGCCGAAGCAGCAATGATCGATCTGGCATTCGCCGGCGTGCATCAGGTGGTCGATTCGATGCCGCGCGTACATGCCGCCACCGAATACCTTGAGGAAGACGCGGAACTCGCCGAACTGTGCCGCGCCGATGGCGAAGGCCCCGCCGAATTGGCCGAACGCATCGGCAACATTAGCCGCAGCATGTGCACGCTCGAGAACCCGCTTTGGTATTCGCATCGTCGTGCCGCGCTCGCAGGCAAGACCCATGAAGGCCGCCTGCTCGCCCTCATCGTGCGCCACTAGCGCGCACATTCCGTGGAGAAGATGTGAGGCAGGTCACGAACGGGCATGCCTCACCCTACGGTGGAGCCTATGACTGAGAATGAGAGAGCAAACGAGACTGCAATGAATACGACAGTTGGCGAGCCCAAACCGCAAACCGTGCCCGTGGTTGCTGTGGTGCTGGCAGCCGGATTCGGCACGCGATTCGATCCGGAGAATCCCAAGCAGTTGGTGTCCGTTGGCGGCAAGCCGATAGTGTGCTGGAGCATTGAGGCGTTCGAACGTTGTGCGCGCGTCAGTGACATTGTCGTGGTGGTCAATAGCAAGGTTCGCGAAGAAGTCGAATCATTGATTGATCAGCAAGGATACGGCAAGGTTCGCGTGGTTATCGATGGTGGCGCCGAACGCGTAGATAGTACTGCGGCTGCTTTGGATACTTTGGCTCAGGCTGGCATTCCGGATGATGCCAAGATTCTCATCCATGATGCCGTTCGCCCGTTCGTTGCCCAGTCCGCCATTGATGGATCCATCGACGCGCTCGACCAGTTCCAGGCGGCCACCGTGGCCTATGCGTCCACTGATACAGTGCTGCTGACTCAGGATCTCGGTGATTTGAAAGTCGTCAAATCGGTGCCTGACCGTCCGAATACATTCCGTGCGCAGACCCCGCAATCCTTCCGTTTCGCTACGATTCGCAAGGCTTACGAGTTGGCCGCCGAAGACCCGGACTTCCATCCCACAGACGATACGCGAGTGGTGGTGGATTATCTGCCTGATGTGCCGGTGGCCATTGTTTCAGGGGCGGAAACCAATCTGAAAATCACTACTGTGGAAGATATTCCTACCGCTGAACGTATTGCGGAGCAGCTGGAAGGCTTCAATCCTAAGGAAGCCGCGCGTGCGCGCATGCACGCCCTGCTTGCTCAGGCTGCCGGTCAGATGCGCTAATTACTAATGCATTACTAGTGCTAAGGGCTGAACTCAGGCGTTAGACTAGGCACTATGCGTGAACTCAATGTGGTGATTTCCGGATTCGACCATTATGATGGCGTGGACGTCAACCCGGCCTATGAAGTGCCCAAAGCCATTGCCGAGCAAGGCTTAGGCACGTCCGCGGGAGCCGATGATCCACTGAATGACGTCCACGTCACCATTCATGCCGTGCAGCTTCCGGTGAGTTTTGCGAATGCCTGGCCCACGTTGAAAGAGGCTATTGAGGCCGCAAAGCCGGATATTGTTATCGCCACAGGGCTTAAGCATTCGGCCCGCAGCGTCATGCTGGAGCGTTGTGCCACGAATCTGATGGATGCCGAACGTCCGGATGCGGATAATGTGATTCCTCGGCGCAAGCCGATTGACCCGAATGGTCCGGCCGCGTATTGGACACGCCTGCCATTGCGTTCGATTCTACAGGATTTCACCGATGATTCGATTGCGGCATCCTTAAGCTCGGATGCCGGTACTTTTGTGTGCAACTCCCTGTTCTATAACCTGCTCAATTGGACTGCTACACAGGAGCGTGTGCTGGCTGGATTCGTGAGTTTTCCGCCTGTGCGGCCAGCCGGTTCCGCCCAGCATGGTTTGACGCTTGACCAGCAGATCGCTGCTGGGCGAGATGTGGTGCGCGAGGCTGTGCGCTACTATCTCAAGCCTTCCAGCTCTGACATTCTTATTGCATAGCTTCCATGAACTGTCCGTATTGCGGACTGGGAAGCGCGTTAACAAGCGCAAAACTAGAACATCATTCGCACGCATTGTAACGATTGCATATCAATGGGTGTCTCTATTACGCTCATGCGCTACAGTGCATGAGGACATGCCAAAGGCTTATGGATGTGAAAGGATATTCAGCCATGGTGGATCGTTTCCCGGTGGTGCTGCGAGGATATGACAAAGAGAAGGTCGATTTAGCGTTCGATGCCGCCCAGGACAGCTTGAATCAAGCTCAGAAGACGCTGGCCAGCATGCGTGAGCAGATTGCCGCGGATGATGATCGTATTTTGCAGTTGCAGGCTCAATTGCAGGAAGAGCGCAACAAGAAGCCGCAGAACAACAGCTTCGCTTCGCTGGGCGCCAACGCTCAGCAGATGCTTGCCTCGGCAGAGCAGACCAGCACCGAGCTGCTGAACCGTGCCAAGCAGGATGCTTCCGCAACTCGTATGGCTGCGCAGGCTCAGGCAGAAACCTTGATTAATAACGCCAAGCTGGATGCCCGCCATATTCTCGACGACGCCAATGCCAAGGCTTCCTCCATCCTGCAGAACGCGAATAATCAGGCTGATTCTCTGACTTCTTCCGCCAAGGAGGAAACCGATCAGCTGCGTTCCGAGACCACTAAGAACATCACCGAGCAGCGTCAGGCTGTTGAACTTGAGCTCAGCAACGCCCGTGAAGAGCACAACAAGAAGCTCTCCTCCGAGCGCGCCACCCAGGAGCGTGAGCTCGCCGAGATGAAGGCCGAAGCCACCGCTAAAATCGCCGAACAGCGCAAGAGCGCCAATGAGGAGATTTCCAAGCTGAAGTCCGACTCCAATGATCAGATTGAGGCTGCCCTTGCCGAGGCCAACAAGAAGTTGGCCGATGTGCGCGAGCAGGTTTCCAAGATGATGACTGAGGCTCAGCGCAAGGCCGGTGAAATCATTGACACTGCTAAGTCCAAGGCTCAGGAAATCACCGACGAGGCTGAAGTCAACCGCACGAACACCATCAGCCAGGTGAGCGCTGAGGTGGAGCAGATCCGTTCCGATATCGCCGCCCAGCAGGATGAGGCCACTAAGAAGGTCAACGAACTGCTCGCTCATCTTGAGGAACGCCGCCAGGCTGCTAAGAAGGAAGCCGATGAGTTGGTGAGCCAAGCCAAGACCACTCGTGAAGAAGCTGACTCCTACGCTGCCAACAAGCGTCAGGAAGCGGATGCTCAGGCTGCTGCCATTGTGCATAAGGCCGGTGAGGATGCGGATGCTCAGGTTGAGGAGCGTCGTGCTGCCGCTCAGAGCGAGCTTGACAGCTTGAGCAAGCACATCGCCGATCTGCAGGAGCGCGAGGCTACGATTACCCAGCGTGTTTCCGAGCTGCGTTCCATGTTTGCTCAGGCCTTCTCCGGCTTTGCATTCGATGCGGTCAAGAACGAGAACGCCCAGTCGCTGCCTGTAGTCAACCCTGTTCCAGAGCAGCATGATGCTGAAACCGAGTCCGATGAATCAGCGGAAGATACGGAATCTACACAAGCCATTGAGCAGCAGTCCGAAGGTGAATCCGAAAACTAAGGATTAATGACAAGCCCTCGACTACACTGCTAGAGGCAAAAGAACTGCGGCACCTGTGCACTTTCGCCAGGTGCCGCATTCGTTGTAATTGCGCCACAAGCGCACCTATCCGAAGAAGGAGTAGACATGAGTGAACTGACGCCGTTGACTGGCGAAGCGCTGAACGCTCTGCGTGACGAGTTCGATGCTGATGGCACCAGCCGTCTGGCCATGAACGCCGTGACCGCAGCCGGCATTGAAAAGGTGGCCCGCAACTATGATCGAGCCCGCCTGCTGCAGCGCCGCTTCTCCACCGTGGTCGACAACGGCGAAGCCACCCACCAGGATCGTTCCGGCCGCTGCTGGCTGTTCAGCTCCCTGAACGTGGCTCGTTTCATCGCCAAGAAGAACATGAACCTGAAGGAGTTCGAGTTCTCCCAGAACTACGCGATGTACTACGACAAGTTGGAGCGCGTCAACTACTTCCTGAAGGATATGGCTGCGCTGGTTGAGGCCGGTGAGCCGTCTGATTCCCGCTTGGTGCAGCACCTGCTCGCCGATGTGATGGGCGACGGCGGCCAGTGGACTATGGCCATGAACGTGTACAAGAAGTACGGTGCCGTGCCGAAGGACCTGTTCCCGGAGACTGAATCCTCCAAGAACACCCGTGAAATGAATGTGCAGCTGCGTGCTCTGCTGCACACCGCAGTGGCTCACATGTACGCTGCCGCTGGCGATCAGGCTGCCATTGACCAGATTGTTGCCGATACCACTGCTGCCGGTCACCGTATTCTTACCATTCACTTGGGTGAACCGCCGGTTTCCTTCGACTGGGAGTGGACCGACAAGGATGGCGAATTCCATCGTGACGGCGAAATCACGCCGGTTGAGTTCTGGAAGAAGTATGTGGGCCCAGCTGGTCTCGAGGATTACGTGTGCCTCGTGGACGATCCGCGTGCTGAGCATGCCAAGGGTAAGAAGATTGGCATCGAGCATCTGGGCAACGTGGCTGGCGGCGACGCCACCGAGTATCTCAACGTGCCGAACCAGTTCATGAAGGATTGCGTCAAGCAGATTTTGGTTGAGCAGGGCATCCCGGTATGGTTCGGTGCCGACTGCCACCCGTTCATGGATCGTGAGAACGGTGCTTGGGCCACCGACCTGTTCGAGTACGGCAAGGTTTACGACTTCGACTTCGATCTCGATAAGGAAGCTCGCGTGCGTTTCGGTGATTCCGCTATGAACCACGCTATGGCCTTCGCCGGCGTTGATGTGGCTGACGACGGTTCCACCCGCCGCTGGCGCGTGGAGAACTCTTGGGGCTCCAAGATCGCCGACAAGGGCTACTTCACCATGTCTGACGATTGGTTCACTGAGTACGTCTACGAGGTGGCCGTCCCGAAGACCATGCTCCCCGAGGAATACCAGAAGGCCCTCGAAGAGCCGGCAACCATGCTTCCCGCATGGGATCCGATGGGCGCTCTTGCGTGACTTTGTCACGCAAGAGCGCCTGAGGTGATGAGCCGTTAAGCGGAAAGCCCAGTGGGCTTTCCGTAGGCTCAGCGCACGGCTTGCAAGCCGTGCGGGACACCGAAGGTTGGACTGAGTCTCGCCGTAGGCGAGTCCGTTCTTGCAGGGCTCGAAGAGCTTTGGCCTGATAAGCAATCACGCCCGACCGTCCATAAAACGGCCGGGCGTTTCCATATCTACCTGCGCGCAGGTAGACTTACCATTCCGCATGCTTGAACAATCGGAGAAGAGAGAGGAGAGTCGGCATGGCAGCACTTCGTGGTCCGGATAGTTCCGAGGACGAACGTCGTTTGGGGGAGCAGGCCGTCTTTCCTGAGACGGTTGATGTCAATATCCGTCAGCTTGACCCGATTCCTGCGCCGCGCGCATTTCTGAAGGAACAGCCGCTCACTGATGAGATGAGCAACCTTGTGCTTCACTCCCGCCAGGAGATTCGTGACGTGCTTAACGGTCGTGATGATCGTCTGCTGGTCATCGTGGGGCCCTGTTCCATTCATGATCCTAAGGCTGCTCACGAATATGCCGAAAAGCTGGCTGCCGTCAAGCGTGAGCTGGAAGACCGCCTCGTTATCGTGATGCGCGTGTACTTCGAAAAGCCTCGTACCACCATCGGCTGGAAGGGCCTGATTAACGACCCTGATTTGGATGGTCGCTTCAATATTCGTAAAGGCATGTGGCTGGCCCGCAAGGTGCTGACCGACGTGCTGAGCCTTGGCTTACCTGCCGCTACCGAATGGCTCGACCCTATCACCCCGCAGTACATCTGCGATGCAATCAGCTGGGGTGCCATTGGTGCTCGCAATACTGAAAGCCAGGTCCACCGTGAGCTGGCCAGCGGTCTGTCCATGCCGGTCGGTTTCAAGAACTCCACTGACGGTTCCATCAAGGCTGCTGCGGATTCCTGCTATACCGCAGGTTTCGAGCATCATTTCCTGTCCATCAATCTGGACGGCCGTGTCATTTCCGCTGAGACCAAGGGCAATCCGGATTGCCATCTGGTGCTCCGCGGCTCCAGCTCTGGCCCGAACTATGATGCTGAGTCGGTGCGTAAGGCTCTGGAAGCGTTGAAGACATCCAAGGCTTCCGGTCCGAGCCAGTACGGTTTGGTCATCGATGCCGCGCATGGCAACTGCGGCAAGGATGAGGTTCGTGAGGCCGAAGTCGTTGAGGAGATTGCCGAGCGTCTTGCCAAGGGTGAGCAGGGTATTACCGGCGTGATGATGGAAAGCTTCCTTGTGGGCGGCCATCAGAAGCCGGCGCCGCTCGATCAGCTGGTCTACGGCCAGTCCGTCACCGATTCCTGCGTACCGTGGGATCGTACGAACGAGCTACTGCATACGCTGGCCGACGCCGTCACCGCTCGCCGCGCGTTGTAGTAGTAGGGCAATACGTTATCGGTTGTTGCTATTGCCGCTGTTGCCGCTATGGTTAGGTATCCTTGGTGTGGACTAGTCACAAGGAGTACAAGACATGCAGCAGCAGCAAGGCGCAGCCAACCCATTGCAGGTTGGGCCGCAGCCGTTGAATACGCCTGAAGAGCTTCGTGCGATTCGTCAGGCTATGGGCGAGGGTAAGAATCCTCTTATTGCTACGGATGTGCCGCGTTGGGAAGATCAGGTCGGTGTTAGCCGCATCATTAACCGTCGAGTTTTGGAGCTTGAGCCGCTGCCGACTCCTGCTCAGGTGCTTGCCGAGTTGCCGTTAACCCCTGAAGCTCAGGAAATCGTCGCCTATTCGCGTGATGAGATTCGCGCATGCCTCTACGGCCAGGACGATCGTCTGCTGGTGATTGTCGGTCCCTGTTCGGTGCACGACCCCAAGGCGGCACTCGACTATGCGCATCGCCTGGCCAAGGTGATGAAGGAAACCGAACGTGAGCTGCTCATTGTGATGCGCGTGTACTTTGAGAAGCCGCGCACCACCGTGGGCTGGAAGGGTCTGATCAACGACCCGGACATTGATGGTAGCCACCATATCAAGAAGGGTTTGTTGCTGGCGCGTAAGACACTGCTCGGTGTGCTCGGCGAGGGTTTGGCGGCCGCCACGGAATTCCTCGAGCCGACGAGCCCGCAGTTCATCGCCGATGCGGTGAGCTGGGGTGCTATTGGCGCGCGCAACACCGAAAGTCAGGTGCATCGTCAGCTGGCCAGTGGTTTGTCGATGCCGGTGGGCTTCAAGAATGCAACTGATGGTTCGGTCAAGGCTGCGGTCAACGGCTGCTTTGCTGCGGCTCAGCAGCACACGTTCTTCGGCATCGACCATTTGGGACGCGCCTGCGCTGTCGAAACGCTCGGCAATCCGGATTGCCATGTGGTGCTGCGCGGCTCGATTCATGGCCCGAACTATGACGCTGAATCAGTAACCAAAGCTATGGATACCATTCGCGATGAGATGCCGGCCGAATCCGCTGCCGCCCACGGTTTGATCGTGGACTGCTCGCATGGCAATTCCGGCAAGGACGAGCATCGTCAGGCTGAAGTGGTGCGTGATATTGCCCGTCGTATCGCGGCAGGGGAGCAGGGTATTACCGGCATCATGATGGAAAGCTTCATCGAAGGCGGCCATCAGAAGGCTGCACCACTCGATCAGTTGGTGTACGGCAAGTCCATCACCGATAAGTGCATCAGCTGGCCGGATACCGAAGCGCTGCTGCATGAACTGGCCGAAGCCGTGGCCGCACGCCGCTGGAAGTAGGAAAGGAAAGGATTTCAAAAATGGGTATGAAAACCGTTGCAATCATTGGTGCTTTGAATGAGGAAGTGGCGCTGATCGCCAAGTCCTTGACGCATGTCGCCCACGTCAACAAGGGCAGCCTTGATATTGCCGTAGGCACTGTGGACTCCTTTGGCGCTGACGTGATTAAAGTTGCGGCGACTGTGGGCGGCATGGGTTTGGTCAATGCCGCTGCCACCGCTCAGCTGTTGATTGACGAGTTCAATCCTGATGCTGTGATTTTCAGCGGTATCGCCGGCAACCTGAACAAGCATCTGCACATCAATGATGTGGTGCTTGGCGGCACGTTGCGTTACCTCGACACTGACATGCGCTTGGTTGGCCAGTGGAAGCCTGGCACCGAAGACAAGCCGGTCACGGAATTCTTCTCCGATCCGAAACTGCTGGAGGTTGCCGATCAGGCATTGAGCAATGCTGGTATTACGCATATCACGGGCATTATCGCGTCCGGCAATTACTTTGTGGACACTCCTGAGAAGGTGGAGGAAGTCATTCGACTGACCGGTGCTGATGCCGTGGAAATGGAAGGCGCCGCTGTGGCGCAGGTCGCAGCACGCAACGAGGTGCCCGCGCTGATTATCCGTGCGCTGTCCGATAACGCGGATACGGATTACGAAGTATTCAAGGAATTCGATATTTCCGAATACGCCAATACCGCCGCGGGCCTTGCCGTAGACATCGTCAAGCGTCTGTAGCGTTCAGACGCGGCGACTTCTCTGTCAAGGGGCAGTCGGCAGCGTGGTTAATCGATGGGCTAATGAGAGGTTCACACAGCAGTGAACCTCTCGTTTTCATATTGGCGGCTATCTCATCGATTTCACTATGTGAACTCTCTCGCCTTCCTTGCCGACATGTGGGCCATACTCGAGCATCAGGCACAGCGATGTGTGGAGAACGTTGCTGTGGCCACAAGCCGTAATAGCTCTTCTTCCACTTGCCTGTCGTTGTGCTCAATACTTTGAGCCGAGCAATACATCGATTGCAAGGCCATGCTGCACGAAAGATATGTATTCGCAGCATGATGAAGAGAGGGATTATGTCTGCAACTGCTACTGCGGCCACCAAGGAACCGGTGAAGAAGGATTCGGTTCCTGAGATCATCGCCGCATCTATGGTCGGTACGGCCATCGAATTCTACGATAACTACTGTTACTCCATCGCAGCCGCCAGCTACTTCGGTATGGTGTTCTTCACCGAAGTTGCCAAGTCCAATCAGGCGCTGGCCACGCTGATGGCATTCGTCACCTTCGCTGTTTCCTTCCTCGCCCGCCCGTTCGGCTCCATGCTGTTCGGCCACTTTGGCGACAAGATGGGCCGTAAGAAGACGCTGGTTATCGCCCTGATGACTATGGGTATCGCCACCTTCCTGGTCGGCTGCCTGCCGGGTTACGACCAGATCGGCGCTTGGTCCGTGGTGATTCTGTGCATCTGCCGTGCGTGCCAGGGCGTTGGCCTGGCCGGCGAATGGTCCGGTGCTGCACTGGTGGCCACCGAGAACGCTCCTGCCGATAAGCGCGCCCTGTACGGTTCCTTCCCGAACCTCGGCGCTCCGATCGGCTTCTTCTGCGCCTACGGCCTGAACCTGCTGCTTGAATCCAATCTGACCCAGGAGCAGATGGTGGCCTTCGGCTGGCGTATCCCGTTCCTGTGCTCCGCAGTGCTCGTGGCCATCGGCCTGTACGTGCGTGCCCGCATGTCTGAGACCCCGGTGTTCCAGAAGGCTTCCGATGAGAAGCGCACATCCAAGCACCCGCTCACCGATCTGCTGCCGTACTGGAAGGAAGTCCTCCTCGGCACCGTGGCTATGGGCATCACCTACACCCTGTTCTACATCCTCGGCACCTGGTCTCTGGCTTACGGCGTCAAGGGCCTGAAGTTCACTCAGGGCGAGTACCTGCTCATGCAGATGACCTCCGTGATCTTCTTCGCTATCTTCATCATCATCTCCTGCGTGTACGCCGATAAGATCGGCCGTAAGAAGGTGCTCATCGCAGCAACCTTCTGCACGCTGGTCTTCAGCTTCTTCACCCCGCTGCTGCTTGTTCACTCCGCTGCACACATCATGATCTTCCTGTGCGTCGGCTTCGTGTTCATGGGCAGCCTCTTCGGACCGTGCGGCGCTTACCTGCCTGAGCTCTTCCCGGTGCATGTGCGTTACTCTGGCGCAGGCCTGAGCTACAACCTGGCCGCCATCTTCGGTGGTGCTTTCGCCCCGACCATCGCCCAGGCTCTGGTTACCTCCAAGTTCGGTGTTGCCGGTGTGGGCTGGTACATGGCCATCATGGCTGCTCTCGCACTGCTTGCCCTCTTCCTGATCAAGGAAAGCAAGGACAAGGATTACGAGCTGTGATCGCTCAATACTGACGAATTCCCGTTGAACAGGAATCTCTGCAATGGCGTCATCCCCTTCGGATGGCGCCATTTTTTTGTGGAACATCGGCAATTGAGCCGAGCGGCAAATGAACAATAGGCGAACTTACGTAGTTTGCATGGCAAGCTACGCCTACCTCGTTTTACTCTAGAAACCATGAATGTCTGGCAGATCATCATTGTTGTGGCGCTTGTTGCGCTGGCGTTAGCGTGGGCCATCGTCATCGCATACGGCAAAGGGCGCGCAGCCGGTCGCGTGGCAGCGCAGGAGGCTATGGCCGCGGATGAGGACGCCAAATCGTTGTTTGGCGATGACATTCCCGTGCGGCCTACCGAACGTCGCCTGATTGAAGTGCTGCCCGAGGCGGTTATTGTCACGAACCGCAATGGTCTCGTGCACTATGCCAGCCCAGGCTCGGTGCCGTTTGGGCTTGTATCCGGCAAACGCATTAATTCGCGCGAAGTTGAGGATATTCTTACCCAAGCCGCGTCCGATGGCGGTGTTCGCGAACGTGAAGTTCAGCTGCCTTTGAATCGTGGCCCGTTCCCCTCGCTGACCGGAAAAGGTATTGAAGCCGGTCAGTTGAGACCATCTAATACCTTGTACCTGCGTGTGCGTATTGGCGATATTGGTGATGATCTGTACGCCATTTTCATCAGTGATATGTCCGAGCAACGCCGTTTTGAAGCGGTTCGCCGTGACTTTGTGACCAATGTGTCCCATGAGCTGAAAACTCCGGCTGGCGCTATCTCACTGTTGGCTGAAACCATTACCGATGCGGCTGATGACCCGGATGCGGTGCGTTACTTCTCCGGACGCATTTCCAAGGAATCCGCGCGCCTTACCGAATTAGTGCATCATCTGATTGATTTGCAGAGAGCACAGAGTTCTCAAGGTGAGGTGAACGCCAAGCGTATTTCCGCCCTGGCTGTGGCGCGTGCGGCCATCGCTGACAACCAAGTGCAAGCTGAAGCTCATCATGTTGAGATTCGCTTGAACGCAAACGGTAAACCCGAGCCTATCGACTCCAGCGATGAGACGCCTGAAGATGCGGAGCACGCTAAGAATCTGACAATTCTGGCTGATGCCGATGCCATGCAAACCGCGGTAAAGAATCTGGTGGAAAACGCCATCCATTATTCTCCCGAGCACACCACTGTGGCGGTTGACGTGGGGCAGCGAGACGGCAAAGTCACCATTCGTGTGGTCGATCAGGGCATTGGCATTCCCGAAGAATCATTGGATCGTATTTTCGAGCGCTTCTACCGCGTCGATCCTGCGCGTTCGCGCCAAACCGGTGGTTCGGGTCTGGGGCTTGCCATCACCAAACATTGTGTGCAGGAGAACGGCGGGCGTATCTCGGTATGGTCGCGCCAAGGCGAAGGTTCAACCTTTACTATCGAACTGCCTGCCGCGCCGGAGAGCGGCACATCCGAGTCACATAGTGAATAGCAACTGATCATTTCGATGAACATTGCCTGGGGTACTGGCAGGCATGCAATCGACTGTGATGATTGGTGTTTGCGCCATTGTGCCCCGTGCGTAGCGCAAACCTATAAATTACGTACTTTAGGCAAACAGCAGGCTAACAGGGAATAGATGGTTACGATGGTATCTGAGATTTTTGCGCCGACTCGAACGGGCACCTACCCGAGAAAGGCAACTATGACACGTATTCTTATCGTCGAAGACGAGGAATCCTATCGCGAACCACTGGTCTACCAACTTACACGCGAGGGGTATGACGTGTCTGCTGCAGCCACCGGCGAAGAAGGCTTGGAACTTTTCACCAAAGGCGGCATTGATCTGGTGCTTCTTGATTTGATGCTGCCGGGCATTGACGGCACAGCTTTGTGCCGCCGCATTCGTGAGCAAAGTCGTGTGCCGATTATCATGCTCACCGCCAAAAGCGCTGAAATCGATAAGGTTGTTGGTCTGGAAATCGGCGCCGATGATTACGTCACCAAGCCGTACTCCTTCCGTGAGCTGCTGGCTCGCATTCGTGCCGTGCTGCGCCGCAACCAGGCCACCGCGCAGGCAGCTGGTTCGGTAGATGATGATATTCCGCTGGTGTGCGGCGACATTTCCATGCAGGTAGGCCAGCATCAGGTCACGGTGCGCGGCGAAACTGTTTTCTTCCCGCTGAAGGAATTCGAGCTGCTGGAATATCTGATGCAGAACAAGGGTCGTGTGATGACTCGTCATCAGCTCATCGACCGTATTTGGGGTTCAGATTATGTGGGGGATACGAAGACCCTGGACGTACATGTGAAGCGCGTACGCTCCAAGATCGAAGAAGACCCTGCCCACCCCAAGTACCTGACCACGGTGCGTGGCCTCGGCTATAAAATCGATACCCCTGCGGAATAAACCGGCAAGCCAAGGATTGCAACCGAAACGAGAACTCAGCGGCCCACTGCGGCCGCTTTTTCATATCGAAAACAGTACCGTTTCGTTGTGTCGGCTAGAACGATGGCAAACTACGTAGTATTTACGTAGTTTCACATATCAGCAAGTGTTCATCTTCTGTTTACTGATTTCGGTGTAGAGCCCTCTCAAGCGCCAATAGGCTTGTAGTTGTCACGAAATGACCGGGCCTTGTGCACTGACCTGTATAACGCCCGAGATTTATTGATAGAGGGAATAAGAAACAATTATGCAGAAGAACATTTTCGTTCGCTCCCTTGCCGCCCTGTCCGGCATCGCGATGCTCGCCACTGTCGCTGCCTGCGGCGATAACACTGCTTCCACTACCGACTCTTCTAACGAGTCCACTTCTAAGTCCACTCCGATTTCCGGCGACTTCCAGGGCGCTGGCGCTACCTCCCAGCAGGCTGCTGTTGAGGCTTGGATCGCCGGCTTCCAGGGCACCAACCCGAATGCCAAGATTGCTTACAACCCGACTGGTTCCGGCGCTGGTGTGACCACCTTCCTGACCGGTGCTACCGCTTGGGCTGGCTCCGATAAGGCTCTCTCTGATGATGACATCGCCAAGTCCAAGGCCGTCTGCGCTTCCGGCCAGGCCTTCGATGTGCCGGTTTACATCTCCCCGATCGCCATCGTCTTCAACCTGAAGGGCGTCTCCGACGCTGGCAAGCACATCAACCTTGATGCCACCACAGCCGCCAAGATCTTCGACGGCAAGATCACCACTTGGAACGACCCGGCCATTCAGGATCAGAACAAGGATCTGAAGCTGCCGAGCACCCCGATCACTGTGGTTCACCGTTCCGATAAGTCCGGCACCACCCAGAACTTCGTCTCCTACTTCAAGGATCAGGCTCCTGACGCTTGGACCTACGACCTCTCCGAGAACTGGCCGAACGAGGTTGGCCAGGGTGCTAAGGGTACTTCCGGCGTGATCTCCACCGTCAAGCAGGCTGATGGCACCATCGGTTACGCTGACTTCTCCCAGGTTGGCGATCTCGGCACCGCTGCCATCAAGGTTGGCGACTCCTACAACGAGATTTCCGCTGAGGCTGGCTCCAAGGTCATCGAAGACTCCAAGCTCGACGACACCGCCAAGGGCGAGAACCGTGTGGTCGTCAAGATCAACCACGCCACCGAAGCCAAGGGTGCTTACCCGATCGTTCTGGTCTCCTACGACATCGTCTGCCCGGCATACAAGGACACCAAGCAGGCTGAGTTCGCCAAGGCTTGGCTGACCTACGTCACCTCCGATGAAGGCCAGAAGGCCGCTCAGGATGCTGCCGGCTCCGCTCCGCTGCCGTCCAGCCTGACCTCCCAGATTTCCAAGTCCATCGAAGCCATCAAGACCAAGTGAGCAGACGGTTCCAAGAAAACCGCATGAATCACTAGTTTGGTTCCGATAACTGATAACTGAAAAAGACCATTTTGGTCTGAACTTTGAGCCGCAGTCGTAAGCAATACGGCTGCGGCTCAAAGTGGGTCAAGGGGCATACGGTTTTGCAGGCTTTTTGACCACCAATCCTTACATCCTTACCAATATCCTCGTTAAGGAGAACCCGTGAGTTCGCAAGACAAAACGGCTCTCGCACCATCGGGCGGCAAAACCGCCGACAAGGTGTTCCGTGGTGTGGCATACGCCTGCGGCATTCTGATCCTTGTAGTGCTTGCTGCCGTGTTCCTCTTCCTCTTCTTCCGTGCCTGGCCGCTTATCGGCGGTGATCAGAAGGCCAACAGCGACGTTATCTCCAGCTTTACCGGTGGCAAGGTCTCCAACTTCTGGGGCTATGTGCTGCCGCTGCTGTTCGGTACTGTGCTTATCTCCATCTTGGCTCTGATCATTGCATTCTTCGTGTCCATCGGCATCGCCTTGTTCATCTCCCACTACGCACCGAAGAAGGTCGCTACCGGTCTGAGCTACGTCATCGATCTGCTCGCCGCAATTCCTTCCGTTATCTACGGTCTGTGGGGCGGCTTGATTCTGGTGCCTGCAATCTATCCGTTCTGGAACTGGGTGGCTAACCACCTCGGTTGGTTCCCGCTGTTCGCAGGTCCGGCTGCCAACCCGCAGCGTACCGTCGCCACCGTGGCTGTGGTGCTCGCCGTCATGGTGCTGCCGATCATCACCTCTATGTCGCGTGATATCTTCCTGCAGACTCCGACCCTTCAGCAGGAAGCCGCCTACGGCTTGGGCGCCACCAAGTGGGAGATGATTAAGCTCGCTGTTATCCCGTTCGGACGCTCCGGCATTGTGTCCGCATCCATGCTGGCTCTCGGCCGTGCACTTGGTGAGACGATGGCTGTGTTGATGATTCTTTCCCCGAGCGTTACCGGCTACTCCATCAAGATTCTGCAGGCCTCTCAGAGCAACGCCATCGCATCCAACATTGCCGCCCAGTACCCTGAAGCCAATGATCTTGGTGTGTCCGTGCTGATTGGAACCGGTCTGATTCTGTTCCTCATCACCTTCATTGTGAACTTCGTTGCTCGTAAGATCACTGAGAAAGCGGGTGCCTGATGGCTGAAGAAACCAAGAAGAAGAATCTTGACGGCGCACCCGTCATCGACTTCGATAAGTTCCGCCCCACACGCTCTTCCGAGCAATACCGCAAGGGCAAGGACATCTTTATGTCCGGCCTTATCGCACTGGCCTTCGTAATCGCCTGTATCCCGCTGGTTTCTGTGCTGTGGACCACCATTGTCAATGGTTTTAAGCGTCTGAACCTGAACTTCCTGACCTACAACATGACTGGTGTGGTCGGCGGCAACCCGACCCCGTCCGGCGGCTACGGTGGTGTGCTGCACGCCATCATCGGTACGCTGGAGATCACCGGTGGCGCAATGCTCATCTCCATCCCGATCGGCATCATGTGCGCTGTGTACCTCGTCGAGTACGCTCACGGTGGAAAGCTCGCCATGACCGTCTCCCTGCTGGTCGATGTGATGAGTGGTATTCCTTCCATCGTCGCTGGTTTGTTTGCATTCTCGATGTTCACCATCGTGTTCGGACCAGGTACCATCAATGGTTTCGAAGGTTCCGTGGCATTGTCCCTGCTGATGCTGCCAACCGTGGTGAAGTCCTGTGAAGAGATGCTCAAGATTGTTCCGAACGATCTTCGCGAAGCTTCTTTGGCACTGGGCGTCACCAAGCAGCGCACCATCACCAAGATTGTGCTGCGTACCGCATTGCCGGGCATTGTCTCCGGCTGCATTCTCGCCATCGCTCGTGTGATTGGTGAGACCGCACCATTGCTGATGACCGCCGGCTACATCGCCAGCACCAACTTCAACCTGTTCGCAGGCCAGATGACCACGCTGCCGGTGTACGTCTACCAGGAGTACTCCAAGCTCTCCGCCAACTGCCCGGCCAACGCCACCGCAGCTTGCGTGCCTACCATCCCGATGGAACGTGCTTGGGCTGCAGCTCTCGTGCTGATCGTCGTGGTGCTCGTGCTCAACCTCATCGGTCGTCTGGTGGCTAAGATCTTCGCCGTCAAGACCGAGCGCTAAGCCGTACTGGAAAGTCAAGAAATAAAGGAAACATCATGGGACAACGTATTGACGTCAACCACGAGAACATCTACTACGGCGACTTCCTTGCTGTGGAAGATGTGAACATCAACATCGAGGCCAACAAGGTCACCGCCTTCATCGGCCCATCCGGCTGTGGCAAGTCCACCGTGCTGCGCACGCTCGACCGCATGCATGAGCTCATCCCCGGCGCTCACGTCGAGGGCGAGGTGCTGCTCGAGGGCAAGAACCTGTATGACAAGGACGTGGATCCTGTGTCCGTCCGCCGTGACGTCGGCATGGTCTTCCAGCGCCCGAACCCGTTCCCGACCATGTCCATCCGCGAGAACGTGCTCGCCGGTGTGCGCCTGAACAACAAGCACATCAGCAAGTCCGACGCCGATGATTTGGTTGAGTGGGCTTTGCGCGGCGCCAACCTCTGGAACGAGGTCAAGGATCGTCTGGACAACCCTGGTATCGGCCTTTCCGGTGGCCAGCAGCAGCGTCTGTGCATCGCTCGCGCTGTGGCCGTGCACCCGCAGGTCGTGCTGATGGATGAGCCGTGCTCCGCTCTCGACCCGATCTCCACCTTGGCCGTTGAGGATCTGATCAACGAGCTCAAGGACGATTACACCATCGTGATCGTGACCCACAACATGCAGCAGGCAGCCCGTATCGCCGACTACACCGCCTTCTTCAACCTGAAGGCCGTTGGTCAGCCTGGCCACCTCGAGTACTTCGCGGACACCACCACGATGTTCAACAACCCGCAGAACGCCGAAGCCGAGCGCTACATCTCCGGCCGCTTCGGCTGATCCGTGAAGCGAACAGCCCGGTGGGCTGTTCGTAGGATCGGCCCGAGCGAGGAGGTAGCCGAGAGAGGGTGGGTTAGCCCGCCGTCAGGCGGTCCGTTCTTGCTGGACTGATCGACTGGTTTCGCCTCGCTGTTGTGCCAGCATGTGCTTTGTGAGGCGAAACCGCTATGTGGTTTTCCACTGATGAGAAGGTCCCGTATGGTTTTCATGCGGGACCTTCCCGTTACTTGGATGGAGTTATCGTAATAAGAAATCCCCGTAAGCGATTGCTTACGGGGATTTCTTATTACTGAATCAAACGATTACAGAATCGCCATGCAGACGAAGTCCAGGATGAACAGTGCGGAGACGATCCACAGGATCGGGTGCACTTCCTTGGCCTTGCCTTTGCAGGTCTTCACGATGCAGTACATGATGAAGCCACCGGCGATGCCGTAGGAGATGGAGTAGGAGAAGGCCATGAACACGGCGGCGAAGAACGCCGGGATAGCGTCATCGATGTTGGCCCAATCGATTTCCTTCAACGATGCAGCCATCATGCAGCCCACAATCACCAGCACACCTGCGGTGGCCGCGGACGGCACAGCGGAGATCACCGGAGCCAGGAAGGCGGACAGGGCGAAGCAGATGGCCACGACCACAGAGGTCAGACCAGTGCGGCCGCCTGCGGCGATACCAGCGGAGGATTCCACGTAGGTTGTGGTGTTGGAAGTACCGCAGATAGCGCCGATGGAGGTGGCGATGGAGTCGGCGAACAGGGCCTTATCCATCTTGGAGGAGAAGCCGTGGCCGTTTTCCAGAGCCTCTTCGTCAGCGGCGGAGAAGATGCCGGTGCGGCGGCCGGTGCCGATGAAGGTGCCGAGGGTGTCGAACGTATCAGACATGGAGAAGGCGAAGATAGTCACGATGACCAGCGGCAGCTTGGCCGGGTCGGAGAACAGTGCCGGGAAGCCGTCGGCGGTGAAGATGGCGCCGAAGGTCTGCGGCAGCTGGGAGAAGGTCTCGGAGATGGAGACCGAGGAGCCGAAGTTGGTCACGCCGAACGGAATGCCGATCACGGTGGTGATGGCGATGGCCAGCAGCAGGCCGCCCTTGAGCTTCATCACGGTGAACACGATGGCCAGCACGAGGCCGATGAGGAAGACCCACAGCACCTTATCGTTGAAGGTGGCGAGGCCCGGGGTTGCAGCCACGGCGCCACCCTTGGCGGCAGCCTTCGGGTCGCCCGGGGTGAACTTGATAAGGCCGACGTTCAGCATGCCCACGTAGGCCACGAACAGGCCGATGCCGCCGCCGATGGCCTGCTGCAGCACCTCGGGGATGGCCATGATGATCATCTTACGAATCTTGGTAACGGTGATGAGGATGTTGATCAAACCGCACAGGAACACCATGCACATGGTCTGCTGCCAGGTGAAGCCCAGGCCGAAGCACACCGTGTAGGTGAAGAAGGCGTTGAGGCCCATGCCGGCTGCCTGTGCGTATGGCACGTTGGCGAACAGACCCATAACGAGGGTGCCGATGATGGCTGCGATGATGGTGGCAAGGAACACGCCGCCCCACGGCATACCGGTTTGGGACAGAATCTGCGGGTTGACGACGATGATGTACGCCATTGCGAAGAACGTGGTCAGGCCGGCCAGGATTTCGGTCGAAGCCGTCGTGTTGTTCTCCTTCAAATGGAAGAACTTCTCCATTACTCTCTACTTCCTTGGGTTGTGCGGGGCTTGGCGCGTGAGCTGATACGCTCCGGTTGCCCCGGCGAGAATTGCGACTCGCCCTGATTGGCCTGGCCGCACGCGTATGGTGCATCCACCCAATCAGAACCATCGTTGATTATAACCGGTGCATATATCGTGAATTTCGCAGGCGGGTGCAGCCGAAGCGCGCACTACACTGAAGGCAGTCATAAGGCAGTTCAGTTGTAGATATAAAGGAACGGGGAAAGATGGCAAAGGCACCGGTGGAAGTCAGTATTACTTCATGGCGTAAGAACACAGTGAAACCCGGTCAAGAGCATGGGCGTGTGCTGTTGATGCCGGGCACTGGTTACAACTGTGACCGTCCGCTGCTGTACTGGTCTGCACAGGCCTTGGCCGAGAATGGTTGGCGCATCGACCGTATGAATGTGCGCAATGCTTCGGATGATTTGTCGACCGTGATTCCAGTGCTGAATAATGCCATTGATGGTTGGGTTGACTCGGTGGAGGCTGACCGACTGCTGCTTATCGGCAAGTCGCTTACCACGATGACTTATCCGCATGTAGCCTCCCACTATGGGTTGCCGTTCGTGCTGTTGACTCCAGTGCTGCATCACGCTGATTTCGATCCGTCCGCGCGCGTGATTCCGGTTCCCGCGGTAGGTGATGACATCGTTGGAGAAGATGAGGCCCCCAGCGTTGATGAGGCAGCTCAGGTGATTCGTTCCGAGCATGCCGGAGACTCGCATGCTCGTGGTTCTCGATACGACGGCCCGGCGCCTCTGATTTGCGCCGGTACCGCCGATCCCTTCTATGATCGCATCCGCGCCAACGCACTGACTCCGCATGTGCACGAGTATCCGGATGCCAATCATTCGATTGAGGTGCCGGGTCATTGGCGTCGTTCGCTGGACTATTTAAAGGAAGTGACTGCTTCGGTGGCCCAATACGCCGCCACACTGTAATCGATTCTGAAAAATGTACACTGACGGTCGATGAGCGTACATTTTTTGGGGAAAGGCTACATTATTGCGACACGCCGAAGTGCGGATTGTCGCCAACCGCACGTAAATTAGCAGACCGTAAACCACAGACCGTTGGTTGAAGTGCGCGTGAGTGCATTTCCGAAGTTTGGTTCGCCAAGCCAACGCAGGTTGAGAGATATAAGCCCGTAAAGGGCTCGTGCAAGTCACTTCACGAGATTATGTTGCTCTGCCTGCGTGCAGGGCTTTTTTGTTGCCCAGCTTAAGCGTTCCGGTTTCAAATCAACGGCCGATTTAGGAAGGAACGCCATGAAGAGGCCCGAAAAGGAAGCGGTGGTCGCACAGCTTACGGAACAGTTCCGTAACGCCGATGCTGTCTACCTGACCGAGTACCGCGGGCTTACCGTTCCGCAGGTTTCCGAACTGCGCGAAAAGCTAGGCCGCGATACTTCCTACACTGTGGCTAAGAACACGCTGGCACGCATCGCCGCCAAGGAAGCGGGCATTGAGGGTCTTGACGACCTGCTCAAGGGCCCGACCGCCATCACCTTTGTGAAGGGCGACTTCATCGAGGCTGCGAAGGTCCTGCGTGATTTTGCCAAGACCAACAAGGCTCTCGTTATCTCGGGCGGCTATGCCGATGGCACCGTCTACGACGGCGAGGGTGCAAAGAAGCTGGCAGACATGATGTCTCGCCCGCAGCTCCTGTCCAAGTTCGCTGGCGACCTCAAGGCTACCACTGCCAAGGCCGCTTACCTGTTCGTCGCTCTGCCGACCAAGGCTGTGCGCACGATCGACGCTCTGCGCGAGAAGCAGGAAAAGGCAGCTTGATTTCCATGCGGCTTGCCGCATGAATAATTCGGAAAACAAACAAAACATTGAGACGGTGCGTCCACCAAGTCGCGTAGACCGCCGCCAGAATGAAAGGAAGCCATCATGGCTAAGTACACCAACGAAGAGCTCCTGGAAGCTTTTGGTGAAATGACCCTCGTCGAGCTCTCCGAGTTCGTCAAGGCCTTCGAAGAGAAGTTCGACGTCGAGGCTGCTGCTCCGGTCGCTGCTGTTGCTGCTGCTCCGGCTGCTGGCGCTGGCGCTGAGGAAGAAGAGAAGACCGAGTTCGACGTCGTCCTGACCGCTGTCGGCGACAAGAAGATCCAGGTCATCAAGGCTGTCAAGGCCATCACCAACGCTGGCCTGGCTGAGGCTAAGGCTATGGTTGACGGCGCTCCGAAGGCCATCCTCGAGAAGGCTAAGAAGGAAGACGCTGAGAAGGCTAAGTCCCAGCTGGAAGAGGCTGGCGCTACCGTCGAGCTCAAGTGATTTTGGCGGCATAAGCCGCACATCACAAGCGTTTAGCTTAAGGAACCCCGCACCTAAACACTTAGGTTGCGGGGTTTCCCGTATTTATGCGGGTTGAGCTTGCACATAGTAAGGGTGTCACAGCGTATTGTATTGCGTTGAGGCGCTGCAATACGAAAACTTGGCAACTCTTCGTCTGATAATTCGCGAAAAATCAGCACAAGATGACACAATTGCACGTAATGTGGTCAGTAGTGTGTTTAGGAAGGCGGTCACGGTGAGCGAGTGGACGGTGCGGATCAATGGGGTTGATCAGGTCAGCGTCAAACCTGGCAATAGCTTGGAGATAGGCCGCAAGCCTCTGCGCCCGCTTGCTGCTGATGGAAATGAGCGTTTGGACGTGGCCGATCAAACCAAATCAATGTCGAAACGCCATGCTCTGCTCACGGTGAAGGAGAACGGTTCCGCCAGCGTGCGCGACCTTGGCTCCACCAATGGCTCCTATGTAGTGCGAGACAATGGCGATTTGCTGCGTTTGCCGCCGAACGCTGATTTTCTGCTGCCCGCATCTCCGATGCGCATGCAGTTTGGCGATGTCCCTGCCGATTTTATCCGCATCGACAATCCCGAAGACAGTGATGAGAACCAGTCGGTGCCAGATTTGTTCGGATACGCTGCGTCTGATGCGCCGCAGGAACCTGATGCCGCTGATATGTCTGTGGACGATATTCTTGATTTGCGTGCCGGCGAACCTACTGCCATCTTCAGCGCCGCCAGTGTTCAGCATAAGGTTGATGAGCTTGAACTAGGCAGCCTTAATATTGTCCAGCTGAATCATAAGCCCGAAGAGCCGGCTTTGCCTCGAGACCTGTTTGCTGATGCAGAAGCTCAGCAACAGGAAGACGAAGAAGCGCGCAAGGCAAAGGCCGCAATGGAAGCCGTAGCATTGCCGGAGCAGCCGCAACCGAAACCGACGCTTCGTCCCGGCGTGCGGATTTCCGGTCTGGTGCCAGTTGACGCGATTGCCCACCCCGTGCGCACAACGCATGCTGAGCCGGTCTCGGATTCCGAGGCATCTGTAGCGCCGGCAGATGAGCATGCTGCTGAATCGCAGCCGGAACCCGAACAGCCAGTACTGCAAACGGCCACCGCTGAGCAGCCGGAGCAAACCGAGCCGCATGACGCTCAGCCTGAAACGGTCGAGCCTGAAGCATCCGCAGCCGAAGATACATCTGATACGCCGTCCGAGGATTCGCAGCAGGATTCACAGCATATTGAATCGGACGAATCGGCTGAAACCGCTCCATCGCAGGCAACCGCTCCGCAGTCATTGGTTTTCGTGCCGATGGAGGAACAGCCAGTTGAGGGTGAAAGCTCAGCTGATTCCACAGCAGCAGTATCCACTGATTCCACGGAATATGGCGATGCCACAGGCACCTATACCCCTGCCTTCGAACCGGGATCGGTGTTCGAACGCGTGGCCAAAGGCGAGCTCAAAGCCCAAGAGCCAGTGGTTGAAGTCGATGGATTGAACTCCAATGATGCGAAAACCACGCAGGATTTCTCACTGCAATTCGAAATCGCGCGTCATCCGGAACTGCTTGTGTTCCTGGCTATGAACCCGTACCTGTATGACGATATGTACGCTTGGCTTGCCGCCCGTGGCGAAGCCGATATTGACGAAGCTCTGGCCCACAACAAGGGCTATCAGGAATACCGCGAAGCGGTTGGAAAGTGAGCCGAGAGATGACTCAAACACAAGATCAGCATGATCAGAACACGGCCAATGCGATGCTTGGCCTGAATCGTATTCGTGGCTGGCGTGATCGTTACCGCGCCATGCTGGCTCCCTCGCCATTGGAGGATGTAAACCAGCTTGTAGCCAAACTGGATATGACCCATGCTCATCCTTCCGGCAACGCCCAGCTTTTCGCATCAGGTCATGTGCGTCTTGATTCGCTGTTCCGTGATACCGGCATGCTGAAGGCGGCAGAGCGTCATCTCACGCGCGTGCTGGACGACCAGACCGCCAAGCGCCGTATCGCCGGTGTTGCGGAACTGTCCATAGCTGTAGGCGTGGCCACTTGGAAAGGCAATGCGCTGCCGGTGCTGCTCTACCCGGTAACCGTGTTCGTACCAAAGGAAGGTTCCGCGCCGACCATTCAGTTCGCCGGACGCGCCACACTGAACAGTGCATTTGTCAATGCGCTGCGTGAACAGCGCGTGTATTTGGATGAGGATTCCTTATTCGACGTCTCCAGCTACGAGAATGGCAAGCCGGATACCTCCGCTTTGTTCGCTCGCATCATTGCTGAAGCGCATGATTTTATTCCTGACTTCACCATTGAACGCCATGTTGTGCTTGGTTGCTTTATGGATCCGTCTGCGCTGATCGTTGCCGAAAGCCAGCAGATTATCGATCAGCTGGAAAATGGCGCCACCGGCAACGTACTGCTTGATGCGTTGGCTGGCGATGAGAGCGCTCGCACATCCTTGAAGGACACGAACCCACCACAGTACAGTCCGTTCGATTCTGACCCGCATTCCGAGTTCGAAGTCGGCGATGTGGATAATACGGTGCGCTATGCCGCTTCTCTGGCTGCGGCCGGCCACAGCATCGTGGTTGATGGTTCCTTCCCCAAGGGTGCTGCGGAACAGTCTGTGGCGATTGCCTCACGTTGCTTGATGAGCGGTCGCTCCGTGCTGTATGTGCCCGGCGTCACCGAGCAGAAGCGTCGCTTTATGCAGGCGGCATCAGCAAATGAGCTTAAGGCTCAGTTGCTTGATGTTGCCGATGAGCATGCCAATGCCGTGATCGATAAGCAGCTTATTTCAGCAGTGGGCTTCCAGCCTGGTGTTGCCACCCAGCGATTCGATCAGCTCGCGGATGAGCTTGTGGGTGTGCGCTCGCGTTTGACTCGTTATCTGGGCGATCTGCACGGTGTGAACGAGAAGTGGAATGTTTCCGCATACGAGACGATTCAGAATCTGGCTCGTATTTCGGTACTGCCGACCCATCCTGCCACTCATGTGAGGCTCCGCGAGCAAAGCGCGCTCACCGTTGGCGGCGATATGGAGGCATGGATCAGCAAGCTTGAACGTGCCGGAGAACTCGGCGAGTTCACCATTGGCCCCAAGGACACTGCTTGGTACAAGGCTAATCTGACCACTGAGGATCAAGCCATTGATGCATATCAGCGTGTGGATGATTTGCTGCGTCGTTACCTGCCGGCCACTCGTGAACAGGTGACGCGTACCGTGCAGACCTGTGGATTCCCCATTCCCACTACGACGCGTGAATGGGAACGCCAGGTCACAGTACTGAAGAACCTGAGGCGTGTGCTGGATGTGTTCCAGCCGGAAATCTTCGAACGAGACATCGATTCGATGATTGAGGCCACCATGCCCAAGGCACAGCGTAAGGCCGAAGGCACGTCGATGGGCTTCTGGGAGCGCCGTCGCCATATCAAGGAAGCCAAGTCTCTGCTGCGCGTTGGCGCACAGGTGGAAGACTTGCACGAAGCCTTGAAGGTGGTGGCCAAGCAAGGTGAACAGTGGCGTCAGTTTGTGCCTCATGGCGGCTGGCCGGTGCTGCCCACGAAGCTGGACGACATCATCACCACGCTTGATGGTCTCCTTGGCAATATGACCTCTTTGGATACTGTGCTGGCCACTACGCCTATCGGTGGCAACCTGGAGACCGCGGACTTCAATACTGTTGAAGAGCGTCTTAAGGCGCTGCTGGACGATCGCAAGGCCTTGGACACGTTGCCTGAGCGCTGCCGTTTAGAGCAGGAGCTCGCCGCAGTGGGCTTGACCGAACTTGTCAATGATCTGACCATTCGCCATGTGGGCGTCGATCAGGTGCGTGGTGAATTGCAGCTGGCATGGTGGACCACGGTGTTTGACGATATTGTTCGCTCTTCGGCAATCATCTCCAATCAGGATGGTTCCGCGCTGCAGACCGCATCAGACCGATTCATTCAGGTCGACGTGGAACATGTGCGTTCGGTTGGCCCGATGGTGGCTCAGGAATCGATGCGTCGCCTGTGCGACATGCTGTTCTCCCGCACACAGGAAGCAAACCAGCTGCATACGGTGCTTGCTGGCCGCTCTAATGTAACGTTGAGCCGTATTCGCCGAGATCACCCGGAGATTCTGGCGGCGGCAAAGCCGATTATCGTTGCCGCTCCTGGTACTTTGGCTGCATTGACTGAGCCTGGTGTACTTGCCGATGTGGCTATTGTCGATGCGTGCGCACATATTCCGTCGATTGAACTGCTCTCGATTCTGAGCCGTGTGCGTCAGGTTGTGGTTATTGCGCATTGTGCCACGGTGACCAGCGAATCGATGAAGGAACTCATCGGCATGCTGCCTCATGTTGAGGTGGTGGCTCAGCCGTCTTGCCGCGCTCCGCGTTTGGCTGCATTCTTGGAATCCGAAGGCTATGGCCCGGTCGGTTATGACGTGGCTACCGAGCCGGCTACGGGTGTGGTGCGATTCCATCGCATTGAAGCCAACGGTGTTCCTGTGATGTCCAGCGGTTTGGTGGAATCCAGCCAGCAGGAAATCGAAGAAGTAGTCCGTATCATTACCGAACGTGCTGCCAGCTTCACGGTGGTGCCATCGCGGTATATCCTTGCCGTTGTGGTGCTGACCGACGTGTTCCGCACTCGGTTGGGTGCCGAATTGAAGTCTTTGGCTTCCAAGAACAAGCCAATGGGTCGATTCCTGCGCCATGTTCGTTTGGTGCCGTTGCGTGATGTGGCCGGCACTCAGGCCACGGACGTGATTATTTCGATGTGCTATGCCAAGACTGTGCATGGCCGTTTGCTCCAGCAGTTCGGCGTGCTCGAAAATGATGGCGGCCGTGGCATGCTGCTTGACGCGCTGGCATTGGCGGACCGCAACCTCGATATCGTGTCTGCCTTCGGTCCGGAAGATATGGACGATGAGCGTCTGCATCAGGCAGGGCCAAGATTCCTGAAGACCGTGCTGACGTGGGTGAGCCAGCTGGATGACCGTCCGGTGCTGCCGGTGCGTGCGGCCGTTGGGGACAATGTGCTGTTTAACGATATTGCTGATCGTTTGCGCGCTCGCGGTCTCGACGCGGCGGTGAACTACGGTTTCGATAAGGGCATCAAGATTCCGCTGGTTGTTGGATTGAAGGACAAGCCATTTGCGCTTGCGGTGGAAACCGATGACGCCAACTTCATGTCGGTGCAGTCCACACGCCGTCGCCATCGTCTCAGCGGGCAGAACCTCATGTCTTTGGGCTGGAACGTCATGACCGTATGGAGTGTTGCCGCGTTCGTGAACCCGGATAAGGAAGTCGACCGCATAGTTGCTCGCATTAGCGATATCTACCGTGAGGTTGAATAACGATGGCTGAATATTCGGCAACACGACGCACTCCGCGCAAACATAAGCGTGTGGTGATGAAAGGCACTGAGCGGTTTGATGCCGATGGCGTCAAACTCGAGCCTGGCGACATGCAAACCGCTCAGCAGCGCCAAGCCGACGATGACCAGCGTATCCTCGGCGAGCTGCCGCCTCACTGGGCTGTGTTCAATGAAAAACAATAGTGATAGCAGTTGGCTCAGTGCATTACGGCCATGATTGCTCCTGTTTCCTGAAGCTGCATTACCTGTGCCGCAGCATTCGGCGCTATCGCAAACGACACCAATTGCCGACCATCCGTATACGATGCGTCGGCAGTTTTGTTGATGCCCATAACCAGTGCGTCCTCGGCGAGTACGCAGCTTTCTTCTGGTGCGGCAGTTCGTGAAGCATCAGTCGTATCTGCTTCATCGCTGCGTAAATGCTGTGCGCTTTGATTGTTTTGACAACCCACGGCAGACACCAATTGCACATGGTCTCCGGGAGTCAAATCACCGGCTGTGCTGGTCAACCGCACTTCCAGAACAGTGGTACCTTTCGGTGCCACCGGAGCGTTGCGCGCCATTTGTTTCAGTATCGGATCGCCATTCGCTATATCGGTATACGCGATTCGTCCCGCCGCATCATCAACTGAGTCAAGCATCGAATCGCTGACGGCGGACGGAGGAATATAGCGAATCATCACATCCGAAGCACCAATAGTGCCGCCTCGCGCAATATCGTGGACTGCCACCACAACAGGCACTGTGGCAATATGTGAGGTTAAGGCTTGCAAGCCAAACAATACGGCGAATCCCGCGCATGCCGCTGCCGCAATACGCCGCAGTGTATACCGCATGCGGCGCTGACGCAGCGAGCCGGTGGGCGGAAGATTGAGTTTCGAGAATACAGAAAAGGTCACCATATGCTCATGGTGACCTGAGTGTTTCCGATAGCGCAAGCTCAACCGGCCTATGTGGTTCTAGCTTGCCGAGTTATCCACATTCCGCATCATTTCGAGGACTCATTCGATGTTTTGCCCCGCCACGCAAAAAACGGGGCACCTCAGCGGATGAACCGCGAAAATGCCCCGCTTAAGTGACTTACTGACTTACTTGCCGGACTTATCCGTGCGGTAGAAGCCGTGACCCTTGAACTCGATCGGTACAGCCGAGTACACCTTACGTACCTGCTCCTGAGCGCACTTCGGGCACACGGTAATCGGGTCATCGGAGAATGACTGCTGTTCGGTGAAATCGTAGCCGCAGTTCTTGCAGCGGTAATGATAAGTAGGCAACGGATTCCTCCACACAAATACAAACAAACGCGCACAGCTCAATGCCATGCCAAGCAACCGTTCATATCCTAGTCATTGCCCTGACAGTTCAGCCACCGGATTATTGGACGGTGAACATGTGATATCCACTTGGTGTAAGCACAGCATCTGCGGGAACATCATGCGGCTCGGCCGGCAGGTCGTCTTCCAGAACCTCCCACGGCCAACAGACGGCAACTAATGGACATCCCGGTTGGCGCGCGGCCAATGCGCGGTCATACCAGCCGGCTCCACGCCCTAACCGGAAGCCCCTCGAGTCAACGCCAAGCGCTGGAGCGAATACCATATCGGCTTGAGCCAGAGCCTCAGGCGGCAATACAGCGCCATCCGGCTCATCCGGACGCAAATGACCATGTCCATCCACGGCACGCAAGTCATCCATCGACTGCAGCACGCTCCAGCCTATTTCCAATCCGGAGCCCAGCTTCGGCACAAGAACTTTGCACCCGCGTTCCAACAGCCAAGCCAGCAGCGGGCGGGTTTCAATCTCAGTACCCATCGATACGTAAGCCGCCACGACGTTTCCCGGACAAACCAGCTGTGTGAATGACTCGGCTGCAAGCGCCTGCGTGAGCGTTCGGACCAGCGAGCGGCCGGCGTCGAGGCGCTCCTGAACAGAAGTGAGCCTACGTCTTGCCAGAGCCTGATGCCGCAGCTCGAATTTATCAGCGGCTTCAGCCGCGGCCTTGTGCGCTGTTGAAGCAACAGCCGCCTGCTTATTCGCTGTGTCCGTAATCTCTACACCACTCATATCGCACAACGTAGCACGGCTACAATAAGGGGCCGTGTCAGTATTCCAGACCATTAAAGAGGCGTTCCGGCCGGATAATCAGATCCGCATGCCGCGCCTGAGCCATCCCGGTTGCCCTATTGTGTTGCGCGCACTCACTATGGATGATGAGGAAGCGTGGAACGAAGTGCGTTGGCGTAATAATGATTGGCTGGCACCTTGGGAATCCGGCGACCCGATGCATGGGGGAATCATCACCTTCAACCAGTGGTTGCAACGCATGCGTCGCAATGAGCAGCATGGCACCGGTGCGCTGTTCGCCATTGAATATCAGATGCGTATTGTCGGCCAGATTTCGTTAGGGGCCATATCGTATGGATCCATGCGCACCGGAGTGGTGGGGTATTGGGTTGATCAGCGTTACGCGGGGCGCGGGTTTGCGCCGATGGCTCTCGCCATGTTGGCTGATTGGGCGCTGACCGACCCATTCGGCCCCGCCTTGCATCGATTGGAAATCGCCATTTTGCCTGAGAACGCTCGATCGCTGGCTGTGGTGCGCAAGATTGGCGCGCATCATGAGGGGCTTCGTGAACGGTATATGTATGTAAACGGTCACTGGCGCGACCATGTGACGTTCGCCTTGCTGGCCGAGGATGCTGGAACGGGATTCACGGCGCGTCTGCTGCAATCGCGTTCATCATCCGACACGCCCGGCGAGTAACCCACAAGTTCGTCGGGGCGTCTCCTATTCTTGACTCTATGGGTTACGAGTCACTAAGCACTGTTATCGTGCTGGTGATCGCGGTGATTGTTATTGCCGTATGGCTGCCTGCACGTACGGCCAACGGTATGAAGCGTGCAGCCGAACACCGGCAGGATCGCTACTCGCCCTCGCTGCGCATTGTGGAAGCGGAGGACGGCAGACGGTTCGGCGATGTCAAGCCGCGTGAGGCGAAAGGGGCAGCAATGCCAGCATCTACAACGTCAGCGAAGCTGACACCGGCGCATATTGCACATGTGCGTGAGCTGCGCAAGCAGTCCATTAAGCGTCGTCAGATTCTGGTTGGTGTATTGCTCGCTGTGACGGTAGTGGTGCTGGTGCTTGCCTTTGCTCTGCATTTCAGCCCGCTGTTCGCGCTGATTCCGTTTGCCTTGACTCTTGTAGTGCTTGCTTTGGGCGCGAATGCGGCACGCCACGCTCGCGAATGGGAGCGTAAGGTGCATCGCTATGAGCAGTCGCGTAGGCGCTCGGCTCAACTGGCTAAGCGCCAGCAGCAGAAGGCCGCGGTCGAGGCTGCGAAGGCTGAATCCTCTGCAGCAAAGAGTGTGACTGCTGCTCAAGCTGTTGCACAGGCGGAACATCAGTCCAATGCCAATGATGAGGCTTCTACTGAGGTGATGGAACAGCGTCAGATTCGCCGTGTACTGCGTGCCGCGGAAGCTGAACAAGCCAAGGCCAAAGCGTTGCGTGAGGCCGCCGCCCAGGCTAAGTCCGAGGACGCCAATGTGCAGAGCTCGGCATCTGCATCTGATGCGGGAACAGCTGCGAAATCCAATATCGTTGACAAGCCTTCACTTACTGTTCGCGACGAGCGTGACCAGGAATCCGCCGATGCGACGTCTGAATTGACATCCGTCAAGCCGGCTCGTGCGCTGGATGTGTTTGATATGGCCGCATCTCAGGATCTTATTTCCTTCTCGCTGGGAGAGCCGCGTAATGAAGGCAATGCTCCGGAAAGCTTGGAGATCAAGTCCACGCGTCAGGTTTCCAAGGCTGAACCTGTGGATGTTGAAGTTGCGCACAAGCTGATTGATGAGGCTCGTGCGGTGAAGGCCGCTGACGATGCCCAGGCTGCCGCTGCGGAAGCAGCTGCTGACACCAATGCAGAAGATGCAGCTGTTGCCGATGACAAGAACGCTGAGCAGAACGCGGACAATGCGCCAGCTGAGGATCAGGAATCCTTCAATGAGCGTGAGGCCCATGCCGAAGTGGAAGCCCCGGCTGCCACTTCCGAATCGCTGAGCGTAGGTCTTGATTCGATTCTTGCCCGCCGCGGTAACTGATTTTCTCTCACAGCGTTAGCACTCGAGTTGGCAGAGTGCTAATAATCGCGCTACCATGTGTCCTAGCGCAAAGGGACAACGCAAGTGATCGTCAGCCTCTTGAGGCGTTCTGGCGCGGCATTATCGAACTGAACTACAAGCAGATACGAGGTGACCCACAGTGTCGATTAAGCTCACACCGTTGGAAGACAAGATCATCGTCAAGCAGGCAGAAGCCCAGACCCAGACCGCATCCGGCCTGTACATTCCGGACAACGCCAAGGAGAAGCCGCAGCAGGGTGAAGTGCTGGCCGTTGGCCCGGGCCGTCGTGACGACAAGGGCGAGCGCATCCCGATGGATGTCAAGGTTGGCGACAAGGTGCTGTACTCCAAGTACGGCGGCACCGAAGTGCACTACGAGGGTGAGGATTACCTCATCATCGGTGCTCGCGATGTGCTGGCCATCCTCGGCTGAGCTAGCTTACGCAGCTAGATAGCGCGAACATAACGCTTTTTATCCCGGTTGTTCTTCGTGAACGGCCGGGATTTTGCATACTTCTCATGCTCATAGCGTATTTGAGCCTGCAGGTGGGGTACACGTACACTGGATAGCGGAATACCGGGCACTATCTTTGCCTGTATTCCGGTGCGCCGCACGTCCGTTGGTCGGCGGTGAAGTCCCTATGGAAGAGGCTGCCATGACTGTTCCCGTCAATCCCACTGCCAACGCTGTTACTCAGCCGGTTGAAGCTGCTCAGGGCGATGCAGAAGCCGAAGCTCCATCTGCTGCGGCTCTTGTGCGCATCGCCGATGCTCTTGCTTCCGCATTATCCAGTTCTCGTGAAGTCATTGATCTTGTGGTCACTACGTTTGCGGCTGGCGGTCATTTGCTGCTTGAGGATGTGCCGGGCGTTGGCAAGACTACATTGGCACGCGCTATGGGGCAAGCTATTGGCGGGCAAGCGCGCCGTATTCAGTTCACTCCTGATCTGTTGCCCAGTGATTTGACTGGTGTGAGCATTTATTCTCGGGATTCGCATGAATTCGAGTTCCATCCAGGACCATTGTTCGCCAATATCGTCATTGCCGACGAAATCAATCGCGCGAATCCTAAAACCCAGTCCGCCATGTTGGAGGCTATGAGTGAGGGGCAAATCAGTGTGGATGGCAACACGCATGCGTTGCCGAATCCGTATCTGGTGATCGCCACGCAGAATCCTATTGAATTGGAAGGCACGTATCCGCTGCCGGAAGCTCAGCTTGACCGTTTCATGGCGTGCACGAGTTTCGGCTATCCGTCAGCCAAAGCGGAGGCGGCAATGCTGACGGCTACCGATTGGTCCAATCCGTTGGAGCGTGTTACTCAGATCTGCAGCGCTGAGGAGGCCGGGCGGTTGCGCGATGCGGTTCGTACGGTGGTTATTGCCGATGCGGTTGCTGACTATATCGTGGCGCTGACTCGTGTGACTCGCGTACGTGAAGATGTGCGCTATGGTGCTTCGCCGCGTGCCAGCCTGCATTTGGCGGCAATGGCTCGCGCTCGCGCATTCATCAATGGTCGTGATTATGTGCTGCCGGATGATGTGCAAGCGTTGGCGGTTCCCGTTTTGGCTCATCGCCTGGTTTTGGATGATGCCGGTTTCGGTTCCAGCGATTTAGAACATGCTCGGCAGATTATTGCCGATATTGTCTCCAGTACGCCTGTGCCTCGCGCCTGACGGTGTGTGAGTATCAATGATGGTTACGCGCAGACGATTACGGCGGCATCATTTTCGCAGACATGGACTCATTCGTCCGACTATTGGCGGGCTGGTTCTGCTGGCTGCGGGTGGGGCAAGTTGTTTCGGCGGTCTGCTGCTGGATGAACGCACACTGATGGATGTGTCCATTGCTATTGCGGTGCTGTTCCTCTGTTCAGTGGTGATGATTGTGCTGCAATGGTTCGGCGTAATCGCCATCGGGTACCCCCGGTATCGCCGGCAAATTGAGCAACGGGACCAATCTGGGCGCGTAGTGGCGCGTATTGCAGGTGAACCGCCAGCGGACCGACGTGGACGATACGTTACCGTCAATACATTGGTGCATTGGGTAGCTCCATTGGGGTTGATTGCGGCAACGCGAATCATGCCGATGACGAATGAAACCTTGATATTGCCGCAAGTCCAAGCCGTTGCGGACGATGCCGATATCGTGGCTGATGCGAGACGGGCCGGCACGAGCCAACAGGAACCATCCGGCGGTGTGCGCGCCTATGCTCCCGGCGATCCGTTGAAGCTTATTTCCTGGAAGCACACGGCTCGGCGCGGCGAACTGATGACGCGCGAGACTGGGCGTGATGCCCGCCCCACGCTTATCGTGGTGCTGCACACCGATGTGAGCGCCCAACAGCTCGATGTTCAAGTGGCTTCCGTGCTGCCTATTGTGCGCGCGGCGGGAAAGCAGCGCATCATCGCCACGGACGGCATTCAATCGCATGAAGGAATAGCGAACGTTGACCGATTCCTGGCTGCAGCGTGCCCTGTGGAATCGGGGTCGGCGCCGTCCCGTGAAGCGGTCGTTCGGCGTCTCGCTGCCCAAGGTCCG
Organism: Bifidobacterium saguini DSM 23967; assembly: GCF_000741715.1. GTDB lineage: Bacteria > Actinomycetota > Actinomycetes > Actinomycetales > Bifidobacteriaceae > Bifidobacterium > Bifidobacterium saguini. Next base: position 61,944 of record NZ_JGZN01000007.1, on the reverse strand, counting down.
TCGCTTGTGGTTGATGCGATGGAGGTGCAACCCCTTGTAGTGGAGTTTGCCCCCAAGAAAACGATTCCAAGCGAGTCTTTCTCGTCTACAAGGGGCTGGCTTCCCCTGCTCATCTGCTTTATTGTCGCTCTCAATGCACTGAGAGGCCTCATCGAGCCAACAGGCATGTGGATATGGTTCGCCGCAGCCGTCTTCATGGTGATTGCCGCGGGAAGTACGATGCAGAGTGCGTATTTGGCGAATCATATTCACCGTCCGCGATGGGTGATCGATACGCTCAGAATTGCGATGTTCGCCATAGCGGAAGCGCTGGCCGTCGCAGTGCTTTCCGTGATTCATCTGCACGATACGCTTGCGCAAATCTGGTCGAAGGGCAATCTGGCTGCGAATCTTGCGGATTCGTGGAGCTCATATATAAGCGCTGTAACCAGTGGCTTCAACTCGCTTAATCTGCAATTGCCGCCATTGAAGGTTGTGGGGCATGCGGATTTATTCCTGCTGATACTTGTTGCCGCTGCAGGTCTGCTGATTCGTTTCGTGCTGCTTTGGCGCGCTGCCCAGCCTGTTATGGCCGCTCTGCCGGTGGTGGCGTTGGCCGCGGATTATGCGCTCGCCGGCCATACGGCACCATTGTGGGCCATTGGTCTGGTGATTGCGTCCTTCCCGCTGCTGCTTTGGTCCGCGCACCCTGAACGCACGCATCCTGATGCCAAGCTTGAGACCAACCTGCGAGGTCGTAAGGATTCTGCGTCACGCAGCATCCTGAAACTCACCCCGCTATTGGCTGCCGCGCTCGCCGTTGCCATCACTCTGCCGCTTACAGCACCGGCCGCCGACTTGGCGTATCGGGTGCCATTGTCCATCGGCGAAGGCGGCGGTATGTTCACTTCGAACACCGTCAGCCCGATGATTGATTTGAAGCGAAACATCACCGCCGGATCGGATACTACGGTGCTGACGTATCAGTCGTATAAGCGCAGTTATCTGCGACTGACCACACTGGATAACTTCGACGGTGACTCCTGGGGATACGACCGTGAAATTGCGATTGACGCCGGACTATACGGTTCGGGTATCCAACTTGGTCGCAATAGCGAAGACGAGCTCACTCGTGAACAGCGACGCGGTATGAACCCCTTAAGCTTGTACATGTATGTCCTCGGGTACGGCGGCTACCAGGTAGTCACTACGAACCAGAACACGCTCGAACAGTTCATGGTGAACGCCACTGTGCGCATCGACACACTCAAATCACGGTTCCTGCCAGTTCCCGGCATGGCTACGTATGTGGAAGGTGCGGGCAGCGACTGGCTTATGTATCAGGACGGCACGGTATACAACCGTACGTCAGGAACATCCGCGGACACCTCGTACACCGTTTTCGGTACCGACATCGATCCCATCACGAATTCAAGCGGATTCAGCAAGTTGTCCGTAATCACGGATGCGAAAAACAGTCTGATGGGGAACCGGACTTCTTCCAGCAACGAAGAGAAGCAGGCCTGGCAGCAAGCGCGACGGAACCTTGCCGATACGGGACTTGCTAGTGTGCAAGGCAATCTGTTGATTATTAATGCCGCTATCGGCTCCGACGGTGCGATTACCGGGCCGTCAGGCTGGTATCTAGGAAAAGTCATTTATGGTGGCGGAGAGACGCAAACCGTCAACGGCCAGGTCATTAACATGCCGAGCGGCATTGTTTTCGACGACACCGTAGTCAGTCAACTGGGCTTCGGGCGAGACGATTACGTTATCGGCGCAGGAGAAGCGAACGCTTTTGTTCTCGCTATGCCCATTACCGACGCGGTGGTCGCACAGCCCATGAACAGTAGCGTGTCCACGTTCTACGGTCAGGATATGTGGGAGCGACAGGCCATTGAGACGTTACGGCAGACGCATTCGGAACTTGCCGCGTTCTCGGTCATGCCCGGTAGTGAAGGCGACGTGAGTAATCCGTTCATCGAACAATTGCAGCAGTACGCTGAGCGCAGCGATAAGCGGGCGCATACAAGCCGATATACGGCACTGCCCAAACAGCTGCCGGCCAATATTCGTTCCGTAATCAAGCAGGCGCAGGCGGATGGGATACCCGTCACCGGCTCCAGCTACGACGATCAGGCGCGCGCGATGCGCTGGCTGGTGGAATACTTCACCAATCCCGAGAACCATTTCACGTATTCGCTTGACGCCCCGGACGGCGACGGGCGGAATAATCTGGAGGTCATCAATGATTTTCTGGATTCGGAAAACGGACATTCGGGATACTGTCAACATTACGCTTCGGCTTTAGCGGTACTTGGGCGTGCGCTGGGTGTGCCTACGCGCATGGTGCTTGGGTACAACGCCGGTGTGGAGCCACGTAGCGAAGATGGCTTTTTCACCGTGCAGTCCAAGCAACTGCACGCATGGGTGGAAGCCTATTTGGATGGTGTGGGTTGGGTGCCGTTTGACGTGACGCCGGCCACCACAGAAAACGGTTCTGCCTCCTCGGACGCTGATTCCAGCGCTAACACCGCTGACTCCTCGAATGACGCTGATGTTCCAGAAGTGACGATTTCCCCGGATCCAAGCTCACCGGAATCATCCGAGGAAAACGGCAATACCGATGCAGCACAATCCTCCAAAGCCGCAGGCAATGCCTCCAAACAGCACACCACTGACGAGGCTGCTCATGATTCCGGAAACACTTGGAATGCGATAACCGATTGGTATGCGGCCAAGGCGATATGGGTGCGTGTGCTGCTGCTCGCGGCAATAGCGGTGGCCCTATTCGCAATAGGTTGTGCGGTACCGCGATGGTTGCGTTGGGTGCGCCGGCGCCGGGTACTGCGCATCGTGGCTCGTGCCCAAGCCCATCCGGATGACGAAGAATTGACCAGTAATGCATGGATGGCTGTATGGCGGTTGATTCGGCGAGAAGCACGTCGAACAGTTCGCCGTCATGCGCGGCATGGTGCTATCAGCCGTAATCAACAGCTGATTACGCATCCCAAACCCACCGATACCGACTTGGATATTGCCCAAGCCATAGCGGCAGAAGATCCGGCACGTGCGGACATGGCGCTCGCCGCAGCCCGCAATGCCACTGCTGCCGCGTTCGGCGGGCGCAGCGAACATATTGGACTGTTGAAAACCGCGCAAATTCGGGCTTTATAAGTAGCGGAAAAGAAAAACGGTATAGGATGGGGCCATGAGTTTCAAACATCGCAGCATTATTGACACCATCCCCTCCTACAAGCAGGGCAAGCCGGCTCCCAAGGTTGAGGGCCAGCGCTCCTTCAAGATTTCCAGCAACGAGAATGCATTCGACCCGCTACCCAGCGTGGTCAAGGCCATTGAAGGTCACGCGTTGCCGCACCTGAACCGCTACCCGGATATGCGCGGTTGGGCTGTGGTGGAGCGTCTGGCCGAGGAAATCGGCGTCAAGCCGGAAAACATCGTGCTCGGTTGCGGCTCCACCGAGGTCATCACTCAGCTGGTGCAGCTAGTTGCAGGCCCCGGCGATGAAGTCGTGTACCCGTGGCGTAGCTTCGAGGCCTACCCGATTATCGTGGCCGGCGCTGGTGCCACCAGCGTACAGGTGCCGAATCTGCCGGACGGCTCGCACGACATCGATGGTCTGATCAACGCGGTCAACGAGAAAACCCGCTTAGTTATCGTCAACAACCCGAACAATCCGACCTCCACTTCCGTGGCTGCCGAAGACGCGCATCGACTCATGGAAGCAGTGCCTTCCGACGTGCTCGTATTGTTCGATGAAGCATACTTCCAGTTCAATACGGATGCCGATACGTCCGTGGCTATGGATCTGTTCCGTGAATTCCCGAACGTGGTGGTGGCCCACACCTTCTCCAAGGCATACGGTCTGGCCGGTCTGCGTATCGGTTATGGCATTGCTCCGGAAGACGTGATTGACGGTATGCGCAAGGTGGCATTGCCCTTCGGCGTGACCGATGTGGCTCAAACCGCGGCGCTCGCCAGCCTCAACGCCTACGATGAGCTGACCGATCGAGTGAAGTCGATTATTTCCGAACGCAACCGTGTGGTGGCTGCGCTGAAGGATCAGGGATGGGAATTCCCGGAGCCGTACGCGAACTTCTTCTGGCTGCCGTTGGGGGAGAAGACGGATGAGGCCGCCGCGCAGTTCTTGGCTGCTGGCCTGTCCACGCGCGTCTTCTCTGGTGAAGGCATTCGCATCTCCATCGGAGAAGTGGAGGCCAACGATCTGGTCATCGACGTATGCGCCAAGCTTAAGGCTGCTGGTTTCTAACCGGTTTTCCTTGAAAATTCAAGGAAAACAGCTCCAGTAACGGGTAGTGGAAGCTGTTGCGACACGCCGAAATCGTGTCTAAAGTTGCGCGCGTCCGCCAGATGTGTTTATATATCCGAGTTGCCTGTTGAGGTCGAACACCGCAGCGGGAAACAGACTGGCGGATTTCCCAAGCGGTCAAAGGGAGCTGACTGTAAATCAGCCGCTTCGTGCTTCAGTGGTTCGAATCCACTATCCGCCACGCCCCGATAGCTCAGTGGTAGAGCACTTCCTTGGTAAGGAAGAGGTCGTGAGTCCAATTCTCACTCGGGGCTCTCTGGCGGGGTAGCTCAGCTGGCTAGAGCGTACGACTCATAATCGTAAGGTCAAGAGTTCGAGCCTCTTCCTCGCTACAAACTGCGCCCGCTAACCGGTGGGCGCAAATTATACCTAGTAAACACAGAGGTGAATGAGAATGGCTAAGAGCGCCGACATCCGTCCGGGCATCACGCTGGCCTGCACCGAGTGCAAGGAGCGCAACTACATTACGACCAAGAATCGTCGTAACACCCCAGATCGTCTTGAGCTCAAGAAGTTCTGCCCGCGCTGCGGCAAGCAGACCGTGCACCGCGAGACTCGTTGATCGCACGATAATAAACTTCAAACCCAGCCCATGTGGCTGGGTTTTTTCGTATCATTTCACTCCGTATTTTCCACAACCGCTAGGATAGGAAAGCATGACTAGCTTTGCAGACATCACCACTATGGGTGTGGGTGGAGAAATCGCCCATTTTATTGAGCCGACCACACGTGTTGGCCTGATTGAGGCCGTTGAAGATGCTGATTCCAAGGGCCTGCCATTGGTGGTAATCGGCGGAGGCTCAAATATGCTGATTGCCGATGAGCCGTTTAACGGTGTGGTAGTGCGTGACGCGCGCAAGCTCATCACTGTTCCGGACGAGGCAGCCCCAGTGGAAGGGCAGGACCGCACCGTGCACGTCAACGCCGAAGCCGGCGCCAATTGGGATGATTTCGTGGCCTTTACCGTGGAAATCGGGCTCGAAGGTGTAGAAGGACTTTCCGGCATTCCCGGTACGGTTGGCGCCTCCGTGGTGCAGAACATCGGTGCTTACGGTCAGGAAGTGGCCACATCGGTGGAATCAGTGGAAGTCTGGGATCGCAAAACCAAAACCACGCGTGACCTGACGTCCGAAGATCTCCACTTCGGCTATCGCTACTCGGCGCTCAAGGCCAGCATGTACCAGGCTCCCGGAGTGCCGGCGAACGAATTCTTCCCGACCCCGCGCTATGTGGTACTCTCCGTCACATTTGCGCTGACCCATTCCGAGCAAGGCACTGTGGGGTACGGTCAGCTCGCCAAAGCACTCGGCGTTGAAGTCGGCGATCGTATGTCCACCAAGGATATTCGCGAAGCAGTACTCAATGTGCGTGCTGCCAAAGGCATGCTTGAGGATCCCACGCGCTATGCGCTGCCGGCAATGGCTGATGCCAAGCGTGAGAACAATGTTCTGGCTGATTTGCAGCGTTTGTCTGCGCTTAATGAAGCGGCGCACATCGAGCCTACCGAAGATGGTCTGCCTGCTCCTGACTACAATCGCCACAGCTGCGGCTCGTTCTTCATGAATCCTATTCTGCCTGCCGATCAGGCGAAGAACCTGCCTGAAGATGCGCCACGTTTTAATGCGACTTTGCCGAACGGCGACCCCGGCATCAAGACTTCTGCCGCATGGCTGATTGACCATGCCGGATGCCATAAGGGCTTTGCCGTTGCCTCCGATGCTCCGGCCAGCCTCTCCACGCAGCACACGTTAGCGCTTACCAATCGCGGAGGAGCTCGGGCCAAGGATATTGAGCAGCTTGCTCACACAGTGCAGCAGCGCGTACGTGAGGCATTCGGTATCGAGCTGGTTCCGGAGCCGGTGTGCGTTGGCGTACTGAATAAGTAGGTGTAGGGAAGTTACCGATAGGTAATAGACAAGTCACGTAGCCTCTTCTATACTCGTTTTGTTGTTTTTGCGTGCTCAGGTGCGCTCTAGAGGAAAGAGAAGGCTTTATGCAACTGTTCCGTACGAAATCCGTCGAACAGACCATTGCCGAAACAGGTGAAGAGGGCCGCAAGCTCAAGCGCAACCTGACTTGGTGGGATCTGTCTATTATGGGCGTCGCCGTGGCCGTCGGCGCCGGCATCTTCTCCGTAGGCGCGCAGGCCGCCGCTTTCCATGCCGGCCCGGCCGTTATCATCAGCTTCCTGATTGCTGGCGTGGTGTGCGGCGCCGCCGTGATGTGCTACGCCGAATTCGCCTCGATGATTCCGGTGGCCGGCTCCGCCTACACCTTCACCTACACCACGGTGGGTGAGCTGATGGCGTGGATCATCGGCTGGGATCTGATTCTGGAAATGCTCATGGCAGGTTCCGTGATCTCCAAATATTGGGGCGTCTACCTCAATGACTTCATGAGACTCATGGGTTGGAACGCCAACACCAACCTGACATTCGGTTCTTTCCACATTGACGTGGCGCCGATCATCATCGTGGCGTTCTTCACCACCCTGCTCGTCTTCGGCACCAAGATCGGTGCCCGCGTGGATGGCGCTATGACCGTGCTCAAGATCGCCATCGTGTTCTTCGTGGTGATCGTCGGCTTCTTCTACGTCAAGGCCTCCAACTTCACGCCGTTCATTCCACCGGCAGAACCGGCATCCAGCGTGCAAAGCTCCACGGCCGTTTCCGGCGTGATGGGCCAGCCGCTGTGGCAGTGGGCCACCGGCATGGTGCCGTCCATCTATGGCGTGCCGGGCATCCTCTCTGGTGCGGCACTTGTGTTCTTCGCCTTCATCGGTTTCGATGTGGTGGCCACCGCTTCCGAAGAGACCAAGGATCCGCACAAGAACGTGCCACTCGGCATTGGTGTGGGCATGGCCCTGATCATCATCATGTACATGCTCGTGGCCATCGTGACCACCGGCATGGTCTCATACAAGGAGCTCGCCCAGCAGGATAGCCCGTCGCTCGCCACTGCATTCGAGTTGGTCGGTGCCAACTGGGCGGCCAAGATCATCAGCTTCGGCATCGTTCTGGGCCTCGCTACTGTGGTGATGGTGCTGCTGCTCGGTCTGACCCGTATCGTCTTCGCCATGAGCCGTGACGGCTTGCTGCCTCGCAGCCTGTCCAAGACCGGTAAGCATGGCACTCCTGCTGGCCTGCAGATTGCCGTGGGCGTTGTGGTGGCTCTGGTCGCCGCTCTGTTCGATATCGGCGTGCTCTCCGACATGGTGAACATCGGTACACTCTCCGCCTTCACGCTGGTGGCCATCTCCATTCCGATCATGCGCAAGAAGCGCCCTGATTTGCCTCGAGCTTTCAAGATTCCGGGTAACCCTTGGGTGCCGATTTTGATTGGCTTGGCTAACCTGTGGCTGATGCTGAACCTGACCGTGCTCACCTGGATTCGTTTTGTGGTGTGGCTTGTGGTCGGTTTTGCCATCTACTTCGGCTACGGTTATCGCCATGCTCGCCTTGGTACTGGTGAACTAAGCGAAGAACTTTCCGCTGAAACCGATAAGGCCATCAACGGCTGATGCGTTTGCTGACGCTGCGTCAAAGCGTCCGGCCGCGAGCCTAGAATTGACACAGCGTTATTTTCAAGGAGGATTCCATGCCATACGTTGTTGCTCAGCCTTGCGTGGATGTTAAGGACAAGGCTTGCGTGGACGAGTGCCCGGTCGACTGCATCTACGAGGGCTCCCGTTCCCTGTACATCAATCCGAACGAGTGCGTTGACTGCGGTGCATGCGAACCGGTGTGTCCCACTGAAGCCATCTTCTACGAGGATGATCTGCCGGATGAGTGGGCTTGGTACAAGGATGCTGCAGTCAGCTTCTTTGCCGAAGTGGGCGATTTGGGCGGTGCTTCCGCCAATGGTCCGATTGGCAAGGATCCCGAGCAGGTGGCTGCACTGCCTCCGCAGAATCAGTGATTACTGAGCGAATGCCGATCACACATCTCGAACCCCCGACCTCTCTGGCCGGGGGTTCGTCGTATCTTAAGAGAAGCGCTTCGAAGAAAGGGTTCCAATGGGCTTCCACGCATACTCATCCCCGTACGACTGGTCTCGCATCGCCAGCTACAAGGCCACGGCAAAAACCGTACCTGGCGGCATGATTGATTTATCGGTCGGCTCTCCCGTGGACCCCGTGCCCTCCAGCGTGCAGCAGGCGCTCATCGCAGCAGCCGATGCTTCCAATGCACATGGCTATCCGGTCACCGCTGGCACCGCGGACCTTAAGGCTGCTATCAATGATTGGTTCCGCACCATGCGTGGTGTGGATTTGAAGTCCATCAATGCTGCAGCTGTGCCAACTGTGGGCTCCAAGGAAGCTGTGGCATTGATGGCCAGCCTGCTGCATCTGGATTCTGGAGATGTAGTGGTGCAGCCCAAGGTTTCATACCCGACCTACGAAATCGGCACCCAACTGGCTGGCGCTACCGTGCTCAAAGTTGATGACGTGACCGATGTTGATTCGTGGGCCAACGTGCCTCATGTCAAAGCCATTTGGATCAACTCACCATGCAATCCCACAGGTGAGGTCATAGGAGCGGATTGGCTCGCGGACATCGTTGCCGCAGCCCGACGCATCGGTGCAGTAGTGCTGTCCGATGAATGCTATGCGTTGATGGATTGGCGTTCAGTACGTTCTTCTGCTGGAACGCTCGAGAATACCGAACCGGAATCCAATGAGCCGGCTGCCGTTGACCGGTCGTTTGCTTTGTCCGCCACACCGTGCGCTTTGAACCCACAGGTTTGCGAAGGCTCGGCGGATGGCATCTTGGTGCTGTATTCGCTTTCCAAGCAGTCGAATATGGCCGGTTATCGTACGGCATTGATTGCTGGCGACTACCGTCTGATTCGCGAGATGAGTGAATACCGCAAGCAGATTGGCGAGATTATTCCGGGCCCGGTGCAGGCAGCGATGGCTGCAGGTCTGCGTGATTCCGCATCGGTGCATCAGCAGTGGACTCGCTACCATAATCGTCTGTCGGCACTGGTCGAGGCGCTGAAAGCATACGGTTATGATTCCGTGCGCATGCCTGCCGGCGCACTCTATGTGTGGGTGAGAGCCAAGTCCGGCGACTGCTGGACCGATATGGCCAAGCTTGCCGAAATCGGCATTATTCCAAGCCCTGGTGAGTTCTATGGCGCCCCTGCATATTTGCGTTTCTCCGCCACCGCTACTGATGAGGCCGTCAAGGAAGCCTGCCAACGACTCGCAGCATAGCTTCCTATGCCCCGAATTTCACGGCTCCGCTGCCGAACTTGCGGCGTACAGCATCAAGCGCTGCCTCGGCGTCATGCCGACGCGCCTGTGTAGTGCTTCCGCGTGCGTTGACGCTCTCTTCGAGCATGTCATCCAAGGAAGGTTGCACGGCGGTGGAAGCTGCCTCACTGAGTGACGAGGTGCTCATGCCGGCCAATCGAATTAGTTTCGGCAGCATACTATCCGGCCCGGTGGCAAGTGGCATGCCGAGCATAATTTTCAGTTGCCGCACGCATTCGGGGTACAGTATGCCGGCCGTATCGGTCGGGCGTTCCATCGTAAACGACCGGGTCTGATAGCTGAGATCAGCAAATCGAAGCTTGACGGTAAGCGTGCGCGCCACCAAACCCTTACGCCGCAAGGTGCCGGCCACTTCATCGCAAGCCGACCGCAGCAGATCGCACACCACGCGCATATCGCGCGTATCCTGCATCAGCGTGCGTTCCGAGCCGATGGATTTCTCCTCGCGCACTGTTGTAACCGTGCGTGAATCCAAACCATGAGAGGCGGCCCACAGGCCACGAGCCGCTGCCGCCGATCCAGTGGCGCGAGTTAGCGTTGCCTCATCCATACGAGACAGCTCCGCCACCGATGCAACGCCCCAAGCGTTCAGACGTTTTTCCAGCGAAGGGCCAATACCGGGAATGCCGCGCAATGGCATCATTTGCACAAACTCAGCGGAACGGGAAGCGGGAATGAGCAGCATGCCATCCGGTTTGGCGTTCGTGGAAGCCATCTTGGCCACCAATTTATTAGCCGCGATGCCGACCGAACAAGTCACGTGAAAGCGTTGAGAGACCTGTTCGCGAATCCACGCGCCAATCGCGCTTGGCTTGCCCCACTGCAATAGTGCAGCGGATACGTCCATATACCCTTCGTCCACGGAAACCTGCTCAAAGCGGTCGGTGACAGTCAGGAACACCTCGTGCATAATGCGATGCGACATCATGCGGTAGTAACGCATATCCACCGGCAGAAAGATACCGTCTGGGCATAATTGGTGTGCGCGGGCAGCCGGCATGGCTGAATTGATGCCGTACCGTCGTGCCTCGTAGCTTGCAGCCGAAACCACTGCGCGCGGCCCGGTGCCGATAATCACCGGCTTACCTTTCAGCTCGGGATGCCTTGCCACTTCAAGCGAGGCATAAAACGCATCCATATCAATATGCAGCACTGTGCAGCCGGTCTCGTCATGACCCCAGTCGCGTTTGGCGGCAGCCAGCCTTGGTGCAGTGCTCATGCCATTCATTCTAGGCCCGCGCCGAGCCCTGAGTAGTGTTCACTATACGCACATATATGGTCCAATTCCATCTTCGAGTTCATATCTTGGCGAAGTTCATGCGAGTCCGGCACTGTCCCGGCCAAGCGAGTAGCGTGAAGTCTATGAAGAAGGCAGTGGTCAGTATCCTCAATCGTGTTCCTGTTGTGCTTATCGTGATTGGAGAGGCACTGGTCATCTACACGGCCACGGCCATCGCCAAACTTGCGTTTACCCAGCTCGACCCACTGTATTCAGTCTGGTATCGCGTAGGATTCATGACCCTGTTACTGCTCGCTTGGCGCAGGCCCTGGCAGCGCGCCAAGAGAGACAGGCTGTTCCGACGCAGCGCTCGCAGCTGGGGATTGGTGGCGTTGCTCGGATGTGCATTGGTGCTGATGAACACCATGTTTTACGTAGCTATCAGCAATATGGATATGGGTATTGCCGTATCCATTGAATTCATTGGGCCGCTTTCGGTGGCGGTGATTACCGGTCGTAGCTGGCGTGAGCGGCTAGGTATCGGCATTGCTGCTATCGGCGTGGTGCTGCTCGCCGGTATTTCGCTATCCAATCCGGCTAGCAATGGCAGCTTCCTGATTGGTTTGATCGCCATTCTTATCGGTGGCTCGATGTGGGGCGTGTATATCGTCACTGGCCGGCGTGTGGCTGCCGGAGGTAATTCTTTGGACAACCTGTGCATTGCAGTGACCATTGGTTGGATTGTGCAATCATTGTTCTTGGGTGTACCGGCTGTGGAACATGTGATTTGGCCAAAATCAGATGCAACATGGGCTCTTGAGCCGGGTGGTTCGCTGAAGCTTCTGGCGTTGCTGTTTGTGATTTCATTAATGGCTTCGTTCATCCCATACGTGGTGGAACAGATTACGTTGCGGCGCACTACCTCTGGAGCGTTTTCCGTTATGCAGTCCATTAACCCTGCTGTGGCGGTGGCCGTAGGTCTTGCCTTTGGCGAGATTCCAGGCATTGGGGAACTCGTAGGCGTGGGTTTGGTGATATTCGCAGTGATTGTGACCTTTTCCGGTGATGCTGCGCCGGCACAAGGCAAGTGAAAGAAGTTGGTCATGTACGGCACGCCGTATCCGCGGTTCGTGGTACAGTAATGTGCTGTTGCGCTCAGTGTGCAACGTGGAGTCATGCCTGAGTGGCCGATAGGGGCACCCTGCTAAGGTGTTAGTCGCGTAAGCGGCTCGAGGGTTCGAATCCCTCTGACTCCGCAACCAAGGGTTTTGGGTATTCGCTCAAAACCCTTTTTTCATGCCGAAAACGGCGGAATAACGCCGGTTTCAAGCCATTTCGTCGGGTCGTTTCATGTTTGTAATCGTGTGCAGTGCGGCAGGGTTAGCCACAAGATAGCCGGTAAATAGAGCGGTAATTAAGGAATTCATATGCGAACAGTAGACGGTAAGCATCCGCTAGATAGCGGAGCCGGAGGTACGCCATTGTCCGCCCGTCTCCACGGTTTATTCTAGCGATACCAAAACCGCGGCACGACGGCAAAAGACCATCATTTGACCGGAATATGTCATATTCTGGCCTTGAGAGAATGAAGAGTCACACGTTTAAGGATGAACGCATATGGGGCATATCAGAGGGCAAGGGCAGCATAGTGCGGTTCCCACGCCAAGGGCACGTCTGCTAACAGTTATTGCATGTGCGATGGTATTGGCTGTGGCGCTGGGCTTGGGAATCTGGTTGGGAACCAGCCAGCAGCATGCTCGTTTGGCGTCAACAAGTCAAGCACAGCAGAAGACGAGCGGTACCTCGCCATCTGAGCTTAACAAATCCCAGAGCGCTCCTACTCCGGTTGCCGAGCATCATGGTAATTCACCGGATTGCCCGGATCAGGATTGCATCGCGCTGTTGGTGAACGGTGATTTGCTGTTCCATGCCGGTTTGTGGAATCAATTCCGTGGTGCGAATATCAACGCAACTGATGGCACAGCGTTTAACTTCGACCCGCTATTCGAGCCGATGAAGCAGTACATTCAGGCATCGGATATCGCTGTATGCAACTTCGAGACTCCGATATCGCAGCGTGGCGGCCCTTACTCGGCATATCCGGTGTTCAATGTTCCGCCTGAAGTGGCGGACGCTGCCCGTAACGTGGGATATACCGCATGCACGCATGCCACCAATCATTCATGGGATCAAGGTGCGGATGGCATTGCCAGGCTCTGGGACACGCTTGAGGCGGACGGCATTGCACAAACCGGTTCCTATAAGACCGAGGAGGATTCGCTTAAACCACTGGTCATCGATTCTCCGACCGGCGGCGGCAAGCTCGGCCTGATTTCCGGAACGGTATCGTTGAACGGGCAGGTTGCGGATGCGGATTGGCGCGTCGATCGACTGCGTGACACGGACGATCCCCATCATGAGAGCGATATTCAACGCGCGGTGGATAAAGCGAACAAGGCGCGTGAACAGGGTGCCGATATCGTGGCCATCGCCATGCATTCCGTGGTGGAATACATTGATTATGCGGATTCCTGGCAGGTTACCGAGGCTCATGAGCTTGCGGACACTGGTGCTTTTGACGTGATTTACGGTGCTGGATGCCATTGCGCTCAGCCCATCGAAAACTATAACGGTACGTGGATTATCTATGGCCTGGGCAATGCGGTTACCGAAAACGCATCTGCTGAAACCATTGTGAACAATCAAGGTGTGACCGCTCGTATTCAGTTTGCCGGTAAGAAGGGCGTCAAAGGTTCTTGGCGCGTGAACCGTATCGATTGGTTGCCGACCGCGAATCAGCAGCAGGGCACGTACCGATGGTGTCCGATTTCCAGTGATCATCCAATAGGCACCTGTTGGTCGGAAAGTCAGGATGCTCAGGTGCGTCAGCGCATATGGAATGTCATCTACTCTATGGGCGCTGATCAGAACGTGGTACGCGAATGGAATCTGACTGAGGAGCACGCAGCTCAATCGAACAACTGAGGCTCTTGTTCGGGCAAGACAGTAGCGGGTTGAACCGCGCGTTCAACGTTGCCTGATCTGTTGTCTGCCATTGATTGCCGTGTGGGTTTCTCCCGCCGCCCGCCTAAGGTGGTGGCCATGACCGAGATTTTCGAAACGCAGCCTGAGCGTACCGATTTGCCGCTAGTGGTGATGCCTTCCGTATTGGAATCAATGATTGAACCCATCAAAGAGCATTTCCCTGCGCTCAACGATGTGGCTCGCGTGCGCATGTTCGAGGAGTTCACCTCGGATGAAGCCGTGATTGCCGAACGCGTCACCGATGCTGATGCGCTTCTTGTGGGCGGTTATCATATCTCGGATGATTTGCTGCACACGCTTAGCGAGCACAGTCATATCAAGTGCATTGTTTTCTGTGGCACCGGCGTAGCCAGCTATATCAATCTTGATCTGGCGCGTGAGCTGAAAATCCGTGTCTGCAATGCTGAGCATTACGGTGATCATGCTGTGGCTGAGCATACGTTTGCGCTCATGCTGGAGTTGGTGAGACGTACCGGACGATTGGATGCCGATGTTAAGGTTGGTAATTGGGCGTGGGCTGGTGGCGATGGTTTGCAGCTGGCCGGTCGCAAGCTTGGCATTATCGGACTTGGCGGCATTGGATCCACGGTGGCTGGCATTGCGCGTGCGTTTGGTATGCAGGTCAGCGCCTGGAATTCACATGTGCCAGTCGAACATTTCGAACGTTCTGGCGCTAAACCGGTTGACGATCTTAACGAGTTGATTGCGGATAGTGATATCGTTTCGGTTCACCTGCCGTTGAATAATGCCACCCGAGGCATTATCACTGCCGAAAACCTCGCGCATCTGAAACCAGGCACACTGTTCATCAACACCGCTCGTTCTGAAGTCATTGAATCCGGTGCCTTGCTCGCGCGCCTGAATAAAGGCGACATTCCAGCGGGGCTGGATGTTTTCGATCATGAGCCGCTTGCCGCTGCCGATCCCATCTGCCATGTGCCCGGCATTGTGCTCACCCCACACGTCGGATGGCGCACAGACGGTGCATTCAGGGAGCTCACCCGTCAGATGATTCAATGCCTAACCGCTTATTTTGCTGGTGAGGATTACAACGTCGTTGTTTCCGAACGTGGATGATCGCGCGAGACGATAACGCTTATGCAGACGATTCTGAACACTCCTGAAGCTCCCGCGCATGATGCGCTGGTCGAGAAGAAAAGCGAATTCATCGGCGATGCCGCGCATGTATCCTCGCTCGAGGAAGCCGTCGCTTTTGTCAACACCATTCGCGAGCAGCATCCCAAGGCTCGCCATGTGGCGTATGCCGCTATCTGCGGAGGTGCGGACGGCAGATTATCCGAACGCATGAGTGACGATGGTGAACCGTCCGGTACCGCAGGCAAGCCGATTCTCGATGTGCTCAAACAATCCGGTACCACCGACTGTGTGGTGGCGGTAACCCGTTATTTCGGCGGTATTCTGCTTGGTTCAGGCGGTTTGGTTCGTGCGTATTCATCTGCCGCATCATTGGCGATGAAAGCGGCGCAAGTGGCGCATATTATGACCGCGCAGCGTTATCGAGTTCGCTTGGAATATCCGCAGCTTGCCAGATTCCAACAGTTGTTGGCTCAAGTCGATGGCAGTCAGGAAGACGAAAAGTACACGATGAATGTAGAACTGACTGCAGTTGTGCCGCTCGAATCCACTGCCCGATTTGAAGACCGTGTGCGGGAAGCATTCAATGCCGCAGTGGTACCTGATCTTTTGGATCGCATCAACATCCCCGTACCTGTACAAGCCTGAGTATTACTAAGCTGGAGAACTATGACTGACCAGAATGAGAACGAACAGCAGCCTGCAGATGATGCCTCTACGGCAGAGGCTAAGACCTTCGAGCCATTGACCGTTGCGTATGAGCGTCTGCGTCATTCCACCGACTCTGCTGAACTTTCCGAATTCGCCCGTCGCCCTCTGCCGGATCGATCCAATCAGGCCGCATTCTCTCGTGCGACCGCACTGCTTGAAGCAGTGGCAGGCAACCGCCACACCCCTGTGGAAGACCGTGTCTTTCTCGCCACCACCATGCCGTTCCCGAATGTGCTAGTCAAACTTTCCGAAGATCCTGAGGCTTCGGTACGTCAGGCTGTGGCCTCCAACGAAGATGATAAGAACTGGCTGGTAGGGCGTTTGACCAAGGACCCGGTACCTGCGGTACGGGACCATGCATTGCGCAACAAGCGCACGAGTTGGAAAATGCGACTCGAAGGTGCTCAGGATCCAAATGCCGATGCCGAGACTCTTGATTATCTCGGTGCACTGGGTATCGAACTTGAGGAAGGCGCTCCGGCCGTCCTTGCGTCAATGGTTCGTCGAGCAGTGGCATTGAACCCAAATACTTCTGCGGACATGTTGAAGAAATTGGCCAACGACCCCTCTCAAGAGGTTCGTAATGCCATTGCAGAGCGGTAAATCATGCAAATCAATTGAATAACAGGGAAATTTCGTCTCATTGACCCATTTGCATTACAGTGTGGCGCGCGTAAAGGGCGTTAGACTGGGGCTATGAGTGAGAACACCGAGAATGAAGAGCGGCTGGCACGCCCGCTGATTCGTCTGGCCAAATTGGTCGGCATCGGAACCAGTTACGTGGGCATGAGCCATGATTATCATGAAATCGACGATGAAGTCCTGATTGAAATACTAGCCGCTCTGGGCATTGAGGCCCGAGATGAAGATAGTCAAGATGCTGCCATCAGGCGCATCCTGAAAGAACGTTATTCCAGACTGGTAGCCCCCACGGTGCTGCATACCGCAGGCGTGGAAGACCAGGTGCTGGTGAACACTGGAATTCTGGAGACTCCTAGTGCCACCATCACATTGGAAAATGGCGAAACTTATACCGGCACCGTGGGTGTTGGTCCAGGTGATGGTTCACAGGCTTTTGATCTTGGTGACCGTTTCGTTTCTACGGCGGCGCTGATTATTCCTGCCGATGTGCCGGTCGGATACCATAAGCTGCACGTTACGGTTGGAAACCGCACGCAGGATGCCACGCTGATCAGTGCACCCAGCAAGGTGGATCTCATCGATCCTATGAAGAACGGCAGCTTGTGGGGCTGGATGGCTCAGCTGTATTCGATTCGCTCCTCCGGTTCTTGGGGCGTGGGCGATTACGAAGATTTGAAGGCCATGCTGGTCGATGCCAAGAAGAAGACCGGTGCCGACTTTATTCTCATTAACCCGGTCCATGCGGCCGAACCGGTTTCTCCGCTCACTCCATCCCCCTATTTGCCAGTAAGCCGCAGACTGGTGAACTTTACGTACATCCGTCCGGAGTCAGTGCCGGAATATGCGTCGCTGCCGGCTGAGGCCAAGCAGCAGGTGGATGCGTTGCATGCTGATGTGGAACCACTGAACGGTGATTCCCAGCTCATCGATCGTGATGCGATGTGGCGTAGCAAGATGCATGCCCTGTGGATTATCTTCAAAGCTGGTCGTACCGCTGAACGTCAAGCCGCTTTTGACGAGTTCAAGGCCAACAGTGGTTCCGATTTGGAAGCATATGCCACCTGGTGCCTGTGCTATGACAAGTGGGGCGCTCCTACCGATGACAAGAATGGCTGGGAGCAGGCGCTGAATCGTGATTCTCAGGAGATTGCCAACCTGAAGAATCAGTTCCCGGACACTCTGGACTTCTACCGTTGGCTGGAATGGAATGCCGCGGAACAGTTGGCCGCCGCCCAGCAAGCCGCCAAGGATGCTGGTATGCATATCGGCATCATGTCTGATATGGCGGTTGGCGTTCACCCATATGGTGCCGATGTGTGGTGGAATCCAGAGCGTTTTGCCAAGGGAGCCACGGTCGGTGCGCCGCCGGATATGTTCAACCAGCAGGGCCAGAATTGGAGTCAGCCGCCGCTGAGCCCGCTTGATCTTGAAGCCACCGGATATCAGACCTACCGCAATATGGTGCACGATATGTTCGCCCGTGCAGGTGCTGTGCGTATCGACCATATTTTGGGTCTGTTCCGTCTGTGGTGGATTCCGGAAGGTCATTCCGCAATGGATGGTGCCTACGTGTACTACAACTCGAACATTATGCTTGGCATTCTGGCGATTGAGGCCTCCCGTGCCAATGGTGTGGTGGTCGGCGAAGATTTGGGCGTGGTGCCTGAATATGTTGCTGATTCGCTCGCTGGGCACGGTATTCTTGGCTGCGCTGTGGAATGGTTCGAACAATACGATGGTGTGTTCCGCAAGCCGTCCGAGTACCGTCCGTACGCTTTGGCTTCGGTGAACACTCATGATTTGCCGCCGGCTGCAGGCTACCTCGAATACGAGCATGTGAAGATTCGCGAACGTCTGGGTCTGCTGACCGGTCCGGCTGAAGAGTTTGAGGCTTCGGCCAGGGCTGAGCAGGATTCCATGATTGCCATGCTGGTTGATCAGGGTTATCTTGACCCTGCATATGCTGAAGACCGTGAAGCTCACGAGGCGCAGATCGTGGACGCACTGTACCGCGCACTGAAGGGTGCACCGTGCAAGTTGTTCGCCGCTTCCATCACGGATGCCGTGGGGGAGAAGCGCGCACAGAATCAGCCTGGTACGAACAATGAGTACCCGAACTGGCGTATCCCGTTGGCGGATGCCAAGGGCAATGTGGTGCCGCTTGAGTCCATCTTTGACACCCCAGGAGCCCAACGTTTCGCCCAGATCTTCAATAGCTGATTTGTAATACTCTGGGTATTCGTCTCATTGCCGGCGCTGATTGCATTCCAATCACAGCGCCGGCATTTTTTGACCGTTTCTAACCGTTCTGACTGTAGGTTTTTGAACACCGACTGTAGGAATATGAACACCGACTGTAGGTTTTTGAACGAAAAACGTTGGAAATCCTACAGTCAGTATTCAAAAACCTACAGTCAAGGTTTATGGATGGCGCGGAATCGGCGCGCATAGGTGCGTATTGCGGCCGGCGTGTGAAATGTCAGTAGTGGCGATATACTAGTGGATTGTTGTGTTTCCCTAAGGGGTCCTTCAAAGCGCTATCCCACTCGCCATCGAGGACTTTCAGGGAGCCCACGGATAATGAGGTTCAACGCTTTTTGGATGCGGTCCTAACCAAACCACGCCAAGCAGCCGAGACCCGGAACACAATATATAGAAAAGGTACTCCAGTGAAAACTTTCACTCCGAAGCCAGCTGATCTGACTCACGACTGGTACATCGTCGACGCCACCGACGTGGTGCTGGGCCGTCTTGCCTCCCAGGTTGCAACCCTGCTGCGCGGCAAGAACAAGCCGACCTACGCTCCGCACGCTGATCTCGGCGATTACGTCATCGTCATCAACGCCGACAAGATCGCTCTCACCGGCAACAAGATGGGCAAGGAACTTTACTCTCACTCCGGTCGTCCCGGCGGTCTGCGTCGTGACTCCTACGCCGAGCTGCTTGAGAACAACCCTGAGCGCATCATCAAGGCCGCTGTCAAGGGCATGCTGCCGAAGAACCGTCTGGCAAAGGTGCAGCTTGATCGTCTCCGCGTCTTCCGCGGTGCCGAGCATCCGCACACCCCGCAGCAGCCGAAGACCTTCGAGATCGCTCAGATCTCGCAGCAGGCCAAGTGAAACCTGAGAGGAGATAGATATCATGGCTGAAAACACCAACGACTCCCAGGTTGTCGAGACCGAAGAGGAGCTCACCAACTACACCACCGAGACCAACGCTGGCGCTGGCACCGGCACTTCCGCTATCGAGCCGGGCTACGGCACCGGTCGTCGTAAGGAAGCTGTCGCCCGTGTCCGTCTGGTTCCGGGCACTGGCAAGTGGACCATCAACGGCCGCACCCTGGAGGAGTACTTCCCCTCCAAGCTGCTGCAGCGTGAGGTCAACTCCCCGATCGTTCTGCTCAAGCTCGAAGGCAAGTTCGACGCTATCGTCCTCGTTGACGGTGGCGGCACCACCGGCCAGGCCGGCGCTATCCGCCTCGGCGTTGCCCGCGCTCTGAACGCCATCGATCGTGATGCTAACCGCGCTACCTTGAAGAAGGCTGGCTTCCTGACTCGCGACTCTCGTGTCGTCGAGCGCAAGAAGGCTGGTCTGCACAAGGCACGTCGCGCACCGCAGTTCTCCAAGCGTTAATTTCGCTACGAACTGTTTCTACCGAGCACAAAGAACCCCTCGTGGATTACCGCGAGGGGTTCTTTGGTTGTTACGTTCTCCAGCTAAGACCAGATGCCGACCAAAGTGGCCGGCACCTGGCAATCAGGCTTGGACCTGCTTCATCAGCGTAATGCTGAGCGCTGGCATCGTCCACACATTGCGCTTCGAGTCGTTGCGCTGGTCGGCAGTCGGGGCATCTGCGGTTGCGTTGGTGTTCGCGGAATCTTCAGTATCAATAGACTCAGCGTCATCATCACTCATTGCTTTGGCCACTGCTGCGCTGACTTCGTTCAGGGCATCAATTACTCGCGACGTCTGATTGGCGTCGTCGATAGTCGTGCCTCCAGTTGTCTCGTGGTTTTTGTTCCTATGCACTGCCGGGAATTCCGTCGTGGAGACGGCGTCTGCTTCGCTGAGGGCAGCTGTGGTGTCAGCAGTCGTTACTCCAGATTCCATTGCCCCAGCAGCAACCGAACCCGCTGTTGCCGCCTTGGCTTGCGCTTCCTCAGCCAATCGGCGCACGGTTTCATTGGCGTTCTGCACATGTTGCATCCACACGCTGATGTCTTCGTAATCCTGGTCAGCGACGATATGCCCATTCTGACCAGGCCACAAGCCATTGATTTCCGCGGAGCACCACTTGGGAACCCACTTGCTGTCGTCAGGCAGATGGAATTCTCGATTCTCGGCCACGCCGTTGACCACAATGCACACGTCCACTTCAGTGTTGGAGAGTAATCGCATCGTGAAGCTGCGCGTGCTTAAGTCGAACCAGTCGCGTTCCTGCGGGGAAGAGCCGTCGGGCAGGAACCATTTCACGCGATTTGAAGGCTTGAACAATCCAATCTGCGTCAAGCGGGTGAAGAAGTCTTCGTGATGGTACAAATCCAAGGATTTACGCAACGAGACCAAACGAGACACCGTTTCCAAGCGGCGCATCTCACGCGTTTTATGCGGAGAATACAGCCAATCCCAGTTCATCCATGTCAGATTATTGTCTTGGCAATAAGCGTTGTTGTTGCCGTCTTGCGTATTGCGGAACTCGTCACCCGCTAGCATCATCGGTGTGCCGAGCGACAGCATCATCGTACCAGTCAGATTCATGGCCGCTTGTTCGCGTGCGGCGATGATTTCCGGCTCCTTGGTCACGCCTTCTATGCCGAAGTTGGCGGAATGGTTCACTGAAGAACCATCATTGTTGTGTTCGCCGTTGGCCTCATTATGCTTGTTCCGATATCTCGTCAAATCAGTGAGCGTGAAACCGTCATGGCAAGACACGAAATTGATGGATGCCGTGGCGCCGCGTCCTGGATCGGTGGCGAACAAATCCGCGGATCCACAAAGACGCGTGGCCATCTCCTGCAGACTGGTGCGTCCGTAATCCATGCTGCCGTCCACATCCTCCAGCCAGAAAGTGCGGGTGGTGTCGCGGAAGCGGTCATTCCACTCAGCGAACGGGATGCCGAACTGGCCTGTACGCCAGCCAAGATTGCCCAGATCCCAAGGCTCCATGATGAGTTTCAGGTTGCCGAGCAGAAGGTCGGAGCGTAGGGCGTAGAGGAACGGGTGGTGTTGAGTGAACTCGCCGTTCAAGCGGGCTAAGGTAACACCCAAATCAAAGCGGAACCCATCGATGCTGATACGCTTGGCCCAGTAGCGGAGCGAATCAATGGCGAATGTGACCACATGGGTGTTGGTGAAATCGAACGTGTTGCCGCATCCGGTGGTGTCTTCCAGACGTCCGGCGTTGGACTTCTGATGGCGGTAGTAAGCCAGATCATCCAGACCACGCCAGCAGACAGTCGGACCCTCTATGCCGCCTTCGCAGGTGTGGTTGTACACCACATCCATAATCACTTCGAAACCGGCTTCATGCAGGGCTCGCACCATGTCGATGACTTCTTGGCGCACGGCGGTTGCGCCTTTCTCCTGCGCGGCCTTGGTGGCGTAGGAAGGCTCGGGGGAGAAGTAGCTTAACGTAGAGTAGCCCCAATAGTTTTTGCGCCCGTGTTCCTGCAGGAACAGCTCATCCTGTTTGGCTTGGATTGGCAGCAGCTCGATGGAGGTCACGCCAAGATTCTGCAGATAGGCAAGGGTGATAGGGTGCGCAAGACCGGCATAGGTGCCGCGCAGCTCCTCGGGCAGCCAAGGCGCATTGGCAGTGAAACCCTTGACGTGCATTTCATAAATCACGGTTTTGCGCCACGGTACATGAGGATGATCCGGATCGCCCTCATGCTTATGCACGTCGCGATCATCGATGGCTACGGAAACCGGCACATGGCCTAGGGAGTCAATGGTGCTCATCGAGCCGTATGCGGAGCCAATGACTTTGCGATCCTGCACGGTGCACTCATAGGAGAAGGCGGCAGGATCGAGGTCCATAACCCCCTCGATGCCTTTACCATATGGGTCAAGCAGGAATTTGTACGGGTTGAATCGCACGCCATGCTTTGGATCCCATGCGCCATCCACACGGTAGCCGTATTGCATGCCGTCCCAGGCCTTGGGCAGATGCACATACCACAGGCCATAGTTCGGGCCGGTCATGCGGAAAATCGTTTCCCGTAGATACAGGTGTTCAAGGATTCGGGTGCACACCGGGAACTCATGAATCTGTTGAATAAACGACGTGTTCGGGTCGGCGAACAGTCGGATGGCGTCCTGGAAGAATGCACTAGGTTTATCGATGGGCTCAAGCACACAGAGCCACACCTGATCGGCGGTTTCCGAGCGGACCACGACGTCCGCTCCACCGTCATCGGTGAAGTACAAGCCTGGGCGAGTGGCATAGCGATGCAACGGTGGATTTCTCATACACCCATTGTAGACGCGGGTGTGTCTTGTGATAGGAACGCCATGATGACGGGGTATGAGTAGCTAACGCAAATCTGGATAAGTTAGAGATTGGTCTTGCTCTTCCGGGGATATATATAACCAATTGTTTGTTACGTTAGCTGTTGAATGAGGCGAATCCCAATTTGGCGTGTTATTGATACTTTGCTGACAGTGTTTGATATTTTGCTGACATGAATGGCTGTATTCGTTTTCCGGCCGAACTTTTTGATTTATTTTTATAAAACCACTGGTTATAAGTTTTCGCATCGGCGCGAACCAACGGAGATTAGTGGCCAGAACATGCGTCGGATGCATTGTTCTTAGGTGAAAGGAAAACGAGACTATGACTTTCAACAATACCCGTAAAGTAGTTGCTGCGATTTCGACGTTAGCTATATGCGGAAGCCTTGCCGCTTGTGGTTCTAGCAATTCCGCAGCAGATGATAAAAACTTGGTGTTTTTGGATGGCTATCCGCAGTACGATGAGAATTCTGCGTGGGCGAAAGTCGTCCAGAAGTGTGCGCCTGAAGGATATACGGTAGAGCGGCAACTTCAAGATGAAACAATGAATCCGCTCACTACAGCTGTCAAAGAAGACAATGCGCCGGATATTGCGATGATTGACAATCCGACTCTGCCGAGTGCTGTGGATGCTGGCATGGTGGTTGATCTTGAAGCCGCTGGTGTAAAGACAGATGGCTTCAATGAGGGCATTATCGATACCGGTAAGGTTGATGGTGTTCAGTATGGCATCAGTTATGGCATCAATACGTTGGGGTTGTACTACAAGCCGGACATCCTCGAGAAGGCCGGCGTCGATCCGGCGTCCATCACGGACTGGGATTCGTTGAACGCGGCCATCGAGAAGGTGGTCAACGCCGGTTATAAAGGTATCACTTTCTCGGGCATCGCGACCGAGGAGGGCGTATTCCAGTATCTGCCCTGGTTCTGGGGCGCGGGAGGCGACCTGTCCAAGCCGGACTCCCAGGCCGCCCAGGATGCGCGCGACCTGCTGGCCGGCTGGGTGAGCAAGGGGTGGGCCCCGAAGTCCTCCACCACGAACAACCAATCCGCAGCCTGGGACGTATTCATGAGTGAAGATTATGCTTTTGCGGAGAATGGTTCTTGGCAAGCGCAAAGCGCCACGGAAAAGGGGTATGAGGTTATTGCCATTCCTTCTAAGGATGGTGGCAATAGCGCTCCTGTCCCGTTTGGTGGCGAGTTCCTTGTTCTTCCGTATCACAAGACAGCCAACGACGCCAAGCAGAAGGCCGCAGCCGAATTTGTCAACTGCATGACCGGTGAGAATCTTCTCGAAGTAGCTGAGTCTATCGGATACCTTGCTCCAAAGGATGATGTGCTTGAACAGCAACTTAAGGATCAGACGTATCTTGCCGATTGGGCGGAATCTGCCAGTAGTGCTCAAGGTCGCACTACTGAACTTGGCCTGAAGTATGAGAGCATTTCCTCTGGTCTGTCCCAGAAGCTTCAGGACGCGTTGAATCAGAAGTGATGATTCTTAGATAAGTATCCATTGTTGGCTGTTGTCTAAAGACGGATGACAGCCAACAAGTTCAAGGTGCAGTGCTGGTCATATGAGTGGTTCTGCGCGAAAAGAGGAATTATGAGTGCTGTTGCGTCTGCGAAGATTGTGACGCCATCTGTTCCCGGATTTGTTCGGAGATGGTTCTCGAAGTCTCGGTTGGCGGCGTTTGGTTTTGCGGCTCCGTTGGTTGTGTATTTGTTGTTGTTTTATGTGTCGCCTCTTGTGCAGAATGTTTCGATGAGTCTGCATCGGTATACGCGTCGGACGTTCGTGACGGGTGATGCGCCGTTCACGGGGTTGGATGTGTATCGGGAGGTGTTGTCGTCGTCCGAGTTCTGGGTGACGTTGGGGCAGACCCTGGTGTTCGTGTTCGCGTCGATCGTGGTGCAGTATGCGTTGGGGTTGGCGTTGGCTGTGTTCTTCAACCAGAGTTTCCGGTTGTCGGGGTTCCTGCGTGGTATTTTCCTGGTGCCGTGGTTGTTGCCTCCGATGGTGTCGGGCACGACGTGGCAGTGGATGATGGACGCAGACAACGGGATCCTGAACAGGTTCCTGGGGTTGTTCGGCGTGGATCCGGTCTGGTGGCTGCAGGCGGATAATTCGCTGTGGGCGGTGATCATCGCGAATATCTGGCTGGGCATCCCGTTCAATCTGGTGATCCTGTATTCGGGGTTGCAGAACATCAACGGTGATCTGTATGAGGCCGCGTCGATCGATGGGTGCAATGGCTGGCAGCGGTTCTGGCGGATCACGTTCCCGCTGTTGCGTCCGGTGACGCTGATCACGTTGATGCTGGGTTTCGTGTACACGCTCAAGACGGTGGACATCATCTGGCTGATGACGCAGGGCACGGGCACGTCGCAGACCCTGGCGACGTGGGCGTACGCTCTGGCGTTCGCGAAGGGCAGCCATATGACGATCCAGTATTCGGAGGCCTCGGTGATCGGCACGATCCTGATCCTGGTGGCCCTGGCGTTCGCGTTCGTCTATCTGTGGGCGCAGAGGAAGGAAGAGGAGGCCTGACATGAGGCATCGTCCCACCTGGTGGAAGACGGTGATCGCGGTCGTGCTGACCATGGTCATGTTGTTCCCGATGTACTGGATGGTCAACATCTCGTTCACCCAGCGGCGTTCGATCCGTTCGGCGGACCTGTGGCCGAGGGATTTCACCCTCGCGAACTACGGGTCGGTGTTCCGCACGCAGCTGCCGTATCTGGGCACGTCGCTGCTGATCGCGTTCAGCGTGGTGCTGGTGACGCTGGTCGTGGCGCTGCCTGCGGCGTATTCGATCAGCTTCCTGGACTTCGCGGGCGCGAGGAGCATGAACTTCGTCCTGATCCTCGCGCAGATGATACCGGCGGTGGTCATGTCCCTGGGCTTCTACTCGCTGTTCAACGATCTGGGGCTCCTGGATTCGATCCCGGGCCTGATCCTCGCGGACAGCACGCTGTCGATCCCGTTCGCGGTGATTCTGCAGACGGCGTTCATGCAGACCATGCCGAAGTCGCTGATCGAGGCCGCGAAGATCGACGGCGCGTCGAATTGGAGGATCTTCACGCAGATCGTGATCCCCCTGTCGCGCAACACGATCGTGACCACGTCGCTGTTCGCGTTCCTGTGGGCGTGGTCGGACTTCATGTTCGCGTCCACGCTGAACCCGGGCGGCGGCAAGCTCCGCCCGATCACGATGGGCATCTACGACTTCATCTCGGCGAACAACGAGGAGTGGGGGCCGCTCATGGCCACGGCCGTGCTCGCGTCGGTGCCGACCGCGGTGCTGCTGCTGGTCGCGCAGAAGTACGTGGCCGCGGGCGTGACCGCCGGCGCGATCAAGGACTGACGGCCTGCCGGAAGGAAAAGCCATGACGACGACGTCATGGGCATCAAACGATAAGGAGAACGAAAAATGACGCAATTCACCTTGTCCGGGGACGGTACCGCGTTGCTGTGGACCGGTGACGGCGAGTACCTGAGGATCGAGCCGTGGGGCGCCAACAGCGTGCGCGTGCGTTCGGCGCGCATGCACCCGGTCGACGACACGGCGTGGGCCCTGCGCGAGAGGCCCGACCCCGAGGGCTTCAGCATCGACATCGACGGGGAGGCCGACACGGCCACCGTCACGAACGGCGAGATCGTCGTCAAGGCCCGGGCCCGCCACTGGTGGAACGGATGCCAGGGGTACGAGGCGTTCGTCTGCCGGCTTTCCTTCCACCGCAAGGACGGCACGCTCCTGTTCGAGGAGACCGGCGAGGGCGGCTCCCTGAACCTCAGGGCCCGCACCTACAGGCCCATCACAGGCGGCGATCACGACGTGACCGTGTCGTTCCTCGCCCCGAAGGACGAGCACCTGTACGGCATGGGCGAGTACCAGCAGGACACGCTCGACCTGAAGGGGTGCACGCTCGAGCTCGCGCACCGCAACTCCCAGGCGTCGGTGCCGTTCGTGGTCTCCTCCGCGGGATACGGGTTCCTGTGGAACAACCCGGCCATCGGGCAGGTCGACTTCGCGGCCAACCAGACCAGGTGGAACGCCCGTTCGAGCCGCCAGCTGGACTATTGGGTGACCGCGGGCGGCACGCCGGCCCAGATCGAACGCCAGTACGCCGATGCGACCGGCCACGCGCCCGTCATGCCCGAATGGGGACTCGGCTTCTGGCAGTGCAAGCTGCGCTACTGGAACCAGGAGCAGCTGCTCGAGACCGTGCGGGGGTTCAAACGCCGCGGCATCCCCCTGGACCTCGTCGTCATCGACTTCTTCCACTGGCCGCGCATGGGCGACTTCCGGTTCGAGGACGAGTTCTGGCCCGACCCGAAGGCCATGTGCGACGAACTGCACGCCATGGGCGTCAAGCTCATGGTCTCCGTATGGCCCCAGGTCGCGCTCACCAGCGAGAACTACGTCGAGCTCAAGTCGCGCAACCTGCTCGTCCGCCCCGAACGTGGCGAGGACATCGCCATGATGGCCTGGGAGCCGTGCACGTTCATCGACGCCACCAACCCCGCCACCCGCGAATACGTGTGGGACAAGTGTAGGAGGAACTACGCCGACCTCGGCGTCGACGCGTTCTGGCTCGACGAGGCCGAACCCGAATACGGGTCCTACGACTTCGAGAACTGGCGCTACCACGCCGGCCCGAACGAACAGGTGGGCAACATCTACCCGGTCGAGTACAACAGGGGCTTCTACGAGGGCCAGCGGGACATGGGACGCGAAGGCGAGATCGTCAACCTGACCCGCTGCGCGTGGGCCGGCTCCCAAAGATACGGGGCCCTGGTATGGAGCGGCGACGTCGGCTCCACGTTCAGGGACCTGAAGGCCCAGATCACCTGCGCCATCCACATGGGCATGGCCGGCATCCCCTGGTTCACCACCGACATGGGCGGGTTCCACAACGGCGACATCGAATCCGAGGAGTTCCGCGAGCTGTTCATCCGCTGGGCCCAGTTCTCCTGCTTCCTGCCCGTCATGCGCAACCACGGCAACCGCAGCCTCGCGGCCCCGGAACACACTCGCGACCAGATGACCCCGCTCGACAAGGCCCACGAGGCCATCCTCTACGAGGAGGGCGCCCTCAAGGAGATGGTACGCGCCAAGGACGGCACCCCGCGCTTCTACTCCGGAGCCGACAACGAACCCTGGAGTATGGGCGAGGACGTCGAACGCATCCTCGTCAAATACATCCGCATACGCGAGGCCATGCGCCCCTACACGCGCGAACTGTTCGACCAGGCCCACACCGAAGGCCAGCCCCTCGTGCGCGGCCTCTTCTACGAATTCCCCGACGACCCCGACGCGGCCGACATCAACGACGAATACATGTTCGGCCCCGACCTGCTCGTCGCCCCCGTCACCCGTGCCGGGGCCACCAGCAGGACCGTCTACCTGCCCGGCGGCCCCGATACCACCTGGACCAACCTCCACGACGGAACCACTCACCCGGGCGGCACACGAACCAACGCCGACGCACCGCTCGACGTCATCCCCGTCTACGCCCGCAACAACCAACACCACAACCTAACCAAAACAATCTAGTCGGCGTTAATTCGCTGTGGCGTGAGCGGCCACTGTCCTGAATGGGTCTGTGGCCGCTTCCATTTTTCTGCTTTTTGAAAGGGGGGTGCATGATTGCAAAATTCAATACCGGCGAATTTGAATTCATGGAACCCCTTCACAATGCATCTATACGTTGGGCCGAACATGGATATCCTTCGGAACTTGCGCGTTGGCATCATCATGATGAGATAGAGATTCACTTGATTCGTCAGGGCTTCGGTCAAATGATGGTTGGAGATACTCTGCTTCCGTTTATTCCAGGACAAGTGTCGATGATTGGCAGGAATGTTCCTCACAACTGGATTTCTGATATCGAAGCTGGAGAGCGCTTAAACCATCGTGATATCTTCTGTCATTTTAGCGATGAACAAGTGGAAGCGTTGAGTGTGCAATTCCCCGAGACTCTTCCTTTTAGACGCTTGATAAGTCGATCTAATCGTGTGATTATTTTGCGAGGCGAGTCGCGCAGGCGTGTTGCGAAAATAATGGAGTCAATGGGGCAGCATGGAGAAACTGATCGGTTTGTGGATTTAATGTCCATATTAGCGATATTTGCTCAAGCGCCAGATGATGAATGGAGCATGGTCCTTAACGGTAATTATGCGCCAAATACGCGTTTCGATACCACAGGCAGAATTAATACTGTTATTTCATACATCAATGAGCATTTAGGTGATGATATTACTGTGCAGGATGTCGCAAAAATTGTGGTAATGCATCCTAATGCGTTTTCGCGTTTTTTCCATGCGGCATCAGGTATGCGTTTTTCTGAATTGGTGACTAGGCTGAGGATTTCTAAAGCTTGCCGTCTGCTTGTTTCTACAGGTTTAAGTATCGCGCAAATTCGAAAAGAAGTTGGGTATCCCAACGCGGCCAATTTCAATCGTAGTTTTTTGAAAGAAGTCGGAGTTACTCCTTCTGAATATAGGAAACAACATCGCGATTGATGGTGATTTTTTTATGATAAGTGGCAAGGAAAAAGGAACACTTGAAGTAATAGTGTCAGAATGCGATGAGGCAATTCGTTGGTCCGAGCATGGCTATCCATCGTCGTTGGCCCGGTGGCATCATCATCCTGAAATTGAGATTCATCTTATCCGAGAGGGAACAGGTTTTATGATGGCGGGCGATGCAATGGTTCCTTTCCATGAGGGGCAGGTATTTATGCTTGGTCCCAATGTTCCCCATAATTGGATTTCTGATTTAGATGTAGGACAAACGCAGCCCGAGAGAGATGTGCTATGTCAAATTCATCCTAATCGCCTGAACTCATTGATTCGTGTATTTCCGGAAGCGTCATCTTTATATGGTTTGCTTCGCCGATCAGAACGTGCAGTTGTGCTTGATGGTCCGTCGGCTGCAAAAGCGGCGAGGATATTAAGTGAGATGGGTACCTGTGCAGGACTGAGCCGCTTGGCGTCTCTATTATACTTACTGCAAGTATTTGTAGATGCTCCCCCTGATGAGTGGTCTTGCGTGGTGACGCCTGGGTATAGCTGTAATGTGACTTCCGGCAGTGAAGATCGAATTAATGCTGTCCTGTCATATATAGGGGAACATTTATCTGAAGAGATGTCTCTGCAAAGAGTCGCTCAAGAAATATCGATGAGCGGACCGGCTTTTTCAAGATTTTTCAAACAGGCTGCGGGTGTGAGCTTTTCCAATATGGTACGAAGATTGCGCATCGCTAAGGCATGTAGATTGTTAGACTCCACCAACTTTGGAATTGCACGTATTCAAGAGGAATGTGGCTATGTGAATACTGCTAACTTTAATCGAAGATTTCGGCAGGAGACGGGTATGACACCTTCGGAATACCGACGTAGGCACCGATGAAGGCTGATGTAAGTGAATATTGCAATGATGGTCAATCATCGCTCTTGGAGTCTACTGGCAGAGTTGAAATCTATACTTCAATAAGGCTTTATTTTAAATATTCATCATAAAAGTACACATTTTGGGTACCTCAGTATAGGAATAAGCACGCATTAGCTCATACGCTAAAAAATACGACGATGACGTCGGACGAATAGTTCCAAGGAGGAAATTATGAAAGCGGTAGTGCTTGAACGTAAGGACGTAATTAATGTGCGCCAGGTTCCAGATGTTCCTGCACCTGGTCCAGGTGAACTTCGTATTGCACCACATACAGTAGGAATTTGTGGTTCGGATTTGCATTATTACACACATGGGCGTGTTGGCAAATATATCGTTGAGCAACCGATGATTCTAGGTCATGAGGCTTCCGGAACTGTGCTCGAAGTTGGGCCTGATGTAACAGGCTTTAAAGTGGGCGACCGTGTTGCTATGGAGCCAGGTATTCCGGATATGAATTCCAAAGCGGTCAAACTTGGTTTGTATAACATCGATCCCGCCGTTCGTTTCTTTGCCACGCCTCCGGTGGATGGCTGCCTATGCGAGGAAGTTATCCACCCTGCTGCATTTACGTATAAACTTCCCGAAAATGTGAGTTATGGGGAAGGCGCTCTTCTTGAGCCACTTGCTGTGGGCATGTGGTCGGCGACAAAAGCTGATATTAAGCCTGGCGACGTTGCCGTAGTTGTAGGGGCGGGCACTATCGGTTTAATGGTTGCAGCTGCTGCAATGGCGGGCGGATGCTCTAAAGTTCTTATCTCTGATGTTTCCGATGTCAAGCTAGCTCTTGCCAGCAAGATTCCAGGTGCGATTCCTGTGGATATCAAGAAGGAAGACCTTCAGCAGCGCATTGCAGAGGAAACTGATGGATGGGGTGCGGATCGTGTCTTTGAGTGTTCTGGAAATTTAAAAGCATACGATAATTTATGGAAATTGGGGGCGCCGGGCAACGTTACGGTCATCGTTGGAATTCCTGCGGACGGCGTGGTTCCTATGGATATCACTGAGGTACAGGCCAGAGAGACCCGTATTGAAAATGTGTTCCGCTATGCCAACGTATACCAGAAAGCCATTGATTTGGTGGCAGCCGGAAGAATTGATTTGAAGCCTTTCATTTCTGGTGTTTTTGATATGGATCATGCCAAGGATGCATTTGATCGTGTCGCAGAAGGACGTCCAGAAGACGTGAAGATTCAAATCACAGTTGATTAAAGGAAGCGGATGATGCGGAATGATTCACCTTGGCCGGCAGTGCTTGCTGTTGCCGTAGTGATTGCCATAAGTGCGTGCGTTGCTGTATCTTATGCCAGTTATTTAGCTCCATGGTCGATTGTTGGCTGATTACATATGAGAGTTTGGTGGCTGAGTGGTGATTGTATTACTCAGCCACCATTCGAAGAAAAACTTTTAAAAAAAGGATTTGTTTAAATGATTTTTAAATGGTATGATTAAAGCATCAATCCGAAAGTGGATTGCATCGCTTGCCTCAGAACAACGTAGTTGCTTGAGGCTCATATGTACCGAAAGGACCTGTCATGAAGGCTCTCGTGCTCACCGGCGTCAAGGAATTCGAAATTCAGGACCTGCCTACCCCACAAATCGCACCCAATGAAGTGCTGATCAACACCGCCTATGCCGGCGTGTGCGGTACTGATCACGACCTGTATGCCGGGCGTCCGGGTTCTGCCGCGGCAGTGCCACCTATCGTGCTGGGCCACGAGAACTCCGGTGTCGTCGCCGCTGTCGGTTCCGAGGTCACCAATGTCAAGCCTGGCGATCGCGTCGCCGTCGATCCAAACATCTACTGTGGCCAGTGCGAATACTGCCTCACTCAGCGCCCTGAGCTGTGCGATCATCTCTCCGCGGTAGGCGTTACCCGCGATGGCGGCCTTGCCGAGCAGTTCACCGCTCCCGCAACTGTGGTCTATAAGCTTCCTAACAACGTCTCCCTGAAGGATGCCGCCGCTATTGAGCCGATTTCCTGCGCCGTGCACGGCGTGGATTTGCTCAAGTTGCGCCCCTACCAGAAGGCGCTGGTGATTGGCGATGGCTTCATGGGGCAGCTGTTCGCTCAGATCGTTCAGGCCTACGGTGTGCATCAGGTGGACCTTGCAGGCATCTTCGACGAGAAGCTCAAGCGCAATCAGGAGCTCTTCGGCGTCAAGAACATCTACAACACCACTCGTGAGGCCATCCCCGCTGATTCCTACGACGTCATCATCGAAGCCGTTGGACTGCCGCAGACCCAGGCGCAGGCCGTGGCTGCAGCCAAGAAGGGCGCGCAGGTGCTGATGTTCGGTGTCGGCCCGCAGGAGGCGCACTTCGAAATGAACACCTACGACATCTACAAGAAGCAGCTGACCATTCAGGGCTCCTTCATCAACCCGCTCACCTTCAAGGACGCCATCAGCCTGCTTGAATCCGGCAAGATGAACGTAGCCCCGCTCATCAGCCATGAACTTGAGCTCGAGGAGGTTCAGGACTTCCTTGATGGCAAGATCAAGGGCGTATCCAAGGCTGTCGTCAAGGTCGGCAAGTAACAACCAGACTTGGTCGCCGGTCTTTCCCTTTTCCCGGCGACCGAATTACTTAATAGCACTAAGAATGCTATATGCAGCTCTTGCCTATGAATGTGTAGGACTGTGATGTATTACAATAATTATTCATGCAATAGTTCAAAGGAGAACATGGATTATGACTAGTCCGATGACATTATTCACGACGGATTTCCAACACTCTGGGATGCCGGCGAAAGATCTTGATGAGACCATCGAATTTTACACTAACGTGATTGGATTTGAACTGGTTGGATTGTTCCATAATGGTGAGAATCGTTGTGCTTTTCTCCGCTATGGTCATTTGACTATTGAGACTTGGGAAGGGGATCCTGCTCCCATGACCACAGGAGCAATTAATCACTGGGCTCTTAATACTCCTGATATCGAAGCTGCATTTGAAAATGCCAAAGCTCTTGGTCTGGAGCTAAAAGATGATGAGATTCAATCGATTCCTTCATTCTGGGATAAAGGCATTCGCTATTTTAATATTTATGGCCCGAATGCGGAAACTATTGAGTTTTGTCAGATTGTTGAATAGCATATCCAAATTAACGTAAGTGGGGTGGTTCGAGTATCTCCAATATTCGAACCAACCCACTTTTTTAAAAAAGTAAGCTTTCGTTTTTGCTGATAATCTTACATTATACTTGTTCTGTCACTCCGCAGATATCACTCAAATACAGTTCGACAAATCGTAACGCAGCACCAATTATGTTTTGGTTATCGGTACAATAGCTTTTTCTTAGTGTGAAGTGTTCAGTTCCAAATGGACTGCGCTGTATGATTCTCGATTTCAGCGTTTCGATGTCATCCTCTGCAAGATGTTTTGCGGCTTCGCCTCCGATAATTACATCGCCGGCAATAATAGTTCGCGCATTTACGATAGCCTGTGTGACGTAATCAAGCCATTCATCCATACGTTCGCGGTGATGACGCTCTCCTTGCTCCAGTACGCTGAAGAATCCTGGTATACTTTCGTAGTCTTCTGGCAACGTTTCCAGGGAACAATACATATCCATGCATCCTCGCTGACCGCAATAACACTGGCGTCCGTTGGGCACTAGTATCATATGCTCGATTGTGCCGTTGCATTGATTTGGCCCCTGATAAAGCTTGCCGTTAACGATAACGGCTCCGCCGGGACGCCTTTCCAGATAGACGCATACGGCGTCAGTCAGGGTGTGATCAAACCATAATTCTGTCATGGCTGATGCGTCTGAATCGTGAATCATCATACAGGGATGATGAATGGATTGGCATATCGTATCCAGCGTCAGCCCGGTATTTCCCATGATGGTGCCGAAGGTAATGGTCCTGCCGTCTGGGGAGAGGATTCCTTGGATGGCAAAAGCAACGCCCAGTACCTTTCCATGTTTTTTCTCTGTTTTGTCGGCAAAATTATCGATGATGCCACCTATGCGCTGATAATATGCATTAGCATTGCGATAGGGAATGGCGTGGCTTTCTTCTTCGATGATTTTCCCGTAAAGGTTAATGGAGCACATATGCAGTTCGTCATCCTTCATGACGACGCCAACGGAAGTATGATTGTCTGCATTGAATTCGTAACTTTGGGCTTTACGCCCGCCCGTTGAGTCTTGAAGATTTCCTTTTCGAATGATTCCGTCATTCTCCAGAAAACGAAGATTTTGAGTTATGGTGGGAAGACTCAATCCGAGTTCTCTTTCAAGCTCTTGCTTGGTGGCGTGCTTGTGCGCATACAGGTATTGCGTCATGGCATTACGATTATGAGCTTTCAACGCTGTCGACGGCATCGCTCTCATGATCAACCTCCATTGGTGTGATGTATGCGATTGTACTTGAGAAAAGCAGTTTTATGTTGAATGGTGCGTTGGTATGTGTGAAAGGTATGTGGGACAAAGGATTTCGAGTACTTATTTAAAGCACTTTTTAATAAATCTACTCTCGTCCTTGACTTTCAGTAAGCATCTTGTTAAAAGTTTCGTCCTTGATGTTCTTTTTGGGGTGTTAGTTCTCCCAAAAAAAGAACAAAAAGAGTCCTGTAGGGTAATAATGTTAGATATTGTGCACTAAATGTAACAGCAAATAACATAAAATATTCAATATCGAACATGAAACGCCGTTAGCTTTGTGCGTATGCGGAGTCTATTGACCTTCGGTATATTGTGACTCAGGTCACAGCGAATGTGACACAACAGAATACTTTGCCAAACACCCCAAGTTAGATCGAGGAGGACTTACATTGGCAGAAGCAAAGAAGGTCGAAGCAGCTAAGCCGACCCCCGAAGAGAAGATGGCCGCGGCAGAAGCCGAGGTCAACGCACTGGTCGAGAAGGCGCAGAAGGCACTGGTCGCCTTTGAGGAGCTGGATCAGAAGCAGGTCGATCGCATCGTCGCCAAGGCGTCCATCGCCGCTCTGAACAAGCACCTAGTGCTGGCCAAGATGGCCGTGGACGAGACCGGCCGTGGTCTCGTGGAAGATAAGGCCACCAAGAACATCTTTGCCTGCGAGCACGTCACCAACTACCTCGCCGGCCAGAAGACCGTGGGCATCATCCGTGAAGATGACGTCATGGGCATTGACGAAGTGGCCGAACCGGTCGGCGTCGTCGCCGGCGTCACCCCGGTCACCAACCCGACCTCCACCGCAATCTTCAAGTCCCTGATTGCCTTGAAGACCCGCTGCCCGATTGTCTTCGGCTTCCACCCCGGCGCACAGAAGTGCTCCGTCGAGGCCGCCAAGATTGTGCGCGATGCCGCCATCGCAGCAGGTGCTCCTGAGAACTGTATCCAGTGGATCGAGCACCCGTCCATCGAGGCCACCGGCGCCTTGATGAAGCACCCGGGCGTGGCCACCATCCTCGCCACAGGCGGTCCCGGCATGGTGAAGGCCGCATACTCCTCCGGCAAGCCCGCCCTCGGCGTGGGCGCCGGCAACGCACCGGCCTATGTCGATTCCGATGTGGACATCGTGCGTGCCGCCAACGATCTCGTGCTCTCCAAGCACTTTGATTACGGTATGATCTGCGCCACCGAGCAGGCCATCATTGCTCACAAGGACGTCTACGCTCCACTGATCAAGGAACTGAAACTGCGCAAGGCTTACTTCGTGAACGCCGAAGAAAAGGCCAAGCTCGAGCAGTACATGTTTGGTTGCACCGCCGGTTCCGGCCAGATGCCGAAGCTCAACTCCGTAGTGCCGGGCAAGTCCCCGCAGTTCATCGCCAAGGCAGCTGGCTTCGAAATCCCGGCCGACGCCACCATTCTGGCCGCTGAGTGCAAGGAAGTCTCTGACGACGAGCCGCTGACCCACGAGAAGCTCGCTCCTGTTCAGGCCGTGCTGAAGGCCGACAACAAGGAACAGGCCTTCGAAATGTGCGAGAAGATGCTCAAGCTGGGTGCAGGCCACACCGCCGCCATCCACACCAACAACCAGGAGCTCGTGCGCGAATACGGCGTTCGCATGCACGCCTGCCGCATCATCTGGAACCAGCCTTCCTCCCTCGGCGGCATCGGCGATATCTACAACGCAATCGCCCCGTCCCTGACCCTGGGCTGCGGCTCCTACGGCGGCAACTCGGTGTCCGGCAACGTTCAGGCCGTGAACCTCGTTAACATCAAGCGTATTGCTCGGAGGAACAACAACATGCAGTGGTTCAAGATCCCGCCGAAGACCTACTTCGAGCCGAACGCCATCAAGTACCTGCGCGACATGTACGGCATCGAGAAGGCCGTCATCGTGTGCGATAAGGTCATGGAACAGCTCGGCATCGTCGACAAGATCATCGACCAGCTGCGCGCCCGCTCCAACCGTGTGACCTTCCGCATCATCGACTACGTCGAGCCGGAGCCCTCCGTCGAGACCGTCGAAAAGGGCGCTGAGATGATGCGCGAGGAGTTCGAGCCGGACACCATCATCGCAGTCGGCGGCGGCTCCCCGATGGATGCCTCCAAGATCATGTGGCTGCTCTACGAGCACCCGGAAATCGCCTTCTCCGATGTGCGTGAGAAGTTCTTCGATATCCGCAAGCGCGCCTTCAAGATTCCGCCGCTGGGCAAGAAGGCCAAGCTCGTGTGCATCCCGACCTCCTCCGGCACCGGTTCCGAAGTCACGCCGTTCGCTGTGATCACCGACCACAAGACCGGCTACAAGTACCCGATCACCGACTATGCCCTGACTCCGTCCGTGGCCATCGTCGATCCGGTGCTGGCCCGCACCCAGCCGCGCAAGCTGGCCTCCGACGCCGGCTTCGACGCCCTGACCCACAGCTTCGAGGCTTATGTGTCCGTGTATGCCAACGACTTCACCGACGGCATGGCACTGCACGCAGCCAAGCTCATCTGGGACAACCTGGCTGAGTCCGTCAACGGCGAGCCGGGTCTGGCCAAGACCAACGCACAGGAGAAGATGCACAACGCCGCCACCATGGCAGGCATGGCATTCGGTTCCGCGTTCCTTGGCATGTGCCACGGCATGGCCCACACCATCGGTGCTCTGTGCCACATCGCTCACGGCCGCACCAACTCCATCCTGCTGCCGTATGTGATTCGTTACAACGGCCAGATTCCGGAGGAGCCCACCTCTTGGCCGAAGTACAACAAGTACATTGCTCCGGAGCGTTATCAGGACATCGCCCGCAACCTCGGCATCGACACCGGCAAGACGCCGGCCGAAGCTGTGGAGAACCTGGCGAAGGCAGTCGAAGACTACCGTGACAACAAGCTCGGCATGAACAAGAGCTTCAAGGATTGCGGTGTGGATGAGGACTACTTCTGGAGCGTACTCGACCAGATTGGTATGCGCGCCTACGAGGATCAGTGCACCCCGGCCAACCCGCGTATCCCGCTGATCAACGACATGAAGGACATCGCCATCGCTGCTTACTACGGCGTCTCTCAGGCCGAAGGCCACCAGATTCGCGTAGAGCGTGAAGGCGAAGCCGCTACTGAGGAAGCCTCCGAGCGCGTCTGATCGTGCATAAGGCAATGTCGATTGCCTAGCAGTTAGAAGAAAGCCCGTCCATTCCGGACGGGCTTTCTCATATTATTGAGAAACGCTCATATAACAGTCAGCGCATTACCGAGGATGCAACCGAACGCGACCAAACTGGTGAAGCACTCCGTAATACCGACGATCACAGGTCGGACCTGTTGATGCCGAGCAATCAAAGGCAACGCAATGGCGCGTGCGAGCAGAATCAACCCTAATATCACTAGAAACAGGTTCTGGTTTGCGGCTGCAATCCACCAAGCCAGCAGAGCGACATGCCACACCCAGGAAGTAACAACATAGGAGCGTTTGCCGCGTTCTCGAATCATCGTCTTCACAAACAACACCGAGCCGAACTGGGTTGCGGCAAAGCAAAGCGACAGTACCAAGCCTGGAAGCGACACCTGTGGAATACTTGGCGAGTTCGCGGCATAGTGAAGTGTGATCGTCGCCATCAGGCTGGCTGCAATCACTGCTGCGGCATTGGCCCAGAGTGATCGTTCACGGCGGAACCATGCACCGGCAAACGAGACCGCCGCCAATACTGTATATAGAGGTGCCCATACCAAGATATCGATGTGCATGATCAGGAAAGGCAGTCCCACCACTATAAGCGTGATGCAATAGCCGATAACAGGAGGCAAATAGCGTGCGTTGCAGTGAGACTTCAGCCAGCGTGCAGCGGTGAATTCCACGCAATAGCACAATACCCAGCAGATCAGCACCAACCAGCCGGCTGCCGTCATGGAGGCATCCGGTTTGATCACTGACCATACTGAACCATATATTGCGCCGGCGAGTGCGGGAGCCAAAGCCATCACCCAGGCACCCGGCTGGTCAGGAATCCAGCCACGACGAGTGGTTTTCCGACTCCGTTGTTGTCGTGAGCCAGAAGCATGGATGTGAGCATTGGGCTGGATCTGGATATTGCCTGATGATGATGTATCGACCTGCCGGCCGGAATCGTGAGGCCTAGGGCATGGGGATGGCTGTTCGCTCATGAATATAAAGGTATCAAGTATTGCTGCAATACTGTAGACGAGAGCAGCAAATAGAACTGACTCGGTGCGAGCCAATGGCTAACAACAATGAAGAGGCCGGGCCCATAACCATATGAGCCAAATATGGATGGAAGACGGCGGCAACACGCCGAAATGCCAAAGCGGAGATTTAGTCCCGGCTCAATGGTTCAATAAACAAGTTGCCTGATTTGGGCTCGCAAATTGGAATTAAAAAAAGCGAGCGCGGGCTGGAGAAAACACCGCAGGGTGTAGACCAGAAGCCGCGCACTGATGTCGGATGACCGCCAGAGGACGTATGTCCAAGGGAGGCCATGCGCGCCGGTGCCCTGAAGAAGCAGGTTGGTAAACAGTACAACGAATATCGCTAGAAAGGGCGGACGGCAATGGCGGGACAGAAAATCCGCATCAGGCTTAAGTCCTATGACCATGAGGTCATCGACCAATCGGCGAAGAAAATCGTCGAAACGGTGACGAACGCGGGCGCAACTGTGGTTGGCCCCGTTCCGCTGCCGACTGAGAAGAACGTTTTTGTTGTTATTCGTTCTCCTCACAAGTACAAGGATTCTCGCGAGCACTTCGAGATGCGCACTCACAAGCGCCTCATTGACATCGTAGACCCGACCCCTAAGGCCGTGGATTCTCTGATGCACATCGATCTGCCTGCAGACGTCAACATCGAGATCAAGCTGTAAAGGGAGGAGGAAGCATTATGTCTAATCGCAAGGCTCTGCTGGGCAAGAAGCTCGGCATGTCCCAGGTGTGGGACGAGAACGGCTTCTTCGTGCCCGTTACTCTCGTCGACGTGTCCACCAACGTGGTGACCGCCGTTAAGACCGAGGAGACCGACGGCTACAAGGCTGTCCAGCTCGGTTACGGCGCCATCGACCCGACCAAGGTGACCAAGCCGCTCGCCGGCCACTTCGCCAAGGCTGGTGTCACCCCTCGTCGTCACCTCGTTGAGGTGCGTACCGACGATGTCGATCAGTTCGAGGCCGGCCAGGAGCTGACCGCCGAAGTGTTCGCTGAGGGTGCAGAAGTCGATGTTACCGGCACCACCAAGGGTAAGGGCTTCGCCGGCACCATCAAGCGTTGGGGCTTCAAGTCCTACCGTCGTTCTCACGGCTCTCACAAGAACGAGCGCCGTCCTGGCTCTGTGGGCGCATGCGCTACCCCGAGCCGCATTCTCAAGGGCAAGCGTATGGCTGGCCGCATGGGTCATGTGACCGCCACCACCCAGAACCTGACTGTTGTCTCCGCCGATGTGGAGAACGGCATTCTCGCCATCAAGGGCGCCATTCCGGGCCCAAAGGGCGGCATCGTTCTCGTCCGTTCGGCAGTGAAGGGAGCCTGATAAACCATGGCAAACGTTACTCTGAACGTCACTGACGCCAAGGGCCAGGCCGCTGGTACCGTTGAAGCTCCTGCTGAGATCTTCGGCGTTTCCGCTGAGGACGTGCAGGCTCACGTCCCGCTGATTCACCAGGTCGTTATCGCTCAGCTCGCTGCTGCTCGCCAGGGCACCCACGCCACCAAGACTCGTGGCATGGTTTCCGGCGGCGGCAAGAAGCCGTGGAAGCAGAAGGGCACCGGTCGTGCTCGCCAGGGCTCCATCCGCGCCCCGCAGTGGTACCACGGCGGCACCGTGTTCGGTCCGCAGCCGCGCGACTACTCTCAGCGCACCCCGAAGAAGATGAAGGCCGCAGCTCTGCGCTACGTGCTTTCCGACCGCGCCAACGCCGGCCGCGTTGCCGTTGTGGACTTCGGCATCACCGATACCCCGTCCACCAAGGCAGCTCTTGCCGCTCTGACCCCGGTCACTTCGGACAAGTTCGCCACGGTTGTGTTCACTCGCGACAACATCAACGAGTGGATGTCCGTGCGTAACATCCCGACCGTTCACCCGATTTTCGTCGATCAGCTCAACACGTACGATGTGGTTACCGCTCAGTACGTGGTCTTCACCAAGGAAGCTTTCGAAGCTTTCGTGGCTGCTAAGACCGAGCCGAAGGAGGCCTGATTTAGATGGTCGCTATTCACAAGCCCGCATACGACGTGATCCTGAAGCCCGTCGTCTCCGAGAAGAGCTACGCTGCTTCCGATCGTGGCCAGTACACCTTCGTGGTGGCCAAGGATGCGAACAAGGTTCAGATCAAGCAGGCAATTGAAGAGATCTTCAAGGTCAAGGTGACGAACGTCAACACCCTCAACCGCGCCGGCAAGAAGCAGCGCACCCGCACTGGTTTCGGCCAGCGTGCTTCCCAGAAGCGCGCCATCGTGACCGTTGCCGAGGGCCAGACGATCGACATCTTTGGCAACTGAAGGCTAGCCGAGAAAAGTTAAAGGAAGAACTACATTATGGCTATCCGCGTTTACAAGCCGACGACTGCAGGCCGCCGCAACGCGTCCGTTTCGGATTTCTCCGATTTGACGCGTTCCACGCCTGAGAAGTCGCTGGTTCGCAAGAAGTCCAAGACCGGCGGTCGTAACTCTTACGGCCGTATCACCTCCCGCCATCGCGGCGGTGGTCACAAGCGCCAGTACCGTCTCATCGACTTCAAGCGTTGGGACAAGGACGGCGTGCCCGCAAAGGTTGCTGAGATCGAATACGATCCGAACCGTTCCGCTCGTATCGCCCTCCTGCACTTCGCAGATGGCGAGAAGCGCTACATCATCGCACCGAAGGGCATCAAGCAGGGCGACGTCATCGAGACCGGTGCCCAGGCTGATATCAAGCCGGGCAACAACCTGCCGCTGGCCAACATCCCGACCGGTACCGTGGTCCACAACATTGAGCTGAAGCCACTGGGTGGCGCTAAGATCGCCCGCTCCGCTGGCGCTTCCGTGCAGCTCGTCGCTAAGGATGGCGCTTACGCTCAGCTGCGTATGCCGTCCGGCGAAATCCGCAACGTCGATGCTCGCTGCCGTGCAACCGTCGGCGAAGTCGGCAATGAGGATCACGCCAACATCCAGCTCGGCAAGGCTGGCCGCGCTCGTTGGATCGGCCACCGTCCGATTACCCGTGGTGAGTCCATGAACCCGGTTGACCACCCGCACGGCGGTCGTACCCGCGGTGGCAAGCCGCCGGTTTCCCCGTGGGGCAAGGGCGAGGTTCGTACTCGTCGTCCGAAGAAGGCTTCGAACAAGATGATTGTTCGTCGTCGTCCGTCTGGCAAGAACCGCAAGTAAGGGAGTATCGAGAAGATGACTCGTAGCATCAAGAAGGGCCCCTTCGTCGACGCCCACTTGCAGAAGAAAGTCGACGAGCAGAACGAGAAGGGCACCAAGAACGTCATTAAGACTTGGTCCCGTCGTTCGATGATTACCCCTGATTTCATCGGACACACCTTCGCCGTTCATGATGGTCGCAAGCATGTGCCGGTGTTCGTCACCGAAGCCATGGTTGGTCACAAGCTGGGTGAGTTCGCCCCCACGAAGACCTTCAAGGGTCACGTGAAGGACGACAAGAAGGCCCGCCGCTAAAGGATAAGGAATAGAACATGGAAGCTAAAGCAATCGCTCGTCACGTCCGCGTGACGCCGCGCAAGGCTCGCCGCATGGTCGACCTCATCCGCGGCAAGAAGGCGACCGAAGCCGTCACCATTTTGAAGTTCGCCCCCCAGTCTGCAGCCCTGCCGGTTCGCAAGACCCTGGAGAGCGCCATCTCCAACGCTCGTGTGAAGGCCGACAAGGCCGGTGAGCCGTTCCGCGAGAACGACCTGTACATCAAGGAGACCTACG
The DNA here is from genome assembly GCF_000741715.1 of Bifidobacterium saguini DSM 23967. Taxonomy (GTDB): domain Bacteria; phylum Actinomycetota; class Actinomycetes; order Actinomycetales; family Bifidobacteriaceae; genus Bifidobacterium; species Bifidobacterium saguini. Next base: position 19,367 of record NZ_JGZN01000007.1, on the reverse strand, counting down.
TTGATGAAGGCGTGACCCTCAAGCGCTTCCGCGCTCGTGCTCAGGGCCGTGCAGCTCGCATCAACAAGCGCACCTCCCACATCACGGTCGTCGTGGCTAACAAGGAAGGAGCCCGCTAAAGATGGGTCAGAAGATCAATCCGTTTGGCTACCGTCTGGGCATCACTGAGAACCACCGCTCCAAGTGGTTCTCCGACTCCAACAAGGCCGGCGAACGCTACCGCGACTTCGTCCTGGAAGATGATCAGATCCGCAAGGAGATGAACAAGGACCTCGAGCGCGCTGGCGTGAGCAAGATCGTAATCGAGCGTACTCGTGACCGCGTTCGCGTGGACATTCACACCGCCCGTCCGGGCATTGTGATTGGCCGCCGTGGCGCCGAAGCTGAGAAGGTTCGCGCCAAGCTCGAGAAGATGACCGGCAAGCAGGTTCAGCTCAACATCTTCGAAGTCAAGAACGCCGCGCTGGATGCCCAGCTCGTCGCTCAGGGCATCGCAGAGCAGCTGACCAACCGCGTCACCTTCCGCCGTGCAATGCGCAAGGCTCAGCAGGACGCCATGCACGCTGGTGCCAAGGGTATCCGCATCAAGCTCTCCGGCCGCCTCGGCGGTGCGGAAATGAGCCGTTCCGAGTTCTACCGCGAGGGCCGCGTTCCGCTGCAGACCCTCCGCGCCCTCATCGATTACGGCTTCTTTGAGGCTCGTACCACCTACGGCCGCATCGGCGTCAAGGTGTGGATCTACAAGGGCGACATGACCGAATCCGAGTTCGAAGAGCAGCAGGCTCAGCAGAACAACCGCCCGGGCCGTCGCGGCGATCGCCGTCCGCGCCGTGGCAACCGTTCTGCCGCCCAGCAGCAGTCCGCAGCCAAGGCTGAGGCTCCTGCAGCCGAGGCCGCTCCTGCAGCAGAAACGAAGGAGTGAGCAAGAATGCTTATCCCCAAGAGGACTAAGTACCGCAAGCAGCACCGCCCCGTGCGTTCTGGCATGTCCAAGGGCGGCAACGAGATCAACTTCGGTGATTTCGGTATCCAGGCTCTTGCCCCGGCTTACGTGACCAACCGCCAGATCGAAGCTGCACGTATCGCCATGACCCGCTATATCAAGCGTGGTGGCCGCGTGTGGATCACGATCTTCCCGGACCGTCCGCTGACCAAGCACGCTCTCGGCGCCCGAATGGGTTCCGGTAAGGGTGCCCCGGAGTTCTGGATTGCGAACATTCGCCCTGGTCGCGTGATGTTCGAAATCGGTGGCGTGTCTGATGACATTGCCAAGGAAGCTCTGCGTCGCGCCATCGACAAGCTCCCGATGAAGTGCCGCATTATCGCACGTGAAGGTGGTGACATCTGATGGCTAACGGTACCGCTGAATACTCCATCAAGAATCTGAACGAGAAGACCAACGCGGAGATCGAAGACTTCCTCAAGAAGTCCAAGGAAGAGCTGTTCAACCTGCGCTTCCAGCACGCGACCGGTCAGCTCGACAACACCGCCCGTCTCAAGGCTGTCAAGCGTGACATTGCTCGCATGTACACTGTGCTTCGTGAGCGTGAGCTTGGCATCAGCCAGGAGCCGGCCGCTACCGAATCCAAGGAGAAGTGATTATGGCTGAAGAGCGTAACTTCCGTAAGGTTCGCCGCGGCTACGTCGTGTCCGATAAGATGGACAAGACGATTACCGTCGAGCTCGAGCAGCGTTCGACCCACCCGCTGTACGGCAAGGTCGTTCGTTCCACCAGCAAGGTCAAGGCCCATGATGAACACAACGACGCCCACATTGGCGACCTCGTGAGTATTATGGAGACTCGGCCTCTGAGCAAGACCAAGCGCTGGCGTCTCGAAAGCATTATCGAGCGCGCTAAGTAAGTAAAGTTCGGCAAGGCTCGCCATTTACCGGGGCACTACGGGAAACCAAAGTGCCCCGGTAAATGGGGAGAACCAGCTCGGCTAAGGAGAATCAATGATTCAGCAGGAAACGCGGCTTCATGTCGCCGACAACACGGGTGCGAAGGAACTCCTCGCCATCCGAGTGCTCGGCGGATCGAAGCGACGCTATGCCGGCATCGGCGACGTGATCGTCGCCTCCGTCAAGGACGCCATTCCTGGCGGGTCGGTCAAGAAGGGCGATGTGGTGAAGGCTGTCGTCGTCCGTACTGTCAAGGAATCCCGTCGTGCGGACGGTTCCTACATCAAGTTCGACGAGAACGCTGCCGTTATTCTCGGCTCCGGCCGTGAACCGAAGGGCACTCGTATCTTCGGACCGGTTGGTCGTGAACTGCGTGAGCACAAGTTCATGAAGATCGTGTCCCTCGCCCCGGAGGTGATCTGACATGGTAGCCAAGATTAAGAGCGGCGATCTGGTCAAGGTCATCCGCGGCAAGGACCGTGGTAAGGAAGGCACCGTCAAGCAGGTGCTCTCCAACGACCGACTGATCGTTGAAGGCGTTCAGATCGTCAAGAAGCATGTGCGTGCTACCCAGCAGGGTCAGCAGGCTGGCATCGTGGCCACCGAGGCTCCGATCCATCGCTCCAACGTGATGGTCATCGACCCGGAGACCAAGCAGCCTACCCGCGTGGGTGTCACCATCAAGGAAGAAGCGCGTGACGGCAAGGTCAAGACCGTGCGTGTGCGCGTTGCCAAGAAGTCCGGAAAGGAGCTGGCATGACCGATACCACTGTCGAAGCGCCGGCCACCCCGCGCTTGAAGGTCAAGTACAACGAGCAGATCATTCCTGAGCTCGAGAAGGAGTTCAAGTACTCCAACCCGATGCAGGTCGCTCGTGTCCAGAAGGTCGTCGTCTCTATGGGTGTTGGTGCCGCAGCTCGCGACTCCAAGCTCATCGAAGGCGCTGTCAAGGACCTCACCCTGATCACCGGTCAGAAGCCGAAGATCACCAAGGCTAAGAAGTCTGTCGCTCAGTTCCACCTGCGTGAAGGCCAGGCCATTGGCGCATACGTCACCCTGCGTGGCGATCGTATGTGGGAGTTCCTGGATCGTCTGCTGACTCTGGCGCTGCCTCGTATCCGCGACTTCCGCGGCATCAACGGCCACCAGTTCGATGGCCAGGGCAACTACAACTTTGGTCTCACCGAGCAGTCCATGTTCCACGAGATCGATCCCGATTCGATCGATCACGTGCGCGGTATGGACATCACTGTTGTGACCTCCACCAAGGACGACAAGGAAGCCTACGCACTGCTTAAGCACCTCGGCTTCCCCTTCAAGGAGAACTGATATGGCAAAAACCGCTCTTAAGAACAAGGCGGCCGGCAAGCCGAAGTTCAAGGTCCGCGCTTACACGCGCTGCCAGGTCTGCGGTCGTCCCCACTCCGTCTACCGCAAGTTCGGCCTGTGCCGCATCTGCCTTCGTGAGAAGGCTCACCGCGGCGAGCTGCCCGGAGTTACGAAGTCCAGTTGGTAAACATCGACGCTGAAGGTCCGCGGCCCGTTCCGCCCGTGAGGGCGGAACAGCGGCGGAAACCACGGCGAGAAAGGGCATGAAGCCCAAAATGACAATGACAGATCCGATCGCAGACATGCTGACGCGTCTGCGTAACGCGAGCGCGGCCAAGCACGAAACCGTGGATATGCCGTACTCGAAGTTCAAGCGAACATCGCCGAGATCCTGAAGCGTGAAGGCTACATCAAGGACTTCACCGCCAAGGAAGCCAAGGTCGGCCAGACTCTTGAGGTCACCCTCAAGTACGGTCCGAACGGTGAGCGTTCCATTCAGGGCATCAAGCGCATCTCCAAGCCGGGTCTTCGCCGTTACGCGAAGTCCGACTCTCTGCCGATGCCGCTCGGTGGCCTGGGCATCGCCATCATCTCGACTTCCTCGGGACTGCTGACTCAGAAGGAATGCCTCGACCGAGGCATTGGCGGCGAGATTGTCGCCTTCGTGTGGTGAGAAAGGAGAGCTGAAACATGGCATCGCATATTGGTAAGCTCCCCATCGCCATTCCTGCTGGCGTTGAAGTCAAGATTGAAGGTCAGAACTTCTCGGCCAAGGGCGCCAAGGGCTCTGATTCCTACGTGATTCCGGAAGGCGTCTCCGCTGCTGTTGAAGGCAACGAGATCATCGTTACCCCGGCTGATGACCTGCGTCCGACCCGTGCAAAGCACGGTCTGGCTCGTTCCATCATGGCCAGCATGGTCAAGGGCGTGCACGATGGCTACTCCAAGACCCTCGAGATCGTCGGCACCGGTTACCGTGCCGTCGCCAAGGGCCAGGGCATCGAGTTCTTCCTCGGCTACTCCCACACCATCACCGTCAACCCGCCTGAAGGCATCACGCTGAAGGTCACCGACCCCACTCACGTGGTCGTCGAGGGCACCGACAAGCAGGCCGTGGGCCAGGTTGCCGCCAACATCCGCAAGCTGCGCGCTCCGGAACCCTACAAGGGCAAGGGCGTCAAGTACGCCGATGAGCGCATCCTGCGCAAGGCTGGAAAGGCTGGTAAGTGATATGAGCGTTGCAATTCTCGGAAAGGGCAAGAAGGTCGCCCTCAAGCGCCGTCACGCACGTATCCGCAAGCGCATCTCCGGTACCGCCGAGCGTCCGCGCCTGGTGGTCACCCGCTCCAACCGCCACATGGTTGCCCAGGTGGTCGACGATACCAAGGGCATTACCTTGGTGTCCGCTTCCACCCTGCAGGCCGACTTCGCCGGCTTCCAGGGCACCAAGGTTGAGGCTGCCAAGAAGGTCGGCGAGCTGATCGCTGACAAGGCCAAGGCTGCCGGCATCACCGAGGTCGTCTTCGACCGCGGTGGCAACAAGTACACCGGTCGCGTCGCAGCTGTGGCTGAAGGCGCCCGCGAGGGAGGTCTTGCACTGTGAGCGACAACGAAGCAAAGGAAACCCAAGTGGCTGAAGAAACTCAGAACACTGTGGCGACCGAATCCAACAACGAGGACCGCAAGGGTCGTCGTGGCCAGCGCGGTGAAGGCCGTCGTGGCGAGCGTCGTAACCGTCGTGAAGAAAACCGCGGCGACGAACTGCTCGATCGCGTGGTGACCATCAACCGTGTGTCCAAGACCCACAAGGGTGGTCGTACCTTCAGCTTTGCCGCCCTCGTGGTGGTTGGCGATGGTAACGGCACCGTGGGTGTCGGCTACGGCAAGTCCCGTGAAGTCCCGGCCGCCATCGCTAAGGGCCAGCTGGACGCCAAGAAGCACATGTTCTCTGTGCCTCGCGTTCGCGGCACCATCACCCACCCGGTTCAGGGCCACGATGCTGCAGGCACCGTTCTGCTGCGTCCGGCTGCCCCGGGTACCGGCGTAATCGCCGGTGGCTCCGTGCGCGCCGTCATGGAATGCGCCGGCATCACCGACGTGCTGTCCAAGTCTATGGGCTCCGCCACCGCTGTGAACGTTGTTCGCGCTACTGTGGACGCCCTCAAGCAGCTTGAGGAGCCGGAGGAGATCGCCGCTCGCCGTGGCCTCTCCCTCAACGAAGTCGCTCCTGACGCCTTGCTGCGTGCCCGCGCCGAAGGCATTGCCGAGGCTCGCAAGGCCCGTGAAGAGGCTGCTGCCAAGGCTGCCGAAGAGAAGGACGGTGAGTGATTATCATGGCTAAGAACCTGAAGATTACCCTGCACCACGGCCTCGTGAACCGTACCCCGGCTCAGCGTGCTACCGCCAAGACCCTCGGTCTGAACAAGATCGGCAAGACCGTTGTCCGTCCGGACACCCCGGCTAACCGTGGTCTGGTGAACGCCGTGCGTCACCTGGTCACCGTTGAGGAGGTTGACTGATTATGGCAGATAACGAAATCCTGCAGATGCACGACCTGAAGCCTGCTCCTGGCGCCAACAAGGACCGCACCCGCGTGGGCCGCGGTGAAGGCTCCAAGGGCAAGACCGCTGGTCGCGGCGCCAAGGGCCAGACCAAGCGCAACCATGTGCGTCCTGGCTTCGAAGGTGGCCAGCTGCCGCTGTACATGCGCCTGCCGAAGCTCCGTGGCTTCAAGAACCCGTTCAAGGTTGAGGCTCAGGTCATCAACATCGCCAAGCTCGTGGAGATCTTCCCCGAGGGCGGCGACGTGACCGCAGCTGACCTGGCGGCTAAGGGTGCCGTTCGCGGCAACGCCCCGGTCAAGATTCTGGGCGAAGGCGAGACCACCGTTGCTTTCAACCTCAAGGGTGTGAAGGCTTCGGCTTCCGCAAAGTCCAAGATTGAAGCTGCTGGCGGCTCCATCTCCGAGGACTGAGAGTCCTACGGGGAGCTGAAATAGCTCAGTAATAAACCCCCGATCGCCGATTGGTGAGCGGGGGTTTATTTGTATAGTCTGATAACAAATCTCGAGACATCGGTGTTTTAAGTAGGTACGTTAGACTATGCTCGTTCGATAGTTTGTGTATTTCGCGTGCTTTGTCGCACGTTATAGGGGAGGAAACCCAGGTGAGGACACTAATCCAGGCCCTGAAGACCAAGGAACTCAGGAAGAAGATTCTCTTCGTCCTGTTCATCATCATCATTTACCGTATTGGATCGTTCATCCCAACCCCGGGCGTGGATTACAATGTGGTCAACTCCTGCATGTCTAAGATTGGCAGCACGTCCCAAGAAAACTTCATCGGATTGGTGAATCTCTTCTCCGGTGGCGCAATGTTGCAGCTGTCCATCTTTGCTTTGGGCGTGATGCCGTACATCACCGCATCCATCGTTGTGCAGCTGCTTCGCGTGGTTATTCCGCGCTTCGAGGCTTTGCACAAGGAAGGACAGTCCGGCGAGGCCAAGCTCACTCAGTACACGCGTTACCTCACCATCGGTCTGGCTGTGCTGCAGTCCACCACCATTCTGGTTACCGCCCGCTCAGGCGCGCTCTTCAACTACCAGTGCGATCAGGTTATCCCTGACGGTTCCGTGTGGAACCTTGTCGTGATGGTACTTGTTATGACCGGTGGCACCGGCTTCATCATGTGGATGGCAGAGCTCGTGACCGATAAGGGTATCGGTCAGGGCATGTCCATCTTGATCTTCATGTCCATCTGCTCCGGCTTCCTGCCTCAGCTGTGGGAAATTGGCTATGGCACCAACGGCACCGATGGCAATTGGGGTAAGTTCGCCATCGTGGTTTCCGTGCTCGTCGTCATCCTGATCTTCGTCGACTTCGTGGAACTGTGCCAGCGTCGCGTGCCGGTTCAGTACACCCGCCGCATGATTGGCCGCAAGATGTACGGTGGCTCCTCCACCTACCTGCCGCTGAAGATTAACATGTCCGGTGTTATCCCGCCGATCTTTGCATCCTCCATTCTGGCCATCCCGACGTTGATCGCTCAGTTCGGCAAGTCCGATCAGTCTTGGGTCAAGTGGATTAACTCCAACCTGGCAAACACCACTTCCGTGTGGTACATCGCACTGTACGCACTGATGATTGTGTTCTTCTGCTTCTTCTACACCTCGATTACCTTCAACCCGGACGAGACTGCAGACAACATGAAGCAGTACGGTGGCTTTATCCCCGGCATTCGCGCTGGCAACGCCACCAGCCGCTACCTGACCTATGTGATGAACCGTCTCAACACCGTGGGCGCTGTCTACCTGCTGTTCGTGGCACTGATTCCTACCGTGCTAATCATGGCTCTCGGCCTTAACGCTCAGCTGCCGTTCGGCGGTACCACGATCCTGATTATCGCCGGCGTCGGCCTCGATACTCTGCGTCAGGCCAAGGCCCAGACCGAGCAGTTCCAGTACACTGGCTTCCTGCTTGAGAACGTGGATCACGTTGAAGGCAAATAGTCTGTAACGATGACGGCACGATAGGTCAAGAGACCGTCGTGCCGTTTTACGTAACTCATAACCGATAACGAAACACAAAGGAGACCACCATGCGTCTGCTCATCATGGGACCTCAGGGCGTTGGCAAGGGCACTCAGGCTGCTCTGCTCGCCGAGCACTTCAACATCCCGACCATCTCCACTGGCGATATCTTCCGTTACAACATCAAGAACAAGACCGAACTGGGTCTTGAAGCCATGAGCTACACCGACAAGGGTGAGCTGGTTCCGGACTCCCTGACCAATAAGATCGTCAAGGATCGTCTCGCCAAGGAAGATTGCGCCAACGGCTGGATTCTTGATGGCTACCCGCGTAACGCTGCCCAGGTCGAAGCCCTCGACCAGATGCTTGAAGAGCTGGGCACTCCGCTTGACCATGTCGTGGCGCTCGAAGCCGATCGCGAAGTGCTGCTGGAGCGCATGAAGAAGCGTGCCGCCGAGCAGGGCCGCGCCGATGACACCCCGGAAGCGATTGCGAAGCGTCTGGAAACCTACGAGAAGGAAACCGCCCCTCTGCTGGACATCTACAAGTCCCGCGGCCTGCTGGTTCTCGAGAATGGCGTCGGCGAAATCAGCGAAATTAGCCAGCGCATCATTTCCGATTTGAAGTAATCGTTACGATTACCATAGAATCTTTTCCGTACCCCTGTGCGACACGCCGAGTGTTGCACAGGGGTACCTCTGTATACGCCCTTGTATATATTTGACATTTGGTGTGTCTTCGTATGCACCCGTAGTAATTCGTCCAACGATAGGAAACCAGAGGCACATGGCAAAAGACGGTGTGATTGAAGTCGAAGGTCAGGTAGTGGAGGCATTGCCGAACGCGATGTTCCGCGTTGAGCTCGAAAACAAGCACATCGTGCTCGCCACTATCTCCGGCAAGATGCGTAAGAACTACATCCGCATTCTGCCTCAGGATCGCGTGGTGCTTGAAATGAGCCCCTACGACCTGAACCGCGGACGCATTACGTACCGCTATAAGTAAAGGTACAAGTAAAGGATAACCATGAAGGTCAGCCCTAGTGTGAAGCGAATCTGCGAAAACTGCCGCGTGATTCGTCGTCACGGCCGCGTCATGGTGATCTGCACCAACCCTCGCCACAAGCAGCGTCAGGGCTGAGAGCAGATTCTCCAGCGGCACAAGTAAATAAGGCACTCACTCACAGTGCTTCCCGAAAGGGAACGACACTGAACCACGGGTACGTAGGCCCGTGCCGGATTACCGGGCGAGCGGGTGCAAGACCTACGGCAACAAGAAGGAATCGCAATGGCACGTCTTGCCGGAGTCGACATCCCCAATGAGAAGCGCATCGAGATCGCCCTCACCTACATTTTCGGTGTGGGTCGCACTCGTGCCAAGGAAACGCTTGCCGCGACCGGTATCAACCCGGACATCCGCGTCAAGGATCTTACCGACGAGCAGCTGATTACGCTGCGTGACTACCTCGAGGCCAACTACAAGATCGAGGGCGATCTGCGTCGTGAAATCGATGCGGACATTCGTCGCAAGATTCAGATCAACTGCTACCAAGGCCAGCGTCACCGTAAGGGACTTCCTGTGCGCGGTCAGCGCACCAAGACCAACGCTCGCACCCGCAAGGGCCCGAAGCGTACGGTCGCCGGAAAGAAGAAGGCCACCAAGTAAGAGTGGCATGATCCGAGCCACGGGATGAATGCCATCCCATCGCCCGGGCACAATCAACAAAGTTCGTTACTAGGAAACGAGGGTCAATGGCAGCTCCAAAGCAAGCCGCTCGTAAGCCTCGTCGTCGCGATCGCAAGTCGGTCCCGGTCGGCCAGGCTCACATCAAGTCCACTTTCAACAACACGATCATTTCCATCACCGATCCGTCCGGCGCTGTGGTGTCCTGGGCCTCCGGTGGCGATGTCGGTTTCAAGGGCTCCCGTAAGTCCACGCCGTACGCTGCTGGTATGGCTGCCGAGTCCGCTGCTCGCAAGGCAATGGAACACGGTGTCAAGAAGGTCGACGTGTTCGTCAAGGGCCCGGGTTCCGGTCGTGAAACCGCTATCCGCTCCCTGCAGTCCGCGGGCCTCGAAGTCGGTTCCATCACCGACGTCACCCCGCAAGCCCACAACGGCGTTCGTCCTCCGAAGCGTCGTCGCGTCTGAGCACTCAGCAATACCAAATCAATCCAAAACCGCTTAACCGGTGAGTGCACCACCGAGTTCAAGCTGAAAGGATAACCACAGTGCTTATTGCACAGCGTCCGACTCTGACCGAGGAATCCCTGAATCCGCAGCGCTCCCGCTTCACCATCGAGCCGCTCGAGCCTGGCTTCGGCTATACGCTCGGCAACTCGCTGCGTCGCACGCTGTTGAGCTCCATCCCTGGTGCGGCTGTGACCTCTGTGCGTATCTCCGGTGCTCTGCATGAGTTCACCACTCTGCCGGGCGTCCAGGAAGACGTCACCGAGATTCTGCTCAACATCAAGGGCATTGTGCTCACCAGCGAATACGACGAGCCTGTGGTCATGTACCTGCGCAAGAGCGGCAAGGGCGAAGCTACCGCCGGGGATATCACCCCGCCGGCCGGCGTCACCATTGCCAATCCGGATCAGCACATCGCTACCCTCGCTGAAGATGGCGAGCTCGAGATTGAGTTCACCGTCGAGCGTGGCCGCGGCTATGTGCCGGCTCAGATGAACAAGCAGGACAATGGTGAAATTGGCCGCATTCCGGTTGATTCCATCTACTCCCCGGTGCTCAAGGTGAGCTACAAGGTCGAGGCCACCCGTGTGGAACAGCGCACGGACTTCGACAAGCTCATTCTGGACGTGGAGACCAAGCCCGCCATCTCCCCGCGTGATGCGGTGGCTTCCGCTGGTTCGACCCTGGTGGAGCTCTTCGGCCTGTGCCGTGAGCTCAACACTCAGGCCGAAGGCGTTGAAGTTGGTCCGGCCCCGGTGGCCGAGGAGACCAACCCTGAGATGGCTGTTCCGATTGAGGACCTCAACTTGACGCAGCGTTCTTACAACTGCCTCAAGCGCGAGGGTATTCACACCATCGGTGAGCTTGTCTCCCACACCGAGCAGGACCTGCTCGACATCCGCAATTTCGGTATGAAGTCGATCGATGAGGTCAAGGAGAAGCTGCAGGCTTTGGGCCTGAGCCTCAAGTCCTCGCCGATGGCCTTCGACACCAATAATCTCGAAGGTGGCACTTTCTTCTCGCCGGAAGACGAGTGATCTGCCTCTTTTGACAAACCGTCCGTAATGGCATGCGGATGTTCGGGCATATGCCCACCTGCATGCCAGGCGGATAATAAGGAGTAAACCCAATGCCTACACCTAAGAAGGGCCCGCGTCTGGCTTCCAGCCCTGCGCACGAGCGCCTCATGCTGGCAAACATGGCGACCAGCCTGTTCCAGAACGGCCGCATCACCACCACTCTGCCGAAGGCCAAGCGTCTTCGCCCGCTGGCTGAGCGTCTGATCACCTTCGCCAAGCGTGGTGATCTGCACTCCCGTCGTCGTGTGATGCGCGTCATCCGCAACAAGTCTGTGGTGCACGTTCTGTTCACCCAGATTGCCGAGCAGATGGAACAGCGTGAAGGTGGCTACACCCGTATCGTCAAGATTGCTCCGCGCGTTGGCGATTCTTCCCCGGCTGCCATCATCGAGCTCGTGACCGAGCCGGTGGCTAAGAAGGCTGTCGTGAAGGAAGCTGAAGCTGCTACCAAGGTTGCTGACGAAGCTCCGGCTGCTGAAGCTGCTGCTACCGAGGCTCCGGCTGAGGAGACCGCTGCTGCTGAGGCTCCGGCCGAGAACGCCGAGTGAGCATCTCGCTGAATTAGCGCTTAGCTAAGCAAAGAGGGTTGGAATCCAAGTGATTCCAACCCTCTTTCGCATATGCGCACATAAAGCTTTGTATTTTTCCACGGTGTGGCAATTTTCCCACGGTGTGGTATTGCAAAACGGCTTTATTCTGCGGTTTATGCTGTTCCGCAAATAAATGGTTTACCACGCCGTGGAGCTTTTGCTGCATGGTGAGCTTACGGCAGTGTGCGCACGGCGCGGATGGCTTCGGCTCGCGTGGCCAACTGGTCATCAGCAGGATAGGCAATGTGTTCCAACGTCAATCCCTGCGGCGCAATCGGACCACTTGATCCCTCGCGCACTGGGTCAGCCATTTTTCCGGCGAACCAATCCAAAGATTTACGGCCGGAGCCAACCTTGACGCATGAACCGACCAAAGAGCGCACCATATTGCGCGCAAAGGCATCAGCCACAATCGTAAATACCAGTAAACCGGACTCCAACGAAGGTGTCCGATACGTTTCACCCATCGCCAAACCATCCGGTACCAGTGGAGTAGCCGGCACCCGCCGCCAATATGCGGTTTTCACTTCGCGTATCGTCGTACCTCCAGGATTCGGCGTTGCAAACGAGCCAAAATCATGCAGCCCTATCGTCATTGCTGCAGCTTGATTCATCACATCGATATCCAGCGATTCATCCACGCGCAGTACACAGCCTCGCAACCGTGGATCAACCTCACTTGAGCGATCGGCCACACGATACACATATGTGCGTTCCAAAGCAGAGAATCGTGCATCAAAACCATCTGGTGCCGCGGATACCTGATGGATCACAATGTCAGCAGGCAGTACAGCCTTCAAACGTCGTGCCAAAGCCTCGCAGACCGACACATTCATATGACCCATGCAGCGGGCCAACACATCATCGCTGACGTCCAAATGCGCCACCTGATGCGAGGCATGCACGCCGGTATCCGTGCGACCGGCCACCGTGAGACGCAACGGTTCATCGGTATCATTTACAGGCACTCGCAGTACTTTATGCAACGCGTCTTCAATCGTGCCCTGAACGGTACGAAGTTCGGGCTGGCGAGCCCAGCCGAAGAATCCGCCGCCATCATATGCAAGGTCAATTCGCAGTCGTGTCATAGCCCACCATCTTAACGAGAGCAGCGCCGCAAGTGACCTGCCCGTAACAAACCAGCACATTTGATGAAACGGTGCGGCCCTAGGTTATAACCATCAAACCCAGTCGCGGTGGGTAGGCGTGAGCGCGCGCCAAAGCCGCAACAGCAAGGAGCATGGCACGATGATTGAATCAGCCGCACACAAGCTGGCCCATGAATTGGTGAACCGCCGCGAAGCGATCAACCGTGAGTTGTCTCGAAACGGTGTGCGTTTCGGCATTTATAAGAACAACGAGTATCACGACCGACTGTTTCCTTATGATCCGGTTCCGCGCATCATCGAATCCGATGAATTCGATGAGCTGGAGAAGGGCTTGAAGCAGCGCGTCAATGCGTTGAACGCCTATCTGAAAGACATCTATTCGGATAAATCAATCATCCACGATGGCGTAGTGCCGGAAGAATATGTGTACACATCGGCTGGTTACTTCCCACAGGTGAACGGCGTCACTCCTCCCGGTGGGATTTTTGCGCATATCGCCGGTGAGGATCTGGTACAGGGCGAGGACGGGCGCTGGTGGGTGCTTGAAGATAACCTGCGCATTCCTTCCGGTGCCAGCTACCCGTTGTTCGTGCGCGATATCGAGCGCCGCATCTCTCCACGACTGTTCCGCGATGTGCGTATTCGAGACAATCGTGAATACCCTCGACTGCTGCGCAAAGCTATGGATTTCGTCTCCACTGAAGGCATCGCTGTGGTGTTGACTCCAGGGCGCTACAATTCTGCGTTCTTTGAGCACGCCTATTTGGCGGAGAAAACCGGTGCCGCCCTTGCCTTCCCCGAAGATCTTGAGGTTGTGAACAACAAGGTGTTCTTCCTTGACTACGCCGGCAAGCGTCACCGCGTAGGCGTGGTGTATCGCCGTCTGTCCGATGAGTATTTGGATCCGTTCGCTTTCAACCCGGATTCTGTGATCGGTGTGCCGGGAATCCTGTCTGCCTACCGCGCGGGCAATGTGGCCATTGTCAATGCGCCCGGTAATGGTGCTGCAGATGATAAGGCCATCTATTACTTCGTGCCGCAGATGATTAAGTACTACCTCGGTGAGGAGCCTATTCTGCACAATGCGCCCACATATATGCCAATGTTCGAGGCTGACCGTAAGGAAGTGCTCGATCGCATGGGTGAGCTGGTCATTAAGGATGTGGCTGAGGCCGGTGGTTATGGTGTGGTGTTTGGCTCTTCTCTGGATGCCGCCGCACGCGAGGAACTGGCCGATCGCATCAAGGAAGATCCGCGCCGATTCATTGCACAAGAGGTCATCCAGTTCCGTGATATTGATGTGGTTGACCCGCAAACTGGCGAAATGTCGCCGCGCAAATGCGATTTGCGTGCTTTTGTGGTGACCGGCAAGAGCACTCACGTATGGTATTCCGGTCTGACTCGCTACTCGTCGGTACCCGGCCAGATGATCGTGAACTCCTCTCAAGGCGGCGGTTTCAAGGATACTTGGGTGTTGGCTCCTGAAACCGGTGTGGAACATGAGCTCGGTGCCGAGGTACAGATCGCGAACCTGTTGAGCCAGTCCCGCCACCATTCGCTCTCCTTGGTGACCGCTTCCAAGGCGGACAACCTGTACTGGCTAGGCCGTTACACCGAACGCGCCTTCACTACACTGAACCAGTTCTTCCCGTTCTATGACCGTGTGATGGATACTGATGTGGATGCCTTCCGCCCGTTTGCTCATGCGCTTGATTTGCCGGAAGACTTTGAAGACTTCGACGAGTTCGTCAAGAGCTTCCTTTACGACGGCTCCAATCCCGATTCCGTGCGTTCCGCGGTCACCGCAGCATTCAATAACGCGGTGATCCTGCGTCCGGAACTGAGCTCTCGCCTGCTGCAGTATGTGGAGCTGGCCATGACCAACATCACCGATGCAGCCAAGAAGGCCGCCGATGCGGATGATATTTACAATCAGCGCGACATCGCCGACGACATGCTCGCCTTCTGGGGAGGCATTGAAAACTCGCCGGTCGATCCCACACTGAAAGCGTTCGTATTCATTGGCAAGTACTTGGAGCGTATCGACCTGTATACGCGCTTCGGCCTGTCGATGGAAGAAATGGATGCTCCGCTGCGGAAGCTCGCGTCTTATTCGATGGTGCTGGACGGCATGCCATTGCCGAGCTGCTTCGCAGATGGCTTGAGCTGGCTGGTGGGCCAGCTGCCGGCTCGCGGCTACGATCAGGTAGCTACGCTGCTCAAGAAGTATCTCGATGACTATTCAGGTCGTGTCAGCGCTTTGGCAATCAAGGACATGGGCTCGTTGAGCGCCATGAATATGGATGCCAAGCGCTTCTGACGCGTTGCAATGCTATGGTGAGATGCGGCAGGCTGGGCTACTCATAATAATGGAGCTTTGCGAGCCGCATCCACTGGAATTGCATCACCTATATTGCTGATATCGCAGGAGAAGTTGTGAAAAAACTCGTATTCGACTATGAGATGAAGCTCTCGTTCAGCTCTCCTGTTACCGATCATCGATTCCAGCTGCGTTGCATTCCGGCTACCGGCCCTCGCCAGCAGGTGATTGATGTGGAGGTTAAACTCCAGCCTGACGTTGAACTTGATACCACGATTGATTCCTTTGATTCCGTGGTCATGACAGGTTTTATTCCTGAGCCGCATGATGTGTTCAGCTACTCGGTAACTGGTATTGCGTTTGTGGACAACGCGCACATCAAGAAGGAAATCTACAAGCCGCTGTATCGCTTCAATTCCGCCCTGACCATTCCCGGCCCGTGCGTGGAAGCGATGATTGATGTGTGCGGCAAGCGTCTGGCCAAGCTCCCGGAGGATGCAACTCCAGTGCAGCGCGCCGTTGAAGTGATGGACGAAGTCTATAAGGCCTTCGTGTATACGCCAGGTTCCACAACGATTCGTACCACCGCCGAACAGGCGCTCGCTCAGCGCAAGGGCGTCTGCCAGGATTATGCCCATGTGATGCTGTCCGTATGCCGCCATGTTGGGCTCACCGCCCGATACATCGCCGGTCTGCTTGGGGGAGAAGGCGCCACACACGCGTGGGTGGAGGTCTATCAGGGCGGTCGTTGGATTGGCTTGGATCCGACTCATAACCGCATGGTTGACGATAACTACATCACCATCGCTCATGGTCGCGATTACCGTGATTGCATGCTCGATATCGGTATCTTCTCTGGATATAACGTTGAGCAATCCCAATGGGTCAATGCTTCGGTGCATGAGCAGATTTCGTGATGAGCGACAAACCCGACTTGCCTCGTCGGCAAAGTATGGCATAATAAACAAGTTGCCTTTATGGGCAGCATGGATGAATGTCCGAGCGGTCTAAGGAGCACGCCTCGAAAGCGTGTGAGGTGAAAGCCTCCGCGAGTTCGAATCTCGCTTCATCCGCCTTTAAGGGTCCCGGTTTCCGGGGCCCTTTTTTGTGTTTATGAGTTTCGTTACTCAAACAATGCGGCATCGCTGCTGGGATAGCCGAGCTGCATGGCCGTATAGGCATGCTTGGCCACCAATGCAGCCAGAATCATCGTGGTATCGGTATCAGGCTTCGCTTTGGTGCTGGTCACGGCCTCTATCTCGGCGCGGGCGCAATCCATTTCGATAGCCGCCGTGGTAGGTACGTTCTGCTCACTGGCTTTGTCCGCAATGGTGACCGGATTGGCGAGCAGATTTTCGATGGCATACACCTTTTGACGAGGATCGGTATGCGCCGAGGAGTGCATGGTGTCAACTAAAGATACCAATTGCTGGGCTGCGGTTTTGTGCATATCGCTCAACGGCAAGGTTGCTCCAGCGGTTGCTCCGCGCGCGGCAAGAACTTCAATAGCGAAGCCGGCACGGTCTTCAGCAAGAGCCATAGCATCCAGCGCCGATGCACTGATGGAAGCAGTGGTGACACCATCAAGGCGAGCAGGAGTCACCTCAGGAGCAGACTGGCCATACTTATCCGCCAATAGAGCAACTACCATCTTGGATTGGGCATTGCGCAAGGTGCCTTCGGCAAAGCGATCCGTGCAGTGGCCGGCAACATCAATCCAAGCCAATGGCGCGGCAAGCTCGGTGACGTAATACTGCAATTGCGGCGTACCTTGAGGCGGCGTATTGCCGGCACGTGCCGTGGTCAGAGCTTTTTCGCAGGGACTGAGCTGTTGTTCGGCTTCGGCGCGCCCAGCCAGACGAGGCATGGAGCATGCGGATAACGCGCACAGCATAGCGCTGGCGCATAGTGCGGCCACTAGTTGTTCGCCGTGGCGCTGGGTATAACGCATGAGAGATGATAGAGCACTCCCGATGTGTGGGTCTTCACTCCTGCGAATGGCGGTGCAGGGCGATGCCGAATCGGAACTAGGGGAGTGTGTCTGCATGGAAAACTAGACTAATAGCAAACTGTGACCATTCAAGGCCATGCGCCACATAACTTCATAGGAGGTACGGATCGATGGAACTGGACCTGACAGGAATGCACAAGCTCGCAGCCGAGCAAGGAATCGAACCGGAGACTCTTGATGAGGCGCTGGCTGAAGCTCTTCGCCTCGCTTACCTCAAGACCCCGCACGCGGCCAAGCATGCGCGCGTGGAGCTGGACGAGCGTTCCGGTAGCTTCACCGTGTGGGCCGCCGATGAGATTCCGGTGGAACCCACTGAAGAAGACCCGTACCCTGCTCCGAAGCTGGGTGAAGAATATGATGACACCCCGCATGATTTCGGCCGTCTTGCCGCTGCCACCGCGCGTCAGGTCATCACCCAGCTGTTCCGTAAGGCAGAAGATGAAAAGATCTTCGGTGCATTCTCCGGTCAGAAGGGCAAGCTGATTACCGGTATTGTGCAGCAGGATGTTTCCGATTCCTCTAACGTGCATGTGGCTATGGGCGATGTTGAAGCCCTGCTGCCTCGCCGCGAGCAGGTGCCGGGTGAGCGTTACCGCCACGGCGAGCGTATTCGCGTGTACGTGGTGAACGTGGCTCGTGGTATTCGTGGCCCGGAAATCGTGGTATCCCGCTCTCATCCGGAGCTGGTGCGCAAGCTGTTCGAGCGTGAGGTGCCGGAACTGGTTTCCGGTGCTGTGTCCATCATGGCCATTGCTCGTGAGGCCGGCGCTCGTACCAAGATTGCCGTCAAGGCCAACACCGAGGGTGTGAACCCGAAGGGCGCACTGATTGGCCCCGGTGGCTCCCGCGTGCGTGCGGTGATGGAAAACCTTGGCCCGGAGAAGATCGATATTGTTGACTACTCCGATGATCCGGCCAAGTTCGTGGCCGCTGCACTTTCCCCGGCCGTGGCAACCGGTGTGCAGGTGATTAGCGAAAAGAACAAGACCGCCATCGCCTTCATCCATGACGATCAGCTTTCGTTGGCTATCGGCAAGGAAGGCCAGAATGCTCGTCTTGCCGCGAAGCTCACCGGCTGGAAGATCGGCATCGAATCCGCTGAGGCTCATGCGAAGAAGGTTGCCGCTGAGCAGGCAGCTCGTGAGGCTGCCGAGCCGCAGAACTGAGTGATCTGCTGCAAGTTAGGTATATAGACTGCCCAAAGACCGCGAATTGTACCGACAATGGTACGGCTCGCGGTCTTTGTTATGCTATCCAGCGCTATGAGTATGCTTGATTGGCGTATGTGGGTTGTCGCAGTGTGCGTAAAATCGCCCGCACAAAAGCGAGGTAACACGATCATGGTCGAACGATGAGACAGGGTAGGCTTGCCGTCATCACCAACTGACCGCGCTCTTGTACGCGTGGTCACAGAATAGGAGTAATTAGTGGGGAAACCACGCGTTTATGAATTAGCCAAGGACTTGCACGTCGACAGCAAGACCGTTCTTGAGAAGCTCAAGGACATGGGAGAGTTCGTCAAGTCCGCTTCTTCCACCATTGAGCCGCCGGTGGCTCGTCGTCTGAAGGCTGCATTCGCCAAGGATAACGATAAGAGCGGCGATAAGGGCAATGCTAAGCCCGCAGCTGCAGTTCCGCATAAGCCAGCTGCACCGAATACGACTCCGGCTGCCGCTGCACGCAGCGCCAAGAGCGCACAGGCTACGCCGGCTGCTCAGCAGAATAGCCAGAATACTCAAAATCATCACGCAACGCCGACTCCGGGTGCTCGTCCTGCACGTCCGGGCCAGGGCAATGCACGCCCGCAGAGCGGTGCTCGCCCGGCAGCTCCGTCTCCGGCACGTCATGGCGGTCAGCACGAAAACCGTGAAGGTGCTCGTCCGGCACGTCCAGGCCAAGGTCGTCCGAACGGTGGCCAGCCTGGTCAGCATCAGAACAACCGCAATGGTTCCGCTCGTCCGGCTCCGCACGGCAACGCTGGCGGCAACGGTAATAATGGTGGCAACAACGCTGCCTCCAATGCTATTCCGCGTCCGCACGCTCAGGGTCCGCGTCCGGGCAATAATCCGTTCTCCCGCAAGCAGGGCATGCATACGCCTACGCCGGGTGATATTCCGCGTCCGCATCCGATGGCTCGTCCGACTGCTGAAGGTGGCCGTAATGGTCGTCCAGGCCGTCCGGGCCAGGGACAAGGCCAGGGCCGTGGCTTCCGTGGCGGTCGTCCGGGCCAGGGCGGTCCTCGTCCAGGCCAGTGGGGCCATAACCGTCCGGGTCAGGGCGCTGGCGCTCAAGGCGGTGCCCAGGGCGGCGC
>NZ_JGZN01000006.1 GCF_000741715.1 Bifidobacterium saguini DSM 23967 | reverse complement strand
CGGGGGCCGGCGCCGCGCGGATCGCGCGGCGATTTCCAGGGGATTGCCAAGGGGACGGCTCGAGTCCCCTTGGCCTGCCGGAGGCCGTCGTGCCACCCTTGATTCATGGGTGGCACGACTCCTATCGGTCAGTGGTAGGTTGGGTGGGGTGTGTAGTCGAGGCTGTCGGGTTCCTCGATTTCGAGGATTCCGTATTCATCGAGTGCCTGCTGGTATCCGGCTTGGTATCCTTCCTCCCATTCGTCGTCTTCCCTGTTGAACCGGTAGGTGTCCCATTCGTCCATCTGGTAGATGGTCGGTCGGCTGACCCAGTTGAGATTGCTGACGTTGATGGTGCCGGTTTGGCCGTGTACGGGTATGCCGGTTCGGGTTATCCATCGGATTTCCCCGTTGCTGTCTATGAGCGCGTATTGGCCTTGGCTTCCGTCCGTGAGGCTGGTTTGGCCGGTTTGCCATGCGAGTATCGCGTTTCGGCTGTCGTTGGCGTATGGGCCGTTCGTGTGGTCGTGGGCTATGCCGTTGTGGGCGATGTAGCCGGTGCTTCCGTCCGTGAGGTGGTATTGGAATGGGTGGGTGTTCTCCGTGCTGACCTTGCCGTGGGTGGCGTAGCGGAAGTGGAGTAGGAACGGGTGTTTTTCGAGTTCCTGCCAGTGGGTGAGCATGTAGAGAATGGTTTGTTGGTTGTCGGTGTTGCGGTACCTGTGGAGGCGGGTTCCGTCGTGCCATGCGATTCCCGCGCCGTCCGGGTTGGCTTCGCTCATGAGTGCGATTTGGCTGAGGCTGGGCATGGTGCCGGCTTTGCTGGTCACTAGAACGCACATGTTTGGTTTCCTTTCATTGCGCGGCGCACGGCATCGATGCGGCGTTCGTATTCCTGCCGGTTTTTCCGGTCTGCCAGTCGCATGGTTAGGCTTTGTGGCTGGGGTTGTGTGGCGTTGGCGTGCATGGTGCGGCTGGTGGCCATGATGTCGCGGGTCTTGAGGCTTCCCCTCGGGTGTTTTTGGAAGAAGCGCCACATGCCGTGAGCCCAGTTGATGGCGGCGGCCAGCTGGTCGGCGGTGTTGGCGTTCCATGCGCCGAAGGTTCGCAGTTCGATGGTGGTTTCGTGGTCGTCGTTGACGGCGGTGTCCTTGCCGTGGTATTGGAGGTGGGTGAGATGGCACCAGTGGCATCCGGTGGCGTGTCTCATGTTGAGGCTTGCGGCCTGATTGTCAGTGAGTCCCTTCAATGCCCAGTACCAGCGTCCGGCGGTCTGGCGTGGGGTGCGGCTGATGTGCATGTGGCCTCCCGCGTTGCCGGCGTGGTCGGGAATGGTTTCCACCAGTCGTGTGATGTCGTGAAGGTCGTGCATGGTCATGGGTTGGGTCTGGTATTCGCATGAGCCGCCGTTGTGGAGGCTTCCGTCCCTGCTCCATGCGGCTATGAGGTGGTGTTCCTGGATTTCGTGCCGGTCGTGCACTCCGTCGATTTCGATTTCAAGGCCGACCGTGAACGCTTCCCCGACCGGTCTGCCTTCGTAGGGGTTACGGTATGAGGTTTTCCTCGGCTGTCCTTCGTGCGATTCAATGTCCCTGTCGCAGTGCCATTCCTCGCAGTCGCCGCACCATTGCCGGCAATCGTCGCAGAGGTAGTCCTCGCATTCACTGCAGTATGTGCCGCATTCGTCGCATAGCACGGTTCCGCATTCGCCGCACCCGTTGCGGCAACTGTCGCATAGGGTGTCGCCGCATTGCGAGCAACGGTATGCGTGGTCCTCGCATACCGTGGCGCGGCATGCTTCGCAGGTGCTTCTGCAGTTTTCGCACAGCAGGGTCTCGCACCGGTATTCGTTGCAGTGTCCCATGCATGTTTCGCATACGATGTCGCCGCATTGGCATTCGTCGCAGCAGTCGCCGCATATGATGCTCTGGCATGACTCGCACTCGTATTCGTCCGCCTCGTGGAGGATGGGCTGGTCGCAGCGTTCGCATCGGGTTTCGGGTATGGCTTCGCCCAGGGTATTGGCGTTCTTGTCCATTGGTTCACGCTCCTATGTCGTTCCTTGTTTTCCGGACGGCACTACTTTTGCGGGCGTCGTCGCTGTGTTTCGCAAGCCGCGTGGACGTCTCCGAGGGGTGTATGATTCCCGCCGCAGGCGGGAACACCCCGATGGGGACGGACACGCGCATGCTTGCGGAAACACCGCGACGTCCGCAAAAATAGGGCCGGCCGGAACCCCGCAGGGATACTCGCCGATCTCTCATGTGGGTGCCGTCCGCCGCGGTGTCGCGGCGGCGGCCTGGGGTCGATCCGCCGTAGGCGGATTCCGTTTCCCCCGGCCCCTGCTGGGCCGGTGTTCGCTTTCGCCGCTTTCGTCGTTGTTCCCGTTCGGGTTTTCTTGTTCGTTGCGTGGTCTGTTTTGCGTGTTGTGCTTCGTGGCGGCGTGGGGTTGGTGCAAGACTTGCCTGTTTCCTCTATAGGGTGTTATTATTTCCTCATATAGGAAATGCTGGGTGGTGGAAGGAGCGTCGTCATGGTGGTTCGTTTGTCGGATACGAGGTCGAAGGCGGATTTCCGCATGTTGCGCGACATGTTGGAGCTGTCGCAGGCGTGGGTGGCGTCCCGGATCGGGGTGTCGGCGCGCACGGTGCGCAACTGGGAGGATCCGAACGAGTTCTACCCCCCGTCCCGCGAGGCCTGGGAGCTGGTGGAGGGCATGTGGCGTGATGCGGACGCGCAGGCGTCGGCGTCGGTGGAGATCGCCTCCCAGGCCGCGGCCGTCGCCCGTGAGCGTGGCGTGGAGCCGGCTCCGCTGATGCTCACGTATTGGCGCGACGCGAGGCAATGGCTGCAGGCTCATCCCGGCGCCGCCGATCCGGGGGCCTGGCGTGCGGCGAATGCCGCGACCAGGCTTGCCGCGGATCGTCTGCATGCGATGGGCCTGCCGGTGACCGTCATGTTCGCGGAGACCCGTCCGTGACGGGTCGTGGATCCTCCTGGGAGGATGCGATGGAGACGGGCCCCGTGGATGATTGGCGGCCGTGGATGGAGTCTCCGGTCCACAAGGGAATCGAGGACGGCGTCGAATGGCGGGTCATGGCGAACGACGTGTTCTTCGCCTGGCAGGGGTACGCGCAACGGCATGTGTGGCGGAACCTGACCGCCGACGACATCGCGCCGCTGGTCGATGTGTACGGCGGAATCACGTACGGTCCCGACCGGTACGGTTGGATCGGGTTCGACACGTTGCAGGGCAATTCGAGCATGATCAGGCTCGACGGGACCGATCTGGACGAGCCGAGACGCGTATTGTGCGCGCGTATGGGCTGGCCCTGGGTGGAGCCCCACAAATGGACGTGCGACGAGGTGGAGGCCGAGACTCGACGCATGGCCGCATGCATCGCCGTCAACGACACGAGGCTATAGGCGCGGCATTCCTCCTGCAGCACGGAAACGGCCCGGCACCCATAAGGGGTGCCGGGCCGTTTCCGTGCTGCGGTCATTCGTTTTTGTTGTCGTGTTCCCCTTCGGTGGTTTCGGGGTCGATGAGTGCTTCCGCGGGTATGTCGAGGGCGGCTGCGACGTCGAGGACGAATCTGCTGCGTTTGCGCGTTATGGCCCATCGACCCTGTTCCACGCCGCCGATGTTCTGTATGGTCTGGCCGCTTCTTACGGACAGTTCGGCCTGGCTGAGGTCCGCTTGCTTCCGGTGCCATTCGAGTCTGGTCCGCTTCCATTCGGCGGGTGGTTCGGGTGGCGTGTGTTCGTTTTCCGGCCGGTCGGCTAGCCGTTCCATGCTGGCGCCGAGCGCGTGGGCGACTTTGAGGAGTATGCCGGCTGCGAGGTTGTTGGCGTTTCTGGTGCCGTCGTCGTATTTTCTGAGGCTGAGTTCGGATACGCCGGCGTTCTCGGCGAGTTGGCGGCAGCTCCATTCGCGTTCCAGGCGGAGCAGTCGGATCGGTGTGGCGTTCTCCTCCCCCGCGGTGCGGGGTTCGTCTCCGGTGAGTCTGGCCGGGTTGATGTGCAGGGCCTTGGCCCAGCGGCGCGCGTTTTCGGGTGGAAGCATGGCGGGCTGCGTCCGTCCCTCCTCCACTGCAGTGATGGTCGCGGCGTCGAGTCCGGTGAGCCGGCCCATCCCCTCGAGGGTGATGCCGGCGCCGCGTCTGGATGCGCGCAGTTGGGCGCCGGTCACGGGTATGGTTCTCATCTGTCCGCTCATCGTTGCTTCTCCTTGGTTTTTCGTGCGTACATGTCGGCGAGGGGGCCGGGTGTGAGTTCGTTGAACCGTTCGCGGGTGATGGCCTGGATGGCCTCCATCCTGCCGATCAGTGAGATGATCTCCGTATCGTCCATGTCCTTGAGGGAGCCGAATCCCGGGATGAGGTCGATTCCGGTGCGGAGGACTCGTTGGTTTTCCCTTCCGGCGAGGCCTGCGGCGAGGAGGTCGGCCACGATGCCGCGGCCGAGTTCTTGTTCGATGCCGATCAGGTAGGCGCATGCCGTGCCGACGGCCTGTGTCGACGCGTTGGCTTCCGCTTCGGATATGGTTGCGTGTTTGGCCGCCATGTCGCGGCGTCGGCGTTGGTCCGCTTCGAATCGTTCCCGTGCGGCTTGCCTGCGTTCCCTGGTCCAGTCCGTATCGGCCGTCTCCCTGCGCCTCCGTGCGGGGTTGCCCCTGCGCGCCATGCCGGTCTCGTGATGGCCCTGGCAGTTGGAGCATCTTCCGCAGTCGGATCTCTTGGTGCCTTCGGGGTCGAACATGGAGAGGATGACGCGCTTGAGGCATCGGCCGGTCTCGCAGTATTCGCTCATGTCCTCGAGTCTCGTGGCGGTGTGCCGTGCGGCTTCGATGCGTTGCGGGTCTCCTGATTCCTCGGCGCGGTCCATGGCCTCGCTGGTTATCTTGCGCAGCCACTGCCAGTCGCCTTCGCTCCAGTAGAGGATCGCGTCGGCGGGTTTCCCGTCTCGGCCGGCCCTGCCGGCCTCCTGCCAGTATGCTTCGAGGCTTTTGCATGGTCCGTCGTTGAGGACCCATCTGACGTCGGGTTTGTCGACTCCCATGCCGAATGCGCTGGTCGCGCAGATCACCCTGGGTGAGCCATGGAGGAACCCGTCCTGGATTCGGCGTTTGTCCTCGTCGCGTAGTTCGGCGTGGAACGCCTGCGCGTCGATTCCCTTGTCACGCAATGATTCGGCGAGCTGTTCGACGCCTTTGCGGCTTTCCTTGTAGATGATTCCGCTGCCTGCATGCTTGGCCGCCCAATCGGCAATGAGCCTGCGTCTCTCCCGTGGTCTGGCCTTGGTCACGCCGAGGGTGATGTTCGGCCGGTCGGCGTCGGTGGTGATGCGCAGCGGGTCGGCGAGGTGCAGGAGTCCGCAGATCTCGTCGGCTTGGATTCGGCTTGCGGTGGCGGTCAGCGCCATGATGGTGGGCCGTTGCGGCAGGGATTCGATGAACGGGCCGATGCGCAGGTATGCGGGTCGGAAGTCGCTTCCCCAGTGCAGCACGCAGTGCGCCTCGTCCACGGCGAGGAGGTCGATCGTCATCGAGTGGATGAATTCACGGAAGTCGGCGGTGTCGAGGCGTTCCGGGGATACGTAGAGTATTCTCAGTCCTCCGTGCCGCGCTCTGTCGTATACGTCGGCCCTCTGGGTTTCGGTCAGGCCGCTGTCGATGAGCGCTGCGGGGATCCCTTTGGCTTCGAGGTGCTGCACCTGGTCCCGCATGAGCGCTCTCAGCGGCGTGATGACGAGGGTGAATGTTCCGGGACGGGCTGCGGGCAGCTGGTAGCAGATGCTCTTGCCGCCGCCTGTAGGCATGACGGCCATGACGTCTCGGCCCGTGATGGCGGCTTCGACCGCCTCGCGCTGGCCGGGACGGAACGAGTCGTATCCGAAGATCCTGCGCAGCGCGGCCAATGAGAACGAATCCCCGTCCATAAGCCATTCCTTTATCCAAAGACACCAGTATTACACCCTCAAGTATAGCACACTTATTTGTTTTGGTGGTTTATCGTCCCCTGAGGGTCTTATGCCGTGGTGGAGGACCGGGAGGTGCATGATGTTCGAGCCTGGTTCGTTCGGCTTCGACCTGCGGCCGTCGGAGCTCATGGAGCGGTCGGATTCCGAGGAGGCGGCGTATGACGCCGAGCATGGTCCGAGGTTCCCGGTGGCCTTGAGGATCCGGAGGGTGGCGCAGCCGGACGGAGGATGGCTTCCCGTTTCCGCTTTCGACGCCGCCAGTCTGGGCGATCCCGTTCCTTTGTTCTCCGTCGAGAACGTGCCTGCCGACGTGGTTGGTCTCGCGGTCGATTATCTGACCCGCGTGTGTTCGGGGTCCTCCGCGCGTGATGCGTTCCGTATACCCCTTGCCGGAGCCGTGCTGGCCGGTCGCGCGGATGATGGGGAGCGGCTGCTTTCCATGGTGTCGGGGCTTTCCGACCGGTCCGTCGCCGCGGCATGCCGTCTGTGCGGGTATGATGCGGCGTCACGGCGGGGGCCATCGCGTTGGGATCCGGATCGTGTGCCGGATCCCGATTATGCGACGCTCCGCAACGTGCGGCGTATGGTCGGGCGTTCGTTGCGGTTCATCGACCTGGTGGGGCCGGTCGTCTGGGGGGGGGTTCACGTTCGATGGCGGGTATACGGATCTGATCACGGACGGGAGCGGTGACCTGCTGACCGCGGATGGCCTGTGGGACCTGAAGGTGAGCCGTTGGCCGCCTAACCCGGTGTATACGCTGCAGCTGCTCGTCTACTGGCGTATGGGTCTCCATTCGATCCATCCAGAGTATCGGAGCGTGGGCAGGCTCGGTCTCTATAATCCGCGTTCCGACATGATGTGGTCGATTCCGGTCTCCCGTGTTCCGGAACGCGTCATCGATGACGTGGAGCGTCTGGTCATAGGCTATCGGGAATGAAGCGGCCGAGCGAAGGAGAATGCGGTGGGCCCCGCATGCGGACGTGCATGCGGGGCCCACCGGCCGTCAGGGACGGGTTCACTGTTCGTCTTCGACGGTCTCCTCGTCGTCGTCCGTTTCGGTCTTCCCGTGGATCGTCACGATCATCGGAGCCGGTTGCACAAGTCGTGAGGCGGCTTCGGCGAGCATTCGGTGGGCCTGGGTGACCGTGGCGGCGACTTCGCTTTCCCTTCTGTCCGCGGCTTCGCAGCGGGCCTTGGAGTCGGCGTCCAGGGTCTCGGCCTTCTCCTTCGCCTCGGAGAGGATGGCATCGGCTTTGGCGCTGGCCTCCGCGATCACCCTTTCGGCCTTGTCCTTGCTCTCCCCGATTCGCTGGTCGGCGTCGTGGTCGATTCTCTGTTTGCGGGCCACGGATTCCGCTATCGCGGCGGCGGCCTCCTTGTGCGCCGTTTCCACGATGGTCTTCTTCTGGCCGTTGGCTTCGGCCAGGATCTCCTCGGCCTGCTCCCTCGCCTGATCGAGCATGTTCTTTCGTTCGTTCTTCGCGCTGTTGACCATGTCCTGCATGTCGACGCCGATGCGCTCATAGGGGTTCTCGGCCGCGTATTTCAGCGTCTTGTTCTCATCCGTCAGCGCGGTGATCCGCTGGTTGAGCCGGCCTTTTTCGGTGGACAGCGCATAGTTCTCCTTCTTCAGCTGAAGGACCCGCTGCTTCTCGTTGTCGAGCTGCCGACGCAGCTGCGCCACGAGTTCCTCCACCGGTTCGGCGCGGTATCCGCCGAACCCTCCCTTGGGGAGATTCAGCGGGACTGTCGGAACCTTGTATTCCTTGATGGGCTGCAGCAGCTGGGTCTCATCCCCCGCGTTCTGGCTGAGCTCCGTATCGGTCATGGTTAACCCCTTTCATCTTCGTCGCAGGGGACGGCGGCCGGTCGAATCTCCCCGACCCCGCGATGACCGCGGCGTCGGTGGCAGTGGGAGCGTTCTCCCGGACATTGCGCCGTCCAGACGATTCACATGCCATCTCCCCGATATTCCGCGCATTTCCGGCCGCATGACGCGCACTCCGTCATGATTTCCGGAGGCGCGCGATTCCTCTTACGCCATTTGCCAGACACAACCTTTTGTGATAAAATTATTACATGCGGGAAGGCGTGAGGCCATGCCCGCCCCTTCGAAAGGAAGAACATCATGACCGACATCATCGAAATCGAACGCATCCTCGCCCTCGCCGACGAACAGGTCAAGGCCCATACGGTCGCCATGCGCGACCTGCCTGCAGGAGCATGGTGGAGGCGCACCCCGTTCCAGACCGTGAAGGGCGACGCGATCACGTCCGCCGACTGGAGTCACGTGTTCGACACGTTGCCCGCCTGGGCGGAACCCGCGTACGAGCTGCAGGGATTCGACCACCGCATCGACTCCATCGCCGCCATCCTCGAGCAGAACGGGATCGACGGGCTCAGGCGTCTGCTCCGCGAGGAGGAATCGGCGGAGGCGAATCGCTTCGATGACATGGAAGAGGAGGAACGAGCATGACCCCGTTGGAGCTTGCGGCCCGCAGGAAGAGAATCGGGTTGAGTCAGGAGGAGCTGGGCCGTTGCCTGAGCCTGGTCTCCCCCATGCCGGACGGTTCATCGCGCCCTCCGGTCAGACAGTCCACGATCGCCAGCTGGGAGGGTTCACGCGGCATACCCGCAAGCATCGATCTCGCATTGCCCGGCATGCTCGACCTGATCGAGGAGCAATCGGATGTGATGTGCGACCGGATCCAAGAACTGATCGAGCATTCCAGCGCGGTCCGGAACGACTCCCATGTCACCGTCAAAGGGTACGCGGCCGACGGGGATTTCTGGCGTGACTGGCCGGATATGACGGGCTGGCCGCACGTGCTGTGGAACATCGCCGCCACCGTGGCGATCGACGAGATGATGGATGACTACGGGATCACGGCCACACTGTCCGACACCGGAAAGGATGAAAGATGATGCGCACTGAAACCTATCTGCTGGTCGCGCATATCGCGGAGCACATCGCACGCCACGAGCGGCTTCTCGCCGATTGCACCGTCTCCCACTCCCATGAGTCGGCGCTCATCGACGGTTGGGTCGCGCATTCGGATGAGAGTGATTGGTTCGGCGGCGTGTCCGTCGCGCCGCTCGTCGCACGCGCCAACGGCGCATCGTCCATCAGGGAGCATGCGGACACGTTCCGCATCCTGGTGTCGGACGAGGCCGCGCGGGTCGCATTGTATCCGCCGCAACGGCACGACTATCCGGAGTTCCCAGTGGCCAAACGCGAATACGCGACGGCCGGACTGGATGTCGCGGGGATGCTGGACTGGATCGGCGGATTCGAATACACGCTCGACGTGGAATCCTGCGAACCCGTACCCAGTCTCCGGTGACGGCCGGCCGTCTTCGCGCTAGATGACTCTCCTCCGCGGCCGCATCACCGTGTAACGGTGCGGCCGCGTGGCCTTGTGAAGGTCGTTCAGCAGGTCCATGCGCAGCGTGTCCATCGAGTCGGCGGCATCGTCCAGCCCCTCCACGCTCTCCAATACGCGCACATCCTCGTCGAGGATCAGGCGACGCTGCCTGTCATAGTCGCGGGTGTCCTTGTGGAGGATTCGCAGGGTGCGGATCAACGCCTCCACATCCTCATACGATTCGCAGAACCGCGTGTAGGCATCCAACACCTCCGGATCACGCCAGTGCGGGTCATCGTCCTCCACCGACGCGCCTCCCACGCTGGCTCGGGTGAGCGGCCACCATGCCCGGCAGTCGGGACAGGAGAGCACGCAGTACGGTTCCATATCGTGGCGACGGACGAGCATGACCCCGCATCGGCCGCATCCCAGGGAGCCGAGACACGGGACAATCCTCGCCTCGGGACGATGGCATGGCGTCTTCCGGCGCAGATGGCCGGCCGCTCCGGCCAACGACATCCGTTCCCCGCATCTGAGGCAGGTGCAATCGTTCAACCCGAGGTCCGCCCAATCATCGGACGTCCATCCATGTTCGTTGCGCCCGTGGGTGTACAGCCGCTCCACCCGTACCGTTCTGCCGCATGCTGGGCATGTGGCGTTGCCGAAGTCGATGTCATCGTTCATTCGCCGGGGTTCCCTTTCCTATCGTCGTTGTCCGCCGATTCGTCTCGCGGCCTCGTCGTATACGGCGTTGTCGTCGCGCACCGATACCACGATGACCAGCATGGTCTGTTCGACGCGTTCGAGCCGGTATACGATTCGGATGCCGTCGCCGCGAAGCTTGACCTTGAGCAGTCCGGTGAGGTTGTTGCCGGCCTTGTTGCCCAACGGTTTGCCGTATCCACCTTCGGTGAACGGCAGCGGGTTGGAGCTCACCTTGGCCAGCGCCTGATATACGTGGCTTTTCACCGGCTCGTGCAGTCTGCGGATGTCCTTGGCCGCGGCCCTGGTGTATTCGACATGCCAGCCGCTCATTCGAACTCCGGCTCGTATCCGTCATCGACCGGCTTGTAGCCCCGTCCGAACACGTCCTCGGCGGTGAGCCGTGCGCCGTCGTCGTGGCGCGTCCGCTCCATGGCTTCGAGGTAGAGCGCGAAGTCCTCCTCGGTCTTGGTCAGGCGCCGGTATTCGTCGGGGCTGATGATGACGGCGGCCGGCTTGTTGTTGCGCATGACCACCACCGGATTGCCGTCGCCGACCCTTCCGATGGCGCGGCTGGCCCCGCCGTGGCTGAGTTCGGACACGGACACCAGGTTATCTAACATGATGCTTCCCGCCATACGATCACCCTCCTTACGAGTGCATCATAATCATGATGATAATTATGCTCATAAAATGCGAGAAGTCAACAATCCTCCCATAGGCGTCGCCACATCCCACGAACCTGCGTTTCCGCTTGCAATATCATGTTACATGCTGTAACATGTAGTTACAGACGTCAACACGAGGAGGATGTCATGGACGCCATCACGGTCACCACCGCCGCCCGCAGGATCGCACGCGAGACCAACAGGACGGCGAGGGGAATCTCGAACTATTTCGACATCGACGGCAACGCGTTCGCCAGCCTGCCCTCGGACTGCAACTGGACGACCGGTATCCCGGAGGGCGCGGTGCTGCGCCTGAACGGAGGGCATATCAGCCAGCACAACGCCGCGGTGCTGCTCGAGGCGGTCCGCCGCTACGGGCCGTTCCCCAACCGCAACCCCCTGGCATGCTGCTTCATCGACGACAACTGGCAGGATCGCTGACCATGGACGATCGGAGTTTCCAACGGCTCGCTCGCCTGCATGTGAGGAACCTGCTGGAAGGCGGACGCCAGCGTTCCAACGGGATCCGCCCTAAGGGGCTCGTACGCGGTGACGGGAGCGAGCGTCTCGCCATGGGACTGCTGCGCAGGCTGTCCCATAATCCGCTGCCGTGCACGCTCGACCCCATCGTCCTCGAATGGGTCGAATGGGACCAGCAACAGCCGATGCCCGAACCATACGGGATCGCCGCATGGCAGACCATGTGCCTGCTCTCAAACCACGCGCAATCCCCCGGCGACGCCTCCACGCTGATCGCGGCGATCGATTCCCGTACCACGTTCGCCCAAGCGATGAGAGAATACCGGCGGCTCATGCATCCCAACGAACGGCTGGCGGCCGCGCGGATGACGGCCACATGCCGCCACCTGCTCAACGATCCGGACGGCGGCGGGTACCATGACCTCCTGCACTGCGTGAGACTCCTGCACGCCCGGCATCTGGGATTCGACTACACGCGCATGGCCCTCGACCTGGCCCACCTCCACCAGGGGAAGGCCGCGGCAGGGAGCGTGATGCTCCGATGGATGCGCGACTATCAGACGGAAAACCGACACGAGATACGGGAGGAACAATGAGCGACCTCAACGACACCATCGACCGTCTCCTCGATAACTGGGAGCTGCACAACAAACTCGCCGAACAGACCCGGCAGGCCGATCTGGAACGCGAACGGCTCATCAAGACCGCTTTCGCGCAGGGCGCGGACTACAGCCGTCTCACGATCGCCACCGGCTTGACCCGCACCACATTGTGGCGCATGCGCAAACGCTTCGACAGCGAGCCTGTCGAAGCCGGCTGGGACATCACCTCGGACCGGGAGACCCGTGCCGGCACGCCGGCCGAATTCGTGGAGGACACCATACGGGACCTCCTCGCCGAACGGTTCTTCGCCCTGGCGGACGATCCGGACAGCGATGACTCCGCCGTGGAATGGTGGGACGACCAGCATCTGAACGACGCCCAGCGCGCGTTGCGCGACGACGTGGCGCGTCTGGCCCTGAGAGCCCAGACCACCAGGTCGGATACCATCGTCGACCCGGGGCTCGGCATCCGTATGACACGCTCAGGAAAAAATGAATAAGGGCCCCGAGACGGATCGAGATTCATTGGCTTCGACCAATAACCGAAACGTCGACGCCCCGCGTACCCCTGTGACAGGGGTACGCGGGGCGTCGACGTAACATTCGGGCGTGAATTATTCTTTCAGGACTCATGGATGGGATTTTTCCTCCGGATCGGAAGCTGTTCCATGGAATCGCGATTCCCCGCCCCGCTCCGACTTCCCCGTCTTGCAAATGGCAGTCAGTATTTCGCCGCGTTCATGTTTGATGTCGGCGACGGGCGCGCATGCCGGACCGGTCTCACGCGCCGTTCGATTCCGGTTTGGCCTGCATGTATGAGCATCCGTCGATTTCGAGGCTCCATCCTTTGTAGGAGCGTACGGGCGGCTTCTTCGATCCGAGCAGGGATCGTTTCACGTTGCCGAAGCCGGAGCCGATGACCTGCGCGTCGTGGTCGTCTCCGGGGCGTTTGCCGAACAGGTCCGCGTTCTCGCGCGCCCAGTCGAGCAGGTTGTGCACGTGGATGCGGTCCCCTTCCGGTGTGATGAGGATCCAGTCCTCGGCTTCGCGGTGCTGGGGGCCGCGTTGCGAGGCGGGGTCGGCCATGATGGCCTGCCGGTTTTTCTCGGCTGCAGCTCTGAGCCGCTGCAGGTTCCTCGCGCGCGCCTCGGCCGAGTGCTTCTGCCCTTTGTGGTTGGTCTTCTTGTTGACCTGTGCGCGCAGGATTCGGTAGCATTCCCGGCCGCATGTCTTGCGTCCCGGTTTGTCTATCCTTCCGCCGCAGATCACGCATGTTTGCTCGCTCATGATCCACGTCTCCTTCAGTCGATGCGGATGCCGATGGTGCGGGGCATGCAGTGGTCGGCTTCGATGCCGAGCCGCCGGAGTCCGTCCGCGAGCCGTTGCGCGGTCTCGTCGTCCTCCAGCTCGTAGAACGCCTCGCGAATCGTGAACGCGTATTCGGGCCCGTAGTGGGCGCCGCGCACGGATTCCCGCTCGCCAAGCGGTTTCATACCGGTCTTCTCCCTGATGCGGTCGAGTTCGGCTGTGGTGACGCTGCGGCCCGTGTGTTTGCGGACATGATCGGTGTCGCGAGGCACGCATCCGTACACGTCGATCGCGAACAGCCATGCCAGGGGCTCCTTTCGGGTCCCGTTCCGGAACGGGTTCGGCGTCCATGTGGGTGCCGGGTTGGTGGGGCTGATGCCGAGCAGGCTCTTCTCCTTGCGGTACCAGTCGGCTCCGATGCGCACGTACACGGGTATGATCGCCCCCTTGGGGTAGGCGATCTCGTCTACCACGTACATGCCGTGTCTCATCTCGAATCCGTCGCCCTTACGCCGGTTGTCGGGATACGGTTCGTCCGCGTCGATCATCCAGTTGCCTGCGACCTTCTCCGCGGTCCTGAGGCTTCCGCGCGCTATCATCTGGCGTACGGAGACGGGCGCCTTCCCGTGGACGGCGGCGTATTCGGCTAAAGTGATCATCATCGTTTCGGCTCCTTCGCTTGATCGGATTGTTTCAACGTCGATTGTCGCGGTAATGGCTGGCGGCCTCGCGCACGCTGGGGGTGTCGCGGTTGTCGATCCACCAGACTGCGCGGGTCTCCCCCTTGGCCTGTCGGATGACGCTGCGCGCGTTCTCCGATACGGTTTCGGGCGGGTTATTGGCCTGCATCTCCTCGTAGAGGGTTTCAAGTCCGGCGATGGCCTCGAATCGGATGGTCTCGGCCCATGCTACCTGCTTCGGGCTGCCTTCCAATGGGGCGCAGCCGTGTTCGGCGCACCATCGGGCGGCGTTGGCCTTCCTGCATTCGGGGCAGTCGATGGTGTTGTACCAAGCGGCCTTGCGGTCGCGTTCGCCGTGAACGTTGGTGCCGTAGATCTGGATGCGGTCCTCGTGGCCGCATTTGTAGGTGATGTAGGTGAGCGCCATCATCGGCCTCCTTTCCGCCAATACATCTCATAATACATCGTTTGCGGTGTATTGTCAAAACGGGAATGCATTGCACTGTTGAGGTGGGCGTCACGCAATCGAAAAACCGGGGCGAACACCGAATCCCATCGATGCCCACCCCGGCTTCCGACACTCATTCCCCGTCTTCGAGCCCCAGTTTCCGGCGCAGGTATTCGACGTCCCTGATGAGGCGTTTCGTCTCCCCGTCGATAGTGTCGGTCGGGACCAGGTGATCCAGCGCCTTGTCCAACGCCTCCAGCTGGCCGTCCAACGGCCTGTCGTCGCGATACCAGCGGCTGACCTGGTCGAAACCATGCCGGTTGAGGATCTCCACCAGTCGTCCGTATGCTTCGGACTGCTGTTCCATGCGGCGCATCATCGTGGGATCCAGCCGGCGTTCCAGCTCCTGCACGCGTCTGGCGAGCATGGTGCCCAGCATGTCGCCCACGTCATCCAGTTCGCGTTTCTGCTCCACGTACTGTCTCGCACTGTCGAACCGTCCGTACCGGCCGGGCCTCTCCCCGTACGTGATCCGCTGCGCCAGCTGCTTCAGCAGGCGGTGTTCAATCTGGCGCGTGTCCCCGCCGCTGGGGTCGGGTTTGCGCCGGTACTTCAACCGGGGGCGGCCCGCCGGCGCATCCGGGTAAAACCACAGGAGACCCACCGGCTCCGGTATCTCATCCCGGTCGATCATGCGCGCCGGACACACCAAAGTCAGATCATCCACGTAATCCTTGTAGCGCAGATATTTCGCGTCGCGTAGGAAATCGGAACGGCTGACCTTCACCTCGTAGCCGCTGATCCACATGTTGTTCCGCCAGTCGATGTTCAGGCTCACCCCGTCCAATCGGAGCCGGTCGCCGTTCACGTCGACCACCTCGGGCTGTGGCCAGTAGCCGAGACCGTCACGCCGATAGCGTTCCACGAGAGCGCACTCCACATCGACCGCCGTAATCGTTTTAGTCATGATTGTCTCTTCCTTGAACGCGTCCTGACGGCTCTACAGTCCGCAGGCCACCCCGTTCAGCTCGAAACGTCCATCATCCATGGGCGTTGCCACGCCGGTGTCATCGCCTCTGGCACCGGCGTTCTTCTGCCGTGGCATGGGCTACTCCTCGGTTTCCACCTTGTGCGACTCGATCCATTGGCGTACATCGTTCGGGTCGTACATCACGCACCTGCGGGACATTCGTATGAAGCGTGGACCCTTCTTCCGGTAGGCCATCGTCGCAAGGTATCCCGGCGTTTTCCCCATCATTTTCGCGGCGTCTGAACGGCTGATCAGCTGGATGTCCTCCATCAATCCCCCTTAAGTAACTAAATAAATAACACATGTAACTATATTACATACATTACATTGGTGGTCAATTGTCAAATAGCTCACACATCGACCGTTCGATATCGGTGCCCTATGATGGATTGCATGACGCAGAGGGAAATCGAGGCCACGGGAAGCATCGTCGCCGCGAACGTTGCCAGATACAGGAAGGCGTTGGGCCTTTCATACAGGACGCTCGCCGGGCGTTTGGCGGCTGCTGGCCACCCCATCGTCCATACGCAGCTGCGTAACATCGAGATAGGGCTCCGCCGGGTCACGGTGGATGACCTGACGGCGCTTGCCTTGGCCCTGGAGGTATCCCCGCTATCTCTCCTGATGCCGGAGACCGCATCCGAGGAGGTGGAATGCAGCATCACCGGTCTTCCGGGTTCCGCGACCTCGCTCGACATCTGGAGATGGGGGCTGTGCCGCTCCCGACGCGGGATTATGCCCGATTCCGGTGACGGCGGCCAAGACGCCTTGTTCAGGCGTCGCTCCGCTCCCGAAGTCTCCGATGGCGAGGGGGCGAGATGACAACCGTCATCACAACGCAGCGGCCCAAATCGAGAAGAACCTCATCCGGCCCTGATTGTCTTCCGATGCTCAGGCTTCCTTCTCCATCCATTTCTCGTATTCGTTGATGCTGAGCCCGATCTGCCGGTCGGCTTCTTTGAACGCGTTCGACGGGCTCAGCCCCCATGCGTGTCCGTATCGGTGGAGTGAGAGGATCGGCCCTTCGTATCCTCTGGGTGCGGGGCAGTCGGTTTCGACGAGCCACAGGCATGGGAGGAGGAACGTGCGCGCCGTCATGGTTCTTCCTTGTTTGATGATCTTGTAGTGCCGGCTCATGGCTGTTCCTTGTAGTCGTTTTCGTCCAGCACCCATTCCTGTGGTTCTTGGCTCTCCCATCGGCTGATGGCCAGGGTGAGGTTGCACCATCCGCAGCGTTCCAGGTCCACCTGCAGACGGCTGTGATGTTTGAGCTTCCAGCCGTTTTCATGGCCTCGCGTCCACCAGGGCTGCCACGGGTGCCGGCATTTCGGACAGATGCTGGTTTTCAGCAGATCGTTGTTGGCGCACAGGAAGCCGGTCAGGGGTGGTGTCCAGTCGAGCCATTCCATGCTGACCCCATCCCACATGGGCGGGGTGCGCGTGT
This sequence comes from Bifidobacterium saguini DSM 23967, assembly GCF_000741715.1. Taxonomy (GTDB): domain Bacteria; phylum Actinomycetota; class Actinomycetes; order Actinomycetales; family Bifidobacteriaceae; genus Bifidobacterium; species Bifidobacterium saguini. The sequence goes on along the minus strand of NZ_JGZN01000006.1, from coordinate 268,963 downwards.
CCATGAGGATGACAGGAGGGGTCTCGTCCTCCACCCAATGCCCGGTCATTGTGTTTCCGTGGTTTTGTGGCGCTTGTAGGCTTCGTCCACTGCGCATTGCGCGAGTTCGATGAACGCGACCGCCTGGTTCAGGCTGTTGCGTTCGTCGCAATGGTTCTTATCCGTGTAGGTGTCGCATACCCCCCGGTGCAGGGCGAGTTCGGCGATGTTCAATGCCTTGATCATGGCCGCGTATGGGCTTGCCTGATAGTCATGGTCGTACCGGTCCATGGTCTTCAGCAGGTCGAGCAGCGGCCGCCAGTCGCGTTCGTATAGGTAGTATGTGTCTTCGTCGAGGGTGATTTTCAACGTGGGCTGCTGGTCTCCCGGTGCGGCTCCCGGGGTGAATGAGAGAGTGGTCTCCCCGTATTCGCCGAAATGCAGGTCCAATCCTTTCATGCTTTGCTCCTTGTCTTGCGTGTTCGGCGGATCACGGTTCCGACCGTGACGCCACGGACTTCGAATACGGCGGCCAGCCAGCGGGTCGGCATATCCCCTTGGAACATGAGGATCAGCCTGTTGCGGGATCCGGTATCCAGGTCGCCCAGCAGGGGTGCGGCGTGCTTCCGGCACCACCGGCTCCATGCCTTGATGCCGTCGCCGTACTCCTCCCATGCGTGGGTTTCATAGACGGCCTTGATCCAGTCGTGGAAACGCTGCGGATTCTCGAGCGCGGAGCTTGGAGGTTCCGGAATGGCTTGCATGGTTCGTTTCGGCGCGGGCAGCAGTGTGAATCCGTCCATCATGGTTCCTCCGGCCGGTAGGGGTGGAATGGCCCGCATTCGGTGAACGATGGATCCGTGACCGAAATGGGTGGATCGGGTTCCACCCACCTGTCGTCCGTGCCGAACATGCTCGCCCACAGGCCGGATGGTCTGGGGAACACGAACCATTTCCAGTCTGACGTGTCGACCCACAAGCCCGGATGGGTCGGGACCGGCACGGTGAGCGTCGTTCCGGAGCGGATGGCGACGATGCCGGGTGCGAGCCGCCCGTCGTGATGCTGCACGCACAGGCCCGTGGTGCCGTCCAATGCGATGTAGATGTTGCCTTCATCCACTTGGATGGGGCCGGTGAGCGTGGCGCCGCTCGCGTAGTCGGCGTGCAGGATCGTTTTCGTCTTGTTCAGAACGGCCATGGGATGAATCCCTCCAGTAGGAATATGGGTATGAGGATGATGAGGATGGTGAGGCTTCCGGCGGTGCAGCGTAGGTAGAAGCGCAGTTCGTAACGGTCGTGGGTTCTTAATGCGAGGATGGTGAACATGATGAGCATCGTGAGCAGCCAGATGATGACGCCCCAGGCGATTGGATGGACTCCCATCGGTCACCCGAAGATGAGGAGCGTGAGCCGGCCGAGGCCGAGGTCCATGCCGGTGACGGCGAGCATGAGCATTCCGACGAATGCGAGCACGCCCATGCTCCATGCGGTGAGCTGCCGGCCGGTGGGTGTGACCGTTTTTCTGAGTTCGCTTATCGTCTGTGTGAGGTAGAGGCCTGTTGCCGTGATTGGGTTGGGATGTGTCATGTTGCGTTCCTTGACGTGTCGGCCGGTCATTGGGTTTTCCCTTTCCTGTTGGTGAGTGGCGTGCAGTGGTTCCAGTACAGGTATCCCGCGAGGGCTTCGATGTCCTCGTCGCGCAGGCTGGTGTTCCATAGCCATTCGGCGATGCCTTGTCTGAGGTTTTCGTAGCTGGTTCGTCTCGTGGGTAGATGGTTTGGTTCGGTCTCGTTGCGGATTGCGTAGATGGTGCCGAGGCTGACGTTCATGCTTCTTGCCGTCTGCTGGGGTGTTGCGCCCTGTTCGAGCATTCGGATTATTCGTTGCTTCTCGTCCGCCATGTCGGTTCCTTGGTTTTGTTGTTGGAGCCGCAGGCCGGGTATGATCCGGCGACCTGCCGCTTACGAGGCGGCCGCTCTGCCTGCTGAGCTACTGCGGCGTTCCGATCCGTTGTCGCGCGCATCCCGGATCGGCGGGGATGCAGCCTAATGGTCGTGCGCTTCGCGTCGCCTTGTGCGGTGCGCGTGCCCCGGGCCGGAGTCGGACCGGCTGCCCGCGGTTTAGGAAACCGTGGCTCTATCCGTTGAGCTACCGGGGCGGTGCGTGCGGCGCTGGAGGGTCTTCGATCGCATACCCTAAGTCTTGGCCCTCCATCGTTCCGTTCGGCCGGCCAGGGGCCGAGGGTGGCGTTGACGCCGCATGCGAGCGGCATACGGGGGTCGAACCCGTGTTCCGGGCTTGGGAAGCCCGTGTACTGGCCGTTGTACGAATGCCGCGTGCCTCCTGTTTTCGCGCGTGGGCTTGGAGGCTTGCCCTGGTGAACCATCGAATCGTTTTTGCGCTTGCGTTCCCGTGTTGTTCGGGTTCGCCGCGCCCATGGCCAGGTTCGAACTGGCGGCTTCCGGCTTCGGGGGCCGGTGCTCTGTCCTCTGAGCTACGTGGGCGTTTGCCGTGTGGATGGTGTTGGTGTGCCGTCCGCACGGCGGTTCGCTCCTGTTTTCGCGCGTGGCCCGGAGCATGCCACCGTATTGGTATCGGTGCGCTTCCATACGGCCCGTTGCCGTATGGCGTGGAAGAAGGAGCCGGTATTTCTCTTTGATCTTCCGGTGTTTTCACTCTTCGCCTGTCCGATAACGCGTGTTCGTTGGGGGTGTTCGCGGTGGTTGTGTCCGGTTGTTCCTTTTCTGGTTTGTGAGTGTTTCCTGTTCGATGATGGTGAGGTAGGGTTCGTTGAATTCCATGAGTCGTGAGATGGCTCCGTAGGGTCCGTTGTTCTCGATGGCGGGTTCGACCGGGTGGATGATGCGGGCGCGTTCGGCTTCGAGGATCGGGTATTCGTGTGCCGGGTTTTCCCAGAATCGTCCTTCCGGTGGTATCGCTCCGTCGAGTTCGAGGCTGATGTCGAGTCGGGTTCCGTCCGGGGTTTCGAGGGTGACGCCGGTGCCGCCGTTGGGGTGGCGTCCCGCGAGCATGGTCCATCGTTCGATGCCGTTGCGTATGCCTCCTCGGTTGGGGTCGTTGTGCCATGCGATGCCGCGCTGGTTCATGAGGTGTCTGCGCATTCCCTCGAACATGCCCGGTTTGAGGTGTCGGCGTACCCATTGGTCGACGGTGAATCTTACGGTTCGGCCGTTCACCGTGATGGGGTGCGCCGCGGTCACGGGGCCCATCATCGTTTCGACCTGATCGCGATGATGATGCATGCGGTGAGGAGGATGAGGACGATGACGCCGGTGATGACCCATAGCCATCCGAGTCGGGGCATGGCTATGCATTCGACCGTGAGGAGGAGGAGTATGCCGAGGCATGCGATGGCGAGGATTATGGCTTTTGTTCGGTTCTCGTTCATTCGGTTCCCTCGTTTTCCTCGTTGTCGGTCCAGTATTGGTCGTCGAACCAGTGGTTGAATCTCATGTCGCCGGTTCCGTTTCCGTATCCCGAGCCGAGCATGTTCTCGTCCTGGCGTGGATCGTAGAGGAGGTCGATGTCGAGGTCTCCCAGCCAGTCCTCGAGCCAGTCCTCGAGGCTGTCGGGATCCTCGTGCGTGTCCTGTTCGATGTCGCGTATGGCGGATCGGATGAGTATCTCCTCGATGACGCTGTGCGCGTGGTGGTCGGCGTGGGGTTCGTTGAGGCGTTCGCGCAGGCGGATGATGGAGCCGAGCATCCGGTATGCGAAGTCGCGGTCGTATCGGTCCGCGTATCGGTCGGGCAGTATGTCGAGCAGGGGGCTTTCCATGTCTTCCTGCCCCAGGTGCCATCCGCGTGGTTTGCGGGTGAGTTGGCGGATGGTGACGCGGGTGTCGGTTTCGATGCGGGCCAGGGCTCCCATGAACAGTCTTCCCGCTCTGGTGTTCAGTCGTTCCATGGGTTCCATGTGTTCGTGGTGGTCCTTTCCGTGGTGGTCGTGCCGGGTCTTGTCGTCGTTATGGCTGGTTGGGTGCGGCCGAGCGCGTTGATCTGGAGGCGTATCCTCCATGCGCGTTCCTCGAGTCCGGTGACGGTCCCGTTCAGGATGCGTAGTCCGGCCACGCATTCGGCGAGGGTCAGGTCGCATGCTTTGAGTCGTTTCGCCAGGTCTTCGAGCTCGTATCCCTGGACGGCGAGGTCGATGCTCGGCGAGGTTTTGAGTTGGGTGAATATGCGTTCGAGTCCTTCGACCGGTGCCGCCGTTCTGATGGTGATGCTCATGGACGGCTCCCGTCTTCGATTTTCTTTTCAATCTCGAGGATTCTGGCCTCGATGCGGTCGAGTCGGCGTTCGTTGTCGATCAGCAGGTCCCATGCCTTGCCTGGTGTCGGCTGGGATTCCTGGAACGCGTTGCGCGGGGTGATCGGATTGTCATCGATGGTGGTTGGCGGGAGGATGGGTTCGTCCTTCCACCGGTTGATGCATCGTTCGATGCGTTTGTGGCCGATGACCGCGGGATCCAGTCCGGCCTCGCGGAAGATGTCCACGGGGTGTTCGCCGTTGCGGTATCGGCGTATGGTGGCCTGTTTGAATTCCTCGGTGTAGTAGATGCGTGTGCGGCTCACCCTTCTGACTGCGGCGAGTTGGCTGAGCCATGCCATCTGGCGTTCGGTGAATGATCCCCCGTTCATGCCTTCCTCCCGTCCGTCATGCCGTCGTATATGGCGTGGAGCCGTTCGGATGCCAGGTCCAGGGCGTTGAGGACGTGGTCCGCGTCGTCGCGGCTCAGGGTCGTGTCGATGTAGTCGATGGTCGTGTTGCCGTGGGTTCCGTGGCCGATGTGCGTCACGGGCATGCTCCGGCCGTTCATGCTCACGCTGATGGATACGCGCCAGTCGCGTTCCCGTTGCCCGTTCATCGGTCCCAGTCCTCGATGTCGAGTTGCCGGATGATCTCCGCGGCCTGGTTGGCGGTGACGCGCAGCGTGGCGTGCGCGCCTTGGATTCCGCAGCGGTTCGCCGCCTGCACGATTCGGTCGAGCGGCCTGTGTTCCTGCCCTGCCAGTTGTGCGAGGGTGACGGGTTTTCTTCTTGCTCCCATGGTGGTTTCCTCGTTTCCGGGATGGGGTGGGCGCACCGTTCGCGTCCTCGTCCCCGTCCCTTCGCGTTCACCCTTGTTTCCCGCTATATCGGGGGTTTCACGGCTTCTGCGGGCCGACCGAGAGATCTTGGATTATCAGGTGTCCCATGTTGGGACACCTGATAATGGCTGGCAGCGTTTTCCTTGGTTCGGCGATATGGCTCGCATTATCAGGTGCGACATTATGTCGCACCTGATAATGCCGGCTCGTGTCAGGTCATGCGGCTTCCGCTTTGCTCCAGTTGCCTGCGAAGCAGCTGCCGCCGTGCATGGCCCGGTATTCCTCAATCCGGTCTTCCTGTTCGGCCTGGATGGTCCGTTTGCGCAGCGTGGCCTCGCGGCCGTCCTGGATCGCCGTCGCGATGAGTCGTTCGAGGGTTTCGGGATCGGGTTCGGTCGGTGTTTCCTCGAGCTTTTGGGCGAGGCTTCGCATGGCGGCGTTCGGGTTCGCTTCAGGTTCCGTCCCGAGTCGTCCGCGCAGGACGGCCATGGCGCGTTCCCGTTGCGCCTGTTCGCGTCGCTCCGGCTCGGATCCGGCTTCATGGTCGGGATCCGTCTGCTCGGCGGTGGTGGCGGATTGCATGCGTCGGCGTTCCAGGTTGCGCCGGTCGATGGTCATGTCGTCCCTGAGCTGGTCGAACAGGCGCGCGAAGCGTCGGCCCGTGTCGATGCGTTTGGCCTGCCAGTCGGATTCGAGCGCATGGTCGAGGATCCGGGCCATGAGCGTGTTCGCGTCCTCGCCTGCGGCGTCGAGTCGTTCCACGAGCCGTGTCACGGCGTCGAGGTCACGTCGGGATCGTGCGCGCACGGTCAGCCCCATGGCATGGCGTCGGGCCTCGAGCCGGTCGAGCAGCCATTCCGCCCTCATGCGTGCCGGAGCCTTGCCGGGGTCGGATGTTTCGGCCGTCTGCCATGAGCCGTCGTCGGTTTCCGCCTCCGGTTGCGGCGTCGCGTTTTCGACTGTGGTTTGGTTTCCCGTTTCGGCGTGGCTCTCCCCGCCACGGGGAGATGCCACCGAAGGTGGCAAAGGGGAAACTAGTTGGTTATTAGTTAGTAGGGTGACATTCTGACCCCTTTCGCTGGACAGAATGTCACCATTAGGTTCCGGCTCGGATGCGTGCCCGTTTGCGAGGGGTGACATTCTGCCCCCTCTCCGTTTCGTTGGTTTTCCGCCGTTTTTGCGAGGGGTGACATTCTGACCCTCCTTTTTCCTTGGCTTCGCGGAACTCTCCTGCAGTGTTTCCGTGGTTTCGCGGCGTTCCTCTTCTCGTTCGGCCCTTCCTTCCTCCGAGGCGTCCATGACTCCGTGGAAGTTCTCGATGAGCACGTCGTATACGGTGGTGCGGTTGTTCTTGCGTTTCCATTCGCCGGTTTCCGCGTCGCGCGCGTTCCAGGTCTGGTCGGGGGCCACGCGCATGTATCCGAGTTCGATGAGCAGGTCGCGGGCCCTTATCACGGTCTTCTTGTCCATGAAGCATGATTCGGCTACCTTCGCCGTGGCGGGCCATGCGCATCTGCCGTCAGGATAGTAGGAGCGGTACGCGTAGTAGGCGAGCACGGCTCCGGCGGCCGGGGTGAGTCTGGGGTCGCTCAACCCGTATACCTTTTCCAATGTTCCCGCGGTCATCGTTGTTCCTCCTTCCGTTCGTCGTGGTGTCGTTGCCGGTATTCCCGTGCGAGCCGGTCCAATGCCTTGCTGGTGGGTTCAAGGCTTCCATGGGTCGCTCCGGGTCGTCCGTCGCCGTTGGGGGCTGTCGGCTTATCATCCTGCATGGCTGAACAATCCCCTTCCGTTCTGTGGGGCGTCTTCCGTGAGGTCGTCGCGGTTGATTCTTTCCTCGATGTAGGTGGCGGTCTCCATGCTCTGGTTCCATCCGTCGGTCCATATGGCGACGAATTGTTCCGCGTCCATGGGTTTGCCGGGTTCGAAGCCGGTGATGCTGCCGAGTCGTTCGAGGGCCATGGCCTGCGTGTCCACGGTCCCGTGCTCGTCCCTGATGATGGTGACGCTCATCTCGTGTTCTTTCCTTGTGCTGGTCTTCGGTATTCGATGCGCGGCCTGTTTGGATCGTCCGGCCCTTTGTAGATGGGGTCCGTTATGCCGCATGAGCGTGCGAGTCGTATGCACGCTTCTACCGCCTCACCATGGGATTGGGTTCCCGCGCGCCAATATTCGCGTCGTAGCTCCCATTGCAGGTCGTCACGGCCATCGAACGAGGTGTTGCATGCGAGGAATTCGATGATTTTTCGTTCGCTTCGTTCCTCTTCCATGGTCACCACCATCCCGTTATGGGTTGGATACTGTCGGTGAGGTTGTTGCGTGTGGGGTCGTGCCGGTTCCTGACCTGTTCGCATAGTTCCGTTGATGGCATGTTCAGCCACATTTCCGGGTCGAGTTCGAGGATGATCCGGTCGTTGCGGACGAGCTGGTCGAGGATGTTCTGGACGCGGGTTTTGAGTATGTCGTGCCAGCGGCCGAACCAGTGTTCGTCGGCGGCCATCGCGTATACGGCCTGTTCGTCTCCTTTGGGGGTGATGAACGTGGTGTGTTCCGGCAGGGCGAGGATCATCCTGATCCACTGCCAGTCGTTGCCTCGTGCCGTGGGGAACTCGATGCCGAGGCGTCTCCATGCCTGGAGGGTCATGTCGAGGAGCAGGTCGGCCTGGTATCTTCCGATGTTCGGCCTGGTCTGGTCATCGACCCGTGGGAACTGTTGGGTGATGGGTTCGGGTTCGTTCCGTTGCTCGGTCCGCGTGATCGCCGTGGGGTTCATGATGGGGGTGTCCTTCCTGTTCGTGGGTTGTTTTTCCGTTTCGGTTCCGCTTCGTTGCGGTCGAGACGGTGGTTTCACGTGACGTTCACCTGTTCTTGCGTCGATCGGGTCCGATAGCGGGTTTGCGTGTCGCGCAGGCGGTCAGGTACGGGTATTGGTCGAAGTCGATGCGTTTGCGTTCGTGGTGGGCTTGGAGCCAGTGCCGTATCTCCCGTAGGAGGGGCATGGCGCGGTTGGATGTCATGCAGCGGTTGACGATGCGACGCCATGCCTCCAGTCCCCATCGGGCGGTGACCGCGTATTCGAGTGCCTTCATGTCCTGCTGGTATTCGGCGCTGATCCGCGTGGAGTCGCCTTCCCCGTCGGGCATGCTCCAGCGCCGGTATGATTCCGTGTCGCCCACGGCGGCCAGTCCGTTCCCGCCGTCAAGGCTTTCGCGTGACTCGAACACGTCGGCCGCCTCGCATATCACGTCGGAGTCGGCGAGTGTTTGTTCGCGGCGCCGGTATTCCTCCCATGCCTGTCTGTCGTTGGGATCCGTGGGTGGTTTGAGCCTGCCCGCCTGCCGTTCGGGTGCCTGGGTCATGCCAGAACGGTGTTTGGGGCGTTGCGTTTTGAGCCATTCGCCCACGGTGGTGGGGACGAGTTGGTTGATGAACGCGGGCAGGCTGGTCGTGTTGGTGCGATGCCAGTAGTCGAGGCGTTTCAGGGTGCGCATCGCCAGATCGCTCATGATCTCGTTCTCGGCCCACTGCCAGTCGGAGCCGAGGCATTTGCGCACGCGTCCGCGGTTGTCTTCCAGTGCGGCGGTGAACTCGGAGACGGTCACCTCGTTACAGGTGAGCGTCATCATGACGTTCACGGTCTCCTTGCTTGCTTTTCTCATGACCGATCACTTCCCGGTGGGATCGATGGATTGTTTTTTCTGTGTCAAAACTCGTCGGGCCAGACCTTGCGCAGGTCCGCCAGACGGCGTTTCGCGGTTCTCAGGCTGGTTGCCGGCCCGTTCTCGTGGGCTGTGGTGGCGGTTACCGGCAGGCCCTGCTGTTTCATGTCCCGGGCCCATTGGCGCCATGGTTCGGGGTCGAACCCGAGTTCAGGAGCGTCCGGGGCTTTTGGGCCGGCATCACCGGAAGGGTTCCCGCTCCCCTCTCCTGCTGCGGCGGCGTCGCGCGTCTCGGTCTCGCGTGCGCTGTTTTCGCGCTTCGTGTTCTTCCTGACCGGTTTTCCGCTTGGCTGCACCGGAATGCTCGTTGCTTCCGTTTCGGGCTTAGGTTCCGTCGACGTTTCGGATTGGACGGTTTCATGTTCCGGTTCGGGTTCGGGTATGCGGGCCATGATGCGTGGCTGGGGTTGGATGAGCGGTTCACTCGTCTGGTGTCGTTCCTGGTCGAACGGACGGTCCTCCACATCGTGCGGCGTATTGGCCATGGGTTCGAACCGTGCGAACAGGTCATCCACGACGTCGGGTTCGTTTTCCGCCGTGAGGCTTCCGCTTGACACTGTGCGTTTCTCTTCTTCGACCGACTTGAACGGCTTCTCGGGCTCAGTGGTGGTGTTTTTCACTATGGAGGGTTCAGGGTCGGCATCGGTGTCCGTCATGTCGTTGATGGCCCGGGTGATCTTGTCCTGCCGGTCGCCTGCGATAATGACGATCAGGTGCGTCGAGTAGAGGAGCGCGATGGGCGGGATGCTCATGATCGCGGGAGCTCCCCACATGGGGAGCCTGCCGCCTGCGTTGAGCCACGCGTGCAATGCGTTGCCTGTCACGCTGAACAGGCTGAACATGACCAGTCCCGCCCAGGGGTACCAGCGGCCGCGGATGTGTCCTTTTCGGAATCCCCATGTGGCCCATGTGCACAGGAGGATCGTTCCGTCCACGCAAAGTGGTCCTCCCCATGAGAGCATCGGGTTGATGCCGCTGGCCACGAACACGAGCCGTAGCGCGTCGAATGATAGGACGAACGCGATGATCGCGATCATAACGCCCACGGTGACGCCGGGCAGCATGCTCACGCTTCCGGTGGTCCTGGTCTTGTTCTGCTTGTTCATGATTGGTCTCTCCTAACTGCCCCGTCTGTCCTCGGGGGTTGTGTTCCCGCTTCTGGTTTCGTTCAGGCGATTTCCTTGGCGACCGTGAAGATCTGTTCGAACAGGTTGATCACCTCGTCCTGTTCGGGGTTGGATCCGTCCTCGTCATCCGGCCAGAGTTCGTCGATGTCCTTGTCGAGGAGTCTGAGGTATGTGCAGATGTTCGAGAGGATGCTGGTCATGTCGTCGCTGCTGCGGTCCATGATCATGTCCACGGTTTCCGTGCCTGGCTGCCATTGGTCGCCGCTCATGAATTCCACGAGCTGCTGGAAGCTGGAGGCTGCGGTGGAGGCCACCTGGCGGAATGCGTCCATGAAGTAGCGGTCATCGATGCTGATGGCTGGCGCGTCCACATCGAGCTGCTGGTCGTCGTCTATCATGCCGACCTCTTCCGAAACTCCGGCCGCCGGGGTTATCTCCTTGAGTCCCTCGCTCATGCGGCGCGTGTTCTCTCGCTTGATCGACGCGCAGACCGTGGATTGCGCCATGTCGAGTTTCGCCGCGATCTCCTGTTGGGTCATGCCCTGGCCGCCCTCGTCCTTGGGCATGTTCATGTCGTAGATCTTCGCGTCAAGCTCCCGACGTTCGGAATCGGAAAGTTCCTTGACCGTGTAACGCTTACCATCCGACCCAACAATCGGCTTAGGCTTGTTTGCCTGACGGGACGCTGCCGTTTGTTTCAACGCGCGTCGTACTGTTATTTCGGTAACGCCTAATGCGCCTGCCAGTGCGCGGTTGCTGATGGGGTCTGTCTGGAAGGAGAGGACCAGGTTGGTGCGTTGCTGCACGGTGAAACGAATCGCGTCTGGGGTGAACTTTTCCTTGCACATCTTGAGCCAGCCGGCTTCTCCCCGTTCATACCCAAGGGCGATCCATGCTCGGCCGTTGAATGCCTCATTGATTGATTCATGTAGCTTCTGCTGTGATTTAGCGGTCTCGTACAGTTGCTCTTGGATGTCGGCGATGAGTTTTTCCGCTTCTTCTCGGGTGAATCGGCTTCCGAATACATTCTCCCCGACGCTTACCGGCAGAGTATTCTGCGCGTATTCGATGACAGCGTCACCGACCGTGAGCTCCTGAGGTTCGGGCTGTTCGATGATACGGATGGGTTCCGGGGCCCCTTGCTCCTCGTCATTCTCGACGAGGTCGGCGTCCACGATTTCCACGTCCTGCATTGCGGACGCTTCCTGTGAATATTCGTTCTTATCGGTGGACTGCTGGGTGGGGTTGATGTAAGAATTGGTCATGCTGATCCTTTGATAGTGGTTTTTGCTTTCGATGTGATTGATTGAGGTTTCTGTTCGATCGGTTTTCTCGGAGGCGGCTCCTCTTCATCGGGTTGGTTTGGTTCCTCTCCCGAACCGGATTCGTCCGGTTAGGGGCAATGCAAATGGGTTAAAGGATGGGACCATCGCCCTCACGTGAACGGCAATTCATGTGAGGGCATTCTTTTTATCCGCTTCCGTTCTCAGACTCCGATATCGGATTGCAGTCATGTGGGCTGGTTAACTGGATATCGTTTACGTCTATTGATCGGCGGTCATCATGAAGGATTCCTCGGACGCGGGCTTCGTCTCCGTTCTCAAGCGCCGGGGACTCCACGGGCTTGAGTTCCGTCGCCGCGATTGGCTTCAGGGTGTTATCGCCGCCTATCACGAGCCGACTTCCACGCAGCTTGCCGTCACAGGTCTTATGTATGGGAATCTGCTTGAGGGTCGCGGCTGTCTTCCCCTCCGAGAGCGTGCATCCCTTGCGTGGATGGCTTACCGTGACGTGATTTCCGGAGGCGCCTTTGTTCGTCCTTACACGGTTGGCTCCGATCTCGCGTTCGATGACGGCGTCCGTTGGGCGTTGTCCATCGGGATCACTTCGAAGGAATTGCGTGACCCTGGTTTCTCCTCCGCTCTGATACTGGCTGATGCCATGTCGGACGATGGACGCAGCTTTGCGTCCGAGGTCGTACTCACGGTGGCAGGCACCCGCCGCGAGACCGCGGCGGGGCTGCTGTCGGATATTCTTATCTGACATTCTGGTTTCTCTCTGCTCTCTGGGTTCTTGGATGGAATTGGGTTATTGGATGGTTTCCAGTGCGCCCGGGATTGGACGGCAATCCAGCTCCTGGGTGTGCGCGGGGACGGCAATCCCTTGCGCAAGTCTTCTTCTATGCTCGGCTTGTATGCTTCGCGCTACTACCGGCTTCTCTATGTGAATCCCTGCTGCCTGGAGGAACATCAGGTCTCGTTCTACGCAGTCGCCCCGGATTATGGTGGCCTGGGAAAGAATCAGTTCGATGGGCGTGATGTAGATGCTGATATGAAGCCTGTCGCGCAAATCCACGACGCCATTCTCGGTCGGGAGCATATCCCATTCCCGCTCGGCGGATGGCCGGAAAAAAGCATCAAACAGCACCCTGTGAATCTGACGATTTTCAATGCGCAGCCCCACGACCTCGCCCGACGATGGAGTAGGTCCGGTCACATACAGGCGAATCCACAGCACTCTCTCACTCATATTCGGGACCGGTCTCTCTCGGGTTCATGTCACTACGCTCGTCTGGAATGTCGGATAACCCATACAAATAGTCAGCCGACGTATGAAAAATAGATACACAAGCTTTCACTTCCTGCACACTGAACGGAATCACACCTGCAAGCTTCCTAGAAATAGACGCCTGCTTGACTCCCAAACAATTCGCCAGCTCCTCTTGTGTCATCTCCTTCTGTTTTCTCAGAACATCGATTCTATTACTTGTAACAGTCTTATGCGCCATACGCATAAGACTAGCACTTAGAGTGGATTATTCAAAAGTACTTATATAAAATATAAGTATGAAGATTTCTAGTCAGGTTAATTCTCAGGCAGCACTGCAACTGCAGGACACTGTGACGAAGAATATAAGAATACTTATGGCCGCCTATTCAACGAGGCAAGAAGATTTTGCGGAAAAGCTCGGAATAGCCCAGAGCGGATTAAGCCGAAAAATCAACCGGAGGACGGATTGGACTATGTCCGATATAGCCAATGCCGCAGATTTCTTTGATATTTCGGTAGCGGAACTTGTCATGCCGCTTTCCATCATCAGCAACGGAAGTCAATCGCATTATCAGGTGCGACATGATGTCGCACCTGATAATGCACAGCTTGCCGGTGCTGCCGGGCCTCGCTACATCGTGAAGCCTGATGACCCCGAGAACGGAAAAGAGCGCGGGGCCGCTACCGGTCCACGCGCTCTCGTGATGCCTTACGACCTCGATTTCCCGGGGCCATGCGCGGTCCTGAGGCGTTCACCTCGGAACCGTTTTGAGCTCCCCCACCTGGACTCGAACCAAGACAAAGGGTTCCAAAGACCCGTGTGCTGCCATTACACCATGGGGGAATCGTGGGTTTTTCACCCACAAGTGTTCATTTATACCATATATTCGGCATTTGTCGAATGACGCCGCCATGTCGCGTCGTGTCTACCGTAATATTGCTTGTTTCACGAAGCAGCATCGCGACCATTCGCGCGTTCGCCGATAGCCGATGCGTCACGCGAACAGGAAGCCCTGACCGTGGTGTTCCGGGTAGGTATCGAACAATTCGGCAACAGAACCGTCCTCGAAGACCGCGCGAATGGCGCTGGCCAGGAGTGGCGCGATGGACAGCACAGTCAGACCATCCCAACGCTTCTCTTCTGGAATCGGAACCGTGTCGGTAAGCACTACTTCGCGAGCGCCGCAATTCTTCAGGCGCTCCACTGCAGGGCCAGACAGTACGCCGTGCGTGGCGACTACGGTCACCGACTTTGCGCCGGCATCCTGCAGTACGTGGCATGCGCCGGCGATGGTGCCAGCAGTGTCGATCAAATCATCCACGAGCACACAATCCTTGCCCTTGACGTCACCAACCACGCGGTTGGCTACAGCCTGGTTCGGGCGCGTAATATCGCGTGTCTTGTGCACGAAGGCGAGCGGGCCGCCGCCAAGGCGCTGAGCCCACTGCTCTGCAACGCGGATACGACCGGCATCCGGGGAAACGACAGCAACGTTATCGAGCTGGCCCTGGAAACGATCGCGAATGTAATCAACCAGCACAGGCATGGCGATCAGATGATCGACCGGGCCGTCGAAGAAGCCCTGAGACTGTGCGGCATGAAGGTCGACGGACATGATGCGGTCTGCGCCTGCGGTCTTGAGCAGGTCGAAAATCAGACGGCAGGAAATTGGCTCACGGCCGCGGTGCTTCTTATCCTGGCGGGAATAACCGACCAGCGGGCATACGGCTGTGATGGAGCGTGCGGAGGCACGCTTCAGCGCATCAATCATGATGAGCTGTTCCATAATGGCCTTGTTAATCGGCTGATAGTGGCTTTGCAGGACGAAAACATCCGCACCACGGACCGATTCGGTGTAACGCACGTACATCTCGCCGTTGGCGAAATCGTATGCCGTGGTTTCCAGCAGATCGATGCCGAGTTGCTGTGCAACATCTTCGGCCAATTTCGGATGAATTCTTCCCGTAACGAGAATCAGGTTCTTATCAGGCTTTCCTTCAAGGATTGCGCTCACCATTACTCCCAACGTGTGGTCTCGCTGATGCAAATCCTAAGCATAGCTGCTCTTGGCGACTGGGATACACAGCTGCGTCGCCTACTGTTTACCAACTGTGCATACAGCCGGTTAATGAGTATTGGCGATCCAATCAGATATGGTCTGTTTGACGGTCTGCGCATACAGGTCGCTACCGCCCTTCGGGTGAATTCCATCGGAGCCCAATACTTGAGGATTCGCGTTCGCTGCGGCATCCCAGTCGACCAATATCACATTGTTGTTATGCGCATTGGCATAGTCAGACAACACTTGGTTAGTAGGACCGATCCAAGAACGATCACCATGCGCGTTAATGAGCACCATAATGCGATCTGGACCTAGCTGGTTATAAATAGTATCCAACTGCCCAGTATTGGCGGCGGTATTGGTACCTAAACCAACAAACACCCATTGGCGCAACGTACCGGATGCAACATCATTCTTGATGATGCTGGCACCCGCAATCATCGAACGGGACACATCAGCATCAATCTGAATGCCGGGAAACACTGCTGATAGGCCTTGCGAAGATGCCAGCATCACAGAATCACCGACAGCTGTAATCTGATCGCCTGTAGGCATGGTGTATCGAGGCTGAGGCGGCTGTGGTGGTTCAGGAACATCATTGCGCAGCAAATCGCCTGTGCGTTGCTGTTCCGCTTCCAATCGTCTGGCCTGTTCCTCAAGCTCCTGCTGCATAACGGTTTGCGTTGGAGCATGAGCCACACCTTGCACGCAGCCGAATACCGATACGGCTACAAGCACATCCACTATCACCGCGCGAACAATATGCCCTGGCGTGGCGTTGTGAATTGGCAGAATAACGAACAGTGCCGAACGGACACCTGCCGGACGCTCCACCAGAATCCATGATGCAGTTGCAGCAATCGCTGTCAATATGGCAGTCATGAGTAATGGCCAAGGTCCGCGCGCCGGTATTATTTGCGGTGCTACGGCAAGGGACACGATCCACAGCGGCCAATGCCATAGATAAATGCCGTATGAGTATTTGCCTAAACCTGCGAGCGGCAGGAACACCATCAGATCCTGCATCCAGGAATCCTCGCAAATTGTTCCTGCAATCAGCACGACCGCGAGCACGCTGGCAAGCATGATGCCGCCGCGGAAAGCAAAATCATTCTGCTTTCCGGCAATAGTCATCACAACAAGAATAACCAAGCTAATGAAAGCGAGCAGAGGAGCAATAGCCCTCCACATGCGAATGCGTATCGGCTGAGGCACTTTGGGCAAGGCAACAGGCACAGATGTGCCATCTGGATACGGTACAGTGCGAACGATTCGCGGTAAGCGTGGATGCCGCTGTTCATAACGAATAACCAGCCAAGCCAAGGCAACGCCCAGCATTAATCCAAACCCATGGGTATCCGTACCGAAGTACACGCGCGTGGGATCGGCACCAGGCGTGTACAGCACCCACATCAGCACACCGCTTATAGCAGCTAGTATCAATGGAATACAAACAGCACTCGCCCGGCGAATCCGCCACATTAGCCATGTAATCAGCGGCACAATAACGTAGAACTGCATCAGCACGCTGATGAACCATAAATGGCGGAATACCTGCGGGTTCATCTGGTCAAAATAGCTTTGCCCACCTGCGATGGCGTACCAGTTATAGCAGCCCAACAACACTGTGATGATTTGGTTGCGTATGGATACTAGAATGTCATGGTCGTACAACCATCCCACAGATACCATGATGGGAACCATGAAGAACAGTGCTGGGTAGAGTCGCGCGGCGCGTTTAGTAATGTATCGGTCAAGGCGCAGTGAGCCGGTGTTGAATAGCGACCGCAGTAGGCTTATGCCAATCAAAAATCCTGAAATGGTGAAGAATACATCGACGCCGTAGAATCCGCCTGGCAGCATTTGCTGTTGTGTGTGATATAGCACGATGGCGATAATTGCCAAACCTTTAATACCATTGACGCCTATATAACGTCCGTGAACTGCTGTTGCCACTGGCTTGTTCTCTTATTCTCTTTTCAGTCGCTCTCTCGGTTGGTTATTACATCAATAGGCACAGACACAGCAAGCCCTGCGAATCCCAGAATTATTTGGGTTTCGCAGGGCTTGCTGAACTTGCTTGTTTATTTGCTTACTTGTGGTACAGGCTTACACGCTCGTACTTGGGTTCGCAGCATACGTTAATGCCGAGTTTGCGGTACAGCGCCTCATCGGTAGAGGAGATAATTACTGAGAAGAAGGCATCACAGCCGCGCAATTGTTCGAGCCCGGCAATAACGCGGGCCGCTACCGGGCTGGTGGCACTGGTGATGGATAATGCGATCAGCGTTTCGTCGGAATGCAGGCGTCGGTTTGCACTGTTGAGATGTTCCGTCTTCAACTGGCAGATTGGCTCAATCGCTGCATCATCGATGACTTGCTCCGTATCGTCTACTCCAGTGACGGCTTTCAGCGCATGCATAAGCAGTGCGCTGGCTGCGCCAAGCAAATCACCGGTTTTACCAGTAACCACACTGCCGTCCGGCAATACCATCGCACCGGCTGGCGCGCCTGTAGCTGCTTCCTTGTCAAGCGCTGCAGCTCGAGCCGGAGACAAATTAGGCGTTACGTCAGCCTTGTTCATGATTGAACGCAAGCGTTCTACTTGTTCTTCACCAGTTCCGGTACGCTTTACGCGCTCAGCGGCAGCGAAGTATCGGCGCACGATTTCCAATCGGGAGGCTTCACGGCAAGCGTCATCATCCACGATGGCATAGCCGGCCATATTGACGCCCATATCGGTGGGGCTTTGGTATGGGCTCTCCCCCATGATTCGCTCCATCATGGCTTTGAGCACGGGGAATGCTTCAACGTCACGGTTGTAGTTGACGGTGGTTTTGCCGTATGTCTCAAGATGGAATGGGTCGATGATGTTCGCATCGTCGAGATCGGCGGTGGCGGCTTCATAGGCGATGTTCACCGGATGGTTGAGCGGCAGATTCCAAATCGGGAACGTCTCGTATTTGGCGTATCCGGCTTCGATGCCACGCTGATGCTCGTGGTACAGCTGGGACAGGCATGTGGCGAGTTTGCCGGAACCTGGACCTGGCGCGGTGACGACTACCAGTGGGCGGCTTGTTTCAATGTAATCGTTCTTGCCGTAGCCTTCTTGAGAAACAATATGCTCGATATCGTGCGGATATCCGGCGATCGGATAATGCAGATAGCATGTGACGCCCAACTGTTCGAGACGGTGACGGTATGCGTTGGCGGCAGGCTGACCCGCATACTGGGTGAGCACCACTGAACCTACGTAGAGGCCGTGGGAGCGGAAGACGTCAATGAGTCGCAGCACATCCTCGTCGTATGGAATACCGAGGTCGCCGCGCATTTTCGCTTTTTCAATGTGATTGGCATTGATGGCGATAACGATTTCTACATCATTGGCCATGCTTTTGAGCATTTGGAATTTCACGTCCGGCTCGAAGCCTGGCAATACGCGCGAAGCGTGATAATCGTCGAACAGTTTGCCGCCAAATTCCAAATACAGTTTGCCGCCAAACTGCGCGATGCGCTTCCTAATGTTGTTGGACTGCAGCTCAATATACTTCGCGTTGTCAAAGCCCTGCTTCATAAGGCGAATATTCCTTCCCGAACATCGTCGTAAACGGAAAGATTATAGCCTATTGTCACGCAGCATAAAAAAGGGAGTCACCATCCAAGGTGACTCCCAATCCAGCTAACGCTCCATCAGAGCATTTCACTCATGAATAATCGAATGATGCGTGCGGAGACCGCCGTCCGAACCCGAAGGCGCACTGAGGTGCGTCGAGGGTGAGGAAAGGCGGTATACGCTCCATCATTCGATTATTCCCATTCGATGGTTGCCGGGGGCTTGCTAGTGCAGTCCAGCACCACGCGGTTGATCTGGCGGCATTCGTTGGTGATGCGCGTGGAAATGGTGGCGAGCACGTCGTATGGGACGCGAGCCCAATCAGCGGTCATGGCGTCTTCGGAAGACACGGGGCGCAGCACGATCGGGGAACCATACGTACGCTCATCGCCCTGGACGCCAACGGAGTGAACGTCGGCGAGAAGCACTACCGGGCACTGCCAGATGTCACGATCGAGACCAGCCTTGGTGAGCTCTTCACGAGCGATGGCGTCGGCTTCGCGCAGGAGGTCGAGGCGTTCCTTGGTGATTTCGCCGATGATGCGGATGCCGAGGCCCGGGCCCGGGAATGGCTGACGCCAGACGATTTCGTCCGGCAGACCGAGCTCGGTGCCGATGGCGCGCACCTCATCCTTGAAGAGGGTACGCAGCGGCTCAACGAGCTGGAACTTGAGATCCTTGGGCAGGCCGCCAACGTTGTGGTGGGACTTGATGTTGGCCGCACCGTCGCCGCCACCGGATTCGACAACATCTGGGTACAGAGTGCCCTGAACGAGGAACTTGACTTCCTTGCCACGGGCACCAGCCTCTTCGAGTACCTGCTTCTGGGCCTTTTCGAAGGTGCGAATGAACTTTTCGCCGATGATTTTGCGCTTGCGTTCCGGCTCGGATACGCCCTTCAGTGCGGTGAGGAAGTCATCAGCGGCATCAACGGTGATCAGACGGATACCGGTGGCTTCGACGAAGTCGTGCTTGACCTGTTCCACTTCACCCTTGCGCAGCAGACCATGGTCGACGAATACGCAGGTGAGCTGGTCGCCGATAGCCTTGTGCACCAAAGCGGCGGCAACAGCGGAATCCACGCCACCGGACAGGCCGCAGATTACTTCGGCATCGCCGACCTGCTCACGAATCTTCTTGACCTGGTCTTCAATGATGGAGGATGCATCCCAATCGTTAGGCAGGGCAGCGCAACGGTGCAGGAAGTTTTCGATGAGCTTCTGACCCAGCGGAGAGTGCTTAACTTCCGGATGCCACTGCACACCGTACAGCTTGCGGGATTCATCCGCCATGGCGGCAACCGGTGCACCTTCAGTATGCGCCAGCACTTCGAAGCCTTCAGGAGCCTGCTCAACGGCCACACCGTGGCTCATCCACGTGGTCTGTTCCGCAGGGGAATCAGCAAGAATGCCTTCAGCATTATCAATGGTGGCGCTGGTCTTGCCGTATTCGCCGAGCGCCGCCTTGTCTACCTTGCCGCCGAGCTCGTAGGCCATAACCTGGAAGCCGTAGCAGATGCCGAGCACCGGGACGCCAGCATTGAAGACCTTAGTATCTATAGAAGGTGCGCCGGGTTCGAATACGGAAGCCGGGCCACCGGACAAAATAATTGCCTTTGGATCTTTGGCCAGAATCTCGTCAGCCGGCATGGAATGCGGCACAAGTTCTGAGTAGACGCCGGCCTCGCGGACGCGGCGAGCGATGAGCTGGGCGTACTGGGCGCCGAAATCGACGACAAGCACAGGACCATTTGCCATTGATATTCCCCTAACGTTCATTGGGACTTTACGTGGGTTAAACATGCACGATTATCACTGGTCAATACGACAACGTCGACACGCATGCAGAATGTGCGAAAAGCAAACAAAATACACGCCTTCACAAAGCCAACACGCCGGTTTAGAACATTGAAAAACGAACGTGAGAACGTGTGCAAAACCATAGGTTTTTGGCTTTATTCTGCGGTTTTATGGATATAAGATCAAAAAATAAATGTTGACAAAGTTAAGGCTTAAACGCACAAATACTGAAATTTCCGCAACAATTTCGAACACACCCGCAAGAAATCGTTCAAAAGTCGTGTTGTCCTCGTACCATGACGATTGATTGGGAACGGAAAACCTAGGTACCGCAAGGAACCAGGCCCGCGACCGAACAGAAATAATCAATCGCACGATTACCGTGCAGGAGTACAGGAGTACACATGACGAGTCCTGTTATTGGCACCCCTTGGAAGAAGCTCAACGCTCCGGTTTCCGAGGAAGCCCTCGAAGGTGTTGACAAGTACTGGCGCGCTGCCAACTACCTTTCCATCGGCCAGATTTATCTGCGTTCCAACCCGCTGATGAAGGAGCCCTTCACTCGCGAAGATGTGAAGCACCGTCTGGTCGGCCACTGGGGCACCACCCCTGGCCTGAACTTCCTCATCGGCCACATCAACCGCTTCATCGCTGACCACGGCCAGAACACCGTGATCATCATGGGCCCGGGCCACGGTGGCCCGGCTGGTACCTCCCAGTCCTACCTGGATGGCACCTACACTGAGACCTTCCCGAAGATCACCAAGGATGAGGCTGGTCTGCAGAAGTTCTTCCGTCAGTTCTCCTACCCGGGCGGTATTCCGTCCCACTTCGCTCCGGAGACCCCGGGCTCCATCCACGAAGGTGGCGAGCTGGGTTACGCTCTGTCCCACGCTTACGGCGCCATCATGGACAACCCGAGCCTGTTCGTCCCGGCCATCGTCGGCGACGGCGAAGCTGAGACCGGCCCGCTGGCTACCGGCTGGCAGTCCAACAAGCTCGTGAACCCGCGCACCGATGGTATCGTGCTGCCGATCCTGCACCTCAACGGCTACAAGATCGCTAACCCGACCATCCTGTCCCGTATTTCCGACGAAGAGCTGCACGAGTTCTTCCACGGCATGGGCTACGAGCCGTACGAGTTCGTCGCTGGCTTCGACGATGAGGATCACATGTCCATCCACCGTCGCTTCGCCGAGCTGTGGGAGACCATCTGGGACGAAATCTGCGACATCAAGGCAACCGCCCAGACCGACAACGTGCATCGTCCGTTCTACCCGATGCTGATCTTCCGCACCCCGAAGGGCTGGACCTGCCCGAAGTACATCGACGGCAAGAAGACCGAGGGCTCCTGGCGTTCTCACCAGGTGCCGCTGGCTTCCGCCCGCGATACCGAGGCTCACTTCGAAGTTCTGAAGAACTGGCTGGAGTCCTACAAGCCGGAAGAGCTGTTCGACGAGAACGGTGCCGTGAAGGACGACGTCCTCGCCTTCATGCCGAAGGGCGAGCTGCGTATCGGTGCTAACCCGAACGCCAACGGTGGTGTGATCCGCAAGGATCTGGACCTGCCGGAGCTCGAGAACTACGAGGTCAAGGAAGTCAAGAAGTACGGCCACGGCTGGGGCCAGCTCGAAGCCACCCGTACCCTGGGCGCCTACACCCGCGACATCATCGCTCGCAACATGCACGACTTCCGTATCTTCGGACCGGATGAGACCGCTTCCAACCGTCTGCAGGCTTCCTACGAAGTCACCAACAAGCAGTGGGATGCCGGCTACATCTCCGACGAGGTCGACGAGCACATGCACGTCTCCGGCCAGGTTGTCGAGCAGCTGTCCGAGCACCAGATGGAAGGCTTCCTCGAGGCTTACCTGCTGACCGGTCGTCACGGCATCTGGAGCTCCTACGAGTCCTTCGTCCACGTGATCGACTCCATGCTGAACCAGCACGCCAAGTGGCTTGAGGCTACCGTCCGCGAGATTCCGTGGCGTAAGCCGATTGCTTCCATGAACCTGCTGGTCTCCTCTCACGTTTGGCGTCAGGACCACAACGGCTTCTCCCACCAGGATCCGGGTGTCACCTCCGTCCTGCTGAACAAGTGCTTCCACAACGATCACGTCATCGGCATCTACTTCGCCACCGATGCGAACATGCTGCTGGCTATCGCTGAGAAGTGCTACAAGTCCACCAACAAGATCAACGCCATCATCGCTGGCAAGCAGCCGGCTGCCACCTGGCTGACCCTGGACGAAGCTCGCGCTGAGCTCGAGAAGGGTGCTGCAGCTTGGGATTGGGCTTCCACTGCTAAGTCCAACGACGAGGCCGAGATCGTGCTTGCCGCTGCTGGCGATGTTCCGACTCAGGAAATCATGGCTGCTTCCGACAAGCTGAAGGCTATGGGCATCAAGTTCAAGGTCGTCAACGTCGCTGATCTGCTCTCCCTGCAGTCCGCTAAGGAGAACGACGAGGCTCTGACCGACGAGGAGTTCGCTGACATCTTCACCGCTGACAAGCCGGTGCTGTTCGCTTACCACTCCTACGCTCACGACGTGCGCGGCCTGATCTACGATCGCCCGAACCACGACAACTTCAACGTCCACGGCTACGAGGAAGAGGGCTCCACCACTACCCCGTACGACATGGTTCGCGTCAACCGCATCGATCGTTACGAGCTGACCGCTGAGGCTCTGCGCATGATCGACGCTGACAAGTACGCCGACAAGATCGCTGAGCTCGAGGCCTTCCGTCAGGAAGCCTTCCAGTTCGCTGTCGACAACGGCTACGATCACCCGGACTACACCGACTGGATCTACTCCGGCGTGAACACCGAGGAGAAGGGCGCTGTCACCGCTACCGCCGCAACCGCTGGCGACAACGAGTGATTTCCTCCACTCTGAGGTTTAGCCTAACGGCTTAGGGAAAAGGGCTTGGGAATTATCCCAAGCCCTTTTTCTATACCCTTTGACGTCCCGTTTCCTTCTGTTGCACTTTCAGGATTCTTCCCGCAATTACTCCGCGTCTTAAGCGTGAACGGTAACAATGGTCAGTACAATGATGTGTGGTCCTAATTATGTTGATCATCAAAGGAGACAGACCAAAGTGACCGTTACCCGTGTATATATCGCAAGCCCTGAAGGCGCTAATGGCCGCAACGTGGTGGCCTACGGCGTGCTTAACGCGCTGACTTCAAAGTACAAGACCATCGTGTTCCGTCCGGCAGTATCCAACCATGACGATTTCACGCCGGTACTGCTGTCCGCTTCCAACGCAGGCCTTGGCGTCGCCCTGTCCACCGGCCTTGACGTGCATAAGGTGCGCCTAGATAAGGAAACCGCTCGCGGCGACATCATCGGCGCATTCAATGATGCTATGGATGTTGCCCGTGCGGATGCCGCATTGATCGTCGGTACTGATAAGTCTCACGTCAACGACCCGACCAGCTACGAATTCAATGCGAATGTCGCTGCCGATCTCAAGGCCGGCGTGTTCCTGGCCGTCTGCACCATCGATCGTTGGCCACACGAGCTGGATGAGACCGTCAAGCTCTCCATCGAGGGCATGGAAGCTGCCGGTAACCGCGTGCTCGGCATTTTCGTGACCGGCTGCGAGACCCGCCACTCCGTCTCCGTGAAGGACACACTGGCCAAGTACGGCCTGCCCGTGTGGACCCTGCCTCAGGTCTCCTTCACCGACGAATCCGGCAAGGTACAGGCACTGGAGACCTTCCGCAAGTACGCTCCTACCGAGGAAGTGCTCGCAGCCCTCGATGTGGACTTCAACCCGCCAACTACCCCGTACTCCTTCCAGTTCGGACTGCTCGGCAAGGCCAAGAGCAACAAGAAGACCATCGTGCTGCCGGAGGGTGAGGAAGACCGCATTATCAAGGCGGCCGACTACCTGCTCGAACGCGAAATCGTAAACCTGATTATCGTGGGCAACAAGGAAGCTATTCTGGCCCGTGGTAAGGAACTTGGTCTGAATTACCTTGAGCGTGCCCGCTTCCAGGCTATGGATGACGAGAACATCTTGAAGCCGATGATCGCCAAGCTCTGTGAGCTGCGTGCCAAGAAAGGCATGACCGAAGAGCAGGCCCGTAAGCAGCTGACCGATGCCAGCTACTTCGGTACGATGCTTGTGGTGCTCGGCTATGCAGACGGCCTGGTCTCCGGTTCTGTGAACTCCACTGCCAATACGGTGCGTCCGGCTCTGCAGGTTATCAAGACCAAGCCTGGTCAGAAGCTTGTCTCCGGCGCATTCCTCATGTGCTTCAAGGATCATGTGGCTGTATTCGCCGACTGCGCCATCAACCTGAACCCGGATGCCGAACAGCTTTCCGAAATCGCGCTGCAGTCCGCTGAAACCGCTCGCGCATTCGGTCTTGACCCGAAGGTCGGCATGCTCTCCTACTCCACGCTCGGCTCCGGCAAGGGCCCGGATGTGGATGTGGTGGAGGAAGCCACCAAGCTGCTCAAAGACAAGGCACCAGATCTGCCGGTGGTCGGCTCCATTCAGTTCGATGCCGCTTGGTCCCCCACCGTCGCCGCAACCAAGGCCAAAGGCAATGATGTGGCCGGTCACGTCAACGTGTTCGTGTTCCCTGATCTGTGTGCAGGCAACATCGCGTACAAGGCAGTACAGCGCTCTTCCGGCGCTCTGGCCATCGGCCCGGTACTGCAAGGCTTGAACAAGCCGGTCAACGATCTGTCCCGTGGCGCCCTGGTGCAGGACATTATCAACACCATCGCCCTGACCGCCATCGAAGCCCAGTAACAGTAACCAAAATGCGGCTCTTCTTTCCATGAAGAGCCGCATTTTGTAGCAAGTAGCGAGTAATCTAATCAACGGTAACCCGTGTCTCACGGGAACATTCAATTCACAATGGAGGATGCCCACAATGGCGAAAACCGTCCTTGTCATCAATTCCGGTTCCAGCTCTATCAAGTACCAGCTGGTTGATCTCGAATCCGGCGAAGGCCTGGCTTCCGGTCTGGTCGAGAAGATCGGCGAACCGGTCGACGGCCACTACAAGCACGAGTACAACGGTGAGAAGCATGAGCTCGAAGAGCCGATTCACGACCACGAGCAGGGTCTGAAGCGCGTTCTCGGCTTCTTCGAAGAGTACGGCCCGAAGCTGTCCGACGCGGGCATCGTCGCTGTCGGTCACCGCGTGGTGCAGGGCGGCTCCATCTTCCCGAAGCCGGCTCTGGTCACCGACAAGACCATCAACCAGGTCAAGGATCTGGCTGTGCTCGCTCCGCTGCACAACGGCCCGGAGGCCAAGGGTGCTGAAGTCATGCGCGCCCTGCTGCCGGATGTTCCGCAGATCTTCGTCTTCGACTCCTCCTTCTTCTTCCAGCTGCCGAAGGCTGCCAGCACCTACGCTCTGAACAAGGAAATCGCCGACCAGTACCACATTCGCCGTTACGGCGCTCACGGCACCTCCCACGAGTTCATCTCCTCCGTGGTTCCGGAAGTCATCGGCAAGCCGGCTGAAGGCCTCAAGCAGATCGTTCTGCACATCGGCAACGGCGCTTCCGCTTCCGCTGAAATCTCCGGCAAGCCGGTCGAGACCTCTATGGGTCTGACCCCGCTCGAGGGCCTGATGATGGGCGGCCGTACCGGTGACATCGACCCGGCTGTGGTCTTCCACCTGATTCGTAACGCTCACATGAACGTGGACGAGCTGGATGCCCTGTTCAACAAGCGTTCCGGCATGATGGGCATGACCGGCTTCGGCGATCTGCGCGAGGTTCACCGTCTGGTGGCCGAGGGCAACGAGGATGCCAAGCTGGCTCTGGACGTCTACGTGCACCGTATCGTCAGCTACATCGGCAACTACACCTACCAGATGGGTGGCTGTGATGTGATCACCTTCACCGCTGGCGTTGGCGAGAACGATGACATCGTGCGCAAGATGGTGTGCGACAAGCTCGCTCCGTTCGGCGTCAAGCTGGACGAGGAGAAGAACGCCACCCGTTCCAAGGAACCGCGTATCATCTCCACCCCGGATTCCTCCGTGATCATCGCTGTGATCCCGACCAACGAGGAGCTGGCCATCGCCCGCAAGTCCGCTGCCATCGCAGAGGCCGGCGAGGACACCTACGGCAACCAGTTCACCAAGTGATTGTGAATTTCTGATCGCCTAAGCCAAGAGCCTGATGATTCGAAAGAAATCATCAGGGCTCTTGCATAATCACTTGCATAATCAATATAGAAAAGCTCTCCTCATTGAGGAGAGCCAGACGACCAGATGAGCAGCGAAGACTACTCCCCCAGCATGCCGTTCCACATGCCGACGAAGTCCGGCAACGTCTTACGCGTGGTAGCAACATCCTTCACATTGATACCAGTAATACGCAAGCCGAGCATTGCCGCAAACGTGGCCATACGATGATCCGCATACGTTTCCATATCCGCACCATGCAGCTGTTCAGCTGCCACCGGTTCGATACGCAAACCATCCGGCAGTTCTTCCGCCGTACCACCCACACGCGTAATTTCAGCCACTAATGCAGCCAAACGGTTCGTCTCATGCCCACGTAGATGACCAATACCAACCATATCCGTGGGCGCATCCGCAAACACCAAAATCGCTGCCAATGAAGGCGCGATTTCACCAGCGGCAGTCAAATCAAAGGTACCAAGTCCATGAATAGTGCCACTACCGGTGACTTCGCAGTATCGAACATCATCAATCACTGGGAAGGATACCGTAGCACCCATCTGCTCTAGATATCCGGGCAGCAAACCACCAGGCTGCGTAGTATTCACAGGCCAATGCGGCACGCGCACAGTGCCGCCTGCAATTAATGCTGCACCTAAGAATGGTGCCGCGTTCGACAAATCAGGCTCAACCGTGACCTTATCAGGCAGCTGCAATGCGCGCGATTCCACTGTCCAAGTACGAGCGGTCTCGTCAGCATTCACTTCGCCGCCAGCTCCGGTCACATCGGCAACTGTCATGCGAATATGCGGCAGGCTCGGTGTCTTCTCCCCCGTATGCTGCAATGTCAATCCACCGGGCAGTCGGGAGCCGATCAGCAACAATCCGGAAATGAATTGCGAGGAACCAGAAGAGTCAATGCTTACCTGAGCATGATCTTGCGGCAGTGTTGCCGGAGGAGTAATAGTAAACGGCAGTTTGCCGATTTCGCCGTGATATTCCACCGTGGCACCGAGCTGTTCCAAACCATCAAGCACAGGCTTCATCGGGCGAGCATATGCCTGCTCATCGCCATCGAAATGCACCGGACCATCAGCGAACAAAGCGAGACCAGGCACGAAACGCATCACCGTGCCTGCAAGACCGCAGAACAGGTTGACATTGCCACGGAAACGACCATCTGCAGGAGGAGTCACGGTCACCGTGGTATCAGTGTCGGCATCGACCTCACAGCGCACGCCGAGGGCTTCCAAAGCACCCATCATCAGATCAGTATCTCGCGAGCGCAGCAAACCAACCAAACGCACCGGCTGCGAGCCTAGTGCCGCGAGAATCAGGTAGCGATTCGACAATGATTTGCTGCCTGGCACGGTTACTGTGGCGTTCAACGGCTGTGTTGCGAACGGAGCAGACCAAAGATTCATGTTTTCTGTCATAGAAGTCAATCTATCAAGCTTCACGTATTGAAGGACGGCTGTGTCCAGCATTGGTGCCGGGCACAGCCGTCCTTACTGGCTGTTCAGGAGCTAATTCAGGCGAGTGCTTCCTTGATAGCAGCGACGAAGTAGTCCAGATCGTCGGGCTTACGGGAGGTGATGAGTTTCCAGCCATTTGCGTCATCAACGGTCAGCTGCTTGTCGACATAGTGGCCGCCTGCGTTCTCGATGTCGGCTGCAATGTAGCGGCATGGAGATGCGGTTTTGCCTTCAATCAGATCAGCGTTGACCAGCAGCCATGCACCGTGGCAGATAGCGGCGATCGGCTTGCCTTCGTGGGCGAATTCCTGTGCCAGGGTGATGGCGTCTTCGTTCACACGGATGCGGTCGACGTTGCAGGTGCCACCGGGGACCACCAGCAGGTCATAATCGGCGGCCTGTACGTCGGCGAGGCGTGCATCTGGGGTCAGGGTTTCGCCTTCGTAGCGGTCGTGCTGCACGGTTTCGCATGGGTCGAGCGTGGTGGCGGCAAGCGTCACCTGGGCGCCGGCTGCCTTCAGATCGCGCAGCGGGCGGGTCAGTTCGGTTTCCTCAATACCCCAGTTGTTGACGATGATCAGTACCTTGGCGTTCTCAACAGCCATAGTTCCTCCTTGATCGCAGTGGCTTGTTTTCCGCAATCTATTATGCGTCATCGTTGGTGGTTGAGCCAGCAAAGAACATAACGATAATGCATCAGCGATCAGCGATCGGAGGCGATGCGGGACTCGATTTCCGTCTCTTGTGCGCCATCATGTTGTTCCATGCCGTTTTCCATCATTTGCGCGTGCAGGAGCTGTGCT
This sequence comes from Bifidobacterium saguini DSM 23967, assembly GCF_000741715.1. Taxonomy (GTDB): domain Bacteria; phylum Actinomycetota; class Actinomycetes; order Actinomycetales; family Bifidobacteriaceae; genus Bifidobacterium; species Bifidobacterium saguini. The sequence goes on along the minus strand of NZ_JGZN01000006.1, from coordinate 240,563 downwards.
TCCACTCGGTCTGCCTCGATAGCGGCGATTTGGCGGGAGAATACGATGAACCAGCCGAGGAACATGAGGCCGGCGAGCGCTTCCACGTTGGTGAGTGTATTGTGTCCCATCATCATGTTGGCCCAGAATGCGGCGCACACCAGTGCTGCCAGATCGGAGGCGACCATCACGGCTTTGGAGATGCGTGGAGCGAGCCACGGCAGTAGTACAAACAGGAGCAGCATGACGAACGGCAGACCTTTGGCGCAAATATTGTGCATGAGGTTATGCGGCGTGTAGCGGAATGCGCCAATGCCGATGAAGGCGAGGCCGGAGATGGTAAGCAGTACGGAGAGCACGCCGATGCGGGCCATGAAATGCGGGATCATGTAGCCGCGGTTTGGGTCGGTTTTGGTGCGGTCATGCCAGAGGCGTTGCAGTCGTTCGGTGGTGACGAGCTCGGAGATGGCGAAGTAGCTGACGATGATGATGCAGGTGCCGGCCAGCATCAGCGTGGAGTTGAACATGCGCGCCGCGAACGTGGTGCGATCGCCCAGCTGGGAGAAGTTATTGTGATACCAGTATGGGTCATCGGTGGTGACTCCTGCGGTGACCACACCGGAGATGACAAAGAACGGCAACAGGCTGGCGATGGTTTTGGCGTTCATCATTTCCGCCTGCACGAACGTCATGTATCCCACTACCCCGGCGAAGCCAGCACATACGCTGGAAATGTAGCCGGCGAAAATGGCGTTACCCATCATGTCGTTCGCTGCGCCGATGAGCGCGAATGAGGAAAGGAATATGGTGGAACCGTATACCACGGAGAGTGCCACGATTTCCACAACGCGTCGGATGGGAGCCAGCCAGCCGTTTTTGAGGTTCAATGACTTTGATTTGCGGGAGTAACCAACAATGAAGGAAATCACGCCACAGGCCGCAACAATGCCAGCGCATACCATGAAACGTCGTTGCGTCAACTGCCAGATAGCTGGTGCGTATTCCATGTAGAAATTCATGGCGACAGCGCCTACTGCAGCGCAGATGACGAAGGAAATCAGTCCGGATGTTTCCGAACGCTGATGACGGCCCATGATTCCCTCCGTACCTCCGATGATTCAATCTTGCCGATATCCGTTGCTCTCTACCTAAGCATGCAATGGCTGTATCAGCCAGAGTTGCCGGCGTTCAACACCATTTGCCCCATTATGTGAGCAATTCATGTCCAACATGACATTGTATCCCGTGTCCCGGTCCACCCATAATGTACAATGTTGGTTTGTGCCGTGAAACTGGTTCAAGGTTTTACAGCATACGGGCTATAGCGCAGTTTGGTAGCGCGCCTGCTTTGGGAGCAGGATGTCGTGGGTTCAAATCCCGCTAGCCCGACCGAAACCCCTACTCCCGCTTGGGAAGTAGGGGTTTTACTTTTACCCCTGAACGGGCCGATGACAACACTGAGTAACAATGACCACAGACCATCGGATGATGACATTGGTTTTGTCATAACAAATAACGCTTTATCCCGCAAAGGTAAGGCTCCAAGTCGCTGGGGGGGTATTCCCTCGGTATTCCTCTTATCCGAGGACACATCACCAAATCAAGGACAGTGCAAACGGATTCTCGAGAAAATCGGAATCAGTGAGACGGCCAATCAAATAGCAAGTGCGTCTATCGGAATCAACCTGAACAAAGAGCAACCACTGCACTCTGTATTCCGATGATGGCGATGATGCCGAGAATCCGACCGACGGTTTGCGTTTGCCCGGTCAACCATTGCAACAGGTTCACAGTCACCGTGTCGTTCGCATATTCGGGACTGTCCGCCAACAGTTCCGCATGCTGATCGCTCACACCAAGGCAATAGGAGATATAGCCGATCAGAGGAGCGGCAACCGCGGTAATGACACCCAAACTCCACATGATGAACTGGTAACGGTTATACCATTTACCAATCTTTCATAACATGGTCACCCTCCGGCTCCTTTCATACGCTGTTCGCAAACGCAATAACCGTTTCCACTGATTTAGGATAATGAACAGGAAATGCTTGCCCTCAATGTTTTCAAGCATCAGAGGGCACTTTCGGCCCCGTTAAGCCGGAATCGGCATGTGGGCGGAAACAACTCATGATTGTTTCCACCCACATGGGTCTTAAAGTTTCTCCAACAGAGATAGGATTCGATTCGACGGGGCGCGGCAGACGGAACCCGCCGTCCGTGGCGGTGAACGAAAATTCCCCTGTATCCAAGGAATGATACAGGGGAATGAAAAGTAAGGACGAAAAGCGAGGAGAGAAAGCCGGATAATCAGCAAGGCTGAAATTCTTTACCGTCAGATGTTCCGCAAAGAGTGTAATCAAAATATCCATCATCAGTCGATGGCTGCTGCGTCTGTGCCGTCTGTCCGCTGGTGCTGGGTCGGCTGTATCCTCCGCCGTTCGAATAGCCTCGGTTGGATCCGGAACTCCTGGAATAGTTGGAACCCACGCTCGAGGAGGATTGTGCCTGTGCTGCCGCAGTTTGGGCGGCAGCCTGCGCATCTGCCTCCATTTTGGCTTGGATGGAATCACTCACGGCTTTCAACGCCGAATCCACATCCTGACGTGCCTTGTCAAGTTTGGTGGAATCGTTCCCGTCAGCGAGTTTCTTCGCCGCGTCAATCGTTTTGCTCAGATTGTCACGGGTTGAGTTATCGGCGACCTTTCCGTCCGAATCCGACAGAAGTTTCGATGCCTCATCCAGCTTCGACTTCAGATTCGATTTCGCGATATCTAGGGTCTTCGCCGCCTTCGACTCGTTAACCGCTTTCACCGCCTTGGACAGGGTCTTCTCATGTTTCGTATACCAGTCCGCCTGATCGTTCAGGGTCTTGACGGCCTCATCCAGTCCGGTCTTGTCGTCGGCGACACAGCCTGTGTATTCAGGCGCGGTCTCCTTCAACGCGGACTCCAAGCTATCAACGGTTTTCGCGTCCTTCACCTCATCAGTTTTGACGGCCGATGCCTTGACTGCATCACCGTTCAACAGGGCGTTATACTCGTTCGCAGCCTTCCTGACCTTCTCCGAAGCTGCCGCGCATGAGGCTTTCGCCGCGGCCAGTTCATGGTTCGACCAGGCCGCGTATCCGCCGAAACCAGCCGCGATGACCACGACTGCGCAACATCCCGCGATGGTCGGGATCAGCCACTTCGGTCTCTGCTTATTGGATTCCACGGTTAAAGTGTTCTCTGCCGAAGAGGTGCCTTTCTCCGGAGTTTTGCTTTCCTCTGTCATTGTCGTTTTTTCTCCTTTACTCATTGTTTCCCTGGTTGACTCGATATCATGCGGTTTGGACGGAGGGGGGTGTTCTCCCCTCCATCGTTACGTTCAAGTCTGGGCATGGTTTTCGCGGTTTGCAAATTATTTCAATGGGTGGCCGCAATATGGTTCATGAACGTTGCTGATGGTTTTGGCTGATATTTTTCCCCTGCTTCTTTTGGCTGTTTACAACGTTTGGAGCGCTGTACCCGAATATTGAGGCTAGTATCGCCACTGTAAGGTCAGAGGTTTTTCTGACGTCAATCACATTGATTAGAGGAGACGATATGGGATTGAAGGATAATCCTGAGCGTTTTCACGGTCTGCTGAAACGATTGGGCAAGGCCGCGGTCGCGCTCGTTGCTTCCGCCGCCACGTTGGCGGGCGGCATGCTCGTCGCCGGCACCGCGCAGGCTGCCGCCGGCCCCGGCTATTACGCGAATCCGATGAGCGGTTCCGCCGCGGGCGGCTGGTGGGTCGGCACCGGCTCGTTCTTCCTGGGACCGCAGGACGATTCGAAACCATACAAGTACTGCGTGGAGTTCAGCAACCCATACGACTGGCAGAACCAGGGCACATGGACACCGGTCGACACGGACGACGGCAAAAAGGCCGCCTACCTGGTCGACAAGTACCAGAACGATGGTGATGCGCTCACGCAGGCCGCGCTGGCGTACGCGATCCACGATCATTTCGACCGCAACCAGGCATGGTGGAACGAGGCCAAGACCAAGATGACCCTGGTGGGCGGCGACATCAACGCAGTCAGGAACCGTGCGGCCACCATCTGGGCCGAAGCGAACGATATGCCGTCCACCATCCAAGCCAGCTACAGGTACATGCAAGGCAAACGCAAAGGCACGTTCGATCCAGGTATCAAGACCGGCGATGGACGCTGGGTGGCTGGCGCTACCTATACCATCACCGATCTGAACAAGGTCGCCAAGTTCGACGGATCGAACGACTACACGATCACCGGCACCACCACCGGTGCCGAGGAACATCTGCCGTGGACCGCGACCGGCAATGGTAAGACCAATTTCCAAATCACCCGTAAGATTCCCCGCGTGGCCGTCTCCAACTCCTCCAGTCAGGATCTGCTGAAACCCACCGACCCGGAGACCCAGTCAGCGAACATCCAGTTCGAAGTGCGCCGAGACTTCCAGCCGACCGTCACCACCGAGGTCAACAGTCGTGAGTTGAAGCGTGGTGAGACCGTGCAGGACAAATCAACAAAGGACCCGTTACACAACGTAACGGGTCCTTTCATATGGCGATAAGCCTTACTTACAGGCCGAGCGACGGCTTTTCGGGCTTCTTGGCGCTCATCAGCATCATGAAGCTACGCGATTGGGCGGTAATCATGAAGCCGGCCTCATAGCTTAGCTCCGGACCATCCGGGTTATGCGTATCCACAATCAGCTGCCATTTGCGGCCGTAGCGTTCATCCGGCAGGGTGAACATGATTGGCTCATAATGGGCGTTGAAGATCAGGATGAAGTCATTGTCAACCATACGGTTGCCATACCAGTCGACTTCAGGAATATCCGAACCATTGAGGTAGATCATCATGGAGAAGGCGTGCGTGTTCTGCCAATCTTCCATATCCATGATGGAACCGGTATGGTCGAACCACTCCACCTGTGGAATCTTGTTTGAATCATCGCCGGGTTCGCGGCCAGTGAAGAAACGACGACGATGCAGCACCGGATGATTCAAGCGCAGGTGAATGAGCTTGGAGACGAACTTCAACATGTTCTTCTGATCTTTGTTGAGGTTCCAGTCCGTCCAGGAAATCTCATTATCCTGGCAATAGGCGTTGTTATTGCCCTGCTGCGTGCGGCAGACTTCATCACCACCGCAAATCATCGGAATACCCTGGCTCAACAGCAACGTGGAAAACATGTTGCGCATCTGACGTTGACGCAAATCATTCACGTCCGGAATATTCGTGGCACCTTCCACACCACAGTTCCAGGAACGGTTGTTGGATTCGCCATCCCGGTTGCCTTCGCCATTGGCCTCGTTGTGCTTCTCGTTGTAGCTCACCAAATCGTTCATGGTGAAACCATCGTGAGCGGTGATGAAGTTCACGGAAGCCACCGGTCGGCGGCCATTGACCTGATATAGGTCAGAGCTACCCATCAAACGGGATGCAAACTCCGGCAAGGTTGAAGGCTGCGAGCGCCAGAAGTCGCGCACGGTATCGCGGAAGCGGCCATTCCATTCAGACCAGCTGGACGGGAAGCCGCCAACCTGGTAACCGCCAGAGCCCAAATCCCACGGTTCGGCGATGAGCTTGACGCGGGAGATAACCGGATCCTGTTCCACGATGTCGAAGAATGCGGAAAGCTTGTCGACCTCTTGGAACTGGCGTGCCAGAGTGGCTGCCAGATCGAAGCGGAAGCCATCCACATGCATTTCAGTAACCCAGTAGCGCAGCGAGTCGGTGATGAGCTGCAAGGCGTGCGGCGAGCGCATAAGCAGCGAGTTACCGGTACCGGTGGTATCGAAGTAGTGCATCGGGTCGCCGTCCACCAGTCGGTAGTAGGAGGCGTTGTCAATGCCTTTGAAGCTCAGGGTGGGGCCCATGTGGTTGCCTTCGGCGGTGTGGTTGTACACCACGTCGAGAATCACTTCCATGCCGGCGCGATGGTAGGCCTTGACCATCGATTTGAATTCGTTGACCTGTTCGCCGCGTTCTCCAGAGCTGGAGTATGCGTTGTGCGGGGCGAAGAAGCCGATGGTGTTGTAACCCCAGTAGTTCGACAGGCCCTTCTCTTGTAAGAAGGAGTCGTTGACGAACTGGTGAATCGGCATGAGCTCGATGGCGGTGACGCCCAGCTTCTTCAGGTATTCGATGACGCTCGGGTATGCAAGGCCCGCATAGGTGCCGCGGATATCCGGCGGCACATCCATGTTGAGGTTGGTCATGCCGCGCACATGAGCCTCGTAGATCACGGAATCATGGTAGGGAATGTAGGGATGCTGATCGTTGCCCCAGTCGAAGTAGGGGTTGATGACGGCGGATTTCATGGTATGTTCCGCCGAATCCAAGGTGTTCATTGACGAATTGTCATCAGGGCTTTTGAACCAGTATGAGAAGAGGCTTTCATCACCGTCGATGTTGCCTTCAATGGCCTTGGCGTATGGGTCGAGCAGCAGTTTGTTCGGATTGCATCGCAGGCCATGTACTGGGTCGTACGGGCCGTATACGCGGTAGCCGTATCGTTGGCCAGGCTGCAGGCCTGGAATGTAGTTATGCCATACGTATGAGTTTTGTTCGGTCATCTCGACGCGAGTCTCGTTATCATCGTCGTCGAAGAGACACAGTTCTACTTTTTGCGCAACCTGCGAGTACAGCGCGAAATTCACACCGGCACCGTCATAGCTGGCCCCGAGCGGGTACATTGATCCAGGTCTGATCTGCATAGTTCTAGTATCCCACTTTCTTGTGTTACTAAAGTCTGTTGGAGTTGAACGTCAGGAGAACAAGGATGGCTTGTTCTCATCGTCAGCGTGTTTGGCAATCAAACGACGCAATGCTTCATGTTGGATGGCAATCATTGAATTCGATGCGGTGATTCGCGTGGCCGCCAGATCACTCCAAGGAATCCAGGCGGATTCCACATGCTCATCCGGGTCGAAATGCCGTTCCTCATGCTTGAACGGGCCTAAATGCAGCACCATAATGTGCGCCAATTCGTCGGTCATGCCTTCCGAGGAGTAGAAATCACCCACGTAATCCACGCCCATCGAATTGCGATCCGGAACCACACCGGTTTCTTCGGCCAGTTCTCTCAAGGCCGCATCGAGAATGTCTTCGCCCTCATCCATTAGGCCTGCTGGAAGACCATAAGCGAACATGTCTGAACCGGCACGGTATTCGCGTTCAATCAAGTAGCGGTCAGTGGACATGTCGTGCACCAGCATCACCACGCAAGGCGCATGGCGCAACACCTGACGGCTGATCTCATGTTTGTTGCCCTGCTTATCCGTCAATGCGAGAGTCATATCATCAACATGGAAGATACGCCCGGTGTATACGGTGGCGGTGTTCAACACCTCGGCCGGCACATCCATGTCGATGCCGTCCGAACTGGCGTTAAGCTTTCGATCCAGCCTATGTTCCAGCTGCTCTTGCTTGCTATGGCCGAACATATTCCTCCTTGATGAGTGCTCGACATACTACTGTAGCTGCTCAAATCGGTTATTCGGTAATGCTCAGTGCCCACGGATCGGTTGTGTCATGGAACCATTCAACACTTACCTGCTCGCCGGTAGCTTTCTCAATAGCTTGCGGAACATCATCCAGCGCATAGTTAAACCACATGGATTCAATGGCCGCATGCGGCGTGTTAATAAGATATGGCCTGGTCTGCGCACTCCCCTGCCCCAGTTGAATGCCTTGGGCGCGCATTCTGGCTTCGTAGCGAGCCTGTTCGATGGCATCCGTGGTCGGATGATGCCTCAAATCACTGGTGACGTACACATCCGCACCAGATGCACGTACCTCGTCGAATAACGAGTCCCCCGATCCCGGCAGGACCGCCACGCTACGAACTTCCGCGTCCAAATCGCCGCACACCTGAACGCCCAGCTTGGTTGCCATGCCATGTTCGGATACTTCAGTGAATACGCGCTGAGCGAAATCTCGTAAGGTCATCGGTTCCGGCAATACACCGATTCGTCCCAATCCAACCGCATGCTCCGATTGATCGTCTTGGAGTGGCACCAATGGACGCTGCTGTTCGAGCCCAAAATAATCGGCGGCGGCTTGGCCCACACCGCGCCATGCCGAATCCGCATTCGTATGGCCTACCCATAATCCGCAACCGTGATTGTAGAGCCTGCGAACAATATCGCCACGGAATCCAAGCCCACCCACTTCGTGCACCGAACGGAAAAACAGCGGGTGATGAGTGATAAGCAAGTCAGCGCCAGCCGCAATGGCCTTGTCCACGATGGCTGAAGTCGGGTCCGCAGCAAACACAATGCGGTGTACATCATGGCTGAGATCGCCAACGATCAGTCCTGGTTCATCCCATTGTTCGGCATAGCGAAGCGGATACAGTGTTTCAAGAACGTCAATGACTTGCTTGAGATTCGGCATACCGATTATTGTAACCGACCGATTATCATCCACCTGTCAGTGCGCGGCAAGCTGCCAGTCTGCACCAATGCCGCACGACACATCCAGCGGCACGGCAAGATTCACAGCATGCTCCATAGCGTTCTTCACCAGTTCGGTAACCTGCTCGGCTTCTCCCGGCGCGATTTCCACCACAAGTTCGTCATGAATCTGCAGAATGATACGGCTGCGCACATGCGCATCCTTCAGCGCCTGATCGGCACGAATCATCGCAATCTTCATAATATCCGCGGCAGAACCCTGAATCGGCGCATTCAATGCAGCTCGCTCGGCGGCATCACGAGCCACCCTGTTCACCGAGCGCAATGCCGGGAAGTAGCGGCGCCTACCGAACATCGTTTCGGTATAGCCTTGCTCACGAGCCGAGGAAACCAGTGATTCAAGGTAATCATGCACTTTGCCGAACGTATCAAAATATCGATTCTTCAGTGCTTCAGCCTCGCGCGGAGCAATCTTGAGCTGCTGCGCCAAACCAAACGTGCTCAAACCGTACGCCAAGCCATAGCTCATTGCCTTCACATGGGAACGCTGGTCGCCGGTAATCTGCTCAACCGGCAGTTTATAGACCATCGAAGCCACATACTTATGGAAATCAGCTCCGGAGCGGAAAGCCTCAATCAGCGCCTCATCTCCAGACAAATCAGCCATGATGCGCAGCTCGACCTGTGAATAATCACAGCTCATCAACGCCTCATAGCCTTCGCCCGGCACGAAAACGCCACGGATTTCACGGCCTGCAGCATTGCGATTGGGAATGTTCTGCAGGTTGGGATCCACCGAGCTCAAACGACCAGTAGCGGCAACCGTCTGCTCGAACGTGGTATGAATACGCACATCAGCGGGATTGACCGAGTCAATCAGCGTTTGCACAATCTGCTTGAGCTTATTGGTTTCACGGTGGCGCAGCAGCGCTCCGAGGAACCCATTGGCTCGCTCATTATCCACGGATTTGATATACAAATCCTGCAATGCGGAAGCATTCGTGGTGTACGAGCCTGATTTGGTGCGCTTGGTGGGCTTTAGACCCATGTCTTCAAACAGTACTTTTTGCAACTGCTTGGGACTTTGCAGATTAATCTCAGAGCCGGCATGTTTCCACGCCTCCTCTTGGGCGAAGCGAGCATCCGCAGCGAATTGATCCCTCATATTCGTCAAGCGGGAAAGATCGACTTTGGCGCCGAGATGCTCCATGCCATAAAGTACCTGGGAAACCGGTAATTCGATGGCTCGCATCAGCCAATACTGCTTACGTGAATCCAGTACAGGGCCCAAGGTCAACGCGAGCGAACGAATCACGGCAAGGTCACGCATACGCTGTTCGTCAGGATGCTCTTCCGGCTGTTCCTCATCAAAGTCAAGCGTGCCTTGGGTTGGCTGTTCCGCCTGATCGAAATGAAGATCCAGGAAATGTTCGGCCGCTTGTTGCAAATCATCAGCATGGAAATCTGGCTGGCTGATGTATCCGGCAAGTTTGGTATCGAACATGGGCAGATCCATGTTGAGTCCGACTTGCTTGAGGATGTGCAGCAGTTCCTTGTATCCATGAACGATGATGCACCCATGCTGTGAATCCAAGAATTCCTGTAATTCCTGAACCAGTTCCGAATTCAGCGCAGCGTCAGCCGGCGTGTTGACGATGGCTGCCGAATCACTAGCGGCAATAGCCAACGCCTGACTGGTCGATCGACCCGGACGGGCGCTCCCCCACGCATGCAGCGTCCATGCGTGTGCCACGGCATTACCGCACGTAATACTGCGATCAGCTGATTCTGAATAATCCGAAGCCCTGAAATCAGCGATATCGTCAGGCACATTGATTGTCGCCTGATGTGCTGCAATCCAATCACGAAGCTGCTGGGTCGATTCGATGACCACCGCATCCGGAATCTGCAATGCAGTATCATCATCGGCCTCAGTATCTGCATCATCAGTGGACGTGGAGGTGGCCGTTGACGTGGCTACCGTACTGCCAGCGTTAAAGGTCTTCAGCACACGGCTTTTGGTGCGCACGCCAAATTCAAGTTCCTTGAACAGTTCATCGACTTGTTTGGTGTCAACGGCGCCGAAGCCCAAATCATCAAGGCTGATGCCCAGGTCGACATCTCTCACCAACGCATTGACTTTGCGGTTGAGCTTCACCTGATCGATGTTGGCGCGCAGGGCTTCGCCCTTCTTACCGCCGATTTCATCAGCGTGTTCGCAAATGCCTTCCAGTGAACCATACTGATTAATCCACTTGGCGGCGAACCCATCGCCCACGCCCGGCACTCCGGGAATATTATCCGCGGTTTCGCCACGCAAGGCCGCCAGATCAGGGTATTGAGCTGGAGTGACCTTGTATTTATCCACGATGGATTGTGGGGTCATATGCTTCAAATCTTTGAAGTGATGCCCCGGGTACAGTACCGTGACATTGTCATCCACCAGCTGGAACGCGTCGCGATCGCCAGACAGCACCAGCGTATGGTAGCCGGCTTTGTCTCCCATAGTGGCAAGCGTGGCAATAATATCGTCACCCTCAAAACCAGGCTTTTCAATATAGGTGACACCCAAAGCCTTCAGCATGCGCTGAATAAGCGGCAGCTGGGTAAGCAGCTCCTCAGGAGCGGCCTCACGCGTGCCCTTATACTGCGGCAGCATCGTGTTGCGGAAGGTACCGCCCTTAACATCAAACGCAACGCCAAGACGAGTTGGCTGTTCCGCGGTGATGACCTGCGACAGCATGGAGGCGAATCCCCATACCGCGTTGGTGGCCTGACCCTCAGAAGTGCTGAAATTCTCTACTGGAAGCGCAAAAAAAGCGCGGAAAGCCAGCGAATGACCATCTACTACAAGCAGTGTATCGTTGGCTGCCGCGCTTACAGGCGCTTGAGCGTCAGCGCTCATCAGCGTTCGAAGGCTTCGGATCGCCGTACTTGGCGATGATAGCCAGGGCCAGACGCTTCTTCGGAATGCGCTGATCCATAGAGGTCTTCTGAATCCAGCGGAAGGCTCCCTGCTCGGAGAAGTCCGCCTTGTCCATCAGCAGGCCCTTGGCGCGATCGACCAACTTACGCTCTTCCAGCGTATCCTCGGCCTTCTTGAGCTTCTCTTCGGTTTCCTTCAGCTGATCAGTGGTTTCACGCAGCTTCTGCTCGCTACGCTCTACGTTGTCCAGCAGGTCGTTGATTTCAGCGAAACGGCCCATAGCCACTTCAAGCGTCGGCAGAAGCTTGGATTCCTCGTACGGCTTGGTGACATACGCCATAGCGCCGGCACCGGTTGCCTTCTTCACCAGATCAGTCTGGGAGAAAGCAGTAAGCATTACCACTGGAGCGATGTTTTCATCGCAGATGATGCCGGCTGCGGCGATGCCATCCATGCGCGGCATCTTAACGTCCATGCACACAACATCTGGGCGGAACTTACGAGTCAGCTCAACAGCTTCCTCACCATTTGCAGCCTGACCCACTACTTCATAGCCGTTATCTTCCAACATGGCGACCAAATCCATGCGGTTCACGGCTTCATCTTCAGCCACGACTACAGTACGAGGAGCGTCAGAAGGCTTTTCCTTACGTTCTGCAGGAGCTTCATCGCCAGCGGCTGCAGCCCTCAGTTCCTCATCGGTAAGCACCTCATCCATATCGATGCTTGGTTCTTCAGACCTCTTCCTTGCAGCCATGCCAACCTCTTTTCTGTGAGATTTACTTGCTAGGGAAATATGAATTACTTCTCAGTAATAACCATATTAAGGGTGCCCTCGGTGGGACTCGAACCCACACTGCGCAGATTTTGAGGCTGCTTCCTCTACCAATTGGGATACGAGGGCGTGCTCAAAGCACTCTTCGAGAGATTAGCATATCAATTCGACCTATGCGGCCAAGACACGCATATTTCTTGATATTTTCTTTCCTTCAACCTTGGGCAACAGCCGGTAAACCTTTGAAAAATCAGGCATGATGGCTGGTGGAAAAACTTTGCATGACATGTTATTGCTTGCGTGTGTTGCCCCAAACAATCTGAAATCTCTCGGCATACAATAAGCGTAGTTTCGATGTATTACCTTGGTGAGGAGGGGTTATGAGCAACGAAACATATCGTCAATTTGACCCGTGGCGCACGGCTCCAGTGAAGGAAACGGGACGTCAGCAAATCGTTGAGACGCATTATTTCAATATCGATCATGTGTCTTATGAGTCAGCCAATGGTAAGACGTTCGACCGTTACTGCATTCAAGACAACAGCGGAGATACAGTTGCCGTACTTGCCTTGACCGATGACGGCAAAATTCCGCTCGTGGAACAGTACCGTGTGGCCAACCACCGTTGGACTTTGGAGATTCCTGGCGGTCATGCCGCTGATTCTGAGCGCCCGCTTGAGGCTGCTCAGCGTAAGCTTGCCGAGGAAGGCGGCTATGAGGCGGCTAAATTCACGCAATTCGCGCGATTCCTGAATACGCCGAGCTATTCCACCCAGCACACGTCATTGTTCTTTGCCACTGGTCTTTCGCCGGCTTCTCGTCAGTCGATCGGGCCTGAGACGCCGCGTTCGCAGGTTCGTCTGGTGACCGTTGATGAAGCGTATGAAATGATTCTCAACGGAACGATTGTGGACGCTAAGACGATTATTGCTGTGCTGCGTCTGAAGTGCGGCAACTTTGATCATCTGAATGATTGAATTGACATGTGATTGATCGCGATGGAATGCGATTAATCACACTAACTACAAAATATTTGAAGTACAGAGAAGCCCCATCCATATGGATGGGGCTTCTGCTATCTACAACGCGTTATGCGTAGCTTGGCTGACGGAAATCAGTCGCAAGCGCCAACGGTGTGGACGTAGATGGAGTCGGTGCGGCCCGGCTGGTGATCGCCCTGAGCGGAGCTCAGGATGACAATCTTGTCGCCGTCAACAACCTTGCCGGCATCCTTGAGGACCTTGTCGGTGAAGATCATGAGGTCCTTGCGGGACTTGTCGTGGTAGTCTTCCTCGGTCAGGAAGGCTTCGGTGCCCCAGGACAGAGCCAGCCAGTGGTAGGTGTGCTCGTTGTTGGTGATGCCGTAGATCGGGGCGGCCGGACGCTCGCGGGAAACGCGGTGCACGGTGGAACCGGTCTGGGTGTAGGCGACGATGGCCTTGGCGTTGAGCTTGTCGGCCAGGTCAACGGCAGCGGAGGAAACAGCGCCGGTGGAGGACATATCCAGATTCTTGAGCTCCGGGATACGGTCGAAGCCGTGATCGGTGGCGTAGCCGGAGATACGGGACATGGTGTCCACGGTGACGGCCGGGTACTTACCAACAGCGGTCTCGTTGGAGGTCATGGTGGCGTCGGCGCCGTCGAGGACAGCGTTGGCGCAGTCGGAAGCCTCTGCACGGGTCGGGACCGGGTTGTTCACCATAGAGCCGAGAACCTCGGTAGCCACGATGACCGGCTTGGCGTACTGGCGAGCCAGCTCGATGATGCGCTTGGTGGCCAGCGGGACCTCTTCCAGCGGGCACTCAACGGCCATATCGCCACGAGCAGCCATCACGCCATCGAAGGTCTTGACGATGTCTTCGAGGTTCTCCAGAGCCTGCGGCTTCTCGATCTTGGCAACAATCGGGATGCGGCGGCCTTCCTCGTCCATGATCTCGTGAGCGCGGTCGATATCGGTGGCGAAGCGCACGAAGGACATAGCGATGATGTCGGCACCGGTGCGGATGGCCCAACGCAGGTCGGCCTCATCCTTCTCGGTCAGAGCCGGCAGGGAGACGGCAACGCCCGGCAGGTTGATGCCCTTGTGGGAGGACACGGGGCCAGCCACAACAACCTTGGTGTGCACGTTGTTGCCCTCGACCTTGGTGACCTCGAGACGGACCTTGCCGTCATCGATCAGGATCGGATCGCCCGGGTGGCAATCGCCCGGCAGGCCCTTGAAGGTGGTGGAGGTGATGTGCTCGTCGCCCTCGATGTCATCGGTGGTGATGATGAATTCCTGGCCGAGCTGGAGCTGAACCTTGTCCTCGCCCTCAGCGTTCTTCTTGAACCAACCGCAGCGAATCTTCGGGCCCTGCAGATCAACGAGAGCGGCGACGTTGCGACCGGTTTCCTTGCTGGCCTTGCGGACGTTGTTGTAGACGCGGAGGTGATCCTCAGGAGTGCCGTGGGAGCGGTTCAGACGAGCAACGTCCATACCAGCTTCAACGAGCTTGAGGAGGTTGTCGTAATCCTCGGTAGCGGGACCGATGGTGTCTACGATCTTGGCTTTACGCATGAATGCCTGCCTATCTTTTCTTTGTTGGTTCGAGGCTTGAAGCCTCACTTGCCGTGCAATAGTCTACTAGCGCTCACCGACGCATGACAAGTTTTTTACTCGGTGTGTTGTGAGCGCTCACATTGTTCTGCCCATTGGGTTTCGAGGAGATAAATTCCTCGTGAAATCAGGCCTTTTCGACCTTTTCCATACTCTTCATCTTGATAATGGAGGCAATGGCTGCACCACCAATTGCCACCACAATCACAGCCAAAGACAGCCATGTCGGAATTTCCGGAACCCAGTGCACGCCTTCGCCACCGTTAATGAACGGCAGCGTATTGCCGTGCAGAGCTTCCATCACAAGCTTGATGCCGATGAAGCCCAAGACAATGGAAAGACCAGCCGGCAGGTACACAAGCTTGTCCAGCAAGGCACCCAACAGGAAGTACAGCTGCTGCAAACCGAGCAGAGCGAACACATTAGAGGTGAAAACCAGGAACGGATCCTTGGTCAAACCGAAGATGGCCGGAATGGAATCGAATGCGAACATCACATCAGTGGTGCCGATGGTCAGGAACACAATGAGCATCGGGGTCCAGTAGCGTACGCCGTTACGCGTGGTGCGCAATTTCTCACCATCGTATTCATCAGTGATCTTGATGACCTTGCGCAACGTACGAATCAAACCATTCTCATGGTATTCCTCGTCTTCATCACCGCCGACGACCAGTTTGATGGCGGTGTAAATCAGGAATGCTCCGAAGATAAAGAACACCCACGTAAAGCGGGAAATCAAGGCGGCGCCAATCAGAATAAACAGGCCGCGGAAAATCAGTGCGATAGTAATGCCGACCGACAGCACATACTTCTGAATCTTCTTCGGCACTGCAAAATTCGACATGATGATGACGAACACAAACAGGTTGTCAATCGACAGTGAATATTCAGTCAGCCATCCGGAATAGAACTCGATGGCGGGCTTAGATCCGGCGAAATACCAGATGCAGCCGCCGAAGATCAGCGCCATGACCACAAAGAACGCGATATGCTGCACGCATTCCTTGGTGGACGGCACATGCGGTCGTCGACCGATGATGAACAGGTCGACGATGAAGAACAGCGCGAGCACCACAAACGTGGCGATTTCAAATGCAAGAGGGGTTTCTGCCATGATTCCCTACCCTAACTTATGTAGTTGACGGCCATTAACCGCCGGCTGGCAGGGATGTGCGTATCTCGACACACTCAAGGCCGTTCGGCCTCGTTTCGACGTGTGCTCGCAAAGCTTAGCACACGCCTGCGCTGCTTACGGTCGAGATACACACATCCCTGCCAGCCGTCTACGCATATCGAAAACACAATCACTTATTCGCTTCCGCGTCTTGTGCGACGCTCGCGACGCTGCCGCTGCTCGCTGCTACGGAAGCTCACTTATTCGCTTCCGTCATTTGACGGAGTTCTTTTTTGAGGTCGCGAATTTCGTCGCGTAGGCGGGCGGCGAGCTCGAATTGAAGTTGTTCGGCGGCGGTATGCATCTGTTCGGAAAGTTGGCGGATGAGATCCGCGAGATCCTGGGCCGGCAATCCAGCCTTGAGAATCTCCTCATGGCGCTTGTCGGCTTCCTCAGGGTTCATAGTCGGCACGCCAAGATGGGTGTTGCCGGCCTTGCCGGCGTTTCGATAGCCGCCTTCAAGCAGGGTCTGCGTGTCCACATCCTCCTTGGCGAGCATATCGTTGACGTCGCTGATTTTTTTAATCAGTGGTTTCGGGTCGATGCCATGCTCCTTGTTGTAGGCAATCTGCTTGGCCCGGCGTCGATCGGTCTCATCAATGGCCTTGCGCATGGCCTCAGTGGTTTCGTCGGCGTACATGATCACCGTGCCGGACACATTTCGTGCGGCACGTCCGATGGTCTGAATCAGTGAACGATACGAGCGCAGGAAACCTTCTTTATCAGCATCCAGAATGGCGACTAACGAGACTTCCGGCAAATCAAGGCCTTCTCGCAGCAGGTTGATGCCAACAATCACATCGATCTTGCCTTCGCGCAGCATACGCAATAGCTCCACTCGACGCAGCGTATCCACATCGGAGTGCAGATACTCGACCTTAATGCCGCGTTCCAGCAGATAATCGGTGAGGTCCTCTGCCATTTTCTTGGTGAGCGTGGTGACCAGCGCACGCTCATTCTTGGCTACGCGAGCCTTGATCTCACCGAGCAGGTCATCAATCTGCCCTTCCACCGGTCGCACATCAATCTGCGGATCAAGCAGACCGGTAGGGCGTATAATCTGCTCCACTACCCCATCGGAAAGCCCCAGTTCATAGTCACCAGGAGTTGCGGAGAGGTACACGGTTTGGCCGACTCGTTGCAAGAATTCCGGCCATTTAAGCGGACGGTTATCCATAGCGGATGGCAAACGGAATCCATGTTCCACCAGCGTGCGCTTACGCGACGCGTCACCCTCATACATCGCACCAATCTGCGGAACGGTCACATGAGACTCATCAATAACCAGCAGGAAGTCATCAGGGAAGAAATCCAGTAGCGTATGCGGAGGAGTGCCAGGCGCACGACCGTCGAAATGCCTTGAATAATTCTCGACTCCAGAGCACACACCCACCTGAGTGAGCATCTCCAAATCATAGGTGGTGCGCATGTTAAGGCGCTGCGTCTCCAGCTCCTTGCCTTGCTTGTGCAGTTCGGCAAGACGCTCATCCAATTCTTCGCGAATGGTTTTGAGCGCGCGCTCCATGCGGGCCGGGCCTGCCACGTAATGCGAGGCCGGGAAAATATGCACTTCGTTTTCTTCAGCTATCTCGTCGCCGGTCAGCGGATGCAGGGTGGAAATGCGATCGATCTCATCACCGAAGAATTCGATGCGAACCGCAAGCTCCTCATAGACAGGAATGATTTCCACCGTATCGCCTCGCACGCGGAACGTACCACGGGTGAAGGCGATATCATTGCGCTTATACTGCATGGCCACGAATTGGCGCAGCAGATCATCACGATTGATCTCCTGCCCCACTTTAAGCAGCAACATGCGGCCGGCGTATTCTTCCGGAGTACCCAAACCGTAGATGCAGGAGACCGTGGCCACCACCACGCAGTCTCGGCGGGTCAGCAGGTTTGCGGTTGCCTGATGGCGCAGGCGCTCCACGTCATCGTTGATGTTGGAGTCTTTTTCGATATAGGTGTCGGTTTGCGGAATGTAAGCTTCCGGCTGATAGTAGTCGTAATAGGAAACGAAGTAGCTGACGGCGTTATCCGGCATCAGCTCACGGAACTCCGCGCACAATTGCGCGGCGAGCGTCTTATTGGGTTCAATAATCAGCGTCGGGCGTTGCAGCCGCTCGATCAGCCATGCGGTCGTGGCGGTTTTGCCGGTACCGGTGGCACCCATCAGCACTACATCGTTCTCACCGTTTTCGATGCGTTCGGCCAGTTCTTCGATGGCCTGAGGCTGATCACCGGCTGGCTTGTACGGTGATTTGACGACGAAAGGCTTATTGGCGCGCTCGATATTGAATCCCATGCGGCCATCATAAGCACTGTAGGTTTTCCAACACAAAATGTAGGGAATCCAACGTTGACTGTAGGTTTTTGAACACTGACTGTAGGATTTTCAACAACGACTGTAGGTTTCTGAACGGATTCTGTTCAAAAACCTACAGTTAACGTCCAAAAACCTACAGCCAGCGTTAAGTCTCCTACAGTCAGTGTTGAAAAACCTACAGTCATAACAGTCATAGGTAGGAAAACCATCTTATAGAGGTTCCAGAGGTCCCCTTATCGGAGGTTCATCTCCTTATTGAGGAACACCTCTCCTTTATCAAGTTTGTCTTATGAATTATTGGATTTGCTCTAGCAGGCGCCGGTATATTCCGTCCACCTGATCCATCATTCGGCTCATCGGCTGAGCCGAGTCGATGATTATATCCGCAATTGCCCGACGTTCAGCTTCACTGGACTGATGACGGATACGCCCCTCCGCCTGTTCCAAGCTCATGCCACGCTCCTCAATCATGCGGTCAAGTCGCACACACACCGGCGCTTCCACGGTAATAATATGGTCGAAGCTGAAGGGAATGCTGTTGATGACTTCAGCAAGCAGCGGTACATCATGAATGATGATGTCTGAAGAGGTACAGGTCTGCTCTTGCTGGGCAGCAAGCTGATAAATCAGCGGATGCTCGATGGCATCCAACCGTTCCCGTGCGTCTGGCTTGGCGTGAGCGCCGAAAACATGGTCAGCCATCCAAGCACGATTCAACGTACCGTCAGCCAGCAATGCTTCCGGTCCAAAAACCTCGGATATTTTGGCAAGAGCCTCTCCCCCGGGCTCAACAATCCGATGCGCCAATGCATCATAGTCAATGATTACCGCTCCCAGTTCGGCAAAGCGCGCTGAAACCGTGCTTTTGCCTGCTGCGATGCCACCTGTCAGTCCAATTCTCATAATGGCCATGCTAATACGAGAAAACCCGGCCCATATGGACCGGGTTTTCATTACGCACTAAGCGCTAGCGTTGCGGCAAACTCACTTGCCGAGCAGCTGGTCGCGCAGAGCGGCGAGCTGATCGGAATCAGCGAGGGTACCGGTAGCCGGAGCAGCGGAAGAGTAGTTGGAGGTCTCCTCGACCGGCTTCTCTTCCTTCTGGCCCTGGCCGTCGGCAGCAGCGGACTCGGCTGCATTGGCCAGTTCCTTGGCGACGAACTCCTTGTGCTCTTCCCACAGTTCGTGAGCGGCAGCGTACTGGGATTCCCATTCCTCGCGCTGCTTCTCGTAACCAGCGATCCACTCGTTGGTGTTCGGGTCGAAGCCTTCGGGGTACTTGTAGTTGCCCTGCTCGTCGTACTCGGCCGGCATGCCGTAGATAGCCGGATCGAAGTCCTCGGAAGCCGGGTCAACGGAGTCGTTGGCCTGCTTGAGGGACAGGGAGATGCGACGACGATCGAGATCGACGTCGATCACCTTGACGAACACGGTCTCGCCCGGCTTGACAACGGTCTCCGGGTTCTCGACGTGACGGTTGGCGAGCTCGGAGATGTGCACCAGGCCCTCGATGCCGTCTTCGACGGAGATGAAGACACCGAACTGAACGATCTTGGTGACCTTGCCCTTGACAATCTGGCCAGGAACGTGGGTGCGAGCGAAGCGCTGCCACGGATCTTCCTGGGTAGCCTTGAGGGACAGGGAGATGCGTTCGCGATCGAGATCGACGTCGAGCACCTCAACGGTGACCTTGTCGCCGACCTTGACAACCTCGGACGGGTGATCGATGTGCTTCCAAGACAGCTCGGAAACGTGGATCAGGCCGTCAACACCACCCAGGTCAACGAAGGCGCCGAAGTTGACGATGGAGGACACAACGCCCTCACGGATCTGGCCCTTCTTGAGCTGGGAGAGGAAGGTCTCACGGACTTCGGACTGGGTCTCCTCGAGGTACTGGCGACGGGAGAGGACCACGTTGTTGCGGTTCTTGTCGAGCTCGAGGATCTTGGCCTTGATCTTCTGACCGATGTACGGGGAGAGATCGCGGACACGACGCATTTCGACGAGGGAAGCCGGCAGGAAGCCACGCAGACCGATGTCGACGATGAGGCCGCCCTTGACAGCTTCAATGACGGTGCCCTCAACCACGCCGTCAGCTTCCTTGATCTTCTCGATGTCGCCCCAAGCACGCTCGTACTGAGCACGCTTCTTGGAGAGAATCAGTCGGCCTTCCTTGTCTTCCTTGGTGACGACAAGGGCTTCAATCTGGTCGCCGACCTCGACGACTTCGTCAGGATCAACGTCCTTCTTGATGGAAAGTTCGCGGGAAGGAATCACACCTTCGGTCTTGTAGCCGATGTCCAGGAGAACTTCGTCGTGATCGATCTTAACGACGGTGCCCTCAACCAGATCACCATCGTCGAAGTTCTTGATGGTGGAATCGACTGCCTTGATGAAGTCCTCTTCAGTGCCGATGTCGTTGATGGCAACCTTGGTGACTTCAGTGTTGTTCTCTGCCATGTAAATATATGGTTTCTAATAGTGGATGGATAATTACTCGATATTCAGTTATGCTTGTACACCCTTTCAGGCATACAAGCATTCAGAATACATAGAGCTATAGCCAAGAAACCGCTACTTATTCATAGCGTGTCGTTCGGCCATTTCCACTACGTTGGCGAGCAGCATGGCGCGGGTCATAGGGCCAACGCCTCCGGGATTGGGCGTGTAGGCGGAAGCCTTGTCATAGCAGGCTTTGTCAACGTCACCCTTGATGCGGTAGCGACCAGCCTCCTCATCGAAGACGCGGCTGACGCCAACATCGACCAGCACCGCACCTTCCTTGATTTTGTCCGGAGTGACAAAGCCAGCCGAACCCATAGCGGCAACAATCACATCGGCACGACGCATATGATCTGCCACATCCTTGGTGCCGGTATGGCACAGAGTCACGGTGGCGTTCACGGCATTGCGGGTCAGCATCAGACCAATCGTGCGGCCGATGGTGATGCCGCGGCCAAGCACGCAGACTTCCTTGCCATTCAAATCAATGTCGTAAGCCTTAAGCAATTCGATGACACCGCGCGGCGTGCAGGGCAGCGGCGTAGAGATATCCCCACGCACATGCAACACCAGCTCGCCGAGATTGTACGGATGCATGCCGTCAGCATCCTTGGCGGGGTCGATGAGATCAATGATGGCGTTCTGATCAATACCCTTAGGCAATGGCAGCTGAACAATGAAACCATTGCATGCCGGATCTTCATTGAGGTCCTTAACCGCTGCTGCAATATCTTCAAAGGTAGCGGTGGCAGGAAGTTCCTTCTTGACTGAATTAATGCCGATCTCCTGGCAGTCGGCATGTTTGCCGGCTACGTATTTCACTGACCCCGGGTCCTCTCCCACCAGCAGCGTGCCCAAACCCGGCACTATACCCTGCGCCTTGAGACGCTCAACGCGTTCAGCGAGATCAGCCTTGATGTCGGCAGCGACCTTCTTGCCGTCGATTCTTGTAGCCATCGAAGCCCTTCCTTGCATGTTTCGGGAACAGTATCGAAACTGTAGACTATCGTTGAAATAAGTCAGGTATGTATCTCACGATGAAGAAGGCTTGCCATGAGGACTCGATTTGCACGACTTACGCGTTTCGCCGCTGCTTCGATCAGTGCAATGATGCTGCTTGCAACGGCCGCCTGCGGGTCCCAAACATCTTCGGAACAGCCTTCTACCAATACCGATAGCACCGCTAAGCAACAAACAGATCCGATCACTGTTGTTTCTTCCTTGAATCAGTGGGGTTCGCTGGCTGCGGAATTGGGCGGTGATGATGTGAAGGTCACTTCTATTGTGAATTCCACGAATGTGGATGCGCATGACTTCGAGCCGAAGACGTCGGATGTGGCCAAACTCGCCAAAGCGCAAATCGTGGTAGCCAATGGTGCCGGCTATGATTCTTGGGCCACCAAGTCTTTGGGCAAAACTTCGAATCTGGTGTCTGCGGCATCAGTGGTTGGTGCTATGGAAGGCGACAATCCTCATCTGTGGTTCTCCAAAGATGCTCGCTCCGGCATGGCGGAAGCTATTACCGAAGCATATATTAAAGCGTTGCCCAGCAAGAAGAAGGATTTTCAGGAACGGCTGAAAACATGGCAGCAGGGTGAAAAATCCTTGGAAAAGTGGACCGGTGACTTCACCAAGAATCATTCCAAGCTCACCTATGCGGCCACCGAGCCGGTTGCCTATTATCTGATGGCCGATCTTGGTTTTGACGACTCCACTCCTAAGGGCTATTCGCAGTCCGTGGCTTCCGGAGGCGAGGTGGCACCCGCCGATTTGCAGTCGTTCCAGGAACTCATTGAAGATCGCGATGTGGATGTGCTGGTCAACAATACGCAGGAAGCCAGTGACGCCACGAATATGATTACCGGCACTGCGGGCCGTTCCGATGTGCCTGTGGTGGATGTTTCCGAGCAGATGCCATCAGATGCCACTTCGCTGAACTCGTGGATCAATCAGCTGGTCAACACGATTATCGATGCCGTCGATCCTACATATGGTTGCGATGCAGACGCTGATGATGATGCAGACTCCACTGACGCTGATAGCAACAGTTCCAATGATGACAGCAACAGCGATGCTGACTCGAGCGATACCGGCGCAACCGACGGAACCAATACCGACGACGCTGCCAACAGCGGAGCCACCGGCGACGAACAATCGAGCCAGTCGGATAATTCTTCGGAGCAAAGCTCCACCGAGGAGAACAAAACCCCGAATTTCATTCGCGAATGCAAGGCCTCCGCCAAGAACAATTCGACCACCACCGCTGGCCAGACCTCATCCGATAGTTCAACCAGCACTGAGGATGATTCCGCGCCATCCAATGCCGGCCAAACCGACCCCGGTAAGTAATCCTGCAGGACGGACAGCACTATAGACAGAAGTTGCCGCACCGCTGGATTATCAGTCCGCCTCAGTCTTACGCAATCTGCCTCACACCCACATCCGCTATTGAGAACGATTGTCAGCATCATTTGCCACAATCGGAGTCATGAACAGCAATTCCGAGTGCATCGTATTTAACGATGCCGCCATCAAACGCGGCGACCACATCATCTGGCAGCATGGCACGTTCACCATTCCCTACGGATCAGTCACAGCCATCGTGGGCACCAACGGCGCGGGCAAAACCACGATGATGAAAGCGGAACTCGGCTTGCTACCGCTGGCACACGGCACCGTGCACGTACTGGGCAAGCCGGCAGGTCAATCAAATCAGCGTATTGGCTACGTACCTCAAAGTTATGTGGCGAATGTGGACTCCAATCTTACCGCCGAGCAATCCGTGCTGTTGGGGCTCACCGGAACCCGCTTTGGCATTCATCCCGTCACTAAAGCCCAACGAGCCAAAGTGCATGAGGCTATGGAATTCACCGGCATCGCCGACAAAGCAAAATACCGGCTTTCCGAACTTTCTGGTGGTTTGCGTCAACGAGTGGCCATCGCACAGGCACTCGTCTGCGACCCCCAGTTGCTCATGCTCGATGAACCGCTCGCCAACCTTGATTTGGCCAGCCAACGTGCCGCCGTGCATGTGCTGGCCCGCCTCAATCAGGAACTGGGCATGACCATTCAAGTGGTGGCGCATGATCTCAATATGCTGCTTCCCATTCTTACCGGCGCGGTATATCTGCTGGATGGTCATCCTCATTACGCGGATATGGGCAAGGTATTGGATTCCGATCTGCTCACCCATCTGTATGGCACACAGGTTCAAGTAGTCACCACTCCGCAGGGCGACATGTTCGTGACCCCGACTCCGGATGAGCCCCGCAACCAGGAGCAGGATATGCATTCCGCCCGTGAGGTGGCGCAAATGCATCACCATAATCACAGCGTCAATTGAATTGATACAGGCAACGGTTTGGATAAGCAATGACTTCTATTGATTTCTCGTTTGATCCAGAGTGGATGAGCACGCTCACCGCCCCATTCATGATGAACGCCTTCATAGCCGGACTGTGCATCGCCCTGGCAGCCGGCGTTATGGGATACTTCACCATCGCCAGGCATTCCACGTTCGCCGCGCATGCGTTGGCCCATGTCGGATTGCCCGGCGCTACCGGCGCGGTTCTGCTCGGACTGCCGGTCTCACTGGGTATGGGAGCGTTCGCTCTTGGCGGCGCGCTGGTGATCGGTGCGCTAGGCAAAAGAGTATCCGAGCGCGAAATAGCCACAGGCACTGTTCTGGCTTTCGCCACTGGTTTGGGCCTGTTCTTCGCCAGACTTTCCAGCTCCGCATCGCAGCAGATGCAGTCCATTCTGTTCGGCTCGATTCTGACCATTACTACTGGTCAGATCATCGGTTTCGCCATTTTTGATGTTCTACTGCTGGCATTGCTTGCCATTATTTACCGTCCGTTGCTATTCAGCTCGCTGGATGAGCAGGTCGCCCAAGCCAAAGGTGTGCCGATTGGATTGATGAATGTGGCATTCATGGCGATTATGGCTGGCGTTATTACCATCGCCGTGCCGGCCGTAGGCACTTTGCTGATTTTCGCACTGGTCATTACACCGGCCGCAGCCGCCAATATTCTTGCAGGCTCGCCGCTGAAAGCCATGATCATCGCCAGCGTGCTGTGCTTGGTTTCCATTTGGGCAGGTTTGGTGCTTTCCGCTATGTTCCCTGCTCCCCCAAGCTTCATCATCGTGACGATTTCCACGCTGTTCTGGGCTATCGCTAAAGGTATGGCCGCGCTGAAAACCCGTTAGCTCCCACCACGCGTCGACTTAGTACAATCAGACTCTCCTAGCGCAAGGATTTCAGGAAGAGAACCCATACTTCCCGAATTTCTTGCACTGAGTCATTCTCAGTGCAAGAAATTCGGGAGAATTTGCTACATCTCCCGAAATCTTTGTACTGAGATACTGTCAGTACAAAGATTTTGGGAAGTGTGGACTATTTTCCGGAATTTCTTGCGCCGACTTGTTCACACACCAATAATGACTATGACTTGGCAATAGCAGCGAGACTTGGAGCCCAACCGTATGGATCAGTCCATACATGTAGCGAAGGCATTCCCCCCCCCCTATTCCCGATGGAGGCCACGTTCGCTTAGGCGCATGAATCAGTCCGTACATGTAACGAGGGCATTGGCAATGGCGGCAATGCCCTCGTCTCGGCCGGTGAATCCCATATGATCCGTTGTGGTGGCCGTGACGGAAACGCGGCACCCTATCGCTTCGGATAAAACGGCTTCGGCTTCAGTACGGCGCGTACCGATTTTCGGGCGATTGCCCACAATCACCACCGATGCCGAAGTGGGTTTATATCCGTGCTGCGCAAGATGACCTACGGTTTCATGGAGCATATCAACGCCATGCATGCCGGCGCCATGAGCATCGGCACCCACGCCGAATAATGAACCGATGTCTCCCAGCCCTGCGGCGGAGAGCAACGCATCGATAAGCGCGTGAGCGGCCACATCGCCATCGGAATCGCCTTCGATGCCCTCAAACCGAGCCGCCACGGTCGAATCGGCATTTTCCGGCACCGGCCAATGAAGACCTGCGACCCACAATGGGCGGCCAGTACCAGCCGGAGCGAAACGGTGAGCATCGAATCCTTGACCAATCATCATGTTGCCGCGAGTCACGAATCCTCCAATATCCTGTGCTATCCAACATACGCATGAGGTTGAGCTCACGAGTCTGAACGCCATGCGTGCGGTAAAGACAGATACAAAAATCCCGGCTCATCATTCCAGATGGCCGGGATTATGCTCACTTCTTCTTGGACTTCTTTTCGGCAGCCACGCGAGCAAGCGTATCCGCCGCAGCCTCTTCCGGCTCCTCGGTGTGATGCTTCTCATCACCCGGCTGAGCGGGTTCGTAGCCAAGGTTCACGTCAAGCAGACGCTGTGCTTCCGGCTCGTCAATCTTCTCAGACAGAGCAATCTCGGATGTGAGAATCGCGCGGGCCTTGGTCAGCATGCGCTTTTCACCGGCAGAAAGACCATGCTCATCCACATCACGCTGAGCGAGGTCTCGAACCACTTCGGCGATCTTGTTCACATCGCCGGTGGCAATCTTTTCCACGTTCAGCTTGTAACGACGAGACCAGTTCATCTCTTTTTCGATGATCGGCGTACGAAGAATCTCGAACACCTTGGCCACTTCGGAACCGGAAACGATGTCTCGCACACCAACCTTCTTGGCGTTATCGACCGGCACGTTAATGACCAGACCATCTGAAGACAGCACGGACAGCTGAAGATATTCGCGCGTCACACCTTTGACCGTCCGTTCGGTGATGGCCTCCACCTTTGCTGCACCATGACGTGGATAGACGACCATATCGCCGACTTGATAAGACATGAATCCTCCGAGAACTGACGGCTCACACACAAAAACTCGAATAATTGTGCCACTTGGCATGGACCGGCCCCAATGAGAACGCTCACATTACCTAAGGCAGGACAAATTTGACAGAAATTCGATATATTTACCGCGTTAATACGGCGTTTTCAACTTCTACACACGTAGACTTTGGGGCATGGATACTGAAAAGCAGATCAAAGAAGATACCATCACCGTGCCTGTTGCTCAGGGCGATCTCGACGCTGTGAGCAACGCCGAATTCTACAACCCCCACGAGGTTCTCGGCGGCCATCTTGGCATCGGCAAGCATGCCGACACCGTGACTATTCGTGTCCTGCGTCCACTCGCTAAAGCCGTTACCGTCATCACTCAGGATGGCGAATACCCGATGCGCCATGAGCACAATGGTGTGTTCGTGACCACCGTGCCGGCAGCGGGCGACGCCAAGAACCCTGCCGTTCCGGATTACCGCGTGCGCACCGAGTGGGAAAGCGGCGAAGTCATTGTTGAGGATGACCCATACCGTTACCTGCCCACCCTTGGCGAAATGGATACCTACCTGTTCGGTGAAGGCCGTCACGAGAAGCTGTGGGAAGCCCTTGGTGCCCATGTGCTGCGTTACGACGACCCGATGGGCAGCGCCAATGGCACCGAAGGCGAGCAGCTGGTCGGCACCGCGTTCTCGGTCTGGGCACCGAATGCTCATGCCGTGCGTGTTGTCGGCGATTTCAACGGTTGGGATGGCCGTCGTCACGCTATGCGTGAGCTTGGCTCCTCCGGTGTATGGGAGATCTTCATTCCGGGCGTCGAAGCCGGCGAACACTATAAGTTCCATATTCTGAATGCCAACTATCAGTGGGAAATGAAGGCTGACCCGATGGAACGTCAGCACGAAGTACCGCCGAACACCGCCTCCATCGTGACCGACTCCCATTACGAGTGGCAGGACGATGCATGGATGGCCCATCGCCGCGCCACCAATCCGGCCAATGGCCCTGTGGCAATCTATGAGGTGCATGCAGGTAGCTGGAAGCAGGGTCTGACCTACCGTGATCTGGCCAAGCAACTCGTGGACTACGTCAAGGAAGAGGGCTACACCCACGTCGAGTTCATGCCGCTCGCCCAGCACCCGTTCTCCGGCTCCTGGGGCTATCAGGTCACCGGCTACTACGCGGTCGACTCCCGCCTCGGCTCCCCCGATGATTTCCGCTACCTTGTGGACCAGCTCCATCAGGCCGGCATCGGCGTAATCATGGACTGGGTGCCCGCCCACTTCCCGAAGGACGCCTTTGCACTCGGCCGCTTCGACGGCACTCCGCTGTATGAGGATCCCGATCCGCTGCGCGGCGAGCACCCGGACTGGGGCACTTACGTGTTCAACTTCGGACGCCGCGAGGTGCGCAACTTCCTCGTGGCCAACGCCCTGTTCTGGCTTGAAGACCTGCACATCGACGCCCTGCGCGTGGATGCCGTCAGCTCGATGCTGTACCTCGACTACAGCCGCGAACCTGGCCAGTGGAGGCCGAACATCTACGGCGGTCGCGAGAATCTGGAAGCCATCGACTTCCTCAAGGAAGCCACGGCAACCGCGTACAAGAACAATCCTGGCATCATGATGATCGCCGAAGAGTCCACCGCATGGCCGGGCATCACCGCACCGACTTCCGCAGGTGGCATCGGCTTCGGTCTGAAGTGGAACATGGGCTGGATGCACGACACCCTCGAATACCTGCACGAGGAGCCCATCAACCGCAAGTGGCATCACGGTGAGATTACCTTCTCTATGGTGTACGCCTACTCCGAGCATTATGTGCTGCCCATCAGCCATGATGAGGTGGTCTACGGTAAGGGCTCCGTCTATGGCAAGATGCCTGGCGACGGCTGGCAGAAGATGGCTGGCGTGCGTTCCCTGTTCGGCTACCAGTGGGCTCACCCGGGCAAGAAGCTCTCCTTCATGGGCAACGAGCTGGCACAGTGGGGCGAATGGAATCACGATGCTTCCATCGATTGGGATTGCCTGAATTGGGAGGAGCATCGCCAGATTCAGAAGTATGTGGCCGATCTCAACGCCTTCTACAAGGCCAACCCAGCTCTGTGGAGCCAGGACTTCGATCCGGCCGGCTTCCAGTGGCTCACCAGCGACGATGCCGATCACAACACGCTGAGTTTCCTGCGCATCGGTTCCAAGGGTGAGACTCTGGCCGTCGTGGTCAACTTCTCCGGTGAGGCTTGGTCCGACTATCAGGTGGCTCTCCCGACCGGCGGTAAGTGGACCGAAGTGTTCACCAGCGACGACGCTAAGTACGGCGGCTCCGATATCCACAACGGTACGGTTGAAGCTGAGGAAGGCGAATACCATTCTCGTCCGTTCTCGGCAAAGATCACCGTTCCGGCTCTTGGAGTTGTATTCTTGAAGCCAGAAGACTGAACTAGTCAACAGGCTGAAAGGTAACTGTTTTTATGCTCAATACCACAGCGCGTCAGAACACTGCGGTGCGTACGGTGTTGGTGGTGGAGGACGAACCTACGCTCGCCACCGCCATCGCCCAGCGCATCACTGCCGAAGGTTGGAGCGCACGCGTATGCGGAGACGGCGCATCGGCCGTGCAGGCGGCTTCTCAGCTCAGGCCTGATCTGGTCATCATGGATATCATGCTGCCGGTGATGGATGGGCTTGAGGCCACCAAGCGCATCGTTGCCGAGCGCCCTGTGCCGGTGCTAATTCTTACCGCCCGAGATGATGAGGCTGATAAGGTCATCGGATTGGGCGCAGGCGCAGACGATTACATGACCAAGCCGTTCTCCATGCGCGAGCTTATCGCCCGCTGCAAGGCGTTGCTGCGCCGTGTGGAACGTGCCAAGGTCATTGCCAAGAACTCCGAGAACGAGAAGATTCTCGATTTCGGCTCTATGGTTATCGATCCGGCTCAACGTATCGTCACGCTCAACGGCAAACAGGTGCATCTGACTCCTACTGAATTCGATTTGCTGGCCACTTTGGCACGCAGGCCGAAATCAGTGCTCACGCGAGAGAAACTGCTTGAAGAGGTATGGGACTGGGTCGACGCTTCCGGCACCCGTACCGTGGATAGCCATGTCAAGGCGCTGCGCCATAAGCTCGGTGCGGATATGATTCGCACCGTGCATGGCGTCGGCTATGCATTCGAGCCTCCTACTGAGTAATGGCCGCAGCAAAGAAACCTACGAAATCCCGGCTTGGCGTTATCGGCGTCAAGCCGGTTGATTTATTCTCCTCCCTCAAGCTGGAACTTAGCGCACTCATTGTGTGCGCCACAGCCATTGCTTTTGCTATGTGCTGGTTCCTGCTTAAATTCGGCTGGTCCGGCTGGATTGCCATGCCGCTGACCTTGGTTGTGGCACTGGGCATCACCTACGTGTTCTCCCGAGGCATTACCGCTCCCCTACGCCAGATGCGCGATGTGGCCGAGGCGATGGCAGACGGCGATTACACCGTGCGCGTCACCATCGACCCGACCCGCCATGATGAAGTGGGGCAATTGGCCCGTTCCTTTAACGAGATGGCGGAAGAGCTCGAGCATGCGGATAAAATGCGGCTCGATATGATTGCCAACGTCAGCCATGAGCTTCGCACGCCTGTTTCGGCATTGCAGGCTATGGTGGAGAACATGGCGGATGGTGTTACGGAACCGACGCCAGCCAATTTGGAAAGCATCCTTACCCAGACTCAGCGTCTTTCCGATCTCATCGCCTTCCTGCTTGATTTGAGCCGTATGGAGGCGGGAGCAGCAAGCCTGAATATCGAACAGTTCAATATGGCTGAGTTCCTTGACGAAACCGTAGAGCCATTGGAGATTACTGATGGCGGCCATGCTCATGATATTCAGATGCATGTGCCCGGCGATATCACAATGGAAGGCGATCAGGACCGACTCAGGCAGCTGTTCACCAATATCATTGCCAATGCGCTCAAGCACTCCCCTGATGGCACTACGGTGCTTATCGAGACTCACGAAGACACGAATAACGGCACTATTGTGACCAACGTGGTGAACTTCGGTTCACAAATCGCCGCAGCGGACCGTTCTGCCATATTCCGTCGCTTCGTCAAGGGAAAGTCCGGCCCCGGTACCGAATCCGGAGGTACTGGCCTGGGATTGTCCATCGCCCGATGGGCCGCCCAGCTTCATGGAGGCAATGTTAAAGTCGTTGACGACGAACGCGGCGCCGACTTTGAAATCACACTGCCCAAATATCATATTTCAGCACTCTGAAGCATATTGGAATGCTGACCAGCTACATCGGCAAGCGCCAATGCGCCAAGCACCTGAGCTCCTGACTGCCTCAATGCTTGCGCGCATTGGCGCAATGTAGATCCCGTTGTAACAATGTCATCAACCAGCACCACCGCTGCACCACGATATGCGGATGGTGCAGTCACATGAATATTTCCACCTATGCGTTGTGCTCGCTGCGCCGATGATATCTGCTGCACGGATCGTCCACCCGATGCACGGCTTTCCAATGCCTGAGTCATCATTGCGGCAATGGATTGCGATTGAAGAGCATTCACTACCGCTTGGGCTAACGGCAACGTATGCCATCGCCCTCGTCTGCGCATGGACGCGCGTGACGATGGCGCGGGAACCACCAATACCGACGTGCATCCGGCAGCAGCACAACGTTGAACAATGCCGCAGCGCAGAGTCAGCGCCTCCATAATCTGGGAGAATACGGCATCAAGTTCCACATCATCGTGATCTTTCCACTCCAAAATCGCATGACGAGCCACTCCCTGATAGATCGCGGCGGACCATACAGGCAAGCCGGCTCCCGCGGTGGCGGATTCTACCTCTAAATCACGCAACCTGCACTGGGCAAATAATCCTAGGCAATCCGCGCATAGTATGTCATCAGGAGCATCGCAGCCTGCACATCCGCGCGGCAACAGTACGTTGAAAGCGGCACGCGCAACTGAGCTCAATGCCGTATGCACCGGAGTGGACCGCGGTGCATCACAATGAAGCGTTGCTCTTGAGGCTCGTGCTCGTGGCATAAGGCATCAGACTACATGCGAGCCAGACACCGCTGGTATACGTTCTAATACCGCGTCCAGAAGCCCTAATGTGTCCTGAGGATTGCGCACAGCCGCTCCCCTGGCTCCAGCCATCACTGCTGGATAATCATTGCCTCCGGGGCTCATGCGATCGCCCACGAACACAATGCGATCAACGTTGATGGACATCACACTGGCGAGTTTACGTACGGCATAAGCCTTATCAATGCCATGTTTGCTCACATCCACGCTGGAATAGCCACCGGTGCGGACTCGCAGATCAGGGAAATCCTGACTGACCAATGCGCATAGCGCCTGCTTTTTGCTGTCGTCAGGATCCCAATGCTGCTTGACTTCCACCGGCGCATACTGGCCCAATGCCGAGAAGGTGATTTGGCTGCCACGGTTCTCGATGCGCGGCCCCCAGACCTGTTCCTCCCACAGTCCGAGCTCTCGGGCGTGCCGCTCCAAACTGGATTCAATGGCTGCAACTGTAGGTTGGTCCAAATCATGCGCGTATATCAAAGTCCATTGATTATCGAGCCAACGGTAGTATCGGGAGCCGGACGTGGGCATTACATGTAGATTGCTTTTCACGGCGTGCTCATTAAGTACATCAAGCACCTGCATGGTGACCACAGCCATGCTGCCACCGGAAATCAACGCCACTGGTATACGCGCCGTCAGTTCGCTGAACCGCGCGATCATCTCCGGTTTCATAGGCTGTTTGGAGCTCGCCAAAGTATTGTCAAGGTCGAATCCGAAGACGCTGGCGTTGGCGCATAGTTCGTCCAAATCAAGTTCACTCCACGACTGCACTGGCATTCGCCGGGTCCTCCTCGCTGACGAGATTGCAACCAATGAACCAATCCTAGCGCATAATGCCTTCGCCTTGGCCTATGGTGGAAATCATGCTTCAGCCACCTTGGAACGCCAGAATCTATCGAAACCGTCATGGCAGGGGTATGCGCACCCCCATGTTCGGCATTCGCATGCCTCGCTATCGCACCCGCACCGGTATGTTCGACGATATGGTGGCGGCGCAAATACGCAGGTTGAATACCGCTTGGCCTGAATTGATCAGGCCGCTGCAGTTCGCCGTGGAAGATGTGCCACCCTCCGATCCCGTGCCGTGGCAATCTGAACCGAATATGACGTCGCAATGTTTCCCCGCCTCGCACGGCATTCCCGCACGCGTGGTGCTGTACCGTCTGCCGATGCAGACCGAAGCACCTACAAAGCTGGAGCTTCAGCTGGCGATACGCGACGAAGTGGTGTCGCGCGTGGCTGAATTGTATGGCCGCAGACCCGAGGAAATCGATCCTGATTGGGGAATGTGAGGCATTCCCCAATCAGCAGGCGCATCAGCGAACGATGGCCTCGTTGCTTCGCGCCCATACATGAGAGGTGACGGGCATCAATGAGGTTGCTGAGATGGCGGACAGCCCAGCGATTTTGCCGTCGCCAAGATTGTCATGCTCAAGCCGTGCTCCCCAGCCCACCGTCTGTGAATCATCTTCCATCGTGAAAATCGTTGCCGCGGTATCACCATCGTTGAAATCCTTGGCGGCGATGGTCTGGGCAGCGTTCGCTCCCAAGGTTATTTCCTTGCTGTTTACCGTCTTGCCATCCGCATCATACGCATTGATTGTCACCGTATGCTCGCTGTTAGACGTGTTCACCACGGAGAGAACAGCCGTAACATCATCCGGCACCACCAGAGCCGAAAGCTTGGTGGGCGATGCCGCATTCATCAGCGCGAAATCAGCCTGATCGGACTCACCGGAACGCGTGGCTTTGACACTGAAGGACAACTTGTCTTCAGAAGTGGACATAACGCCCAAGGCTTCCTTCGGAGCCTTGCCCAAATCAACGACTTCCACTTGTTCGGCGGACACATCAACATCCTTGGCATGAACCAAACCATGTTCGGTAATCCAAGACAGTTCAGTATTGGTATCAGTACGAGAGAACAGGTAAGCGCTGACGGTATCGGAATCGTTGACCGAAGGAACCACGGCAGCATTCGATGCCGAGGAAAGCGGCAGCGCGAAATCCGATCCCTTGGAGGTCAAACCATCCATCACAACCGTGCGCACCACGGCGGCAATCGGGGTCTCCTTGCTGGAAACCACGACATACAAGCCATTCTGATCGGATACCGAAGCTGAAAGATCAATCGAAGATTCGCCTTGTGCCGGCACGGATAGCGAGGATTGCGTAGACAAGGCCAGTTTGCCGCTGCTCGCCGTGCCCCAAATCGACAGATCCACCGCAGTTGGCTTAGTGGAAGGGTTAGCCACAATAAGCTGCTGCGTTGTGCCGGTGGAGGAACCAGAAAGCAAGAAGGACTGCGACAGGGCCGTAGCGATGCATGATGCGGCGGAAACACCCTTCAGATCGCCTTCATCAGCCCATGATGCGATAGCGCCTGCGGTACCTGTGCCCTCGGTTGCCTGCAGCATGCGCGTATCCATCAGTCGTGAACTGTCAAGATCCTGCGAGCCGGTTTTCACATCGGAATCATCGGTGACATCGCTATCCTGCAGGGTTACATCATCGGAACTCGTACCATCCACGAATGCCGAAACCGTGGACGTGTACACGGAGCCGAACGCCGCATACCGCGCTTTGGTACTCAGATTACCCACCGTGGCTTGGAAAGCGCTATCGCCGTAGGTACCGGTATCGGCCAGCTGCATTGGCGCAGGGCAATACATTTCGGATTGCGTCGGGCTCACGGTCTGATCAATGGCATCATCGGTCGCGGCAACGGAATCCACCCAAGATTTCGGCCCCGGCAGGATAAATAATGCAGCCAATGCCGCAATAAGGATGATGGTGGTGATAGTGCCCAGCACAATGTTGGTCACTCGTCTCGAACCAGATGTGATGTGCTTGCTCATGCTTCCTCCTCCAGTCCGGCCGACAGCTTCCTACGCGGTACCGCCACCAGGCAGTAGAAGACCATGATGACCGCAAGACAGGTCAGCCATGCGTATCGCCATCCGCTGCGCTGAGTGCGCTGCTGCCATGAAGTATCCACGTTCTGATCGTTGACGTTCTGCAAAGTCAAGCGGAAATAGCTACCGTCATCCGTAGCCACCAAAGATTGCGTGCCATTGGAAGCCGCGATATTGGCGCTCAACTGCTCATAAGGTGAAGAGGCTTCGCTTGCCTGACCATTGGCAACCACATAGATGCCGCCGAATCCAAGCTCGCTGATAGTGGCGATGGCTTGCTCATCCGGATTGGACAGCAGCGTCGCGCAGGCTTCAGCAAGTTTCATATCGACATCATCATGCTTGCCATCCAGCAGACGAGCGCGCGCAATCGGCGAACTATCGATCAAATCGCCTCGGGAAGTGCGCATCACCGAATAATCGACTGCCGTGCGAGTTTCAGCACTGATGGCAAGTACGCGATGGTCAGCGCCGGATTGCAGATAATCAGTGGTCACCATCGGCAGACCGGCATTGGAAACACCCAGTCCCTCATCCTGGTAACGAACAACGCCATACCAGCATTGCACAGCCACGCATGCGGACAACACCACCGCAAGCGCCACACGGCCCACGGAAATCATGCGCTGATTGCCAGCCGCCTGCGCATCGGATTCAACATCCGATGCCGAAACATGCAATGGATTGAATCGCTTGACCGCACCACCGGCAACCAGACAGGTGCAGGAGAGGAATCCAAGAATCATCAGGAGATTGCCCGGCTGGGCGGAACCTGCGATAACACCATCGGAGTCCACGGCGATAGCCACACGACTGGAGACTAAGGACAGTGCGCCGCCGCATACAATGAGCACCCACATCAGTCGAGAAGCTCGCAAAGCAAACGGCAACACCAATGAGACAATGGCCAGCAGCGTAATCAACGCGAACAATACCGCCAACGCCACATCAACAGCATGACCGGACATGGGGTCCCAGCCCAATGCGCGTTGAGCGGCATCAAACAGGCTCAGCGCCGCAGGAGATCCATTCATCGCGCTGGAAGGTTGCATGATATCGCCGAAGATCTGGCGCCATGCCCCTTCTTGTGCATATCGAATCGAATTGACGAGCGTTGGGGCTACGGCGAAAGCGGCCGGTACAGGAATCAACAGCAATGCCGAACGCTTGCGCTTCACGAACATCAGGAATGCGAGGAATGCCACGATCAGCGCCAATAACAATTGGGGCTCGGAGGCCACAACCGGCACGAAGCACAATGAGGCGATGGCGGCAGCCTGCACCGAGGGACGAGGCTTCAGCGGATCCTCCGTATGGTACATGCCCACGGCGCGGAATACGAAGGCAAAAGCGGCCGGCAGGAACACCAGCACCGTCAGCATGGGCAGATCGGCCTGCGCATACCATCCGAACATCACGCCGGTGGAAGCCCACAGCAGACCGCCTAGAATGCGCACCGCATTGGAACGGGTAAAAATACCAGCCAAAGCCCAGAAAGACAGCGCGCTCAATGGCGCGGATGCAAACAACATGAGCGCCAATGCCGCACTGACATGACCGAAAGTCACCACGCTGGCCAGCAACAGTACAAGCAGCCACGGCGTAGGCGGTGCCGGAACACCGGTACCGGAGCCGAATACCCATAACGTTGTGGCGGATTGCGCCAGCTGTTTGAAGCTTGCACCGGTCGGCAGCAATCGATTCGAGTACAGGGAACCGCCCGAGAATACGTCTTTGAACACTGACCAGTACATCAGCATCACTGCAAGGAAACAGAACAATGCCATGCAGCAGGCGGCAATCCAACGGCGTACCAGGCGTGCGCGTAGATGCGCGCGCTCCAGAGGGCTCAGCAATACAAGGTTCCGCTGAGCTTGGAATGCATCACGCCGATCATGGAACTGTTTGATTTGGCGACGATCCGCAGTGAGCACCTGCAATGAGGACATGCCGACTTTGCTTTGGCGAGCCACCAGTCGCCTTGAACGAATAGCTCCCGGTATTGATGTCAGCGCGAGCCACGGCAAGCACAATTGCACCAGCGCCTGATACGGCTGTTTGCGGAAGAGCAAGGCGATGGTCACGCCAAAGCTACGAACCAAACGCCATAGCCATACCAGAATCCATGTGGACATATGCACATCAGTGTAGAAGTAACGCTGCTGAGTCCGGGCAACGGTCATTGCCGCGGATTTGGTGTGCTCATGGTCCAGAGGCTCGCCGTTGCGATTGCGCACGCCCTCGTAACGGGCGCGGCGGTGCGAAATCTCCGCCTTCGGCACCACCACCACTCGGCCACCGCTCAAGCACACACGACGGCAGAAATCCACGGATTCGCTATATGTGGTGAACCATGAATTGATCTTCAGCCGTTTGAATTCATCAAACGAAACGAGTGCGCCAGCCAAGGAAACCGCGAATACATCCTGACGGCCATCATATTGTTCCTGATCGGGTTCGCCATCCACCACCAGCGAGTGCACGGCATGAGAACCGGCATACATGCCGACGTCATGAAGCTGGGTGCCTTCCCAATCGCATTGCTTGCAGCCCAGCACACTGGCACCGGGCGCGTTGCGCCATGCTTCAAGCAGGTGCTCCAGACAGTATGCATCGGATGGGCGTGAATCATCGTGCAGCAACCACAAGGCACGAGTTGAACCGTTAAGATCGGCTTTGGTCAAGGCTTTCGCTACTGCGTCGCCGAACGAGCGGGCTCCCTTGGCGCGCACGATCTGGATGCTGACTTGTTTGGCCTGTGGCATTTGCAATACCGGGCCGGACGGTGAGGGAATGACCTCGAATGATGTCTTTAATGATTGAGTGGTGCTGCCAGTAGCATCGGCAATAACGATGACACCCGGTAGCACACTTTGCGTCAACAACGAGTGCAACGTGGCTTCAAGGAACCGGGTATCGTCTTCAACGGTCACCACGGCCACAATTCCGGCATCCACGTCCTGCCTGTGCGTGTACGGACGCGCAGCCATTGCATTGGCCAAAGCATTATGGATATCGTTATTCGCTGTTGAACTCATAAACTCCCAGTGTACGCATGAACCTTGAAAGGGCTGTGCATGCGCGCATACTTCACGCAGACTGTTTGCTTAGCGAGCCATGTCACTCATTCGGCAAGCGCACCATGCCTGCATCATGCCTGCTCGCGGTGCTCTTTCTTATAGCGGCGGCGTTCACGCTCGCTCATACCGCCCCATATGCCGAATCGTTCATCGTGATCGATGGCCCACTTCAAGCATTGTTCACGCACCTCGCATTTGGCGCATACCCGCTTTGCGTCGCGGGTAGAGCCGCCTTTTTCCGGGAAAAAGGCTTCGGGGTCGGTCTGCGCGCACAATGCCTTGTGCTGCCATGACACATCGCCATCCGGCTTGAACAGTCCCCATAATTCATTCAATGGCTCTTCGGCGGAATCGTCGATCACACCCCACATGCGATCCTCCTTGCCTTTGAGCTTTTTCATAACGCCTAAATTACACACATGCTACTTCGAGTTTGTCAAATTACTTCTCGTGTCAATACATATGTTTATTGAAGTTTGTGCTATAAGAGCATCTGGTTTGTCTGACAAACCGCTGTGCGGCAAGAGTCAATTATGGCGCGTATGTGCCGTTCCTGCGTAGGAACAAGGCACCCCAGCTATCGCAGGCGAACGCTGTGCCAAAGTGTCATTCAGACAAGCGACGACATTGGGAGGGTTTTGCATGACGCAGGAATCAGGTGAAGCGGATCAGTACATTAATCCGCCAAGCTTCACTCCTCCTGCCGGCCGCCGTACCAGGCCATCCGGTCAGGTCCCTCGATCCTCCAGCGCGGCAGCACCTTCCTCTGTGCCGTCCTATCAGCCGCAACGTTCAATTGGCAATGCAGGGCAAAGTGCTCCGGCATCTTTTGCTCCCCCCGCTTCCCGACGCACATCATCGGGGCGTTCAGCCGCACCGAGTTTCTCTCCCTCGAGTACTCGCCGGCAGATCAGCGAATCAGCCCATCATAATGATGCACCGCAAAGCATTCCACCCGCTCGCG
This sequence comes from Bifidobacterium saguini DSM 23967, assembly GCF_000741715.1. Classification (GTDB taxonomy): domain Bacteria; phylum Actinomycetota; class Actinomycetes; order Actinomycetales; family Bifidobacteriaceae; genus Bifidobacterium; species Bifidobacterium saguini. The sequence goes on along the minus strand of NZ_JGZN01000006.1, from coordinate 201,991 downwards.
CCAGACGTTCTACCGGTTCATCGCGCAACGCGAGTCGTTCAACCGCCATTCGTTCCAATCAAATTCAGCCGACCGCGAAATCATCGGCTGCGACTTTTGCCCGCAGCGCTGGGACCACATCAGCCGTGCATGCAATGAAACCTCATCGGGCAAGGCATATCATCATAGGCGCTCTTGCTCTTGTGCTGGCCATTCTGGCCATTAGTGTCTTCAGCGCTTGGAATTGGGTGGACGGACAGCTGAACAAAACCGCTTGGCTGACCAACACCGCCGATACGCCGGCATCCACATGGCTGATTCTCGGTTCAGATGAACGCGATGACCCAAACAGTGACATCTCCGGCTTCCGTACCGACACGATTCTGGTATTGACCAAGCCCAAGAGCGGCCCGAGCTCACTGATCTCCATTCCGCGCGACTCCTTAATGGAAGTCGACGGACAATACATGAAAATCAATGCCGTGGCTCAGGCCGTGGGCAAGAAAGCCCTAGTACAGCAGGTCGAAGATATTACCGGCCAAAAAATCGATCATGTGGCTCAGATTAAATTTGGCGGCCTGGAACAGGTCGTGGACGCTTTGGGCGGCGTGCAGCTGTGCTATGACGAGGATGTTGAAGATGCCTATTCCGGTTTGACCTGGCAGGCCGGTTGCCATAACGCGGACGGCGGCGTGGCACTCGCATTCTCCCGTATGAGGTATTCCGACGCCAATGGTGATTTCGGCCGCAACGCCCGCCAGCGTCAGGTGATTGCCGCCGTTATTCAAAAGGCCTCCAGCAAGGAAACGTTGACGAACCCCAAGAAGGTCATGGCCGTAGCCAAAGCCGGATTGGGAGCACTGACCGTAGATGAAGACGCCTCCACGATGAGCCTGATTAACATGGCGCTCGCGTTTAAGGACGCCACTGGCTCCAAGGGCGTTTCCGGCAGCGTGTATTGGACCGACCCTGATTATTACGTGGATGGCGTTGGCTCATCGGTATTGTTGAACGATGAGAAAAACACTGAATTGTTCGCTCAGCTTGCTGCCGGCACTCATGCCGCGGGCACTGTGGGCACGCTGGCTGAAGGCTGACCTGCATGCAATCGGCTTATGGCCGGTGTATGACGTGTGGCCATAAGTGCGCTATCGGTCAATTCATCAGACAATGTGGATAACTCGGCAAGCTAGAACCACATACCCCGTTTCAGCTTGCGCATCAGCGGCAGTGTCCTTCACGCTGGAGGTATGAGCAAACCATCAGCATCAAACGGCCAGATTGCACAGCGACCGCACACGGCTCGAACAAGGCAGAGCCGATCCCGCCATCGTGGTCTGTCGCATCATCGTTGGCGTGCGAGGCTTATGGCATTCGCGATGGCAGCTCCACTTCTGGCGCAAATCACAATGGTCGCAATCATGATTGTGCAGGGACACTGGCTGTATGCGCTCATGATCGTGCCCGGAGCTGTTGGCTGCCTGGCTTCCATACTGGTTTCCTTGCCTGCTCCCCCACTTGATACGCCATCGGATAGTACGCGCAATCATTCCGCTCGCGCCGGTAAGTCATCTGATGCCGCGTTGTTTAGCACACCTGCGGCAGCACGTCACACCCAATATTCGTATGATTTCACAGTCATTCAGGCAGCCGAACTAGAGCAATTACTGGAATTCGACTCCCTTCCTTGGAGAACAATGGTGCGTTATTGGCTTGGCTCACCTCAGTGGGACACTCCGCTGGGCATGGCGGAGAATGGGCCCTGCATCGTCAACCTGCGCAGGCAGGGGCCACATGCTCTTGTGGCAGGGACCACCGGCTCCGGCAAATCCGTGCTGCTGCAAAGCTGGTGTTTGGCTTTGGCCGCGCGCAACGGGCCTGACCGTCTGAATTTTGTATTCCTTGATTTCAAAGGTGGTTCGGCGTTCAGAGAGCTCGAACAACTGCCGCACTGCATCGGCAGCGTGTGCGATTTAGACCTTGCCCATGCCACCCGAGCATTGCGCGCCTTGGAACGAGAACTCACACGTCGAGAGCGGCTTACCGCCGAATACCGCACGTCATATATCGACGATCTGCCCGACCCGCCAGCACGATTATTCGTGGTTATCGATGAATTCCACGCATTGAAGGACCAGTTACCGGATTACATCAACCGTCTCGTACGAATCGCTTCCCTCGGACGATCATTAGGCATGCATCTTATCGCATGTACGCAAAACCCAATGGGTCAGATAAGTGCCGATATGAAGGCCAATATGGCCATGAATATCTGTCTTCGAGTTCGCGATGAACTTCAATCAGCCGAATTGTTAGGAGATGGCAGAGCGTCACGCATCAGTCCCACCATGCCAGGAGCCGCCTACTGCAATGATTCCGAGCATGTTGTAGCCCTGCGTTGCGCGAGCGCCGCCAATATGGGAAGCATTATCGGCAATATCGCGCTGACTGCACGATTCATGGGAAAGCAGACGGCTCCTCAGCTATTCTCCGCTCCTCTGCCTGTTGCTGTTCGCGCTCGTCCGCAAGCGCTCGCCGCACAACAACATGCCAATCAGCGCCTCATCTGGTTCGGCCTGTGTGATGACGGCATCACGGTGGGTGATGCCATGTTGAATCCGTTTCGCGGCAATATCGGTATTATTGGCGGTCACGGTCGTGGCAAAAGCACGGTTTTGGAGACTATTGCCGAACAGGTAGAGCATATTGAGGGGCTTGTGGCACGCATCAGTAGACCTGTGCATGGTATTTGGCGGACGCAAACCATTCATCAGTCCTCACGTAGCTTTCCCTGCAGAGAAGCTATATCTGCACCGCCTGAGCCACCGAGATTATTGTGGCTGGTCGATGATGCCGATGGCTTGTTTGACCCGTTTCTCACCGATGAGCATGCGTTGCATTTCAGGCAGGCTTTGGCGAATCCGTCCATCACCGTGGTTTTTACCGCTTCTTCCTTACGCCATATACGAATCCCTGAACACTGCATCACCAGAATCGTGTTTCCCAGTGGCGAGAAAACGGCTGATGTTATGGCTGGTATTCCTTCCTCATTACTTACATCACTCGGTCATCATGATTACGAAACCCCGGGCAGGGCCGTGCTCATTACCGGCTCATCGGCACAACTAGTGCAGTGCGCTTCATAAAATACCTGATATTTTCTCAGTGAAACCTCTTGAAAATGGACACAGTTCGTGGTTTCCTAGTGTAGGAATCAAGGAATAACAATCAGCCACGTGGCTTTTAAGGGAGGCAAGCAATGAGCAGCGCTTTTGATTGGCGAGCCAAGGCCGCATGTCGCGATAAGGATCCGGAACTGTTCTTCCCGGTGGGCAACACCGGTGCCGCATACCAGCAGATTGAGGAAGCCAAGGCCGTGTGCCGTACCTGCAAGGTGATTGACGCTTGCCTGAAGTGCGCGTTGGACACCAATCAGGATTACGGCGTGTGGGGCGGCTTGAGCGAGGATGAGCGTCGTGCGCTGAAGCGTCGCGCCATGCGCGCCCGCCGTTCGCAGGCCATGCAGATGCAAATCTGATATTCGCGTAGCATATCGCCGTCGTATACGAAGAGACCCTCCCATTCGGGAGGGTCTCTCTTTTTGTGGGGCTAACTCCCCTCAGGCAGCTCCGCTGACGGCTCCCTCTCAACAAGGGGAGTCGGGAACAGACTATTCTTCCTGAGCGGCGCGCAGCTTCATATCGAGCACTACGCGGGTGCCTCCTTCACGCCTCGGCTCCCAGTGCACGGAACCGCCAAAATCGTTGGTAACGAAGGTGTTGATGATTTGCGTACCCAAGCCGGATCCGGAGGATCGTGCCATACCGCCCTGTTCTTCGGAGCCAAGACCGGTACCATCGTCCTCGACCACCACGTTGAGGTTGGAGCCGGAACGTCCAACGGAAATCGTGATGTTGCCTTCCTTGCGCCCTTCGAATCCATGTTCAACGGAGTTCGTGATGAGCTCGGTCAACACCAAGGAAAGCGGCGTGGCATCCTGAGCCGGCATCATGCCGAACTTGCCCATGAAGTTCACGCTGATGTGTTGATCCTTCATTGTGGCCAGATCCACCGCCATGCGCAGCAGGTTGGAAATAACCTTGTCGAAATCCACGATCTCATCAGCGGTCTGGCTCAAACCTTCATGCACCATTGCAATGGTTTGTACGCGACGCTGAGCCTCCTGTAGCTCCTTCTTGACTTCCTCGGACTTGGTCTTACGAGCTTGCAGCCTCAGCAGGGCGGACACAGCCTGCAGGTTGTTCTTCACACGGTGGTGAATTTCGGAAATCGTGGCGTTCTTGGTCTGCAGTTCCTTTTCACGGCGTCGCAGTTCGGTCACATCACGGCACAGGATGATAGCGCCCACACGGCCGTTGTTGTCGTACAGCGGCAGCGAGCGCATGGAGACTGCGGAACGGTTCGCGTTGATTTCGGAATCGACGGCCGCCTTGCCGGAAAGCACCAGCGGCAGTGTTTCGGGAACCGGATCGTTTTCCTTCAGCAACTGGGTTCCCAGCTCGCTCAGGTATTGGCCGGGCATGGTGTTCAGCAATCCCAGACGTCTGAAGCAGCTGATGGCATTGGGAGCCGCGTAGCGTACCACACCGTCGATGGTCAGAATGATGAAACCGTCTGCCACGCGAGCAATATGACGCTGGCTCATCACGGAATCCTGATATGGGAATTGGCCGCGCGGAATCATCTCATAGAGCTGTTTGCCGGCGTTGATGCTTTCCGACTCATAACGACCGTTGGACTCTCGTGTGGCCATGTTGGTTTCACGCACCACCAGACCAAGCGTTTTGCCGTTATGCCGCACCGGAGCGTACACGTTGCACACCGTGGCCTTGCCTACGGAGCGCAGCACGGTGGAACGGAATACCACGCTGGACTGCATTGCGGCATCCAATTCACCGGTCATGTCGTCGGGCATGACATCGCCGACTACATCCTCGCCGCGAAGAGTCATCACTGTGGAGGGGCGGCATTGTTCGGCAACCACATACTTGCCGTCACCGTTCTGTACCAGCAGCAATAAATCAGCGAAACTCAGGTCGGCAATCACCTGCCAATCAGCTACCAGGTGATGCAGCCATTCACGGTCCTCATCGTCGAAATCCGGGCGGGTCGCAAGAATATGTGAAAAATCAGCCATGTCTTACATCATACGCAATGGCTTCGCGAAATGAGCGTTACCGGTAGCCATTGTTATGCTCTTAGCTCGAAGCGGAAAAGCATGTAAGGCCATAGGCGAGGACACCTGTCAACTGACTCATGCTGGCAACCTGCTTTGGTGTCATAATGTGAATGGAAATGGCGGGTTGCCATTGACAATCCAGCTGCTTACGTTAACGTAGGTTACGGTAACGTAAGCAATGTTCGCACTGCATCAGGAGGGGCAATCATGGCAGAGGAACACAGCGGCAGCAACGCCACAAGCAAGCTGGATTCCACCATCGAAGCGAAACGCGCCATCGCCATCAAAGCACGCGAACAAGCGCTGCAGGCCAAGGCGGACGCCGTGCGCGCCAAGGCACAGTTCAAAGCCGAAGCCATACGAGCCAAAGCTGAAGAGAAGGCACGTAAGAAGCTCGCCAAAGCCGAGAACCGCGCGCTGAAAATCGAAGGCATCGCCCCAGCTGAAGTGGCCCGTAAGATTCGTCTGGATGTGCATGGGCGTCCAAAGCCCGCCATGCGTGGATGGATTCATGCCGTAGCCTCTCCCCTATCGCTGGCCGCAGGCATCGTGCTGATCTGTTTGGCGCAGGGTGCCGGACTCAAATGGGCGTGCGCCGTGTTCATGACCGCCTCGTTGATTCTGTTCACGAACTCCGCGTGCTATCACTTGGGTGATTGGAGCCCCCATGTTACCGATGTGCTTCGCCGCATCGATCACGTCAACATCTTCCTGCTGATAGCAGGCACCTATACGCCGGTTTCGTTCGCCTTGGAACCGTTCTGGCGCAATTTCATTATTACTTCCATGTGGTCGTGCACACTGATCGCACTGATTATTCATGTGATTTGGATCAATGCTCCACGCTGGCTGTACACCGTGGTGTACATCGTGTTCGGCATCTACGGTCTGGCGTTCATGATGCTGTTCTGGAATTCACCATATGCTGGTCCTGCCGTGGTGATTCTGCTGTGCGCGGGCGGAGCCTGCTACATTCTGGGTGCCATCGTCTACGCATTGCGCAAACCAGATCCTTGGCCGCGTATCTTCGGTTTCCATGAGATCTTCCACTGCGGCACCGTCGCCGGATACGCCTGCCATATGGTGGCCATCTATATGGTGATCGTGGCGTTGTGGAGCTGATTCCTCTCCGGTCTTAAAAACACCCCGTAATAACGTGAATGGGCTTCTCCTAATACAAGGAGAAGCCCATTCACGTTATAGATACAAGCTGAGAAGCTCAGGCAAGCGGCTTGGAGGCCTTGACCACCACGGACAGCTCACGACCGTTCGGAGCGGTGTAGGTCACGGTGTCGCCCACCTTGGCACCTTCGATGGCCTTGCCAATCGGGGAATCCGGGGTCATGATGTCGTAATCAGTGCCGGCCACGATATCGCGGCTGCCGAGCACGTAGGTCATCTCGTTGCCGTTGAGCTCGATGGTCACCACGGAACCGTTGCCCACGGTACCTTCCGGAGCGTTTTCGATGATTTTGGAATCACGGAGCTTCACGGTGAGCTCGGTGATACGGCCTTCGTTCTTGCTCTGAGCTTCACGGGCGGCCTGGTAGCCACCGTTCTCGGAAAGGTCGCCTTCAGCACGGGCTACGGCAATCTTGTGAGCAATCTCCTCACGCAGCTCGCTCTCACGGTAAGCGAGCTCTTCCTTCATCTTGTTGTATGCTTCCTGCGTCAGCAGGTAGACCTTATCTTCAGCCATAATGTCCTCCTGAACTTACGATCAATGCTGAATGTATAGCAAAAACGCCGGCTATGACACCGGCGTTCCGTCATACTGAATATGTCTCAGCGAGTGGAAATGATGTCGATGACGAACACCAGGGTATCGTCGCCGCCGATGCCGGCCTGCGGGACGCCACGGGAACCGTAACCGTACTCCGGCGGGATGGAGACCACCAGACGGGAGCCCACGTTGTGGCCCGGCACAGTCTGATCCCAACCCTTGATGACCTGGCCCACGCCAATACCGAAGCTGGCCGGCTGGTGGCGGTCGAAGCTGGAATCGAACGGGGTCTCCTTGCCCCACACCACACCGTGATAGTTCACGGTAACGGTATCGCCACGACGAACCATCGGGCCGTCGCCCTCAGTCAGTTCAACAGCCTTGAGACCCTTGGGAGCCTCGTCGGTCGGGAACTCAATAACGGGCGTGGTGCCGAATTCTGCGTTCACCTTGGGCATCTGTTCTGCCATACGTCCTCCTTGTCAGACACAATGCGCCCTACATTATCACCATTGGCGCAACGGCGAAAGTCGTTCTTCCCAGTGCGATACAGGAATCGGACGGGCTGCGCCCGCAGAAGTATTTGCTTCTCTCCCTCAGTCTCGCCTCGCTCGACAGCTCCCTCATCAGAAGGAGCCGAGGGGGCTAGCATTCGACAACGTTGACGGCGAGACCGCCTTTGGAGGTTTCCTTGTATTTGGCCATCATGTCTTCGCCGGTCTGCTTCATCGTAGCAATTGCCTGATCGAGGGTCACGATATGCGAGCCGTCGCCAAGCATGGCCATACGCACGGCATTGATGGCGGTGTTCGCGGCCATCGCATTGCGTTCAATGCAAGGAATCTGCACCAACCCGCCCACCGGATCGCAAGTCAACCCAAGATTATGTTCGATGCCGATTTCCGCAGCATTTTCCACTTGTTCGGAAGTGCCACCCATCACTGCGGCCAGACCTGCCGCAGCCATTGAACAAGCCGAACCAACCTCGCCCTGGCACCCTACCTCAGCACCGGAAATCGAAGCATTGCGTTTGAACAGGTAGCCGATGGCTCCAGCCGTGAGCAGGAACGTCACAATACCTTGCTCATTGGCATCGTCCACAAAATGCCAGTAATAATGCAGCACTGCGGGAATAATGCCCGCCGAACCGTTGGTAGGAGCGGTGACGATGCGCCCTCCCCCAGCATTCTCCTCGGAGACAGCGAGCGCGAACAGGTCCACCCATGCGGCATCGGAGGATTCCAATACCGCATCCTTACGTCGGCGGTCTCGTCGCAGCAAATCGGAATTGGAGGATAGCCGCTGATACATTTTCGGCGCTCGGCGTGGCACGTCAAGGCCACCGGGCAGTGTGGTTTCGTTCGAGGTGCAGCCATTGTTGACGCATTCACGCATCACGCGCCAGACATTGTCGATGGCCGTGCGCACCTGCACACCTGAGCGAGTAGCTGTTTCATTGGCCCACACGAGCTCGGCGATGCTCATATGGTGCTCGCGGCACAATGCGACGAGTTCGGCACATGATGAGAATGGGTATGGGATTTCGGGCCCGAAGTCGGTGGAGGATGATTCATCCTCATCGGCAAAGGAGGTGCCTGCCGGTGGCTTGTCATGAATGCCGATCATCAAATCGTCTGGATTGCCTTGGCGAATGAATCCACCGCCAATGGAATACCACACTTGTTCGAGTACCAGTGAGCCGGCTGCATCAAACGCTTGGAACCGCATACCGTTGGGATGCGCTGCCATACGCTTCCAGAGTTCGAAGACCACATCGCGCGCGTAGTCGAAGTGGATGCGTTTGATGCCGGCCAGGTTCAACGTGTCGTCAAGCGCGCAGGTTTCACGGATGTGCAGCATATGTTCCGTATCCACGCTGGCAGGCATGTTGCCTTCCAGACCTGCCATTGCCGCGCGATCAGTACCATGTCCCATGCCGGTCAGGGCCAGAGAACCGTACAGCGTAACCTTGACGCGTTCGGTTCTTTCAATGAGACCGTCTTGCGTGAGCGATGCCGCAAAGGCGTGCGCGGCTGCCATCGGCCCTACGGTATGCGAGGAGGAAGGTCCCACTCCGATGGTGAACATATCGAGCACGCTGAACATGATTGCTCCTTTGTGGCTGTGTTGCTTATCGCGCTACACCATCCTATGACAGATGCTCGTGGCCGTGGATGCGGCAGCGCAACAGATTGTAATAGGGCGTTGTTTTACTTCGAGGAAGGCAGCTGGCCGAAAATCATCACCATCACGATGATGCCGAGTACCGCCAACACCACTTGCACTGCCAGCAATGCGAATGCGACCGGCTTCTTGGTGGCCAGCTTAGTGCCATAGGCTTGGGCCAGCAGGAATGCGATGAAGCCGAAGACCGCATAGTTGAGGGTCAGTGCGGCAATATCCGAGTTGGCGAGCACAACGCCGTTGAGCGATTGATTGAGCGAGTTCATGGTGGAGCTCATCACGAACATGCCCCAAATGCCGTAGCCGATAAGTCCGATGACGGCATACGCCCACGGCTTGAATTTATCCTTCATGCGATTAGTGAATGCTTCAGCGCACCACAAGAGCGCAAAACCAACGACATACGTGAAAATGGCGGCGATAAGCACGGTCACGGTCATCCACGGCACTAAAGCCACCACCGGAGCATTGGTGGTAGGGTCGGCAATCATGGTCAGATAGAATCCTGAGCAGGCGATGGCTCCAACAGTGAGCGCAGTGCCAACAATCACGGCTTGGGCGAACATCGTGGGCAAAGCACCTTGTTCGACTCGATCGACTGCGGTCCAGCGTGAGGCCATAGGAATCCCTCGTTTCATCAAACATTCAACACAACGAAGAATAGGGTAACGAGGGAATGTTTCGAGAAGATGCCTCTATTCCAAGAGAAGGCATCTTGGAGAATGCCCAATGGGTGCCTCCACTGGGCTGAGCCATGAGGCGGACAGCCCAGTGGGCTGTCCGTAGGCGAAGGGAGCAGCTATACCGCGACGGCTGAGCGAAGCTCAGCACCCCGCAAGCCGCATCCGTCTCGGGGTGACGTACAATAGTACGGTTGGTTTATCCAACGCCTCCGTGGCGAAATGGTATACGCAGTCGACTTAAAATCGATCGCTTCGGCTTGTGGGTTCGAGTCCCATCGGAGGCACCTTAGCACCTTATTGTGCGAGCAGTCGGCGACCGTAGTCGAGGACGATGCCGTCCAAAAGACCGTGTTCACTGGCCACATAGGAGTCGATAGGTGTGCCATGATCTTGTTTGGCTGCTTCGCTCACCTTGGCAAGCACGCGATTCCATACCACAGCGCCACCGCCGACCACGTCGATACGGCCGGGATGAATGGTCTTGTATTCGCGGCGTTCGGCGCGCGTCATCTTCAGGAACTTGTCATCGATCGCATAAGCCTCTTCAAGTCCCAGACGGTACCCGTCGACCACGCTGTGATCGTATTCCTTTAGTCCGATGGCAAGTGCGGTCATCGTGGTTACAGTGCCGGATACGCCGATGATGGTGCGTGCTTTGCCGGCATTCACATACTTGAATGCCTCATCGATATGTTCATCGATGTCGGCAATGGCGTGAGCGATCTCTTCATCGGTAGGTGGATCGTTCTTCAGATGGCGTTCGGTCATACGCACCGAACCAATATTCATTGAGAATGCGCCCTGCACCTGAGTGGTGGGAGCGGTCACGCCATCGCCACCGATAACCAGTTCGGTGGAGCCGCCGCCCAGATCCACCACCAGATACGGTGCTTCCAGATCGTCACGATCAACTACCGAAGTAGCGCCAAGGAAGCTTAAATCGGCCTCTTCCGTGCCGGGAATCACTTCGGGGCGCACACCGAGAATCTTCTCGATGCCGTCTTCGAATTCCTCACGGTTCTCCGCGTCTCGAGTGGCGGAGGTGGCCACGAACCGCAGTCCGTCCACCGGATGCTCGGCAAGCACGTCGGCGAATTCGCGTGCGGCCACGTAAGCGCGCTCCAGCGCTTCGTCGGCGAAGCGATGGGTCTTGTCCACATCCTGTCCAAGACGAATCACCCTGAGAATACGCGGCACCACCTCATGCATGCCATTGGCATCCACGCGCGCTACCTTCAGACGAATGGAATTCGTGCCGCAATCAATGCCGGCAACGGTTACGGAATCCTTGCTCATGTTCTTCTCCTCGTATCTCACAGCACGGTGCAACGGCAAACAGTAGGATCGAATTCGTCTTTGACGCGCTCCAGTACCAAGTCGCCAATCGGATTGGCGCCCGGCCCCATGATCAGACTCTGCGCCAAAAGTGCATGCAGGCACTTGACGCGCACAGGCATGCCACCAGCGGAGGTGCCTTCGATATGCTCTTCGCTATCGCCCAACCGAGTGGCCAATTCATGACGGAATGCCAGATACAGCTGATGCGCCTGCTCGTAAGCGGCCTTCAATTCCTCATCTTCGCCAAGCATCTCGTTGTACTGTTGCATCACACCGGCTGCTTCTACATGAGATGCTGCTTTTACCGCTTCCGGACCAGTCAAATAGCAAGTAGTGGGGAAAGGAATGCCACCGGGCAGCAACGGGCGAGTTACCACCGCAAGCGGGCGACCGCATACGCAGCGTGCTCCCACCGCCACCATGCCTCGCGGATAACGGCCAAGCTGCCGCTGCACCAGCTCAATATCCTGCTCGGTGGCCGGCTGCGCTAATACGGCGTCAACTAGAGACACTGCCTTGACGTTGATGTCGTTGGTCACTGTTGGGTTCCCTCCCCTGTGGTGTTCTGTTCATTACTTTGCGAATCCTGTTGATTCTTTTGCGCAGACGAGTCCGCGGAATCATTGTGCGATGACGATTTGTCAGTCACCGGCTCATCAGCTTTTTTGAAAGAGTAGGCAAGCTCGCTATACCAAGGCAACACCTTTTTGGCAGTACTCTGGCTCGTGGATGAATCCTCCTCCTGCGTATCCGTGCCGGTTACCGCTTCAGGATGAAGCACCTGTACGGCTTGTTCATCTGGAAATACGAATCCAAGTCGCTCGCGAGCTTGGGCAGTGACGTAAGCCTTGTCATTCCAGCGCTTGATGTTATTTTCAAGCTCCTGCTTCTTTGCCACCAGCGAAGCTTCCTCACGCTTCAAACCATTCAGCTCAGCGAGATTCAGCGCATATGTATGGAACGTTGAGACCAGTTGGATAGTACCCAACGCCACAATAAACAACGAAAGAAAGAATGCGATAGGCCCCGCGGCACTCTTTCGTTTCGATTTCTTATTACCGTTCGATTCGGTGCGGGACGACTTACTCATGTTTCACGAAAATACCCGCCACATTCGACTTGACGAATGCAGCGGGTATTGAGCTTCAGTGGAATATCACGCCTTTACAGGCGTTTCAATTCACTTGGCCAGGTACTTCTTGCAGGCCTTGAAGGCGCTGTAGCCGGCGTACTGAGCGGTGGAGCCGAGCTCCTCCTCGATCTCGAGCAGGCGGTTGTACTTGGCAACGCGCTCGCCACGAGCCGGGGCACCGGTCTTGATCTGGCGGGTGTTCTTAGCAACAGCCAGGTCGGAGATGGTGGTGTCCGGGGTCTCGCCGGAACGGTGGGAAACCATAGAGGTGTAGCCGTTGGCGGTGGCCAGCTCGATGGCGTCGAGGGTCTCGGTGACGGTGCCGATCTGGTTCAGCTTGACCAGCAGGGAGTTGGCAGCGCCGAGCTCGATGGCCTTCTGCAGGCGAGCCGGGTTGGTGACCAGGAGGTCGTCGCCGACGAACTGCAGGCGGTCGCCCAGCAGCTTGGTGATGGCGGTCCAGTCTTCCCAACCCTCTTCGTTGAACGGATCCTCGATGGAGACGATCGGGTACTCCTCAATCAGCTGCTCGTAGAAGTCGAGCATGTACTGGGAGTCGCGCTCGTCACCCTCGAAGTGGTACTTGCCGGTCTCCTTGTTGTAGAACTCGGAGGAAGCGACATCCAGGGAGATACCGATCTGCTTGCCCGGCTCGTAGCCAGCAGCGGAGATGGCATCCATGATGTAGTTCAGGGAGTCCTTGTTGGACTTCATCTTCGGAGCGAAGCCGCCCTCATCGCCGAGGCCAGTGTTCAGGCCTTCCTTCTTCAGGACGTTCTTCAGGGTGTGGTAGACCTCGACACCAGCCTGCAGAGCCTCAGAGTAGGTCTTGAAACCGTACGGGGAGATCATGTACTCCTGAATGTCGGTGGCGAAGTCAGCGTGAGCGCCACCGTTCATGATGTTCATGTTCGGGACCGGCAGGATGTGGCCGTTGGTGCCGCCGATGTAGCGGTACAGCGGTTCGTCTGCGGACTCAGCGGAAGCGTACAGAGCAGCCAGGGAGACGCCTAGGATGGCGTTGGCGCCCAGCTTGCCCTTGTTCGGGGTACCGTCGAGCTCGATCATCAGGTCGTCGAGAGCGCGCTGGTCGGAAGCATCCATGCCGATGACCTTCGGAGCGATCTCTTCGTTAACGGCCTTGACAGCGTTCAGAACGCCCTTGCCGCCGTAGACGGACTTGTCGCCATCGCGACGCTCCCAAGCCTCAGCTTCACCAGTGGAGGCACCGGAAGGAACCAGGCCCAGGCCACGAGCACCGTCTTCGGTGTCCAGGACGACCTCAACGGTCGGGTTGCCACGGGAATCGAGAATCTGACGTGCGTACACGCTTTCAATTGCTGCCACAACTACTCCTTAAAACGGTTGTGTATCTAATGACAGTCATAAGACTAGTGCGATTTGTGGACGTTGTGAACGACACGCCCAAAAATAGTGTGAGCGCTCACATTTATTTGTTCTCCGTCATCAGTCGGAAATCCGCAGCCTGCATAAAGACCAATCAGCTCAGGTATTCGAGCTCATCTTGGGATAAATGCAGCGCTACCGCTTGGAATGAATCCTCGATCTCATGCGGATTGCGGGCAGAGGGAATCGTAAACAGATGCGGGTATTGCGCGAGTTCCCAAGCCAATGTGACCCGCTGATACGAGCAGTCATGCGCTTTGGCGACTTCGCGGAACCGATCGAACACATGCTCGTTGAACGGGTCGAGGAATCCGCCGAGCGGCGACCAGCAGACGAATGCCAAACCGAGCTTTTCGCAGGCCTCCATCGTATGCTCCGGATCGCGATGCACTGGCGAGAACTGGTTTTGTACTGCAACCAATCGGCCACCGAGGATTCTATGCGCGGTTTCGATGTCTTCGTTGCCGATTCGCGAGATTCCCACCGCTTTGGCCACGCCCTCATCCACAAGCTGTTTCAACGCTTCCATCTGCTCCGCATAAGGCACTTGCGGATCGTTGCAGTGCGAGTACAGCAAATCGAGCGTATCCACGCCGAGACGACGAGCGGATTCCTTGGCATTGGCGATCATGGTTTCCGGGCGGGCGTCGGCTTGCCAGCGTAGTGGCCTTGGCTGTCAAGCGTGCGCAGCCAACCGGTTTTGGTTGCTACAAGCACTTCATCTTGAGGACCGTGCCAGCTGGCGAGCGCATCACGCACCAAGTATTCGCCATAGCCCATGTCTTCCGGCTCGCCGGTACCGGGTTTGCTCGGCAGATAATACGACCACGCGGTATCGAGGTAGCGCACGCCGAGGTCGAGAGCCCTATGGATTGTTGCGATGGCTTCGTCGCGGTTTCCCGGACGGCCTTCAATCGCAAGCGCCATCGTACCCATGCCGAGGCGCGGGATTTCATGACCGGCAAGCGTTGCCGTGTTTCGATATTTCATCGTTGTGGCCTCCATGCTAAATCGTCAAGGAGTTGGTTGGCCCATAGGACGATTTGGTCGGAGCTCATTGGGCCCTGACCGAGCGAACCGTTGAATGGTGCAGGTACCAACAATTGATGCGTGACCGGACGGTATTGGGCTCCCTTGTAGATTCTCGCCATACGCATTTGGATGGATTCAGGCGGATCGATGCGACCAATACGCACGCGGTTCGATTGCGCGAGGATTTCCGAGATTCCGAGTTTGCGTGCTTTGAACTTCAAGCGCGCAACATCGAACAGGGTCTCGAATTCGACCGGCGGCTTGCCGTAACGATCGGTAAGTTCCTCTTGAAGATCCTTGAGATCGTTCTCGTTGCGGGCGGAGGCGAGCTTGCGGTATGCCTCGAGACGCAGCTTGTCCGAATCGATGTAATCCACCGGAATGGATGCTTCAATCGGCAAATCCACGGATACGGAAATCGGTTCGACGGTTTCCTCGGGCTCCTTGTATTTCTCCACGGCTTCGGAAACCATGCGCACGTAGAGGTCGAAGCCCACGCCTTCAATATGACCGGACTGTTCGTCGCCCAGCAGGTTGCCGGTGCCGCGCAATTCCAAATCCTTCATGGCCACGTCGAAGCCGGAGCCCAATGCAGTGTTCTGCGCGATGGTGGCCAATCGGTCGTGAGACTGTTCGGTCATCGGCTTGGTCGGGTCATAGAGGAAGTAGGCGTATGCGCGTTCGCGCCCTCGGCCCACGCGGCCGCGCAACTGGTGCAATTGAGAAAGACCGAAGCGGTCGGCATGGTCCACGATCAACGTATTGGCATTGGAGATATCCAGACCGGTTTCGATGATCGTAGTGCACACGAGCACGTCGATGTCGCGATGCCAGAAGTCGCGGATGATCTGGTCGAGCTGTTTCTCCCCCATCTTGCCGTGCGCGATGCCCACGCGCGCTTCAGGCACGAGTGTGTGAATCTTGTCGGCGATGTGGGAGATGTCCTGCACGCGATTATGCACGTAGAACACCTGGCCTCCGCGCAGCAGTTCACGGCGTACGGCCGCAGTGACCTGCGCGTCCTCGTAGGCACCCACATAGGTGAGCACCGGCAGTCGGTCCTCAGGTGGCGTGGCCAGCGTCGACATTTCGCGAATACCGGTCACCGCCATTTCAAGCGTACGAGGAATAGGCGTTGCAGATAAGGAGAGCACATCCACGTTGGTACGCAGAGCTTTCAACGTTTCCTTATGTTCCACGCCGAAACGCTGCTCCTCATCGATGATGACGAGCCCCAAATCCTTGAACTTGATCTTCGGGTTCAGCAGCTTATGGGTACCGATGACCACATCCACCGAGCCGGCTGCCAAACCTTCAATGGTGGCGTTGATCTCCTTGGTGGTTTGGAATCGACTCATAGCGGCCACATCCACCGGGAATCCTTCAAAGCGCTCGGTGAACGTCTCATAATGCTGCTGGACAAGCAGCGTGGTGGGCACGAGTACGGCCACTTGCTTGCCGTCCTGTACGGCTTTGAAGGCGGCGCGCACGGCGATTTCGGTTTTGCCGAAGCCCACGTCGCCGCAAATCAAGCGGTCCATCGGCACAGGCTTTTCCATATCCGCCTTGACTTCATCAATCGTGGTGAGCTGATCGGCCGTTTCCTGATACGGGAACGCGTCTTCCAGTTCCTTCTGCCACGGCGTATCCGGGCCAAACGCGAAGCCTTTCGCACGCTGGCGAGCGGAGTACAACTTGATCAAATCATCGGCGATTTCACGCACATGCTTGCGAGCTTTGGCCTTGGTCGCCGCCCAATCCGAGCCACCGAGCTTGTTAAGCTTCGGAGCTTCAGCACCGATGTACTTGCTGACCTGATCGAGCTGGTCAGTGGGAATAAACAGCTTATCCGCGGGCGCACCTCGTTTGGAAGGCGCGTATTCAATGACCAAATACTCGCGGGTGGTGCGGTTCGCGCCGGTACCGATGGTGCGCTGACGCATTTCCACAAACCGGCCGATACCGTGCTGCTCATGCACCACATAGTCACCCTTTTTGAGCTCCACCAGATCGATGACTTTGCGGCGGCGCTTCGGCGTTTTGGCTACGGCCACAGCCGAAGTACGACCAGTCAGGTCGCGTTCGGTAAGCAACGCGATTTTGGCGGCTTTGTCTACGAAACCGTCGATGGCTTGAGACCGGATGCAATCGAATGTAGTAATACCGGTGGTATTAATCGCACGTTTAAGTCTGGCCAAGGTACCGGCTGCGGCGGCGGTGATGGTCACTTGGCAGCCGGCATCGATTAATCCTTCGATACCTTGAGCGGCTTTGGTTTCATCTCCACGAAACTCTGCTGGATTCTGCGCATCCAATTGCACATGGCCGGGCAGAGTGGCGTCCACGCCAAAGCTGGTCAAGCGAATCACATCATGCTCGGAATATTCAAGCGAACTGATGGTTTCCGAGTAATCCAGGAAGCTGGCTTCGTCGAAGCTGATGGGCGCGCCGGCACCGTGGCCGGATGCGGCCACATGCCAGCTAGCTGCAAGGAATTCGTTGGCGGTCTTTGCCAAGTCTTCAGCGGAACGGCGCAGTTTTTCCGGGTCGCTCAGCACAATCACGGCATGCTCGGGCAGCATAGAGCCCACAGGCTCGAGATGATCCACAAGCGCAGGCATCAACGATTCCATACCTTCGACAGGAATGGCGTTGGCGATGGATTCGAGCATATCTTCGGCATTGGGAATCGAGCCGATCAGCGCTTTGGCACGCTTTCGCACTGCATCGGTGAGCTGCAGTTCGCGGCATGCGGTAGCCCAAATGGTTTTGAGACCATTGCCGTAGGTGCGCTGGTCGGAGGCGTGGAATTCCTTGATGGTGTCGATTTCGTCGCCAAAGAATTCGATGCGCACCGGGTGCGGGGCTGTTGGAGGGAATACGTCGAGGATGCCGCCGCGAACCGCGAATTCACCTCGGTCCATGACCAAGTCCACGCGCGTGTAGGCGTTCTCGATGAGCCGTTTAGCGGCCTCATCGAGCGCAAGCTCCTCCCCCAAGGTGAACACCAAAGGTTCCACGTCGCCCAAGCCTTTGACCACCGGCTGAATCAGCGAACGAATCGGCATAACAAGAATGCGAATCGGACCGAACATCGGATTGTTCTGGTCGGGGTGCTTCAATCTGCGGAATACGGCCATACGACTGGCCACCGTATCCGCGCGCGGGCTTAGTCGCTCGTGCGGCAGGGTCTCCCATGCCTCCAATTGGGCGATGTCGTTCGGATCGCCATCATACCAAGAGCGCAGCGCGCCCACGGTTTCCTCAGCTTCACGGCCAGAGGCCACGACCATAACCACTGGTTTGCCGGGTTTGCCGTTCATTCCTTGCCCGATGGCGGCCACCAGTGCCGGGCGTAAACCTTCCGGCATGCCGACCAGCAATGAGGGGTCTGCGGCGTTTTCGCTGGGCTCAATCTCGCCGGCCGTAAGTGCTCGAAAATTCGGATCGCGGCCCAGCTCACTCAATACGCCTGAGAGCGAACCATCGATGGGCTGACCGTTCGCCGCCGCTGCGGTGATGGCAGACGCGTCAGCGGACTTTGCGGCGTCAGCGGCCATTGAACTTCTCCTGGGTCTTGGCAAGCCCCTTGAAAATGATGTCTTCAGCGGCATCGGCACCATCAGCTAGGAAATCCGGCAGCTGCTTGCGCTGATCCGGGCCGAACCCGCCGAGCACCCAGTTCACCGTATTGTCATGCGCGTTGGGACCACGCTTGGCATGGCCAACACCCATACGCACGCGCGCGTATTTCGGTGTGCCCAGCGAACGGTCGATGGACTTGATGCCGTTGTGCCCACCCGCGGAACCGCCGGATTTGACCTTGATGCGGCCGAATTCCAAATCCATATCATCGTGAATCACCACGATATGATCCGGCTCAATCTGGTAATAGGCCGCGATGGAAGCCACGGCGTTGCCGGATTCGTTCATATAGGTCAAAGGCTTGGCGAGGAAGAACTTCACCGTGCGGCCATCGAGATTCATCGTGCTTTTACCGAGCATGGCCAAGCCCTTGTGGTCGGCGAAGTTCACCGTCCAACGTTCGGCGAGCACATCCGCCACCATGAAGCCCATGTTGTGGCGGGTGCCTTCATATTTCTTACCAGGGTTGCCCAATCCTGCAATCAGCCAAAAGTCCGATGCCATGTTTCTCCTTCAAAGCCTAATTAACTTTGAAGATTGTACCCTGACCCCTTCAGCAGGATCACAAATCCAAATACCAATAGGACATATCCCGCATAGCGCCGGTGGAATCGGTCGCGGCAGCCGGCATCAGGCCGAACTGGGTGAATCCAAAGCGATGCATCAGTGCAATGGAGCCGGCATTGTCGGCGAAAATGATGCCGCACGCCTTGCGCATGTGGCGGTTACGAGCTTCATCCAAGAGATGCTGAAGCATAAAGGTGCCCACGCCTTTGCCCTGCCATGCGGGGTCGATGTAGTAAGCGAGATCGGTGACACCATCGTAGCCGGCACGGTCATAGAACACGGACAGTGCGCCGAAACCGATAACAAGACCGGGTTGCTCCGATGATTCGACCACGAACACACCGTACGGCGGCTTGTGAGAATCCACCCAATCCTGACGCTGTTCAAACGTTCTTGGAGTCAGATCGGCGGTGGAGCCGCCTGCGATGACGGATGCGTTGTAGATATCAGTGATGGCTTGAGTATCGGATGAGGTTGCTGCGCGGAATGTGTATGGCATGGTTGTAGAGAATAGCATTCGGCGCTGGTGCACAGCACAATCTGCTCACCAGCGCCGAATCCTAATCAATTATTACTTGTCGAGCTCAATGGCCTTGTTGATGGCGTCTTCGAGCTTCTTCTGGGCTTCACCGTAGGCGGTCCAGTCACCATTCTTCATGGCGTCCTGGCTGTCCTTCATGGCTTGAGCGGCATCGTTCAGCGCCTGCTGGAGTTCAGGGCTGCGCGAAGTGGTTGCTTCATCAGAGCCATTGGCGTTGGACTGGTTGGAACCATTTTGATTCTCGGACTTGTTCGATTCCGCCGACTTGTTGGATGAGCTCGAAGAATCCGAACCGTTCACGTTCTCGGCGTCACCGGCGCTGGCACCGGAATCACCACCGAACACCTGATCCAATGCCTCATCCAACGTATCCGCGAAACCGACTTGATCGCCAAAGGCCACCAACGTCTTCTTCAACAATGGGAAGGACGTGGCACCTGAGGACTTCACGTACACCGGTTGCACGTAGACCAGACCTCCACCGAGCGGCAGGGTCAACAGGTTACCTCGCACCACCTTGGTGTCGCCGGACTGCAGCAGGTTCAGTTCCTTGGACACATCGGCATTGGCGTTGAAATTGTTCTGAGCCTGTCCAGGGCCCGGCACATTGGAATCCTTCGGCAATTCCTGCAGTCGAATAGTGCCATAGTTCGGGCCAATCTTGCCCTTCTGATTACCGGCGTCGGAATCCACTGAGAGGAATCCGGTCAGAATCTCACGAGTGGACTGGCCTGCCGGAATATACGTAGAGGTCAAAGAGAAGATCGGCTCCTTAGTGCCACCGGTTTGCAGCGTCAGGTAATACGGCGGCTGCAGAATGTCCTGATCCTGCTGGGCCTGGGACTCAGTGGGATCGACCGGCGTCTGCCAGAAGTCCTCACCGGAGTAGTACTGGCTGGCGGAAGTCACATGGTACTTGGAAAGCAGTTCGCGCTGCACCTTGAACAAGCTTTCCGGGTAGCGCATATGGCTCATCAGATCACCGGAAATATCGCTCAGCTGGTGGTACTGACCAGGGAAGATCTGCTCCCATGCCTTAATCACCGGGTCGGAGGTATCCCAGACGTATAGGTCCACGGAACCGTCGTATGCATCGACGGTGGCCTTAACCGAGTTGCGGATGTAGTTGGCCTGCTGAGAGCCCAGCGAGGAAACCGTCGAGGAGGAAACCGTGGTGGAATCCTGAGTGGCGGTGCCAAGGTTGGTCATCTGCGAGTACGGGTAAGCGTCGGAGGTGGTGTAACCGTCCACAATCCACTTGACTCGACCGTCGACCACTGCCGGGTAGACGCGGCCGTCAAGCGTCAGGTATGGAGCCACCTTGGCCACGCGTTCCTTGGGGGAACGATCGTACAAGATCTGCGATTCAGAGGTCACACGGTCAGAGAACAAGATCTGATCGGAGCCGAAACGAATCGCATAGAGCAAACGCGACAACAAATTGCCCACCGAGGGGCCACCGTTGCCCTTGAAGGTGGTTAATGCTCCTTCGGAACCGGTTGGGTAATCGAACTCCCACGGCTGAGTGCCGCTTGGGGCGCCAACGATGGAGTATTCGGTGGTGTTCGGGGAGAAGTAGATACGCGGTTCATACTTCTGGGATTCGGTGAGCTTGCCTTGTGTCGGGATGCCGGATTCGAAGAATTCCGGCTGGCCATCGGCGGTAACCTTGTTACCATAAGCGGCCACCACACCGTAACCGTGGGTGTATACCGTGTGGTCGTTCACCCAGTTGCGGTTGTCGTTACCATCCAGATCAAGCTCACGAGCGGCAATCACCGTGTCTTGGGAGACGCCATCCACATCGTATTTATCAACGGCAAGCGTGTCCGCGAAGGTGTAATACTGCTTGGATTGCTGCAGCTGCTTGAACGTGGGGCTCACCACCTGCGGATCCAGGAGACGAATCTGAGCAGTGGTGTCTGCTTCCTTGGCAAGCGCACCCTGTTCACCCTTGTTGGTGACCTTATAATTTTCGGTCTTGAGCTTATCCAAGCCATAGGCAGCACGAGTGGCGTCGATATTGCGCTGAATGTAGGTGGATTCCATTTCCTGTGCATTCGGGTTCACACGGAAACGCTGCAACAGGGCCGGCCATGCCACAGTGAGCACCAGAGCCACCACTATGGTTGCGGAAATGGAAATCACCGGCACACGCCAAGCTTTCAGTGCTGCGGAAGCGCGCACGCCAAGGGAAGCGGGACCTTCCAGTGCATGCGATTGCATCAGCCAGACGCCGAGCACCACGCCGAGAATGGCTGTCAATGCAGCCATGATGATGGTGACCGGGATATTCGCATGTACAGCGGTGTATGAAGCACCTGTGATGCGGGAGCCTTGCACGGTGAGCTGATCGAATACGCTGAACGCCTGACGAACCGCCCAAGCCAACATGTTGAGAATCAGCCAGATACCAAGCTGACGGCGGGCACGCTTAGTGATGGAAAACAGACCGCGGCCGTTCACCGGCATGGTGATGCGGATGCCGCCCATCAGCACATGGGTGATCAGCGAGAAGACCAGCCCCACGCCGAGCAGCATGGAAATGGCTGCCAGCACCAGCTTCAATCCCGGCAGCACGAACACATAGAAGCCATTATCAAGACCGAATTGCGGATCGTTGGCACCGAAGCTTTGCGCATGGAACATGAGCAAGATCTCGCTCCAGTTCGCATTGAACTGTGCACCGAAGATTGCGCCGACAATCAGTGATATCACCACGGCTACGCGGCGCGCGGTTTTGGAGCTGAAGGATTTGCCGACTTCCACCACGTCACCGTTGATGCGGATGGTGGAGCCGTCTGCCGAATCAGGGCGTGCGCGGATGGCCAGCCATGCGGCAATGAAGCCGGTCAAAGCCATAAGCAGTGCATAGGCCACCCATAGGCCGACTTTGACGCCGAGCTGCACCCAGACCACGGATTGGAAGCCAAGCTGGCCGTACCACATCAAATCGGTGATGAAGCGAGATAGTGCGAAGAACAGGCTGACAACAATGATCAGCGCCAGCACAATGCCGAGCATGATCTTGGTGCCGCGATTGTTGTGCGAAGAGGCAGTATTGCGAGTCAAACGCGGACGGGCAGAGCCGCCAAACGGCGGATGCCCAGTGCCGGAACCGCGCGTATTGTTGCCGGAAGCGGGGCCATCCCCATCAGCCTCGACGTTGAGAATAATCGGATCATCGTTGTTCGACTGGTTGCGCGCACGATTATCGCCGCCACCATTGCCGAAGAATACGGAGAAAGGATCATTAAAAGACATGCCTTCCAGCGTACAGACAGGCCGCGAACGGGCATTATGCCGCTAGCGCACAGGCAATAATCAGCTGCGCGAGTAGAGGCCGTGTTTGCCTATGTATTGCACTACGCCATCCGGCACCAGGTACCAGACCGGCTCATTGTGCTCGGCACGGCGACGCACATCGGTCGAGGAGATGGCCAAGGCTGGAATCTCCAACGTGTCGACTTTGCCTTCCGGCAGTTTTACGCCTTCCGGAGAAGAGTAGCCGGGGCGTGTAACTGCCACGAAGTGCGCCAAGTCCCACATTTTCTCAGCGTCTTTCCACTGCATAATCTCTGCAACGGCATCAGCGCCGGTGATGAAGAACAGCTCGGCATCCGGGTGTTGGGCGCGAATGTCCTTCAACGTATCAATGGTGTAGGTGACGCCTGGGCGGTCGATATCCACGCGGGAGACCGTGAACTTTGGATTGGAAGCCGTGGCAATCACCGTCATCAGGTAACGGTCTTCCGCATTGGTGACGTGCTTATCCAATTTGAAGACCGGCCGACCGGTGGGCACGAAAATCACTTCATCTAAGTCATACACCCACGCGACTTCGGAGGCTGCAACCAAGTGCCCATTGTGAATCGGGTCGAATGTGCCGCCCATGATGCCAATACGCAGGCGCGTGTGCCAGTTGCCGCGTGCGGAAAGCCGACCTTTGCCGTGCCCATTCACACCGGATTGACCGGATAAATCAGACATGCGGCGACCGGTCTCCTCTTGGGAGATGGCCACAAGTTCCGCGGGCTCACTCGCACTCATGCCTGCCCGCCTTCATTAGCCTCATCACCCTGACCGTCTGCGAATTCGGTTTCCTGCTCCATCTCATCAGCGGTGGGATCGTTCTCCTGAGGGTCAATCTTGCCCATATCCTCATCCCACTCGTCCTGCACCACACGGCGGATTTCCGCGAAGGTTGGCAGCGGGAATTCCGGCTGGTACAGGCGGCGAACTTCAGCCACACGCTCGGTGATGCGAATCAGCGTGTCGGTCATGCCGTCAATATCGCCATCGTGCTCCATCTGGCTGAACTTGGAAATATACCCTTCCATCAGTTCCATGTGCTCGCGCACGACTTTCAACTGAGCGTCAGTCAAATCAACGACCTCGGAAGAATCGGTCTCCGGCCAGCCGATGAGTACAGCATCCGCATACTCCAATGAGGCGCGCTGTGCTGCGGATGCAATGCCATCCTCAATCTGCACGAGGAAGACATAGCGGACAATGCTCAATCGTTCAGCGGCGATTTTGAGGCCGATTTTCGGGTCTTGAGGCTCTACGGTGTTGGTCTCAACGTTTTCGCTCATGCGCGCACCTGTCCTGTTCCGTATCCAATCCATTTGGTTGTGGTCATTTCACGCAGTCCCATCGGTCCACGAGCGTGCATCTTCTGCGTGGAGATGCCCAGTTCGGCACCAAAGCCGAACACGCCGCCATCCGTGAATCGTGTGGAAGCGTTGACCATCACTACTGCTGAGTCTATACGCTTCGTGAACGTTTCGATGGCTTCATAATCCTCAGCAATGATGGATTCAGTGTGGCCGGTGGAGTGCTGGTTGATATGGACGATGGCTTCATCAAGACTGTCCACCACTTTGACGCCCATCTTCAACGCCAAGTATTCGGTGTCCCAGTCCTCTTCTGTGGCATGGTTGAGATCGATGCCCTCGATGGCTGCGCCTTGAATAATGTCATAGGAGATGGTGTCCGCTTGCAGCACGACGTTTGCTTGGGCCAAGGATTCGGCAATGGTCGGCAGAAAATCGGCAGCCACATCCTTATGAATCAACAGTTTTTCGGCGGCGTTGCATACGCCAACGCGCTGGGTCTTCGCATTCAAAATAATCGGTATGGCTTTGGCGAGATCGCCGGATTTATCGATGTAAATGTGCACGTTGCCAGCACCGGTTTCGATAACCGGCACTTTGGAATTACGCACGACAGCTTGGATGAGGCCTGCACCGCCGCGTGGCACCAATACATCGATATGGCCGCGCGCTTCCATCATGGCAGTGGCGCCCGGGCGCCCGTACTGATCAACCGACTGCACGAGTGCAGCATCAAAACCGTGCGCTTCAAGCACCGGCGCGATTACATTGAGCGTTGCCGCGTTGGTACGTTCTGCGGCGTGACCGCCACGCAGAATCGCGGCGTTTCCGGATTTCAGGCATAGGCTGGCAACGTCCACGGTGACGTTTGGACGCGCCTCGTAAATCATGCCGATGACGCCAAGTGGCACACGAGATTGCGTCAGGCGCAGACCATTGGGCAGATTGTAGCCACGAACGATTTCCCCCACTGGGTCAGGTAATGTGGCCACATGACGCACACCCTGCGCTGCAGCTGCCACGCGTGGTACGTTGAAAAGCAGACGGTCAAGCTTACCGGCGTCCATGCCGCCTTCCTTGGCTTCAAGCATGTCAAGGCTGTTGGCCGCCTCAATATCATCGGCATGCTCATCCAGCGCATCAGCGATAGCCAGTAACAAATCGTTCTTAACCACGGTGTTTGCCCGAGCAAGTTTTTCCTGTGCGCGCGCCGCCCGATCGGCTTGCTCGCACACGGCATCGAATACTTCAGGACTCAGTGCTTCGCTCATAACAGATAAGGGTAGCTCACAATGCGGCACACCGCTTGTTTCGGCTCGGTTTTAGGCATAGAAAAGGCTCCCCTTTCAGGGAGCCAATATGCTATTGCGGCCGAGTGGCAGACTCAGCGCACAGCTCAGTGAATCTGGTCGAGGTCCGGGTAGAGCGGGAAGTCCTCAACAAGCTTGTCCACGCGAGCCTTCAGGGTCTCCACGTCTGCGGACGGGCCGGCTGCGAGAGCGGTACCGATGATATCGGCGACCTCCTCGTATTCCTTCGGCCCGAAGCCACGGGTGGCCAATGCGGAGGTACCGATGCGCAGGCCGGAAGCGACCGAGGCCGGGCGTGGGTCGAACGGCACGGTGTTGCGGTTGATGGTGATGCCGCACTGAGCGAGCAGATCCTCGCCCTGCTTGCCGTCCATCTCGGAGTTGCGCAGGTCGACCATCACCAGATGTACGTCGGTGCCACCGGTCAGCACGGAGATGCCATTGGCCTTGACGTCATCGGCCATCAGACGGTCGGCGAGAATCTTGGCGCCGTCGAGCGTGCGCTGCATACGATCCTTGAACTCCGGGGTGCCAGCCACCTTGAAACTCACGGCCTTGCCGGCCACCACATGCATGAGCGGACCGCCCTGCTGGCCTGGGAACACAGAGGAGTTGAGCTTCTTGGCGTACTCCTGCTTGGCCAGAATGAAGCCGGAACGAGGACCGCCGAGCGTCTTGTGGGCAGTGGAGGAAACCACGTCGGCATACGGCACCGGGCTCGGGTGCAGGCCAGCGGCCACCAGACCGGCGAAGTGGGCCATATCAACCCAGAACTTGGCACCGACTTCGTCGGCGATCTCCTTCATGGCCTTGAAGTCCTCAATGCGCGGGTAGGCGGACCAGCCGCCGATAATCATGGCCGGGTGCACTTCGAGCGCGCGCTGGCGGATGATTTCCGGGTCGATGCGGAAGGTCTCCGGGTTCACGCCGTAGGCTTCGGCGTGGTAGAACTTGCCGGAGAAGTTGATCTTCATGCCGTGGGTCAGGTGGCCGCCGTGGTCGAGAGCCAGGCCGAGCACGGTGTCGCCGGGCTTGACGAGCGCCTGATAGACGGCTGCGTTGGCCTGTGCACCGGAGTGAGGCTGCACGTTGGCGTATTCGGCGCCGAACAGTTTCTTAACGCGTTCACGGGCGATGGTTTCGATCTGGTCGACGAATTCGCAGCCACCGTAGTAGCGGCGGCCCGGGTAACCTTCGGCGTACTTGTTGGTGAGCACAGAGCCTGGCACTGCAATACCGCACGCGGCACGAAGTTTTCGGAGGCGATCATTTCAAGACCGCCCTGCTGGCGGCGAAGTTCGGAATCAAGCAGCTCGGCGATTTCCGGATCTGCAGCGCTGATGGGAGCGTTGAAAGCGTCGGTTGCGGTTTGTGCATGGGATGAAGCGGTCATCTGTGCTCCTTAAGGTGTGGATAACGACTGGTTTGCCGTTCGTGTTGCACTGTATTGAACTTTTGTAGCGGTACTGTTTCCTGCTAGTTGTGGCATGTCTCACCACTTGGACTTTTCCATGAAACGCCGGGAACCTGTACCCCACCTGATAAACGAGACGAAAACAGCTGACTGCCCATGCCGCACGGTAAACTAAAGTAGATTTTTCAAACCTTTCTGGCTTCAAGATTCAAAGGATTATCGTGGCTACCACCTTCCATTCCACTCGCAGCACCACCGATTCGCTGACCGCCAAGCAGGCGATTCGTAAAGGTATCGCCGATGACGGCGGCCTGTTCGTCTCGGACGATTTGGGTAAGACCAAGGTGGATATCGCCGACTTGGCCGGCAAGACCTATCAAGAGATCGCCGCCAATGTGCTCGGCGCACTACTGCCGGACTTCACCGCTGAAGAGCTTGCCCAGTGCATCACTGACGCCTATGGCTCGCAGTGGTCCGATGAGCGCATCACCCCGTTGAAGTCTTTGGGCGAGGATTACATTCTCGAGCTGTTCAACGGCCCGACTTCTGCATTCAAGGACGTGGCCCTGCAAATTCTGCCGCGTTTCATGGCGCATACCACGCCGGCCGATGGCGACCAAAACGAAAAGATCATGATTCTCACGGCCACTTCTGGAGACACCGGCAAGGCTGCGCTGGCCGGTTTCGCTGATGCTCCGGGCACTGCCATCACCGTCTTCTATCCGGAAGGCAAGGTGAGCCAGGTGCAGGAACTGCAGATGACTACGCAGACAGGCGCCAACGTGAATGTGGCCGCTGTGGAAGGTAACTTCGATGACGCCCAGTCCGCAGTCAAGCGCATCTTCGGCGATAAGGTTCTGGCCGAGCGCCTTGCCAAGGATTCGCATGTGGTGCTTTCCTCCGCCAATTCCATCAACGTGGGTCGCTTGGTGCCGCAGGTGGTCTACTACTTCTCCGCATATGCTCAGCTGCTCGCCGATCAGGTAATCAATGTTGGCGATGAGGTGGAGTTCGTGGTACCGACCGGCAACTTCGGCGATATTCTTGCCGGCTACTATGCCAAGCTGCTCGGCCTGCCGGTCAAGCACTTGGTGGTGGCTTCCGATAAGAACAATGTGCTGTTCGAGTTCCTGACCACTGGCACCTACAACCGTCAGCGTCCGTTCTTCCAGACTATCTCCCCCTCGATGGATATTCTCATCTCCTCGAACTTGGAGCGTATGCTCTACTACTTCTCCGAGGGTGACACTCGCCTGATTTCCATGCTGATGAACGATCTCAAGAACTGGGGCACGTATGAGGTTCCAGAGCCGCTGCTGGCCAAGATCCGTCAACTGTTCGGCTGCGGTTGGGCCAACGAGGATCAGGTGCGCGAGATGATCGCCGACTGTTGGAACAAGAACCATTACGTGATTGATCCGCACACCGCCTGCGCATACTTCGTAGCCCAGCAGATGCCGCGCGATCCGCTGACCCCGCGTGTGATTCTGTCCACCGCGAGCCCGTACAAGTTCCCGCGCGTGGTGAACGAGTCTCTTGGATTCGATGCCACCGGCACCGATTTCGAGTGCATGGATGTACTCTCGCGCGAAACCGGCATCACCGCCCCGGCTGCCCTGCGAGGACTGGAGAACGCCGACGTGCGTTTCAACGCGGTCGTGCCGATCGACGGCATGGAGCGTTTCGTGGCCAACGCCGCCGAATCGCTGTGATCAGGCCAACGCAGTCGTAGATACTAGGGCTCCCTACCGGGAGCCCTTTTCCATTTCAAAAGAGAAATCGATTACAGCTCTTTAGCACTCCAGATGCGCAGGGAGATGCGGTAGGAGGAGATAAGGGCCACGATGGCGATGGCTGCCATCGCAATCCAACCGATTGGCGATACCGTGATGGACGTAGACAGCACCTGCGAGCGCATGCCGTCAGGCAAAAGCAGCAGGATGATCTGCGCGGCGAAGAATAGGGTGATCGCACCGGTGAACAGCCTTGAATAGGCCTTGACGAAATCAGCGCAGGAATAGAACACCGGAATCACTATGGCAGCCAACACCACGAAAGCGGACATGGCGAGCGGCACAACCGTGGAGAGCGCGCTCAAGCCGATGCCGAACCACAGTTTGGACAATGCGATTTCGATGGCGAGTTCCGTAAAGCAAATCAGGAACAGCACACCTGCCGAGCAGTAGCGCATATTGACCTGCGTGCGGCGGGATACCGGCATCACACCAATCATTCGAGCCGAAGCCAGCTGATTGTCACTGTTGAATTGGAATAATACGGCGATAGATGCGACCCAGTACATAACGGTCAGATACGACATAACCGTGAGCGGCAGGCCTGATTCATCCGGCCCCGATTGCCAGGTGAACGCGGTAAATACCAGCGGGGCCAGGAATGCGATAACATTCAGCACCGTGGAATTTCCGGTGAGAGCAGCGAAATCCATACGCAAAGCAATACGCTCGGCATGCAGGTGAATGTTCTTGCTCGACGCGGATACCATCAGAACTCCTTCACAAGATAGATGCGCAGCGACACGGCAAGTGATGCAGCCACAGCAGCGGTCGTCAGAACCACTCCGCCCAGAGCCGGCCAGACCACACCCGCACCCGACATGACCTCGACCGAAGAGGCCACCCATGAGATGAGAGCGTCAATCAAAGCCGGAGCCAGTTTGGCGAGCAATGCGAATATGGCGGCTATCGCCGCACCGAGTCCAATGCAGATGAGCATCATCGTCAGCAATGCCTTCTGATACATGAACCGGTAGCACAGTGGAATCATCACCGATTCGAACAGCGCATACATCACAATCGCAGTCAGCACAGATATTGCCATCGCAGAAAACTGAATCAGCCCGGACTCAAATAGCATGCCGGTACTGACACAAACCGCAACCTCCAATGCCAAAATCAGCATGCATGCACCAACTACGAGATACCGGCCAATCACCTGATGAACACGACGAACCGGAATAATGCCGTTCATCCAGTTGTTCTGCCCCTGCTGTTCAAAAGTGAACGCGTTGAGCGGCAGCAAGGCAAGCATCGCGGAGACACCACCGATAGCGGCTCCGGGCATATAACTGACACCGCCTGAGATACTTCCGAGCAGTATTATCGCCGCGGGAAATCCTATGAGCAGGACCAGTATCGAGAACACGCCCTGTGAAGTAATCCGCCGCACATCCAATCCAAAGGCACGCCATATCCCGGTCATCACGCCACCTCCATTGCATGTACAGCATCATCCGCATTAGTCAGGCGAATGATGTCGTCAATGGAGGCCGGTTCGACAGCGAGCGGCACCATCCCATGCCGCCCGTCTTCGGCTTTGAGCCCTGCGATTTTGCTAAGGTCCTCGGCACGCACGAGTGCATCGAAGCCGGTCTCATAGCGGTGGATGCCGACCGCTACACCCCTGACGTCAGGCACCAAATCCTCCGGCCCGCCTTTGACCAGTCGGAAGGATTCCTCGAATTCGTCCTTGGGACCGGTGAAATAGAGTTTGCCGCGCGTGATGTAGGTGATGAAGTCGGCGGCCCGCTCGAGGTCGGCGGTGATGTGCGTGGAGAACAGCACACTGCGTTCCCCATCCGCAATGTAGTTCTGGAGGATATCCATGAGCTCGTCGCGGGCGAGCACATCGAGACCACTGGTGGGCTCGTCGAGCACCAACAGTTTGGCGTCATGACTCAGCGCCACGGCAAGCATGAGCTTCATCTGCATGCCGCGGGAAAGCTCCTTTACACGCTTCCTGCGGTCCAGGCCGAAGCGTGTGAGATAACCGTCAAACGCGGCATGGTCCCACGCGAGGTACATCGGCGCCATAGCCTGCTCGACCTTGTTCACCGTCCACATTTCGATGAAATAGCTGGAGTCAAAGACCACGCCGAGGTTTTCCTTGACGGTCTCCTCGTCGGCTATATTATCGAGGCCCAGCACATGGATTTCACCGGCATCGCGGTGGATCATGTTCAGGATGAGCTTGATCAGCGTGGATTTGCCGGTGCCGTTCGGGCCGATAAGGCCCATGATGTAGCCGGCCGGCAAGTCGAAGGTGATGTCGTCCAGCGTGAAACCGGAATCGTAATGCTTGGTTGCGCCGGTGATGGACAACGCCACCGGCGATTGATCAATGGTCATAGCAATGCCTTGCCTTTCATTAGACGACGAGCAGTAAATGCCCGTCATCCGTGTGACTACCCCTCAGTCGTGCTTCGCACGCCAGCTCCCCTGACAAGGGGAGCCTACGAAGGATGTTTCTGGTATTCCTTGGCGAGCATCGTTTCCAAATCGGCAAGCGGGATGTCGGCGGCCTTGGCCGCGCAGACGGCTTCGGCAAGGCTCGTACGGGCCTGGGCCTCAAGCTGATTACGCATCAACTCATTGCCTTTGTCCATCACGAACGTGCCTTTGCCCTGGATATTCTGCACCACACCCTCATCGGCCAACTCGTTGTACGCCCTGGTGACAGTGAGCACGGAAATGCGCAGTTCCTTGGCCAGCTTGCGCAAGGAAGGCAGCGCCTCCCCCGCTTTGAGTTCGCCGTTCAACACACTCGCACGAATCTGGTTCTTGATTTGCTCGTAGATAGGTTCACCGGACACGGATGAGATGATCAGTTTCACCTATGCCCCTTTCGATTATTTTCCGTTATAGCGCTCGCAGCTGTTTAGCTGTTATACATCACAGTATAACTGTTATCGCCAACTGTCAAGGTGTGTTACATAACAGTACAACAGCTCTGTTTGACGGCATGAATATTTCTTGCAAGGCAATGTGTGAACACTTGATAAACAATGCAGCAGAAGAACTTTCCGTCTACGAGTCGAAACATAAGGCATGCATACAATGGCACTGGAAAGGGGCTTGCTATGCCAAACAACGTTGTTACCTTGCGCACTACAGAGCCAAATGATTACCCATACCTTGAAGCTTGGTGGAATGATGCATCCGTTGCGGATGGATGCAGGGTCACCACTGACACCCTTCCGCGAGAACGGGTGGATGCCCAGTTCCACGGATGGAGCGACACCGACGACAGCCACCGGTTCGGTCGGACCGTATTGGATCCAGGTGGCATGCCCATCGGTCACATCGCCGCATGGAATTGTGAAGATCCGGATCGCGACGCTACGATGGGCATTCTCATCGGCCCGTATTTCCAGGGTCTTGGCTATGGCAATCAGGCCATGAAACTCGGTATTCAGCTCGCCGCCAATCAACTCAAAGCGAAAACCATTACCGTGAAAGTCTGGTCGTTCAACCTTCGTGCGCGGCACATGGTTGAGTCTCTCGGCTTTAAGGAAGTCGAGCGTAAGGCTGAGGTCGTGGAGCGTGATGGTCGTGTATACGACGAAGTCATTTACCGCGCCCCGACTGCCACATTGCTGAAGCGTATTGCATCCGAAAAGGCCGAACGCCAGGAGGGCGAGGAGCTGGAACGTCAGCGGTTCAAGTCGAATCGCAGCGCTGATTTGCAGTCGATTTTCTAACTAAGGTCGAGACGCAGCATGTTTTGACTCCCCTCAGTCAGCTACGCTGACAGCCCCCTCAGCGAGGGGAGCCAGAACATGATCCGCTAATGCAAACGCGGCGCGTCATGAAAATCATGAAGCGCGCCATCGGCGACGCGCGTGATTTCCGGCCAGTCGGCTGCCGAAGAATCGTCATACATGGCCCAAGCCTGCATGCCAGCCGACTTGGCGGAGCGAATCGCCACTAGCAAATCCTCGAACACCGTGCAATCCTCCGGTTTTACCCCAAGTCGTCTGGCAGCAAACAGATATACATCTGGCTCGGATTTGCCAACTCCCCCGGCATCATCCACGGAAACGATCACATCAAAGTACTTGCTCATACCCAAGTGGTCAAGAGCCGCGGTACGCAACTGCGGCATCAGCGTAGTCGCAACGCCTAAACGCACGCCGACAGCCTTAAGCTCACGTAAATATTCCACCGCTCCTGGCTTAGCTTGAACCGTGGTGCCATAGGCGATGCGAGCCATCTCATCCCATTCAGCCAGCAACTGTTCAGGTGTATCCGGCAAATCGAATCTTGCAATAGTGTATTCAGCGATTTCCCGAAACTGCATCGATGCCACAGTAGTCATATAGTCGGCCGGCACGGCAATACCACGGCGACCAAGAAAATCAATGTCTATCTGATTCCAGACACCCATCGAATCGAGTAAGGTGCCGTCAAGGTCGAAGATGGCGGCTTTACTCACAGCACTGACTCCTTCAGCAGTTCGCGGGCGTGATCGAGAGAGGCTTCGGATTCGGATCCGGAGAGCATACGCGCGATTTCATGCACGCGAGCATCATCGGCGACCTCATCCACCGTGGTCACGACTCCCACAGCATCGTCATCAGCATCCGGTGGAATCTTGGTGACCACAAACTGGCTGTCTGCCCAAGAAGCCACCTGTGCCAAATGCGTCACCACAATCACCTGCGAAGTACGCGCCAGACGAGCTAGACGCTTGCCCAGTTCAGCTGCAGCCTTGCCTCCAACGCCGGCATCGACTTCATCAAAAATGAACGTCATATCAGAGTTTGCGTCGGCCCCATCATGATTCGATTGTCCGTCATGCATATCCGCCGCAGACAGCTCCAAGGCAAGCATCAAGCGGCTCAACTCGCCGCCCGACGCGCTTTTGCCCATCGGCAACTGCGGAGAACCCTCATACGGAGTAAACAGGAATGCGATATCGTCACCGCCGTTGGCATCCAAAGCATCCCGCCTGGAAACCTGAATTTCCAACGATGCGCCCGCCATAGCCAACGATTCCAATTCCGAGGTGACCCGATGAGCCAATTGCGCAGCCGCGACCGCTCTAACGTGGCTTAACACATCCGCTGCCGCAACGGCCTTATGATGCAAATCCGCGCGCTGAGATTCAAGCTCGGCAAGCTTCTCAGGAGAAGCATCCAGGTCTTCAATCTCAAAAGCAGCCTTATCCCGCCAAGCAATAACATCGGTCAAAGTAGGACCCCAACGGCGGGTCAACTCCCCCAACTCATGAATCCGCGCATTCAACGTATCCAAGTCGGCATCGCCAAAGTCCTCGTCCAAATGACCGGACAAGGTGAACACCACATCCTGCAATTCAGCGTTCAATGATTCAAGCCGATCGGCAAGCTCGTTGAAATCACCCGACGCATGAATGCCACGCAAAGCCTGAGCCGCCTGCAGTAGCAGATCCGAAGCACTTGCACTATCGGAAGAAGAATCAAATTCCAACTGCGAGGAGTCCAACGCAGCGAGTGCACGAGAGACGCCTTCCGCAATATCAGCTGCGTTTTCAATACGATCGCGCTTCGCCTTGAGATCTTCATCCTCTCCCGGATGAGGATCGATTTCGTTGATATGTTCCACCGATTCGCGCAGATAGTCGGCACGTTGACGAGCCGACGATTCCTGCGAGCGCAAGCGCGCAAGTTTCTCGTCTAAGTCAGCGAGCGCCCGCCATGCTGCACGATAAGCATCGAGTTCGGCATCGTCGCCGGCAGCCCTATCCAAGAATTCACGTTGGCGCGCAGCGGATGCGATTTTCAACTGCTCGGCTTGTCCGTGAATGGTTACGAGCTCGCCAGCCACACTGGCGAGCACGGATTTGGGCACGCTTTTGCCGCCCAGAACAGCACGCGAGCGGCCTGCCGCCTTAACGGTGCGAGAGAGAAATAATTCGCCATCTTCTGCGTCGACACCGGCCTCATGCGCAATGCTCGCGGCAGAGGCATCATCATGTACAGCGAAAATGCCCTGAGTCCAGGCCTCATCCGCTCCTGTGGTGACACGGCCGGCATCGGCCGGCCCACCGGAAATCAGACTAAGCGCAGACAGCAGCATGGATTTGCCGGCTCCGGTTTCACCGGTGATGGCGGTCATGCCTGGAGCCGGAGCAATGGTGGCCTCGTGAATCGGCCCAAGATTGCGGATATCAAGCTCTTCCAGCATCAGGCTTTCACCTCGCCCGGCGTATTGGATTCATCTGCAGCAGTCATCGAATCATGCCCATGAATCACCGGCCGACCGCTAGCTTCGGCCCTGGCATGTTCACGCCAGCCAACCACTGGCAAATCAAACTTGGAAACGAGACGATTCGTAAACGGAACACCGGAAAGTCGCGCCAGTCGCAGCGTATCGCGGGATTCACGCACCATGATGCGCGTACCTTGCGGCAGCGCCCGTTGTCTGCGCCCATCGCAGCAAATCCAGCCTTCGGACATGGATTCATCCAGAATATCAATAGTAAACGTGGAACCTGAACCGATAATCAGAGGTCGGGCGAACAGCGCGTGCGCAGCCAACGGAATCAATTGCAACGCCTTGACGTTCGGCCAAATCACCGGACCACCTGCGGAAAACGCATATGCCGTGGAACCAGTGGGAGTGGAAACGATAACGCCGTCCGCGCCGAAGGAATTCATTTCCACATCATCCACGCGGATGGAAAGCTCAACCATTTTGCCGCGGTCGGCGCGCTCCAAAGTAATGTCATTCAGCGCCCAATCCTCAATGGGTTCGGTGGCACCAGGCAGCCACACATCCACATGGGCAATCATGCGTTCATCGATGGAATAGTCGTGTTCAGCCACCCTACGAATCGCTTCGTCAATCTGGAAGCTTTCGAATTCGGCCAAGAAACCCACATGCCCCATGTTGACGCCCAAAATCGGCACCTGAGTGCAATGCACCAGTTCGGCGGCGCGCAGAATCGTACCGTCGCCCCCAAGCACCACAACGATTTCCGTATCCTCGGGAACACAGGCTGGCTGTACACCAAAATCAGGCGCTTCGGTGTTATCGATAATCGTCACTTCGAAGCCCGCGACTCGCAGCTGGCTTACCGCTTCAGATACCACGGTTCCGGACTGCCTGAGCCTCGTATGCGTTACTACCACCGCATTGCGCTTGGTCATGGGCTTCCTCCTCCTGATTGTCACAGCCGCCGACTGCACCTAGTGACCATCCTAACCGGCGAACACGTCAGTGGATTATCGCACTCCATACTCAGAACAACAAGCACGGAATTCCACGGAGTCGATTATCGTAGAGCAACGGCATACAATGGCTTTCGTCCGTGGAACACACGGGCAGGCCAATAGACAGACGTAATCACAGAGTTTGAGGAAGCACAGGAACCATGCCTAACGACTTCGATGAATCCTTCCTCAACCAACAGGATTCCAAAGGATTATCCTGGTGGTTCTCGAATGATGAACCGAATGATAAGGCTGCGGTCAAAGCCAAGGATGAGGCTCGTTCCGCACGCCGCATCCGACGCATTGGACTCACCGATCGCCTGCTCAGCCATCCTGGCCGACTTTCGATTCTTTACTTTCTGGTGCTCATCGTCCTCGTCACCATTCTGCTGCTGCTGCCATTTTCCACGCATGATTGGGTATTCACCAATTTCCCGGTAGCTTTTTTCACCGCCGTTTCCGCCTTATCCACCTGCGGCATTCCCGTGGTGAACACCGCTCAGTACTGGTCGATGTTCGGCCAGGTGGTCATCCTGTTCTCCATCCAGTTCGGCGGCCTTGGCGTAATGACGTTCGCTTCGATGGTGGCATTGGGAGCTTCCCGCCGTCTCAAAGTCTCCCAACGTATGCTGACCGCCAGCGAATTGGGAACCACTAAACTTTCCGAAATCAAAAGCGTATTGTCCGTGGTGTTCGCCACGTTCGCCATTGCGGAAAGCCTGACGTTCGCATTGTTGCTGCCTGAACTGTTCCGCGTGAACCACGGCGATTTCGGCCGCACGCTATGGCAGGCATTGTTCTATGCGGTTTCCGCCTATAACAACACCGGCTTCACTCCGGATGCCACCGGTTTGCATATCAATCGTTGGGGCGTTGGCCTGCCGATTCTGATGAGTGCATTCATCGGTACGCTCGGCTTCCCCGTGGTGTTGAACGTGGTCCAATGCGCGCGCAAAAAGCTCAGCCCGAAACGTTGGACATTGCACACCAAGTTGACGCTGGTGACCACGGCCATTCTAGTAGTCACGTCGCTCGTCTGGTTCCTGCTGGTCGAATGGGGCAACACCGGATTGTTCCCGGCCGACGATCCCAGTATGAAACTACGCCGCGCACTTTCCGCGGCCGTTATGCCGCGATCGGCTGGTTTCGATATTTCCTGGGTTCCGGAAGTCTCGAATGAAACCAAGGCGTTCATGAGTTTGCTGATGTTCATCGGCGCCGGTTCTTCCTCCACTGCAGGTGGTATCCGCGTCACCACATTCGCCGTTATCGTACTGATTTGCGCCGCCTCCTTTACCGGTCACCGTGACGTGACGATTTTCCGCCGTCGTATCCCCCGCCGCATTCAGATGACGGCTGTTTCGGTAACCACCGCATGCTTCTTCCTGGTGTTCGTCGGAGCCGTGTCACTTATGTTCGTGACCGGTTGCAACTTCGTGGATGCCATGTTCGAAGCCTGCTCCGCGTTCTCGCTCGGAGGCTATTCGGTAGGAGTGGCGAACGCCGGCAATCCGGCATGCCTGTTCATTCTCGCCGCCGAAATGATTGTCGGGCGTCTTGGCCCGTTAACCATCGCCTATTCAATCAGCAGGCCTATGGCACCTGAGCCTATTCGCTACCCACAGGAAAACATCATCGTTGGCTGATTCGCTCGGCCCATTACTCTTGGATTCAACGGAATCATATTGAGGAGGTTCATTATGGCATCCAAACCAAGCGGCAGCAAAAGCGTGCTGGTCATCGGTCTCGGACGATTCGGCGGATCGGTGGCCTCCACACTCGACGCAATGGGCCAGGACGTTCTGGCTGTGGATAAGAACCCCGAAATCGTGGCACGCTGGTCCGCTCATCTGCCAACAATTCAGGCTGATATGACCGATGTGATGGCCATCGAGCAAATCGACGCCTCCCAGTTCGATACGGCAGTCGTTGCCATCGGCGATAGTATCGAGGCTTCGGTAATCATTACCGGTAACTTGTTGGACGCTGGCATCTCCGACTTGTGGGCCAAGTCCGTTTCCCAAGAGCATGCGCGTATCCTGCAGCGTATCGGTGCTCGCCATATCATCAACGCGGAAACCGATGCCGGCAAGCGCGTGGGACATCTGGTGGCCGGTAATTATCTGGATTACATCGAAATCGATGGCCCTTACACGGTTGTTAAAATCCATACTCCGCTTTATGCCGTTGGTCGCTCCATTGAAGACGTTCAGGTTCACGATAAATACGGTGTGACCGTAGTGGGTATTAAAGCGCCCGGCAAAGAATTCCAGTATGGTTCGCGCGAACTGGTCATGCATCGTAATGATGAACTCATCATCATGGGCAAGCAGGAACAGATCGATCATTTCATTCGCGGATAGTACCCCCTATTTTTCTTTCATCAATACCCCCTATTTTGTGAACATTGCTGACTCAACTACGTAGTTTTGTGCGTAAGCTGAGCCGCAGGACCCAAGCAAAGGGGGTACAACGATGTACACAGAAGATACGGGCGCCTCGGTGGTGCATAGTGGCGACTATGACCTTATCGATGTTGATCAAGACACTATATTCGCCAATGGTGTTCACTTCCACACCACAATGGTGGAAGGTACATTGCAGGCCAAACTCATTACCGGCGAGCGTCTCATTATCAATAACGGCACCGTACGATGTTCGGGCACAATTCGAGTAACCAGCATCAGCGGCTGTGGAACATTGGAGGTCAAAGGCAATCTGATATGCGACAGCATCGAATTGATTGGATCCTTGTATTCCGAAGGTAATATCCGCTGTTCAGGAGATCTAACGGTTACCGGAAAACTCAGCAATATTCACCGCATCAACGCAGACAGTGTGCATTTGAACGGCGTGGTTCAAGGCAATTCGATTTACGGGCGCACCCTGTTGATGCAACCATTATGCAGCACCATGTATTCGCGTTTCGGTATGACGAACTATCAGGAACGCAGCAATGTCAGCAACATTCATGCTCAGGAAGTGGACGCACATAAACTCACCTGCCAAACTTTGCATGCAGATACGGCAGCCTTACGTGATGGCAGCGCTGTGCAAAACGTCATATGCTCCACCACTTTGGGTCTTGACCGCACGTCAAATGTGCTACTGCTGGCAGGCAACTGCCAGCGTATTCATTTGCGCACTGCGTAAAGCAAATATTCCGCGTTACCGTGTGTGCCTTCAATCGGACTGTCTGCTGTGGCTTTCACCTGAAGATGATGTTGGGACGCGCAATCGACCACGGTTTGCAGCGCCTGCGCCCGCAATGCCGGATCCTCAACGATGCCGTTCTTGCCGAGGCCTGAACGGCCTACTTCGAACTGAGGTTTCACCAGCAATACAATCTGCGCACCCGGCTGGGTGATGCGTTCAATCACCGGAATCACATAGGTCAGTGAAATGAATGAGACATCGGAAACAATCATTTGCGGAGTGTATGGCAGGTCTTCAGCCTCGACTTCGCGAATATTGATTCCACTCATTTCGATGACTCGTTCATCGCCGGCGATGCGCGGATCAAGCTGCCCGTGGCCCACGTCCAATGCTACGACCTGTGCTGCTCCCCTACGCAGCAGCACATCAGTGAAACCGCCAGTAGAGGCACCGATATCCAAACAATGCAGATCACGCGGTGATGTGAGACCGGCATCCGCGAATGCGCCGAATGCGCCGAGCAGCTTGTATGCGCCGCGGGAAACGTAATCGTCGCCCTTGTCCACGGCGAGCTCGCTGTGCCCGGCTTTGACCATATAAGACGGTTTGGTGACGGTCTGGCCATCGACGCGCACATGGCCCGCTTTGATAAGTCGCTGAGCTTTGGCTCGCGATTCAACGAGCCCTGCGGCCACCAGCATCATATCGAGTCGATCAAGCGGGGTGGATGGGTCAAGTTCTGGTTGAGGCATGGATGCTCCTACTGCCGGCTGGTGTCGAGCTCGTGCTGCAACGCCGAAAGCACATCGCGAAACGCCTGGAGCTTGCCGTCGTTGTCTTTATGGTCAAGATCGGCAAGCTCAGGATAGCGTTCG
Organism: Bifidobacterium saguini DSM 23967; assembly: GCF_000741715.1. GTDB lineage: Bacteria > Actinomycetota > Actinomycetes > Actinomycetales > Bifidobacteriaceae > Bifidobacterium > Bifidobacterium saguini. The sequence continues at coordinate 162,197 of NZ_JGZN01000006.1, read as the reverse complement.
GTGATTGGCGAATGGTCGGCGTTGCTATCACTCATTGTTGCTCCGTATTCCTGTATAAGAGCCCCGGTCAGAGTGCGAATACAGGCACGTTATGTTCGCTCAGGTCAGCGCCCTTATCCGCAGCTTCCCAAGCCGCGCATACTGCAGCGCGCAGACCATCGATGCTGCCGGCATCGCTCACCTGTACAGTGCCGTTCTCATACCATGCGCTGGCATTGCGGCATTGCCAAGTACCGTCTTCTGCTCGAACCGGCTCGGGTTGTGCGTTGGCTAGTTCACGCAGGTCTTTGGCAATGAACGTCGGCCGCAAATGCGCGGGAGCGAGCATCAGTTCCGTAGGATTGGTGACTCCGGTCAGCACGGCCAACGAATCGTAGCCGCCACGGTTGCCTGCTTCGATATCAGTATCCAGGCGATCACCAATGGCGATGGAGGATTCCTTAGGAACCAGATCATGACCTTCGGCGGCGTTCAGCTCGCGAGCCTCATCATACATGTAGGCTTCCGGCTTGCCAGCCGAAGCCACTGGTTCAACACCAGTAGCTGCAATGACGGCCTTAATCATCGAACCACAACCGGGTGCGATGCCCAGCTCACGCGGAATGGTCAGGTCCCGATTCGTGACGAAATACGTGGCTCCGGCTTCGACCGCGAAAGCGACGTCCGCCATCATCTGCCACGTCATCTGCGGATACCAGCCTTGGATGACGGCCTGAGGATGGTCGGTAGGACCTTCCACGATGGTCAAACCGTTACGCTTGACTTCTTCACGCAAATGGTCAGCACCCAATACCTGAACGCGGGCGCCAGCCGGCAGAGCCTTGGCTACCATGCGTGCGGCAACCACCGATGAGGTGATGACCTGCCAAGGCTCCACGTTCAGGCCGAAGCCCTTGAGCTGATCGGCTACCACATGCTGGAATCGCGAGGAATTATTGGTGGTGTATTCGATGGTCATGCCAGCATGTTCTGCGGCCTGAATGGATTCGGCCGCATACTCGACTGGATTCTTGCCTCGATACACCACACCATCGAGATCAAGCAGCGCAAGCTGATAGGTCTCGGCAAGGCTGCGACTGGTTCCTTTGAGGAATCGGGTCATACTTGCTTGGTCACTCCTCGTTGGATTCGTCAGAATCTTCGGAATCATTGGATTCCGACTGTTCATCAGCGTTTTCAGACTCGTCTTCGGACTTGTCTTCTGCGTTGTCGGCCTCTTCGGAGTCATCCACGGTGTCGACAGACTCGGATTCTGCGGAATCGTCATCGGATTCCTCTGCTTCTTCCGGCTCCAATTCTGGAGCGTACTGAGCGTCGGCCGGATCAATGCCCAGCTGCTCGAGTACTTCGGAATCGTCGGTCAACTCTTCAAGATCGTGGTCGATGACCACGTCTTCGCTGTTCTCGTCGAGGTCTTCGTCAGCGTACTGCTCTTCCAAACGGTCGAGCACGTCGTCAAGCTTCTCAGCTTCACCGCTGCGGCCAGCCTCCTCAAGGAAGTATTGCTCAGCCTGAATGGCACGCATGCGGTATTCACCCGGCAGACCCTGGGAACGGCCTACGGTGTGAACCACTTCGATGGCCTTATCCCACAGTTCCAAGTCACCCAAAGCGCCGGCGTACACCAGGAACATTTCCACCTTAGGAGCGCCGTGCAGCTGCTTGCCTTCCTCGGACTGGGCGATTTCCACAGCCTTCTTCGGGTTGCCAACACCGCGTTCGCAGTCGGCAATGAACGGCAGGTAATCCTGGAAGCCGTTCATGCGGTAAGCAGTGCGGAACTCACGCAGAGCCAGCTTGTAGTTGCCCTGACGGTAAGCCACGAAAGCCAGCGTCTCACGAGCGAAGTCGATGCGGGAAGCCTGACGGGCCACCCACTTGGCATGCTCAAGAGCCAGATCCGGATCCTTCTCCTCCAGCGCGTAGGCAGCCAGAATATGCAGACCGATGTTCTCGGCGTGCTCCTTGGACAGGCCGCGCAGACGTTCGCGCTCGTCCTTGGAAAGCATGGACCATTCCATGCCCTTCGGCATGCGCGGCTCGTCGGGGCGACGGGCCGTGTACGGGTTCTGGGAGGGGAAGCTCATCGTGCCGTCGGAGTTACGGCGCGGACGGCTCATGTATTCGCTGCGCTTGTTCTCGCGGTACTCGCGCTTCTCCTCGGCGTTGAATTCACGACGCTCGCCATCACGGCGATCATCGCGGCGGAAGTCCTTGCGATCATTGTCGCGGCGGAAGCCACCGCGATTATCGCGCTTATCATGATGGAAGTCGCGGCGCTCACCACCATCGCGGTTGAAGCCACGGTTATCACGACGGTCATCGTCACGGCGGAAGTTACGACGCTCACCGTCGCGATGGAAATCACGACGATCATTATCGCGGCGGTCATCGCGGCGGAAACCGCCACGCTCGCCATCACGGCGGAAGTTGCGACGGTCGCCATCGCGATGGAAATCACGACGATCGTTGTCGCGACGGAAATCGCGGCGCTCACCGTCATTGTGCTGGTAACGCGGGTTCTCGCCGGCCTCGCCATCACGGCGAGGCTTGAAACCACCGTCGCGGCGCGGACCACCCTTGTGGAAACCATCGCGGCGGAAACCGCCACGCTCGCCATCCTTGCGGAAGCCGCCCTTGTGGAAGCCACCGGACTTGCCATAGGACTTACGGAAACCACCGTTTTCGTTGCCTTCACCATCACGGCGAGGTGCATAGCCCTCGCCATCACGATGACGCGGCTTGAAACCCTCACCATCACGGCGAGGCTTGAAACCACCCTTGCCACGCGGCTTGAAACCCTTGCCGCCACGGTTGGAGGGGCGACGGTCGCCATAGGACTTATGGCCGCCGTAAGACTTGCCGGAACGCTCGTTACCTTCTGCCATCTACTTTTCCTTAATCCTTATACTTAACGGTTTTCCACGGCGCCGAGCGCCTTCTTGCCACGACGAATCAGAGCGAAGCGACCTGCGAGGAAATCATCCTCGCCGAGTACCTGCTCCTCATCCTCGATACGATTGTTGTTGAGGTACACGCCACCGGACTTGATGGCGCGGCGGGCCTCGGAACCAGACTTGAACAAGCCGGCTGCCTGAGCGGCATCAATCACACGATCGCCAGGCTTGGCAACCGGGAACACATGCTCGCCATTTTCATCAACGACCTTGAAACCATCCAGTACGGATTCAAGCGTCTCTTCGTCAATATCCTCAAGATTGCCGCCGCGTCCGAACAGAGCACCAGAAGCATCAATAGCGGCCTGGGTTGCAGCCTCACCATGCACAAAGCTGGTGACTTCCCAAGCAAGCGCCTTCTGCGCTTCGCGCTTGCCTGGGTTGGTCTTGGATTCCTCCACCAGGCGTTCAATCTCTGCCTTCGGCAGGAAGGTGAAGGCCTTCAACAAGCTCTCCATCTCCACATCCGGGCGGTTAATCCAGAACTGGTAGAACTTGTAGGGGCTGAGCATCGTGGCATCCAGCCACACAGCGTTGCCTTCGGACTTGCCGAACTTCTTGCCCTGTGCATCGGTGATAATCGGGCTGGTGAACACGTTCACATCCACGCCACGCACCTTATGAATCAGATCAAGGCCGGAGGTCAGATTGCCCCACTGGTCGGAGCCGCCAAGTTCCAGCGTGCAGTGGTATTCGTCGAATAGGTGCAGGAAGTCGTTACCCTGCAGCACCTGGTAGCTGAACTCGGTGAAGGAAATGCCTTCCTCGGAGTTGAGGCGGCGTGCCACCGTATCCTTGGCGAGCATGGTACCGAGGCGGAAGTTCTTGCCAACATCACGCAGGAAATCGATGACGCTCATCTGCGCGGTCCAATCATAGTTGGACACGAATCGCACCGGATTGACACCTTCGGTTTCCAGAATGCCGCCAATCTGGTTCTTCAAGCGCTCAGCCCAGCCGGCCACAACATCCTTCGGATTAAGCGTACGCTCGCCGGACTGGCGCGGGTCGCCAATCAAACCAGTCGCGCCACCGACCAAAGCAATCGGATGATGACCTGCAAGCTGCATGTGACGCATATTAATCAGTTGCACCAGGTTGCCGATATGTAGTGAGGCAGCGGTCGGGTCGAAACCACAGTAATAGGTGATCGGCTCGCCGTTCAGTGCCGCTGCGAGTCGATCCCGGTCCGTGGACTGGGAAATCAACCCGCGCCATTCCAGTTCCTCAAGCAGGGTGTTGAAACCCGCTTCCTTGAAGTCGGTGACGTGAGCCATAGCGTGTAGCTTCTCCCTATCGAATTGTGTGATATACGATGCTTAATTCTGTTTTCAAGCGTCTATAAGTCTCGCAGAACACACCGACAGTGTCAGAGGAGCGGGTTTCTTTAGTGAATCAACGTCTTGAGTATCATCACTAAGCTCAGCGGCGATACAGCTTCTCCAGGGTTTCGCGCAACTGCTGGAGCGTCTCATTATTATTCGTGGTTTTCAATCGCGGGAAGGACGCAATCATACGGCGCTGCTGACGGTTGAACACGGAATCAGCAGCATCCTTGACACGCATCATAAATTCGGAAGACATCTCCTTGCCGCTCTGCCAAGACTCACCGACCTTCTGCCCGACCACGGATGGCATACCGCCGAATTTATCGGTGGCCCCGGATACCGCATCTCCCACTTTCTCGCGTACCGCATCACCATACTTGGCCACAGCAAGCTTGAACTGTTCGAGGCTCTGTTCGAAGTTCACAATGCCGCATACGGTGACGATGGTGTCGGCAATGGTCAGCGCCATCAGCACGATGAACAGCACATGAATCACTTGCAGTGGAATCATATTGGTTACTCGCACGACCTGCGGCTGAATCACATCCACAATCAGCACTCCCCCGATGCCGAACACCACGGCACCGAGCAAGCAAATGCGGCCGTTGAGATTGAACCGAAAGTGCGAATAATCCCACCAACGTGCGTGGAATAGTTGTTCCATAGCCCATGAGGTGAAGTATTCAAGCACTGATGCGCCAATCATCGCCAGCAGGAACAAGGCCACGGGATTATGAATGTGACCGAGAATCACCACGCCGGCCACCGCGCCCGTACCATAGATTGGGCAAAGCGGACCGTTCAGGAATCCACGGTTCACCCAGCGATGCTGCTGGATGGAAACCAAGATCGATTCATAGACCCAACCGGCGAAACTGTAGAAAATAAACCAGAGGAACAGGTATTCAAGAAACAGCATCACGATGGGATCACCGGCCTTGTGTGATTTCCGGTCGCAGGCGGCTCGGCTGCAGGGCTGCACTGAGTGGCTTGGCCGGCAATGCCTTCTTATGGAATCGGCCCATCGAGAACGTTTCTCGGGTGGCGGAAATCTTATCCGCCAGCGTAACCAGATATCCTTCGATATAGCGCGGCGGGATTGGCGTCATGGGGAACATATGCTTTTCGATGCTGTCGCGCTCGATGGCATTGAGTTTGAAATCTTTGAGCGCATTGACCAGCGCTGCATGGCCGTGGGTAAAGCCATGCCAGCGATGGGTGCCGTTATCCCAGTCATGCCAATCGTAAAGGAAATAATCATGCAGCAGCGCCGCACGGATCAGGGATTTCACGTTTACGCGACGCCACAGGTGCGCACGGTCTGCCATCCATACAGCCAAGCATGCCACGCGGATGGAATGCGCGAATGTGGTGATGTTGCCATGCTGATAGCAGCAGCGTTCAATCTCCATGTGATGATGTTCGATGATTTCGCTGCCATGCTTGGCAACCAGTTGTTGAATCTGCGTACGAGTGAGCAGACGTCCCACGATATCGGGCTCCTCGGAATTGTTCGGTTAGTACTTATCGTCGTTGCCGATTGTAAGACAAGTGCAGAACGCCTGAACTCATTCGCTCGGATGATTATGCAGTGAACTACGCGCCCGACTTATGCCCTTTGAGCTGCCAAATACTGCTGGTAAGCATGGAATCCGCCGTCAAGGCTCGCCACTTCATAGCCACGGTCGGCAAGGATTTCAGCGACTTCTTCGCTCCACCAGCCTTCAGCGCAGTAGACGATGACCTTGCGATCTTTCGGTACGTTTTTGAGCACATGCGCCAATGGGTCGAGCGGTGCGTTGATGGCACCTTCAATCGGATGCGCTTCCACATCTGCTGGTTCTCGCAAATCCAGCAACGTAACTGTTGCCGGATCAAGCGCCGCAAACTCAGCCGGCGTGATATGACTGAACACCGGTTCTTCGGCGTCCGCTTCCGGATGGTTATGCAATGCGATGGGCATAACTAGTACTCCCCCTTCATCATTCCGGCTCCTCCGGAGAGGAACCGGAACCATTATCAAACGGTGCTCAATGGCACTCAGATGGCACAAGCCGGCTGAACATAGTTGGCCGGATCGATTGACGTGATGGTTGGATGTTCACCACACACCGGGCAATCCGGCACATGCTTGGGCAACGGCACACGGCGAATGTTCATCGTCAACGCATCAACGGTGAGCATGCGGCCAATCAACGGCTCCCCCACTCCAACGATGAGCTTGGCAGCTTCAGTGGCTTCAATGCTGCCGATGATGCCCACCACGGCGCCGAGCACACCGGCCTCTTTGCAGGTCGGGATCTCTCCGGCCGCAGGCATATCGCGGAAAATGCATCGGTAGCACGGCCCTTCGCCAGGCACGACGGTCATGACCTGACCGGAGAATCCCACAACACCCGCATGAATGTATGGCTTATTCGCCAGCACGCAAGCGTCATTGATAAGGAATTTCGCCGCAAAATTATCCGTGGCATCAATCACCAAATCATATGGCTCGATGAGTGCGCTGATATTGCTGGCATCTACCAGTTCGCGGTGAGTCTTAATCTGCACGTCTGGGTTCAACGCGCGAATGGATGCCGCAGCTGATTCCACCTTGGGGGTGCCAACCGAGGCGGTGGTATGGATAATCTGACGCTGCAGGTTGCTCAAATCGACCACATCGCCGTCGACCAAACCGATACGACCCACGCCGGCAGCGGCAAGGTAGAGCGCTGCTGGTGAGCCGAGGCCACCGGCACCAATGATGAGCACACTGGAAGCCAGTAGACGCTTTTGACCTTTAACGCCCACGCCCTTCAGAATCAGGTGACGAGCGTAACGCTCCACTTGTTCGTCTGACAGTGCCATATCAGTGCAGGTATCCGGTGGTGGGGCTGGACGGCACGGCCTGGCCTTCGGTCACCTTGCCAAGACCGGAGAGATAGGCGGCGCGGCCGGCGTTGATGGCGTTCTTGAAGGCTTCAGCCATCAGTGGAATGTTGCCAGCGGATGCCACGGCAGTGTATGCCATGACTGCATCGGCACCCATTTCCATCGCATCGCAGGCCTGGCTTGGGCGACCGATGCCAGCGTCGATGATCACCGGCACATGCGCATTAGCGATGATGATTTCGATGAAGTCGCGCATGCGCAAGCCCATGTTGGAGCCAATCAGCGAGCCCAGCGGCATCACGGCCGCGGCACCAGCTTCTTCGAGCTGGCGTGCCGCAATCGGATCGGGGAACATGTAGGGCATGACCACGAAACCTTCCTTGGCCAGCATTTCAGTGGCGCGGATGGTTTCGGCGTTATCCGGCAAGAGGTACTTGGTTTCATGCTCGATTTCGACCTTGACGAAGTCGGTATGGCAAACCTCGCGGGCCAGACGGGCGATACGCACGGCTTCCTCGGCGTTGCGGGCACCGGAAGTGTTCGGCAGCAGCGTGATGCCTTCCGGAATGTAATCAAGCACACTGTTTTCAGTGGTTTGCGCACGGCGCAGTGCCATCGTGACGATCTGTGTACCGGCATGCTCCACAGTAGCTTTGATCAAGTTCAGGTCATAGCGGCCGGATCCCAGAATGAATCGGGACTGGAATTCGTGACCTCCCAGATTGAGCGGCTTGTCTTCCACCGGCAGCATCGGCGCTGCGGTACCGACGGGATTGACGACTTTGGGCTGTGGCGGCAACGGCGTCGCCTCAACGGATGCTTCGGTAACTGGATTGATATTCATGATGTTTCCTTCTTTGGATTGGCTTGTAAGAGTGCTGAAGCTTTGTGCTCAGCCGCCTTGCACAAACTGGACGATTTCCATGACGCACTGGTCGTCGAGCATGGCCTCACCACGCTTTTCGCGCGGAATAATCTCTCCGTTGAGTTCGATGGCCACGCGCTCGGCTCGAAAACCGTGAGTTTCCAAGTAGTCGGCCACGCTGACCGGCGCTTCGAGCTTGACCTGCTCTCCGTTAACCTGCATTCGCATCCCTTCCTGATACTAAAAAAGGGTGCACGAAACGAACCGTACCTTAAGTGGTGCGCCCATTCATGAACCCAGTCATGCGACCGTGCATGGCTGATGGCGCATTGGCTACACCACAAGCCGCACACGGCTTAGTTATACGTACGAACTGTGGCGAACCCAACAAATCTGTAATCAACGATTCCTTACGGCGGCATGACCCGCGTCAAGTTCCCCGGTCGAAGCTGGCGCTTCCTCTCAGCCTTGCGGCTCCCGTTCGTTACGATTACTCAGTGTAAGTGCGGCGCGTGACATACGACGGCATACAAAAAACGGCTCCCCGCTGTAGTGCGAGGAGCCGGAAGACTATCGGCAAACGATTAGAACGTGCCGGGAGCCTTGTAGGCGGAACCGTCGGACGTGGAGGCCGGGAAGAGCTTCAGCTCTTCAATCTGCGCCTTGGCGTCCACAATCTGCTCGCGCACGCGACCATAGGCGGTGCCACCCTTGCCATTGCGGGAATCCACGGAACCGTGGCTAGAGAGCACTTCGCGCACGCCCGGAGCCTTTTCGGCCGGCAGGAATGCAGCGAAGGTGTCGATAAAGTCCTGATCGGTCAGGTCCCAAAGTTCCTGGCCACGGCCTTCGGCGATCTTGACGCAGGCGCCGGAAAGCTCGTGGGCGTGGCGGAACGGTACACCGTTCTTGACCAGCCATTCGGCGATATCGGTGGCCAGAGCGAAGCCGGTCGGGGCTTCCTCCTCCAGACGGTCGGCGTCGAAGTGCATGGTCTTGACCATGCCGGTGAAGGCAGGCAACAGTACTTCGAGGGTGTCCACCTGGTCGAAGACGGCTTCCTTGTCTTCCTGCAGGTCGCGGGCGTAGGCGGTCGGCAAGCCCTTCAGAGTGGCGAGCAGACCGGTCAGGTCGCCGATGAGGCGGCCGGACTTGCCACGAGCGAGTTCGGCGATATCCGGGTTCTTCTTCTGCGGCATGATGGAGGAGCCGGTGGAGTAGCCGTCATCCAGCTTGACGAAGGCGAATTCCTGGGTGTTCCAGATAATGATTTCCTCGGAGAGGCGGGAGATGTCCACGCCGGTCATGGCAGCCACGAATGCGAACTCGGCCACAAGGTCGCGGGCTGCGGTGCCGTCAATGGAGTTGTCGGTCACGCGGGAGAAGCCGAGCTCTCGAGCCACAGCTTCCGGGTCGAGGCCGAGCGTGTTGCCGGCCAGTGCACCGGAACCATATGGGGAAGCGTTAATGCGCTTGTCCCAATCGATGAGGCGCTGCACGTCGCGGATGAGCGGCCATGCGTGGGCCATCAACTGGTGGGCCAGTAGCACCGGCTGGGCGTGCTGCATGTGGGTGCGGCCCGGCATCACCGTGCGGCCGGCCTTCTCGGACTGTTCAATCAGAGCATTGACGAGGTCAAGCAGCAAACCAGCAATCACGCGGGAGTGGCGACGCAGCCACATGCGAATCAGGCAGGCAATCTGATCATTACGGGAACGGCCTGCACGAAGCTTGCCGCCGAGCTCATCGCCGGCTATATCAATCAAACCACGCTCGAGTGCGGTGGCCTCATCTTCATCGTCTTCAATCGGGGCGAAGGAGCCATCATCAACATGGCGCTGCAGAGTGTCGAGCGCATCTTCCATGCGCTGGAGTTCATCGGCGGTCAGGAGGCCAGCGCGGCCGAGTGCACGAGCGTGGGCGCGGGAACCGGCTATGTCATCGTCGGCCAGTCGCCAGTCGAACTGGGTGGACTTGCTCAGTCGAGCCAATTCCGGGGACGGGCCGGAGGTGAAGCGGCCACCCCACAGTGCCAGATGCTCATTGTTTTCAGGCATGAATCACTCCTTAATACGCTCCAAAGAAGCTTCGCAAAGCTCTATTATCAGCTGCAAGCAAGGCTATCAGCGCACGGCTACATCATTGCCGTCACTGTCCGAGTCAATGTCAGTACATGTATTATTCAGCCTATCTTTAGGAATACAATCCATAGAACTTTATAGGAATAGCAATTCTATCGGGTTATAATCGGAAAACTTATATTATTCCTAATTTTTATTGGATTATAATCGGAATAACTAGTCATAGAATCGAGGTGCGCCCATGCCACAACAATTATTGGAGCGTCCAACTTACATCTCAACAATCGAGCCTTATATCAATGCTCCATTAGTGAAGATTCTTACCGGAATCAGGCGCTGTGGAAAATCAACTCTGCTGCGGCAAATCGCCGAACTACTGGTACAGCGCGATGTTCCACAAGCTAATATCCTTCGTTATTCCTTTGACTCAATGCAATACGCGGGCTGGGATGCATCTCAGCTCTACCAACACTTGTCCAGCGCACTTTCCATAGAGGAATCGGAGCAAGATCGCCGGTTTTATTTATTCCTTGATGAAGTTCAGGAAATAGATGGATGGGAACGTGTCGTTAATTCACTGATGACAGAACGCAATGTGGATATCTATGTCACTGGTTCCAATTCACGAATGATGTCATCGGAAATCTCCACTTACTTAACCGGCAGATACGTTGCATTTCGCGTATTCCCTTTATCATTTGCCGAATATCTTCGTTTCATGGCCGCATATGACACAGACGACGACAATCGGAACACCCATTACCAGCTTGGGCGATATATTCAGCATGGCGGTTTCCCAGCTACATGCCTAACCTCATACACAGATGATCAGGTTTACGCCATTGTAAAAGACATTTATAATTCAACTATTTTTACCGATATCGTTCGCCGCAACAACATTCGAAAAGTCGATCAATTGGAACGCATCGTTCGGTACACATTTGATAACGTCGGACGCACGTTTTCAGCTGCAACCATTGCCAAATATCTCAAAAACCAGAATCGTTCCATTGATAGCGAAACCGTCTACTCCTATCTCAAGCAGCTTGAGTCGGCGTACATTCTTCATCGATGCTCACGCTATGACCTCGAGGGTAAAGAAATACTGAAAACCCAAGAAAAATTCTATCTGGCCGATTCTTCCCTCAGATATGCGGTTCTCGGTTATCATCCGGATAGCGTCGCCGCTATGCTGGAAAACCTCGTATATCTTGAACTGCTACGCCGTGGATGGCAACCATTCGTAGGCAAAATCGGCGAAGCCGAGGTTGATTTTGTAGCCAAAAAGCAACATCGTACGATGTATATTCAAATCGCTCAGACGCTCAGCAATCCGGATACACGAAAGCGCGAATACAGCAGATTGCTTAGCTTACACGACAACTATCCTAAATATGTGCTATGCACAGATGAATATACGGCAGGCGATTATCAGGGCATCACCACCATGCATGTCGCCGACTTCCTCTTGTCAGAACGTTGGTAGTAACAGAATAGTCCTCTCTGCTATGAGCAGAGAGGACTATAGAGGAATGAGAGAGAAGGCTTCGCTGACAGCTCCCCTCATAGAGGGGAGCCAGAGGATGGCGTATTACTCCACGGTGTTGGTGGGGACTTCGATGCCGTTGCCGAACTTCACGTCGCGGGCTGCGGCCACGCGGGACGGCAGGCCGTAGATGTCGATGAAGCCGTTGGAGGACTTGGAATCGAAGCTATCGCCGGAATCGTAGGTGGCGAGCTTGTAGTCGTACAGCGAGGAGTCGGAACGACGACCGGTCACCACGGCACGACCACCGTGCAGGGTCATGCGAATCTCACCGGAGACGTACTTCTGGGTGTCTTCGATGAAGGCGTTCAGGGACTGGGTTGCCGGGGAGAACCACTGCGCATCGTAGACCAGCTCAGCCCAGCGCTTGTCGATATCGCGCTTGATGCGGTGCTGTTCGCGTTCGAGGCAGCAGTTTTCAAGTTCCTGGTGGGCGGTGATCAGCGCCACGGCACCCGGAGCCTCGTAGAGCTCGCGGGACTTGATGCCGACCAGACGATCCTCAATCAGATCGATACGGCCGATACCCTGAGCGCCTGCGCGGCGGTTCATCTCTTCGATAGCCTGCAGCGGGGTGACATCACGGCCGTCGATCTTGACCGGAATACCCTGCTTGAATTCGATGACCACTTCATCTTCGACCGGCGGGAAGGCCGGATCGTCGGTGTAGGAGTAGCAGTCCTTGGTCGGGCCGTTCCACGGATCCTCGAGGAAGCCAGTCTCGATGGCGCGACCCCACACGTTCTGATCGATGGAGTACGGAGACTTCTCGGTCTGGGTAATCGGCAGCTTGTGCTCCTTGGCGAACGCGATTTCCACGTCACGGGTCAGGGCGAGATCGCGAATCGGGCTGATGGCCTTCAGGGTCGGGTCGATAGCAGCGATAGACACCTCGAAACGAACCTGGTCGTTGCCCTTGCCGGTGCAGCCGTGGGAAATGGTGTCGGCACCAAACTGGTGGGCGGCACGCACGAGGTGCTTGGAGATCAGCGGGCGGGAGATGGCGGAGACCAGCGGGTACACGCCTTCGTACATGGCGTTGGCCTTCAGGGCCTTCATGCAGTATTCGTTGGCGAACTCGTCACGAGCGTCCACCACGTAGGATTCCACAGCACCGCAGGCAAGAGCACGCTGCTTAATGGTTTCGAGGCTTTCGCCACCCTGACCAACATCGAGGGACACGGCGACAACATCCTTGCCGGTACGCTCCTTCAGGTACGAAATGGCGACGGAGGTATCAAGACCACCGGAATAGGCCAGAACAATGCGCTTGTTATCTGCCATTGATTCCCTTTCCTAAACAATCAAAAACAAACTGAGTGCAATTATATACAGGGCTATGCATATTTATGCATGGGCGTGTTGGAGAATAATGAATCACAGAGTGATGCATTTTTTCTACGGCCGTTCGGCCGGCTTCTCTCCCTCAGTCTCGCCTAGGCTCGACAGCTCCCTCATCAGAGGGAGCCAATCACAGCCCAAGTTCCCATTCCATACCGAGCAAGACAGCTCCCTCTGACGAGGGAGCCACGCCATTATTTGGAGGCGAGGGCTAGGAGCCAGTCGGCTCGGGCGGCGGCGGTGTCATCATCTGTGCAGATGACCAGCACCGTATCGTCTCCGGCAATAGTGCCAAGCACTCCATCGATAGGCTGCTTATCCACCACGGAAGCCACATATTGCGCGGCACCGGAAGGCGTATGCACCACGATGAGGTTACGGGCGGCGGCAACCGAAGTGACCAATCCACTGAGGACTCGGGCCATCTGAGCCTCGGACCGCTCCCCTACAACAATTTCTCCTTCACCAGCGGTCGCGCCTCGATCAACCGCATATGCCACAGTGCCATCTTTAAGGCGTGTTTTGACCGCGTGCATCTCGTCCAAATCACGGCTCAGCGTTGCCTGAGTCACCACAATGCCCTCATCAATCAGAATTTTGGACAATTGCGATTGTGACGTGACGATATGCGTGGCCAACGCCTGTTCGATGGCACTCAGTCGAGCGGCCCTGGTGGCGGGCCGCTGCAACGATGAAGAGGAATCGCTCATGCCAGCAGGCTTTCGTCTCCACGGGCCTTGCCGGCGAGCCAGGTCATCAAAGCCTTCTGCGCATGCAGACGGTTCTCAGCCTCATCCCACACCACAGACTGCGGGCCGTCAATCACTTCAGAGGTGACTTCCTTGCCACGGTAAGCAGGCAGGCAGTGCTGGAACAGCGCGTCCGGCTTGGCGAGCGCCATGAGTTCCGCATTGACCTGATAGTTCCAGAACGGCTTGGAACGAATGGCATATTCGGCTTCCTCACCCATCGAGACCCAAGTATCGGTGAAGATGCAGTCAGCGTCCTTCACAGCTTCCTTGGCATCAGTGGTGACCAGGATGGAACCACCGTTTTCGGCCGCAATGCGCTCGGCATCAGCCACGATGTCCGGACGAGGCAGATAGCCCTGAGGCCCGGCCACGCGCACGTTCATACCAGCCACGGCACCGCCGAGCAGGTAGGAGTTGGACATGTTGTTGGCGGCATCGCCCACGTAGGCGATGGTCTGGTTCTTCAGGTTATCCACGCCACCGCGATGTTCAGCAATGGTCTGGAAATCAGCCAGGATCTGGCAGGGGTGGAAGTCGTCGGTCAGGGCGTTGATCACCGGATGGGTGGAGTATTTGGCCATTTCCTCCACACGGTCCTGGCCGAAAGTACGCCAGACCACACCGTATGCCATACGATCGAGTACGCGAGCGGTATCAGCCACCGGCTCGCCGCGGCCCAGCTGGGAGCCGGACTTGTCGATGACCAGCGGGTAACCGCCCAGTTCGGCCACACCGATGGAGAAGCTGGAACGGGTGCGGGTGGACGGCTTGTCAAACAGCACGGCGACGGCTTGCGGACCTGCGAACGGCTGCTTGTAGAAACGATCATGATGGAACTTGATGGCAAGTTCCAGAACCTGCTTCTGCTCCTCATGGTTGAGGTCATCGTCGCGCAACATGTGGCGAAGTTCGGGGGTCATATTGGTCTCCTTTTATTACGGGTAACGCGGGGACTCCACTCAGTCAGCTTTGCTGACAGCTCCCCTTACAGAGGTGAGCCGGAGAGAAAAGTCAAATACCGTTACAGTTTTCCCTTAATTCAGTCGTTGGGCAGGTCAGTCGGAACGCTCTTGAGCACTGCCAAAGCCTGATCAACATCTTCGGCAGTGACGATCAGCGGCGGTGCGAAACGCAGCGCATCAGGTGCCACAGCATTCACAATCAACCCATGTTCAAGGCAGTAGTTCATTACCGCGTGAGCGCACGGATGCTTCAGTTCCACGGCATCCAGCAGGCCGCGGCCTCGCACGGATACGTACAGCGGATTGCCTGTGGCCATGATTCCTTCGCGCAGCTGCTTGCCGCGTTCTTCGGCATTGGCAATCAGATGCTCGTCTTCGATTGCGCTAAGCGTGGCGAGACCTGCGGCAGCGCCCAGCGGATTGCCTGCGAACGTGGAACCGTGCGAGCCCGGGGTGAACAGAGATGCAAGCTTCTCGCCAAAAGCGATCATGCCGCCCATCGGGAAGCCTCCGGCCACACCCTTGGCGAACGTGACCATATCTGGGGTAATGCCGCCAGACAGATCTTCGCGCTGGAATGCGAACCAGGAACCGGTACGGCCTATACCAGTCTGCACCTCGTCAATGATGAGCAGTGCATGGTTGATATCGCACATCTCACGCACGAACTTCACATAGTCGGCGCCAAGCGGCTTTACACCGGCTTCGCCTTGAATCAGTTCCAGGATTACTGCGGCGACCGGGCCTTTGCCGTAATGGCCGATGCCGGTCTGGGCAAAGGCATCATGCAAGGCAACTTTGTCTCCAGCGCGCACGAATTCAATATTCGGCACCAGTGGATCATAGGGCTTGCGGATTCCCGGTTTCCATGTTGCGGAAAGCGCACCCATCGTACGACCGTGGAATCCATGAGTCATGGCGATGATACGAGCCGGCTTACCACCCACGGCAGGCAGTGCGCCGGGCAACGTGCGGCCATACAGCTTCGCCAACTTCAATGCCGCTTCATTGCCTTCGGCACCGGAGTTGCCGAAGTAGACCTTGGAGCCTTCGGGAGCGCCAGCAAGCTTGACCAGCTTGGCTGCAAGCTCGATCTGCGGCTCGGACGCGAAATAGTTGCTGATGTGCGCAACCTTTGCCGCCTGATCGGCAACTGCTTTAACCCACTTGGGGTGTGCGTAACCCAGCGAATTAACGGCAATGCCGGCAAGGAAGTCAAGATATTCGTTACCGTCCACGTCCCAGACATGAGCACCCTGGCCATGATCCATAACGCGTAGCGGAGTGCCGAACACGTTCATATGAACCTGGGAGTACTCCCCCAGCCACTTGCTATCTTCAGCGCCCAGTGTTTCCTTTGCTTCAGTAGACATAGGAGCTCCTCATTTCCAGTCCGTCCTCAGGCACGACCATAGTGCCGATACCTGCGGAAGTGAATATCTCATTCAAGATGGAGTGCGGTTTGCGACCATCAATGATGTGTGCCTGAGGCACGCCGCCATCAATAGCACGCACGCAAGCTTCCATCTTCGGGCGCATACCGGATTCCAGATCCGGCAGCATGTCACGCAGATTCTCCACACCGATACGGCCAATCAGAGAGTTCTTGTCCGGCCAATCGGCATACAAACCATCCACGTCGGTCAGAATCACCAGCTTGTGGGCGCCAACAGCAGCAGCCAATGCGGCAGCAGCGGAATCGGCATTCACATTCAACACTTCAGTGGCATCTTCTTCATTCGGAGCCACGGAAGACACCACAGGAATACGGCCTGCGGATACCAGATCTTCCACAGCTGAGGCGTCCACAGACACCACATCGCCAACCAGACCAATATCCGTAGGGGTACCGTCGATAACCGGCTTGCGCTGGGTTGCGGAAAACAGGCCACCATCCTCACCGGATAGACCCACTGCCAACGGACCATGCGCGTTGATCAGGCCCACCAGTTCGCGGGACACTTTGCCGGTAAGTACCATGCGCACCACGTCCATTGCTTCAGGGGTTGTGACGCGCAGGCCACCCTTGAACTCGGACTTGATGCCCAACGCCTTCAGCATATGAGAAATCTGCGGACCACCGCCATGCACCACAATCGGATGGATGCCCACCTGACGCAGAAACACCATATCTTCCGCAAAGCACTGTTTCAGATGCTCGTCGACCATAGCGTTGCCGCCGTATTTGACCACAATGCGCTGGCCGGCAAACTCTTCCAGCCACGGCAACGCCTCAATCAGCACTTCCGCTTTCTGATCGGCGCGCAAATCTGTATGCACGTCAAAATGGAACCCAGGTCCCTTTAATTCCGTAGCCATAAAACTATATTTCCCCTCAATAGTTATTCAACGCGTAAAGGGTTTGGTGCCGGTGTTTGTTGCCAGACCGTAAGCTTGGCCGAACGGCCTCGAGTGTGTCGGACAACGAACACCGGCACAAAACCCGCACACGAATGCGTTCAGCTTTCGTAGTCGGCGTTGATGTGTACGTATTCGTGGGTCAGATCGTCGGTCCACACGGTTGCTTCGGCATTCGAACCGGTGTTCAGATCGATGTCGATATGCACTTCGCGCGGGGTCATGTCAACTTCGCTGCGATCGCGGCCGGCTCCGCCGTTCTCGCAGATGCGCACGCCGTTGACGTCCACGGTCACCTTGTTCGAATCGTATGGAGCCACGTCTTCAGGTACGGTACCGAGAGAGCTGACGATACGGCCCCAGTTCGGATCGTTGCCGGAAATCGCGCATTTGAGCAGGTTGGAGGCAGCTACCGCACGGCCGCAAGCCAAGGCTGCTTCCTCGCTGGTGGCACCGGTGACGGTGATGCGAATGTCGTGGGATGCGCCTTCGCCGTCGCCGATGATTTGGCGGGACAGGCTGCCGCATGCTTCACGCACGAGCTTGTTGAATTCGTCTTTGTCTGGTTCGATGCCGGAAGCGCCGGAGGCAAGTAGCAGCACTGTATCGTTGGTGGACATGCAGCCGTCCACATCAATGCGGTTGAAGGAATGCTCTGCAGCCACAGCGAGTGCGGCCTGCATTTGACCAGCGGAGACCACAGCATCAGTGGTGATGACGCACAGCATGGTGGCCAGCTGCGGAGCGATCATGCCGGAGCCCTTGACCATGCCACCGATCTTCCACCCGTTGGAACCGGTCAGTTCAACCGTCTTGGGCTTGGTATCGGTGGTCATGATGGCATGTGACGCATCCGCACCAGCCTCAGCGGTGTCAGACAGTACTTCGTAAGCCTTGGCGGCACCATCGAGCACATGGTCGAGCGGCAGCAGTTCACCGATCAGGCCGGTGGAGCAAACCGCCACATCTTCCGGCTTGGCGTCAACCAGTTCTGCGACTTTTTCCGCAGTGGCTTTGGACTGCGCATAGCCCTCCTCGCCGGTGCAGGCGTTGGCGCCACCGGAGTTCAGAATCACAGCTTTGACGTGGCCATCCGCCACGATTTTACGGCTCCACTGCACCGGTGCTGCGCAGAAACGATTCGAAGTGAACACGCCAGCAGCGGCATCAAGTGGACCATTGTTGACGACCAACGCCAGATCCTTCTTGCCTTCGACTGCGGAAATCCCGGCTTCCACGCCTGCTGCGGTAAAGCCTTGTGCGAATGTGACGCTCACGGTGCTACTCCAATCTTGGTCAGACCTGCGTCCTCGGGCAGGCCCAGTGCGACATTCAGAGACTGTACCGCTTGACCGGCAGTTCCGCGGTTGAGGTTATCAATAGCTGAAAATGCGTACAGTCGCTCGGACTTGCGGTCAACGGCCACTTGCAGGTGTGCGGCATTGGAGCCAATCACGTTACCGGTCGCTGGCAGCACGCCTTCAGGCAGCAGCACCATAAAGTCCTGACCCTCGTATGCCTTGGCCCAGACGCCACGAATCTCCTCATCGCTCATATCCAACGCCTTTTCGCTCATATGAGCGGAAACAGTGGCGAGAATGCCGCGAGACATAGGAGCCAAAACCGGCGTAAAGCCGAGCGTGAATTCATTGGCCGCTGCGGCGCTCTTACCCGCGGCGTGCGCGAAGTTTTGCAAAATCTCAGGAATATGGCGATGCGTGCCGCCAACACCATACGGCAGCGCGGACTGCAAGGCCTCGGAAGCAAGCAGATTGGTACGCTTCAGATTCTTGCCTGCACCGGAATAACCAACGACCAAATCGGCCACAATATCGGTCGACTCAACAAGTCCTTCGGATATAGCCGGCTGGAGTGCCAGCGTGGTTGCGGTGACATTGCAGCCCGGCCCAGCGATGCGCTTAGTGCCCGGCAATGCCACACGCTGTCGGGTATATGCGCCGTCACTATTCTTACCGGTGATGAGCTCCGGCATACCGTAGGTCCAATGTTCGTAGAAGTCGCCGCCATAGAATTCATCCCACGCACTGCGTTCTTCGAGACGGTGATCAGCGCCCAAATCCACAACTACTGCATTCGGATCAAGCTGGGAAGCCAGTTTGCCGGACGCTCCGTGCGGCAAGGCGAGAATGATAACGTCATGACCGTTAAGGACTTCCGGCGTGGTGTCTTCCACGGTAAGTCCGGCCAGCTGCGGAATGTGCGGCATGTGTTTGGACATGGAATCGCCCACGGAAGAATGGCCAGCCACACAGGTGACTTCAAAGTCGGGGTGGGCAGCAAGAATGCGCAGCGCCTCGCCTCCGGCATATCCCGTGGCACCGGCCACGGCCACTGAATATTTCGGCATACTCATCTCTTTTCAAACTGATGTAACCGAGATGAGTATACATGATTATGCAGACTTATGCATAGTTATGCACAGGTGTGTTGATTCACTTTTCGCACAGGAATCGTTCAGCCAACGTAAACAATCATGCAGAGATAGAATCACCGGAAGAAGAGCCTGCGCCACCGGTAAGCTGCTGCAACGCTTCCTGATAGAGGCTCATGGCATCATAGCCGTTGAGCGCCATCCAAATAACGGCCAGCGTATACAGCACATTCAATACCACAGCGGCAACAGCCAGGCCAAAGCCTTTCATATGGAAAGTGCGGGTGCGCCACATAGCCACAATGCCCATCAGCGCGGAGAGCACCGGCACAGGGAAGAACAGTGCCAGCACGAATGAAATGATTGCATACGAATCCCAATGCCCATACAAAGGATTCTGGTTGGGATCGTTCAAGTCGATGCCGTTGTAGTAATGCGGCTGATACGGCTTGCCAGCCTGATGTTGCTGACCGGCCTGACCATATGGCTGACCCTGCGCTCCGGGATATCTGCCCGGATAGTAGCCGGGCATATTCTGCTGCTGCGCATTGCTACTAGCGGCATTAGCAGTTGCCGCCTGTTGCTCAGCAGTGTTCTGCTTGGAATCCGGTTCAGGAGCGCCATACAGATATGGATTGTAATTGGGGCCATATTGGCCAGCCATAGCACCGTATTCAGGCTGCTTGTACTGCCCGTATTCCGGTGTTTGCTGTTCTGGCTGGCTCATGGCGCTCCTTATGTATTACTTCACAGATGGGTATGGCTCCCCTTAGTCACCTTCGGCGAGCTCCCCTCTTCAGAGGGGAGCCATATTTATTCGGGGAGCCAGAGGGCAGGTCAGGCGCGCAGCTGCGCACCGAGCTTTGCGGCTTCGGCCACGATATTCGCACGAATCGCTTCGCTGTCTTCAGCGGAGAGCGTCTTGCTCGGGGAGCGGAAGACCACAGCGTATGCCAAGGACTTCTTGCCTTCGCCCACCTGCTCACCGGTGAACACATCGAACAGTTCAATGGATTCGAGGTTGGCTCCTGCGGCTTCGCGAATCACATTCTCCACCTGAGCAGCGCTGACCGTATCGTCCACGGTGAATGCCAGATCCTGCTTGACAGGCGGGAACGTGGAAATCGGCTTGGCCTGGACCGGCTTGCCTGTCAGCGTGGCGAACAGATCGGTCAGGTTCAGCTCGAAGGCAGCGGAATGCTCTGGGAAGCCAAGAGCTTCGTTGACGCGCGGGTGCAGCTCACCCACCCAACCGGCGAACACATCGCCAGCCATCACGCGGGCGGCACGGCCCGGATGCCACTGTGCGGGTACATCGTCGGCAGCTGGCTGGTCAAGCGTGATGTTCGCGCCGATACGGCCAGCGATGCGGCGCACCGCTTCCACAGCATCGGACCAATCAACCGGGCGCTTGCCGCCCAGCCAGCCGGCATCCTCAGCCAGACCGGTCAGGATGCCTGCCACATGGTCGGGCTGGTCAGGCAGACCAGCATCGAGTGCAGCCAGCTGCTCGTCGGTCGGGCGAACGCCACCCGGCAATGCCGGGATGGCCGGAGCCTCAGGATCCCACAGGTAGACATGGCCCAGCTCATAGAGGGACACGTTCTCGATGCCACGGCGAATGTTGCGCTGCACGGTGGTGGCCAAGGTCGGCAAAATCTCGCGACGCAGGTACGGGCGATCGCCGTACAGTGGGTTGGCGATTTCCACGCTGACCTTCTTGGTGGACTCAGGATCATAAGCGAAAGCCTTGTAATCCTCATCGCCCACGAATGGGTAGCTCAGCGCTTCCACCATGCCATACTCAGCCAGTTCGTCAGCAATGCGACGGCGACGCAGCTGGTTCGGAGTCAGGCCAACGAGACCTTCCACGGGAGCCGGCGGCACGGAAATCGGAATCTGATCGTAGCCGACCAGTCGAGCAATCTCCTCAACCAAATCGCACGGAGCGGTGAGATCCGGACGCCAGGTCGGCGGAGTGACGGAGAATTCGCCGTTGCCGCCACCGGCAACCGTGCAGCCGATATCGGTGAGAATATCGGAAATACGGTTGATGTCCACGTCGAGACCGGCCACACGCGCCACTTCGGAGGCCTTGAAGTGAATGACCTTGCGACGATGCGTGTTGTTCACATCGTTCGGATGTTCGCTCGGCTCACCATTGCCGTACTTGGCCAGCAGTTCGGCGGCCATTTGAGCGGCGGCCGGCTGCAGCGCAGTGTCCACGCCACGTTCGAAGCGACGGGATGCTTCGGATGGGGTCTTGTGGCGGCGTGCGGAGCGGGCGATGGTCACCTGATCGAAGTGTGCGGCTTCCAGAAGGATGTTCTTGGTTTCGGCGGTCACTTCGCCGTACAGGCCACCCATCACACCGGCAAGGCCGATGATGCGGGAACCGCGCTCACCGTTCGGAGAGTCGGTGATGAGCAAATCTTCGACGCTAAGCTCGTGCTCCTTGCCGTCCAGCGTGGTGAGCTTCTCACCGGCGTTGGCACGACGGACCACAATCGGGCCTTCGAGCTTGTCGAGATCGTAGGCGTGCATCGGCTGACCGAGATCCAGCATCACGTAGTTGGTCACGTCCACGGCCAGAGACAGGGAGCGCATACCTGCACGGGTCAGGCGGCGGCGCATCCAGTTCGGAGTCTTGGCGGTCGGATCGAAGTTCTTCACGATGCGTGCATAGTAGCGGTCGCATCCGGGAACACCGTGAATCGGGTTGTTGTCATCGATTTCGATGTCGATGTCCACCTTGGTGCCCGGCTGGTAGTCAGACGGTTCCGGAGCCTTCTCGTTCAGGGCAATCGCCGGATCAGTGTACGGAGCACCGGTGGAGTGGTGGTATTCGCGGGCCACACCACGGTAGGACAACGTGTAACCGCGATCCGGGGTGATGTTGATTTCGAGCATCGGCTGGTCGAGGTGCAGCAGGTGCATGGCATCCTGGCCGGGCTTCAGAGCCTCGTACTCAGCTTCGGTGAAGCCGTATTCGCGCAGCAGGATGATGCCGTTGTGGTTATCACCCAAGCCCAGTTCGCGCTCGGATGCGCACATGCCGTTGGAGATGTGGCCGTAGGTCTTGCGCGGTTCGATCTTGAAGTCGCCCGGCAGCACGGCACCCGGCAGGGTCACGACGACCTTCTCGCCGGCCTTCATGTTCGGAGCGCCGCAGATGATGCCGCGCGGAACCTTGTTGCCGTTCTCGTCGGTTTCGTTCCATTCATCACCGCAATCAACATGACACCAGTTGATGATCTTGCCGTTCTTCTGCGGTTCCGGAGTGGCCTCCACCACGTAGCCGACCACGATCGGGCCGGTCACCTGAGAGGAGTGAATCTCCTCTTCCTCAAGACCCACCTTGACGAGGTCCTTGGCGAGCTGCTCATAGGTCAGGCCTTCAGGAACCTCAACATGGTCCTTGAGCCAATCGATATCGATCATAGGCATGGCTGAATCACTCCCCCATCACAAACTGTTCGGCGAAACGCACGTCGCCTTCAACCAGGTCGTGCATATCGTTGATGTCGCTGCGCAGCAGCAGCGTGCGCTCCATGCCCACGCCGAAGGCGAAGCCGGTGTACACGTCCGGGTCAATGCCAGCGGACTTCAACACGTTCGGGTTCACCATGCCGCAGCCGCCCCATTCGAGCCAGCCCGGGCCGCCCTTCTTATCAGGGAACCACAGGTCGAGCTCGGCGCTCGGCTCAGTGAACGGGAAGTAGCTCGGGCGCAGACGGGTCTTGGCTTCCGGGCCGAACATGGCCACGGCGAGCTTGTCCAGCACGCCCTTCAGATCAGCCATAGTCAGATGCTTGTCAACGGCAAGGGCTTCGCACTGGTGGAACACCGGGGTGTGGGTGGCGTCAAGTTCATCGGTACGGAACACACGGCCCGGGCTGGCGATGTACAGCGGCACGCCACGGGTGAGCAGTGCACGAACCTGATCGGAGGAGGTCTGCGTACGTACCACCATGTTGGAGCCCACGAAGCCTGCAGCATCCTTGGCCTGGTTGCCCTTGACGTAGAAGGTATCCTGCATCTGGCGAGCCGGATGGTCAGGGCCGAAGTTCAGGGAGTCGAAGTTGTACCATTCGGCTTCAATCTCCGGGCCGGAGGAAATCTGCCAACCCATAGAGATGAAGAAGTCCTCAACGTCTTCCATCAGCTTGGCCAGCGGGTGACGGGCGCCCAGCGGCTTGCGGTTCACCGGCAGCGTCATATCCACGGTTTCGGCAGCCAGAGCAGCCTTTTCAGCGGCTTCCTTGAGCTCTACTTCCTTGGGTCCGTATGCGCGGCCGAAGTCGGCGCGCAGCTTGCTCATAAGCTTGCCCGCGTCCTTCTTCTTATCTACAGGGAGCGAACCGATGGCCTTGCTGGCACGAGTCATCGCAGAGTCAGCGCCTGCGTACTGTGTCTTGATGGCTTTCAGCTCCTCCAGATTGGAGGCGTTCTGGATTTTCTCGATGCCCTCGGCAACCGCAGCGGTTACCTGGTCAGCATCGAACACCATTTGTTCTGCCACGAGAACCCTTTCGTTCGATGATTACTCAACGCGGTTTTCTAATGTTTGCAGCGTATTTTCCAAACTCACATTGTTTCAATATGACCCGACATAGCCAAGCTCATCAGCATGACCGCAGCCGAGGTGCCGAGGTTCAATGATTCGGCTTTGCCGTAGAGAGGAATGGAAATGATTCGCTGGCATTGCTCAAGGATTTCAGGCTCCAAGCCGCGCGCTTCATTGCCGAAGAGCACGGCCTTGCCGGATGCTACTGCAGCAGTATCTGCCAACACTTGGGGCAGGCTTTCCGGTTTGCGTTCCTTGGTGCCGTACACATCGGCGGCCCAAACGTCCACATGTTGGTCAGCAGCCCAGCTGAAGAACTCTTCAGTTCCCATCTGCAGCACAGGAATATGGAATAACGAGCCGACCGTGGAACGAATAACCTTAGGATTCAGCTGGTCCACACAGTCATCCACAAAAATGACAGCATCGCAGCCAGCCGCATCAGCCGCACGAATCACCGTGCCGGCATTACCGGGATCGCGGACCTGCCAGAATGCGGCAATCTGCGGATTCTCTTGCAGTTCTACATCCTCAACGTCGGTATGCATCGCGCGCGCGTTACCTACAGCGAGAATGCCTTGTGCGTCCTTACTGATATGGCGAATGACCTCGCCTGTGCACTGATGCACATAAATGGTGGCATCCTGCGATTTGTCCACGATTTTCTCCAACGTGGACGAGATGATGCGCGGATGCTCCAGCGCTTGGGAGACCTCCACATATAGGTCCTGCACTACATCCGGCCGCCAGGTGACGGCTTCGCGCACCGCTTGCGGACCTTCGATGAGGAAGCGGCCCGAACGTTCGCGACCTTTGGCGCGAGCAAGGTCGGCGATACGGCGTACACGGTCCGACTTGGGATTATCAAGAATCTGGGCATTAATCGGCATAGGCCTTAGCCTACCGCAAGGAGGTACAGCGGAGGTGACAGAAGCAGCATCGCAAAATAATATGGTCCTGCAAGATTGACTACCCCTCAGTCAGCTACGCTGACAGCTCCCCTGACAAGGGGAGCCGAGAAAAACTACGCACCTTGAAAAGCACTGTGCTTGCTGACGCTTTTCAAGCACCTTGAAAAGCGAAATGCCAATTGCCGGTGGTGATGGCTAGGGCTAGGGCGGCGAATGGGATGGCCAGGCAGATGGCGTAGAAAACCCAGTCGATGGCGTGGAGGCTGGAGACACGCGCCTGCGAGCGTGGAGCATCAGAGCCAAAGCCGCGGGCTTCCATTGCGGTTGCCAGCTTGGTGGCACGGCGAATGGAAAGTACCAGAAGACCGAACGCCTGCGAAAGCGCACGCATGATGGCGTTGCCGTCACCAAGGCCGCGAGAACGCTGAGACAGGCCAAGTGCACGCCAATCATCCTGCAACAAGGTGAACATGCGCAGGCCTGCCAGACCGCCGTAGACGAATCGCGGTGAGAAATGCAGGATTTCAACCAATCCATCTGCCAAATCGGTGGGATCGAGTCCAAGCGCCAAAATCACACCGGGTACGGCGATAGCGGCCACACGGATAGCCGTGGCAAGAGCCAGCGGAAACGAACCCTCGGAAATCACAATCCAACCTGCGGACCATAAGATCTCGCCGGAGACTCGCGCATACAGGAATACGGAGATGAAGCTGCCCAACGCGGCTATCCACACCGGCCAGGTTTTGCGGCATACCGTCCACGGTGCTACACCGCCAATCCACAGCAGCACGAATTCAATGGCAAGCGCGCTGGAGGCGGAAACCAAGTCCAAGCTGAAGAACATCGGAATGCACAACAGCAGCGCACCGATAATGCGACTGACCGGATTAATGCGCGCCACGAACCATGAGGGCGAAGCCGGTTTAAACGGCTCCACACGGGTATCCTGCGGACTGACCGTCACATAATCGGAGATATTGACGGCTGCAGTGTCATCCGACTCGTTCGTTTGCACAGTAATCTGCACGGATTCACTCATGCCCGGCTCCCCTCTTGGAACATCACGCGGCGTGCACCCAACGCATTCACCAATGCCTCGTCATGTGTCACCATGATCACACAGGAGCCTTGATCGCGAATAGCTGCGATGAGTTTGACCATTTCGGTCCATGTGGTGAAGTCCTGACCGAATGTCGGCTCGTCCATCACCAACACCTGAGGTGCGGCAGCCAGCATTGAAGCCACGGAAAGACGCCTCTTCTCACCACCGGAAAGCGTATATGGGTTCGCCTGCGCAAATCGGGTCAGATTCATACGTTCCAGCATAGAATCCGCAATGGCATAGGCTTCTTCCTGGGTTTTACCCATCGATTTCGGGCCTACGGCCACTTCGTCACGTACAAAGTTCGCAGCGAACTGGTGCTCCGGCTCTTGGAACACCATGCCGATGCGGCCAAGCAGTTCACGACTCTTCCATGTAATAGGCTCACGGCGCTCCGCCCGTGGAGCAAGGTTTTCAGCAATCAGCACCTGACCGTCCACAGGTGGCAGCAATCCGGCTAACGTCAACGCGAATGTTGACTTTCCTGCACCATTCGGACCCATCAGAGCAGTGACTTCACCCGGGTAGAAATCAAGGTTGATACCACCGCCCAGCGCACTGCCTCGGCCAAAGCTTAAGTTTCGGCAGCTCAACACCGGCGTATGCTCGTCGGTCTGAGAAGTATCTGCTGTCACATTGCGCACGCGTACAGCCTGAGATGCAGCCGACCCGGGACGATAATCCGGAATTGTGCGCCCCGGAACCCATGCGCCACCGGAAGCCAGCACATCACCCATTGCGGCGAACACTTCATCCGGCTTGCCATCGGCGATAACAGCACCGGCTGGCGAGCCTGGTTCGGGACGGCCGAGCACAATCACACGGTCGACCATATCCAGCCATACATCAATATGGTGTTCCACCACTACCATTGTCTGGCCAGTGGCTTCAACAACCTTCTTCACCGCGTCATGCACCTCGACCACGCCTTCGGGATCGAGGTTCGCGGTTGGCTCGTCAAGCAGCAGCAGTCCCGGCTTCATGGCGAGCACGCCAGCCAGAGCCAAACGCTGGCGTTGGCCACCGGAAAGATGACGAGTGGAACGATTGAGGTCAAGGTCTCCCAAACCCACGAGGTTCAGGGATTCGCGTACTCGCTGCCAAATTTCCTCGCGTGGCACGTTGAGGTTTTCGCAGCCGAATGCTGCGTCATCACCCAATCGTTCAAGAATAATCTGCGAGTCCGGGTCTTGGAGTACCAGGCCCACGCGGCCTCGCGCTTCGCGGGCGTCCACGCCGTCGATGGTCAGCGAACCTTCCTGTTCACCTTCCTCATCGCCGCCGAGCACGCCAGCAAGCCCAGCCATCATTGTGCTTTTGCCAGCGCCTGAAGCGCCAAGTAAGAGTACACGTTCACCTGGCTGGATAGTGAAATCAACGGCACGCAACGCGAAATCCTTACGCGTTGCGTGCCTCCAGCCCCAGCCGTTGGCTTCAACGGCGGCCGGTTGTACCTGCATCAGACGCGAGCCTGAGCGCGACCGGACTCGAAGCGATCAAGCACGCCGGTGGCGGCAATCGCGCGAGAGAAGAACCAAACCACGATGCCGGCGATCACGAGGCCGGAGATGATGGAACCAACGAGGTACCAGGTGACGCGCAGACCGTTCCAGCCCGGGTTGGTTGCCCAGTAGTAAGCCCAGCAGCCGACGCCGGCCAGAGCACCGGAGAGCAGAGTGGTGCCGATGTTCCACTTCTTGTAAGCGAACACGGCGAATGCGATTTCAGCACCGAGGCCCTGAATGATGCCGACGATCAGAGAACCACCAACGCCCCACTGGTTGCCCAGAGTGAGCTCGAGGAAAGCGGCGAGGGTTTCAGCGAACAGTGCAGCACCCGGCTTGCGCACGATGATGGCGGCCAGCGGACCGGCGAACAGCCAGAAGCCGTTCAACAGGCCTTCGAAGCCCGGGGTGACGCCTTCGAACAGGGTCAGCGGAACAGCGCAGACGATGTCCCAGCCCCAGAAGATAACACCAGATGCAACGGCGATGATAGCGGCGACGACGATATCAACAACGCGCCACTTGTAATTGGCCTTAGCTACAGCTTCAGTCATGATTGTGCCTTTTCTTCTCTTCTCATGTGATGTAAGGCTGTGAATCCTTTACATCGCTTGGGTTCAGGCACGGGTATGTAAGAGCGACAATTCCGTGACGAACGGCATTACCCGGTCACGTTCCATCGGTCGAGACTTGTATGTCTCCTCTCAGCCGCCTTAAGGCAGCTCCCGTGTCAACTCCATGACTATAAGGCAAAGTGCAGCCAAAGGCAATAGCCGAATATGAGAAAGCGGAATCAGCAAATCCGCTGACTCCGCTTTCTTACCATCTGATGAAGGTAACTACTTACCTAACTTGGCAAGCAGCAGGGCTTCGGTGATTACGTTGTGCTTCAAGCCGTAG
Organism: Bifidobacterium saguini DSM 23967; assembly: GCF_000741715.1. Taxonomy (GTDB): domain Bacteria; phylum Actinomycetota; class Actinomycetes; order Actinomycetales; family Bifidobacteriaceae; genus Bifidobacterium; species Bifidobacterium saguini. The sequence continues at coordinate 133,753 of NZ_JGZN01000006.1, read as the reverse complement.
AGCGAGATGGACTCGTTTGGACTGTGCGCGTTGGCCTTCGGGTCTTCCGGGCCGGTGACCAGCACCTGAGCGGATGGGAACAAGCGCTGCAGTTCCGGAATGAATGGAATTGAACCGCCCTGACCCTGATTGATCGGAGCAACACCGAACGCTTCTTCCATAGCCTCAAGCGCATCCTTAGTGGCCTCAGCGTTCGGGTCCATAGCCCAACCCATGCCGTTCTCCAGCTTGGCCACTTCAACCTCGGCACCAAATGGCGGATTGGCCACAAGGAATGCGGCCAACGCATCCTGAGCCTCTTCAGGACGCTGGTTTGGCGCGGTGCGCAGAGACAGGCGGAAGCGAGTCTCCGGAGCAATCACATTGAAGGAGCCCTCCACCGGGTGAGCATCAAAACCAATCACCGTCAGGCTCGGCTTGGTCCACAAGCGAGAGGCCAAGGAACCGGTGCCAGCGAGCACATATCCATCAACAGCACCGGCATCGGCACGCACACCGGCCTCATCGACATCCTGCTGCAAACCGCCAATCGGCTCTTCGGAAGCAATGCCCGGCACGGCAATATCGCCGTTAGCGTCGTACAGCGAGGCAATCAGCATCGCAGCCAGCGTATTGGAGTCCAAGATCGGGCCGCCATACTGACCAGAGTGCACTGGATGCTTCAGGCCACGTACGGTCACGTCCACGCAAGTATTGCCACGAAGCGAGGTGGTCAGCGACGGGATCTCGGCGGACCAGTTGCCAGAATCGGCCACGATGATTACATCAGAGTCGAACTCATCCTTGTGCGCAGTGATGAACGGGATGAAGCTCGGCGAGCCCATCTCCTCCTCACCTTCGATGAACACCTTGATATTCACCTTGAGATCATCGCCCAATGCTTTCAGAGCGCCAGAGTGAATCGCAATACCGCCGCCATCATCAGCGGAACCGCGACCATAGAGTCGGCCGTCAATCTCGGTACCCACGAACGGATCGGTGTTCCATTCAGCCGGATCCGGCACCGGCTGCACATCATGGTGGGCGTACAGCAGCACGGTAGGCGCACCGGGATCCACAATACGAGAGCCGATAACCTCCCAAGCGCCCGGAGTACCATCCTCATTCGTGGCCTGCACTACCTTGGCATCAATGCCAACCAGCTTGAGCTCCTCGGCCACGAATTCAGCCGAACGCTTCATATGTTCGGCGGTAATGCCCTTGGCGGAAACCGATTGCAGAGCAATCTTCCGGTTCAGCAGTTCAACAATGCGATTCCAGTCATCTTCGACGCGCTCGCGCACCTGGTCCACGGTGAGTTCCGCCATGTGTTCTCCTTATATATAAGGGCGTTATACCAATGGTTACGCCTACACAACATGTGTCTGAACGTCACCGTAACCTCAAAGCATGACATGGAACCCGTTCAAGAAAAAAGAGGCCCAAGTTCCCGTGGAACAGGCCGAAGAGAAGAACACTAATCCGTCCGCTGGCAAGGGCCGCCCGACCCCGAAGATGAAGAAGGCACAGGCTGCCGGTATCCGCCCGCTGGTTCCCACCGACCGTAAGGCCAGCGCCAAAGCCGCCAAGGCTCGTATGCGCGAGCGCGAGAACCGCGAGTACGCGGCTATGCAGAGCGGCGATCTGAACAATATGCCGAAGTCCGAGCGACTGCCGTGGCGTATTTACATCCGCGATTATGTGGATGCCCGCTTCAACTTGGGCGAATGGTTCATTCCTGTGGCGTTCGCCATTCTGATTGTCTCCATGTTCGTTACTTCCGCATCGCAGAACGCTTGGGCTTCCATCATCATGATGACTCTGATGTATGGTTACCTGATTGCCGTTGTCATTGATGTGTGGCTGATGTGGCGCAAGCTCAAGGCTAAGCTCATTGCCAAGTACGGCGAGGCTTCCGTGGCCAAGGGCTCCCGCTCCTTCTCCTACGCTTGGAGCCGCTCCATTCAGATGCGTCGCTGGCGTTTGCCGAAGCCGCGTTATGACAAGCGCGGTCACTGGCCTGAGGACTAGTTACTGATTCACAACGCTTGTTGTATTTGATTTGCACTATGGCTCCCTATGATGGGAGCCATAGTCATATGTAATGGGGAATAGTCCGATTTTGCAGCTACAGATCGGGTGCGGACAAAGGAGTGCATGATGAGCGAACAGTATGATGTGGCAATTATCGGCGCTGGTCCTGGAGGTTATTCCACAGCTTTGCGCGCTGCGGAACTTGGGTTGAAAGTTGCGCTGGTCGAACGTGATGCCACGGTTGGCGGAACTTGTCTCAATCGCGGATGTATTCCTTCCAAAGCACTGATTACCGCCACACATACCATTGACACCGTGCACAGGGCTGCGGAACTTGGTGTCAATGCTTCGGTTGACGGCATTGATTTCGGCACGTTGCGTGATTACAAACTGCGTATCGTGGACACGATGGTTCGCGGGCTCGCGGGTCTTTTGGCACATCGCGGCATTACTGTATTGCGCGCTTCCGCAACGTTCAAGGCTGACGAAACCGATGCTGAGGGGCGTCATCTTGTGCATCTGGCTCCTGCTGACGGGCAGGCCACTATCATCGCTTTTCATAAGGCGGACGTACCGGAGCCGGCAGGCAGCCATATTGACTTGGTGGCGAACCATATCGTTATCGCCACTGGGGCCAAGCCACGCCCACTGCCGAATAATCCATTCGCGGCAGCCTTGATCGATTCCACCCACGCATTGGAGCTCAACGAATTTCCTTCTTCCGCTGTAGTCATTGGAGCCGGAGCGGTGGCATTGGAATTCGCTTCGATGTGGAATGCAGCCGGATCGAACGTCACACTGCTGATTCGTAAGGACCGTGTACTGTCGAACTGGGATCGCCGTGCCGGAGTCACACTGACCCGCGAGCTCAAACGGCATGGCGTCAATATCATCACCCATACCAATGTGACCCATGTGGATATCGGCGCGAATCTTGGCGCCACGGTGCACTACACCAAGGATGGCGTTGATGGCGAGCAGCAGGTTTGGGGAGAAATTGCCTTGGCTGCCATCGGCCGCGACCCCAATACCGACCCGGCCTGGGGTGTTTCACTGACCGAAAACGGACTCGTTGCCACGGATGCGTTTGGCCGAACGAATGTTTCTGGTGTTTGGGCCGTGGGCGACATTACCGTAGGCCATGCTCTGGCGCATCGAGCGTTCGAGCAGGGGCTGGTTATTGCGGAAACCATCGCCGGCCTGCATGTTGCACCGGTCGATGAGACTAGTGTGCCGCAAATCGTGTTCTCCTCCCCTGAAGCCGCATCCGTTGGACTGACGCTGGATCAGGCACAGGAACGAGAAGATTTGCTTGAAGTCAAGGAAACCGTGTATCCGATGATGGCTAACGCCCGTATGCTCATGCGTGGTACCGCGGGATCGCTGACCGTGGTGTCCGGCTGCAGCCAGGAGGACCCTGATACTCCACGAGTGCTTGGCGTGCATATGGTCTCCCCTCTCGCCTCGGATATCATTGCCGAAGCCGAACAACTGGTGGGTAATCATGTGCCATTGTCAGATGCTGCGCGGTTGATTCACCCACATCCCACGTTCAGCGAGACGTTGGGCGAAGCACTGCTCAAAGCAGACGGACGGCCGCTGCACACGAGATAATCACGAGATAATTGCAAATCGCGGACCAGCGCACCTGATACAGTTATTTGCCAGTGTGTTCATTGCAATAGCATGCAGTAAAGGAAAGAGTGATGGCGGACAAGGAAGCAAAGCCTAAGAAGCAAAGCACAATCAAGCAGGTTATCCAGATTTACAAGTACACGGCCAAGGAAGATAAGGCCCTGCCGTGGCTTGAAGCCGGCTCCTTCCTGCTGCCGGTTGTGGTTATGATCATCATCGGCCTGATCTTCAAGTGGTCTTGGCTTACTTGGATCTTCCTGATGATTACGGCCGTTATGCTGGGTCTGCTGTTCGCCACGATGATGCTGACCCGCCGTGCTGATGCCGTGGGCTACAAGCAGATTGATGGCAAGCCGGGTGCGGCCATCGGCGTGCTGAGCAACATGAGCAAGGCCGGTTTCGACTTCCCGCAGGAGCCGGTGTGGATCGACCCGAAGACCAAGGACGCTATTTGGCGCGGTACTTCGATGAACGGCATTTACCTGATCGGCGAAGGCGATTATGGCCGCATTATGAAGGCTATGGATCGTCAGGAGCGTGAAATCAAGGGCGTTACCGCCGGCTCCTCCATTCCGGTTTACCGTATTTCCGTGGGCCACGGCCCCAAGCAGGTGCCGCTGGACAAGCTGCGCAACACGGTGACCCATTCCAAGAGCTACGAGCCGACCAACCACAAGAATGCGCTGATCGCCAAGATTCATCCGCGTCGCCGCTTCCTGCTGACCAAGGCTGAAATGGCTACGCTGAACGATCGTCTGCGCACGCTGCAGGCCAAGAAGGGGTACAACGTGCCTAAGGGCATCGACCCGTACCATCCGCAGAAGGTTTCCCGCCGAGCAATGCGCGGCCGCTGACCGGCAAAGCACGTAGAGCTGCTTCAAGCCCTGACATCCGAATCATTTTGGATGTCAGGGCTTTTTCTATAGTCTCCTTGCTCACCTTTGTTCGCGGCATTACCACTCGTACGCTCGCTGCGCTGTCCACGTTACGGACGAACTCACGGTGTCTGCATTTTCTCCCTGAAATATCAATTCCTTGAAATTTCGCGGTTCATCGGCATTCATAAACCAGTACGAAACATTCTCGTAACCCAAGTTTCGAGCTGGCGAAACGCGCGATTTTACGATGGGTACTGTTAAATTTCACACGAAAGGAGCGGTCCCGTGACCGAACTCAAGTCCAAGGAAGACGCCGAGGCCCTTATCAATAAGGAAGGCATCGAGTATGTCTCCGTTCGTTTCACCGATCTTATCGGCGTTCAGCAGCACTTCACCGTGCCGGCTAGCGAGTTCCTGAAGGACGCATTCACCGACGGCATGCCGTTCGATGGTTCCTCCGTCCAGGGCTTCCAGGCCATCAACGAGTCTGACATGAAGCTGGTGCCGGATGTTGCCACCGCATTCGTTGATCCGTTCCGTAAGCACAAGACCCTCGACGTGGCCTTCTCCATCGTCGACCCGCTGACCGACGAGCCGTACTCCCGCGATCCTCGTCAGGTTGCCGGCAAGGCTGAGGCTTACCTGAAGTCCACCGGTATCGCCGACACCGCATCCTTCGCTCCTGAAGCTGAGTTCTTCATCTTCGACAAGGTCCGCTTCGAGAACGGCATGAACCGTTCCTTCTACGAGGTCGACTCCATCGAAGCTCCGTGGAACTCCGGCGTTGATGTTGAGGAAGACGGCACCCCGAACATCGGTTTCAAGAACCGCGTCAAGAAGGGCTATTTCCCGGTTCCTCCGATTGACCACACTCAGGATCTGCGCGACGACATGGTCGCCAACCTGCAGAAGGTCGGCCTGATCCTCGAGCGTTCTCACCACGAGGTCGCCGGCGCTGGCCAGCAGGAGATCAACTACCGCTTCAACACCCTGCAGCATGCAGGCGATGACCTGATGAAGTACAAGTACGTTGTCCACGAGACCGCTGCTCTGGCTGGCAAGTCCGCCACCTTCATGCCGAAGCCGATTGCTGGCGACAACGGCACTGGCATGCACTGCCACCAGTCCCTGTGGAAGGACGGCAAGCCGCTGTTCTACGATGAGAAGGGCTACGCCGGTCTGTCCGATCTGGCTCGCTGGTACATCGGCGGCCTGATCAAGCACTCCTCCTCCGTACTGGCCTTCACCAACCCGTCTCTGAACTCCTACCACCGTCTGGTTCCGGGCTTCGAGGCTCCGGTCAACCTGGTGTACTCCGCTCGTAACCGTTCGGCCGCCATCCGTATTCCGCTGGCTGGCACCTCCCCGGCTGCAAAGCGTATCGAGTTCCGTGCTCCGGATCCGTCCTGCAACCCGTTCCTCGCCTTCTCCGCTCAGCTGATGGCTGGCCTGGACGGCATCCTGAACCACATCGAGCCTCCGGAACCGGTCGACAAGGATCTCTACGAGCTGCCTCCGGAAGAGCACGCTGGCATCAAGCAGGTCCCGAGCTCCTTGGCTGAGGCTATGGATGCTCTGGAAGAGGATCACGACTTCCTCACCGCTGGCGACGTCTTCACCGACGATCTCATTGAGACCTGGATTGGCCTCAAGCGCGACGAGATCGATCAGGCTCGCCTGACCCCGACCCCGCTCGAGTACGAGCTCTACTACCACATCTGATAGGTAGTTTTAGGTCATAATAAAACCCCAGTTGCTTTCGGGCAGCTGGGGTTTTATTAGTTCTTGTCTGGCTTAATTATGACTGAGCTGTGCAAACCAATCAGAACAATGGTTCCATGCCTTCAGCCTGAGGCTTGCGCGGCTTAGTAGTCCTGCCGGCATAACGCGCATACACCAGCCAGCTGCCATCCTGATTTTCCATGCGGGCCTCAAATTTGCCGCCCTCAAAGCCACGACGCTCGCCATTGCGAATCTTCAATACCGCTTTATTCGCAGCCGCACGATTGACGGACTCCCCCACCTTATACCAGCCCGGATGTGCTTTCAGCCATGTCGCCAAAGCTGGGCCGTTACGCTTAATCTGCGGTCGCGAATCCTCAAGCTGTGCATCATAGCCTTTTCTACGGCATTGCTGCAGGAAATGCGCCGCTTCTAGCGGGTCATCAAAAGCTACCCTAATCGTCGTTTTTCCCATAAAAGATTAGTATACCTCTCAGTGAATGGTGCTCACGAGAAAGCCTATAATGCTCCTTGAAAGAGGAGATATATCGTGTCTGATCAGAAAAATGCAGGCGCTGCAGTCAAAGCAGCACTGCTTGCCAATGTTGGTGTGGCTTGCGCCAAATTTGCCGCGGCCGCATTTACCGGTTCATCATCCATGTTTTCAGAATCCGTGCACTCGGTGGCTGATTGCGCCAACGAATTGGTGCTCATGCTGGGAGACAAGGCTTCGGATCGCAAATCCCGCGGCGATCATCCATTCGGCTTGCATCGTGTGAAGTATTTGGCCAGTTTCATTGTGGCCACGCTGCTCTTCTTCGTTGGTGGCGTGTTCGCCGTATCGCAGGCTGCGGGCAAACTTGCCGGGTTGATTGAAGGTACTGTGCCGCGCGAAGCCGAATCGGTGGAGCTTATTGCCGCACTGGTTGTGGTTGGCATTTCCGCCTGCCTGGAAGGATACGGCCTGCACACTTCCATACATGAGGCGCGCGATCGCATGAAGCGCGTCAAAGTAGAGGATGATTCTTTAATAGGCTTCTGGCGCCGCACCAAGTCAGCTGAGCTCGCCTCGGTCATGATGGAGGATACGTTGGCGCTGATCGGCCTTGCGTTCGCAGGATTGGGCATCGGCCTTTCCATTATTACCGGCGACGAACTCTATGATGCCATCGGTGGTATGCTCGTCGGTCTGGTGCTGGTCTGCGGTTCGGCGGCTTTGGCCTTTAAGTCCGGCTCTCTATTGGTTGGTGAAAGCCTCGATCCCAGCACGCGCGCGCAGGTTGTCAAGGCCGTGGAAAGCACCGACGGCGTGGACCGCCTGATCAATATGCAGGCGATTCATATGGATGAGGATTCCGTACTGCTGTGCTTGAAAGTCGAAACGTCAAAGCTTGACCGAGACTTTGACGTGCAGACCGTCGACAAGATTGAGACCAATATCCGCGGCGCTCTGCCGTGGTATGAGTGGGAAATCTACGTCGAGCCAGACATCTGGCGCGCGCAGCATTAAGTGTCACTTCCCTAGCGCCGTCTCTGTCTGCCCGCTACCCGCTCATCCCGCAGCGAATAGTTCTCATTAAGAACCGCACATTACCGCACAAATGAGGAAGGCTGGGAATGGCTTTATTCCGCCAATTCCAGCCTTATTATGCGCGGTTGCCTTCAAATAGTCCACACACAGTTCTTATTGAGAATGATTCGCTGCGGGATATGCTATGCTGGCAAAGCCTGAAAAACCATAAAGGAGAACATACTAGGTTGCTGATCTGATAGCTGCGGGTACCATGACGGGATTATGCGCATCGATGCGCACTGCCATGCTGCTATCAATCTGTATCCGCTGCCATCACTCATCATAAGGCAGTGCGCCCAACCATATGGAGGCGCTTATGCAAGCTATCACCTTGTCCTTAAGCAATATCAGCTTTACCTATCCGACAGCCGTAGATCCGCTCTTTACCCGGGTCAACTGCACGTTCCCGCAAAGCTGGACCGCCGTATTAGGCGACAACGGCATCGGCAAATCCACATTGATGGCAATCGCGCGAGGCAAACTCCGTCCCGATAGCGGGCAAGTGTCGCCCAATAATCTCGTATTGCGCTACTGCCCGCAAGATATAGCGGTCCAACCCGTGAATCTGGAGGACTTCGCCGCCGATTGGCAAACCGAAACCATCCGGCTACGAGAGCGACTCAGCATTAGAGATGATTGGGCGTACCGGTATGACACCTTGTCTGGCGGTGAACAGAAACGTCTGCAAATCGCATGTGCACTGGTACAGAAACCTGACGTGCTCATTCTGGATGAGCCTACCAATCATGTGGATGAACCGACCCAGCAGGCCATCATCGAGGTCATGCGAAACTACAGGGGAATCGGCATCGTCGTCTCCCATGATGTAACGCTCATCGACGCCACTTGCACACGCTGCGTCATGTTCGAGCGCAAGCACATCGGCGGGCAAAATGTCACTGAAGTCAATACCTACCAAGGCAACTACAGTCAGGCCAAGGAGCAGCGGCAATGTCATGACCGCACTGCTCTGGAACAACTGGCCGGCACCCGCCGGGAGGTAAAGAGGCTAGAAGCCGCACAATCGCAACGATTCACCAAGGTGCAGCAGGCCGAAGCAGCCAAGCGGCATGGCGAGCGCATCAGTCCCAAGGATCACGACGCCCGCAATCGCAGGAATCTGGCAAAAATGACTGGATTGGATGCTGGAGTCAGCCGCTCATATGCGCAGCTCAATGGCCGGCTTGCCAAGGCCCGGCAATCAGGCGAAGCGATATCGACGGCGTCCAAACGATATGACGGCAATATATGGATGGACATCACGCCTAGCGCCAAGCATGAGCTGATTCGTCTTGAGCCAGGAGTCATTCCATTTGACAAGCAACTGAGGGATAAGCCATTGTCTGTAGCGTCTCAGTCGGGGGATACGATTCGACTCGCTCTTCCTCAAGGCAGCATGACTTCTGAGGGGTTGAAGATACCGTTGATCAGTGTCGGTCCGCTCGACCATCTTGTCATCACCGGGCCGAATGGTGCCGGCAAGTCAACATTGGTAAGCGCGATGATTGATGCCGCGGCCAATGTTCCTGCGCTGGTAATTCGGCAAAACACAACAGCAGCAGATGCCGACCGAGCCATCACATTGCTGCATGGCCTCAGCCCAGTCGATACATCGATGGTACTGAGCGCGTATGCACAACTTAACGCAGATCCGGATAGGCTTCTTCACGGCGAGGTGGTCTCCCCTGGTGAGCTGCGTAAACTGCTGCTATGCCTTGGGCTGGTAAGAAAACCGCAGCTTATTGTGATGGATGAGCCGACGAATCATCTTGATCTCAATTCCAAGACTGCTTTCGCACGCACGCTCGGTAGCTACCCTGGAGCATTGATTATTGTTTCGCATGATGATTGGTTTGTGCGGCAGCTTACCGCAGCGAATGGTTCTCATTAAGAACTGTGCGCGGAAAGAGCACATTACCGCACAAATACGGAAGGCGGGAATGGCTTTATTCCGCCACTCTCGGACTAGGCATGTGCGATAGGCCGCCAAAAATCCGCACACAGTTCTTAATGAGAACCATTCGCTGCGGGAGGGCAAGAGGGCGGTTATGCCATTAACTGCTCCGCCAGGGATCGGAAAGTCTTGCCTATACCGTCCGCGCGCAAGGCACCGTCAGCATCCAGCACGGCCGGGCGACCGGCCTCACCGGTTTCGCGGACTTCAGGCACAAGCGGCAGCTGAGTCATCAGTGGCACATCATAGCCAAGCGCTTCGGTCAGCTGCTCGCTGACTCGCTGGCCACCGCCTTCGCCGAAAATACGCAGCTTCTCGCCCTTATGCTCGTAATAACTCATGTTCTCCACCACGCCACGCACCTTCATCGGCACTTGCAGTGCGACCAAGCCGGAGCGCACGGCGATGTCAGAGGCGGAAGGCTGCGGAGTCGTGACCACGACAAGTTCCGCATTCGGCAGCGCCTGTGCCACGGAAATCGCCATATCGCCGGTGCCGGGAGCCAAGTCGAGCAGCAGCACGTCCGGCTGACCCCACCAGACATCGGAGAGGAACTGTTCCAGCGAGCGCTGCAAGCGCGGACCGCGCCAGAGAATCGCGCGGTCGGCGCCGGCAAACATACCAATGGAGATGAGTTTGACGCCCCAGGCGGTGACCGGCATCAGCATGCCGTTCAGGTTGGTGGGCTGCGTGTGCACTCCGAACAGACGAGGTAGCGAGAAACCGTAGATATCCGCATCGATGGCGGCAGTATCGTAACCCAGTGCGGCAAAAGTTGCGGCAAGGTTTGCAGTGACCGAAGATTTGCCGACTCCGCCCTTACCGGATGCGATGGCGAAGATACGAGTCTTGACTCCAGGCTTGTTGAACGGATTCTGCTTACGTTCAGCCTTCAGGTCGGCCACCAGATCATCGAGTTTGTCTCGGCTCATCGAGGAGACCTCGATATGCGGGGTGAGTTTGGCATCCGGATAGGATGCAACTGCACCGTTGATCTGGTTGGTGATGGTTTCGGAGAGCGGGCAACCTTCCACGGTCAGCTCGACGTGCACGGTGACGTCATAATCGCCATCAGCATCTTGTGCAGCAGGTACCGCGTTAATGGCGGCAATCATACCTAAATCAGTCACTGATCGACCGAGTTCCGGGTCGATCACACGGCTCAAACGTTCGTAGATCGCTGCTTCAATCTCGCGGGTTTCGCTCATCAATCCTCCTTATTGCCGCCCACCAGCCTACCGTGCAATTCGCCGTAATGCTAGAGCTATGATGGGATTACTTTCACCGCGGAAAGGAGCAATGATGCCCACCATCCTGCAAATATTGCTCAGCGAGGTAATACTTATCGGCATTAGCGTATTTCTGTTATGGAAACCTGAACTCGTTTGGAAGCTCGAGCATTTTCTTGATGTAAAAGGCGGCGAGCCAACCGACTTTTACACAGGAAACGTACGGCTGTTGGGCACGCTCATGCTGGTAGGTGCCATCGTTCTGCCGTTTATTCTGCTGGCTATAACTGACTAACAGTCAGCACACCACCTCGTTACATTCCGTCAGACCTCTACAATCCACATCCCCATCATTTGACTTATTTGACTGTAGGACTTTGAACACTGACTGTAGGGAATCCAACACTGACTGTAGGTTTTTGAACGAAAAACGTTAGGAATCCTACAGTCAACGTTCAAAGTCCTACAGTCAGTGTTCAAAGTCCTACAGTCAGTGTTGGATTCCCTACAGTCAGCATGAGGGAGCCCCTCAGTCAGTGATAGAAATCCGTCAGTGAGTGTTCAAAAACCTACAGTGAGTGTTCAAAAACCTACAGTGAGACTTCGCCGGTTTCTAGGAGCTCACCGAATTGAGCTTCGTTGAGCATTGGAATACCGAGTTCTTCAGCTTTGGCAGCCTTGGAACCGGCGTTCGCGCCGACCACCACGTAATCCGTCTTCTTGCTGACCGAACCGGCAGCCTTGCCACCGCGTTCCAAGATCGCTTCCTTGGCGGAATCACGCGAATACCCTTCCAATGAGCCGGTAACCACCACGGTTTTACCGGCCAAGGTCTGCGGCAGCGTACTTTTCTCCGCAGCCGCCACACCAACTCCAGCCGCGGTCCATGCTCGCAGTGTCTCTCCACGCCAATCCCCGGGTTCGCGAGCCGCTGCGAACCAATTCACCACCGATTCGGCGATTTCAGGGCCGACGCCGTCAATCTGCGTCAAGTCCTCTACGCTAGCAGCTGCAATAGCGTCCAGCGAGCCCATTGCCGAGGCGATCAAACGTGCGGTAGGCGGACCGAGACGGCGAATCGACAAGGCAACGAGTACACGCCACAGGTCGGCATGACGAGCCTTGTCCATTTCCTCGAACATCTTGCGCGTATTTTCGCCGGGACGAATGTACACCGGCACATCCGTCTCACCGGTACGAGTCTTCTTATGATCCACGCGAACAATCACCGCATCGGCCGGCACATCGTAATCCGGGTAAGCGGTTACAGTGATGTCCGAAGCCGCCGCCAGTTGCTTGGCCGTCAATTTCTTAGCGGCAACGGGCACTGTCCAGAATGCCGGCACCTGATGCCACAGGCCTGAGCCGCCCACGCGCTTGCGAGTACGCTTCTTCTTACCGTTGGCATCCACGGTTTCACGCACTTCAATGATTGCCGCTTCACGCCAGACGCGCACATCCTTCAAATCGTTGGCGTTCAACGCAAACAGGCCGGCTTCGCTGGATAGCACCGGCGTTTGCTCGGCTGGCAGTTCCAATCCAGCAACCGGCTCATACGGCTCGGGTTCCTCACCGGGCTTGATAATGATTTCTGTGATATTCGGCGCATATGTATCAACGGAACCAGGGCGGTTCTCCTCAGGATTCGTCAATGCCATAGCCGACTGATCGCCCAAATGCTCGATGTCGAAAGCCTTGCGAGACGCCAAGGAGATTACACGTTCGGTCAGCTGCGCCGGGCAACTCTCCACGTTCGGGCAGCGAATGTCCTTATCGCCCTCTTTGGCCGGGGCCAGTTTGGCTCCGCAGGACGGGCAGTATTCGGGCATCACGAACTCGCGCAGTTGGTCTTCACGCCCCTTACGCCGTTCCAATACCGGACCGACCAATTCAGGAATCACATCGCCGGCTTTGCGCACCACTACGGTGTCGCCAATCAAAATGCCTTTGCGCTTGACTTCGAATGCATTATGCAAGGTGGTTCGAGCCACGGTAGAGCCCGCCACATACACGGGCTTCAAAATAGCCACTGGCGTGACGCGTCCGGTGCGCCCCACCTGCACGCGGATATCAAGCAGTTCAGTGTTGACTTCCTCAGGCGGGTATTTGTAGGCGATGGCCCAGCGCGGTGCGCGCGAGGTGGCACCCAGCGTATGTTGGAGCGCCAAATCGTCAACTTTGACCACGATGCCGTCGAGCGCATGCTCGATATCGCCGCGATGCTCGCCGTAGTAGTCGATCATGTCCAAAATCTCTTGGAATGTGGTCACGGAACGATTGTGAGGGGAAACCGGCACGCCCCACTTCTGATAGAGTTCGTAGGCTTGTGATTGATCAGCCACTACGTCATGCGTACCGCGCGGATGATCGGCACCCCAGGTGAGCTGGCCCAAACCGTGCGCGTAGAAGCTCAAACGGCGGGTGGCAGTGATGCGCGGGTCCTTTTGACGTAGCGAGCCAGCGGCAGCATTACGCGGGTTCGCGAAGGGCGCACGCCCGGCATCTTCCTGTTCGGCGTTCAAGGTGCGGAAATCATCCCAGCGCATGAATACTTCGCCGCGGATTTCCACGAAGTCCGGAATATCCTCCTTGGGGCCGCCAAGGTTAGCTGGAATAGAGCCGATGGTGCGCACATTCAGCGTGATATCTTCGCCGGTGACGCCGTCGCCGCGGGTCAGGCCCTGCTCCAACACACCATTGCGGTAAATCAGGTTCAAGGCGAGGCCGTCGATTTTCACTTCGCAGCTCATCGGCAGCGGCTTGCCTTCAGGCCAGTCAAGGTCGCGAATCACTGAATCGTACCAGTCTTTGAGCTCTTCGATGGAGAATACATCATCAAGGCTCATCATGCGGCTTGGATGGCGCACGGAGGCGAAATCGTTGGAGAACGTGCCGCCAACACGATGTGTGGGCGACTGCGGATTGTCAAGCGCGGGGAACGCGGCTTCCAATCGTTCGAGCACACGCATGCGGGCGTCATAGGCGGCATCTGAACTGACCGGGGAATCGTCAATATAGTAGGCGATCTGATCGGCTTCCACCCATGCGGCCACACGCGCCCACAGGCGAGCGGCAGCCTCGGCACTCAATGAGTTCACATCCAACCGGTCAATGCGCACGGCATCATCGTCAGTTGGCTGCAATGCGGCTATCCATTGCTCGGAACCTGGTGCAAACTTGGTTGCGCCTTCATTCGGCTTTACTTCAACGGTATCGCCATCGTCAAAATCCCATGCCAACTGTTCAATGCTCATAACCGACTATCCTAGCCGAGCTATGGAATCGAAGATTATGTCGAAACTTCTCTCCCTCAGTCAGCCTTACGCCCGTAGGCTGCACCACCCCGGTCAGGTAGTCAGAGAACGCAAGTATTGAGCTTGGATGATGTCGATGTCTCCGCCTTCGCCATCGTTCATGCGCGCCACGGCCACGGATAGTGTGCGAGCGGGCACAAACATGCCTTCGTCCACACATACGCGAGCGGCGTCACGCACAATGCCACCGACTTCAATATTCGGCCAAACCGGCAAATCATGAGAAGCCAATACATAGGCGGCGGAGTCAACGGATTCCGGCACATGAATGCACTGCGAATCAGCGCGAGCCACCAGCTCCTGCAATTCACCTTCCAGGGAGGCGATGGCTCCAGGCGCGATGTGATCACTCATGATGTAGGCCGCGGCCGCGGTCTCGAAATGATCCAGCATCCACTCGCAGTAGGCGAAGCGATAGTAGGCGAATGCGGCATCGTCGCGGTCCAAGGCCACGCGCAATGCGTTCAAGCAGGCTGCGCGAGCGGAATCCCAGTCCTCATTGCGAGCCAATTGGATGGCCAGTTTCAAATGAGACAACGGATATGCTGGAGCGTACGAAACCATACGGTTCAAATGCGGTATGGCAGCTTCCGCCCCCTTGATTTGACCGAGCACATCCGCCAATTCCATATGCGCGTAGAACAGATTATCCGGAATAAGCATTGTGCGCTCATCCATCGTGGCGAACAAGCGGTTATAGATTACGCGTTCGGCGTACGAGTTGAAGTAGCGTGGCACGCCCGACCCGGCTGCGAACGCCTGATCCAAACGCGATACGGCTGCTTCAGCCACTTCAATAGCCTGATCGGCCTGCCCGGAGAACAGGAGATCACGAGCGCGCAAACGGTCCTTGTCCAGCTCATCGGCAAGCGTGAACTTGAAATCCGGCGTATCCTTGCCATCAATCAGCGCACTGGTTACTTCGGACGCCAATCCGGTGAGTTCCGGATCGCATATGGCGTCGATAATGCTCATGGCATGTTGCGCCTTCTCCACGGAATCAAGCTGATCGTTGTGAGCAAGCGCATGGAATTCGGCAACGGCACGCTGCAGCATGTCCACTCGTTGAATGGCCAGACCACTGCTGTTCGCCGCGCCAAGCACTGCCGCCGTAGCCGGATTGAATACACGATCTTCCAGTTCCGGTTCTTCTTGAGCACCCAATGGGGCAAAGCGCCTATCGGTCAAATCGAAGTCCGCGTTGATGGGTTTCAAACCGCCTTCGCCGTCCACATCCATCACCGCACCGAACATGCGATACGTGTCTTGCGGATGATCGAGACCGTCCGTGTTAAGCCGGCGCAAGAATGCGTCGCGGGTGAGCGTCACGGTGACCATGTTGCGCACTGTGGGGTTGCTGCGCAGCACGCTCATCGGGTCAGCGTTGCTGGGCTCCTTGATGTTTTCGGCATCATCGTCAGCACCCATTGAACCGTCACCGTCCGGTCCCAAGCTGAAGGACATGGCATCGATATCGATGCCCTTCATCAGATCCTCGAACTGGGAGTCAATGGAAGCGGAAGCACCCTCACCGCCACTGTGAGCGTCGTTATCAGGTTCAACAGCATCCTGGCCATCCGTCTGCTCATTTTGCCCAACAATGCTGGCATCTGAGCCAGTGTTCTGCCCGAAGGATTCCTCGCGACTGATTGGGCGCGTGGGGTCACCGTGGAAGTCGCCATCCTTGGGGTCGGCTTTGGAGCTGGAGCGGCCAAGGTCTCCGCTGCGCAAATGTTCGAATGCGCGCAAAGCTTCGCTCATCATCTGTTCGATGGCGCTGTCTTGCTCGGCAATGGCTTCTTCCAAACCGATGGAGTCGATATGCAGCCAAACCTGCTTCACGTCGGGGCTTGCGCCGAAGCTCAGCGCGGCCATCATCAAGCCGACGCGCAGATTGTATGCCACGCTCATCGCGGCACGTTCTGTGCTGGACAGTGACCGCCATGCATGGCTCACATCGTCATAGCGGCTGTCCGGCATCATCGACGTGCCGGCTGTGGTAAAGCCGATGGCCACTTCCCCGTTCTCTAGGCAGGAGCGGAATTCCACATCGAAACGGTATGGCAAGCGCAGGCGGCGCAGCAATGTGGATAGCGTCTGACGGTACACCCATTCGCTTGGCTGCGACCCATCTGGCACAGTATTGCGCGGATCGGGGAATTCTTCACGAATCTGCTGGGCGGTCTGTTCCGCAATATTCACCAATCGCAGTACGGCTTCGCGTTCATCGTCGCCATCGTACGGATCCAATGCCATGATTGCCGGATTTTCAATGAGCTTCATATCAATCTGGGCGGCTTCGGCACGGGTCACCGTGTCTTCGGTAAGCGTGCGCCCCAGCGACGAGTTGCGTTCCAGCCATGCGCTCACCGCGGCGAAACGGTTCAAATTGCCTTCGATTTTCAGCGCTTTCAATGCTTGGGTGAACGCTAGAGACTTATCCCAGGCAAAGAAGTAGCTGTTCGAATAGCTTGACGTGTACAAATGCAATGCTTCAGCACCATGCACGGCTTCCAAGCCTTCGAGCTTGTCCAATGCACCAGCTTCGCGCATCAAATCAGCAAAATGATCTTCCAGACCGGATGCGCGCATGCCGTGAGCACGCGCAGCCAACGTGTCTCTCACCGAACGGCGAATCGCGCCAATGGGAGCCTCTCGATTCAGACGACGGAAAATATTGCCCGAACCGAAACCAATCAGCAGACCGTTCACCTGCGGCAGCATGTATGCGGCGAAGAACGCAATGGCAATTGCATCGCGATATTCCAGATTATGCCGCATGTCTGCGGGCAGGTTGGCGCGCATCTGCTCCAGCGTGTATCGGTTACCGGTTTTCAGCCATGATGCCAGCCACGTCATACGGCCGGTATCATCACGGCCTACCACGCCACCGGCAATGGCTTTCACTGATTTGCCGGTATGCCGGCGCAATGCGTCTTCCATTGAACGTACACGCCCGGCGCGCGAATGCTCATCGAATCCAAGACGCTCGCCGTCCGGCAGCGTCACGTCTTTTTCCCTGCCGAACATGAAACGCGGCTGCATCTCCTGCACGTCCATGTCTGGATCCGGGCCCACGAATACACGGCCATGAGCATCCGCGAACGCCACTTGGGCAAAATGATCGCGGTCCGGGAAAATGCCCAGCGAAAAACCACGCCCCCGCGTGGATGGCAGTTGCGCCCAACCGAGCACCAAACCTTCCGGCACATTCTCGAGCGCCGGGAAGGTATGACGTTTCACCACTGGGCTAATCGGCACGGCATGGCGAATCAGTTCATCGATCACACCACCCTTGCGCTCACTGGTTTCGCGAAGCGCATCGCCAAAAGGATTCGTTTCCGCTTTTTTCGGCTTGGTCAGCCCTAAATCGGCAGCGAGCGCGTTCATCGAATCTTTGAGCCCGCCCAGCAAAGATGTGTGGGGCTTATTCCTGTGATTCGACATACGATTTGGCATGATTCTCATTCTCTACTGTTTGCCAGACATAAAGCTTATAGAATAATGGGCGTGCATTCCAAAGAACTTTTTTCCGTCGCCCAGCCCGCGACCGTTCACATGGCCAAGCGTCTTCGTCATGCGCTGCTCATGGTGCTGGCTGCCTTAGCCGTCATCGCTTCGCTGGAGTGCATCGTATTCAATACGCCGTTTTGGCGCACGCTGGGTGCCAGCACGGATACCAACGCCGTGCATAATGCGCTTGGCAGTGGTTTGAAACGTACTGATGATGGCATGCTGACCGTCACCGATCCGACTAATGCGTATCTTGAATTGACGGCTGATGGCACGTCTGATTTTCTACGTATCGATACCGTTAGCAGCAGCGTCATTGATAAGGCGCGCAAACAGGCAATGAAGCAATCCCATGAGCAGGGTGATATCAAGGTTGCGAAACCATTGAACACGGTTCATGTGCGCGTGGATGTTACCAGTACCGTTGCAAGCACTGCTGACACCGCTAATACTGCTGACTCAGCTGCCGGCAATAATGCTGGCACGTCCAGTGATTCCTCACAAACAACAGCACAGTCCGCAACGCAGGATGCCGCACAAACCACAACGCAGACAACAACCGGCAAAGCCCAATCCATAGGCATCGGTTCGGCTCGTAGCCACTACATCAACGCGTCCGGGGCTGGCGTTGTACGCGTATGGATTCAAGAGGAACGCGGCGCAATAGTACCTGTCAGCGACGCGCGCGCCAATGTCAAAGTACCGTTCTCCTTCAATTGGGCTCGCGTGGCCGTTATGGCTGTACTGGTGCTGCTTATTGCATTGTGGCGCCCTGGTTCCAAACTATGGCGCATCACTTTGAATCCTTCGAGCGCACGCCAGCGATGGGCGTTTGCCGCCATCATGGCAATCCCTACGGTGATATTGGGCTCATCCATCGTCTGGCAGCTGCTGTATGCCACTCCGCTCGCCTTCCATACCGCAGGCGGATACACATATGATTTCGACCAGTATGCGCATGTGGCTGATTCCCTCATCGCAGGCCGCCCGTGGTTGGACCTCGAAGTGCCGAGCCAGCTGGCGCAAACCGAAAATCCGTATGATGTGGCCACACGCCTTAAGCTTTTGGATGATGGAGTAAGCCCCCTGTATTGGGATTACGTGTATTACGGAGGGCACTGGTATTCCTATTTCGGCGTGCTCCCCGCAGTGTTGCTGTTTGCTCCATACCGACTGATTACCGGCCGGATTCTGCCCACCAGCGCCGCCGAACAATTCCTGGTGCTGCTGTTCATTATCTTCTTCTCGATGCTGCTGCTGCGTCTGATTCACCGGGTGATGCCGAAGACTTCTATTGCAGCTGCGTCATTAACGGTTGCTTCCGGCTTGCTTGGTGCGCAAATAGGATATTTGGCATATCGCACGAATTTCTATCAGGTACCGTTCGCCGCATCATTGGCGTTGACTTCATTGGGATTGTGGTTCTGGCTGGGAGCGGATACTTCGGCCCGGCCGCTGCTGGCCGCCGACCGCTGGCATGCGGGTAACGCTGCACCATTGTCGTTGCCGAGGCTCGCGCTTGGCGCTTTGTGTATTGCCGCCAATTTCGGATGCCGCCCGACCTTCACGCTGACCGCGCTCCTTGCCTTCCCATTATTCTGGCCGCAGATTCGCGCGATGATCAGCGACTTGGTATGGCGTTCGGTGAGCCCGGTCAAGGCTCTCAGAGCGCCGGCCGCGATGGTTCTGCCCGCCATCGCGGTGGTGATTCCGCTGATGGCTTGGAATAAGGTGCGTTTCGGTTCGCTGCTGAATTTTGGCAACGCATACCAGTTCACGGTGTCCGATATGACTCGTTATGCCACGCCTGCGGTAGATATGCCATACACGATTTGGTATTACCTGTTCCTGCCATTGCGCTTCACCGACCAGTTCCCTTGGCTGGCGCTCTCCCCCGCGCCAATGCCCACTTGGGGGTATTACGAAGTGATGGTTGGCGCCTTGTTTACGGCCACGCCCCTGATGCTGCTGGCATTGGTGCTGCCGTTCCTGAAGAATCTGGAAACGCATGGTATGCGCACTTGGCTGCTGAGCTGCCTGATATTGGCGGGCGCGCTGGTGATATTCGATGGTTCCGTGGGTGGTCTTGGCTGGCGTTATCTGGCTGATTTCGGCTGGCTTACCGCACTGGCCGCTGTACCGGGCACATTGTGGCTGGTGAACGGCCGCGAGCCGAGCCGGTCGCTGGCAGGCGCGAATGATGCCGCTTCAGGAGATGGCATCGCTCATGTCACACCGTGGCGTTGGCTGATGCGTTGGACCGTGCTGCTGCTTGTGCTGTGGACAGTAGGTATAGCATTGCTCGGCTGCTTTGTGCCGGGGCGTGATGATGCGATGATCAACAACAATCCTGTGCTCTGGCATGATGTGCAATCATGGTTCTCGCTATTGTGAGCGATAACTACGTACTTTTTTCATGAAATCTCAGGGTCGGCTCCAGTGTTTGCCCAGTTTTTTCCTTATATTTCTCCAAGTCTCGCGCCATAATGTAACCGATGTAATTCATTAGCTTTGTGTTGCTTTATCGTGAGGATTTTCATGTCCAGTACAATGCGCGCCCGCATTTTTTAAAATTTTTGCCGCAGTTATCACTATCGCCATCGCACTGGGCTTGTGCCTGTTCTACAAGGATGATGTCAGCGCCGCCATCAAGGAACGCCGTGTGGAACGCCTCAACGCTCAGGTCGAGAACATTTACACTACCGACTACCAGTCCATGATGGATGAGCAGCTCACCAAAGAGCGCGACAGCAAGGAACGTACGGTAGACAACATCTACACCAAGGTGAATCCGTATGGCACGAACACCACGTCCATGTACGTGTATTTCACCACTGACACCGCTTCCACGGTGAGCTACACCGTGTCCGCGGACGGTTACCCTGATTACACGGCCACTGCCGTGACCAGCGACGAAGCTGCTAGCGCCATCCGTTCCGCGATCAACGCTTCGGAGAACTCCACCGGAGATACATTGAGCCCCAGCGCCTCCGATGAGGATTCCGTGGTCTCCACCGTTTCTGAAGACAAGCTGGCTTCCACCACGCATGAATTCCTGGTGTTGGGCCTGATTCCTCAGGTGAAGAACACAGTGACGCTGACCATCACCGCCACTGATGGCACGAAGACAACTCGCACAATTACCCAGAAAGGCCCGAAGCTGCTCGGCAGCGAGGAAGTACAGCTTGAGCAGACCACGGCACCGGATAGCACCACGCTCGGTGAGCTCGGCAATGGCCTGTATGCCATTCTCGGCAATGATTCCAACGAGCAGGACTTCATGTACTACTACGATGCGAACGGCGTGCTGCGCGGCGAAGTGCCAGTGCTGTACTACCGCTCTCACCGCCTGCTGTTCGATAACAATGGTTTGATGTGGCTGTCTGCTTCCACTAAGAACTTCGTGGCTATGAATCGCCTTGGCAAGATTGTCAAGAACATTAATCTGGGTGACCGTTTCATTCTGCACCATGATTATGCGCTTGATTCCGATGGCAATATCGTGTCTTTGGCCACCGATTTGAAGCGCAGCGACCACGCGGTGCAGGATCAGGTGATTAAGGTCGATACCAATACCGGCAAGGTGAGCCTTTTGGTGGACTTCGGCGAACTGTTCTCCGATTACAAGTCTTCCACCGATCATTCCGGCATTGATGAGTCCGACCCGACCGCCAAGAACCGTTGGGATTGGATTCACTTCAACACGATTCAGCTGATGGATGACGGTTCCGCACTGCTTTCCGCTCGCGAAACCTCCACAATGATCAAGATCAATGACATTGAAGGCACTCCGACGCTGGATTACATGATTGGTGAGCCGAGCGTCTGGGATGGCATGGACGAGCAGGATTCCTTCCTGACCAAGGTTGGTGATTTCGGCGACACCGGTGGTCAACATTCCATCACCGTGCAGTATGATTCCTCGCTGCCGTCTGGCCAGTATTACGTGTACTTGTTCGATAACAACTTCGGTTACGCCATGACCCGCCCGGATTACGATTGGACGGTGATTGACGGTATTTCCACCGCCCAGTCTTCCAAGGATAAGGATTCGAACTCTCAGTTCCGCAAGTATCTGGTTGATGAGAACGCTGGAACCTACACCGAAGTGCAGTCCTTCGATGTGCCGTATTCCCCGTATGTCTCCTCCGCACAGGAACTTTCCGATGACCTCAACTTGGTGGATACCGGTATGCAGGGCTTGTTCGGAGTCTATGATGACAACGGCAATTTGAAGGCCCAGTACAAGATGGAGCTCTCCACCGCCTACATCTATCGCGTCTACCAATACGGCTTCCGCGGCTTCTACTTCGCGTAATCCTTTACTTGCCTCCCTCTGACGAGGGAGGTGGCATCGCGCAAGCGATGACGGAGGGAGAGAAGTACATCAACTATTGATTTGATTCGCCGCCTCATACTTGCGGCGAATCAAATCCTCATAGAAGGCCACGGCATCTTGAGGGGTGCCATCGAACACGACCGTGTGCTCGTCCAGTACGAGTGCACGGTCGATTGCATATTCTGGCCTGCGAATCATATCCGTATCATGCGTGGCAAAAATCACTTGCTTGTCATAGCTGAACAATGCTTTCGCCACATGCGCGGTGCCGATTTCATCCAAGCCCTTGCTGGGTTCGTCCGCTACGATAGCGCTCGGTTCGAAGCTCAATGCTGCGGCGATAGCCAGCAGGTGACGTTTGAGCGAATCCAGTTCGCTGGCCTTGGCGCGAGACACCTGCGCCAAATCAAAATGCGCGAACAGGTTGCCGATGCGAGCCTGCCGCTCCCCTTCCGGGATCTTATGCTTCTTCAACGCTTTGGCAACAGCCTCGGAGATATTCTCCGCACGGTAGAACGCGTTCGGAATCTCCTCGCGGCGCACAATACCAACCAAATCATTGATGCGCTTGGCATCTTTCTTCACGTTCGGGTCAAGCTGTTCGCTGCCGCCTGCTATGTTGACCGCACCAACGGTGGCTTTCAACGTGCCATCAAGCAGGCCGAGCAGCGTGGATTTGCCGGCTCCGTTCAGTCCGATGATTGCCACGCGTTTCTCGCTGATGGTCAGCGTGGTAGGCGCGAGCCCTAACTGACCATCATCATAGGTATGGCCGGCCTGATCAAGGCGGAAGGTCAACGATTGCGGACGCGGCAGCTCTTTGGACTTAAAGAAGAATCCCATGTCGCCTATTGTATGCCTAGCTTGCCAGCAGAGCGGCCACCTCATCCAGCACTGCTTGCACATTATGCTCGAATTCTTCCGGCTCAGGCAGCAGGGATATGGCCAAATAGCCGTTCGACGTCATATCGAAGAAATAGCCGGGCTGACCGCTGAGCCCATGACGCTTAATAAAACCTAGTACCAGCTCATTTTCATCGATTACGGAAGGCACACGCAGCAGCACATTCCAACCACCTTCGGCGCGCAGCACGCTCACCAATCCGTTAGGGTCAGCGGCGAGCATCTCATGCAGCCGTGCAAGATTGCCGCGCACACGTTCCTGTACGCGGGCGGTCTGTGCGGGAGCCGCCTCAAGCAGTGCAGGAATCTTGTCTGCGATAATGTCGCTCATCGGCAGGTAATCATCGGCAATAACATCAAGGCGACGCTTGGCTTCGACTACATCCTCGGCCGGGCCGGAAACCTGAATCCAGCCGACTTTGGCATGAGGTGCCGCAAGCATTTTAGAGAAGCCGTCAAGCGCAAACGTCAACGCACCGGGCTCACCGGCAAGCCGCGCATTGCCTGCAAATGGTTCAAGGCTGTAGTCGTAGAACACTTCATCGGCAATCAATGCAATACCGTGACTGTTGCATAGATCCACTATGGCTTTGCGCTCATCCGGCTTAACATATGAGCCAGAGGGATTGTTGGGGTTAATCAGTACCAGTGCGCGAATGTTCTCACCGTGCGCAGAGTCCAACAATTCGGCCAGCGATGCGGTGTCGATGAACCATGAACCGTCGAATTGCAGTTGGTATTCCACGGTTTGAACGCCTTCGAGTCGTGCAATGGACTCAATCAGCGGATAGCCGGGCTTAGGTGCCAATACCGCGTCGCCAGGATTGCAAAGCAGCTTAATCAGCCACGAATAGGCTTCCGATGTGGAGCTCAGAATATACAAATCATCAGCATCAGGCTGGTCTGCTCTATTGGACCCATTGGAGAGGAATGCCGCCAAGGCTTCTCGTGCCACTCGTGGGCCACGCGGATCAGCCGTGTAGACGCTTGGCACCAATGCCGGTGCCAGGCCATGCCGCGTGGGATTGGAATCGTTGAGCTTGCCGAGCATGATGCCCTGAGCTTTGGCTTGAGCCTCGGCTGCGGCAATCGGGTTAGGAGCACTGATATCCACACGAGAAGAGAAATGCACGGTCATAGGCTCCTACCTTAGCCCTGCCCCGCCCTTTTTTGGCAGGATTAAAGGTTCTGTTCAACCAAGATTGACACGATTCCGGCGAACTACCCCTCAGTCGGCTTCGACGCCAGCTCCCCTGACAAGGGGAGCCAAAATAAGGGACATGTCAATTTTGGGTTAACAGAGTCGAATTAAAAAACTCTCCTCATACGAGTCATATGAGGAGAGCTTGCAAGCAATACGGCTACCGTTTATTTCACTGCTGCTTGGTGCTGGCGTAGTAGGCGGCGCCCACAATGCCGGCCTGGTTGCGCAGCTTGGCGGGCACAATCGGCGTCTTGATGTCCACGTACGGCAAGAACTTTTCGCTCATACGGCTCACGCCACCGCCCACGGTGAACAGGTCCGGGTTGAAGTACTTCTCCATCAGACCGTAGTACTTGGTCAGTCGCTTGGCCCACTTCTTGTAGCCCAAATCCTCATTCTCGCGCACGGCAGAGGAAGCATACTTCTCAGCATCCGGGTGCTTGGCGCTCAGAATGATGTGGCCCAGCTCGGTGTTCGGAATCAGCTGACCGTTGTAGATCAGCGCGGTGCCGATGCCGGTGCCCAACGTAGTAGCGATAACGAGACCTTCCTGGCCCTTGGCTGCGCCATACTGCACTTCAGCAAGGCCTGCAGCATCAGCATCGTTGACCACGACGACCGGGCGGCCGCATGCTTCGGAGAAGACTTCGGTAACGTCCACGCCAATCCAGGACTGGTCAAGGTTGGCCATGAAGTCCAGTTTCTGGCCGGGCTTAATCGGAGCGGGGAATGCGATGCCCACTGGAGCGGATTCCGGCACCTCGAAGTGGTCGAGCTGCTGCTTCACGATGGCGGCCACGGCTTGCGGCGTAGAGACTTCCGGAGTCAGGATCTTCAGACGAGGCTCGGCAAAATCACCCTTAGTCAAATCGACCGGAGCGGCCTTAATGCCAGAGCCACCAATGTCAACGCCAAAAGCCTGTGCAGTTTCAATCATCGTTGACCTTCCTTTCGTTTCAGCGAGGAATCACTTTGCCATAAGTGTAACGCCGCGCAAAGCACATTCCAAAGATTATGACCACGCTTTTGCAACCGTATGCATCAGCTACGTAGATAAAAATCGGCAACACACATGCAAAAGCGAGCGTTGCGCCCGCACCGAAAGCATGAGACGGGTAATAATGGAGGCATGGCAGAACATAATCAACTTATTGATGCGATTAATATTCGTACCGCTGTGCGCGCCTATGATGACGAGCCTATCGATGATGATGCGGCACGACAGCTTGACATGGCACTGCAGCCGGTCAACCTGCTTGGCAACCTTCACCTCCAGCTGGTGCTGAATCAGCCCAAGGTGTTTGAAGAGGCCAATGCTTCCGGTCATTTGACCGGTGCCGCGAATTACCTGGCTCTGGTAGCTCCTCAAGGTGATGAGCAGGCCAAGGAACGCGCTGGCTTCTATGCCGAGCGTGTGGTGCTGACCGCTACGTTGCGTGGACTGGGTACGCTGTGGGTGGCTGGTTCTTGGGATAAAGCTGAGGCTGCAAAGCACTGCCGTATTGCCAATAATGAGGAGCTGCTGCTCGGTGTGGTGATTGGCTATCCGAAGAATCATCTGGCTTACCAGTCGATGACGTATGAGGAGCTGTGCGAACGCCAGCAGAATCATCGTTCCAGCAAGACTTATGAACAGTTCACGGCCACGATGAGCGATGAGGCTCGTGCACAGGCTCCGGACTGGTTCAAGGCTGGTGTTGAGGCTGCGATGAAGGCGCCGAGTGCTATGAATCGTCAGCCAATTACGTTCTCGTACAACCCTGATGATGATACTGCTGCCGCTCATATTGATACGACTGCAGGCGATGAACATCATGCGTTGAACGATTTGGGTATCGCGAAACTGCACTTCCAGATTGGTGCCGGCCAAGGCCAGTGGGCCTGGGGCGACGGCGGCCTATTCATTCATAAGTAATAAATAAGGCTCCCTCTGATGAGGGAGCTGGCTCGCGTAGCGAGACTGAGGGAGAGACAAACCGCTATTTCAGCGGTGTTTACCAGATGTATGGTCTCTCCCTCAGTCAGCCTATCGGCTGACAGCTCCCTCGTCAGAGGGAGCCTTATTTATTGCTTGATACTTACTCCAGCGGAGGCATCGGCTTCCAATCAGGATCGTGCAGCAGCTTGCGGGAATCCCACCAGCCTTGTGCGATCTTGACTAAGCCGGTCTTCACATGTTCGCGGTCCACCATCACGAGGCGAATCACTTCCTTGACTGCAGTCAGGAACGTGCCGAAACCGAAGACCAGCGGGTGGAAGTCGCCGTGCACCATGAAGTAACGGGCCATGTAGCCACGGTTACGCATGATGTGGTAACGGTTCATATCGGAAGTGGAGTTGAGCTGGCGCACGCCGGCGATATCCCAGTTGCCGATTTCGCGGGTACGGCGCAGAATCACATCCGGCACCACAATCGGGTTGGTGACCTTGCTGGCACGGTAGCCATAAATCGTGTCATCCCAGTAGATGAAGAAGCGCGGATCCGGCAGGCCAATGGCCTTGACCACGCGGCGGTTGAACAGGCCACCTTCGAAGCACAGAGTGTCCATTACACGGTAGCCGGCCGGGCCGAATGCGGCCGGGGCAATCGGGTTCGGAATACCCAGCGGCACGATGAAATCATACTGCCAGTAGAACGGGCCGCCATCGTAATCGAAGCGGGAGCCCTGAATCACTTCATGCTTGTCGGTCCACTTGGCGAGCTTGCCGATGGCATCCGGCAGCACGGCCACATCGTCGTCCATCACCCAGAACCATTCGGCACCGAGCTCGTATGCCTTCTTCACGCCTGCGGAGAAGCCGCCTGCGCCACCCAGATTCTCGGTCTGCGGAGCGTACACCACGCGCTCTTCATTGCCGGAGAGGTCCGGAACCGTGGTGCCCCACTGGCCGGTGACCTTAGCGGCCAAATCGTTGACCATATCCGCAGTCTTGTCGGAATGCTCGTTGTCTACGATGATGATGCGCCACGGAGCCTGCTCCAGTGCCAGAATCGAATCGAACAGCACTTCAAGCAGCTGCTGACGCTTGAATGTGGTGACGATCAGGGCAAGTTTGTTGATGGTCCGCGGTGCGGCATGCTTTTCACTCATGGGTTCCATTCTATGCACACTTGTTCCCTAGCTCACACGATTAGTGTTCAGATCGAACTTGGCGATGGCGATATGCGCTAATCAGCAGCGCAAGCACAGCCAATGCGATGGCGGCAACGGCGATATTTCTGACTGCCGAGCCGGTGTTGGCCGGTGTTTCCGGATTTGGCGTGAGTTCATTCGTCGGCGGTGTAACAACACCTTGCTCGCTGAATTTAGGCTCGGCGGTAACGTCCAGCTGGGTAACACCGCTGTCGTTGCCAGGAATAGCTACAAGGAATGGGTCACAGTCGTACTGCTTGTTGGCATCTGCCACACTTGTGCGTTCTACCAGATAGAGGCCGAATGGTAGCCCGGCGAAAAGGGTTTTGCCGTTCGTATTAGTGGCAGCGGATTGCGCATATAGATTGTGCTGCTTCACGTAGGCTGCGATTTTGGCTGCGGCGTCATGATATTGGGATGATGTGATGCTCTCCCAGTTCTGCTCGAATTGGGTGAATGGCTCGAGCATATGGAAGTTCGCGATATTGCCTGCACCGTCCAAGTCTACGGATGCGACGCGCACGATGGAATACGTGTCTCCGGCGAGCGGAGCGGCATCAGCTTCGCTACGATTCCATACTGCATCGATGGTGAGGCTGCCCACACTGGCTGCCTGTGCTTGCGGGGTGACGGTAGCGGCGGTGATTCCTGCAATCACAAGAGAGAGGATGGCAGCGAGACTGATGACTGCGCCGAGCATGTGCCGTGCCATAATGCTCCGGCTATTATGCATGCTTGCCATGTCTGGTCCGTCCTTTCCTGTGTGATTCGTCTGTGGTGCTGTTGTCTAAAAGTTCTGAGAGTTGTTGTGAGGCCGATGCTGCAGTATTGCTGGCAGTGCTGTCGGCAGTTGCTGCCGCACGGCGTCGCGTACGATGCTGCCATATGGTCCAACCGGCGAGCAGTGCGATGAGGCCGATGGATGGCAGCAGGTATTGCAGAGGAATGTCCACGCGGAATGTGGGCTTGGCTTCCTCGGCTTGTTCTGGGGTGTAGGGAATGCGGTGGGCGCGCACGAGTAGCCGATGCGTGTTGACCGCGTATGGGGTGCAGGTGATCAGGGTCACGAGGTCTTTGCCGGGTTCGATGGCAAGTTCCTTAGTGTCGGTGGGCAGCACCGTGGTGATTTTATCGACCTGATAGGCGTATGTGTCTTTGAGAATCTTGATGTAGAAACGGTCGCCTTTCTTCATCAGATTCAAGTCGGTGAACAGTTTGGCGGTGGGCAATCCTCGGTGACCGGAGAGTGCCGCATGCGTGGTTTCACCGCCGACAGGCAGCGAGGTTTGCTCTAGGTGACCAATGCCTACCTGCAGCACTTTTTCGGCAGTACCGTGGTAGATAGGCATGGTTTCCTTGAGCCGCGGGATGGTGATGTAGCCCATCATGCCGTCACCGTCGAGGTTCAACAGTTTGTTGTATTCCTTATCGGTGGCTTCGGTGTTGACGGCTGCAGCGAGCGCATCCGTGGCTCCGGCATTATTGGCGGCCAATTGTTCGTTGTAGGCGTGCGCGGCATCGAGCATCTTCTGATACTCCTCGTCGGAGATGGACTCGGTGGCGGCATCATAATTGGTGACCGCGCGCGAGGCGTTCTTCATAACGAGAAAGTTGCTGATGGTCGGGTAAAACAGGACGGCAAGCCCTATCACGATGACCAGCAGAGGCGCAATGCCGCGCAGCTTTTTCATGGATTTCCTTTTCCGGGGGCTCCCCTCAGTCCGCTCCGCGGACAGCTCCCCTCAAAGAGGGGAGCCAGAAATGTTCTGAGAGGAGCCAGCGACCGGCTCAGGCAGCGTGCTTGGAAGCCTTGCGGTTGGACTTCACGTACCAGCCGGCACCCAGAGCCACGATCAGCACACCAAACACAGTGAACAGAGCAGTACCCATGCCACCGGTGGACGGCAGCTCAATGCCCTTCTTGTTTTCAACGGTGATGGTGGTGTTGTTCTTGGAGTAGGTGTCGGAGGACTTGTAGACGCCCCATTCGGTCAGCTGGCCATCTGCAGCATACTTTGCCTCAATCTTCACCTCAATCGGAGCGGTGAGCTTGTTATAGCCCTGCGGAGCCTTGGTTTCCACGACCTTGTAGGTGCCTTCCTTCAGGCCGGTGAAGTTCAGAACACCGTTGTCATTAGTCTTGACATCCTCAGCTGCAGCGGCAGAGTCGTCCTTGCCGGTCTTCGGACGGAAGGTGTTGGAAGTAGCATCAGACTGCACGAGCTCAATCTTGGTGCCGTTCTCATACTGCAGCGCAAACTGAGCGCCTGCAAGCTTCGTGTTTGCATTTTCGGCATCCACCTTGTTGATGCCGAAGTTGAAGTCGTAGGTGTAGGTCTTGTCTTCCTTGGACTCGCCAGTGCCATCGGTGCTCGGATCGTTGCTGTACACCACCTTGGCGGTGTTGTCATGTGCGGTACCCGCAGTTGCGTTCTCATTCAGAGTCGCGGAATACTCAACGGTAATGGCCTTGCCAGCATATTCCTGCTTGCTCTTGAAGTTCACCATTTCGACGGTCAGGGAAGTGGTGCCATCCTGATTTTCCACAACGGTAGCGTTGTAGTCAGTACCCTTAACCAAATCACTGGAGACACCATCAATCTTTACGGTAGGAGCGAAGGTCTTAGCGCTATCGGTTTCAGTAACGCCATTCAGCGTAAGGCCCCCGGACAGGGTATCGGTGAACTTGAAGGTGTAGCCCTTGGTGTACTCAGTCATATCCGGCACGGTGGAAGTAAGCTTGAACTTCACCTCATCGCCGATTTGGGCGCTGTTGTGGTTGGAGTCTTCCGTGCCGTTCTTGACGGTCTTTTCCACAGTCGGGTAGGTGGACTTCAAGTTCTGCTCCACAGCAGTGCTGTTCTTTACATTGAGCAGGATGGCATCAGTACCGCGCTTGTCCTTGGCATCAGTGGAGCCGCTCTGCGGGCTAACCACGTAGTAGCCGTAGGCAAGGCCGCTAATCGTTGCCGTGTACTTCGTACCATCTACCGCAGCAGTTCCAGTGTGCTTAAGGCCAGCAGTATCCAAAGTAGTGTTGTTGGCCGCAACCTTGGCCCAATCAGAAGCCGTCTTGGCGAACTTTACGAGAGCATTATCCTTCAGGCCGGAAACGTAGTCGTAAGCCTTCTGCTTGACGTTGGTATCATTGACCTCACCAAGGTTGAACTCAGTAGCCTTTGCCTTGAAGAACGCATCCCAGCTGTCAATCAGCTTGTAACCAGCGTTAGTGGCAGTGCCGTTCTCTACAGCTTCCTTGTCGTAGCTGAACATCTGGTAGGCGGTAACGGTCTTGCCATTGAATTCAGCGTTGGAGCTGCTGATTTTGATAACGCCATCAGATGCAACGGTATCTGCATTGGCGGTGGTGACTCCGAGGCCGGCGATGCCGAACATCGTAGCCGCGGCGATAACGCCCGCCGCCAGCTTCTTGGTCAGTGAGTTCATCACTGTTCCTTTCTCCTTAATGTTGCCTCCCGGACCTGACCCGGAAGGTGACGTTGGTTGACATTGGTTGGCCGCAACCGAGGCTGCGGAAATCTTGAGGTTATGCAACCGCGTGGCGGCCGCGTTTACGGGATGAACCGCTAGTACCGCCATTCGCGTTGGCACGTAGGTACCATGCGGTACCGAGTCCGAGCAGGAGCAAGCCGACTAGTGCGAACCACATCGTGCCCTGGCCACCCGTTTCGGGTAGCGGCACGGAATTGGTCACTGTGGCCACGTATTCCTTATTGCCTTCGCCCGTGGTGTTGTTCGGGTCAGCCGCGTACGAGACGGACACCGAGTAACCGGCATCGGTTGGCGTCTTGCAGCCTTCCTTAGCGTCAGCTCCAGCGGAGGTCGTGCACTGAGTCACATCCCCCTTGCCAAGCATCATCCAGGTTTCGGTAACGGTGTACGTGTAGTAGTGCAGCTTGCCGGCATCATCCTTGAAGGCCACCGGCAGACCGGTGATCTTCTTGCGCCACGTGCTGCTCCACAGGGAACCGTCGGAGGAATCCAGCACCACGGTCCAGCCGTTCTCCTGCTCCACGGTTTTGCAGTCGCTGTCGTAGCATTGGATGGACTTCGGCGTAACCTTCTCCCCTGCCTCGTTGGTGTAGGTTGCCGTGATCTTCAAGGCGATGGAGTCCGGGCGCGTCACGCGGCCGTAATCCTTCCACACCTTCTGCAGGGTGAGGTCCACGGTCTGGCAGCCCTCCTTGCCACAAGGATCCTGACCATCATCCGGTTCAGGGGTGAAGCCACCGTTGTTGTCTTCCACGGCGGTGTCCAGCATGAGCACAGCCTTGGCAGCGGAAACATATACGTTCAACGCCTGTGCATGGTTGGCCACGCCCTGAGACTGACCGGTGTTCGAACCGCCAAAATTGTTGGCGACGATGGCACCCTCGTAGTCGGAGTACTGCTTGATGAACGGTTCCACGACATTGCCGCTGGAATCCTTGGTGTAGGCCAAATGCGCCACATCGTAACGGTTGAGCGGCAATTGCAGTGCGCCGGTCACGTCGATTGGTTTGCCCTTATCAAGCGTGTTGTCCATATGCGAGCCATAAGTGAACTGCTTTTTATCCTTGGTCAACGCATACGACCAGCTTTCCGGCACATCACGATAGATGTGATACGTGTTGCCGTTGCCTTCAAAGGCGTAAATCGTCTTGAAATCATAGTTAGACTCAAAGTACGTCTTGCCAATAAAAGGACCGATTAATCCGGCAGTGCCTCGAATCGTATCGGCGTAGGTCATATTGTTGTTCTTCAACAGACCTTCATCATTTACGGCAACGAAGCCGCCTGCATAACCGGTCGCACCGTTACCATTCGTGTTTTGCGTCGCGTCACCACCGAACACGTCATAACCATCAGCAATGCCCTGCACGGAGGAATCAGTAATCTTCGTGCGATTGGCCTGAAGCAATTGCGCCTTGACATTATCGACGGAATCAGAATCGACACCATCCTTCGAGCAGCCAACGCTAATCTTGGAATCACCAATAAAGATGTAAGCGGTGTCTTGGGTATCGGTGCCGGTCTTATCAAGAGCAACGCCGATTTTCAAACCAAACAGATTGACATACAACGCATTGCCATCAGTAAGAAGTTCCAAGTCGATAATCTTGGTCAGCGGGCCGAACAACTGGTCCTTCCAATAGCTCAGTTTGTTGCCGATATTCTCAATTTTCTCGACGTACAAAAGCTTGAGCAGCGGATTTACAATCCACTTCAGCAGCAAATCCACCACTTCTGAATTCACACCGGCATCCACCAGATACGCTTTCGTGGTCTGACCAGCGAAACCGCCCGCAAGCTCTCCGCTCGCAGCTTTCTTAAAGTTGGTCACCGAGCTGCCCGAGATATGGGAGAGATCGGCATATCCGGCAAAACCAGCGGCAATTTCCTCACCTTTACGATCTTTGGCATCGGTCAGCGATTCATTACGGCCATATTCTTCACCGTTATGCGTAGCAGTGACCGTAAAGCCAGCACTGATACCCGCAACCGAGGAATCCTCAACGTGGGAGCCCCAGATATCTAGCACGCCAGCGGTCAATCCGGCAAGCACAGAATCGGCAGCGGTCACCTTATCCGCGCTCACCGTTCCGGACTTGCCGAGATGGCCGATGAAGCCACCCGTGTAGTTCAGACCGGTGACGCTGTTGAGGTTGGTAACCGTGGACTTCTTCACGGAACCGTTGATCAGTCCACCACCGAAGCCACCGGCAGCACCGGTGAAGCGTGTGTTGTCGAGCAGGCCATAGGTCTGAGCAGTGTGCGCTTTGACCTGAATGCCATCCGGCACACCGGCAACATGACCGCCGTAGATGAAGGTACGGAATGCCTCAAGCACGCCAATATTGCCAACCTTGAGCAGCTTCAACACCAAGTTCGTGTCACCACTGGTGCCGGCGGTATTGCCACCCACCGAGGCCACGCTAGACACGTCGGCCAAGCCAAAGAAGCCACCGGCGTATTGGCCGCCATCAACGGCACGCAAATCGGAGACGGTTACTGCGGCAACATCCTGAGACGCATCCGTAGCATCTGCAGCCGAATCCTTATCGCCCAGGATCGCGGCCTGCAACGAGCCGGCGAAGCCACCAGCGTTGACTGCATACTGTGTGGTGCCATCAGCCCCCGCGTAGGAACCTTCTACCGTGTAGCCCCAATCGGAGTCATCGGCACTTACATGAGCACCGCGAATGGTAACCACCGTGGCTTGCAGCACGTTCACCAGACCACCCGGATTGGCGTTCTGAATCAGCGTATCGAGCACGCCTTGCAGGAAACCGCTCGAAGCATTGGTATTCACATCGGCCACGGAACCGGAGGTAGCGATGCCCACATAACCGCCCACATTGTTGCGGCCGGACACCTTACGCAGATTGGTCACGTTCGCACCCAAAGCTTCATCAACAGACGATGCCTTGCTGCCGTCTTTCTTGCGGTCGCCCCAGATTTGAGCGCCCACAGCCAGGCCGACATAGCCACCGGCATTACCAGTGCCGTGTTCGATGTCTGTACCGGTTGCGGCAACCTTCATGCCCTTGCGGTAACCCGTCACACTGGACGCCTTGACCGCAGGCACGAAGACCTGTGCCACGCCAAGCATCTGGGCGAGGCTCAAATTCAAGCCCTTCTTACCAAGCAGTTGGATGGAACCGAACTGTGCTGCCGTACCGGCTTCCATCGTGCCGGCATAACCGCCGGCAGCGCGGAATGCGGAAACTGTCTTCACATCCATTGACTGACCATCGGTGATGGTGCCGGTGCGCATCAAGCCCACATGGCCGCCTGCCACGCCAGAATCGAGTCGGCTGGCATCGCCTTTATATTCGTTGCGGCCGGCCACCACGTTGAAACCGTAGATGTAGTCGTTCAGCTTGTCGATGGAGTCAATCTTGCCGGAGTTGGCGTTCTTGATGAGCTCGGCGAATTCCTTGCCGTATGCGCCGTTGACGCCCACAGCCTTCACCCACGCATTCCAAGTGTCGAGGTCGAGGTTGCGCAGCGGACCGGTGACCTCCGAATGCTCTTCAGTTGGGTACGCCATTTTCAGCGCACCGAGCAGGTTATCTACGCTGATTAGACCAAACAGTAGATGCAGGCTACCAGTTTCAGCGGTATCGGCGGATTCCATGAACCCGGTGAAACCGCCGGCAAGCTCAGCGCCATAGACGGAACGAATGCGTGCGGCATAGGCCCTACGCTTATTCCCGTTGTAGCCGTTCGAGTCGTTTTCGCTCTTCCAGCTGGCACTGTTACTACCCCAAATATGGCCGCCTTCGTTATGGCCAACGTATCCGCCTGCCATACCGCGGCGGACACTGGCGGAGGAAACCGCTTCAGCACGAATCGCACCGCCACAAGGCACAGCATCGGTAGAGGAGTTGCGAATCGTCGGCACGAAGTCTTGTAATACCGAGGCCAGTGCTTCGCTGGTATCGACCAAACCCTTCAGAATCGAGGATTGATCGCCCAGAATCTTTGCCGCATCGCCTGGAGCAATGCCACCTGCATAACCACCGGCAGTGATCTGGCCGATGATGTACGCGAAGTTATGCGCATGAGAGTCCTGAATATGGCCACCCATCACACGACCAGCAAAGCCACCGGCTTCACCAAGCGGATTATCCTTGCTGCCGGGTGTAGGAGTCGCATCACCGATAGCAGTGTTTGCTTCACTGGTATCGCTGGCGAGCACCGCATAGCCAGCGGCTGCACCGGTTACTTCAGAATGCTCGATAGTGGAAACGACCACAGAAAGTACCTTGGCCACATCAGTGAGCTGGATGCTCTTGCCAAGTAGGCTCAAGCCATTGCCCACGGAGGCAGCGGAACCGATATCCATCTTGCCGATGTAGCCACCGGCATAACGCTTGCCGCTCACCGCATAGGAGCTCTTCGCAGTATCGAAGTAGGTGCCGCCATCAGTGCCTTCAAGCTGCTTCGGCTCGGTGACCTTGGTGTATCGCAGCTGGGTCACGTTGCTGTACGAGACCTGCACGCCCGAACCAAAGCCAATGTAGCCGCCAGCGGAACCGGAGTTGGAATCACCCGTATCAACACGATCAGCGGACACTACAAGTCCAAGATTCTTGATGTCAGTAGGCTCGTTGCCGCTCGTAGTCTCAGTGGTGGAGGCGTCGGACTTCACGCTGGCATAGGAAATATATGGCACATAGCCTTGCACCAGATCCACTAGATTATTGAGCTGCACAGTGCCGAGCTTGCCCAGTACGTTGATGCCACCCTTACCTGCAGAAGCAAGCGCACCGGAAACCACCTTGCCGCCGAAACCACCGGCGTAAGCGCCGCCGGACACGTGGTCGAGATTGGTTACTGCCGCATAATCATCTGCAGTAACACGGTCCTTTACCGCTTGCAGCGCGGTATCTTCCAGTTCCTTGCTGGAGAACTGGTTGACCTTGCCGGATTGGAAATTGC
Source organism: Bifidobacterium saguini DSM 23967 (assembly GCF_000741715.1). Lineage (GTDB taxonomy): Bacteria > Actinomycetota > Actinomycetes > Actinomycetales > Bifidobacteriaceae > Bifidobacterium > Bifidobacterium saguini. Next base: position 97,894 of record NZ_JGZN01000006.1, on the reverse strand, counting down.
CGGCAAAACCACCAGCAATATCTGCTTCCACAGAGCCACCGTTCACATAAGAGACCGTCGTGTCCTTATAGTCTGGAATGAGATATGGCACCGCACCGAGCAGATCATTGACGGAAATCAGTTTGCCGGTCGAGGGGTTGTTCAGTAGACCGGAATCCTCGGAATCACTCACGGCATCTACTAAGCCGCCAACCGTCGAATAACCAACGAAGCCGCCAGCCTTGCCATCAGACGTGGTTTTGTCTGCCGTGACCGACTTGAGGTTCAGCACATGGCTTTCGCGGGTTCTGGTCGAATTGGCTTGACCGTAGAAGCCGCCAGCCGTATAGGTATTGACATCATTATTGGTAGTCTTGCCGGAAGCAGTTACCGTCAAACCACTGGCAACACCGGTAACGTTGGACTGACTCACTTCCACAGACGAATATTCGGCCACGGATAGCAAGCCGGAGAGTTTAACCAGGCCCAACAGATTCAGTCCGGAAGCGCCAACCGTGTCAGCAGGACCGGAGAAGCCGATGAATCCGCCAACTTCTCCCGAAGCCGTTACGCCGCTCAGATTCTTCAACTGAACGTTGGTAACGTCGCCGCCGGAAGCGCAGCCAATGGCACCGCCTGCGTAATATTTACCGGCTTCAACCGTCCAGCCCGCTTCAGGGCCGGTAACCGGCACGTTCTCCACAGTAAAGGCTGCGAACTGATCGAACTTCTGCAACGTGGTAAGATCACCGATCTTGGCCACACTGTTCAGCAAGCCGACTACCTCAGTGGGCTGCAGATTGCCTGCGATACCACCGGCATATGAGCCATCGGCCTTCACCGAAGCGATGCCGCTGAGCGAGGTTGAACGTTCTTCAGGCAAATCACGGGCATTACTGAGTTTCGGATTCCAGAACGAGAGTTTCTCTAGATGAGCCTGCGAGGAGTCGCCGATAACCGTACCAGTGCCCGCGCCGACGATGCCGCCTGCATAATCGCCTTGAGAAGTGACGGTAATATCGCCGCTCAGCTGAGCGCCCAGAATAATGGAAGGATTCACGCCTGCGATGGTGAGCAGAGCGCCAGCTCCATCCGGGTTGGATTCCAGCAATTTGGTGAGGATCTCGGTCAACTGTTTAATCAGCGAGGTATCCGACGTTTTCTCGTCGGAATCGGTACCGGCTTCCAAACCCCAACCGGCAGAAGCGCGTCCGGTAAAGCCTCCGGCATGAGAAACTGTGGCCTTCACAGCCATAGCGCCATCCAGCGTATTGTTCACCGCATAAGCGTTGGCCAATCGTCCGGCGAAGCCACCAGCATAATTTTGAGCGGTGATGGTCACTTTGCCGGCAGAAGTCAACGACGAACTTTCGATCAGGCTCTGGGGGCGCAGTGCGGAAAGAATAGTGATGCCCAGCGAATTGAGCAGACCACCGACCTCACCGTTGCGGCTCACACCGGCGAAGCCACCGGCATATTTCTTTGCCGTAACAGCGAAACCGTTCTTTGAGTCCACCGAGGAGTTCTCGATAATCGCGCCGATTTGAGCGCCAATGAAGCCGCCCGCATAATCGGAATCGGCATTGCCGAGCACGGTCTTCTGCTTGAAGTTCGTCACATGAGAATCGGAAATCACCGGATTGTAATAACCGACCGGCACCAAGGCGTTCAGACCGAGCGTGCTACCAAGCAGCCAGTCGATAAGGTCGCCAAGACCTAGGAATGGAATAACATTCAGAATATCCGTGAGCACCGTGATGAGTGTGCCGAGTGCTTCCGAAGCAATGTCGTACCGGGTTGCGCCTTCCACATAGCCGGCAAAGCCGCCAGTCATATCCTTGACGTTGGCAACGGTGGCGTCTTCGACCTCACAACCAGTCACCTTCACGTCGCCGTAGATGCGACCGGCAAATGCACCGGTCGCAAAATTGGATGGGTTGCTCTTATGCACAGTCAGCAGCTCGTCCAGTCCGAGGCCTAGCGGTTTAAGCAGAAAGCCAACTAACTTGAGCAAACCGGAAACCAAAGTCTCATTCACATGAGCGACCGTGGCGTTATTGACCACATTCACATCGCTGAGTTTCAGATTTGCGACGGTTACCGTACCAAGGCTCTGCACACCACCCTTGTTATTACCGCTATTGGTGATGCTCGAAGTGCTCGTAATTGATGCAAAGAAGCCGATGCCCTGCTGCTTATCCACTTCGAGGTTGCCGGCCGGCTGGTCCACGGTGACATGGGAGATGACCGGCTTGGTTGTGCCGTCCTTCACCGTTGCATTATCAGCATCAATCGTGTTCCATAGAGTTGTCGCAGTATCTCCATCTGCACTGACCGCACCGAGCATAGTGCCGGAGAACATGAGCGGCGACCAGTTGGCTGAGCTCAAATCGATATCGCCGAAGATGATGTAGTTAGCAGTGGCAGAGTATTTTTGGCCGGTATTCGGACCATAGGTACTATCCGTTACGCTCAAGCGATTGCCATCAGCATCCTTGACGAAGTACTTGGTACGCGTTGAACCCAAGACCAGGCTCAGACCACCATCATGGTCATCGAAATTCTCGTCACGCAGCGTACCGTTATCGGCGAGATCAGCGTCACCAGCATAGGCCACCGACTCTTGACCGCTATCTTGCCATTCGAGTTTCGGCAACAGCGTGCTTCCCGTATTGACCACGGTTTGCTGGATTTGGTACACCGTGCCGCCGATGACCTTTTTATCTGATCCAATCGCACGCAGCTGCTGCTCGTTGCCGATGAGGATGTAGGTTTTGCCATTGATGGTTTTGGTGGTCTGACCTTCAAAGTCGCGGCCTCCCAACGCGGTAGTGGCAGCGCGGGTGGCGTTATTGTCGGCGGTGCCAGTAGCAGCATCAGAGCTATTTGAGTCGCCGGTTTGCCCGTTAGCAGAGGAACTTGCTGCGGCATCATCAGTCTGATTGCCATTATTCGCAGCGGCATTGGCATCAGATCCAGCATCAGTGCCGTCGGAATTCTGCGTGGTGGTAGAAGTATCATCGGACTGGCTGCCGTCAATAGTATTGGCAGACTGGTCAGTATCAGCAGAACCAGTGCCATCGGTGGAATCGGTAGCACCATTGGTTCCATCAAGAATGGTTTTGGTGGTGAATGCACTCTGAGAGTCGTCTGAGAATTGACGAACCGCACGAATCTTCGCGGAGGAAGTGCCAGCAGTACGCTTCAAGGTTTCGGCGGCAGACACCACAGTGCTGTCGGTAACCACGGAACCATTGGAGATGACGGTAACGCCGGAAGTGGAACCGGAGACAACGGTTCCGTTGGAAGACTGTCCGTATGCGGCAGGGATGGCGCAGGTCAGCGTCATTGCGGAGACCAGCACGCCGGCAATGGCACGAGTACCTTTCCAAGGGTGCTTCGGCATTTCCGGCTTCGCGGAATTCCGGGACCTGAAAACAACCGGCCCTACGCGCATCTTCTCCACCTCTCCCTATCGCGGCGTAAACGATTCGTGAAAGTGCCTCAATGATTACCCCCCCCCCCAGACGGAATAACTAGACAAAGAGGCTTGACTTGCCCCTTATTACCGCGTGTTAACTAAACACATTTTTGAGATATGTATAACGTGGGAAATTAAGCGATTATTAGCATTTCAACCATTAACGCTGTTAATTTGAACATTTCCGTTAACGCTCACAACATAAAAAATGCACATAATGAAACAGCGTCCGAAACGTAGACACGCCGAATAGTTCGGGGGTATATATTCCCCTATATATCGCTCCATCTATGCCCAGAATGAAACATCGCTTGCATCTGTACCGTGCATGGCGTATGAATATGCCTGTCAGTTTCAGGGAAGGTGAAATTCCTTACTGGCGGTAACTGTGCACCCGGGATTCATAACGGGAGCGTACAGAAGCCCGCGACCCGCGAAAGCGGCTGATCCGGTGAGATTCCGGAGCCAACGGTTACAGTCCGGATGGAAGAAACGAGGGCTCTGATGAGCATTTCTTCGCGTATTCGCATGCAAGCTATTCGTTCTATCGCGCCGGAAGCAGAAGGTGCAGCCAGCTCGGCCACGAACACCAAACTTGGCTCGCATTCCACCGGTGTGGCCGATTCCGGCCGCTGGTCCACCAGGCGCATCGCCATGTACGCCTTGTTTGTGGCGTTGGCGATGGTCACCAGCTTCATCGAGTTTCCAATCACTCCGGTGGCTTGGCTGAAGTATGACCCGTCCGGCATCGTATGTCTTATCGCCGGTTTCGCCTACGGCCCCTCCGCCGCCATCATCGTTTCCGTGCTCGGCTTCGTACCGCACATGTTCGCCGACCCGTGGGGTTCGCTGATGGCCGTGCTCGTGGCACTGTGCCTATCCGTTCCGGCATCGCTTATCTACCGTAAGATTCGCTCCCGCAAGGGTGCGGCTCTCGGCATTCTGGCCGGCGCTGTGCTGGCTATCGTGGCCGCACTGCTCGGCAATCTGGTAATCACCCCGATTTACGCGCACATGTCGTACGCTGCGGTCGCGGCCATGATTCTGCCGATTTTGCTGCCGTTCAACGTGGCTAAGATGGCCATCCACGCTGTGGTGACCTTCCTGATCTACAAGCCGATCTCCAATCTGCTCGCCAAGCAGCAGTGAGCGATAACCATAAGCAACAGTAAGTATTACCGACAATGAATTCATCCGACGCCCAGATGCCAGCCGCCAAGCTCAACCATATTCGATTCAGTTATGATCACGGCTCAACCTGGGCGTTGGATGATGTATCACTCACCGTATATGCCGGCGAACGACTGTGCCTGGTAGGCCCCAACGGTTCCGGCAAATCCACACTGGCCCGGCTGATTGCAGGCCTGACCGCACCCGACGCCGGCGCAATAATCCTTCTTGGACATACCGTATATACTTCGGCAGCCGGTCCGAATGCCGAGGAATACCGCGCCGCTCGCCGTGGCATTGGCATGGTATTCCAGAATCCGGAAGATCAAATCGTCACCACGGTAATCGAAGACGACGTAGCCTTCGGACCAGAAAACTTAGGCATTCCACGCACTCACATCGGCGAGCGCATTAATGCAAGTCTTGAAGCGGTGGGTTTGGCTTCTCACCGCGATTCCGATCCCACGCGCATGAGCGGCGGCCAGCAGCAGCGGGCCGCCATCGCCGGCATGTTGGCTATGAATCCCGCCATTCTGGTGCTTGACGAGCCGACCGCGATGTTGGATGAAGCCGCTCGCGCTGAAGTCATGGCCGTGCTCGATAAACTACATGCTCGCGGCACCACGATTGTGCATGTGACTCATCACCCGCAGGAGGCTGCACATGCCGACCGCGTGGTGCATATGGAGCATGGGCGTATTACTGAAATCGCTGCGCAACCGCAGGTGCAGCCAAACCGTTCCAATAGCTGCCCAAATCCTGCAGTCGCCCAAGAATTGCGCGCACAAGAGAACAGCACCACAACCGCTACTGCTGGCTCTGATTACCTACCTTTACTGAGCTCGTGCACTGACGCCTCGCGCGACAATACCATTCACAGCGCTGCTTCCACCCCGGCTATTCGCGTTGAACATCTGAGTTTTCGATATGGTTCAGGGCGCACGGTTATCGATAATCTTTCATTTACCATTCAGCACGGTGAAACCGTGGCCGTGATGGGTGCCAACGGTTCCGGTAAATCCACGTTGGCGAAACTGCTGTGCGCATTGGGCAAACCGTCTGCCGGCAGTATCGAAGTGGCCGGCGTGCCGCTTTCCCGCGAACGCGGTGGCAGGCGAAAGCCGCGAGGTGCCAATCGCAAACAATTGGCGCAATTGCGCAAGCGCGTGGGCTATGTGATGCAGCACCCTGAGCATCAGCTGTTTGCGGATACCGTTGCTGAAGACATAGCGTATGGGCCACGCAATCAGGGATTAACAGAGTCGGAAGTGCAGGGCCGCGTGCATCAGGCATTGGATATGCTGCGTATCGCGCATCTGGCGAACCGCTCCCCCTTCGATCTTTCCGGAGGCCAGCAGCGTCTGGTCGCTATTGCCGGCGTAGTGGCTTGCCAGCCGGAGGTACTCATTATGGATGAGCCCACGGCAAGCTTGGATGTACACGCCAAGGCACGCATTCATGAGCTGATTCGCACATTGCAGCGCCAGGGCGTAACCATATTCATCATTACGCATGATCGTGCGGAGGCGTTCGCGCTGGCTCAACGCGTGGTACGCATGCCAGACGCTCATGAAACCGCAGTTGAAGAGCCGCCGCAGGGAGCAGGAACCTCGCGTGAAATCAACGATGCGAGCGCTGGCACGGCTGTACCGGCTTCACCTGCAGCAACCAAAGCTCATCAGAATCGTTCTTTTGTGCAGCAGCTTGATCCGCGTGTGAAAATGGTGGGATTCCTCGCGGCGATGTTCACCATGTTTGCGGTCAGCACACCAGCACAGCTTGCACTGGGCATTGCCGTGAATTTGGCGCTGATTGCAGCCGCGCGAATCAACCCGGTGAGACTGTTGAGTGTGATTCATCCGATTCTTGCCTTGCTGGCGTTGATGAGCCTTGCCAATCTGATAGTGGTGCGCACTGGTACGGTACTGGCGAGTTTCGGCCCGCTCCTCATCACCTCGGATGGCGTATTGATCGCCGTGCTCTATGCCTGCCGTTTTGCGCTGGTGATTATTTTGGGTGCCGTGTTTCTCAATACCACAACGCCCACAGCTATGACCGACGCGTTCGAGGCATTATTGAAGCCTTTGTCTCGAGTCGGCGTGCATACGCAGGAGATTGCATTGGTGATGAGCCTGGCATTGCGCTTCATTCCCACGCTTACCGGTGAGACCAAGTCCATCGTCGACGCGCAGGCGGCACGAGGCGGATCCGTGGAGACCGGGTCACCTATGCAACGCATCAAGGCGATGAGCGCAATCATCGTACCGGTATTCGCCGGTACTTTGCGCCATGCGGATAATCTGAGTTTGGCGTTGGATGCTCGCTGTTACGAGGAGGGAATTCAGCGCACACATTGGCGGGTCTTCTCCCCCGGCTGGCGCGATGCGATATTCGCGGCCGTAATCATCGCATATATTACGGCGATTATTGTGCTCTGATCTTGTCTAGGGAGGCTTCTTCATCAGCCGTGCGCGTTTCACACATTGTTTCACATCGCGGTTGTACTCGCCCTTCAGGCACACATGACCTGCCTGACGGCTATGCTCGAGTGGTTACTCGAATGTAAGGAATTCTTATGGCATTGACCAAAAAGCAAATCAAGCAGCTGCGCGCACTGGCCAACTCGCTGAAGCCGCTGTTCTACGTGGGCAAGAACGATTTGACCGAAGCTGCCGTCAAGCAGGCTGACGAAACCATTGAAAAGCATGAGCTCATCAAGTGCGCCGTGCAGGACGGTTCGGGACTCACCGCCAAGGAAGCGGCTGCGGAATTGGCTGAACAGCTCGGTGCCGAAGTGGTGCAGTCCATCGGCAACCGTTTCGTAATCTACCGCGCCTCGAAGCGTGAGGATGTGGAGCACATCAAGCTCGTGCGCGAATAATTCCAACGCAACCGGCTAACACAGCGCCTGACGGCCATGTTCGTATCGATATGCGAGGAGCCGCCGGGCGCATTGTTTATGGCTCTGTTAACCCAAGATTGGTGGGACTACCCCTCAGTCGGCTTCGCCGCCAGCTCCCCTGACAAGGGGAGCCAAACAAGGGGGCATGTCAATTTTGGTGTAACAGAGCTTTGTTTATTCCTGGCCATTTTTCTGTTCTAGGCAAAACGTGAGAAGATGTATACCAGCGACGAACCATCGTCACGCATCTCGAGAAGGGACCCAATGATGAGTAACGACCAGCAGCCTTATGTTCCGGTGAATCCGGATCCCAATACACCAGCGACTCCGGCCACTCCGGAAGCTCCGGAATCTTCTGCTATGCCAAGCGATTCGACTGCCACTCCGTCAAATCCTTATGAACAGGCGAACCCTTATACTCAGCCGCAGCCGCAATACAATCCGTACGAGCAGCAGACACCTGCAGGCCAGCCTCAGTATGCACAGCCATCATATGGCGGTCAGCAGCCTTACGCTCAACAGTACAATCAGGCCTATGGTCAGCAGCAGTATGCGCAATCGCAGTATGGTCAGACTTCCAACCCATACACTCAACCTCAGTACGGCGCTCCGCAGTATGGTGCTCCTCAATATGGTGTTCCGTCATATGGCATGGGATACTCGCCCAAGTCAAAACTGGCCGCAGGTCTGCTCGGCATCTTCCTCGGTGGTTTCGGAGTGCACAACTTCTACCTCGGCAATACCGGCAAGGCTATTGCGCAGCTGTTGCTCACACTAGTTGGCTGGATTCTGCTTGGCCTGGGACCGCTTGCCGCCACCATCTGGGGTTTAGTGGAAGGCATTCTGATTCTGACCAGCCGTTACGGCTCACCGTGGCATCAGGACGCTAACGGGCAGGAGTTGACCGACTAGTCATAGCTTTAAACAAATTCGAGCCAAGTTCGATTGCCGCGACACGCCGGCCATGCATGTGTTCAAACCTGCATGGCCGTTTTTGTTGTTCACTTACCAAGTAAAGTGAACATCGTAAATGTTCACTTTTGCAAAAAGAACACAACGAATATCACAGCAAAACAATACCTTCCAAAACAGTTACCAGCTCATGAATTACTTGTTAAACGGCTTATTTTCAGTGTTTTACATGCTAGGCTAAGGAACCAGCACAAACCAATGTGCATATCCTTTCTCACAAGAGAAAGGATTATAGATGTGCGTTTTACTACGTAATCGAACAATACCGACTTCACCATGAAGCACGGCATGCTCACGAAAGGACCATCATGGCTGAAGAAAAAGTCATCGTCGTAGACCCAGATATGTTTGGCAAGGACCCGGCCTCCAAGACCGCCAAGGCCAATGAGGTAGCCAAGAGCTTCGGCATCAGCGATCAGGCGCTCAGCGAAGTGGAATACTTCAAGTCCCAGCTGACCAACCACAATGCTTGGGACCTGCCATTCATGGGATACGTGAATGAGGATGGTTACGGTTACGCCTACGTTCCCGACGCCGCCATCACCATGAACCCGTACTGGGATGCGCACAAGGCTTTTCTTGCGCTGCCTGAAGACGTGCAGACCGCATTCGCGATTCGTATGCTGTTCACTCACCGCCCTGTGGATCGCTATGGTGCCGCCATGTTCCTGCACTACCAGCGCGGTTTCAAGGTTGATTTCGAGGGTAACGGTGCCAACAAGTACTGATTGACACCAATTGTTCGTTCCCTGAACACATGTGGCCCGCAAGACAACGACGTCTTGCGGGCCACATCGTTATACAGCAGCTGTCATGCAGCGGCGAACCGCATGAGACTACCTGCGTACGAGGTTGATGAGCTCCTGATGGCGCGCATAGCGGGTCACATTGCCCAGTGCGATGCGAATAATTTGCTCGGAAGTTTTCTCCAAATGATTGCCACCGGCCACATGCGGGGTGATCAGACAGCGCGGCTCATCCCACAGCGGGCTGGTTTCGGGCAGCGGCTCCGGCTCGGTCACATCCAAACCGGCTCCGTGAATCCTGCCTTCATGGAGGGCCACGGCCAAGGCATCCGGGTCAATGGCGTCACCACGGCCCGCGTTAATCACAATGGCAGTTTCCTTCAAACGAGCCAGGCGCGTGGCATCCAGCAGATGATGGGTTTGCGGCGAGCGCGGCACTGCAAGCGCCACCACGTCGGCCAATGGCAGCAGCGCATCCAAACGTTCGAAACCATACATTTTTTCGATGCCCTTTGCCGGAACATCCGCGTGACGACGTACGCCAAAGGTGCGCATGCCGACGCCTTGCGCCAGTTGTGCGAAATGCGAACCGATATCGCCGGCACCAATCACCAAAGCAATGCCGCCTTCAGGGCTTAATACCGAACCCTGATCCTGCCAACGGTGTGCGGTATGATTCGCAGCATACTGGTTGATGTTCTTCATCAGTGCCCACATCAGCGCGAACATGTGCTCGGATACGCTTTGCCCATACGCTCCGGAAGCATTGGTGACCATAGTGCCACGCGGCAGGACGCCTTCTTTGAGGTAGGAGTCTACGCCGGCGCTGAACGTCTGTAACCATTCGAGTCGAGGGAATCGCGGGGCTTCATCAACTGGGAAATTGCCGATGACGGCGGTGGCCTGAGCGCTCAGTTCATCAGGAATGGATACTGGCCAGACCATATCCGTACGGTGGGCAACATCGCCCACGAATTCTTGGGGTATGTTCCTTGCTGCTTTGGCAAACGCCTGCTTCTCGGATTCGTTCAGGGGCAAGCAGTTGACGATGAGCTTATGCGTATTCTCGATTCCCATGTTTCACCAACCTAGGCCGCGGTGCGGATAAAAAACTCCCCTCACTGAGGGGAGCCGAAATGGATTTCTTACCGGCGAGATGCTCGAATGCGGAAGGCGATGGCCAAGCAGCTCCAACCGATGATGCAGATTACGGTCATGGTGGCGAAGGTCCATGCGCCGCCGACTGCCGTGGCGTGTGCGAACTGCGGCGTGCCTTCTTCGCCAGCTCCCGCCTGTGCCACGGCCAAGATCGTGGAGAACAATGCGGTGCCTGCCGCACCACCGAACTGCAGGCAGGTGTTGAAGATGGCGTTGCCGTCCGGGCGGAACTCATGCGGCACACCAGACAATCCGCTGGTCATGATGTTGGCCGCGCCTACGGCGTAGAAGAAGCCGAAGATGAAGTAGAAGCCGCACAGGAGACCTGCGGTCAAATGCATCGAGAAGATGAGCATCAGCACCGGCCCCAAAATGGCAATGCCAATAGGAATCAGGATGGGCTTGACCGCGCCGAAACGGTCGTACAGCCAGCCACCCACCGGAGCGCATACCGCACCAATCAAGGCGCCTGGCAGCACGAGGGAGCCTGCCACGAATGCGCTTACGCCAAGGGAGAGCTGGGACACGTTAGTGATCACGTAACCGTATCCGATAGCAACCAGTGGCAGTACCAGATAGGCGATGACGTGCAGCAATACGACTGGGTCGCGCAGAATGCCCAGACGCAGCAGCGGGGAGAACGCCTTCTTGGAGCTCAAAGCGAAAAGCATCAGAGAGCCCAAACCGATGATCAGGCTCACGATGGCGATTACAGCAGACTTGGTTGCCGCCTGACCGGATACTGCAGCGCTAATGGCCACGCCACCTTGGTTCAATGCCAGCACCAAGCCGACCAGCGCCAGAATAATGGAACCAAGCTGAATCGGATCAAGGAATGCTGCCTCAGTGGGGGTCTTCTGTTCAATACATTTCGTACCGATGAATGCAGCAATCAACACCAGCGGAATAACCGCTACGAAAATGGCACGCCACGGCAAAATCGCGGTTACAGCACCGCCCACGGTTGGGCCGATGGCCGGAGCCACGGTGATAACCAAGGAGCCGACACCCATAAGTCGGCCGATCTTGGAGCGTGGCGATTGTTCCAAAATAATGTTGATCATCAACGGTGTGGCCACACCAGAGCCAATGCCCTGGATGATTCGGGCAATGATCAGCAGCGGGAAGGCGCTGGCAAAAATCATGATCAAGGAACCAATGATGGCCAGCACTACTGCGGCAAGGAAAATGCCTTTCAGCGGGAAGCGACGCTTCAGGAACGAGCTGATAGGCATGGTGGCAGCCACGGCCAGCAGGTAGATTGTGGTGATCCACTGCACAGTGGCGGTATCCACATGGAATTCACGCATCAGCGAAGGGAAGAGCACGGTCATCACCGTCTCGGTCAGAATGCCGATGAAGGCCAGTGAACCCACGGCCACAATGGCACCGATAAGTTTCAGTGGAATCTTTTCCGCATCAACCGCGCGCTGCTGCTCATTTTCGGGCATAGGAAAGCTCCTCTACGTCTTTGGTTCAAACAAAATGGAAGTCAGGTTTACCAACCGGCGTATGTGTCTCTACGCGCCATCTGATAGGACCGAAAACAGGTTCCGATGGTGCGCCCCGTTTAGCCAGAACATATTTTAAGGCCGAAGGCGGACGCTGCCGGGCATTCTCGGCGTGGAGAGCTCAGGCGTTCACAGTGGATTCACGCTCGATGAGATGGCCTTCAAACCGTTGATACGCCTGCCATGACTCACCGTGCGCACGGCCCAGCGACACGTCTTCGAGCATCGGGGCAAGCATGGCGAATGCAGCGGCACCCACTCCTTGGAAATCCTGATGAATGGTCGTGATTGAGGGGTTCCAGATTCGCGCCACCGGGTGATCATCGAATCCGACGACCAGCACGTCCTGCGGCACGCGCAGACCTTCGTCTCCAAGACCACGAATCACACCCATTGCGGTTTCGTCGTTGCCGGCAAATATGGCCTTGACTTCACCGCGCTTGCGCCCTAATATACGACCGGTTTCGCGCGCGCTATCCACATCCCATCCGGCTTCCACAGCCGGTGGAATGGGAACACCAGCCTCCTGGCACGCTTGAAGCCACCCCTCATAACGGCCTTCGGCACCGCCGCCGCCAGGAATACCGACATAATGCACAGGGCTGGAGCCGATGCCGCGTTCGGCGAGGCGTTGCAGCAGGTGCTGGGTCACGCGGTATCCACCTTCGCGCTCCCCCATCGAAATCTGCGCGATTTCCGTATTGCGCTCTCCCGCCACGCTTACCAATGGCAAAGTGCGAGGAATCATCGACAGCGCCTGCGCACTGGCTTCATCAAAGTTCAACAGCACCACGCCGGCAGGATTATGGTCAAGTGCGGACTGCACACTTTCGCGGATTTGTGCACTGGTACTTCCCGGTTCGGCAATCAGCGCGATGGATAGGGCGAATCCTGCCGCTCGAGCTGCGGTTTCCACGCCTTGAATCACCTGTGTTTGACCGTATCGGGTGGTGTTGGAAGACAGCACCAAGCATTGACTGGATTGCTCGCGCACCAGCGCGCGCGCAATAGCGTTAGGGCGGTAACCAAGCTTGCTGACGGCTTGCGCAATGGCCTGCCGCTTGGTTTCGCTGACTCGCTCCGGCATATTCAAGTAACGGGATACGGTCGGCACGGATACGCCGGCGAGCGCAGCCACATCTTTGATGGATGGTGCTTTGGGCTTGCCGCTTGGTGTTTTCGCCATAGTGCCCCGTTTCCTTTGCCTCGATAACGTTTTTGCTTAGCGAGCGCTTGCCATTGTAAGGCATGCGTACGGTTGGGCTCACACTTGCGTAGCGCATAGGAAAAACTTGCGCATACAAAACAAAGCCGAACGCAGGCATATTGTATGCTGCGTTCGGCTTTGCTGTATCAGTAATAATCAATCACATAATTGATTGCTTACTTGGCTGCTTCCACCTCGTTGGCGCGAGCCTTAAGCTCGCCAAGCACCTTGTCTTGCTGATCTTCGTAACGCTTGTACAAGTAGACGGGAATCATGCACAGCACGAAGATGATCAGCGGCAGCCAGGTGAAGGAGAAGTGGATGGCAGTGAGTGCGGATGCGCTCTGAGCCTTCACGCCTTCCTGGAATCCGGCGATGCTCAAGATCTGCGAAGGCAGGAAGGCGCCGATGCCGGCACCCATCTTGATGCAGAAGGAGGAACCGATGGCGGTGAGCAGACCGGCTGCGCGGATGCCGTTCTTCCATTCGCCGTAGTCAACGGAGTAGGTGACCATGAGCACGAACAGGGAGCACAGGGTGCCGGTGCCGAGGCAGGCAATGCACCAGGAGACGATCATCACCGGGATGTTGCCGCCTGCTACCGCCAGACCGATCTGGCCAGCGCCTGCGAAGCCGAGGGCGAGCAGCGTGGTGCCCCACAGGTGCAGGCGCTTGCACAGGAACGGTACGCTCATCATGCCGAGCACCTGAATGATGGAGATGCCGTTCAGGATGGAAGTCCAGCTTTCATTGCCCACGTTGTAGCGGAAGTAGTACGGCAGCATGGAGGTGCGTGCGGTGAAGCCGATCCAGAAGACCACGTTGGCTACGACCACGAGAATCCACGGCCAGTTGGCCTTGGCTGCGCGGAAGGAATCACGGATGGAAATCGGCTTGGTACGTTCGATGTTCTGCTCGCGCATGTCGAGGAAGGCGATGACCAGCAGCACGAGAGCCACCAGGCAGTAGAGGCCCACGGCCACACGCCAGCCGTTGGCGGAGGTGGAGGAACCGCCAATCTTGGTGGACAGCGGCAGGATGAACGTCACAGCAAGGAAGTTGCCGATGTTGCCGCCGACCATGCGGAAGGTGCTGGCCACGTTGCGCTCGTCCGGGTTGGAGGTGAGGTTCGGCAGCACGGAGGTGATTGGCGCGCTCATGCCGGTGTAGGAGATGCCGGCAAGCACGTAGACCACACCGGCGTACCATGCGCGGGCGGCAGGGTCGGAGATGGGCGGTGCGCAGAACAGCAGGAAGACGAACAGCGAGAACGGCACGGCCATCCACAGGAACCACGGGCGGGACTGGCCCCAGCGGGTGTGCGTGTGATCGATGATCACACCCCACACCGGAGCATCGAAAGCGTCGAAGAAGCGGGCGACGAGCAAGATTGTGCCGGCTACGGCCATAGACAGGCCGTATACCTCGGTGAAGTAGTAGAGGGCGTACGTGCTGATGATGCAGTACAGCAGGTTGCCGGAAAGATCGGTGAACGAGTAGGTCACCTTGCGATGCAATGGCATCTGATGAGGGTTGCGCGGATCGGCCGCGGTAGTGGATTGGCTCATGATTGTTCCTTGATATGGGTTGGTGGTGGTGTGCGGCGCAGCTCTATCTGCGCCGCGGATGTATTGCCGGTGTTATTGCCGGTTGATCAATCGATGGTGACGGCGAAGGTGCGGGAGGCCCAGGTGCCGGTCGGCACTGTGACTTCCAGTACGCCTTCATCGGCGTGCCATTGCGTAGGCCAGGATTCGAAGCCTTCAACCGGGAAGATGGGCTGCACCGTGGCTTCATGGCCTTGTGCGTGGGCGAGGTTCAGGCGAACCGTGCTGTTCTTGGCCTCGCGAGCCCAGACCGTAATCAGTGTGGATTGCTCGCTGCCTGATGCAGGGCGCAGGCCGAATGCCACGGTATCGCTCTCCCATTCCGGTAGACCGAGCGGCCAGAACGGCACCGACGAGCCGATGATTGGCTGCACATACTGCTTGTATGCTCCGATGCCTTTGGCCACGAGCTTATGCTGGTCTTCATCCATGCGGTTGAGGTAACCGGAGAGGAAGAAGCGGCCCAGGAAGGTGGTGCTGATGTTGAACGCGGTTTCCTCGTCGCTCATGCCGGATTGCGGGTATGCCCAGCTGGCGGCCTGTTCGGGCAGCATCAGCATGGGAGCCGCGGCGGCGATGGCCGGATAGATTTTCCAATCCTGCTGGTCGGAGGTGGACTGCACTTGGAAGCGGCTCAGCTGAGCGAAATCCTCACGCATGCCGCCGGACGAACAGTTTTCCAGAATCAGATCGGGGTAACGGCGGCGCAGTCCGTCAATCCAGGCACTGTAGGCGCGATTGTGCTCGAGCAGCGCGTCTCCGAGACTGTCGGCGTTGTGGTCGGAGCCGATGCCGGGAGAAACGTTGTAGTCGAGCTTGAAGTAGCCGACGCCATACTCCCCTACGATGCGGTCGATGACCGAATCCATGTAGTCGCGAGTGTCCTGGCTGCGGAAGTCAAGAATGTAACGCTGCTGTTCAACCACACGCTTGCCTGCTCGGGTGATGAATGCGGAGTCAGGCAGCTGATTAGCTACCGGGGATTCGACGCCAATAACTTCCGGCTCCAGCCAGATGCCCGGAATCATGCCCTGTTCCTTGATGGCATCGATGACTTCCACAATGCCCTTCGGACCGGGGAATCGAGTCTTGGAAGGCATCCACTCGCCCACGGATGGCCACCAGTTGCCCGTGTCGTCATACCAACCGCAGTCGATCACGAAGATTTCCACGCCAACCTCAGCAGCCGCCTTGATCAAGGGCAGTTCCTTGGCGGTGGTTGGGTCGCCGTAGATGGTGTTCATGTAATCGTTGAACACCACGGAAGGGTGCGCGTTGTCTGCATGCTTGACACGCCATGCGCGGCGGTATGCGGTGATGATCGCAGTGGCTTCGTTGAAGTCGGCCGCAATGGTAAAGGACGCAGGCACGGTGGCGAAAGAGGCGCCGGGCTTCAGCGTCTTGCTCCATGCGTGGCTTTCTTCCACAGGGCCGGCAAGCGCGATGTAACCGTCTGCCGTATCCTGACCGATTTCCCAGCGCCAAGCGCCGTTATGTTCCACTTGGAAAATCCATGCGAGGCCAAGCACCTTGTTTTCCAGTACGGCGAGCGGCACATGCTGGCCGGTGGACCAGGTGCCCGTGGAGATGACCTGATGGCGACCGCGAGGATCCCATCCAGTCAGTTCCTCATGGATACGGGGGAAAATGCGACGCAATGGCGTGGTGTGCCATCGTCCTTCGGAAAGCCAGTCCATATCCGCTTCGGTGAGCGTCCAATCGCCAAACGTGTTGGGGTCGGTGGGAGAAACTCCGGTCGGAGCGCCAAAGCTGCCAGTGAAGCTGGTAACGGATTCCAGGGTGACGTCATCCTGTTCGTTGGCGTTCGTCACTGTGGCCCAGGTGCGCACCATTGGCGAGTTGGTCGCAACCTCATAGGTTACTACCGCTTCGATGCCGGTGCGCGGATCACTCAGGGTAATATCCAGACGGCTGGCGGTGGACTGTGCTTCTGCGCTTTCCGGTTCTACGGCTCGATTGGTGACATGGCTTACGTAGCGCAGGTCCCTGCCGATAGTGGTGTGGGTGATTTTGCCGCAGGCCAGCCAATGGCCGGAACCGGAAGCAAGAATTTCCACGATGGGCGTGGCATGCGCAAAGGTCACGTCGATGTGCTGCTTCGGCACTCGGTATGCCACCAGCGCTACTGGTTGGTCGTCGGCGTATGCGAAGTCGAGTTCAACGCCGCCGCCCTCCCATGTGAATGTGCTGCTCATTGATGTTCCTTATATGTTGTTCGGTTGCACCTCATGGCAGCGGCTTTGCTTGACAGCGTTGTTCCGCACGCCATTGTGGTTGCGTATGTTCACAGCATAGCGCGATAACGTTTTCATAGCAAAGTGGCAACGATAACAATTTGATATACAAAGCTGTCTTTTTCTAAATAGCCAGCATTATTGAATCGTTTTCATAAAATGCCATTGCAGCGGTCATGAACCAAAACTCATATAAAAAACGTGTGGGGAGCAGTTCGGATTTCCGAGCTGCTCCCCACACGTCGATGAAAGGAAGAAAAGAAAAAGGAGAAAGTCTTTGGTGCTTATTCCGGCCCTATCGCCCCGCTCCGCGACGAGCACAGGCAATAGAACCGGAACACCTATTCAGTTATTGTTCAGTTATGTGTTCGCGGAGGCCTATTTTTTCTCCCCGACTGCCATCACGGCGCGCTGCAGCACCACGAAGACGAGGATCATGAGGCCAACCACAATGGTGGTCCATTCTGCCGGCACACCGAAGTCGGAGGTGAGCGGGTCGAGGATGGAGCGGACCAGAGCGCCGAGCACGGAACCGAGCACGTAGCCGAAGCCACCGGTGATGATCGTACCGCCGATAACCACGGAGGCCACTGCGTCGAGCTCCCAGCCCACACCAACGGTGTTCTTTGCGGAACCGATGTTGGCGGTGTACACAATCGAAGCCAGGGCCGCGAGGATTGCGGAGGTCAGGTAGATGGTGTACTGGGTGCGCTTGACCGGCAGACCCATCAGCTCAGCGGAGGAGCGAGAGCCACCGATGGCGTAGATGGTGCGGCCAGTGCGGGTGTGGTGCAAGAAGATGTAGCCGTAGATCACAACAATCAGAGCGATAACAACGCCAATGTTGAAGGAGAGATCGTTGGAGATCTTCGGGTTATCGATGATCTTGATCTCGTTGGCGATGAAGTCGAAGTTGTTGTTCTCCGGGAAGGTCAGGGAGTCGGTGGAGATGATGGAGGCGATACCGCGAGCCAGGAACATCGTAGACAGGGTTGCGATGAACGGCTGCATGTTGAATTCCTCAATCAGCGTGCCGGCCAGCAGACCGAACACGGCACCGATCAGCAGCATGATGACCATGACCAGGATGGCGGGAACACCGGCGTTTGCCAGCTTCAGGCCAACGACTGCGGTGATTGCCACGATGGCGCCGACCGACAGATCGATACCACCGGTCAAAATCGGCAGGGTCATGGCCACTGCCAGGATAATCAGGTAGGCGTGGTCGATGAACAGGGAGGAGATGAAGCCCAGTCGGATGTAGGTGCCGAACAGTGCCTGTCCCATGATGATCATCAGCAGGAAGATTACGACGGCCGCGAGGGTCGGAATCATCTGACGATCAAGCTTGAAGCCCTTCTTAGGAGCCTTTACCTTATTTGCCGTAGCTGTTGTCATGCTGCCACCGCCTTAGCTTGAGCCTTGAGTGCACGCTTACGCTTCATTTCCGCACCCAAGTTGTGGATCTTAGGAGCCTGCATCACGCAGATCACGATCACGACGACGGCGAAGAAGGCCGGGGTTGCTTCGGCGTTGATGCCGAGGGTGATGATGGTCTTGCGGATCATGGCGATAATCACAGCGCCGACAGCGGAGCCGGCGAGGGAGAACTTACCACCGAGCAGCGAGGTGCCGCCGATGACGACTGCGAGGATGGCGTACATTTCGAGGTCCTGACCGGTCTTGACCACGTCAACACGCATCACGGATGCGGTGGCGAACAGACCTGCGATGGCCGCGAGGAAGCCGGAGACCGCGTAGACGAGGAAGAGGATCTTCTTCGGCTTGATACCAGTCATACGAGAGGCTTCCTGGTTGATGCCCACGGCCTCGATCATCATGCCCATTGCGGTCTTGCGGCACAGCAGGCCGACCAGAATCACAATGACCACGGCGATAACGAAGTTGGCGGGGATGCCGAGGATGAAGCCATTGGCGAACCACTTGAGCGGCTCGTTGCCGGCGACTGCGGAAGCATCGGTGTTCTCACCGGAGGTAATCACCTTGGCGATACCACGGCCGGCGAGCATCATGATCAGGGTGGTGATGAACGGCTGGAGACCAAGCAGGGAGACCAGAGCGCCGTTGACACAGCCGATGGCCAGACCAACGAGCAGAGCGATCAGGATGGAGACCCACACGTTGACGCCGTTGGAGAGGGACTGCATGGCGGCGGCACCTGCCACGGCCATCACGGAACCGACCGAGAGGTCGATGCCTGCGGTGGAGATGACCAGGGTCATACCGGTGGCGATCATCAGGTATCGGGCGGATTCCTGAAGCATGGTGATCAGCGGGCCGGCCAGACCGCCGGTGTTGTCGTTCCAGCTCAATGCCAGGAAGTCATGCTGGAAGATGGTGCAGATGACGACCAGGAGGATGAATGCCACAATGGACCAGGTCAGGTTGTTGCTCAGCAGCTTCTTCACGAGAGCGTTGCCCTCTTCCTTTGCCTTTTCAGCCATCTCACGCCTCCTTTCCGTTCACGTTGGTGTTAGCAATGGTTTCGACGATGGTCGCCTGAGAGACGGTGTCGTCGTTTTCGATTTCTGCGATCTTGTGGCGATCCTTCAGGACCTCGATGTCGTCGGACAGACGCACGACCTCTTCAAGCTCGGAGGAGATGAAGACGACGCCCATGCCCTTGGCGGCGAGGTCGAGCACGACCTGCTGAATTTCAGCCTTGGCGCCGATATCGATACCGCGGGTCGGCTCGTCGAGGATGAGCAGCTCCGGGTGGGTGGCCAGCCAACGGCCGATCAGCACCTTCTGCTGGTTACCACCAGACAGGTTCTTGATCGGGCGATCGGGATCGCGCGGACGAACGTTAAGTTCTTCCATGTACTTGTCGACGATCGCGTCCGCTTCCTTCTTCGGAATCGGGTTGAACATGCCGCGGGTGGCCTGCAGTGCGATGAGGATGTTCTGGCGAACGGTAAGGTCACCGATGATGCCCTCATCACGACGGTTTTCGGTGGAGTATGCGATCTTGTTCTTCAGGGCGGTGTACGGGTCGGAAATGTTGACCTGCTTGCCGTTGAACTCGTAGGTACCGGAGTCCGGCTTGTCTGCGCCGAAGAGCAGACGGCCAAGCTCGGTACGGCCGGAACCCAGCAGGCCTGCGAAGCCGACGACCTCGCCCTTGTAGATATCCAGATCGACCGGGTTGATGGTGCCCTTCTTGCCCAGGCCCTTGACTTCGGCCAGCGGCTTCTCGCCGGACTTGATTTCGCGGCGAGACTTCTTGGCGCCAATCTGGGAAAGCTCGGCGGCGGACTTACCAATCATCATGCCGATGAGTTCGTCACGCGGAGTGTCCTTGGTCATGACTTCCTTGATGAACTTACCGTTACGCAGAATGGTCAGACGGTCGGTGATCTCGTAGATCTGATCGAGGAAGTGGGAGACGAACAGGATGGCCACGCCCGAGTCACGCACCTTGCGCATGATCTTGAACAGGTCCTGCACCTCGTTGGCATCCAGGGAGGAAGTCGGCTCATCGAGAATCAGCACCTTGGCGTTGATGACCATAGCGCGGGCGATGGCGACCAGCTGCTGCATGGCGATGGAGATGGAGCTCAGCGGAGTGTGCGGGTCGATGTTCTCCAGACCCATCTGGGCCAGATACGTCTTGGCGGCTTCGTGGGTCTTCTTCCAGTCGATGCCGAACGGGCCACGCTTTTCATGGCCGAGCATCACGTTCTCACCAACGGAGAGGTTGGTGCACAGGTTCACTTCCTGGTACACAGTGGCGATACCGGCGTTTTGAGCATCCAAAGTGCCGTTGAAGCTTTGCGGCTTGCCCTCGACGGTGATGGAGCCAGAGTTGATCTTGTACACACCGGTCAGAGCCTTGATCATGGTCGACTTACCAGCACCGTTCTCACCCATGAGAGCGTGCACTTCACCTGGGTAGAGGGTCAGGTCGACACCGTCCAAAGCCTTGACGCCCGGGAACTCAATCGTGATGCCCTTCATCACGACGATAGGGGTTTTATCAGTCATGTCTTTGCCTTAAACGAGAAGGAATTTTTGTTATCGTTTTGTGATATTTGGGCCGAACATGAGTGATGGTGTGGAAGGAGCATGTTTTCCTTCTCACACCATCACTACGAGTTCAGTTCAGTTATCAGTGTTGAGCAGCCGTGCTATCAGTAAGCGCGGGAGTTGTTGTCCAGAGCTTCCTTGGCGCTGGCGGCGTCGAAGGTCTTGGACTCGATCTGGATGTCCTTCTCAACCTTCTTGCCATCCAGGTAATCCTTGACGGCCTGAGCAGTTTCCTTACCGAAGATCGGGTTGTACTCGATCACGTAGGAGAGGTCGCCGTCAACCAGAGCCTGCAGAGCGTTCTTGGTACCATCAATGGTGATGATCTTGACCTTGCCCTTGAGGCCGGCAGCGTCAACAGCCTGAGCGGCACCGAGGCCCATCTCATCGTTCTGGGCGAAGATGAACTGCGGGTTCTCAGACTTGTACTTGTCAAGCAGACCAGCGGTCACGGTCTTGGCCTCATCAGTGGACCAGTTAGCGGACTGGGACTCAAGGACCTTAATGTTGGAGGCAACCTTGTCGGACCAGCCGGTGCCACGATCCTTCACCACGGACAGGCCTGCAGGGCCTTCCAGGATGAAGCCGTTGGCGCCGTCCGGGAAGTTCTTGTTGACGAACTCGGCGGCCTGCTGGCCAGCCCATTCGTTGGACGGTCCGATGTGGGAGACGATAGCCTTCTTGGCATCGGCGTCCTTGACGGACACGTTACGATCAACGGTGAAGACCGGGATCTCAGCCTCAGCGGCCTTCTTCAGGGAGTCATCCCAACCGGAATCCTCAGTGGAAGACAGGATGATGGCGTCAACTTCGTCGTTCACGAACTTGTTGAAAGCCTGAATCTGCTTCTGCTGATCGTTGTTCTGAGTCGGGGAGTAGACCAAATCGAAGCCTGCATCCTTGAATGCGGACTTGATGTCGTTCTCGTTAGCGGTACGGAAGCCGCCCTCAGGACCAACGGCCACGAAGCCGACGGTCTTCTTGCCATCGTTGCTGCCACCAGCGCTGCTGGAACCACAAGCCGCAACACTTACCAATGCAGCAGCGGAAGCAACAAGAGCAATAGCTTTCTTCCAATTCTTCATGAATACTCCTCCTCGAGCAGTGTTCTCTGGATGTCCATCCATCCACATTGATGACTTCATGTCATCGACAGTCTTAAGTATGGAACGAACAGGTCTGATGTTCAATCGTGAGCGGTAACAGTTTGATAACAGGTCTATAACGTTTTGATAACAGTGCGTTCAGATGGGCGAAACTCGGCGGATTAAGGCCATTTATCAACCATAATGGTAGTTGGTTGCATAGCGGCAATGCCGCTCGTCAACCGAGCGACAAGGCCGTTGCTACAGGTATACAGAAAGGGTAACTATGCAGAAGACCGTGTTTCTTATCATCAAGCAAGTGGAGGGTGTGAAGCAGCTGGCCGGCGTGGCCGCCACTATTGGCGACGCCGCCAAGCTTCTGGCCAAGTGGGAGCCGGAATGCCCGGATAACTTCAACTTCCTGGGCACCAAGGAAGAGTATGGCGTGACCCGTCACCTGTTCAACATCCCGTTCAACATGGCATACCTCATCTATGAGGTTCCGATGAACTCCGAAGTACCAGCCGAACTGTTCAAGAAGGAATACGGCGGCATCTGATCTGTCTGGCTTCCTGTCACTATATGAAAACTCCCGCGCGCTAAGCGTACGGGAGTTTTTCATATCTTCATATGCCAGAACAATGCGCACAACGCGAATCATTGTGAACCCAAAGCGGTAACCTGACTATCCGCAATAGACCAGGAGCCGTCCAAAGAGCCGGAAACCGAACGCACGGTACCAGTGTCATCAAGTACAGCCAAACGGCGATACAGACTAATCTGGCCCGAAGCCATCGATACTATCGTGCCTTCAGGCAGGCGCTGCACGGTATCAGGACCGGGCACAATCTGACGATATGCGCTCTGCTGGGCTCCATCCTGAGGCGCCGAAGTGGCATACACGAGATTCAAATCGTTATAGAACGAGAGCATGGCCACATTCTGCGTTCGGCTTACCTGCGCCGCCGCTTTACTCAATCCGATGACATCGTTATTGGCATCGCGCACAATGCCGGTAATCGCCACGCCGCTCAACGAGCCTCCGTTGATGGCCACCGCCAAACGCGCACCTTCGGTGGATACGTTCACGGAAGTCACCACTCCCCCGTCATCCAGCCACGGCATATCCAGTTTTATGGATTTCTCATTGCGATAGACGTACAGCGTCTTGCCATCCTTGCTGACCGCCCACACTTCACCGTTCAACCCGGCCGTTATCGAACGTACGCGAGCATTGCCGAACAGCGTGCCGCAGGAGCCGCCGCCTGCATCCAAGCATTTCACAACACCGTCCGCCTGCAATACCGCTCCCCCATTGGTGGAGAATGTGAATCCGAGCGCATCATCAAACCCGGAAGCATCCCCCACGCGCAGCGGGCTGGAGCTGGACAGCGAAACCACATGACCACCGGTCAACGTATATACACCTACCGCCGGCTGATCGGCATCGAGCTTGATATTCGAATCGGCATCCGAATAATCCACACCATCGCCGGTCACTTTCAGGTTATATCCCGAATTGCCGTCACCCAACGTCAATCTGATGCGATGCACCAGCATGCTACGGTCTTCGTCACTGAGTGCATTGATGCCGCGAGTAAGGCTGACTTCCACCGAACTGTCTTGCACCGGCACTGAGTCCACGGCCAAAGACACCGTATTCGCACCGGGTTCCTTCACCGCATCCTTCAGCCAGCTCGGCGCATCGCCCAATACTTCTCGCACCGCCTGAGTACGCCAGTTGCGCCAGCTCAGCCAACGAACGTCCGGCACTAATTGTTTGCCGGAAGAAGCCACCTGATAGACGGAAACCTGTCTGAACACCTGGTCGAAATCCGCGGTGGAAATCACCACTCCGTTTTCCAGCGAGGAAATACGCCACTGTCCTTTTCGCTTGATCAACGTGTATGACAGTTTTCGAGATTGCGTATCATGCACTGGCGTATACGAACCATGTGAATCCAGTGCGCCCACTACTTGCACGTTCACTTCTACGATGAGCGAGCTTTCCGCGCCTTGCGGAGCGGTCATTGTGTTGGCACGGCGGCGAAAATCAGGAGTACCGCTGTAAATCACTGCGGAGCCATCGCCATTCCATGTGGTGGAGGCTGAGGATGTGAGGAATTCGCGGGCCACACGGTACCCGTCTGACTGCACGCCAGCCGGCATAGCATCATAAAAACCTTCAACGATGCTTTCAGGCTGCGCATCATCATTGGGCCCTTGTGGATTGGTGTACACGCGCTGAGTCTGCTGCTGCACCGGAGCAAGCGTCTGAACGCTGCCGCTGGTCGGTAAAGCGAATGGGCTCGAGCAGGCGGTCAAAGCCGCTGCGCATAGCGACGTTGCGATGGAGGCGATGATCGATCGTATGCGCTTGTCTTTCATTCGTCACCATCCTCATCATCGGTTGGATGTGTGCCATTATCCTGAGCAGATGGCGCGATGGCTACCGCATTGCTGCGCTCCGCAACCGGACTTTCCGCTACACCGAATCCACCGGAAACCGAGAAGTCATCCGGAGCCTCACTCGCGAAAGTAATGGGAAGATCACTATCCGCCACTTCCCCGTTCAGAGGATCGCGTGGCAGCATCACCAGGAACCATGTACCTTCCCCCAATGCCGAGCGCACGCGAATCGAACCATGATGCAGGAGCGCATCGGTCATGGAAATAGATAGGCCCAGACCAGTTCCTCCGGTGATGCGGGAACGGGATGGGTCGCCTCTCCAGAATCGGTCGAACACATGGACCACAGTGTTCGCATCCATGCCTACACCGTAATCTCGCACGCTGATGACCACGGCCTTGCGATTGGCCGCGATACGCACATCAATGGGTTTGTCTTCGGCGAAATCAACCGCATTGGCCAAAAGATTGCGAACAATACGGGTCACGCGGCGAGCATCGACTTTGGCGAGCACCTGCACATTGGGCAGCATGGCACGAATATTCACATGTTTGGCCGCCGCAATACCAGTCACCTGCTCAATGGCATCGTTCACTGGATCGCGCATATCAGCATCCACCAAATCCAATGCAGCATAGCCGGCATCGTATCGGGAGATTTCCAACAGGTCAGCGAGCAAATCCTGAAAACGATTAATCTGGCCAGACAGCAGTTCAACCGTACGCTTTGTTGCCGGATCGAAATCATCTTTTTTCATTTCCAGCAAATCGGAAGCCATACGCATGGTGGTCACCGGGATGCGCAGTTCATGGCTCACGTCGGAGACGAACCGTTTCTGCGAGGCACTGGCTTCCTCAAGCTGATCGATTTTCTGATTCAATGAATCAGCCATGCCGTTGAACGAACGCTGCAGCACGCCAAGCTCATCCTTGCGATTCACTTCCACGCGCGTATCAAGATTGCCGGATGCCAGGGTTTCCGCCGCATATGCCACATGCTCCACTGGGCGAACGATGCCGCGAATCACCATCCACATCACTACGCCCACCGCTATGGAAAGCAGCGCGCACACAGTCAACAGGCTGAGCTGAATCTGCGTCAGCGACTGCTGTTGCAGCGCATAGGAATACACGGCGAAAAATTCCAGATTCCCGGCCACGCCATAATCCAATACCGTGCCCAGCACAGCACCTGGCGTGTTCCCATTCCATGCATCAGAGGCGATGGGCAGATTCACCGGCTGATAGAACACATTGCCTTCCACATCGGAAGCCACTGCGGAATGCATATCAGCGGTGATGACATCCTCATATGTAGGCTCGGTGGAAATAGGGATGATGGAACGTGCCGTGGATTCTCGGCTCCACATATACACGCCCACCAGATTGGATGCACCGTCAGATTGCAGGTTCGAAGCCAGATCATTGACAAGCTGTTGAATCTGCACGGTGGTGGTGGCATCAGAGGCATCCAAACCGGTTTGCGCCTGCTCCACCATATTGGAGAAATCCGCTTGAGACTGGGATGTGGTTTGCGTGAGCAGTGACGCGCGCACCGAAATCATCGAAACCATAGAGAACACAATGACCACAGACAAGGTGAGCAACACCGTCAAGGCCACGGTTCGAGCCTGCAGTGAGCGGCGTACTTCGGAACGCCCATGCCTGAGCAACCGTTTGAAACTGAAACGGAAGCTGTGGTGGGGCATGACCAACGTGGTACGTGTCTTAGGTGAGGTCTCCGGGGTTTGCAATGGTGCCGAATCAGTCACGATCAGTTCTCAGGAGTCACAAATTTGTAGCCGATGCCGCGCACCGTTTGAATGATTTGCGGATTCTCGGGGTCGTTCTCCACTTTGGCACGCAAACGCTGCACATGCACATTCACCAAACGGGTATCGCCGGAGCTCTCATACCCCAGACATCATGCAATAGCGTGGAACGGCTGATGGCCTCCCCTGCGGCTTTGGCGAGTACGAACAACAGCTCGAACTCCATTGGCGTCAACCCCAGATCCTTGCCATCCTTGGTTGCCGTATGCTCCAAACGATCGATGACGATACCGCCACGTTCAATATGGTTTACAGTGGCGTCCTTGGCCGACGAACCGGATTCCTCGACCGCTACGGGGCGCGCAATACGGAAGCGAGCACGGATTCGGGCCAGTAGTTCGGCCACTTTGAATGGTTTGGGCACGTAATCGTCGGCACCCGCTTCAAGACCAGCCACAACATCAGTGGTATCCGACTTTGCGGTGAGCATGATGATTGGCACGTTGGAAGTCTCACGAATACGACGGGCCACTTCGGTGCCGTCCAAGCCGGGAAGCATCACGTCAAGCAGAATCAAATCAGGCTTGACTGTGGGGAACATTTCCACAGCACGCAAACCATCCATGCAGGTGACTGTTTGGAATCCCTCATTTTCCAGCACCAGACTGAGCATTTCGCCAATGGCCTGATCGTCGTCAACAATGAAAATGACCGCCATGCTTTGTTCACACTCCTTATCTTGTGCCACCAACCACACCGCAGGCGTTTACCATTCTGTAATACTCTACTCCTACTCCTTGGCCTCACCTTCGCTATGCAGAATGGGACGTATTTTGGCCAGCCTCTGGCTCACTTCATGCTCATAACCGCGATCATTGGGATGATAGTATTCCGTGCCTCGCAGGATTTCAGGCATGTATTCCTGCGGAGCCACCGCACCAGGCCAATCATGAGCGTATTTATAGCCTTCATGATTGCCCCATTCCTTCATCAGTTTGGTGGGAGCATTCCTGAGATACAGCGGAACAGCACCAATCTTACCCGCATCCACATCGGCAAGCGCCTGATTGATGGCATTGTAGCTGGCGTTTGACTTTGGTGCGGTAGCTACGGCGATGGTGGCTTCGGCCAGAATAATGCGCGCTTCCGGCATACCGACTAAGGCCACGGCCTGTGCTGCGGCTACGGTGACTTGCAAGATCTGCGGCGCGGCCATACCGACCTCTTCACTGGCGGCAATCATAATGCGCCGGGCGATGAACCGCGGATCTTCACCAGCCTGAGCATGCGGGCAAGATAGTGGATTGCAGCATCCGGATCGCTGCCACGCATGGATTTGATGAATGCGGAGATTACATCATAATGGTCGTCGCCGTCTTTGTCATAGCGCACAGTGGCGGTATCCATCACATTGGCAACTACTTCAGGAGTGATAATCGGCCTGCGCGCACCTTTTTTACGAGCTTCGTCTCCAGTGACCGCTCCGGCCGCCGCTTCAAGAATGGTTAATGATTTGCGCGCGTCTCCCCCGGCCATGCGCACGATATCCGCGACGGCTTCGTCCGTGGCTTTGACTTCACCTTTGAGGCCGCGCTTATCGGTAAGAGCTCGCTGCACCAGTTCGGTGAGTTGATCAGGCTCCAATGATTCGAGTTTGACCACCACCGAACGTGATAACAATGGTTTGATAACCGAAAAACTTGGGTTTTCGGTGGTGGCGCCAATGAAGGTCACGTCACGATTTTCCACGGCTGGCAGCAAAGCATCCTGCTGGGATTTGGAAAAACGGTGCACCTCATCGATGAACAATACGGTTTCCTGGCCTTTGGCCACCAACCGTTCATGTGCCCGATTGAGCACATCACGCACGTCCTTGACGCCGGAGGTCACTGCGGAAAGTTCCTCGAACACGCGGCCGGATTGACCTGCCACAATGGTGGCGAGCGTGGTTTTGCCGACTCCTGGAGGCCCGAAGAGAATCACCGAGCTTGGAGCGGTGAGGCTGCCGCGGCTGGCCGGATTAGCAAGGCGGCGCAGGGGGCTGCCCTCCCCCAGCACATGCTTCTGCCCGATCACCTCGTCGATCGTACGCGGCCTCATACGCACAGCCAACGGACGAGTCATCGACTTCGGCGCATCCATCGCCCCAAACAGATCATTCTCGCTCATACTTGCATACTACCCCAGCGTTCGAACATGCGTTCGACGTTGAATTGGCCTCAGTTACTGACCTTGTAGTCGTAGAAAACCACTTCGCCGGTGTCTTGGGTGGCGTCGAGATCCACGATGCCTTCGATGGCCCAGTCGTGATCACCATCGGAGTCATCGATAATCTGGCGAACCTTCCACGTATGCTCATCCTGTTCATGGCTGTCGTCCAGCATAAACAGTTTCGGCGAGCGGGCGTTGGCGGAAATGCCCACGTACTCGTACTCGTCGTAGTAATCGTCGAGCACATCCTCCCATTCGTGCACGCCATAGCCCCAGTCCTTGTCAAGGGCACCGAGCTTGTCCGGATCATCCAAATCCATCAGCTGTACACGGCGGAACAGTGCGTTCCTCACCAGCACGATCAGGCCACGGCGATCTTCCACCACCTGATTCTTCTTGCCGGGCGCAGCCAGGGATGCAGCCGCCTCGGACTGGTCCGCATTGTCACCCGCATTCTCCCATTCATCCACCAGCGAGGAATCAATGGAGCGCACGAGCACACGCAGCCAGGAAATAATATCCTTCAACTGTTCGTCGCGCTTTTCCGGTGGAACCGTGCGAGCAAGCGTACGGTATGCATCGGAAAGATAGCGCAACAGCGTGCCTTCCGAACGGGCAATGTTGTAACGCGCGATGTACCCGGTGAAGTCGGATGCGGTTTCCACCATGTCTCGCACCACCGATTTCGGGCTCAGATAATAATCGTTCGCCCACGGCACATCGTGACGGTACTGGTCGAACGCGGATTCAAGCATGTCTTCCAGCGGCTTCGGATACGTGATTTCCTGCAGCTTATCCATGCGTTCGTCGTAATCGAGACCATCCGCCTTCATGTCTGCGAGCGCCTTGTCTCGAGCCTGACGTTCCTGCGCGCGCAATACCTGCTTCGGGTCTTCCAGCGTGGCTTCGGCCATTGAAATCACGTCCAGCGCATAGGTCTCGGACTCGGGGTCCAGAAGTTCCAACGCAGCGAGCAGGAATGGCGAAAGCGGCTGGTCGAGCGCGAAGTCGTCCGGCATATCCAAGGTCATGTAATAATCCTTGCCACCATCCGAGCGGTCTTCGGTTTCAATCACCTCGGTGTCGAACAGGGTTTGGAAAATCTCGTCGGCACGCTGGTGCAGATGCTCCTTCTGCTCCGGTGTCTGTGCACTGTCGTCGATGAGGTCTTCCACGCGGGCTCGCGCATCGCCACCTTGTGCCACTTCGTTCAAAACCATCGAATGCGTGATCTTCAGATGCGGCACCAAGGTTTCCGGCTCGGCGTCAATGAGTTTGTTGAACGTGTTCTCATTCCACGTCACAAAACCTTCGGGTGCCTTCTTGCGCTTGATCTTCTTGAGTTTCTTCGGGTCTCCCCCAGCCTTGGCGATGGCCTTCTGGTTTTCGATCTCATATTCGGGCGCCTCGGCAATAACCAGACCCTCTGTATCGAAGCCCATACGGCCGGCGCGTCCTGCAATCTGATGGAATTCACGGGCCCTGAGCCTGCGCATCTTGGAGCCATCGAACTTAGTCAATGCGGTCAGCACCACCGAATGAATCGGCACATTAATGCCCACACCAAGCGTATCAGTGCCGCAGATTACCGGCAGAAGGCCTTGCTGGGCGAGCTGTTCGACCAGTCGGCGGTATCGCGGCAACATGCCGGCATGATGAATGCCCACGCCGGTGCGCAGCAGTCGTTGCAGAATCTTGCCGAATGCCGTCGTGAATTTCACGCCTTTAATGGCTTCCGCAATGGCCTGGCGCTGCTCCTTGCTGGATACGCCGGTGGATGCGAGCGCCTGTGCGGTTTCCAGAGCGGCATCCTGAGAGAAATGCACCACGTAAATCGGGGTTTCACCGTTGCGGAAGGCGAGTTCCACGGTTTTCTCAAGCGGGTCGAGCGTGTATTCGTAGCTCAACGGCACCGGGCGCGGCGCATCGGCAATCACATCCACATCCGGGGTGTCGTTCAAATCAGCGAGCTTATCCGCCACGGCATCCACATTGCCGAGTGTGGCGCTCATCAGCAGGAACTGGGTTTGCGGCAGCGTCAAAAGCGGCACTTGCCATGCCCAGCCACGCTCCGGGTCACCGTAGTAATGGAATTCATCCATCGCTACGAGCCCCACATCGGCGTGCGTGCCTTCACGCAACGCCTGATTGGCCAGAATTTCAGCGGTGCAGCAGATAATCGGCGCATCCGCATTGATGTGGCTGTCGCCGGTAATCATGCCCACATTGTCACGGCCAAACACCTCAACCAGATCGAAGAACTTCTCCGAAACCAGCGCCTTAATGGGAGCCGTGTAATACGAACGACGGCCCGTGCACAAAGCGGCAAAATGCATGCCAAGCGCCACCAGGGATTTGCCGGAACCGGTCGGTGTATTCAAAATCACATGGTCTCCGGCAAGGAGGTCCATAATGGCCTCCTCCTGATGCGGCCACGGTTCGATGCCTTTAACATCTGTCACCCAGCCGAAGAACCGCTCGTAAATATCATCGGCGGTAAGGTTACGTTCGCGCTCGTCGCCATCCCATTCAGGCGCCAAACGCCCCAAAGAGCCGTATGCTTGTTCCTTCTCGTCAGTCATAATCCTCTAGTCTAGCTGCCGGCGTACGTCTTCTGGATTTACTCCGGGCTCAAGCGGCGGCCAAGTCATGTTCATATTCTTCAACGTGGTGCGCAACAGTTCGGATACCACAGCTCTTGAATACCAGCGATTATCCGCAGGCACCAGATACCAGGGCGCTGCCGGAGTGCTGGTCTTCTCGAATACTTCCTGCCACGCGGCCATGTAATCATCCCAGCGTTCACGAGCATTCACATCGGAAACGTCGAATTTCCAGTATTTCGTTGGGTCGGTCAAACGGCCCAAGAAATGTTGCTTCTGCTCTTCTCGGCTCACCACCAGGAATATTTTGAGAATCGCGCAACCGGAAACCGCTAAATCCCGTTCGAATTCGTTAATCATGTCGTATCGGGCTCGCCATACGTCTTCCGGATATGTGCCATAGACATGCGGCATCACGATGTCTTCATAGTGGGACCGGTCGAATATGCCAATCCAGCCCGGTTGAGGCAGCTCACGCTCCACACGCCAGAGGAATCCGTGATTCAATTCCTCTTCGGTGGGCTTGCCGAAACCGTGGTAGTGAATGCCCATTGGGTCGCCTTGCCGGAACACATGGCGCACAATGCCGCCTTTGCCGGATGCATCCATGCCTTGCAGCACGATGAGCAGTCTGCGCGGCGAGCCTTTGACACCATTGGCGTACATCAGACGTTGGTAACGGGCGATTTCGGAAGAGCTCAAATCAATGAATCGTTCGCCGTCGAATTTGTCGCCATCGAATCCCGGCGTGGAGTCACCGTCGATATCGGTCACATTCACACCGTGATGGAATAGCAATCGTTGTGCAGGCGGCAGTGACCATACCGCGCTCAATAATTCGCTGGCTTTGGCTGCGTTCGCCATTCGTTCCGCCAACGTGGCGCTTTCCTCGATCATGCCGATCCGGTCTTCGGCAAGTTTGAGCGCTTTATCAATCTGCTTGCCTTGCTTGCCGGCTTTAACGGACTTGCCTGATTTCTTGTCTTCCTTGACCATGCCTTTGATTGTACGTCCGCATACTGCATTTCATCGAGTAATCGACTATTACCGCTTACGGCGTACGCGGAGCAGAAAACCAACGAGCAGAGCCGCCACTGTGCCTACAATCACCGCAGTCAACGCCGGCTGTTGAGCGGCATGCAGCACAGCGAGGTCCGGTCCGGCCGCTTCAGTGCTGTTCTGCCCTGCCGCCACATCGGAGGCTGGATGATTGCCTTTATCCGCATATTGCGCGCTGATCACACTCGGACCGGAAAGAGCTACCTGATCCGCGGTTTCCACTTTGACCACATCACCGTTCGTGTTGAGCGTCACTCGCGCACATAACGCTTTGGCCCAGTTGATGCGCTGCCAGCCCTCTGAAGACTCCCATAACGGATAGCCTGAATCAATTGCAGTGGCTTTCAAAATCGCATTGCGCTGATCGACATGCAGCTGTGGGTAAGCGAGCCGCAGCACGTCTGCTGCACCTCGAGGAGCTTTGAACTCAGCGCCGGCCTGTGCTTTGACTTGCGGGAAAGTGTAGGTCATACGTGCGGTGTAGACACGTACCGCCGAAGCTTGATCTTTCACCGGCTCGGTAGCCACAGGATCCAGGAAATCATTGGTATAACCGGCCGTTGAGTTGGCTTTCACATTGGAGATGCATTCGGTGAGCGTATCGCCATGATGGTCGGCTTTGCAGCGTTCGGTTAGATAATCGCGCAGCTGGCGGGCCGCGGGCACAATCGAAGAGGCGAACTCGTTATGCCAATACTGGCCGTTTTGTGCCGAAGCGCCAATGCGGCCGCCCATGATGTCAAGCGGATAATGCACGCCGAGCACGATGCGATTGTTGCCGGCTTCCGAAGTACGCGCCATGATTTGTGGCGCAAGCTCCGGCAATATGCCGGCGAGTGCTATACCCCACGAATATGCGCCTGTCGTATGCCCGGACGGGTAGGAGCTGTTCTTTTGCAACGTGGAGTAACCGGGAATATGCTCCAGCCATGATGGTGATTCTTTGATATCAAGCGTGGACGGTAGACCAGCCAAATCATTGGTGCCGCCCAACGTGCTTTGCGAACGGTCCAAATACGGCCTCGGGTGCATGGCCGCGCGCTTGGATTGGAAGGTGGAGGCCACATTGAATTTGAACAGGTCAGAAATCTGATTCAGTTTGCCTTGTTTGAATCCTTCGCGCATGTATCGGCCGAGCACGGGGCCGAGCGCATCCGGCAGCGTCTCCTCGCCGTATAGATCCGAGTCGATCAGCGCGCGTTTACGCTGGGCCGTCAGTCCGTTCTTATCGGCATTCTCAGCACCCAAATGATTGATTTCGACCGCCAAATCTTCATCAAGCTTCATGGTTTTGGCATCCAGCACTTTGCCGCCATGTTCGGCATCCACAGGAGCCTGCCAATAGTTTTTCTCATAGTCGGAAAGCAGGGCGACCCAATCAGGATTAGGCAACTGGTCAGCTTGCGCGGTAACGGGTGCCGCTGCCAATGCCAGCGGCAGACATACGGCGATAGCAAAAACGGAGGATAGGTTCCGGAACGTCTTCATACGTTCCAACCTATCCTCCGTTTGGCTACGTAGCTTCAGGCTCGGTAGAACACTCGGTGAACTCTTCGTGCCACCTTAGCCACGGATTAGCGAGGAGCAGCCAATCAGATCTTCGGCTTGCCTCCGAATTTCACATGACCTTTGCCGATG
Organism: Bifidobacterium saguini DSM 23967; assembly: GCF_000741715.1. GTDB lineage: Bacteria > Actinomycetota > Actinomycetes > Actinomycetales > Bifidobacteriaceae > Bifidobacterium > Bifidobacterium saguini. The sequence goes on along the minus strand of NZ_JGZN01000006.1, from coordinate 64,082 downwards.
TCGTTGCCGTGCTTGAACACGGTACCGTGATCGGATTGCTCATGCTCGTTCGAGGATAGCTTCGGATCATTGGTCTTGGGACTTGCCGGCTTGCCGTTCTCACGCTCACGCTTGGCTTCCGACTCCGGATGAGTCACGTCATAGCCCTGCTCATACTTGGTCCTACGCCAGTTGCGAATCGAAGCGTTGGTGCCACGGTGGTGTACGTGGTACTTACGCGGCGTACCGCCCAGCGGCAGCTCTTCGACTTCCTTGGCCACTGCAATCTGGTTCACGTTGGAAGCGTCACCAGCAGCAATCGGCGCGACCGGCTCAGGTTCGGCCGGCGCTGCTGTACGCTGCTGCATACGCTCAGGCAGCCATTCGGCAAGCCTGGAGAGCAGCCAGCAGGCGATGAAGTAAACCACCGCAGCCATGACCAGCGTCTGCAGAATATTGAAGTACATCGAGCCAAGTCGGCGAGATTCCTGTAGCAGATCGGTGTACATGATGATGGAACCCAATGCGGTATCCTTCAGCACCACGACCAGCTGAGTGACAGCTGCCGGCAGCATGGCGTAGACGGCCTGCGGCACTTCAATTTCCATCAGCGACTGGGTTTCAGTCAGACCCAAGGCAAGAGAAGCCTCACGCTGACCGCCCGGCAGATTGCCAACGCCGGAGCGCACCAGCTCGGCAACCACGGAACCGTTATAGAGCACCAAGGCCAGCACCACAGCCCAGTAGGAGGGGCTGGGCAGGCCGGCGAAAGCGAACCAGCGCCAGAAGAAAATCATGAGCAACAGCACCGGCACAGCACGGCAGAACTCGACGATAACCGCGGAAACACCGCGCAGCAGAGGGTTCGGCAGCAGTCGGCCGACGCCGAACACCAGACCGAATGCCACAGCACCAATCACTGCGAGTACGGTGGCCTTGATGGTCATCCACAGGCCAGGCAGGTAGAAATCGGTCCATGCTTCTCGCTCGAGTGCGGGTTTCCACAGCTCCCAGCTCAGCTGATTTTCACCGTCCGGCGGATTGTGCAAGCGCATCAGAATCAGGACGAGCACCACGGCGAACGCGAAACCGGCCAGCCAGTTGACAATGCGGATAGTGCGGCGGCCCTTGGGACCAGGAGCGTCGAACAATACGGAATTCGAAGTATCTGCCATGATGTCACCTCCTCACAGCGAGCTTGTTAGACAGGTACGTGGTGAGCATGCCAATCGGAATGATCAGAATCACATAGCCGAATGCGAAGATCAGGAAGATCTGGATAATCACATCCGGACGGAATTCAATCATCTGGCTCATCAGCGATGAAGTTTCAGTGGAAACCGATGCTGCTGCGGCCACGGTGGAGTTCTTCAGCAATGCAATCAGCGTGTTGCCGAGCGGCGCTACGGAACCGCGGAAGGCCTGCGGCAGAATGATTTCGGTGGCGGACTGCATGAAGCCCAGGCCCAGCGCGCGTGCGGCTTCGGCTTGGCCAAGCGGCACGGTGTTGATGCCGGAGCGCAAGGATTCGCACACGAACGCTGCGGTGTAGAGGCTCAAACCGGTTACGGCCAGCCAGAAGAAGTTCGTGGCGAAGGTGTCGGAGAAGCTGAGCTTCAACTGAGCGTAAGCGCCGAGCACCATGAACACCATGATGATGGTCAATGGCAGGTTCTTGAACAGTTCCACGTAGGCGCCGGCCACAGCCCGCAGCGAAGAAATCGGCGAGATGCGCATCACTACGAGGATGACGCCGAGAATCAGGGAGAACAGTGCGCTCCACAAGGTCAGTTCGATGTTGACCAGGAAGGCGCCCAGCACATCATACTGGGAGAATAGTTCCAGGAATCCGTTCATCAGTTGATCTCCCCCTCATCCGGAGTGGGCGGGTTGTAGCGCACGTCAGGCGTGTAATTGGTGCCCTTGGTGTTGTCGCTGATGGCGTTCTCCCATGAACCGTCCTGAATCATGTCCACGATGGCGTTGTTGATCTTGGTGGCGAATTGCGTATCGCCCTTCTTGATGCCCACGCCATAGTATTCCTGAGTGAACGGCTTGCCGACCACACGCAGCTTGCCACGGGAAGCGGAGGCGAGACCTGCGAGAATGATGTCATCGGTGGTCACAGCGTCCACAATGCCGGAGAACAGTGCAGTAGCGCATTCGGCGTAGCCGGGCTGTTCCATAAGCTGCACTTCGGAAGCGAACTTCTCCTTGACGGTTGCCGCCGAGGTGGAACCGGTCACGGAGCATAGGCGCTTACCATTCAAATCTTCCGGGCCGTTGATGGACTGATCGTCCTTGCGCACCAAAAGATCCTGGCCGGCCACAAAGTATGGGCCCGCGAAGGAGACGGCCTTCTTACGCTCGTCCGTAATGGAGTAGGTGGCGAGAATCATATCCACGTCGCCGTTTTGCAGCATGGCTTCACGCTGCTTGGAAGGGGCTTCCTTCCAGATGATCTCATCCTCGGAGTAGCCGAGCTTTTTAGCGATGTATTTGGCCACGTCCACGTCGAAGCCCACATACGTGCCGGACTTCTTGAAGCCCAGACCCGGCTGGTCGAATTTGATGCCGATGCGGATTTTGCCGGCTTCGTCCTGCCCGCATGCCGCCAAGGACATGGTGCAGGCCAAAGCGCAGGCAGCCGCGATAATGCGCCCGGCTGTGCGCTTGAATCGTTTGCTCAATGTCATGCGTGCACCCTCTTTCAGTGGGTGAGAATCTTCGAGAGGAAGTCCTTGGCACGGTCGGTCTTCGGATGTTCGAAGAACTCGTCCGGAGTGTTTTCCTCCAAGATCTGGCCGTTGGCCATGAACACGATACGGTCGGCGGCCTTGCGGGCAAAGCCCATCTCGTGGGTCACGCAGATCATCGTCATGCCTTCGTGAGCGAGCTCGACCATAACGTCAAGCACTTCGTTCACCATTTCCGGGTCGAGTGCGGAGGTCGGCTCGTCGAACAGCATCACCTTCGGACGCATGGCGAGTGCACGGGCGATGGCCACACGCTGCTGCTGACCACCGGACAGTTGAGACGGCATCTTGTTGGCCTGGCTGGCCACGCCAACGCGGTCGAGCAGGTCCATAGCAAGGCGCTCGGCTTCCTTCTTATCCATGTGACGCACCTTGATTGGGGCAAGGGTCACATTCTCAAGAATCGTCTTGTTGGCAAACAGGTTGAAGGACTGGAACACCATGCCCACTTCAGCGCGCAGGCTGGCGAGCTCCTTGCCTTCCTGAGGCAACGGCTTGCCGTCGATACGAATATCGCCGGAATCAATGGTTTCCAGACGGTTGATGGTGCGGCACATCGTGGACTTACCGGAGCCGGAAGGTCCGACCACCACAAGCACCTCACCCTTGGTCACAGTGAGATTGATGTCTTTCAGGACATGGAGATCGCCGAAGTGCTTCTCCACATGAGTCAGTTCGACCAGCGGTCGTCCTGCAGGTTCATTGCCCGGCACCAGCGGTGTCACAGGGCGCGTTTCTTCTTGTTTCTCTGACATAAGCGGTCAGTATAACCGCATTGTGTTACCGAAATAACACCCATCGGACGAATGGCGTTCATAATGTGAGACAAAATTCGTCAGCACGTGCAACGTCAATAATCGTGAACGTTCACATCGATACTGTGACAAACGCTATGCAATTCACCATAGCTATAGTGTGACTATCTTCTCTTTATCTCAGCCGCGCGGCTTGCCAAGCGCAGAGACGAACTGCACACCGGGAATATCAGCGAAAATCGAGCCGTCCACTACAAGCTTGGATGGGCGGATACCGGAACCCAGGTACAGCTTCGGAATCGAAAGAATGTGCTGATCGACCAACAGCGGCCAGCCATCCGGCAAACCAATCGGCGACATGCCACCGGATTCCATACCAGTGGCCTCCACCGCGGCATCGATTGGAGCGAAGCTCACCTTGGACACCTCCAACGTGTGCTTGACCACACCGTTCAAATCGGCGCGCGTATCAGCCGTTACAAATGCTGCCGCGAACTCAGGCGGCGCTTTACGGGTCTTATGCGTGTGCACCACCACGACGTTGCCGGTGATGGCGAATGGAATACCATACTTCGGGCACCATAGGTCCGTGTCTGATTCCTCATCCGTGTTGATGGTTACACCCAGAATCTTGCTCTCCGGCACCCCAGCCGCCACTAATGCGTTCAGCTTGTCAAACACCGGCTTGGCCAGCAAATCGCCGTCGCGCCAATCCAATATTTCCAACGTCATAAGAATCCCCCTCATTATCAAATGAACTGGGGCCAGAATAACGAAAGCGCCAGCAGCACATGCCACTGGCGCTATTCGCATTAGCTATACAGCGTTATTACTCATGTACCAATCCTCCCACTGTGTGGCAATTCCTCCACGGTGTGGCAATTCCTCCACGATGTGGCAATTCCTCCACGATGTGGCAATTCTTCCACGATGTGGCATTAGCGAACTTGACAACAATCCAAAAAGCCTGAAATTCCGCCATTTTCCAAAACCACACCGTGTGCAGGTTGCCACACCGTGGGAGAATTACCACACCGTGGTGGAATAGTTGGAGCGTTAGGGCCGATATCGTCACAAGCATTCAATGTGGATAACCGAATTACAACACGCCGATAATCGCCCGATAAACACCGATAGTTATCCACATTTTTCTATTTCACGCTTCCCACACATGCCACTCCGCTATCCTGCTCGCATGAGCAACGACGCATATATTCACAATGGGGAAATCAACGATTATGTAAGGCGCAATCTTGCCGAGCAAGCTGCAGCTAAGGCCTATGCTTGTAAGAACTTAATCACACGTATAAGAACAGAACAGCCATTCTGTTTCTCCTTGCACACAGCCCTGGAGTTATACGCCATTGAACGACCGGCCCATTGCAAACTTCCCAGCAGCGATTTCTACATCACGGTACGCAAACAACAGCACCGGTCCAGTATCCGCAACGTAAGCTACCAGACCTGGAGTCAGCCTTATGAAACATATGCTTTTCCCAACGGCTTAGTCTGCATGCATCCCATAGATACGTGGATTCAGTACGCTCAACACCTTAGTCTCACTGAACTCGTAGTTCTCGGCGAAGCAATAATCAGACGATTCGGTTACTCCATCGACAGCTTTCGCTACAAGCTCACGGCCTTTCACCGTGTTACAGGAAGAAAGCGTTGTGAAGAAGCCCTAAAACTCATGCAACAGTCTGACTCCGTGCAGGAGACACGCGCCCGCCTCGCACTGTTGCGCTTTGGTCTGTCGAATCCGGTCATGCATTACAGCATCACCAACCCCCAAGGCAACACATACATTGTTGACATGGCTTACCCGGATCGAAAAGTCGCTATTGAATATGACGGCGATCACCATAGACGCTTCCGAAATCAGTATGTAAGGGATCAAAGAAAACGTCGAGAGCTTCGCGCTTTGGGTTGGATTGTAATTGAGGTGTTCGCAGAAGACTTGAAGAATGAAGCCGGTCAGCGGGCCTTTGCAAATAATGTAGCTTCCGCCTTACAGGTGCCATTAATCGGCACGCCGCAAAAACAATTCTGTGCTTTAGTCGACCCAAAGTTGCGCGTTAACGCACGTCGCGGAGAGCGTCGGCGATACAACGCGCATGCCGGCAAACGGCCATGACTCAATTATCTTGATGCGTATTTCTTTTCTCCTCCGTGTGGCAATTCCTCCACGGTGTGGTATTAGCGAACTTGGCAACAATCCAAAAAGCTTGAAATTCCGCCATTTTCCAAAACCACACCGTGGAAGATTTACCACACCGTGAGAGAATTGCCACACCGTGAGAGAGTTGCCACACGATGGAGGCACAATAAGGCAGTGGATAAGCATTGAAGGCCTATCCCATTGATATAAGTATCTCCAAACAAAAAAGGAGGCTCTCCATATTGGTGGAGAACCTCCTCAGACATCTATTTCAAATCTGAAATCAGTCTTCGTCCGGGTCGTAGTCGACGCCAGTTTCAGCGCGCTGCTCGTCCGTAATCGGAGCCGGGGCGCCGGTCAACGGGTCGCGGCCGCCGCCAGCCTTCGGGAAGGCGATAACGTCGCGGATGGTGTCGGCACCGGCCAGGATGGACACGGTACGATCCCAGCCAAGGGCGATACCCGCGTGCGGCGGAGCGCCGTACTTGAAGGCCTCGAGCAGGAAGCCGAACTTCTCCTGGGCTTCCTCCGGGGAGATGCCCAGCACGTTCAGCACGCGATCCTGAATGTCATCGCGGTGAATGCGCACGGAACCGCCGCCCATCTCCTCACCGTTGCAGACGATGTCGTAGGAGTCGGACATGGCGTGCTCAGGATCCTTGTCGAACTTGTCGATCCAATCCTTGCTCGGCATGGTGAACGGGTGGTGCATGGAGGTCCACTTGGAGTGGCCGACTGCCACGTCATCATCATCCGGGTCGTCGGTGGGCTTGAACAGCGGGAAGTCCACAACCCAGGTGAAGGCGAACTTCTTCGGGTCGAGCAGGCCTTCGCGGCGGGCGAGCTCCACACGGGCGGCACCCAGCAGCAGCTGGGAGGATTCACGAGAACCGGCGGCGAAGAACACGGCATCGCCCGGCTCAGCGCCAACGGCTTCGCGCAGACCAGCGCGCTCTTCCTCGGAGAGGTTCTTGGCCACAGGGCCCTTCAGCTCGCCGTCTTCAGCGAAGACCACGTAGGCGAGACCCTTGGCTCCGCGCTGCTTGGCCCATTCCTGCCATGCGTCGAACTGACGGCGAGGAGTGGAGGCGCCGCCCTTGAAGAGCACGGCACCCACGTACGGAGCCTGGAACACACGGAACGGGGTGTTCTTGAAGTAATCGGTGAGTTCGACCAGCGGGTTGCCGAAACGCAGATCCGGCTTGTCGGAACCGTACTTATCCATAGCTTCCTGCCAGGTGATACGCGGCAGCGGCAGCTGGACTTCGTAGCCAGCGGTCTTCCAGATGGCGGCAATAACCTTCTCGGCCATAGCCATCACGTCTTCCTGATCCACGAAGCTCATCTCCATATCGAGCTGGGTGAACTCAGGCTGACGATCAGCACGGAAGTCCTCATCACGGTAGCAGCGGGCCAGCTGGTAATAACGCTCAACGCCGGAAACCATGAGCAGCTGCTTCAGGAGCTGCGGGGACTGCGGCAGAGCGTACCAAGAGCCCGGCACCAGACGGGCCGGCACCAGGAAGTCGCGAGCGCCTTCCGGAGTGGACTTGATGAAGGTCGGGGTTTCCACCTCGGTGAAGTCCATATCCTCGAGGGCGTGGCGAGCGGCCTTGGCCATGTCGGAACGCAGCTTCAGATTGTGCTGCATGGACGGGCGGCGAAGGTCGAGGTAACGGTACTTCAGACGAACGTCCTCACCCGGCAGCTTGTTCTCGGACTCGTTCTCGAGCGCGGTGGAGACCTGGAACGGCAGGGCGTCGGCCTTGGCCAAAATCTCGATGTTTTCGGCAACGACCTCAATCTTGCCGGTGGCAAGGTGGGTGTTCTCGTTGCCATCCGGGCGCAGGCGCACCTCACCGGTGACCTGAATCACGAACTCGGAGCGGAGCGGACGGGCCACTTCCTCGTCATAGATAACGACCTGCACCAAACCGGTGTTGTCGCGAAGGTCGATGAAGGCCACGCCGCCGTGGTCACGACGACGGTCGACCCAACCGGCGAGGGTGACCTTCTGGCCCACCAAGGCCTCGGTCACGTCAGTGGCATGATGTGTTCTGTAAGCCGTCTGGCTCATTGTCTTGTTTCTCCTCGATTTTTCGCGCGAATTCGTCAGATTTCGACGGTTTGCTGGGCAACCACAGTATCCGGCTCCCACGACGTGCAATCAGCGGCAACCTGCTCACCGGTGACGATGTTCTTGACCTCGTCTCCAGTGGCTTCACCGTTCTCGCTGTCTGCGGCACTGGCCGGGAACCATACGTACGGAATGCCGAGCTTATCCGCATACTTGATCTGCTTACCAAGCTTGGCTGCAGTGGGTGCCACATCGGTAGCGATGCCGCGAGCGCGCAGCTGGGCAGCGATACGATTGGCAGCCGGACGATCTTCCTCATTCCACACAGCCACAAGTACGGCGGCCGGGGATACACGGTTGGCGTGAGCGCCCGCGGTGTGCAGCATGTAACTCACCAGTCGGCTCAAGCCGATGGACAGGCCTACACCCGGGTACTTGCGATTGCCCTGGGAGGCCAGATTGTCGTAACGGCCACCGGAGCAGATGGAGCCGAGAGATGCGGCACCGTCAAGGAAGGTCTCGTAGACGGAACCGGTGTAATAATCCAAGCCACGGGCAATCTTGAGGTCGGCAATCACGGAACCGGGGCGAATCACAGCGGCTTCGTCCACAATCATAGCCAGCGTATCGAGACCCTGACGAGCCAACGCATAGGCTTCCGAATCCTGTGCAATGCCATGTGCGGCGCACAGCGCATCGAACTTTTCCGCCAGTTCCTTGCCATCGGCCGCGGTCAGTTCGGCGAGTTCAAGGCAAGCGCGGGCCTGAGCCTCACTAGCCCCGCAGGACTCGGTGAGCAGTCGGGCCACTTCATCGGCACCGATCTTGTCAAGCTTATCGATTTCGCGCAGCACGCCCTCGATGTCGGTCAAGCCAAGGCCACGGTAGAAACCTTCGGAAAGCTTGCGGTTGTTGGCGTGCACGGTTGCCTTCGGCAGACCGAATGCACGCAGCTCTTCCAATGCGGAAACCATGACCAGCGGCAGCTCGACCTCATAGTGGTCCGGCAGGTCGCCGGCACCAATCACGTCGATATCCGCCTGAACGAACTCACGGAAACGACCTTCCTGCGGACGCTCGCCACGCCATACCTTCTGAATCTGCCAACGCTTGAACGGGAAAGTCAATGCACCCGAGTGCTCGACCACATACCGACTCAGCGGCACGGTCAAATCGAAGTGCAAACCCAAACGCTCCTCAATGGGAGTGTCGGATTCGTGACCGACTTCCTGCAGACGGCTCAGCAGATAAATCTCCTTGCTGGTCTCGCCCTTTTTCAGCAGAGAAGCGCCAGTTTCCACCGCTCTCGTCTCAATGCCGATGAAGCCATTGAGCTCAAAAACCTTACGAAGCGTGTCGATAACACGCTGCTCCACAACACGTTCGGAGGGGAGCCACTCCGGGAATCCTGATATTGATGCACCTTTAGCCACGAAATCAATATAATAGGTGAGGGTTGCGTCAAGCCATGCGATTTTCCAGCATGCGAGGCGCTTCCACTCACTCACACTACGCTTGTAAGGAGCTGGCCATGTCCGACGAGACTGTCACCGAAACCGAAAACACCGCTGCAACCGAAGAGCAGGCAACGACACCCGCACCCGCGGTCAGCGAGGCCAAGCCGACTCCCGCTTCAATGCCGAAGCCGCATGCTCCCTCCCCTGCTGCATTCGCTAAGAAGACCCCGGCCAAGCAGCACACTGCAGCCCCGGCCAACACCTCCGCCTACTCCGAGGAGGATGTCAAGGCAGCCGAGGCATTCGGCCGCGTGGACGATAACGGCACCGTGTTCGTAAAGGACGGCGACGCCGAGCGCGAAGTCGGCCAGTTCCCGGATGTTTCCAAGGAAGAAGCCTTGGCACTGTACGCCCGTCGCTTCCTTGATCTGAAAGCCAAGCTTGACTTGCTCGCCAACCGTCTGACCTCTCCGAACGTCAAGGCTCGCGAGATTGACGAATCTCTCAAGCTTTTGGGCGAAGAGACCAACGAGCCGGCTGTGGTGGGCGATATTGCCGCCCTGAAGGCTCAGTTCGAGGAGCTTAAGGCAGCCGGCGAAGCCAAGAAGACCGCACTGGCCGAGGCCCGCAAGGCCGCTGTTGCCAAGGCTGTTGCCGAGCGCACCGCCATTGTCGAGAAGGCCGAGGCCCTGGCCGCATCCCTGGGCGACAACACCAACTGGCGTTCCACCGCAGACAAGTTCCGCAACCTGTTTGACGAGTGGCAGAACCACCAACGCACCACTATTCGCATTGACAAGCCGGAAGCTGAAGCCTTGTGGAAGCGCTTCTCCGCAGCTCGTACCACATTCAACCAGGCTCGCCGCAAGTGGGCTCAGGCTCGCGACAACGAACGCAACCACGCCAAGGAAGTCAAGGAAGCCATCATTGCCGAAGCCAATGAGCTCAAGGATTCCACCGCTTGGGGCGAGACTTCTCGCAAGTTCAACGATCTGATGGATCGTTGGAAGAAGGCTGGCCGCGCAGGCCGCAACGAGGACGATGAGCTGTGGGCCAAGTTCCGTGAGGCCGCGGACGCGTTCTTCAACGCTCGCCAGGCCGACCGCGACCAGATGAACACCGCAGAGAAGGAGAATCTGGCCAAGAAGGAAGAGCTGCTGGTCCAAGCTGAAGCCCTGGTGCCGGTCAAGACCGATGCCGAGGCCAAGAAGGCTCGTCAGGAGCTGGCCAAGATTCAGGAAGAATGGGATCAGATCGGCTACGTGCCGCGCGAGGATATGCGCCGCATCGAGAACCGTCTAGACGCTGTGGACAAGCAGATCAAGTCCGTTGAGGATGCCGCTTGGAAGCAGTCCGACCCTGAGGCCGATGCCCGTAAGTCCAGCTTCGAAGAGCAGCTAAACGCTCAGCTCGCCGAGCTCGACGCCAAGATCGCCGCTGAGTCCGATCCGAAGAAGAAGGCGAAGCTCGAGGCCGAGAAGGCCACCAAGGAACAGTGGCTGAACGCCATTAAGTAATAGGCAGTAGCCACTACTACTTGCTAAAGTAATGGGCTTCCCTCCACAATGAGGGAAGCCCATTCTCGTTTTACAGGGTCCGTTTTCCCCTTTCTTCTAGGCCCTCATACCGGTTTGTGGCAGTTTTACTGGCGCGAGCGCAGGATGTGCGGCGAGGTACTGCTTCAGTGGCTCACTGTATGGCATATTGAGCTCGCCATAGTTCGTTCCTGCGCGGAAGGCATGGTAATCATCACCACCCTGCAGCAGATATGAGTTAGATGCCACAATCACCAAATCATCATCAGCAATCGGTTTGCCATCGATGAACAAATCAGTAATATCAACCGCACGATGATTATCATCACCATCAAAACTGGTATTTGCTGGGTGGCTGCCGGCCTTATCCTGGGTCTCCTCCCCCGCTTCGGTTGATTGATATTCCACAAATCGATAACTCACATTTGAGGAAATTCCAATCCACCGACGTTTCAACTGCCCATCCTTGAATCGGAACTGCTCAGCCAAGACATTTTTCAGATCTTTGCCAGTCAAGGTTTCATGTGCGGCTTTGAACTGCAGAGCCATCAGGGAATCCACTTCGCGTACGCTGACCTTACCATTGCCGTCCATGTCAAGTTTCGCAGTGCGCAGGCTGCCATCGTTGGAAAAACCGACTACAGGCAAACGCTCGCCAGCATAAAGGGTTCGCTGAATCATGGCGCGATTCGCATCCGCCACCAGCCGGCCCACTGAATCTTCCTGACCGTTTTCGATGCGCTTATCAAAATTCGTACCAGCAGCCAGCGTACCGACAATAGTGCCACCTACCTGTGCTGCATGCGCCTGCGCAACCGCATACACATGCTGGGCATGATCAACCATGCCTTCGCCCGTTGAACCGGCAGACATCCAAGCCGATTGCGTGGTATGCGCATCAAGACCTTCCACCCGAATCACGCCGGGAACTGTAGACGATGCCTGTTCAGTGCCATTGCCAAGATCCACGTTCTGCACTGCAACTCTGGATCTGCGTCCGTATCCGGTAATGACCAGATCCTGCACCGCCATTGCACGTCCGAAGCTACCGGCTTCATAAATCGGGGCTCCACCATCCGTGCGCGCGTATTTCACCGCATGCGTATGGCCTGTGTACACCACATCCACATCCTTGCCCAATCCTTGCGCAGCGGAGGCATCAGCATGAATCAGCGCAACTACCGCATCCACCTTGCCGGATTGCTTGAGCTCATGCGCCACTCGATTGACTGCATCAACCGCCCGCTCATCCAAATCAGCATCTTTCGTGATTTGCGGGGTAGCCACCGAGCCCAGTGCATCAGTCAATGCACCAACGAATCCAATACGCTTTCCATTGACTTCTCGAATCGTATAATCCTTGACCCGACTCAGTTTGCCACCCGGTGCCTTGTTGCGTGCCGATACGTTAGCGCATAGCCAATCAATGCCATTAGCAGGTGAGGCAATCCGGTTATTGAAGTCAGCCACCGAGCGATCGAATTCATGATTACCGACTGCGGAAATCGTCAATCCCCAGGATTTCGCCATATCCAATGTCGGCTGATCTTTAGCCACAGCGGACTCGTATGGAGAACCGCCTACTAAGTCGCCAGAGGAAACAGGCACCATATTGCCTGGATTATGGCTGTCTGCCAATGTAAATGCGGCCGCATTATCCGCTCCGCGTTCAATATGGCCGTGGAAATCGGTGATGTCCGCGATGGTCACCGTTCTGGTGCCAGTAGCGGCATCATTTCCGGAAAAAGGAACAGTTCCTGCAGCTCCAGCAACAGCATTGGGAACAAAAAGAATCGTAAGTACAGTCGCGATGATTACCGCTACGGCGACCTTAGGCCGCCTGCCGGCCCACTGCCGGCGATTCATGCCCTTGCTCACACTGTTACGCTAAGACGGCTAGTTGAATGAATTTCCACGCCCATTCAACGCCTAAGTTAACTCTTAGCGGCTTCTTTGTCTCAGCAATCCCCACCGTAATCGCGCGAACCGGCGCTATGTATGCGGCCGAACGAAGCATCCGCATACATAGCGCCGGTTTAGACCTCCGAATCCTCACTATGTATGCGGCACCTTGGTTCCCATGCATACATAGTGAGGGAAAAGGCACATTCAGGCTCTTTGCCACCCAACATGCCTTGCTGATGTTCGCATATCCCGACTGTTAGACTTCCCTAGCGTGAATACACCGACTCAGAACACCGATCACATCCGTACCGTAGCCGACCTGTTCGTGGAATGTCTTGTTAATGAAGGCGTTGAGACCATGTACGGCATCCCCGGCGAAGAGAACATTCCGCTGATGGAAGCCATTGAGCGCGACGGTCGCATTCGTTTCATCCTGACCCGTCATGAGCAAGGTGCAGGCTTCATGGCCGCCACGCAAGGCCATTTGACAGGCAAACCCGGCGTTTGCCTGGCTACCCTTGGCCCGGGCGCTCTGAATCTGACGCTTCCGGTGGCACAGGCGAACGCCAGCACCACGCCAATGGTGGCCATCTGCGCGCAAGGCAACGTGAGCCGACTGTATAAGGAATCGCATCAAATTGTTGATCTGGTGTCTGTATTCCGCCCGCTGACCCAGTGGACTTCGATGATTGTGGAACCGGCTTCCGTGCCGGAAATGGTTCGAAAGGCGTTCTCCATCTCTCAGCGCAACCGCCCGGGTGCCACTTGCTTGATTCTGCCGGAGGATGTGGCCGAAATGCCCGCTCCCGAGGATGCTCACCCGCTGCCGCTGCCGAATCCGATGAGCTTCGCTCCTACTGCCGACACGATCTCTCGCGCTGTGAGCATTATTCGCGGTGCCAAGCATCCGATCATCTTGGCCGGCAATGGCGTGGCCCGCGGCCATGCGGAGAACCGTCTACTGGCCTTGGCCGAGCAGCTTAATGTGCCGGTGGCCACCACGTTCGAAGGCAAGGGCGTGATTTCCGATCGCATTCCGCTGGCGCTCGGCGTGGTGGGCTTCATGCGCCATGATTACGAGAACTTCGCGTTCGATGAGGCTGATCTGATTATTGCCGTGGGCTTCTCCATCCAGCAGTTCGATCCGAAGAAGATCAATCCGAATGATGATAAGACCATCATCCACATCAATACCTTCATTGAAGATACGGATGCGCATTACTCCACCGCATTAAACATCATGGGCAATATCGACGCCACGCTGCAGGCGTTGATTGCCCAACTGCATGCGGAGCATGTGACATTCGGCGTCTCGCATCCGAAGATTCACGAGCTGCTGGAAACCGAATACACTTCGTATGCGGATGATGATTCCTTCCCGATGAAACCTCAACGTATCGTGGCCGATACACGCCGTGCAATGGAAACCGATACCGATATCGCTTTGGTGGATACCGGTGCCTTGAAGATGTGGATGGCCCGTCTCTACCCCACGTATTATTCGAACACCTGCGTGATTGATAACTCCCTGTCTACGATGGCCTGGACGCTGCCGGGTGCGGTGGCTGCCTCGCTGGAAAATCCGGGACGCCCGGTGCTCGCGGTCATGGGTGACGGTTCGTTCATGATGAATGTGCAGGAAATCGAAACCGCCGTGCGTGTGGGCGCCCGCATCGTGATTCTGGTATGGGTTGATGAAGCCTATGGCCTAATCAAGTGGAAGATGGATATTCACGACGGCACCCATGAATATGTGGATTTCAATAATCCGGACGTGGTGGAACTTGGCATGAGCTTTGGTGCCAAGGGCCATCTCATCGAATCCGCCGACCAGCTCTACCCCACGCTGCGTTCGGCATTGCGTTCCGGTTCCGGCATCGACATCATTGCCTGCCCGGTTGACTACTCCGAGAATATGAAGCTCATCGAAAAGCTCGGTGAAGTCGACTTCAGCGGCTGAGCCTAGACAATACGCACACGACGAATCCTTGTGAACATTAATACCAACGTATTAGTGTTCACAAGGATTTTATTAAAACATTAATTTTCCCAATAAGGACGTATTGCTATTTTTACATTTCTCAGCTTTAAACAAGGCACTCCAGTAGGATCAGTGAAATCATAACCTGAGCCATATGCCGCTCTAAGAAAAGCTTTTCCTCCAACCATAATATTGGGATCTGCTTCAGTAAAAATTTTATATGTGGATCTGTTATTATCATTTATATTACGGCAAATCATTACCACTTTTTGTTCTTTTGTCTTTTTGTCAACATAATTATGAAATGACATTATTTCCAGTGGTTCTTTTTCTTTTTTATAATGTGAATTAATAGCCATTGCCATGATATCATTATATTTTAATCCCTTAGGCTCATACCTCATGATTTCATCATATTTAGACTTTAAATCACGCATATGTATAAGAGTTTCATCAGGATTATTAGCCATGTCCTGTTTAAAATTTCTTTTAATATCTATTAAATATAAAGCCTTCTCTCCTTTATTAGCCAGGTAACATGATGACATCATCACATGACGCATATATTCATTGAATTCATCAGGATATTTTTTAACAAAATCATGGAAACGAGCATCCTCATCGTCTTTTATATCCTGTATTAAAACCATATCTGCTGGTGAAGCACTGCATTTTTCTGAATACTTACTACCCCTGCATTCAGGACATTCAATATCCTTGTTTTCCTTATCATCATGGATTGTTCCTTTACCATGACATTTCTCACATCTTTTAGCAAAATTAACTGTCAAATCATAATTATAAGGTGTGAATTTTTTAACAGTTGGCATATATCTCGCATTACCAATATACAAACTATTAAAACTGATTATTGTAGAATGTAAATTACCTTTAAATAACGAGCAATTGTCATATTCACTCGGCAAAACGGTATTTGGATTCCTGTTTTTGCTCTTTTCATGTTCGTTATACAACGATATTCTTCTGTTGACCTCTACCGTTGCCTCATACTCGTTCGCAGCAATTACATCGCAGGCACCATGCTTATCGCATGGCGTATTATCACATGGAACCATCCTGTTTTGCTCAGCAGAGTAATGCCATGACATCTTACGAACTGCGTCGTTCTCTTCATTGAATAAACCGAACATTGAAACAACTCCCCTCGACACTGATAATGCATCTAGTATAGCTTTTCATCAATGTATGAACAGTATCCCACTACAGCATAAAATATCAGGTTGCGTTATCATGCCACAGGGTAGTTGTGACATAGCAAAAGGGTCTTGATTCCTTATGGAACCAAGACCCTTACTTATATGCATTGTCAGCGGCGATTATTCAGCAGATTGCTCACCAGCATCGCCGGTATCAGCAGCCGGTGCGGAGTCATCCGCAGCCTGGGCACTGACCAACTCAGGCTTGTCGCCTTCACCAGTTTCGGCGTCTGCGCCTTCTGCCTTGGCAGGCTCCTCGAACTTTTCACCCTTGAAGGTGAATTCACCCAAGATGCCTTCGCCTTCGGCGTCCACCACCACGCGCTGACCATCTTCGAGATCGCCCATCAGAATCTTCTCGGAGATGGCGTCCTCGATGTCGCGCTGAATCACACGACGCAGCGGACGTGCACCGAGCAGCGGGTCGAAGCCCTTCTGCGCGAGCAGATCCTTGGCAGCGTCGGTGAGCTCGAGCGACATGTGACGGTCGAACAGACGGTCATTGAGCTGCTTGACATCGAGATCAACGATCTGACGCACCTGCGGCTCGGTGAGCTGCTTGAAGACAATGATGTCGTCCAAACGGTTCAGGAACTCCGGACGGAACTGCTGCTTGAGTTCGGAGCTGACCTGGTCCTTCATGCGCTGGTAGCTGGACTCGTTGTTGGCGCCCAGGTTGAAGCCCGTATTGGCGGCCTTTGCGATGTCACGCGTACCAAGGTTGGTGGTCAGAATGATGATGGTGTTCTTGAAGTCCACCTTGCGGCCCTGACCATCGGTCAAGTGGCCGTCATCCAGCACCTGCAACAGCGTGTTGAAGATATCCGGGTGAGCCTTCTCGATCTCATCGAACAGCACCACGGAGAATGGCTTGCGACGCACCTTTTCGGTGAGCTCGCCGCCCTCTTCGTAACCCACGTATCCCGGAGGTGCACCGAAGAGGCGGGAGGCCGCGTACTTCTCGGAGAACTCGGACATATCCACGCGAATCAATGCGTCTTCATCGTCGAATAGGAATTCGGCGAGAGTCTTGGCCAACTCGGTCTTGCCCACACCGGTCGGACCGGCGAAGATGAACGAACCGGACGGACGCTTCGGATCTTTCAGGCCCACACGGGTACGGCGAATCGAGCGAGACAGTGCGGACACCGCTTCATCCTGACCGATGATGCGCTTGTGCAGTTCGGCTTCCATGTTGAGCAGCTTCTTGGATTCGGCCTGGGTCAGCTTGAACACCGGGATACCGGTGGTGGAGCTGATGACTTCGGCGATCACATCCTCGTCCACAACCATCTTGACGTCGGACTCGCCTTCGCGCCAGGAATCTTCCTTGGCCTTGCGGTCGACCTCGAGCTTCTCCTGGCTGTCGCGCAGCTTGGCGGCGTTCTCGAAGTCCTGAGCCTTGATGGCTTCATCCTTCTTGGCTGCCACCTTGGCAATCTTCTCGTCTAGCTCCTTGAGCTCCGGCGGAGCGGTCAAGCGCTTGATGCGCAGGCGCGCACCTGCCTCATCGATCAGATCGATGGCCTTATCCGGCAGGTTGCGATCCTGAATGTAGCGGCTGGAGAGTTCGGCTGCGGACTGCAGCGCACCATCAGTGATGGTCACATGATGATGGTTCTCGTAACGGGAGCGCAGACCCTTCAGAATCTCGATAGTTTCAGCAATGGTAGGCTCGTGCACCTGAATCGGCTGGAAACGACGTTCCAGAGCCGCGTCCTTCTCGATGTACTTGCGGTACTCGTCGGTGGTGGTGGCACCAATGGTCTGAAGCTCACCACGGGCCAGCATCGGCTTCAACATATCGGAGGCGCCCAGAGCACCATCCGCGGAGCCTGCACCCACGATGGTATGGATTTCGTCGATGAACAGCACGATGTCGCCGCGGGTCTTGATTTCCTTCAAGACCTTCTTCAGGCGCTCCTCGAAATCACCACGGTAACGGGAACCGGCCACCATAGAGCCAAGATCCAGCGAATAGACCTGCTTGCCCTTCAGGGTTTCCGGCACATCGCCAGCGTTGATCTTCTGGGCCAGGCCTTCGACCACTGCGGTCTTGCCCACGCCAGGCTCACCAATCAGCACCGGATTGTTCTTGGTACGGCGAGAGAGCACCACCATAACGCGCTCAATCTCGTTGGTACGACCAATCACCGGATCCAGCTTGCCCTCAGCTGCCTCCTGCGTGAGGTTGCGGCCGAACTGGTCAAGAATGGCGGAGCCGGACTTATTTTGCTTGTCGGCAACGCCACCTGCGTTGGCCAGGTCGCCCTTGCCATCGCCGGAAGTACCGGAGTTGCCACGAATCATATCGATAGTGGCGCTACGAAGCTCGCCCAGATCAACACCCATCTTGATGAGCACCTGAGTGCCGACACCTTCGCCTTCGCGAATCAGGCCGAGCAGAATATGCTCAGTGCCAATGTAGCTGTGCCCCAGCTGAAGGGCCTCACGAAGCGAAAACTCCAGCACCTGCTTGGCGTGCGGAGTAAAGGGGATGTGCCCGTTCGGAGCAGCGTTGCCCTTGCCGATCATCTCTTCAACCTGCTTGCGGGTGGGGTCAAGCTCCACGCCCTTCGAGGCCAGCGCCTTGGCGGCCACACCCTCGCCCTCACGAATCAGGCCGAGCAGCAGGTGTTCGGTGCCGATGTAGTTGTGCTGAAGGGACCTTGCCTCTTCCTGCGCCAACACAATCACGCGCCGTGCACGGTCGGTAAACCGTTCGAACATGCTTGTCCTTCCTCAATAGACATTCCGTTTTACTCTACCGATTCACGGTGACGTTTATTCACCTGATTCCATGAATTGCGCCGTAAGCAGGAAAGAAAACGATATGCTGGACGTATATTCATCATTCACACTATGCCAAAGGAGGTTGTGATGGCTGAATTGAACACTAAGGCCGACATCGTGGTTGGCGTTGACGGCTCGGACGAGTCATTTGCCGCATTGAAGTGGGCGCTTGAAGAGGCTTCTCTTACCGGCCAGAGCGTCAATGCTGTATTCGGTTGGACGCATTCCTGGGATATGGGTGGCGAGCCTGATAGCGATGAGGCTTGGGCCAAGGTCCGTCATGATATCGCTAACGAGTTGCGTGAATGGGTGGAGCGCGCTACCAAAGGTATCGACTTTGATCCGGCGAACTTGAAGCTCACTTCCGTTAAGGCTTCTGGCACTACTGCCCTGCTGCAAATCGGTCATGATGCACAGCAGATTGTGGTTGGTCGCCGTTCGTTGGGACGTGTGGCGCGCTGGTTCCTAGGCTCGTTGTCGGCGTCTCTTGCCGAGGAAGCCGAAGTGCCGGTTACCGTAGTGCGCTTGAGCGGCAGCGAGGAGGAAAGCGTCACCGATGCCATCGCCAATGCGTTGACTCCCGGCGACGAACCAGTGCATTATGAGCAGCCGGAACCCCAGGCTGAGCTGAATGTTCGCCCGGTTGTGGTCGGCGTTGATGGTTCCGAAACGTCTCGCCGCGCTTTTGATTTCGCGTTGGAGGAGGCTCGCATTCATCATCGCCCGCTCCATGTGATGTTCTGCTGGCAGTTGCGTGATCTCGGTGTGGTTCCCGGATATGAAAATGCCGTGCCCTCAGTTGAGGTTGGACAGCAGCGTGCCGAGGAAATACTGAACGGTTTGATGGCCAAGGCTTCCATTCCCGAAGACGTGCCGGTAACCGCGAACGCCTTCCATATTCGCGCTTCCAAGGGCCTGATTGCGGCTTCTCGTTATGCCTCACATCTGGTGGTTGGCTCGCGTGGACTATCTGGTTTGGACGCACACTTCCTCGGATCGGTGTCTCGCCAAATCGTCAACTTTGCCGAATGCACGGTGACCGTGGTGCACTGAAGTCATTAGGAGGTGCGAGCCACTGAGCCGCTTTAGCAGCTTCAACACCAAATGAAATTAATTGGGCGGTGAGATTACCCCCTTCATGGTCTCACCGCCCTTTTTTATTGTAATTCCACAGAACCTCAAAGGTAAGTTTTGTATGGAACATCACAGTTTTCCAATCACGCCTATCACCCATCACTTACCCCCCTCTAATACCCCCTTATCCTCTCTCAGCGTCCATAATTTGGGGAAAAGCCGGATAGGGAGGAGTTGCGTCAGAGGTTACTTTAGGGACGCGGATACCTATGGTCAGATAGCAACCTTTGGTTCAGGCATTATTGTCGTCAATGTCTTCTGCACCTTCAGCATCGCCAACACCGGGTTCCAAGGTAGGTTCACCGTTGTCACCGGATTCATTCTCGACACTTTCGGTATCAATATCGATACCGGTGTCGGCGTCGGTATCAGAATCCTCATCGGCGCGATTTTGGCGCAGTTGTTCGATCAGATCGATGACAGTTTCCAGCTCCGGAGCCACATTGTCACTCACTTCGGAATCGTCATCGTCAAAATCGTCATCATCAGTGTCAACAGACGTGTTATTAATGATGTCTTCTTCAGTAGCCTCATCATCATCGAGGTCATCATCTTCACCGAAATCGGTGTCAATAACGTCGGTGTCGGCATCATCAGACGAATTGACGAGGTTATCCTCAAGGGTTTCCCCCTCCTCCGAAGAGACAACAGCAACGTCGCCGCTCATATCATTGCCGCTGAAGGAATCAGCCTCATTCGCCACAGTTGCAGCAGGAACCTCTGTACTGTCTGCGTTCTCGATTCCGAGACCTTCGGATGCGGATTCCGAACTCTGAGCATCGGCAACACCAGAAACTACCGTACTTTGAGGAGTCTCACCGCCAGATTTCTCAGCACCATCGGTAGCCTTTGCGCCAGACTGAGCGGTCGCACTTCCGGCACCATCAACTGCATCCGTTGACGGTACAGAAGATTCAGTTGCCGGCGCATCGGCAACGGCAGCGACGTTCTCTGCAGCATCAACCACAGTTTCGCCGTCAACGTCGGCAGACTCGGACTCGGACTCGCTTTCCTCAGCCTTATGGGCCTTAGGTCGAGCGATAACATCAATATGCAAATCATCCAACGCCGGCTTGGACTGCACCCACAGATGGCTCGGCTCAGGAGGCTCGATTTCGGAGTGTTCGCCGCAACCATGATCCAGCGACACTACGCGTCCATCATCCGGACTCCACTTGTTGGCGCACACACCAAACATGCGGTCCAGTTCGCCGGTCAATGGCACGAAGAAACCACAATCGGAGCACAAGTTGCCTTCTGCGGTTTTAGTGCTCAAAGCCTTAGGACCGCGCGGCCCCTCATACCAACGCTTGGCGGCCTGCGCACGACCCAAGGGGCTCAGCACATGGCGTCGCGTCAAACGAAAAGTCTCGGCTGCGTCATTAACATCCTGCAGCGAGGACTCTTCCACTTCCCCGGGTTCAAGACGCTCATCATCAGGATCCGTACCGATTGAATCGGTAGGCGAAAGATCCGTGGGTTCGAGACGATCCTTCCAAGGAATCCACTGCGGCGGCATCAACGCATCTTCAGTGGGGATCAGCGAAGATTCATTCACGGTCCAGGAGTCCAACTCCACGTCGTGATATAGCGTCACCGACCACTGCCAACCTTCATAACCACGAATATTGGCAGCAAAGCGAAAATCGGTAACATGATCTTCAAGCTCGTTGGCAACAACGAACTCGCCCACTTGCTCGGGCTCGTCGGCCACTTCAAGTAGCACGGCATGTGCTATGGCGCGAGGATCCGGCGTCACAGTGGTTTCGATGGTGTCAGTCATGGATGGAATCAGCCCCGTCAGTCCTGTACATCAAATTGATCAGCCACGGCGCGCAGCAGCGTGGCCAGCTTCTTGCTCTCAGCGGAAGAAGGATAACGGTGACGACGCAACGTATTGCCTGCGGAGTCCAACATCTTAATAAGGTCCTCGCAGATAGCAGCCATATCATCCGGCTTCGGGCGAGTTGCCTTAACCAGGCTCGGCGCGGAGGCAATCAGCTGCACGCCCATAGCCTGCGGGCCGCGGCGACCATCCACCACGGAATACTCCACCTTGGCACCCTTGCGCAGCGTAGTGGCGCCAGCGGGCAGGGCCTGAGCCGGCAGGAACACATCCTTGCCTTCCTCATTGGTGATGAAACCATAACCCTTGGCTGCGTCAAACCAACGAACTCGACCGGTGGGCATTGCAAAACCTTCCTTAGTGCATAGGGAGTAATGAACTGAAGGAACAGTGTACCTCACAGGCCTTGACCGGCGCCACTTGGAACGAGCGTCTTACGCTTTGCGCTCACCACCGAACCATGATGTCTTCGATGTCTTCTGCCGGTTTTCCTTTGGCTTGCCATTCGGCTGCTGCACCGGCAGCTGCACGGAAGCAATTCGTTCGACCGGCAGAATCACCGTAAAGGTCAGGCCGCCACCTTCAGTACCCGTGGCGCAAATGAATCCATGATGGGCTTTGACCACTGACTGTGCAATGGCCATGCCGAGGCCGGTGCCACCCTTTTGCCTTGCGCGCGAGGGATCTGCCGTGTAGAAGCGTTCGAAAATCTTCGAGCGGGATTCAGGCGGAACGCCCGGGCCATGATCCACGAATCGTAGCACGGCATACCGGTATCCAGTCTGCATCGATTGCCCCACTTCAGCGGCATCAACGAAACGCCTCATTGAAGCTTCGGTGGTTGGCATTTGCGCGAGTTGTCGCGGATCGATGGCAGCCGGCACAATACCCAACGCCACTTCGGCTGGAGAATCAACCGGCGTATAACGGTGGATGTTGCCCACGATGTTGGTGACTACCTGACGCAAACGAGAGGCATCCCCCGGCAAGGTGACGGCATCCCAATCACCGGTTTGGAGCTGCAGCGACGCAGGATGAGACAAATCCTGGCTTGGAGCCAATACCAGACGATCGCGAGTGATTGCACGATCCGGGTCAAGCGCGTGCAAATCATCTACGGCATCGGTCACCAGAGAAGATAGATTGACGGTACCGGTAATATCAATGCCTCGCCCTTCGTCCAGACGCGCCAACGACAGCAAATCTTCTACAAGCACGGTCATACGCTGACTGGAGCGTTCGATGTGCTCGATGGATTCATCCGCACGCTCCAGCGCCCCTGGCATGTCCCGCTGCATCTTATACAGTTCCGCATACCCGTGGATGGCCGCCAACGGCGTGCGCAATTCATGGCTGGCATCCGAGACGAACCGTTTCATTTTCTCGGTGGTCTCTTCCTGCTCATGGAAACTGACTTCTATTCGCGTCAGCATGGTATTCAGCGAAGCCGCGAGCGAGCCCACCTCAGTGTTCTCGGGAGCGGAGGGAATACGCTGGCTCAGGTCGCCCGCAGCGATTTTCGCTGCGGTTTTCTCCATGCGCTTCAGCGGCTGCAATGTGTGCTGAATAATCAAGGTGGAGAGCGAACCGCCCAGCAATACCACAGCGATGCCCACCACGATGCAGTAATAGGTCAGCGTCTTCAACGTGTCGATTTGGTCGGACATGGATAGTCCGATGTACACCACGCCGCGCACTTTTTCGGAACCATTGCTTTTGATGGTCCATTCTTTGGCGATGATGCGCCACGGTGCGCTGGCGGCAGTCACCGCAGCATGATTGGCGCCAGGCTTTGGACTGGAGAGCACCTTGGTTACCGAATCAGAGGAGCTTGAGCTGCCTGGTGCAGGGCTTCCGGATGAGTCGGGAGCAGGGTCGGTATTATTGCTGCTGTTGCTGCCATTATTACTTTGGCTATTGGTACCGTCAGAGGACGAGCCGCTATCCGATTCGCTGGCCTGTACTTCCACAACCTGACGTGCGACCGCGGGGGCAGTGAACACCTTGCCCAAGGTAATGCCATCAGTATTGCCATACGTAGGCAGTACCGGTACCGAAACAATGCCGTCCTGCAGCTGCGGCAACAGTGGTGTGACTACGAGCGGTTTGTCATCGGTATCGGTAGTGCCATCGGTGTATTGAATCTGCAGAAAATACGAATTCGGGCCGGAAAGTCCGTTGGAATTATCTGTTTTGGACAGCCAATCAATGTTGTTGAACACCAGATTGGCCTGCTGTGACAGCTGGCTATCTGTTTTCTCCAGCATGTAGTTGCCTACTAAGGCACGCAGCGAGAAGGAGATGACGGTAATGCCTACCAGCAGCACAGCGATGGTAGCAGCCATGAGCTTGCCGCCCAACGAAATGCGGTCGAAATGCTGGAAGAAAATGTTCTTCTTGCGTTCGTGATGCTCTTTCAGGCAATCCTTGACCTGAATTTGGATTCCAGGATTGTCTTGCGGGGACTGTGGCGGCTCTGGAGCCGAAACTGCCGGCTGTTGCTGCGGATTGCTCATGGTTTACAACGTTCTCAGTGCTTTGGCTCGCGAATCATATAACCGATGCCGCGCTTGGTTTCGATGAGAGGGGTCACCTTGTGCTTTTCGCCATTCTCATCGGTGACTTCCACGCCATCGACCTTCTTGCGCAAGTAGGAGATATAGGATTCCACGATGGCGGCGTCTCCGCCCCAGTCGTACTGCCAGACGTGATCCAAAATCTGCGCCTTGGATAGCACTCGGCCTTCGTTATCCATCAGGTAACGCAGCAGCTTGTACTCCGTTGGGCTCAAGTCGATAGGCTGGCCGGCACGGGTCACGTCGTGGGAGTCTTCATTGATTTCAAGGTCGGCCACACGAATAATTGGGTCGTCTTCGACTTGTTCGCGAGTACGGCGCAGAATGGCGCGGATACGAGCCACAACCTCTTCCAGGCTGAATGGCTTGGTCACGTAATCGTCGCCGCCCACGGTCAGGCCCATGATCTTGTCCTGAGTATCGTCACGCGCGGTGAGGAACAACACCGGAGCGTCGATCCCCTCCTGCCTGATGCGGCGGGTTACGGTGAAACCGTCAATATCAGGCAGCATGACATCAAGCACAATGAGATCGGGCTGGACCTTTTCAATCACCTCAATGGCCTCGGAACCGGAGGCCGCGGTGTTCACCTCAAATCCGGCGAAATGCAGCGAGGCAACCAGCAGTTCACGGATGGACGGCTCGTCGTCAACAACAACAATCGATGCTTCAATAGGCTTACTCATGGTTCCTAGAGTGGCGCGCTCGTCTGAGCGTTTCCTGAATGCCAGCTTGAAGTTATTCGTTCTTTTGTGTTTCCGGGGTTTCTTCAGCCGCTCTTTCGGCTTCCCTGGCCTTGCGCTCAGCCTTTCGCTTGGCGATTTGCGCCTTACGCGCCTTCTTTTCAGCACTGGTGAGCGTCTGTCGATTCGCACGACGCGGCTTCTTGCCCTTACTGCGTACGCGTATGACGATCATGAGAGCAACCACGATAAGCAGCACCACCAGCACCACAATCATGGCGATAACACCGATGGTTACCGAGGAGCTTGAGGTAGAGGTCTTCTTCGACTGCACAATCTGGTCCATCATGGCGGTTGCTGATCCCGGCCAATCAGGAGTGCTCTTCATCAGCGGTTCCTGTGCCGCTGCCGACAGTTTGTCTACAGTGTCCTGGCTTTTCAACCATTCATCGGAGTTGGAGGATACTGCAACCACTAGGTTGCCGTCATTCGATGCCACTGCCAGCAGTACCGTGTTGGGCTTTGGCTTGGTGAATTCAAGAATATTGCTGGCCCATTTCTGCGGTGTCTGATCGCTATTGAAGCTGGACACATACAGCAGATGGACGTGCACACCGGTTTCCTGCTCTGTTTTGGCAATGGCATCGGTCACTTCAGCCGCATGTGAGCCAAGTAGATTCTCCGTATCGGTGATGTTGTCGGTAATGGTGACGCCGCTGTTCGAACTGTTCGAATCGCTTGAGCTGCTCTCAGAGTTATCCCCATAGGCATTTACGGTTATCCACATGCAGCTCAGCACCAGTGCAACCAGCATAGAAATGGCGCAAACAAGCCATTTTCTAGCCTTGCTACTACGCAATGAAAGCGAGTAAGCCGAAGCTGGAACCACATTGGTCGTATGAACGTCTGCCCAAGTCGAATTTGCCATATGCTCCACCTTAGCGTTCGGTATTCGCAATGCCGAACGTGCTTCATCAATTATTTTTTCGGAAAGGAGCAATGATGCCTCAATATCAAGTGGATTCGGAGCGAATACAGTCATCATCGGCCGCGGTGGCTTCTTCAGTTGCGCAAATCAGGCAGGCGGTAGGAGGTATGTACACCCATCTCAATGCATTACAAGAAGCTTGGAGAGGTTCGGCCGCCACACAATTCACTTCGGTGATGGCGCAATGGCGCGCCGCACAACAGCAGATGGAGGCCTCGTTGGAGACTATCCAGCGTTCGTTGGCTTCTGCATCCACCGTGTATGCGGATGCGGAGACGGCGGCCTCACGATTGTTCATGCAATAACAAAGCGGGGATTCCCGAAGGAATCCCCGCAATCAGTTAACTTGAGCTATCAGCTAACCTATTTTGGATCAGTAGCCCATGTCAGCGCCAGCGGCCGGGGCAGCAGCCTTCGGCTCCGGCTTGTTGGCCACGACAGCTTCGGTGGTCAGGAACAGACCAGCGATGGAGGCAGCGTTCTGCAGAGCGGAACGGGTCACCTTGACCGGGTCGGTGACGCCGGCAGCCAGCAGGTCCTCGTAGGTGTCGGTGGCGGCGTTGAAGCCTTCGCCGTCCGGCAGGGAACGAACCTTGTTGATCACCACGTCGCCGGACACGCCAGCGTTCTCAGCGATCTGCTTGATCGGGGCTTCGATGGCGCGGAACACGATGGCGGCACCGGTAGCCTCTTCGCCGGTCAGAGAGGTCACGGCCTCATCGGACTCAGCCTTGGCAGCAGCCTGAACGAGGGCCACGCCACCGCCCGGCAGCAGGCCTTCCTCGATAGCAGCCTTGGCGTTACGCACTGCATCTTCGATGCGGTGCTTGCGTTCCTTGGCCTCAACCTCGGTAGCAGCGCCGACCTTGATGACGGCCACGCCGCCGGCCAGCTTGGCGAGACGCTCCTGCAGCTTCTCGCGATCGTAATCGGAATCGGTGTTCTCGATCTCAGCGCGAATCTGAGCAACGCGAGCGTCGATGTCTTCCTTGGAGCCAGCGCCCTGAACGATGGTGGTCTCGTCCTTGGAAACGATGACCTTCTTGGCGTGGCCGAGCACGGACACGTCGATGGAGTCGAGCTTCAGGCCCAGTTCGTCGGAAACGACCTGAGCACCGGTCAGGATGGCCATATCCTGCAGCATGGCCTTACGACGGTCGCCGAAGCCCGGAGCCTTGACGGCGCAGGACTTGAAGGTGCCGCGGATGTTGTTCAGAATCAGGGTCGGCAGAGCTTCGCCGTCGACGTCCTCAGCGATGATCAGCAGCGGCTTGCCGGTCTTCATGACCAGCTCAGCAACGTGGACGATGTCCTGCTGGGAGGAGACCTTGCCGCTCGTCAGCAGGATGTACGGATCCTCGAGGACAGCGGTCTGATCGTCAGCGTTGGTGACGAAGTACGGAGCGATGTAGCCCTTGTCGAAGCGCATGCCCTCGGTGAAGTCGAGATCCAGGCCGAAGCGGTTGTTGTCCTCAACGGTCACAACGCCGTCCTGACCAACCTTGTCCAGAGCTTCAGCGATCTTCTCGCCGACCTCAGGATCAGCGGCGGAAATGGTGGCGGTAGCGGCGATCTGGTCCTTGGTCTCAACGTCCTTGGCAGCTGCGACGAGCTCCTTGACGATAACCTCGGTGGCCTTCTCGATGCCACGACGCAGAGCAATCGGGTTGGAACCGGCGACCACGTTCTTCAGGCCCTCGTGAACCAGGGACTGAGCCAGCACGGTTGCGGTGGTGGTGCCGTCGCCAGCGACGTCGTCGGTCTTCTTGGCGACTTCCTTGACCAGCTCGGCGCCGATACGCTCGTACGGATCCTCGAGATCGATCTCCTTGGCGATGGACACACCATCGTTGGTGATGGTCGGAGCGCCGTAGGTCTTGTCAAGCACGACGTTGCGGCCCTTCGGGCCCAGGGTGACCTTGACGGTGTTGGCGAGCTTGTCGAGGCCCTCCAGCATGCCCTGACGGGCTTCCTCATCATAAGAAATGATCTTTGCCATGGTTGTGTGTTCCTCCAAATGGCTATGTATACCGGTTATCACCCGCAAGCGCCAAGAACGACCACCGGCCGTCAGCTGCCGGTTATCACTCTCGACCTCCGAGTGCTAACTGAGACATTAGCACTCTCGGGTAGAGAGTGCCAACAAGCGCGTTTGCGATTGCGCTATGGGCATGAAATCAGCAAAGAATCAGGCAGCTCAGATAGCCGAGATACAGAAAAAGCCTCGACTGCAACAACCAGTCGAGGCTTTCAGCGTCCTACGAGGCAAAACCACTCACTCGGGGCGTTCTTCGCCAGAAGACAACTTGACGACGTCCTTAGCCTGAGTACCTTTACCGGACGAAACAGGCGTGTACTCCACCCGATCGCCCTCATACAGCATCTTGAACTTGTTGTTGCTGCCGTCGTCCTTGATTTCCGCGTAGTGCACGAAAACGTCCTCGCCTCCGCCGTCCGGCTGTATGAACCCGAACCCCTTCTTGGCAAGGAAGAACTTTACGGTACCTTGTGCCATATTTGATCTTTCCTTTGTTCCCTAGGCGTCGCGAAAAATGCCAATAGGGAACGTAGAAAGAACCGCATCGCGCTCCCCCTACCTCGCGACTAGTGAAAGATTGTACCGTGATGAGGGAACATTACAAATCAAACAATAAGTGAATAGGCCAAACCGTCTCATTAATTGAGCGATACATTCATATTCGACAGCCCGCAGAACTTATGAAAAATGCCGTCTTCGCTCTCAGGCGTAGACGGCATAGATGCCATTCCGCTATTCGATATGCACTAGTGCATATCGAATGCGCTGCTAGTTCATCAGCACAACAGTAATAGGTGCAGCCAAACCCTGTACCTGCTGAACCGTGCTGATGCCCAACGTATTGGCCACATCCTGAGCCGTGGCCTTATCAGATTCATTCTGATACCACACCACCGTGGCGGAAGGCAGTGAACCGGTCGGGTTAGCTGCCTCCACGCTGGTGTATCCGGCCGTCTGCAGCACATCGGCCTTTTGGCCAGCGTACCCGGAGACACCGGTACCGTTCACCACACGAACCTGAGTGGCCTTGTTCACGGTAGCGGTCTGTTCGCTCTGCTGTGCACTCTGATCGCTGGTGGAGGAATCAGAGGATTCAGTGGACGTGTTCGAAGAATCCGTGCTGGTCGAGGAATCAGAGCTCGAAGAATCCGTGGAATCGGCAGTGGAAGAAGAATCGGACTTGGTCGACTTGGACGTGGACTTCTTCTTTGACTTGGTCGTGGTGCTGGTAGTCGAGGAAGACTGGGAGGACTTCAGATTCAGCAGATTGGCGTATTCGCCGCTGCTTACCGCCCAAGCACCAGCTCCCAGCAATGCCGCCACCACAATCACGATGATGAACGGAGCGATTCGAGTAATCACCGGGCGAGATCCACGGTGAGCGCCCACCGGACCGGCCGGTGGATTATCGAAGACGTCCTGCTCATACGATTCGTAGGTCACCTTGTCGCGCGCCATAAGCTGCTCTCCTTCATGCAAAACTACCCACGAGTGTAACCGTCTGACTCGAAATGAGCCACCGTACAGCATGCCATGAGCTGGACATGCACCGTATATGCACGTTTGGCTACAGTATTGAGCCATGATCAAACCGTTGAGCGAACTGGTTGAACCAGGCTGGGCCAAAGCGTTGGCCGATGTGGAACCGAACATTCATCAGATGGGCGATTTTCTCAGAGCTGAAAACGCCGCCAACAGGCCTTGGCTACCGGCAAGCCACAACATTCTGCGAGCTTTCACCATTCCTTTTGATTCCATCAAGGTCCTTATTGTGGGCCAGGACCCCTACCCTACTCCGGGCCATCCGGTTGGATTGAGTTTTTGCGTGGCCCCCGATGTGAGGCCACTGCCGAAAAGCCTGATCAATATATATAAGGAACTTGTGGATGATCTCGGTGTTCCCATGCCCCCTAATGGCGATCTGACACCGTGGACCGAACGCGGCGTCATGCTGCTCAACAGATGCTTGACCGTGGGTGTCGGACGCCCGAATTCACATCAGGGCAAAGGCTGGGAGCAGGTTACCGAAGCAGCCATCCGCGCGCTGAACGCCCGTGTTGATGCCGATGGCAAGCCAAAGCCATTGGTCGCTATTCTCTGGGGGCGTAATGCACAAAGTCTCGAACCATTGCTGACGAACGCGTACATCATCAAGTCGCCGCATCCAAGTCCGCTGTCTGCACCCCGCGGATTCTTTGGCTCCAAGCCGTTCTCTCGCGCGAATCAGGCTCTGATATCTATGGGTGCCACCGCCGTGGATTGGCAGCTGTAGGTCGAAACGTCGTCTTGGGGAATCCAACCATTCCCCAAGCTTGCAGTCAGTGTAGGTAGTTACAGTGGTGGACATGACTTTGTTCCCCACGCAACCAAAATTGCCTCCGCAGCCGTCTGTTCAGCGCCCATTGGCCACGCCTGTGGCGCCTCCGGTAACCGCTGCAGTTCCAGGAGCCGCAGCTCCCTTGGGTCTTGATGACGCCAAGCGTGCACGTATGCTTGCGGATACCATTCGTTCGCGTTTCTCCCAGACCTTGGTTGGTCAGGATAATCTGCGCGAATCCCTCATCGTCACGCTGGTCGCAGGCGGTCATATTCTTATCGAGTCCGTGCCTGGTTTGGCAAAGACCACTGCGGCACAGACGCTGGCCACTTGCGTTTCCGGCTCATTCAAGCGCGTGCAGTGCACGCCTGATCTGATGCCTTCCGATTTGACCGGCACGCAGGTGTTTGATTTCGCCTCGCAGAAGTTCACTACGCAGATCGGTCCGATTCACGCCAATTTCGTGCTTCTGGACGAAATCAATCGCTCCAATGCCAAGACTCAGTCGGCCATGCTTGAAGCTATGGCTGAGGGCGCCACCACCATCGGCGGTCAGCGGATCGCCCTGCCCAAGCCGTTCATGGTCATCGCCACGGAGAACCCCATTGAGGAAGAGGGCACATTCAATCTGCCCGAGGCCCAAATGGACCGCTTCATGATGAAGGCCGTGATGACCTACCCCACTGCGGATGAGGAGACGCGCATGCTGGCCATGCTCACTCGTCGCGGCTCGGATATGATCGGCCCGGATACCATCACCGGCGAGCGTATCACCGTTTCCGATGTGGAATTCCTTCGTCAGGCCGCACGCCGTGTGCATGTTTCGGATGCCATCATGAAGTATGCGGTTGATATTGCAGCCACATCTCGCGGCGCAGGTTCTCGCCCGATCAAGGGCTTGTCTGCTCTGGTGCGTCTGGGTGCTTCCCCGCGTGCCACCATTGCGTTGACTCGTATAGGTCAGGCTCAGGCATTGCTGTCGGGTCGCGATTACGTGGTGCCGGAGGATATTAAGGCCTTCGCTCACGAGGTGCTTCGCCACCGTATCGTGCTCACGTTCGAGGCTTTGGCCGATGGCGTGGTCAGCGATCAGATTGTCGATAAGATCGTCGAAACGGTTCCTGTTCCGTGAGTTCAGATTCTATTCGCAGGAAGATCGAGACTCTCGGCACCCAGATCAGTCTGCCTACGGTGCGTAAGGCATTGGGTGTGTTGGAGGGCGAGCATGCATCAGGGCGCCGCGGCGGTGCCGGTGATGTTATGGACGTGCGCGTCTATGAGCCCGGCGATGAGTCTCGTTTGATTGATTGGAAGACCAGCGCAAGACAGGGTCAGCCTATGGTGGTGCAGCGCGAGAGGCTATCCACTTCCCGTGTCTGGCTGCTTATGGATGTAGGCCGTGAGATGACCGGCGTCTGCCCGTCCGGAGAGCAGGCATGCGAAGTGGCGGCCAATGCGCTGCGCATGTTCGCGGCCTTGTCGCTGCGCCGATCCGATGACGTTTCCATCGTGTTCGGTGATGAAGCCGCCATTACGCGTATCCCGTTCAACGGTGGATTTGCACAATTCGAACGCACGCTGGATAAAGCGCTGACTCGTGAGTGGAACCATAAGCGCAACATCGATGCACTGCTTGAGTACGCCAGGCGCATCAAAGACCGTCACGCTCTTATTGTGCTGGCCACTGATGAACTTGCCATGACGGAGCACCATATTCAAGAGTTTCGCCGCATTGCACGCACGCATCCCATCGTGCTGATTGATGTGGCTACGCTGAACCCGTTCAAACCGCTGGCCAAGGGGCAAAGCGCCCCGCTAGATGGCGTGACCAACCGCCGAGTGCCAGCTTTTCTGCGTTCGTCGGCAAGCGCCCAGCAGGTCGAAACGCATCGCCACTATCTTGCAGCCGCTTTGGAACAGGAGTTGAATCGTGCCGGCTCGTTCATGATTCGCGCCGGCTCCAGTGAAGATATGTTCAATCGTTTTGTGCAACTGGTATCCGTGGCTTTGGCAAGGACCACACGCAATCAGCTGGGGGCTTCGCCTGAACTGAATCTGGGTCTGGCAGGTGATCGCCGATGACATTGCCCTTATTGTCTCTTGCCGTGGATCCTAGCAATCTGCATCCTGTGGAATCATTGTCCATCACCGGACCTTTGATCGTTGCGATTGTGGTCTTTCTGCTGCTTGCCGTGGTGTTGGTGATTGTGGCAGTGATACTGTCTCGCCCGGCCCGCGCTTCTCGTGCCGCTGCGCAATTGCGTGGCGCTCATCGTAATGCCAGTGCCAAAGCACAGTGGCATGCGCGTATCGATGATGTGCTGGACCGTTACGCCAATGGCACGCTGACCCGCGAGGATGCGTTCGTGGAACTCGCATTAATCGCACGCGAATTCGCTACAGCGGCCAGCGGCAAACCACTGAAATCCAGTACGCTCGCTGATTTGACGCGCATCGACCGCACCTTGGTGAACCGTCAAGGATTGGATACCCTGCGTCAAACCATCGAAGCATTGTATCCGCCTGAATTTGCCAATCCCGCATTCAACTATCAGGCGCAAACGGTAACCGTGGACCAGGCTGCGGAATGGGTGGCTAATCTCGTGGAAAGGTGGCGAGCATGATGCTGGCATGGCACTGGCCTTGGGCCGCACTCGCCGGCGCTCTGGCGGCATTGGCGATTATCGTGCTGATTATCGCGTTCGCCCGCCGTGCGAACGCTTCTCATGAGGCTGTATTCTCGCTTGATGACGATCTCAATACTGAGCACGCCTCTCGCATGTTCCGCCAATGGCGAGCATTGAATCGTACAGCTGTGGCGATGGTGGTGGTTGCTTTGGTGCTTGCGATTGCACTGGTCGCCAGGCCATCTCAAGTGGATTCCAGCAGTGAGCAGGCATCCAGCAGAGATATTGTGCTGTGCTTGGATGTATCCGGCTCCACGCTACCGTATGAC
Source organism: Bifidobacterium saguini DSM 23967 (assembly GCF_000741715.1). Classification (GTDB taxonomy): domain Bacteria; phylum Actinomycetota; class Actinomycetes; order Actinomycetales; family Bifidobacteriaceae; genus Bifidobacterium; species Bifidobacterium saguini. The sequence goes on along the minus strand of NZ_JGZN01000006.1, from coordinate 30,931 downwards.
CGTGAAGTCATTGATACGTATCTGGAACTTATCAAGCATTTCCAAGGCGAACGTATCGGATTGAGCATTTTCAACTCCACTTCACGTACCGTGTTTCCGTTGACCGATGATTATGATTTGGTCACCGAACAGCTCACGGCAGCCAGTAAAGCGCTCAAGGGCGTGGAAACACAGGATGATATCGACAAGATGTCTGACGCCGACTACCAGAAAATCGCGGATTGGTTGGAAGGCACGCAGAACAGGAAGGACGCCACCTCGCTGATTGGAGACGGCGTAGTGTCTTGCGCTGCCATGCTTCCCGGTTTCGCTTATGGTTCGGCCACTGAAGCGAATGCGGAGCGGCAACGTGCGGCTTCCATCGTATTGGCCACCGATAATGTGGTGTCCGGCAAACCTACCTATTCGCTTTCCGAGGCGCTTGACCTGACTCAGCAAACCAAGATTTCAGTGGATGGCTTGTATTCAGGGCCGCAGTCAAGCGAGAACGATCAGGCCACGTTGGATATGAAGTCGGCGATTGAATCTCATGGAGGTGTGTTCCTGACCCAGTCAAATGGACAGTCCGTCAATGAGCTGGTCAAGGATATTCAGTCGCGCAGGGATAGCGAATCGGCAAGTAAGGCGAAGGCTTCGATGTCTGATGCTCCCGGTTGGTGGACCTTGGCTTTGGTGGTGGCTCTTATTGCCGCTATGGCGTGTGCATGGAGGTTGAAGCGATGAGTGGATTCACCTTCTCCCCTGCTTTGGGTTGGATTGCAGGCGGCGTTATTGCCGCCCTGCTGGTGGTGTTGGCCGTGGCCGAAGTCGTGCAGTTCGTACGGCGGAATAATGCTTATGCCACGGATGAAACCGTATGGGCGTGCGTGCGCCGAACCTTGATGCTGGTGGTAGCCGCATTAATGGTGCTGACCCCAAGCGTGGTGGCGCCTACCACATCGCGCGCCATTAACGCCACTGATGTGATCATCGCCGTTGACACTACTGGTTCTATGGCTGTATCTGATGCGCATTATGGCTCCGATGAGACCATCAGCCGTATTGAAGCCGCACGCAAGGCCGTTCATGATGTGACTGCATCGTACTCCGACGCGAGTTTCGCCGCTTTGCGGTTCGGCGCTTCCGGCACACTGGATGTGCCGCTTACACCGGATGCGCCTGCCATCGATAATTGGGCGGATACGTTGAGCGTGGAATCCACTTCCGTGTCTTCCGGTTCAAGCTTGGATGCACCGATTGATCAGCTGTTGGTTACGGCCAAATCGATTCGCGACGCGCATCCTGATGATGCCATCGTGTTGTATCTCATTACCGATGGCGAGCAAACATCGAATGTGGCTAGGCGTTCGTTCTCCTCTCTGAGGCAGTATGTGGATGATGGCTTCACCGTTGGCGTGGGTTCCACCCAAGGTGGCAAGATTCCGGTCATTGCCGATGGCGTTAGCGCCGGCGACTCCTCTACCACTGATCAATGGGTAACCGATCCGGACACTGGCGAACCAGGCATTTCCAAAATGGATGAGACCAATCTCAAGGATATTGCCGACGAAATCAGCGGTACTTATATTGCCGTGAACGAATCGAATACCCTGGCCGGTCAGACTTCCGATAAGACTTCCGGGCAGTGGCGAGTCACTACCACTACCAAGGAGCGCACCAGAACAACTGCAGTAGTCTGGCCTTTGGCCATAGTGATGGCTGTACTGTTGGCATGTGAGCTTGGCGCTTGGATTGCCGCATCAAGGAGATTGCTATGACAACCGATGCAACAACCGTACATCATACGAAGCGTGCGCGAGTGCCGCTCGGCGTACGCATCGCACTGATTGTCACTGCTGTGCTATTGCTGGCGGCAGCAGGCGTTACGGCGGTGAATCTTTCCGCTGTGCTCGCGTTCAATCAGGCCACGGCATCGTTGAGCGCGAATCTTAAAGCCGCACAGGATACATCCACTGATGTGACCACGCTGAACGCCCAACAGCAGCAAACCGATGCTCAGTTTGCGGAAGCCGGCCAGATGCGCGCAGTGTTGTTGCCGCAAATCCGTGATGCAATCGACACGAATGCTTCCATCTCTTCTAAGTTGACGAAAATCACATTGAAGCAGGCTGAAGTGCAGCAGAATGGTGAAAGCTCTCAAGCTGAAGCCGCGCAACAGTCGGGTAGCTCTTCGAAGTCGAATGCCAAGAAGGGCGGAGCATTGACCGAAGAGCAGAAGAAGCAGGTGGAGGAGCTGATGAAGGCGAATCAGCAGTCCACTGACACGCAGTCCAATACTAAATCCGAACAGAAGACCTCACAGAACAAGGGCAACGGCACCACCAAACCGTGGTGATATGCATATCTGGCATCGCAACTACTGTGAACAGTTTGACTTGAAGTATCGTTCAGGCATTCGGCAATACAGTAAAGGCATGATGCTGCCCTGACGATGCCAAGCAGGCTGGTTTATCCACATTTGTTGTGCATAAACCAGCCTTTTTTCAATAAGCTAGAACCACATAGGTCGATTGGGCTAGACAACTGAATCAGCTATCCCTTTAGCTGAGTACATGAGCACTTTTACTACGAATTCACAGCCTACTGCAGCCGCACCTCTTGACCATATCGGAGGGTTTGCCGGCAACACCGTGACACCGTTCGATTACGGTTCATGCCCCTGCCACAATGCTGTGGAGCGAAGCCGCAATCTTATAGGAGTTCAGCAAGCCGCCACCATCATGGTATGCGAACGTTCCGCTACGGCCTCAGCCTCAGCAAACGATATTGTGTGGACCGGCAATGCCGCCAATCTCTTTAGAACCAGACTGAACCGGATAGCACAGGCTTCTCAAACACTGGTGGATGACATAGCAACCACACACCGACTCGTCTGGGGATAATCATGGCTGAAACGCATTATTACTGGCAGGTTGAATCCTCGATTTACGGTGGTGTCGGCTATGCGCCGGCCACATTGGAGGAATATACGGCGATCGCCAAAGCCTTGGATGATGAGGCTGCAGGCTTCGACGCGCTTGCGACTTCATGGAGCAATGCCGCATTGCAATTGTCATCGCAGCGCACCAGTGCACCGATGTGCCCGGCATTATCCGGTGGAAATCCTCTCACAGCTCCGGCCGGGCACGATACGGTGGCGTTTGATGCTGTAGGCGAGCGCTGCCACGAACATGCACTGGCGTGCCGCAAACTCAGCATCGACTTGTCTGCAACGGCAAGCCTGCTGATTCGAGCACATGCGCTGTATTCCGAAGCCGAACTATCCGTTCGTAGAACGTTTACCGAAGCGGTTCAAGCCGGCACTCAGTTCAAACCGGGACATGCCATCATCGGCACCGCAGCCGTGGCTCTTGGCGGCCTGATTTCCGGCTGGGTGGTTGAAGGCAAGCCGAATGCTTCCTGGATGTCGACGTCCACGTATCCATTCCAAGAGGGGGTAATGAGTGGTATCGGCGCGTTGGCGGGCGGCATTGCCATTGGCAAAGGCGTGGCCCATACCGATGAAGTCAATAAGGGAGCCGGCAAGATTGCGAATGTTTCCGGGCCGGTGAAAGACATTATTCAGGGCAATCATATTGACGTCACTGAAGTGTACGCGCACAATGACGTGGTTCGCTCCAGCAACAGCGTGGGCAGTGCGATGGAGAATCTACGGCGGTTGGCCGAAGAAAGATTGGGCAAAATCGATCTTGATAGTGGGCTTGACTATGGCACCATCGCCATCCAACGGTATGAGAAGTCAGATGGTTCCAGCGCATGGCTGGTCACTATTCCCGGTACGGATGGCAAAGCTGATTCCCCGTTCGGATGGGAACAGAATGTGGAACTTATGAGTTCAGACAAGGAACGCCGTATGCGCGCGGACAGCGTACGTATGGTCACCGAAGCCATGCAACAGGCCGGCATCGGCAAAGATGAGCCAGTGGCTCTGATCGGGCATTCACAAGGCGGCATCGTTGCCGCAACCATTGCATCCGATTGGTCGGAGGATTACAACATCGAACATGTGGTTACCGCTGGCTCCCCGGTGGCTAATCATCCCATTCCATCCGATACGTGGGTGACCAGTGTGGAGATTGATGACGAATTGGTGGCGGCATTGGATGGGGCGGCGAATCCGCATACGAAAAATTGGCTGACGGTGCGAGGGCATGTATCCCCCGCTCCCACAGCCACACCCAATACCACCAACGCCGATGGATCCTGCACCCCTGGTGTCACGCCAATCTATGGGCAAACAGCATATGACGCCGCGCCTGTGGCGGGTGGAGCCACTGATGGGCGAGAAATCAGTCATTGGATCAAATATCATCAGGCCGCCTACCAGAATGCCACCGATCTGGGCTCTCCGGCATTGCAACGGCATGAGTCCCATTTCCAAAGCGTCATCAGTGGCAATCTTAAGGAAACCCGATATTTCCAAGGGCGTATGACCTCAAGTACCACGCTGGCTCCCGCTGACCATTCAGCGCAAATCAATACGCTCCAGTGAAATAGCTATTACCACCATGTCAATAAGGCTAATCAGCCGTCCAACACAGACAACACCGCCGCTCAATTCGCCGGTTCACGGCTGGAAGTACCCTAGGAGACTATGAAGCTTACTGATATTTCCCCCGCCATCGCATTGACCCCGCTTGATGGTCGTTACCATAACGCCACCGCACCGCTCGTGGAATATTTGAGCGAACCCGCCCTGAACCGCGAACGTATGCGCGTCGAGGTCGAGTGGATGATTCTTCTGGCCAACGGCTTTGAAGGCAACGGCAACCAGCCGATTGTGGACGGCGTCCACCCGTTCACCGAGGAGGAGAAGGCATTCCTGTGTTCCATTCCTGAGGATTTCGGCGCTGAAGGCATTGCTGCTCATGCCGCTCACGAGGCTGTGACCCACCACGATGTGAAGGCTGTGGAATACTACATCGACGACCAGTTCGCCAAGGCTCCAGCTGACATGACGAACATCAACGATGCGTTGAAGACCCTCGTGCACTTCGCCTGCACCTCCGAAGACATCAACAACCTCTCCATCGCCCGCTGTGTGAAGAACGCAATGGAGAACGTCTGGACCCCGGCGTTCAAGGAAATCATCGATCACTTGGCTGAGAAGGCCGAGGAGTACAAGGACAAGGCGCTCCTTTCCCTAACCCACGGCCAGCCGGCTACCCCGACTACGCTCGGCAAGGAACTTGCCGTCTATGTGTACCGCCTGAACCGCCAGCTGAAGCACATTGAGAATCAGGAATACCTGGGCAAGATCAATGGCGCCACGGGTACGTTCGGCGCTCATCTGGCCGCCTGCCCGGACGTGGACTGGATTGCCGTCTCTCGCGAGTTCGTAACCAACCGTATGGGACTGACTTGGAATCCGCTGACCACGCAGATCGAATCCCACGACTGGCAGGCCGAGCTGTACTCCACCGTTTCCCATGCGAACCGCATCATGCACAACCTGTGCGTGGACGTGTGGATGTACATCTCCCGTGGCGTGTTCGCTCAGGTTCCGGTCAAGGGTGCCACCGGCTCCTCCACCATGCCGCACAAGGTGAACCCGATTCGCTTCGAAAACGCCGAAGCCAACTTCGAGATTTCCTGCTCGCTGCTCGATACCCTGTCCGCAACGCTTGTGGAATCCCGTTGGCAGCGCGATCTGACCGACTCCACCACCCAGCGCAACATCGGCTCCGCACTCGGCTACTCCCAGCTGGCCCTGTACAACCTGATGGGCGGCTTGAAGTCCATCCACCCGAACGATCATGTGATCTCCCGCGAACTGGACGAGAACTGGGAGGTGCTTGGCGAGCCGATTCAGACCGCCATGCGCGCCTGCGAGCTTCGCGGCCTGCCCGGCATGGACAAGCCGTATGAGAAGGTCAAGGAGCTGATGCGCGGCCATGAGATCAACAAGGAACAGGTCGAGGCTTTCATCGACCAGCAGTCCTTCGATCCCGAAACCGCTGCTCGTTTGAAGGCATTGACCCCGGCTACCTACACCGGTGTGGCTTCCAAGCTGGTAGCGTTTGACCGCTGATCGCATAAAGTCTTGATAAACACACACTAAGGCGCGTGCGCGATTGCGTACGCGCCTTACCATTAGAAGCACAATTCCCCTCATTTCAGCATCGAACAGGAGTTCAGGTGGCAGAACCGGTTATCGACGACGTAGCACCTCGTCGCACCCGCGATTTCGCAGATTTAACCAGAGCCGCAATGTCTCTGCTGACGGCGGCCATCGTTATGGTGTTCGCCGTATTCATGGGCGGCATTACCCGCGGCGTGGAATCCGATGCCCATACTGCGGCACAAGCCATCAATTGGCTTGCCAACTATCCTTCCACCGTGCTGACTCAATTGGTGACCATCATTATGGTGGTTATCGTACTAGCTCAGATTCTTGTTGCTCGAGAATGGCTGCAGGCCGCCGTTTCCGCCATCGCCATGCTTGCCGGCTACGGCACCGTATGGGCTATTTCAACGCTTATCAGCGGGCTTAACGATCAAACGCTCGCATTGGCACTGGTTTCCGCCGCCACCTCATATGGCTCGGGCCTTCTGCCGGACATGTATGCCGGCATGGCGGCTTTTCTGACGGCAGCCGGTCCTCGCCGCACTCGCTCCAGCGTGAAATGGAGTTGGAATATCCTGTACGTCACCGCAGTGGTGATGGTGGTGCTTTCCTGGCACTCAGTTACCGGCATGCTGGTTTCCATGACCGCAGGCCGTACGGTGGGCATGCTGATTCGGTTCATCGTTGGCACGCAGAACAAAGGCGTTTGGGGCATGCCGTTGGTTACGGCGCTCAAAGGCATAGGCCTTGAAACAGCTTCACTGATTCGACATCAGGAACCAGTGATAGTCAAGCGCGGATCTTTGGCCGCCACATTGGAGGATGATCTGACCGCAGGTTCACGCCTTTATGACCTCGAAACCACCGATGGTCGAAAGTTCATTGTGTCGGTAATTGATGCCCAAACCCATACAGTTGGCTATCTCAAGCAGGTTTGGGATCAGATTCGTTTCACCAGCGTGTCCATTCGCCGAGACAAATCCGTGCGAGATGCCGTACAGCATCATTTCTCCATGCTGTTGGGACTGCACAATATCAAACTGCCGGCCCCCTCCCCCTACGGCATCGCAGATACCGATGAATCCGCCATTCTGGTGTTGGACGCACACACGATAGCCATGCCCGCCAATCTCAAAACATTGACCAAGGCTGATGCCGTGGCCTATATGCGGTACCTGTCGGTGGCCAACCGTCGCGGATACACCCATCGCCGTATCACGCCGGACACCTTGGCCCGTCTTGAGGATGGCACTCCGGTCATCGCCGGATGGCTGAATGGCGATAATGCTTCCAGCTCTGCGAACACCGCACTGGATAAGGTACAGCTGCTCGCATTGCTCGCCGCATTGATTGGCGTAAAGCCGGCCATTGAGGCTGCCCGCGAGGCTTGGGGCGATTTGACGCTCGCCAGCATTGCCCCATTCATTCAAAAAGTGGCCGTCCCCTCCCCTACTCGCGCGTTGGATGCTTGGGATAAGCAACTGCTCAAATCCTTGCGCGGTAGTGTTGCCTCATTGTCTGACGACGATACTGCTGAGACCGTTGAACCGGTGACCTTGGCTCGTTTCTCTTGGCGTTCGATGATTACGATGCTGCTGGTGATTGTGGCCGTGATCGTGGTCTTCACCCAGCTCAAGCCAGAGGAAATCATTGATGCGCTCACCAACGCCAACCCGATTATGGCCGTAGTAACCCTTACTTTCGGCCTATGCGGTTGGATTGGCTCTTCCATTTCGCTGGGCGCGTTAATGAATCGCGGCAATCGCAACAATGCCGGCGTATTTATGAGCCAGGTGGCAGGTGGTTTCGCCACCGTATCCATGCCTGCCGGCGTGGGTCCCTCCTTTGTGAACCTACAGTTCCTGAGGAAATCCGGGTATCGCAACACCACCGCCACCGCCATTATGAGCGCAGCCTTGGTGGTGTATTACATGGTGTACTTCGCCATGCTGGTGCTCATTGGTATGTTTACCGGCCGCAACATGCTCTCCGGTGCAATCCCCACCAATACATTGGTGATTGTGCTTGGCGCAGTGGTTGTGGTGATCTCCATCGCCATGATGATTCCTCCTGTGCGCCACTGGGTTATGCAACAGCTCATGCCATTGGCCAAAACCTATATCAACCAACTGTTTGATGTACTGTCTCAACCAAGGCAGCTGGCCATCAGCTGCGCAGGCGCACTGTTCCAGAACATCACCACCGGTCTTGCGTTCTGGGCCGCATTACAGGCATTCGGATACTCCACGAATCCCGTGGAGACCACGTTCGTGTTCATGCTGGCCTACGCGCTGGGTTCCGCAGTGCCCACCCCGGGCGGCTTGGGCGGTGTGGAAGCAGCGTTGACGTTCGCATTCGTCGCCGTGGGTGTTCCTCAGGCCGTGGCATTGTCCGCGACGTTGCTACACCGTGTGGTGTTCTATTGGCTTCGTATTCCTCTGGGTGCCGCCGCAATGAAATGGTTGGATCAGCATAATCTGGTGTAGCAGGCTCAGAAACCGTTGTTTTTGAAGCTTTTACGGGCCGTCAATATGCCAAAAACGGCCGAATCGTCAATAAATCCGCGCGTGAAAGCCTCCCATATTGGGCGAACTTCCATGTAGTGAGCGAATTTAGTCGAAAATCGCGGAAAAAAGATGTGAAAAGCCTTATAAAATGCGGGTTTAGGCAGGTCTATGCGCTATCATCATGTGATGAACACGGACAGGCAACCGTGCCTGCCCACTGACTCAAGAAGGATGCTTTATGGCATACAACAAGTCTGATCTCGTCTCGAAGATTGCCCAGAAGTCCAACCTGACCAAGGCCCAGGCCGAGGCTGCTGTTAACGCCTTCCAGGATGTGTTCGTCGAGGCTATGAAGTCCGGCGAAGGCCTGAAGCTCACCGGTCTCTTCTCTGCTGAGCGCGTCAAGCGCGCTGCTCGCACTGGCCGCAACCCGCGCACCGGCGAGACCATCAACATCCCGGCTTCCTACGGCGTGCGCATCTCCGCTGGCTCCCTGCTGAAGAAGGCTGTCACCGAGTGACCCTCCGCTCCTAGCGAGCCTTTGCGCATCAAGCGAGATAGAAAACCCCGACCATGATGGTCGGGGTTTCGCTTATTTCAGGGATTCCATCAACGCCGTAAATTCCGGAGTGGGTTTGAACGCAAACGGGTCAAGAAGTACGGCTTCATGGCGTTCCGGAGCGGTTACGGTCAGGTGGGTCCAGTCAGCGGAGAATTGTGATCCTGAGGCGAGGGCCGCTTCCACGAAGCGTCCGCGCAAGGCGGCACGAGTGTCCTGCGGGGCCTCGTGAACCGCATGTTCGACCTCGTCAGCGGCCAGCAATTGCTTCATCTGGCCTCGCGCAGTAAGCGAACCATACAGGCGACCATTGGCAATGTCGTGGTAATCCAATTCAAGTTGCTCCAATTGAGCTAGCGAGATATCTGGCTTACGACGGCGCATCGCATCGAAGATGCGTTTCTTTGCCGCCCAATCCACGCGGTCGGCAAGCGCATCATAATCGCCTTGCGCCAACGTATCCAATGCTCGGTTCCACTCCCCCAGAACCACTGCTGTTGGCAAGTCAGCAATGGCATCTTCCGAATGTTCCGTAACCGATGCACCGGCAGTAAACGCAGCGTCCATCACTTCCCGATGAGCGGCCACAAATGATTCGACTGCAGCATAGTATCGACGTTGCAACGCCAGCGCACTCACTGACTCACCCGATGCAAGCGCCAGTGCGGCATTCGGTTCATCCAAGAATCGGCTCACTGCACGGTTGGCAGCAGCCGGGTCGGCAAACGCCCATTCTTCGAAGCCGGATGGCTCACCACGGCGGAATGCCTCCTCAATCACGCACAGCACCAGATGGGTTACGGCAAGTTTCATCCATGTAGCCCACTGCGAACGGTTCGAGTCACCGATGATTACATGCAGACGGCGGAATGAATCCGGGTCGGCATGTGGCTCGTCACGCGTATTGACCATTGGGCGCGAACGCGTAGTGGCCGAAGAAACAGCCTCATCCAAGAAGTCTGCTCGCTGTGTGATTTGGAAGCCATCCTGGGCCATGCGTCCGGCACCGGTGAACAGCTGGCGGGTAATTAGGAATGGCAGCAGTTGATGTTCGATGGTTTCCAATGGCACGAAGCGGCGGACCAGATAATTTTCGTGGCATCCGAAAGCATGGCCTGCGGAATCGACATTGTTTTTGAATACGTGAATCGTGGCCTGCTCGCCATAGGATTCACGCAGTTTAGCCTGGGCCTTTAATGCCAGATGGCGCATCACCCGTTCGCCGGCCAAATCCTGAGCTAATGCCTCACGAGGGTCACGCGCCTCGGCGGTGGCATATTCGGGATGTGAGCCGACATCGAGGTAGAGGCGTGAACCATTGGCCAGATAGGTGTTGGTGGATCGGGAGCGGGAAACGATGGGCTGGAACATGGTCATGGCCACTTGGCCCGCATCCACTGGCTTATTGGCTCCGGTTACCGCCACACCATATTCGGTTTCCACACCGAAAATACGGCAGAACCCGTCCATCTCAGTGGATGGCACGGGTTCTGTGGCGTGGAGGGTACGAGTACCGCTATCACGCAATTGGGGCATCACTCGCCGCCTTTTTGCACGAAGCTGTTGACGTATTCCTCAGCATTGGTCTCGAGCGTGGACTCGATGTCGTCCAGAATGCTGTCCAACACATCGGACTGGTCTTCGTTCTGCTGCTGCGCATTGCTCTCAGTAGCAGCGAGGATGTCCTCTTCATGAGTTTCCTGCGGCTGAGATTGCGGTTGTTCGAACTGCTGTGGCATGATTCATGTCCTTTTCGACTCCCCTCCGTGTACGCAACCATAAAAATACACGCTCACGAAGGGCAGTCATCATTCAAGGTTTATGCAGATTGATTATGAAGTGTGGTGAACAATATGTCCAAAATATATTTCAGAGGTTTACAGCATGCTGAGGTACCGCATGAGCTCACGTGAAATGAGACCGTTCGTGGCCACCACGTCGTTGTCATGACGCCAATGGATGCGATCTCCATCCCAACGGCTCAACGTGCCCTGAGCTTCCCATACCACCACGGTGCCCGCGGCGATAGCAGGAATATCCCACACATGCAGCATCGGCTCAAAGTAGGCATCGTATGTACCATCCGCCACCTTGCACAAGTCCAAGGACGCCGGACCGACGCGCTTAATATCGGCAGGACGACCAGCCAACGACGATGCTACATCCAACGCACGTTGGGATTCCTTAGGAATGAACGACATGCCATAGCTCAGTACGGAGCCATCCAACGAAGAGGTCATGGATGGCACTACCTTGTCTCGCTTCTCTCCGACCGCAGTCTTATGAATGCGTACCGCACCCGCGCCCTTGGCTGCCAAATAGGTCAGACCCAATGCCGGAGCATGTACCACACCGAGAATCGGCTTCGGCTCATTGTTCTCATCGAATTCAAACAATGCCGCAGTCAATGTCCATTCGCTCATTCGGCGAACATAGTTGATTACACCGTCAATCTTGCCGATGTACCAGTATCGTTGACCTGGACGGCTTTTAGCGGGTCGCGTAGACCAGAAGCCATCGAAATGAGCGATATCGGCCAGACGCGTACTCATAAAGCGCAGGATTTTACCGTCGGTTTCGAGCTTGTAGCGATTTCCGCTGCCGGACTGGTCGGTATCTACAGACTGCACGATATTGCGAGGATTAATCTGATCATGGAGGGCATGCTTGCCGGCCTCTTCAAGGAGAGCGGCTACCGTGAGCGCAAGACTGCGCAGTTCCTGTGGACTCTGTGTCTTTGTGTCTTCCATAACTGTCTAGTCTAACCTTCCGTGGTGATGGCCAAAGCCTTCAGCAGATCAATGGCGTGTTCCGCCGCATCAAGCTTGGTTTGGCAATCCTGTTTGGTGAATCGCAAGGGATTGGAGATATCCAAGGAAAACAGGTTTGCGGATGAGGCGGCAGCATGACTGGCGTTACCGTAGAATTCGGCGGAGTCATCCGCGGATACAGTTTGCGGATCGCGCGCAGTCAGTTTAGACCAGCTGACAGCGGCGACTTCACTACCAAACTTGCTGACCAGCTTGCCTCTCAGCCATGCACGGGTGTGTTCAGGAGGTTCTGCCGCCGCCTGAGCAATCTCCTGTGCTCGAATCACACGTTCGGTGCGGGATTCCAATTTGGCGAACACGCTGGTTGTAGGATCCAACGCGGCCCAAGCCAAATCGATGACCTTGAGCTTCGGATGGTTCCAGCCGGATGATGCAGCTGCGGCTCCATCTGATACGCCAGCGGCGATTTTGCGGCGCATTTTCTCCAAAAGCTGCCATTTGAACAGCCATTCCACACGGCTGGCTTCATTGCTCAATGCCAGTCGTGCATCATCATTTTCAGCATGACGAATGGCGGCCACGTCGGCGAGCGCCTGACCCCACATCGCCATGATCGAGGTGGTGGACTTATCGGGCCAGGCAGGCTCGCCCGTGGTATCCGTGCCGTCGATTAGCGCCGCCACCTGATAGACGGCTTGACGCAGTTTCAGCTGAATCAGCCAAGCATTGGTTTCCCCGCCGTGCTCTAGCTCGAGCGGAGCGGCAAGCGTCAGATCATGCGAGACCGTGTGCATCGCTTCAACCGGGTCGGCGAGTTCCAATTCGTCAAGGAATGCGTCAATGTCAAAATCCGCTTCCTCGACATGTTCCAGCAGCCATAGCAGCATGCTGGTGGTGCCAAGTTTCAACACCTGCGGCACTTGCATGCGGTTGGCATCGCCGACGATCACATGGAGGCGGCGGAATTCATCGGTGGAGTGGGATTCATCGCGCGTGTTGATGATGGGGCGTTCGAACGTGGTTTGCAAACCGACCTTGGAATGAATGTAGTCGGCGCGCTGGCTCAATTGGAACCCAGCCATTTCGCTGTGTTCGTCAATCCCCACGCGCCCAGATCCGGCGTAAATCTGGCGGGTAACGAAGTGCAGGGTCATGAGCCGAGCCACCCGACTGAATGGCACGCTGCGCAGCATCATGTAGTTTTCATGCGTACCCCAGCTTGAGCCTTTGCCGTCCACATTGTTGCGATGCAACGCAATCGGAGTTCCGGTGGCTTTGGACGCGCGCTCTGCGGCGGCTTGCATGATGAGGTCGCCAGCATGGTCGTAGCGCACGGCTTCGAACGGATCGGTGGTTTCCGGAGCGGAGTATTCGGGGTGCGCATGATCCACATATACGCGGCCACCGTTGGGCGTAATCACGTTCGTGATGTTGAGCTGCGGAGAGTCGGTCAGCATATCCGGGCAGGCTGCGGCTCGTTCAAGGCGAGTGCCGCGCGCATCGTTGACCGGATCCTCCTGCCGGTAGTCCCAACGAATCGACTTACTGTGCTGGTCGGCGGCGCCGTTGACTACGTCGAAAGAAAGCTGCACCGGATTATAGTGTCCGCCTGCAGCTTTCAGCGAGACCGCATATTCCGTCTCGGTGCCCATAACTCGTTGCACGCTCATACATACTCCTAACTCCGTGCTCCCCATCGTCGCGAAACCATAGGATGGCGAAGCCCCCGTTCCTTATCCCGTCCCGACGATTTCTCCCACCGACTGTAGGTTTTTCTACATCCGCTGTAGGTTTTCCCACATTGACTGTAGGTTTTTCTACAAAATACGTTCAAAAACCTACAGTCAGTGTTAGGAATCCTACAGTCAATGTTAGGAATCCTACAGTCAATGTAGAAAACCCTACAGTGAAGTGGCGGTAGGGACATGATTAAACATCACGACACCGCGCGAATACGGCGAACTGGGTCCATGCCGTTGATACGGGACCATTGTTCAGGATCCACATCCGCCATAGAGTCCCGAGTCTCCTGGAATTCGTCTTCCACGGCTGCGGCCAGCAACGGTATGGTCAACGCCACATCTTCGCCGGATTCAATCGACTGTTTGACGGCACGTGTTTTGGCTCGGTCCACAATGTTTTTCAGCATTGCGCCAGAGACCACATCGGCTAGGAACAATGCGGACCACTGGCCGGATTCACCTTGCACATCGCAAATATGCCGACGTTCCGAAGTCTCGTAAATGTCACGCACCAATACCGCGGAAAGCGCATGAGCATCCACACCGGATTCCAACGGCAGATCGTCGGTCAGGTAATGGCCGACAATGGCCACGGCTTGATCCCTCTGAGGTCTGCCAACGCGGATTTTCACATCGAGTCGTCCAGGACGCAGCACGGCCGGGTCAATCATGTCCACACGATTGGAAGCGCCAATCACCATCACATTATCCAACGATTCCACACCGTCGAGTTCGGAAAGGAATTGTGGCACAATCGTGGTCTCCACATCCGAGGAGACGCCGGAACCGCGGGTACGCAGCAGCGAGTCCATCTCATCGATGAACACCACCACTGGCCGGCCTTCGGCGGCACGTTCGCGGGCACGTTGGAAAATCAACCGAATCAAACGCTCGGATTCGCCCACGTATTTGTTGAGCAGTTCCGGACCCTTGACGGAAAGGAATACGCCTTTGACCATACGTTCGGTGTCATCTACCGTACCGTCGCCATCCATATCGTATCCGCCTTCGCACAGCGCATTGGCCACGGCTTTGGCAATCATCGTCTTGCCATTGCCAGGCGGACCATACAGCAGCACGCCCTTCGGCGGCTTTAAATCGTAACGCTCGAACAGAGCACGATGCTGGAATGGCAGCTGCACGGCATCGCGAATACGACTGATTTCAGCATCAAGACCACCGATATCCGCGAAGCTGACATCCGGGGTCTCCTCCAGTACCAGATCCTTATCGCCTTCCACCGGCAGCACTTCCAAGGCCAAGCGCACGGATGAGTCCACAATCAACCGATCACCTTGATTGATGGTCGCGTGCGCCAACGCTCCCGCCCTACGAATCAAGGTAGGGTTGCCGGAAGCATCGGCTACTACCAAACGCCCGTCATCAAGCGATTCCTTGACCGTGCGAATCTGACCAACGGTATCGTTGTCTCGTTGTTCGACCAGCACCAGCTTCTCGTTCAGCATCACCGTGGCACCAGAAGTCAGTCGAGCCGCATTCACGTTGGCGGCAACCGGCACCACCATGCGGCGTGTGCCGGCAATCACTTCCGCTGAGGCATGCTGTACGCCATCGGCATCGATATGTGAGGAATCAACCTTGACCATTGTGGCGAAAGTCAGCGGCGGCTGAGCCAATTGCGCCAACTGTGATTTGGCTTTGGTCAGTTCCTTGCCCGCGCGAGACAACGCTTCGGCGAGCGCATGATTACGCGCCATCAACCGATCATTCAATGCGGCAAGATCTTCTGCTTCGCTCATTCGACTTCCTTGATTGCACGCGCACAATGCTCCGTGCGGCTCAGCTTATTATTGTTTCCGGCTACGCACCACACTACGCACTTTGCGCGCAATGAACCAAACGATGACCACAATCACCGCGGCGATAACCACATCTTCGAACATGCCAAGCGCACCTTGAATCGAACACCATTGGTCGCCCAACAGGTATCCGGCGGACACCAGAATCGTGTTCCAGATGGCGGAGCCAAGCAACGTCCAACCGGTGAATTGCAGGAAGTTCATGCGATTGAATCCAGCGGGAATCGAAATCAGCGAGCGCACCACGGGAATCACACGGCCAATCAATACCGACCATGTGCCGTATTTGGTGAACCAGTCATTTGCTTTGCTCACATCATTGCGACTAACGCCGGGAATCTTGTCGGCGGCGCGATTGATGCGATGCAGTCCAACCCAGCGGGCAATGCCATACAGCACCCATGCACCGAGCACGGATCCGATGGTTGCCCAGATAATCGCACCGGGCAAGCTCAAGGTTCCACGTGCTGCCGTGAAACCGGCGAGTGGCAGAATCACTTCGGAAGGAATAGGCGGGAACACGGATTCGAGGGCGATGGCAAGCGCCACACCAACACCACCAATGGTTTCCATTACGGCGATAAGCCATTCAGTGATAGCACCGATCAATCCGCCATCGGATGCAGTACAGATGGGGGTGGGGTCTGCCGCGAGAGCGACGACAAGCTCAGGGGAAAAACTCATAGCGGGTATTGTCCCAAGGTTTTTCGACAATCTAAGGCATGACTGCAGAAGATGTGCACTTTGTTAACAAGTCCGATGAGACTGAGGCTGGGGATGTCTCGATGGATTTCGCGTGCCCTACGTTGAGCAAGCCAGGTCTGCTGGTAATGGATGTGGATTCCACGCTGATTGATGAAGAGGTCATCGATGAGTTGGGCGAGGCAGCCGGTAAGGGCGAGGAAATCTCTGAAGTGACCGAGCGCGCCATGCGCGGCGAGCTGGAGTTCTGTGATGCTTTGCGCGCCCGAGTGGCATTGCTGAAGGGGCTTCCGGTTTCGGTGTTCGACACTGTGCACGATAAGCTGCACTTCACTAATGGTGCTCTGGAATTGATTGACACGTTGCATGCGCATGGTTGGAAGGTCGGCGTGGTGTCTGGTGGCTTCCATGAGGTTGTGGATAGGCTTGCCGCTGAAGGCAATATTGATTTGTGGATTGCGAATCGTCTGGAAACTGCGGACGGTCAGCTTACCGGCAATGTGCTCGGTGAGATTGTCTGCAAAACCGTTAAACTGCACGCGCTGAAGGCTTGGGCTGAGCGTCTTGGTGTGCCGATGAGCCAGACGGTGGCTGTTGGCGATGGTGCGAATGATATTCCGATGATTCAGGCTGCGGGGCTTGGCTTGGCGTTCTGTGCTAAGCCGAAAACGCAGCTTGCCGCCGATGAGGCCATCAATACGCGCGATTTGCGTCTAGTACTCGACTACCTGAGGTAGTCCTCACTTATGGCTCCCCTTGTCAGGGGAGCTGTCGGCAATGCCGACTGAGGGGTAGTCATTGCGGCGGCTTTCATGAGCTTGCTTATCTCAAGGAAAATATTTTCCCTGACACGAATCCCCGCTTATAGTGGTGCCATGACTTTTGAGGGTGCTGAACAGTTGGCGTTTGCGGGGCTTGCCCCACGCAAACGCCGCAAACGTGCGCCCGCGGAGCATACGCCTGCCGAACATAATCCCATTGCCCAGGTGGTGTTGGAAGTGCAGGCTCTGCATTTAGGGCAGACGTTCGATTACCTCATTGATGAGAAAGACAGTGATGCCGCGCAACCCGGCGTGCTGGTTCGCGTACGGTTCGGCGGGCAACGCGTCAATGGCATTATCTGGGACCGTGTGGCCACCAGCGCTACACCGCGTTCTTCTCTGCGCTATCTGGAACGTGTGATGAGCCCGGATGTGCTGGTTCCTGCTTCAATGCGGGAAGATATTGCGCTTATCGCCAAGGCATACGGCGGCACTCGTGCGAATATTCTACGTTTCGCCGTTCCTCCGCGCGTGGCCAAAGTCGAGGCGGAACAACGGCTAGCGGCATCGTTCACTCGTCAACTCGGCCCGCAGGTTGCCAAAGGTGCTGAACAGGGGTACAAGCGAATTAGCACTTATTATGGTGACGCCCATGTGCTGCAGGAATCGCTTATCGGCAATCGATTCCAATCGTTCGTGTTTGATCTGATGCCCGGCGCACAGGAATGGCAGAAGGATATGGCGTGGATGGTGGCCACGGCATTGAACGCAGGCAAGTGCGCCGTCGTGGAGTTACCGACCATGCGGGAAGTGAACGATCTGCTTACCGTGCTGCGCAATTATGGTTTGATGCCGTTTGCCCCGGCCGCAAACGGCGGCTGGGTGGGCGATGTAGCCGTGCTTAACGCTGAGGCCATGCCCGCCGCCGATCGATACCGTACCTATCTGGCGGTGGCATTGGGCCAGGTGAAAGTGGTGATTGGTACACGCGCCGTAGCGTATGCGCCGGTTGAAGGACCTGCACTGTTTGCGATTCTTGAGGATGCCGCCTATCAGAACATGGATGGCATGATGCCATATCCGCAGGCTCGTGGTGTGATGCGATTGCGAGCCAAGGCTCATGGTGGCGTATTTGTGGCTATGGCCAATGCTCGTACACCGCAAAGCCACTGGGAAAATACCGGGCCGGATACAGTGGAGACCCCAGTGAGCGGATTTTCCACGGCGGTTCATCCATTGGCCTCTCCGCTGAAGGATTCGACGCCGTGGGTACGTTGGCTGAATCGTGAGGAATTGACTCGACTTGCTGATCCCACTATCGGGGCACGCGTGCCGCATACTGCCGTACGTGTGCTCAGCAAGGCTTTGGAAAGCGGCCCCGTGCTGCTTTCCATTCCGCAGGACAGCATGAGCGAGACCTTAAGTTGCGCGAAATGCCACCGGCAAGCTCGGTGCCCGAAATGTGCCGGACCATTGCAATTACCGTCAGATCGGTCGGATAGCACACCGCGATGCCGTTGGTGCGGTGCTCCGACGCTGAATTGGGAGTGCCCGGCCTGCAAGCATGAGCGTATGCGGGTGGTGCGGGTGGGCGCGGCTGGCACCGCGCAGGAGCTCGCCGGCCTGTTCCGCGGTGTTCCGGTGGTGGTGTCTAGCAAAGCGCGAGGCCTGGTGGCGGATGTGCCGTTCAAGCCGATGATTGTTATTGCCACGCCCGGATTCGAGCCACGCGTGCGCCCGGTAGAAGCTTCACAGGGTGCGGCGGGGCGCGAATATCGTGCCGTGGCGATTCTCGACGCGTGGACGAGTCTGTATGCTTTGGGCGTGGATGCCCGCTTGGATACGCTGACCGCATGGATGCGTGCGGTTTCGCTGTGCGCACCGAGGTCTCGTGAGGGTCAAGCGCTGATTCTGGGTGAAACGGATCCTGCGATAGCGCAATCGTTGATGGTGTGGGATTCACGCATTCTTGCCGCCAAAGATATGGAGGAGCGCGTGGAAACCGGCATGCCACCTGCTGTGGCAGCGGCTTGCATATGGGGCCGGCGTGATGCTGTGATGACGCTGATGCAACGTATCGGTGCGCTCAGTGGCGACTGGGCTGTATGCGGTGAACTGCCTGGCATGTTGGGTCCGGTTCCTATTCCCCAGCCGGAAACTGTGGATGCTCGCGAATTGGAGGCCACAGCCGATCGTGTGAAAGCTGTGGTGCGTGTGCCGCAAACCGAGCGTGCTGAACTTGCCGAACGCTTGCAGCAGGAAACGGCCCGCCATGTGGCGGCGCGTGAACCGGGCGAATTGCGGTTCCGAGTCGATCCAAAGGATTTGATTTAGGTTCTGGTAAACCAAGATTGACACGACTCCGGAGAACTACCCCTCAGTCGGCTTCGCCGCCAGCTCCCCTGACAAGGGGAGCCAAAATTAAGGGGGCATGTCAATTTTGGTTTAATAGAGCCTTGATTTATGGCGCAGCAGTCGCCTACACATGGAACCATAGAATCTGATACATATCCACTACTACAGGAAAGAGGCTGTAATGAAGGGTTGGCCCGGAGAGCCGGATATGGAATACGACGTGCTGGTTGCGGACGGCGAGGCAGCCGCCAATGCCGGCAAACCAATTACCAATGTGATTTTCGACTTCGGCAATGTGCTGATTTACTGGGATCCGGCAGCCGTGCTCATCCCCCGCTATAGCCAGAAGACCATCGACGAATTCTTGGATAACGATATTTCCGGTTTCTATGATGTCAACGATCTGATGGATGGCGGCATGAGTACCGACGAGGCCATCGCCATCATGCGCAAGGATAAAGGCGATAAGTGGGCGGATATTCTGCAGTACTACATTGATAACTTCCGTGATTCACTGACCGGTATTGTGCCGGGCGCGCGCGTGCTGGTCAATGATCTGAAGGCTGCCGGCATTGGTGTATGGGGCCTAAGCAACTGGGAGGCCAGTCTGTTCCATGTGGCTGAGGAACAGTGCGATATACTGCAGCAGCTGGATGGCAAGTTGGTTTCTGGTTTCGTCAAGCTGCGCAAACCGCATAAGGAGATTTATGAGGCTGCGTTGAAGGAGTTCGGCATCAAGGCAGAAGGTGCCGTGTTCATTGACGATAAAGCTATGAACATCGTGGGCTCCAATGCCGTGGGCATTCGTGGCGTGCGCTTCCAAGATCCGGTGAAGCTTCGTCAACTGCTTATCGCCAACGGTGTCAACATTCCAGCTGTTCAATAGATCACAATAAGGTTGAATTAACGCCGACTTCTGGCTCCCCTCTCTCTGAGTGAGGGGAGCTGTCAGCAAAGCTGACTGAAGGGGAGCTCGATACGGCGATATCATGGCATGATTCGTCATGCATCGTAAGGAGATTTATGCTGAAACTGGTGTTCGCAGGTACCCCTGATGTGGCCGTGCCTTCGCTGAAGGCGTTCGCCACTGACCCGCGCTTCAACGTGGTGGGTGTGATTACCCGCCCGGATGCGCCTACCGGTCGTGGCCGCAAACTGATGCCCAGCCCGGTGAAGGCGACGGCATTGGAATTAGGACTGCCGATCATCGATTCCAAGCCGCGCTCCCCCGAGTTCTTGGATGCGTTGAACGCTCTAGGCGCGGATATCGCCGCCGTCATCGCCTATGGCAATATTCTGCCGAAGAACGTGCTTGATGCGGTACCGATGGGCTGGTACAACCTGCACTTCTCCAATCTGCCGAAGTGGCGTGGCGCTGCACCGGCGCAGCGCGCCATCTGGGCAGGAGACGCCACCACTGGTGCCGATGTGTTCAAGGTGGGCGAAGGCTTGGATGATGGCCCGATCGTAGCCTCGATGACAGTGGCACTTACTGGACGCGAGACTTCCGGCGAACTGCTTGAGCGTTTGGCGGAGGAAGGTGCACCCATGTATGTGGATGCGCTAGCCGCTGTTGGCGATGGCACAGCCACGTTCACACCGCAGCCAGCCGAAGGCCTGGAATACGCGCACAAGATCACCGTGGAAGACGCACGCATCAACTGGGCTGATTCGGCTGAGGCCATTGACCGTCAGATTCGTGCCTGCACCCCGCATCCCGGCGCTTGGACCAAGTTGTATGCAGAAGGCTTGCCGGAAACCGCAGACACCGAATCTGTAGGGGCTGCCGCTCAGCCGCTCACGCTGCATGTGCTCACCGCACAGCTGGCTGATAGTACCCATCCGAACACCCCCACCGACTTGCAGCCCGGCGAAATCAAAGCCGGTAAGAAGAACGTCTGGGTCGGCACCGGCACCACAGCACTGGAACTCACTCAGGTCAAGGCGCAGGGCAAGAAAGCCATGCGCGCCGCCGACTGGGCCCGCGGCGCTCGCCTCAGCGAATCCGCCTGCGCGAGGTAGTGGCTTCCCATATCGTTGTGCAGTCAGAGCGATCACACATCTTCCACCTCTCTGACTGTACATGTTCCACCGCTGGAACCTTATGATCTGTTCCAGTAGCTCAACATTAATCAGCACGCACCAATCAGGCTCCAAGTAGCGTGATCGGCACTACATATACGCCTTCCGGTGTTTTTCTGGCGAACAAACCATTGCCAACAATCACCATCAGGAAAGACGGTTCCTGCTGCTGTGAGTAAGGGTTAGCCATGATGGTGTTCCGCACTTTGATAAGTGAATCCACACCTTCCTGAGCTTTGTTCTCACCGAGTTTGATTTCGACCGCAGCCCATCGGCCATCCGCCAATTCAATAATGGCATCTGCCTCCAGACCTTTGTCATCACGATAGAAATAGACTTTGGGATGCTCGATGCCTACCCAAGCGGAGGCATAAACCAGCAGGTCACGAATCACCAGATTTTCAAACATGTCTCCGAAGACCTGACCATTGGTCAACAAGCGAGAAGGATTCATACCCAATGCCGAAACCGCAAGTGAAGGATCCACAAAATATCGTTTGGACTTCACACGCATTCGGTTCCGCGCTTTGATAGGAGCATCCCAACTCGGCAATTCCTCAATAAGGAATTCACGAATCAACATGTCAACATAACTGGTAGTAGTGGATCGAGCCGGCTCAGTATCAGCTGCCTCGTCAGCCGCATACAGGTCTCTGCTCAACGTTTTTACGGTGGCAGCTTTCGTGTTGTTTCGAGCCAGCGACATGATGATACGTCGGGTCAGTTCCGGGTTCTTCCCCATTCGAGGCGCATTATCCTCGCATACAGCTTCAAGATACTGCTGCGGAATATATAAAGCGCTTTCAAGATCCCTGTCCAATGAGGCCGGCCACCCTCCACGGCAAGTCCACTCCGCGATTTGTGCCAACGACGTTTGCGTGGATGCAGGCTCGAAATCCTCCTCAAACAACCGCCGCAACGAGACTGCACCAGTGGAAAGACCCTGCTCATACAAGCTCATTGGACGCATACGCAAATGAGCAATCCGTCCGGCACCACTATGCTCATACTGCTCCAATGGAGGAGCGCTTGATCCAGTGAGCAGGTATTGTCCAGCACGATTGGCTGTCTGATCAATTGCATGACGGACGGCATCACGTACAGCAGGAACAGTCTGCCACTCATCAATCAGATGTGGCTGATCACCGATAAGCGGCATGGTTGGATCTGCTTCGGCTAAAGGACGAACACGATAATCATCAAGCCCGGTAACACTATTGGCATGCGACAGCGCGCACCATGTCTTGCCGCACCATTTCGCACCGTCGATCTGCACCGCTCCAAACACATTGAGCATTTTCGAAACAGGCGTATCAAGCAGCCTCGGCCTATATTCATCCGGCTTGAGTGTCATATCCCCAACTCCATCTTACATTTTATACCATTTTCATCTTACATTTTACACCATTCTGACTGTACATTTTCCACCAGTTCGATTGGACATTTTGCACCGCTTTCTTTGACGCACTTGCTCAGGCTATGGGCAAATGATCATCCGTCATCATCTCTTGATTGGTATTGCTTAGGCTCCTACTTCATTAGACACATCAACATCCTTATCTATCGATTTGCCTAATTCCGTACTGCAATAATGATGTACTTAAATACGGATGCGAAGTACCGCTTTGCAACAATCAGATTCATCAATCATTATTGATGCGTGTTATGCAAAATCTATAGCACTATCTTTTTCCATTTTCTGATTTTTGTTCTAAAGGTCCCAAATGGTGCGACAGTATTCACATGTATGAACTTATAGACTTCCCACACTGCTGTTTTAGTTGCTTCATCAGCCCATTTCCTCATATGTGGAGCAAATAATTCCTCTTCGCTCATAGAATCAATCAATGCATATAAAGAATTAACGTTTTCTTCTAATTGAGCTTTTAAAGCATTGAGCGATAAATGAGCGTACTCATCATTAAACCACTGGTATAGCTCACCAAGCTGATTCCATTTAAAATCATCCGATGGAGTATGTACTTGGAGTCCGTTTCTTTCATCCTTTTCCCACTTAAGGACCAACGTCGTCCATCCAACTTGATAAGCGAGGTTCTCAGCCGGAGTCCTATCAACGTTATCGACTATCTTATCTTTTAAAGATTCCGGTATATTATCAAATTCTGAAATATATTTTTCAAATGATTTTTTTTATTTCAGCTTTGAGTTCCTCTTTATTTGCATATATTCTCACATAAACACCTTTTACAAATTCATAGTCTCTTCAACATACGATACAAAAATAGCCTTTCGCGACTTGGCGAAAGGCTATTGCAGTGTTCCTGTGGAACTACCTCTCAGGCGGTTTCACCGCCAGCTCCCCTGACAAGAGGAGCCGGAAATGTCCCAATACCTATCAGGCGAGGCCGGAGAGCTTGTTGATCAGGTCAGGATCTCGCGTAGCACCCTTGTCGGCGGAGCGGGCGAAGGCGGCGTAGGCCTTCAGCGCCTGAGAGACCTTGCGGTCGCGGTGAGCCACGTAGCCGTCGCCGGCTTCGAGCTCAGCACGGCGCTCGGCCAGCTGCTCGTCGGTCAGCTCCACGTTCACCGAACGGTTCTCGATATCGATGTTGATGATGTCGCCGTTCTTGATGAGTGCGATCGGGCCCTTGTTGGCAGCCTCAGGAGCAATATGGCCGATGGCCAGGCCGGAGGAGCCACCAGAGTAGCGGCCATCAGTGAGCATAGCCACCTGCTTGCCGATGCCCTTGCCCTTGACGAAGGAGGTCGGGTACAGCATTTCCTGCATGCCCGGGCCGCCCTTCGGGCCTTCGTAACGAATCACCAGAGCCATGCCGGGCTTCAGGGTGTCGTCCAGAATCACCTTAATGGCTTCTTCCTGGG
Source organism: Bifidobacterium saguini DSM 23967 (assembly GCF_000741715.1). GTDB lineage: Bacteria > Actinomycetota > Actinomycetes > Actinomycetales > Bifidobacteriaceae > Bifidobacterium > Bifidobacterium saguini. Next base: position 6,721 of record NZ_JGZN01000006.1, on the reverse strand, counting down.
ATTCGACCACCAGAGCCGGTCCGCGGAACTTCCAAATCTCCTGCGGCACGCCTGCGGTCTTCACTACGCAGCCGTCAGGAGCCAGGTTGCCACGCAGCACGGCGAGGCCGCCCTCGTGAATCTCCGGGTGGTTGATGTCGTGGATGGCACCGTTCTCGCGGTCGGTATCGAGCGTGTCGAACAGGGTGGTGTGCGTCCACGGCTCCGGGGAGATGATGTGGCCAGGAGCGGCCTTGTACATCTGCTTGGCTTCCTCAGTGCAGGTTGGGCGCATGATGTCCCAATCGTTGAGCTTGTCCTCAAGGGTCGGGTAGTCAATGGAGTGCACGTTGCGGTGCAGCTTGCCGGCACGGTCGAGCTCGCCCAGAATGCCGGTGATACCGCCTGCGCGGTGAACATCGGAAATCTCCCACTTGCCGGACGGCGAAGCCTTGCAGATGCACGGCACAGTGTGGGAAATACGCTCGATATCATCCAGAGTGAAGTCCACGTCTGCGGACTGGGCCATTGCCAGGATGTGCAGCACGGTGTTGGTGGAACCGCCCATAGCCACATCCATAGTCATGGCGTTCTCGAAGGCTTCCTTGGTGGCGATGGAGCGCGGCAGCACAGAGTCATCGTCATCGCGGTAGTACTGGTTAGCAATCTTGACCACCTGTTCGGCAGCACGCTTGAACAGGTCCTTACGGTAGGAGTGGGAGGCCAGAATCGTACCATTGCCTGGCAGTGCCAGACCGATGGCCTCGGTCAGGCAGTTCATCGAGTTGGCGGTGAACATGCCGGCGCAGGAACCGCAGGTCGGGCAGACGGTCTTCTCATAGTTGAGCAGATCCTCTTCGGAGACGTTGTCGTCTGCGGAGGCGTACATCACGGAAATCAAATCCGTGTTCTTCTTAACGGTACCGTCAGCGAGCACGGTGGTGCCGGCTTCCATCGGGCCGCCGGACACGAACACAGTCGGGATGTTGAGTCGCAGTGCAGCCATCAGCATGCCCGGCACAACCTTGTCGCAGTTCGGGATGCAGATCAGAGCGTCAGCGCAGTGAGCGTTGCACTGGTATTCAACAGTATCGGCGATGATATCGCGGGAAGGCAGGGAGTAGAGCATACCGGTGTGGCCCATAGCGATACCGTCATCCACGGCCATCGTATTGAACTCGCGGGGAATGCCGCCAGCTTCCTTGATGGCTTCGGAGACGATACGACCCACCTTGTTCAGGTGAACATGGCCAGGCAGGAACTCATCGAAAGAGTTCGCGATGGCGATGATGGGCTTCTTGCCCATGTCGTCGCCGCTGACGCCAGCGGCACGATACAGGGCGCGCGCGCCTGCGAAGACGCGGCCGGACATGAGTTTTGCAGATCGCATTTCAGTCATAACCCCATTCAAGCCCTTGCATGGGACACGGCTCTTGTCAAGAGTCGAATAATGGAATTTTCGAAAATGTAACCTTTTTCACACCCAGCCACGGCACTTCTTATGTCTCAAACTGGTAAGTAGGCAAAGCTGACGGACGATTGGCCTGAAGTCCCGCCACAAGGCTACACTTGCTTCGGTTGAGATAGATTTTCCAACGTTTGGAGACACATACTTATGGCAGAAGATACCGAGGTCAAGGGTAACGAGGCATTCGGCACTGACCCGCACCCCACCGGTCTTGCAAATCCGCCGATTGACGACCTGATGAAGCACGCCGACTCCAAGTACGCGCTGGCCATTTTCGCCGCCAAGCGCGCGCGTCAGATCAACTCCTACTTCACCCAGCTCAACGAGGGTCTGCTGCAGAACGTTGGCCCGCTGGTGGAATACCAGAACAACGAAAAGCCGCTGTCCATCGCATTCCGCGAAATCGACGAGGGCCTGCTCGAGGAAACCTTGGGTGAGGACGACGTCAACGAGGGCAACTGATCGACCTTCGCTCCTTCGAGGGAAACTATTGGTGTAAGGCACATCACTCGCTGATTTTCAGCCGACACACTTGCCTTGCTCACATCAATAGACTATAAATCGAACAAGAGCAAACATGCACAGGGCTCGCGCCACCGCGCTGGTTGGCACGAGCCCTTTTGTTATGTCCGCTCTGCTGTATCAACAATTGAAGAACCGTATCATTGTGCCTCGCATTTCAGCGGGGCGATAAGTCCTAACGAAAGGGATGATATGACTGAAGAGAAGCGGCTTATTTCCGCAGAATCCGTAACCGAAGGCCACCCTGACAAGGTTTGCGATCAAATCTCCGACGCCATTTTGGATGATTTGCTTGCCCAAGACCCCACCAGCCATGTAGCTGTTGAGACTTCCGCTGCAACCGGCGTATTCCTGGTATTCGGCGAGGTTACCTCCGAGGGTTACTGCGATGTGCAATCCAAGGTCCGCGAAACCCTGCGTAATATTGGCTACACTTCCTCCGAAGTAGGCCTCGACGCTGATTCCTGTGGCGTTATCGTTGCCATCACCGGCCAGAGCGCTGAAATCAATCAGGGTGTTTCCCGTCTTTCCGCTGCTCAGGAAACCGCAGCAAGCCGTGAAGAGCGTTATGAGGCTCAGGGTGCCGGCGATCAGGGCGTGATGTTCGGATACGCCACCGATGAGACTCCTGTCTTGATGCCGTTGCCAATTTATCTGGCGCATCGCCTCGCGTTCCGCCTGACCGAAGTGCGTAAGTCCGGTGAAGTGCCGCATCTGCGCCCGGATGGCAAGACTCAGGTCACCGTGGAATACGATGACAACGACAAGCCGGTTCGTCTGGACACCGTGCTGATTTCCACCCAGCATGATCCTGAGGCTACTCACGAATGGCTTGAGGCTCAGCTCAAGGAGCACGTCATCGATCCGGTATTGAAGGACGTGCTTGGCGACAAGGTGCCGTACGAAGGCTACCGTCAGCTGGTCAATCCTACTGGATCCTTCATTCTCGGCGGCCCGGCAGCCGATGCAGGTCTGACTGGCCGTAAGATCATCGTGGATACCTACGGTGGTGCCGCTCACCACGGTGGTGGCGCGTTCTCCGGCAAGGATCCTTCCAAGGTGGATCGTTCCGCCGCATATGCCACCCGCTGGGTCGCGAAGAACATCGTGGCCGCAGGTCTTGCACATAAGGCCGAGGTCCAGGTGGCCTATGCTATCGGCGTGGCCGACCCGGTGTCCATTAATGTGGAGACTTTCGGCACCGAGCAGGGCGTGACCCGTGGCCAGATTGCCGCCGCTGTGCGTAAGGTATTCGATCTACGTCCGGCAGCCATTATCGACGAGCTTGATCTGAAGCGTCCGATCTATTTGAAGACCGCCGCTTATGGTCACTTTGGTCGCACCGATGTTGAATTCCCGTGGGAGCGCACCAATAAGGTGGACGAGCTCAAGGCTGCCATCGCCGCTGAGTAACACGCGCTAAAACAAAGTGCATCTCGCTCCCCTCATAGAGAGGAGCCAAAAACGAGTAATGGCCTTCCTTATCGGAAGGCCATTACTGTTATTTACTTACCACCTCACGGCCCTGAACCCAGACAGTACGAATGTTCTCCGGTACAGCAAGGTTCACAATCTTTTGGAAGATATCTGAAGTTGGCTCATTGTCCTCGAAAATAGGCAGACGAGCGCTCGGGAACTTGGTATCGACCACTTGAGCGTCCCAAGCATATCCGGCTTCCAAGCGTCCAATCGGCAAGCCCAGAGATTCGCCGCCACCGGCAGTAGCCACATAGAACGCATTGTTCAAGGTCAGGGCACTGTTCGCCACTCCCCTCTCCCCTGCTGCCAAATCACGATTCACACCGGTTTCCAGCATGCGCGAGGATGTCACTGCCTGACGAATTGCGCCATACAAGTCCGGATTGTATCCACCGGAAATATCACTGCCTATTGCCACATGCATACCGGCATCCAAGTAACGGCGAATCGGCGCCACCGATCCGGCAAAGAACGCGTTGGAAAGCGGGCAATGCACAGCCACCGCACCGGTTTGCGCATATACTTCCATATCCTCTTCGGACAGATACACGCTATGCGCCAGAATGCTGCGGTCGGTCAGCAATCCGAACTCATGCAGCATATGCGTATCGCTTTTGCCATAGCGCTCGTACGCGTAACCATGCTCCCAATCGCTTTCGCTGCAATGGGTTTGAATGTAGGCCACATCATGATAATGCGCGGCCAGTTCACCAAGCCCGCGCAATGCCTCATCCGTGCAACTGGGAATGAATCGCGGGGTGATTACCGGGTACACGCCCTGCACACTGCTCTGGCTGAGTTCGGCGACTTCTTCGATGAACCGCTCTGTCTCCTCGATAGCCGCCTGAGCGGAAGCATCACGATAATATTCCGGATTAGCTTCAGGGTCATCCATCACCACCTTGCCCACCAAAGCGCGCTGGCCGAGCCGGACGGCTTCCTGAGCTAATACCAGAGAACCCTTGCGGTCAACGGTGGCGTAATAGGATGCCGTAGTGGTGCCGGTAGAGAGCATGCGGCTCACCAAATCCTCATACACCTTGTGAGCAAAAGCCTCATCAGCGAATTTGGCTTCTGTGGGGAACGTGTATTTGCCGAGCCAGACCTCCAACGGCTCATCCAATCCGGTACCGTCCTGCGCCCATTGCGGAGCATGAACATGCAGGTCGATGAAGCCCGGCAGCAGATAGGAGCCTTCGGCAATAGCATGATAGATGCCACGTTCCTGTGCTTGCGCTCGCTCCGCTTGGTACCGTTCATCATCTGGTTCCAATACTGATTGAATGATGCCATGCTCATCAATCAGAAATAGCGAGTGATCGAAATACTGTACGTCATCGCGAGTGCGCGAAGTGAAACCTGAACCTTCAATGGCTAAGGTAATCGTCATTGATTATCTCCTTAATATATGTAAAATTCCCCCTCAGTCAGCTTCGCCGACAGCTCCACTCTTCAGAGGGGAGCCCAATTGGGGTATTGCCGTATTTACTGCAGGTGAGAAAAGGCTCGCATACGAACTGGAGAGAACCAATTTGTATGCGAGCCCTTCAATCAGTTGAACTATCAGTTCTGGCTGTAGATCTTCTTGCGGAAGAGGAGGAACACGATCAGGCCGAGCAGCATTACGCCACCGCCGATCAGGAGCAGATTGGCGTAGCCGGCAGCCGCACCGATGGCACCAGTGATGCTGGAGCCGGCCAACGACTGGGAGCCCATCAGGCCGCCGATAACGGTGATGCCGATGGAAGCGGTGACGTTCATCACCAAATCGTTCATGCCCACGCCACGGCCGGATTCACTCTGCGGCAAGGTGTCGATCACGGTGGAAACCACCGGGGAGTAGAGCAGACCCACACCGCAGTAGAACAGGCATGCGGTGAGCGTGAGCACCAGGAAGCCAGCGTTGACAGCCAAGGCTGCGGTCACGAAGCCGGCAATCATCAGACATGCGGCGGTGATCAGTGCTGGCTGGCGACCGATCTTGCCGATAATCCAACCGGAGGAAGTGCCGACCACTGCAGCGCACACGAAGGCCCACACAATGTAGGTGGAAACCTGTGCGGTGGTCATGCCGTAGACGGAGGTGCCGATGGCGTTGAACAGCGGGGAGATGCAGTAGTTGGTGAAGTAGAACACCAGAATCAGGCTGATGGCAGCCAACCAACGGGTGTTCTTGAAGAACTCCGGGGTGATGAACGGGTTGGCGGCCTTGTGGATGTACACGGCGAAGATGGCGAACAGCACCACGGCCACGGCGAGCATCCACCATGCCATGTAGGAGAAGAACAGGGTGAGGAACGCGCTGGCCAAACCGAAGATGGTGAAGCCAAGCCAGTCAACGTGTTCGTTGCCGCCCTGACGGCCCGGCAGGTTCTTGAGCAGGGTCGGCAGGAAGAAGATGGTCACCACAGGGATGAGGAACAGGTACTGCCATGCGATGGAGCTCAGCACACCGGCTGCGAACACGCCAATGGAGGCAGACAGCTGGTAGGCGGCGGTGTACAGGCCGAAGAAGATGACCTTAAGCGACGGCTTCAGGTACTTGGTGGCGATGACCAGGAACACGGAACCGGCGACCTGTTCACCTGCGGTTTGCAGCACACGAGCAATAATCACGGTCCAGATGTTCGCGGTAAAGAAGAAGTTCGCCACGAAGCCGAACAGGGAACCGACGAGCAGGGTCACGAGGCCGGCGACGACCAGTCGCTTCAGGGAAACGAAATCACCAAGAGAACCGTAGATAAAGCAGACGATGCCGAGCACCAATGATGGGAATGCGGTAATCAGCGAAGCCTGTGCCGGAGCTCCTACATCTTCACCAACCTGGGTGAACACCAGGTTGAAGCCCTGCAGGCACAGGGTGCCGAGGATGAATGTGATCAGCAGCAGAATCAGCGCCTTGATGGCCATCTTGTTGCTGGTTTCCGGGTCAGTCCACGGGTCTGCAACCGGAGTTGTAGTGGTTTGTGTCATTATTTTCTTCCTTTATTTCTTTCTCTCCATTAGGGGAAGTTTGGAAAATGTCACTCGGCGTTCTTGGCGAGGCCGGTGATGCGGGTCATGAATTCATTTGGCCTTTCGCTGTTTGGTGTGGGTGGGTCTGTCAGGTGGTGACGGTGCTGAGGTCGAGTTTGCCGCAGGTCAGGTAGATCATGGTGCTGAAGTAGCCCATGTTCTTGAATCCGCGGGCTCGGGTCTTGACGTTCTGGATGACGCTGTTGAGTCCTTCGAGGATCGCGTTGGTGTAGGGGTGGTCGAAGTAGGCGAGGAGTC
>NZ_JGZN01000005.1 GCF_000741715.1 Bifidobacterium saguini DSM 23967 | reverse complement strand
GCATCGCGGGGTCGAGGCTCCAGCCCCTCTCCAGCGCGCGGCACACCAGATCCTCCTCGTCCGAGGGCGTGAGCGGCGAGTCGTCCCGCGCGACGGGAGCCGTTTCAGCGCCGAGCCACCGTTCGGCCTCGAGCCTGGTCGGCCCCGGCGAATCGTCCGGTTTCGGTTTCGTGTCTTCTCCGGGGTTCGCCCCGCTTGCGGGGAGATGCCCCGTAGGGGCAGAGGGGTTTATATGTATCTCCTGTATATTGGGTGACATTTTTGCGGGATTACGTGCAGAAATGTCACCCCGTTCGTTTCCGGGAGCCTCGTCACGGGGTGACATTTCCGTTCCGCACGGGGTGACATTTTCGCAAACCGGCTCCGCTTTCCCGGATCGTTCGCTCCCCGGCCCCTTGGTCGACGCACGCCTGGCGTACCTGACGCAGGCGGCCATGCCGTCGCCGTTCGGCTCCTCCACCGTCTCCGCCTCCAGCTCGAGCCGGGGCGTCTTGCAGATCACGTTCCATACGGTCGTCCTGCGGTCGTTGCGCACCTGGCGGCCGGTCCTCGGATCGACGCGGCTGAAGTCCTGCTGGCCGAGTTCCAGGTAGCCCATGTCCACCAGCTGCATGATGGCGCGCTGAACGGTTCGCACGCTCAGCCCGCATTCCACCGCTATCGTGTCCATAGCGGGCCAGGCCGCCGTGCCGTCATCGAAATGGGCCTTCATGGCCATGAAGGCGAGCACCGTCTTCGGGGCCTTGAACACGTCCAACGCGTTCTGCTGCACCCATCTCATCGTCACGAACGTCATCTCCCGCCTCCATGCCATACGAGGTCGAGGATCGAGACGCACACGCGGAGCGTGAGCGAGACCATGAGCCTTATGGCGCCGAACGCGGCCCACACGAACGGGGCGAGCAGGCCGATGCAGGAAAGCCCCAGGACGAGGAACAGCATGACGATCGCCTCCATGACATCACCTCGCTTCCCGCCCGAGGGCCGCCTGCGCCTCCAAAGCGTCCACGCGACGGCGCAGGTCGGCGATCATGGCCAGCTGGCGATCCGTCCGCCTCGACGCATGCCTCGGCGAGACGGACGGATCGGCATGCGCCGGGTTCCACCTGGCCCAGCAGCGTTCGATCCGCTTGTAGCCGATAAGCTCCGGACCCAATCCCTGGGAACGGAATATCGATACAAGGCCCTCCCCGGCCATGCGCCGGCGGATCACCTCGCTGCGGAACCAGGAGGCGTAGTGGATGCGCCCGTTGCGCACGTCCAGCACCGCGCAGTTCGACAGCAGGAGGTCCACCGTCCTCTCGTCCAGCTCGCCGCCCATCACGCCACCAGCCTTCATGGGAGGGATGCAGCATCATGGCGCGAAGCCGGGCACCGCATGCGGATCCGGCCAGCAGGCCATCCAGCCGGGCCGCGTCGTGCAGCACCATGCCCGCCCCCGCGGAGAAACCCGCGTTGAACGGGCTGTCCGAATCCTCGAGGATCCTCTCGTTCACGGCGAGCACGCCCTGCACGTCGCGGCCCAAACGGCCGAGCGACGCGTGGCAGCCGGCCATGAACGCGGCCGCGACGATCTCGTTGACCGTCATCGACGCGTCAACCAACGCGCCAGCCGCCTCAATCTCGTGCAGCAGCCAATCCAATTCCACGCCGTCATCGGCGGCGCATCGCTTCCTGTCCATCACTCACTCCTCTCCCGCACCGGCGACGGTCGGCATCGACCAGTCGCGGAACGTCAACGCCGCGTCCTCCTCCACGGAGGCGCGGAAACAACCGAACGCGCAAACGGCGGAGACAGCGATCAGCAGCACCGCCACGGGAAACACGGACAGACACAACGAGGCCAGGGAACCCGACGCGCACACGGCCGCGGACCATTCCAGGCCCACGCCCACACGCCGGTAGCGGGCGGCCTCTCCCGCCCAGTACCCCACCTCCGACCAGGCCGCCGCATCCGCGACACGCCCGGACGGGCTCGGAGAATTTTCAAACAATTTTGCCGGAATGCCCTGCGTATCCTTAGCGCAAAGGACATGGACCGTACGGAAGGGCTTGATAGAGTCGGACATGTGCGGTAACTCCTTACCTATATTCACGAGGCTTGGAACGCGAAGTTTGGCGACTAGGACGCTCCAGGGCTCAACTGGTTATTTGCACACCGGCCGGTTTCCAGCTCCAACTGGAAGCCGGCCATTCTTTTAGAGAGAAGTACAGAGAATAAGGAAAGCCAATAAAATCAGACCATCGCACCACCCCCACCAGCCGGAATCTTCTCGTAAAGAGGTACAGAAATGCCAATGACAAAATCCGAAGACAATCCGTAGCGATCATGAAGGAACAACAAATCCTTCTGTTGCCAAGCAACATCCCCATTTACTTTCATCGCAATGGATGCATGGGACTGCCCCATCTCGGCGGCGAGCTTCCTATAGCTAATACCGTGATCAGAAAGCCATTCTTTCATCGGACTGTTCATCATTTAATCCTTTTGTTCAGGTTTGCTGAACATTACATTAATGGTTAATTTGCCTGAACGCAAATCAGGTGTTTATAATTTAGTTCAGCAATACTGAATTCTGCTTTTTACAAGGAGACACGCCGATGACCGCGACACTAATCCAACCATTGACCAGAGCATCCGAAGAGCACTTATCAGAGACAATCGCTTTCAATATCCGCGTAATGCTTGCCGCCCGAGGAGAGAACCAGACCAGCTTGGCCGAGGCGCTGGGAATAAAAAGAGCCGCTATGTCAATGAAAATGTCAGGGAAAATTGGTTGGTCCGTCGTTGATTTGGTAAACGCATCGAGATTTCTGGATCTATCCGTTGACGCTCTAATCGATGACAGTTACATGAGGCAAATGCAAACAGCGAAAAACAGAAAAGCCACCGGCAACACGCCGATGGCTTCTGGAGAGCTCCTGCGGCTGGGCTTGAACCAGCGACCGTCCGATTAACAGTCGGATGCTCTGCCAACTGAGCTACGCAGGAATGGCTTTCGTGCTTGAGATTTCTCTCGCGCACAAGTCACATATCTTACATGCCTCAAAGGAAAAAGCAAATCGAATCCACATGGGCATGTCGCGCGGAATTTCAAGCTTTCTCACCAACCGCTGAAATCAAGCTCGCAAAAAACTACATGGAAACTTGAGTCAGCGGCATTGCGGAATTGATTGGGAAATCAGGAGCACTGGGAGCGACTCCGGCTTCAACCAGATTCACGCCGAGCATGGCCACCATAGCACCGTTATCGGTGCACAGCTTAAGCTGTGGAATACGAACTTCTACGCCGCACTGTTCGCCATATTCAAGCAGCTTGGCCCTAAGCTGCGAATTGGCGGAGAATCCACCACCCACAATCAAAGTTTCGGAACCATACTGTTCACAACCGCGCATGGCCTTGCGAGCCAATACGGTAGCCACGGAATCTGCCAATGAAGCGCACACATCGTCCACAGGGATCTCATGCCCCGCGGCTTGTTCGCCTTCCACCCAACGTGCCACAGCGGTTTTCACTCCGGAGAAGCTGAAATCATACGGATGAGCGGCACCGGCTTTGCCCTGAGTCAGACCCATCGGCACTTTAATGGCATGTGGATCGCCGTTTTGCGCATGGCGGTCAATATGAGGTCCACCCGGGTAGGGGAAGCCCAGCAGACGGGCAACCTTGTCGAAGCACTCCCCCGCAGCATCATCCAACGTAGTGCCCACTACGTCGATCTTGCGCGGCATATCTTCCACATGCAGCAACGACGTATGGCCACCGGAGACGATCAGAGCCAACGTATCCGGTGGAAAAGCCCCAAACTGCAACTGAGTTACCGCAATATGCCCAATCACATGATTGATGCCGTAAATCGGCTTATTTGCCGCCCATGCCAGCGCTTTGGCTCCGGAAACACCCACGGCAAGACATCCAGCAAGACCAGGGCCTGCAGACACGGCAATAGCATCGACGTCAGCCAGCGTCATATTCGCATCCGCCAGTGCTTTGGACACGCACGGCACAAAGGCTTCAGCGTGCGCTCGGGATGCAATTTCCGGAATCACACCGCCATATCGCGCATGCTCCTCCATTGAGGAGGCAACAACATTGGAGAGTAGTTCACGACCGCGTACAATGGCCGCCGCGGTTTCATCACAGGTGGATTCGATACCCAGCACGATTGGTTCGCTCATGATTGCCTCTCCTGTTCCTTGCCCTGTTCATCATTGATGTTCTGTCTGTCAGCAAAATTGCTGCTCTGCTTGCTTTGAAAACCCACAATTCTCGGTTTTAAATCCAAAGACATGACGTAAGCGTCAATGCCTTCCGGCTGATAGTACCGTTTGCGCAAACCGATTCGTTCGAATCCAAGACTGCGGTAGAGCTCGATGGCAGGCGTATTGACAACGCTGACTTCAAGCAGCATACGCTGCGCGCCTTGTCTGTTCGCACGTTCAATAAGATCGGTCATGAGACTGCGAGCTATGCCTTGGCGTTGATGCGCTTTGCCAACACCCACGTCCATGATTTCTGCATCTTCGCCGTCATACCAGTAGCCGGCGAATCCTCGAATCGTATGAGTATCGTCATCCATGTCGAAGACGTATGTGCGCCCTGTACCTTCTATTTCCTGACGAACGGAAGCTTCGCTCCACGCATGGTTGCCGAACAGTTCGACTTCCAACGCACGCATAGCGGCAATGGCCGTCTCCGCGCCCAGTTTATTCGCGTCAATCAGCATCAGTTGGTACGCTCCGCGCCTTCATGACCGAGTACATGTTTGAGCGGAGCTGGAATCTCGGCATCCGGGCGACGCAAATACAACGGCTCGACTGGAGCACCGTCGTTATGTTCGGCGTTCAGCAGGGCTTCGCTCGCAAAAATGGACAATCCTTGTTCGCCTTGATCAAGTACTGAGGATTCCTCGATATCGCCTAGGTGCTCGATATGCTCGAGAACGGAGGCATACTTGTGCGCACCGTGGCCAATCACATCGACTATGACCTGTCCACCAATGGTCTGCTGAAATTCCTGAACGGCTTGGTTGACCCTGTTCACTATGGATTCGGGATAATCGATATCCATTGCGATAAGCGGTTTAGCGAGCGCCGGCACATCAGGCTCACTGCCAGCTAGAGGCGTGTCGCATAGTTCAAAATACAGCTGTTTGCGGCGCGCATCATTCACCGCCAGCGTCAGTACATGGAATTCATGCTGATTGCCGAGCGTACCGGCTTTGCTGCGGCGAATAAGATTCCACTGCGCTTGAGGTTCCAGCACATTCTGCCCGAGCAATGTGGCGCCGGTCGCGAAGGCGAGCGCTTTGGCTGCCACAATGCCTGCGCGCAAGCCGGTGAAGGGCGCGGGACCCACTCCTGCCACTATGGCGCTGATATCTGAAGGCTGATAGCCGGCTTCTTCGACTGCTTGCGCAATGTTGACTTGGAGTTTTTCCACATGGGTGCGCGAGTCTGTCTCAACAATGGGCTTATGCCCCACAACACCTACCGTTGAGCCGAATGACGTATCAATCACCAGCGTGCAACCCATGTATGCTCCTCGTCAAATCTGAACTTCTTTAAGTGGAAACCTTTAGAGAGTGTACATCGAGGAGTCTATGGGCGCAGAAGACATGTATGCATACGCATGCAATCTGTTTTCCGGAATTACAGATTGAAGTCTTCCCAGCGTGCGCCGACTGGCACGAAGGCGACGGTTCGGATACCGTTGCTGGTGAGTTCCGTTGTGGGAGCATCGTTCTGCGTATGTTCCAATGGTCGGTCGATGTGGATTTCGAGGCGTTCGCTGGCTAATGCGCTGGCCATTTGTTCGCCCCATTCCATGAGAATCACTGTGTTTTCGCTAGGGTCTTCGAGTTCTTCGTCCAATCCTAGGGATTCCAGTTCATCCAGAAGTCGGCCGATGGTGTCTTGTCCTGGCGCATATGAGGAACCGCCTAGGCGGTAGGCGTCAACGTGGATGAGATGCGCCGGTTTCCCGTTGGTGAATTGTCCGTTCAGTTCGCGGGCAATGGTGAATGTGGGCGATACGATGGGTTCGGTGATGCCCAAGCCTGAGCCGAATCCTTGGGCAAAGGTGGTTTTGCCGGCACCCAGTGGTCCGGACAGGAGCAGTACGTCGCCACCTCGCACCTGTGAGGCGACTTGTTTGCCGAGCTCCTGCATGGCTTCGCCTGTGGCAACTTCGATGATGCGTGTGTTCATGTGTAATGGTCCTATCGTCCTTTATGACTGATGTCTTCAATGCAACGTTCGAGCGCGTACAGCGGATCGCCGCCATTGGTTTTGCTTTGCTCATCCGCCCAGGCCAGCATGCGGATGCAGTGCGACATGCCTGCTGAAGTCCAGCCGCCCAACTGTCGTGTGGCGTTGCGTAATACCCACGGATTGGTTTTGGCTTCGGCTTGCGAAATTGTACCGGATTTTACCGCTGCGGCTTTGGCCAGGGTGCGCAGTTTCATGGCCAAGGCACCAATCAGCGCGATTGGATCGGTACCTTGCTCCACTGCGGCTCGCATCATGACGATGGCTTGTGCCGTATGCCCTTCAATGGCCTTATCGGCAACGGCGAAACCAGTGACCTGTGGGTTGGCGGTCAAATACTGGCTGACGCGTTCCAAGCCAATAGGATTGTCGTCGAAGTCAAAGCAGAGTTGTTCGCACATGGCGGCAAGTTCGCCGGTCTTGCCGCCGAGCACGGCGATCAATTGTTGGGCTGCTGCAGGTTCAACTCTTCGCTTGCGTTTCTCGAATTCCTTATACACGAAATTCAACTGCGCATCGGGCTTTTTAAGGTCCGGCACTTCTTCTTTGCCGGCACCGGCTTTGATTATCTGGTCAAGGATGCGTTTCCCTTTAGCTCCACCCTCATGCTGGCAGATGACAATGCTTGAACCGGCAGGGTCTTTAACGGCCTGTTTGGTATAGGAGATGATGGCTTCAGCGAGTTTTTCGTCAGCATTCTGCAGGTTATCGATGCGAACTACGGCAACATCGGAGAGCAGCGAGGGACTAACAGCCTCATCGAAGGCATATTGGTCGGCGCTGGTTGCATCCAGCTCGATGAGTTCCGCGTCAGGGCGCGCTTTCAATGCTTGCGCGCATAGTTCCTTAACGCATGAAGCATTCAGATATGAGTCTCCTCCGGGAACCACTTTTACCGGAGTATTCACTGTTCTGGCCATAGGCTCCATCTCCCCACACCCATTGGACAATCTTCAAGTGCCATAAACCACCTAACCGTGTAGCAGCAGGTGAAGCGTCTCATGCCACCATACTGTGAGGCGAACGCGTTGAGCGGGCAATCTGCCAAATCGTTCACCAGGCAGTCCTGATTCGATGCGCCTGCGCCGCAACCAATGCGATGCGTATTGCATTATCAAGAACACGGCGAATTCTAGTGTAAGAGTCAGTAAAACGCCCTTGGCATTCCCAGGCCAAGCCATAGCCGCCCAATCACTGCCGCCCAGCCAAGTGGCAATACGTTCCATAATCAGCGTGCACCATGAAGCTATTCGCACCAATACCAGTGCGAGCCACGGCACGCACCATGCGCAGCATAATCCCATAAGACCGGCCATAGTGGCCAACGATACCAAAGGGGAAACCAGCAGATTAGCGAGCACAGACAGCAGCGGCAGTTCCGGCTCCATCAGCACCTGAATAGGCACAGTAAACATTTGCGCTGCAATGGTCATGGCCGCGGCTTGAGCAATCGGCTGGGGCATCACATGGCTCAACACGCGTTCAATCCGATTGGCGTACAGTACGATCCCCAATACAGCGGCGCAAGACAACGCGAACCCATAGCTACGTGACATATCGGGCTTGAGTATCACAGTGCCGATAACCGTCCAACATAAAGCGCTTAACGCCTGCGCTCTACGCCCACACGCATAGGCAACCGCTCCCATCAGGCCCATGATGAGCGCACGCGTAACCGAATCTCCCGGAAACACCACTGCAGCCAATGCCACATACGCGAGCGCCATCAGCACAGCGATAATTCGTCTATCAGCCAGCAGCCACATGCCGATACGCCGTATCAATGATGCGAGTAGTACAAAATGCCCTCCGGAGACCGCCATCAAATGCATGATGCCGGCTTTGCGGAAGTATTCCTCAACAGCATTCGCATACGTGTCATTGACGGGTTCGGATGGTGTTTCGGCGTCAAAATAATCCTGTCCGAGCACGCCCATAGTCATTCCCGGAACGAGTATGCGCCCCTGCTCATCCAATGTTTCCGTAATACGAAAGAATGCGTGCTGCATTCGTGTCACCACGCGGCGATACCAAGGTGGCGCTCGCGATTGGGTGACGGTATCGTTCCGGGAGTCGGATGCCGTATCAACGAGCATCCATAAGGGCATGCGGCCATATTCGGCGTTGCGTACGATGCCGGTAAACCGGTATTGTGCTGCTCGTTGCAATACAGTGCATTCACCGTATTGAGCGTAAAGTCTGGCTGAAGCGAAGGAACGCCGTTCGACGCCGTTCACGGTGATGGCATCGAACCGTACATCCGCTTGGCAAGCGTAGCCGCGCTGGTCCGATACGAGTATCGGGGTCATTATGGTGGCTTGCGCGATGATGGTTTCCTTGTCGGCGTTCTTTGCATGCTGTGCATGCTGTGTGGCGGGATCGAGCCATGTGCGCGTATCTGATGCTATCGCGGTCATTGTTGCGATGATTGCCGCAGCGAGGCACACGCATAGCATTCCTGCTCGGCGTGCTCTTGGCTGTAAGGCGATAGCGAACACTATAAGCAGTGTTGCAGCTCCTGTTATGACTGCGACTACCATCATTGTGCTTGGCGGTGAAATCACCCATTGTGCTATGGCATTCGTGAAGTTCCGCGTCTGTTCACCGTTCGATTGGGACTGCTGTAACGACGCATAATAGGCAAACATTTGATGCGTGAACAGGCTTGATGCCCATATGGTAATGGCAGCGGGCAGAAGACGACGGTCTCTGCTTCCCTGTTCTCTGAGCATATGATCGGCATTCATTCGACTTTCACCTGCTCTCGCATCTTTTCCAATGTTTTTGAGCCGATACCGGTAACGTCCATCAGCTGATCGACCGATGAGTAGCGTCCTATGGCTTTGCGATGGTCGATGATGCGTTGTGCTGTGACTGGTCCGACTCCGGTAATGGATTGCAATTCCTCGAATGATGCGGTGTTGATGTTGATTCGTGTGTCTGTGCTGGCAGATGGATTGTTCGCGGATGGATTGTTCGCGGATGGATTGTCTGTGGAGTGTTCACCGTTCGGCGTTTCCTCATTGGTTTGCGTTGTGTTATCCGCATTTGCTGAATTGTCGGTTTCTTTGCCGCTCACTGTTGCGGATGAACCGCTGGTGCCGGCATTGGCGATGGCCGTCAAGTTCATGGACTGTTGCATAATCAGTGCCAGACTGAGCCCCAATATGGCCATGAGGAGCACGATGACTACCAGTGCATGCCCTGGAGTCAGCAGGGTTCTCGGCTTGTCTCGCATCAGCATGGGGCGATTCATATCCGTAGCATTGGTGTCAGATGAGCGCACTCCGATAAGCGCGCTTAATGATTTGCGGCTACGTGTCGTTGCATTGCCGTCTGCAACCGTCGTTGGAATTGTAATGATGTCAGAGCCGGGAGGAGGTGGAATGGCATGCTGTTGGTCGAAGGAATCTGCGCCCGTGCTGTGAGCAGGTTTATTGGATTGCGCAACCTCATGCTGCGCCACTGGCTTGGTCTCGCCAGCATCCAAAAGGTCACGCAATCGTTGGCCTGTTGCTTCGGTTCGTGCGGAACGTGTTGCAATACGAAAAATGCTCATGAATCCACGCTGATGGATTCATGAGCATTTGTCCAGCTGAAACGGGGTATGTGGTTCTAGCTTACGAAGTTATCCACATTAGGAGCATTCACTCTCAACTACTCCTCTCCAGTCGGCTATGCTGACAACTCCCCTCAAGGAGGGGAGCCAGAACCAGCTACTCCACGGGCACGATGGAAACAATCTTCGGCGCCTTGACGATGACCTTGCGCGGCTCCTTGCCGCCAAGACGTTCTGCCACGGCTGCCAGAGCCATCTTCTCCAGTTCGGCCGGATCGATGTCCACCGGCACTTCGAGCTTGGCACGCACCTTGCCCTTGATCTGCACCACGGCGGTCACGGTATCGTGGCCCACATAACGCTCGTCAGCCACCGGCCACGGCTCGGCGGACAGGGACTCGGGATGGCCGAGCTTGTTCCACATCTCCTCGCAAATGTGCGGGGCAATCGGAGCGAGCATCAGAATCAGCGGCTCGACGGCGGCGCGCGGCACCGACTTCAAGGAGGTCAGGTGGTTGTTGAGCACGATGAGCTTGGCGATGGCGGTGTTCGGGCGCATGCCTTCCATTTCCGCGGTCACTTCTGCAATCGTGTTGTTGAGCAGCTTCAGGGTCTTCTCATCCGGAGCGTCTTCGGACACATGAGCTTCACCCGTGGTCTCATCGATCACGTTACGCCACAGACGCTGCAGGAAACGCATGCCACCGACCACGTTGCGCGTGTTCCACGGGCGGGATTCATCCAGCGGACCCATGCTCATCTCGTACAGGCGGAAGGTGTCGGCACCGTAGTTCTCGTACATGAAGTCCGGGGTCACGATGTTCTTGAGGCTCTTACCCATCTTGCCGAATTCACGGTTGGCGTGTTCGCCGTTCCAAGTGAACGTCGGCTCGCCGGAGGCATCGGCCGGGCCTTCCACAACCTCATCGGCCGGCACGTACTGGCCGCGATCATCGGTGTAGGCGTATGCCTGAATCATGCCCTGGTTGAACAGCTTGTGGAACGGTTCGGCGGAATCCACGTAGCCCAGATCGAAGAGGATCTTGTGCCAGAAGCGGGAGTACAGCAGGTGCAGCACGGCATGCTCCACACCGCCGATGTACAGGTCCACGCCACCCTCATCGCCGGAGTACTTGTTGTGGTTCGGGCCCATCCAGTAGTCGAACTCGTCCTTCTCCACCATGTGAGCGGTGTCGGTCGGGTCGATATAGCGCATGTAGTACCAGCAGGAGCCAGCCCAGTTCGGCATGGTGTTGGTGTCGCGGTAATAGGTCTTCTTGCCGTCGCCCAGGTCGAGCTCGACCTTGACCCAGTCCTCGTTGCGGCTCAGTGGAGCCTCAGGGTTGGATTCGGCATCCATCGGGTCGAAGGTGCGAGGCTCGTAATCCGGCACGTCCGGCAGGTTGATCGGCAGTGCGGAGTCCGGCAGCAGGTGCGGGGTGCCGTCTTCGCCGTAGACGATCGGGAACGGTTCGCCCCAGTAGCGCTGGCGGGAGAACAGCCAGTCGCGCAGACGGTAGGATACCGTGCCCTTGCCCACGCCTGCAGATTCGAGCCATGCGTTGACCTTGGCGATGGCCTCATCGACCCTGAGACCGTTCAGGCTCAACGCGTCGCCGGCAGCCTTGGTTGCCTCCACGGAAGAGTTGATAACGATGCCATCGTGGGAGACAAACGGGGCCTTGCCTTCATAGTTGACCAGATCATCACCGGATTCCGGCAGCGGCTGCACGGTGTAGATAACCGGCAGACCGAACTTCGTGGCGAAGTCGTAATCGCGCTGGTCGCCGCCTGGTACGGCCATGATGGCACCGGTGCCGTAATCCATCAGCACATAGTCGGCGGTGAACAGCGGAAGCTTGGCACCAGTGATCGGGTTGATGGCGTACAGGCCGGTGAACAGACCGGTCTTTTCACCGGCTTCATCCACGCGGTCCTTGGCGGTCTTGGATTCGGCTGCGATACGGTAGGCCTTCATGCCTTCGGCTGGGGTGGCGTAGCCGCCCTTCCATGCTTCCGGCACATCGGCGGGCCATTCGGCCGGCACGTACTGGAGCAGCTCATGCTCCGGAGAGACCACAGCGAACGTGGTGCCAAACAGGGTGTCAGGACGAGTGGTGTAGATCTCCATGTCCTTGACGCCATCGGCAGTGGGAACCTCGAAATGCACGGATGCGCCGTGGGATTCGCCGATCCAGTTGCGCTGCATGAGCTTGACCTTTTCCGGCCAGTTGATGCCGTCGAGGTCTTCAATCAGGCGGTGGCCGTACTTGGTGATACGCATGGACCACTGACGCAGTTCACGCTGGAATACCGGGAAGTTGCCGCGTTCGGACTTGCCTTCGGCGGTGACCTCCTCGTTGGCGAGCACAGTGCCCAGACCCGGGCACCAGTTGACCGGGGACTTGGAGATGTAGGCCAGACGGAAATCGTTCAGGATATCCTGCTGTTCGGCTTCGGTGAGATCACCCCATGCCTTGCCGTCGGATTCATGACCGGGGATAGCCTTCTCGCCGGATTCGAACTTGGCGATCAGTTCGCTGATCGGGCGTGCGGAACCCTTGGTACCGGACGGGTTGGTGGCTTCGTCGTCATACCAGGATTCGTAGATACGAGAGAAAATCCACTGGGTCCAACGCACATAACCGGGATCGATGGTGGCGAAGGTACGGCGATTGTCGAAGCTTAAGCCCATGCGGTGCAGCTGACGGGACATGTTGGCGATGTTCGCCTCAGTGGTCACGCGCGGATGCTGACCGGTCTGCACAGCGTACTGTTCGGCAGGCAGACCGAAGGCATCGTAACCCATAGCATGCAGCACGTTCTCGCCCTTCATGCGGTGGTAGCGACTCACCACATCGGAGGCCAGATAGCCGAGCGGATGGCCCACATGCAGGCCCTTGCCGGACGGGTAGGGGAACATGTCCATAGCGAAGTAAGCGGTACGGCCTTCAGCGTTGCGGCCCTTACCGTCCTTCAGATCACCATTGACGTTGGCGGCCCAGAAGGTGCCGCGCTCATCCCAGATTTTCTGCCATTTGTTTTCGATATCCTGCGCCAGTTCAGCGTTGTAGCGGAAGCTGGGCTCTGCGGTTTGCGTGCTCTTCTCGTTGTCACTCATAAATCAGCAAGGTAGCCGCGTAACTGGACACGGTTCTTAACGCTATTCATCATCCGAGACGATGGCCTGAGGCGTGCCGCCAAGTTTTACGGATAGTTTGCTCTGCTGTTTCAACTCGTCGCGCGCAGCGGTCCAGCTACCGTCATCAATCATGTTCTGTAATGCTTCGGCGATTTTGCCGGCAAGTTCGGCTGTGCCTTTGCCTACCGCAATGCCATATTCAACGGTTCCCTGATCTGTGAGCACCACCGTATATTGCGGCCCGTTGGCTTGGCGCAAGCCTCCGAGAATCGCTGTATCGGCGACAATGGCATCCGCAGCACCAGCCTGTAACGCGGTGACGCATTGCGCGTAACTATCGCGTTCCTGCATGTTGGCTTCAGGATGATTCGTTTGGAACAGGCTCGCTGTTTCGTCTCCTTGCACCGCACAGATATCTCGCTGGTTCACATCGCCGACTGTGCCATGCTCCTTTTCGTAATCAGCGCGATCACTGGCCCGTACCAGCAATCCCACGCCTGCCGTGAGATAGGGACCAGCAAAATCGACTGCGGCGCGAGATTGGTCGGTAATAGGCCAGGAAGCCACCACCATATCCACTTGCCCGTTGTCGAGCATGGATTGTCTGGTTTCCGGACGAACCTGTTTGAAAACGATTTGCTTATTCGCGTAGCCAAGACGCGCGGCCACATATTTGGCCACCGTCACATCGAATCCTTCATAAGTGCCGTCATGCCACATGCCCACCGCAGGCTCATCGGCAGTGACGCCGATGGCAATGGTGGGGCCTTCCGGGGAACCGGAAACGGTGGTGACTTGAATCTGCCCGCAGCCGCTCAGCGGCATTGCCATCATCACAGCCGCCGCTGATGCAGCAATCGTTCGCTTGACTCGCATGGTGTTATTTGAACATGCGTGAACGGGTGAGGAACCAAGTGACCACTGCGGACAATGCGATGGAAATGAGAATAATCGCCACGAATCCCCACGACTTGTCACTTAACGGCATGCCCAGCATGCCCTCTTGGAAGTTCATGCCATACATGGAGAAAATCAACGTCGGAATAGACAAGGTGATGGAGATGATGGTGAAGATACGCATCACGTTGTTCAGATTGTTCGACACAATGGACGCGAAGGCATCAGTCATGTTCGCAAGAACGCCGCTGTAGATGTTAGCCATCTCGATAGCCTGCTTGTTTTCGGTAATCACGTCGTCCAGCAGGTCCTCGTCATCCGGATACTGCTTGATGCGTTGCAGCGTGGTGAGCTTTTCCATCACGATTTCGTTTGATTTCAGCGAGGTGGTGAAATACACCAAAGTCTTGGAAAGCTCCATGAGCATCACGATCTCGCGGTTCTGCATGGAGTGGCGTAGCTTCAGTTCCAGCTTGTCGCTTTCACGGTCGATGATGCGCAGGTAACGCAGATACATCGTGGCGTTGCGGTAGAGGATCTGCAGAATGAATCGCGAGCGCATATACGTGTTGAAGCCGCGAATCGTGCCTTCCATGAACGGGTGCAGCACGGGCGTGTCTTGCATGCAGACGGTGATGATGAGGTTTTCGGTCACGATAATCGACAACGGGATGGTCTCATACCAGTCGCGTCCGCCGCGTTCCTCCACGGTGGGGATGTCGACGATGATCATCGTGTAGTCGTCTTCCACGTCCACGCGAGAACGTTCCTCATCATCCAGAGGGGCGCGCAGGTCAGCGAGGTCGATGCCGGTTTGTGAGGCGACGGTGGCGAGTTCAACATCCGTAGGTTCGCTTAAACATAACCAGGAACCGTTTTCCGGTTTCTCGATCTGCTCCACTTGGTTGTTGATTGAGCTGAAGATTCTCAGCATGCCGTCTCACCCGCCTTCCGCGCTTTCCTATGTTCTATCGCTGTACGGTTTAAAACCGTGATTAGTCTAGACCTACCGTGCGAACTTGTGCGGCAGCGCGGTTTGCGGAGCTGATTGTACGTCTGTCGGACGCGTCTTACCAGACGATAGGCTGCCAGTCCAGCATGTTGGAGCCACGCAAATCAGATGGCCCATTCTCCCAATCGGCGCTGTCTGCAATGGCGGGCGCCTTGTTGTATTCCTCAAGTTCGAATAGTGGTTGTGCGGATGGTTGGCCGTTGACGGTATGGCGTACTTTGAGCCTGCACCAGCAGGCGTTGCGCATACCGCCGAGCGTGTTCATGCCGTCTGGATCCAATCCGAGAAGATTGGCGATGGTGGCGGTGATCCAGGATCCGTGGCCGACCAGCATCATCGTGGTGGGATGGTCATTGTTGTACGCGGGGTCGGTTACCAGTTCACGGACTGCGTTGGCGCCGCGCTCGCCTACTTGGGCTCTGCTTTCCACGCCGTAGCGTGTTTCACCACCCGTATGCTGTTTCCATGAGGCGTATGCTTCGGCGTCAATGGTTTTGATTTGTTCGCGGGTCAGGCCTTCCCATTGTCCGAAGCTGCGTTCGCGTAGTCGGGTGTCGCAGGTGACTTCGAGACCGAGCAGATCGGCGAATGCGTGTGCGGTTTGTTGTGCGCGGAATAGGTCGGAAGAAATGACCACCATGCGGCGAGCGGCGGCTGGCGCTTCACGGTACTGGTTGATGTCGGTGCGTTCGGCTGCGGTCTGCGGCGGCTGTGCGATCGACTCGGGGTGAGCGGCCAGACGGTTGATTTTCGCCCAGTAGAATCGGCTGGCGAGCGCATAGCCGCTTTGGTCCGCCTGCCATTGGCCCACGATGTCCAACGGCACATCGATCTGGCCTTGCAGTCGGTGTTGAAGATTGTATTGCGTGCGTCCGTGGCGTAGCATCACTACTTCGTCGATCATGTGAGCCTCCTTTGACCTAATACTCATCACATCATGACCTATGGAGACCAAAATCGCCCCGTACAATGGCGTACGTGGAGATTACCGAACAAACGTGGGCGTTTATCGCCGAGCATCGTCATGAGGATGTGCGCGAGCTGGCGTTGCATGCCAAGCGCGGCGCCGAAGTAGACTTGCCATTCGCGTTGGAGCAAATTGCCGGCTGGCAGCGTGCGCAAGTCAAACTTCCTGACTGGGCTGCGTGCGATGGGCTGATTTTCCCTCCTCAGGTGCCGATGGAACAGTGTTCCTCCCAGTTCACCGCTCAATATAAGGCAAGGTTGGCCGCGCGATTACTTGCGGAAACCATGCACGTTTCGCCGGCTCCTTCCTCTGTTCTGCCGAGTACATCGCTCGTTGATCTGACTGGTGGCTTCGGCGTGGATTTCTCTTACATGGCGCGCGCGTTCGACCAGGCCACGTATGTGGAACGGCAGTCGAATCTGTGCGAGATCGCACGCCATAATTTTCCGCTGCTTGGATTGGATTCAGTGCAGGTCATCAATGATGATTCCACTGAAGTATTGAACAAGCTTGAATCCGTTTCAATGTTGTTCCTTGACCCTGCTCGCCGTGATAGTCATGGTTCGCGCACGTATGCGATTGCCGACTGTACACCGGATGTTTTGGCTTTACAGAGTCAGCTGCTGTCCAAAGCTCCTGTGGTAGTAGTCAAACTCTCCCCTATGCTGGATTGGCATAAAACCGTCGACGATTTCGCTGGTTCAGTGCATGAAGTGCATGTTGTGTCCACAGGCAATGAGTGCAAGGATCTGTTGCTGGTGTTGAAGCGCGGTATTTGCGATGAACCGCGCATAGTGTGCGTCAATGATGAGCAAACGTTGGAATATCGCGTTGGCAATAGTGATGTTGCTATGAATCCCGATGAGTCCACACGGTCTGTGGAAACCGGCGAAATCGATATCGATAGTGCCCAATATCTCTATGAGCCGAACGCCTCAATCATGAAGGCCGGATGCTTTGATGTGATTGCACGGCGTTTTCCCGTCACTATGATTGCGCCCAACAGCCACTTGTTCATTAGTGAACAACGCGTTGATGATTTTCCGGGTCGGTCGTTTGCGATCAAATCCGTGGCCAGCATGAACAAAAAAGAGTTGAAATCCTCGTTCGCAGGACTGACTCATGCCAACATCGCCGTACGTAATTTCCCCATGCCGGTCAACACGTTGCGCAAAAAACTCAAGCTCAAGGATGGCGGCAGCACATACCTGTTCGCCACCACCGATAGGACCGGTCGACATATTCTCATCTCCACGGTGAAAGCATAACCTGCGAACATAAGCAAAAGCCGCCCCGCCTGATACGGCGAAGCGGCTTTATCGCATCATTGCCAACGCGATTGCCGCGCGGCAGTAAGCAGAGGTCAGTCCTTGACGATGGTCTTGCCAGCGGTCGGACCGGAAGCGAGATTCTGAATCTCAGTGACCTCAAGCACCGGAATCACAGCCGGCTTCTTGGTGCCCTTCTCCTCGGCAACCTTGACCTGAGCCTCGTAAATATCGTCATCAGTGTGCAGGGTCACGGTGCCGCGGAAGCGGTAACCCTGCTTCTTCTCCAGGTTGGCGAAGGCGATGACCAGCGGGGAACCGTTCTTCAGGTTCTCGTAAGTCTGACCGGCAGTGCGCTCATGGTAGGCGATGTGGGTGTCGTCCAGCACGAACAGGGACATCTTCGGGCCGAGGTCCAGTTCGCCGTCCTTGGAGATGGTGGAGACCCAACCGAGGTTGTTGGCCACGAATTCCTTGATTTCCGGGGTAATGACTGCCATAGCAAGTCCTTTCTGAAGAACAGTAGTACCTGTATAAGATTAGCGAATTCACGCTCCGACCGCCCGCATGTTCGCTGTGAGTAACCTCACCTTCTCTTTCCAACATGCACGCTTCCCCGAAACCGCCCTGGCACCTTCAAATATCGCGTGATGTCATGGCGGACACTCGCGGCCGGTGATTCCACCCGTTTTTGGCTGGCCATACCCGTAACCTATGTGCCGGAAAGAAAAGAGATCAAGCAGAGGTGCATCATGGGTCTGGTCGAGCGTTTCAGCAAGCTACGTAGCCGCTGGTCTCGTTCGTTTCCTCCGAATCTGGCACGTCTGATGCTGCTCGCCTGTGCTGCATTATGGGGCGGCAGCTATCTGCTGGCCAAATTCGCTATGGAGGCCATCGCCCCGCAATGGTTGATGGCCATCCGCATGTTCGGCGCATGCATGTGCATGCTTGCTTTGTTCCACAGGCATATCATCCCCAGCCTGACACCGAAAATCATTGTGCCGGCGCTGGTTGTGGGCTTGACCTATTGGGGCACGATGGTCACCCAAACCACAGGCTTGCAAACCATCGATCCCGGCCGCAGCGCGTTCCTGACCGCTGCCTATTGCGTTTTGACGCCGTTCGTCACCTGGATAGTATCCAAAAACCAACCACGACTGATCAATCTAATCGCAGGCATCATCTGTCTGATCGGCGTAGGCTTCGTCTCGCTGAAACCAGGCGGCTCATTTTCACTCGGCGTGGGCGATTGGCTGACCATTGCCACGGCAATCATCTTCTCCTTCAACCTCACCTACCTCGGCGTATATGCTAAACGCTTCGACCCGATAGCACTGACCTTCGTGCAGTTCGCGGTTGCCGGTGTACTGTTCTTCGTCGGCGCGATAGCCACTGAGCCTGCGCCGAACGCAGGATGGCTGGCACCATCGGTGGTGGCCAGCGTATTGTATCTGTTCCTTGGTGCCACAATGAGTGCGCAAATCATGCAGAACATCGGCTTGGCTCATGTGCCAGCCTCGCAGGCTTCCATCATCATGTGCACCGAAAGCCTGTTCGCCGTTTCCTTCTCCGCCCTGTTCTGGGGCGAGCGCATCATGTGGAGCTCGCTGGTCGGCTTCGCTTTGATTTTCGCGGCCGTACTGATGTCGGTAATCAGGCCGACGAAGCATTCTCTGCATCGCAACTGACTGTTCATCATGCCCATCTCAAACAGGGCATCTCCGCAAGGGAAGTCCTATAGTCATGAGCAGCAATGAAAAACCACGAATCGTAGAAGGAGCATTATGAATCTGCTTGAGGCCATGAAGGAACGCCATGCCGTTCGCAACTTCACCGATGAGCCATTGACTGCGGAGCATACCAGCTCGCTATCCAACAGCGTCGCCAAGCTCAATGCTGCGCATGGGCTGGCTCTTCAGCTCATTCATGATGTTGACGATGCGTTCGGCGGCTGCCCCACTCATTATGGGCGATTTTCCGGCGTGCATAACCTCGTGGCGCTCATTGGGCCGGATGATGCGGATGCGCCCGAGCATTTGGATGAAATCATCGGCTATGCAGGCGAAATGCTGGCGTTGGAGGCCGTGGCGCTTGGGTTGGATACGTCATGGGTGGTGTTGCATGAGACTGCTGAGCATGAGGGCGCGTGGACGATTGCTGACGGTCAGCGCATGCCAGCCGCGATTGTGTTAGGGCATGGTGCACGTCCGGGGCGTGCGCATCGCAGCAAACCAGCCCAAGAACTTGGCTTGGTAGCCTCTGGTATTGGTTCTTACGATAACGCTCCTGAATGGTTCCATGCCGGTATTGAAGCCGTAATGCTTGCCCCTAGCGCCCTTGGCAAGCAACCGGTGCAGTTCACGCTGCTGGATGATGGCCGCACGGTGCAAGCTGAAGCGCTCGACGGCGTACAGGCACATCTGTGCCTTGGCATTGCCAAACTGCATTTCGAACTTGGTGCCGGCACCGAACATTTCACTTGGGCCGACTGAACACAGTGCCATTTGAACGCCGCAGACCGCACATGTGAAGATTTTGGAGTTCTCATGTAAGCATTCTGTCGCTTTCACCGCGCCTTCAGCAATACTTCAGCGCAATCGCCTACGGTCTTACGTTGTGAAGAAGTTTTTCCAAGGTCTTTCCTTTTCCTCGATAGTGGCGGGCACCCTTGCCGCCGTCACCTCGTTCTTATTGGCTGCGAAAATCGGCGTCGCCGGATCGGTCATCGGTGCAGCCGCCAGTTACATCGTTTCCACGGTGGCTACGAACATCTACAAGAACATCATCAAAGCCTCCAGTGAGAAATTCCAGCAGAGCATCGTCAGCTCAGATGACGATAAGACTGGCGACGGCTCCGATGCAGGCAAGCAGTCAAGCGAAAGCGATCTGGCTGAATCCGAATCAGCTGCTGCAGCATCTGATGGGGGTACCGAATCCGAAATCACAGCCGAACATGAAGCTGACGGTGGATCCGATACCCGCGTAGCCTCCTCGTCCACCCTTTCCGAGCAGGCTCAGTCCGAGCGCAAGCCGCGTGAGATTATTTCCCGTCCTGCTGACGGTCACACATATTCCATCAGTGAGCTTCGCAAGCGGCGTCGCGATCCTAAGCGTATAGCCGTTATCGTTACCCTGGTATCCGGTTTGCTGACCGTTGCCGTAACCGCTGGCATTGTAATGCTGATTACGCAGGGCCACGGCACTGATAGTGTGGTCTCCGATCTGGTCTCCCCCACCACATCCTCCACCAATTCCAATAACTCCGACACTGATTCCGATTCTTCGGTACAGCCGCAGCATGGTGCGCCCACAACCCCGCAGTATGGCAACAACAGTGATTCCGATACCACTGATTCCGATAGTGATACGTCAACTGATACCAGTGGCAGCACCTCCGATTCCACAAGCAATGGCACCGGCACCACTTCCGGCTCAGGTTCCTCCAGCTCCAACGGTTCCGATTCCAACAGCTCGAATAGTACAAACGGCTCCAACAGCTCAGGCACTACGGATAGCTCCAATTCGTCCGGCAGCACCTCCGATTCCAGCGGATCGAGTTCATCTTCGGGATCGTCTTCCGGCTCGTCATCGAGCTCTGGTTCATCGTCTGGCTCCTCCAGCTCCGGTTCGTCCGGCAGCACCGGTTCGAATACCGGCAGTGCTGAAGGCACCGGATTCAACACCATCAGCTAATCCGCTACCACGCAATGACGTGGGGCAATGTAACATGGAGACTTATGACTACCATCATCATGCATACCTCTGAGGGCGATATCACCCTCAACCTGTTCGACGACAAGACCCCGAACACTGTGGCCAACTTCCTCGGCCTCGCCACCGGCGAGAAGGAATGGGCTGACCCGTACACCGGCCAGCCCTCCCACGGCAAGTTCTACAACGGTCTGACCTTCCACCGAATCATCAAGGACTTCATGATTCAGGGCGGCTGCCCGCTGGGCACCGGCACCGGCGGCCCGGGCTACGAGTTCGATGATGAGATCGATCCGAGCCTGAAGTTCGACAAGCCGTATCTGCTGGCTATGGCGAACGCCGGTCTGCGTCGCGGTCGCGACGGCCAGATTCATGGCACCAACGGTTCCCAGTTCTTCATCACCACCGTGCCTACCCCGTGGCTGGATGGTCACCACACCATCTTCGGCGAGGTTGCTGACGAGGCTTCCAAGCAGGTTGTGGACAAGCTCGAGGCTCTGGCCACCGATCCGATGGATCGTCCGCTCGAGCCGGCCGTGATTCTGTCCGTGGACGTGGCCGAGTGACGTTCCGTCACTGATCTACACGGTAGAAAACCCCGTGACTGAAATGGAATCAGTCACGGGGTTTTCTATATGCTATATGGTTCTTGCGCGCTTACTTCATTTTGCGCAGTCGCGGCTCAGCGGATTCCTTGGCACCCGTCAGACGATATACGTCGAACACGCCATCGATCTTGCGTACCGCGGCGAGCAGCGTATTGAGATGCTGCGGATCGGCCATTTCAAAGCTGAACTGGCTGGTGGCCACACGATCGGAACCGGTGGCAATCGTGCCGGAAATAATGTTTACGCCATGATCGGAAAGCACACGCGTCACGTCGGAAAGCAGGTTACGGCGATCCAAAGCCTCAACCTGAATCTTGACCATGAACAAGCCCTTGGTGCTGGTCCATTCCACCTCAACCACACGTTCAGGCTGCTTGTTCTTCAAATCAATCATGTTCTGGCAGTCGGTACGATGCACCGAAACACCCTGATTACGGGTGATGAAGCCGACGATCTGATCTCCTGGCACCGGCATGCAACAGCGGGCCAGCTTAATCCACACATCGCCCACGCCCTTGACGGACACACCAGTGGAGCTGGATGAGGTCTTGCGCTCCACCGGCTTGAGCGGAAGCACTTCCTGCTCGACTTCCTCATCCACCTCATCAGCGCCCGCATCCTTGACCAGATGCGAGATGACGTTTTGCGTGGAAACCTGTCCGTCGCCAATAGCTGCAAACACAGCGTCGGCGTTCGGGAAGTTCAGGTCCACGGCCACACCGACCAACGCTTCAGGAGTCAGCAGCGCATTAATCGGCAGGTTACGTTTGCGCATGGCACGGGTGAGTTCGTCACGGCCTTCTTCAATAGCCTCGGTACGGCGTTCCTTGGAGAACCACTGGCGAATCTTATTGCGCGCCTTAGGGCTCTTGACGAAACTCAACCAGTCACGGGAGGGCCCGGCGGTATCTGACTTGGAAGTCAGAATCTCCACTGTATCGCCATTGTCGAGCGTGGTGTCAAGCGGCACCAACCGGCCGTTGACGCGTGCGCCCATCGTGCGATGGCCCACTTCCGTGTGCACGGCGTAAGCGAAATCCACTGGCGTTGCCTTGGCTGGCAAGGAAACGATCTTGCCTTTCGGCGTGAACACATAGACTTCCGCCGAGCCAAGGTCTTCCTTCAAAGAACCGAGGAATTCGTTGGAGTCAGGGGTTTCGGAAGTCCAGTCAGCGAGCTGCTGAATCCACTTCAGGTTATCGGCTTCGGAAAGCTCCTGCTCGTTTTCACCACGCTTACGGTCGGATTTATCCGGAGAGCTCAAGGCACGACCGGCCTGACCGTTCTCCTTGTACTTCCAGTGGGCGGCGATACCAAATTCGGCACGCCGGTGCATGTCCCAAGTACGAATCTGAATTTCGACCGGCTTGCCGCCGGGACCAACCACCGTGGTGTGCAGTGACTGGTACATGTTGAGCTTCGGCATGGCGATGTAATCCTTGAACCGGCCGGGAACCGGGTTCCATCGCGCGTGCACGGCACCAAGCGCCGCATAGCAGTCCTGAATAGTGTCGACGATGATGCGAACACCCACCAGATCGTAGATGTTGGCGAAATCATGGCCGCGCACAATCATCTTCTGGTAGATGGAGAAATAATCTTTCGGGCGGCCTGTCACATAGGCCTTGATGTGCTGTTCGGAAAGATCCTCATTGATTTCGGCGAGGATCTGCTTCAGATACACATCTCGCTGGCCTGCGCGACGTGCCACCAGCACCACAATCTCGTTGTAGATCTTCGGGTAGAGCACCTTGAAGCTCAGCTCTTCCAACTCGGTCTTGATGGCGTTCATGCCCAAGCGGTTGGCGAGCGGCGCATACACGTCAAGGGTTTCCCGAGCTTTTTTCTGAGCGGAGGAGGTTTTCACATAACGCCAGGTGCGCGCATTGTGCACGCGGTCGGCCAGTTTGACCACCAGAGTGCGCACGTCGCGGCTCATGGCCACAACAAGTTTGCGAATGGTTTCGGCCTGGGCCGAGTCGCCGACTTCAAGCTGGCTCAGCTTGGTCACACCATCGACCAGACCGGCCACTGTGTCGCCGAATTCGGCACGGCATTGGTCCAGCGTGTAATCGGTGTCTTCCACTGTGTCGTGCAACAATCCTGCTGCCACCACCACAGGGCCCATACCGAGGTCGGCCAGAATCTGGGATACGGCCAGCGGATGAATAATGTATGGTTCGCCTGATTTACGGCGCTGCGCGGAATGCTGAACGACGGCACGCTGATAGGCACGATCGAGAATAGATAAATCCTCACCGGGATGATGGGCCTTGCATACCTGCTTGATGGGCTCAAGCGGGTTCAACGGATCAGCACTGATCTCGCAGCCCAGTTTACGGGCAGCATACTGCTCGCTATCGTTTTCCGACATGCCAACCACCTCCCAATGTGACTTATATTGTAGCCACGCATGAGGCCGCGCCGTGTCTTGGGTTCACGGCGCGACCTTGTCTTCGTCAGCTGTTCGAGGCCACGCCCGTCGAACCAAAGCCGCGTTCGGCTCGATCGGAGCCGGGCAATGTCTCAGCGGGAACGAACTTCGCCTCCACATACCGTTGGATCACCAGCTGGGCGATACGATCGCCCGGATGGAACACCGCCGTGTGTTCCGGATCGAGATTAATCAACGGCACTTTGATTTCACCGCGGTAGCCTGCATCCACGGTTCCGGGAGCATTGAGCACGGTAACACCCTGCTTGACAGCGAGACCGGAACGGGGATGAACCAGTGCTACGTATCCGGCAGGCAAGGCAATGGCCACGCCTGTGGGCACGAGAGCACGCTCAAACGGCTTCAGCGTCACATCAACCGTGGTGATGAGATCAGCGCCTGCATCACCGGCATGCGCGTAATGCAGGTTGGCCGGATGCTCGGGATCAAGAGACTTGACCAGCACCTCGGTGTTTTCAGGTTCGTTGTAGGCTGCGTCAAACCCCATCAGGCGGCGCACTCCTCGCACACCGGCTGGCCATCCTCGTCCATGTAAGCGAGCTGGCTGCGGTGCTTAACCAGGAAGCACTGGGAGCAAATGAATTCATCGCCCTGCATCGGAATGACGGTCACCGAAGAGTCTTCGTTGCTCAGGTCAGCGCCCGGCAGCTCGTAGTCTTCGGCAATGGCGTTCTCGTCATCGTCGATATCGCTCGAGGAATTCTGTGCGGACTTTCCCAGAGCCTGCAGCGATTCCTCGTCCTCGTCCTTGTTGCGTGGGGAATCATAATCCTGAGCCATCATGGTCCTTTCGTCTTACATCTACTTACCGCGCGTATTACCGCGCTGTACTCGGCCATAGGGTACACGATTTGAAATACATGTAAAGTTCGACACGTGGGGCATACTGGAATATAGCAATGTCCTTGCCAAGGAAAGTGGTGTGCATATGCCTGAGAATCGGCTTGAAAAGGCCCATTTTGAGCGTGTCAGCGACACGGGGGATTTGGTGTTCTCCGTAGGTGACCGCTATGTGGCCATCAGCCTTGACGACACGCTCGAACGTGCGATTCTCGAGGCCAAACAGGTCAAAAGCGAGACGCAGAAGTCCACGCAGCCTCATGAACAGGTCACATTGCCTATTTCGCAGATTCAATCGCTGATTCGTGCTGGTGCCGACCCTTCGCGCGTGGCGCAACGCTACGGCTTGAGCGAAACGTTGGTGCGTCGCTTCTCCGCTGCGGTGGAGACCGAGAAGCAGTATGCCATCGAGCAGTTCCTCACCGTGCCCGCTCCGAAAGACAGCCGGGTGCGCACCATCAATGATCTTGTGGAACGAACTTTGGCTTCCGCCTCAATCGGCATGGAATCCGTGACGTGGAAGTCCACTCGCCGTGGGCTTGAGCCTTGGCGTATCGTGGCGATTTTCACTTCAGCTGGCCGCGAAATTCATGCTGAGTGGACATGGAACATGCACGACAATTCCGTGGTGTGCCTGAACAATGCGGCGCGCAAGCTGCTCGGTGAACGTAGTTCCGCCGATGATTCCAAATCCGCAGCCAAAGTGCTGCCTACTCCTGATTTGCCGGGTGATTCAGTACGTTCTGCTCGTATTGAGCGTGCGGTCAGCGCTTGGGCGGCCCCTAAGCCATCGATTCCAGCCGCTGTCCCTCAAGCTGCGGTCACGGATTCCGGGGCCTTCGTAGCGCCGAATACCGTCAATAGTGGATCCGCTGATTCCTCTGCTTCCGGATCGATGCCTCCAGTCAAAATTCCGGGCGCCGCCACTCCGACTCTCCCGTCTCCATCCGAAGCATTAAACACTGGCTCTGCCACGTCTGACGCATCCACTGTGAAAGTTCCATCGGACTCCACGGCTGCCGGCAATGGCAATGGAACTGCTGACAGCACCAATGCAACAGGCAATGGCAATGATGCGCAACAGGAATCCGCTGGCAATGATGCGAATACTTCCGCATCTCATGCTGCGAGACCTGCTAAACGTCGCTCAGGTCGTTCCGCAGTGCCGAGTTGGGATGAGATTCTCTTTGGAGACTGACGGTCGCCGTCCATTCCTATGCGACATCAATCAAGCAGGGAATGTCCATTTCCAACTGTGTTTGCGAGCCATGCACGCTCGGCAGATGGGTTGCTTTATCGTTTTGCGTGCGTGAATCCACGAATGTGGCAGCACCTGCGGCCTGCACGATGACGTCACCGATCATCGGCTTGATGCGCTCGTCCATCGGGCCGAACAATCCATCGTTCAATGCTTGTGCTTGAGTACGGACCAGAGCCGTTTCACCGAGCCGGTCACGCCATCGTGTGGCAATGTCCTCGGGATTTTCACCGGCTTTGACATACAACATCAGTGAGCGCGGCTCACCGCCCACGAATTCCACGCCTTGCGTCAACTGCGGGTCTTCGGCTATGTCCACGCGCTGGCTCATATCGGTCTGCACCATACCGTGATCGGCCACAATCACAATCAATGTGCCCTTAGGCGCGCTACGATGCAGCAAGGCAAGCTGGGCGTCGATGTGTTCGAACGCGGCCACCCAATGCTCGGAATCCCAACCATAGTTATGTCCGACTTTGTCGGCGTCACGAATGTACAGATAGGTCAGTCCCGGAGTTCGGGCAGCACGGGCGGCGGCAAGCACACGGTCTCGCGGCGTTACATTGCCCTGATAATCGCTGCCTCGTAAAGCCGCTTCGGTGAGCGGGGAGCCTGCAAATTTTGGCAGACCGGAACTGGTGACGCGTACATGCTGTGCGGCGAGACGTTCGAACATGGTCGGTTCACGCTGCAAGTCGAGTGGGTTAATCATCGGCGGTACCGGAATGTGAGGATTTACGGGTTTTGGTGCCAACGCATCTTTGAATTGGATGAGTTGGATAAGCGTGTGGCTTGCCGGTTCCAGCTGCGTATATCCGGCCATACCGGTTAATCCCGGGCAGGTGCCGGTGCCGAATGCGGCCATAGCGGCCACGGTGGTGCTGGGTGCACAAGTGGCAATCGGCCGCTGGTTGGCGGTGTCGTTCATCAACGAACGCAGGTAGGGGGCATGGCCGAGGCGCATGGCTAGAT
Source organism: Bifidobacterium saguini DSM 23967 (assembly GCF_000741715.1). Lineage (GTDB taxonomy): Bacteria > Actinomycetota > Actinomycetes > Actinomycetales > Bifidobacteriaceae > Bifidobacterium > Bifidobacterium saguini. The sequence goes on along the minus strand of NZ_JGZN01000005.1, from coordinate 217,848 downwards.
TCCAGTAGCCGAGGCCGTCCACGAGCACCACGATGGCGGAGGTAACGTCCGGGAAACCAAGTGCCCGTTGGCATGCTTGAGGGTCGGCGTGCACTGGCGTGGCGGTCGGATGGCCGATAGCACTGGATAGAGCGGGCAGCACGGCGGAAAGATGCAGCGCTCCCCCGCGTACGCCTACGGACTGGCTGGGATTATTATCTCCATAGGTCACGGTGGGTATCAGGCGCAGTAGCTCATCCATATCCGGCGTTTCGACAGTCATAAGATTTATCGTAACCCCTTGTAGCCCCGCAGCGAATCATGAGCAGTGCGAGGGCACTGCTAATATAGGGCGAGTTTGAAAGGGAGTTTCATGGCATCACACCGCAAACCGTCCATGCAGACTTATGATCCGCGCAAGGTCAAGGAGCATATCGTCGAGACGCCGCTCAATGAGGAAATGAGCAAATCGTTCCTCGAGTACGCGTATTCGGTGATTTATGCGCGCGCTTTGCCGGATGCACGCGATGGTATGAAGCCGGTGCAGCGCCGTATCGTCTACCAAATGGGTCAGATGAACCTGAACCCGGACCGCCCGTATATGAAGTCCGCTCGCGTAGTGGGCGAAGTGATGGGTAAGCTGCACCCGCACGGCGATTCCGCTATCTACGAGGCTATGGTGCGCTTGGCTCAACCGTTTGCGATGCGCCTGCCGCTGGTGGATGGTCATGGCAACTTTGGTTCTCTTGATGACGGCCCGGCAGCTTCCCGTTATACCGAGGCCCGTCTTGCTCCGGCCGCGCTCGGCATGAACGCTGATATCGATGAGGATACGGTTGATTTCACGCCGAATTATGACAATAAGCTCAAGGAGCCGACCGTACTGCCGGCCGCTATTCCGAATCTGCTGGTTAACGGCGGTTCGGGCATTGCTGTGGGCATGGCCACGAATCTCGCCACGCATAATCTGGGCGAGGTGGTGAACGCGGCCAAGTTCCTGATGGCGCATCCGGAGGCCACGCTTGAACAGCTGATGCGTTATGTGCCGGGCCCGGATTGGCCTACCGGCGGCACAATTCTGGGCCGTGACGGCATTCGTGAGGCCTATGAGACCGGTCGTGGCACGCTGACCACGCGAGCCACCACGCATGTGGAACATGTGACCGCCCGCAAGCAGGCGATTGTGGTGACCGAACTGCCGTATATGGTGGGCCCGGAAAAAGTGATTGAACGTATTTCCGATGGCGTGAAGAACCGCAAGCTGGAAGGTATTTCCGGCGCGTTCGATCTGTCCGATCGCCATAACGGCACGCGCTTGGTGATTGAGATCAAGACCGGTTTCGACCCGCATGCCGTGTTGGTGCAACTGTTCAAACACACGCCGTTGCAGGATAACTTCGCCATGAACAATGTGGCGTTGGTGAACGGCCGTCCGCACACGATGGGCTTGAAGGAAATGCTGCAGGTGTGGATCGACCACCGCCGTGTGGTAATCCGTCGCCGCAGTGAATACCGCAAGAAGAAGGCTCAGGAGCGCCTGCATCTGGTCGAGGGCCTGCTCTTGGCCATGCTGGACATCGATGAGGTGATTCAGGTAATCCGCACGTCGGATGATGCGGATGCAGCCAAGACTCGTTTGATGGCCGTATTCGATTTGGATGATGTGCAGGCCCAGTACATTCTGGATTTGCGTTTGCGCCGTCTGACCAAGATGAATCGCATTGAGCTTGAAGCCGAACGCGATGATCTGAAGAAAAGCATTGAGGAGCTCACCCGCATTCTCGCTTCCGCCGAAGCGTTGGACCAAGTGGTGACCGATGAAATGGATCAGGCCGTGGCCAAGTGGGGTTCCCCTCGCCGCACGGTGCTGCTGGATGTGAATCCGGATGGTACGCTGACCCCGGTTGCTGCGCATGGTTCCGGCACATCCGAGCTGGCCCAGTCCGCTCTTGAGGCCGCCAAGTCCGCTGCTACGATTTCCTCCGCCGCAGCCGATGTGGCCGCAGCCACCAAGGCGGCGAAGAAGAGCGGTGAGGAGAACGCGCTGGCCGGCGCATTGAAGATTGACGATGAGCCCTGTGTGGTGATGATGAGCGCCACTGGTCTGATTGCCCGCACTACGCCGAGCGCGTTGGATGTGTATCATGCGCGCTCCACATCTGATAAGCGCCAGCCGAACGATCAGATCACCACGATTTTCCCGACTTCCACGCAAGCGACGTTTGCGCTGATCACCTCGGCAGGCCGTCTGGTATTGGCTCATGTGGTCGATTTGCCGGCACTGCCCGCTTCGGAAACGTTGACGTTAACCGGTGGCGTTCAGGCTGATGAGCTGATTGGCATGACCGAGTCCACTGATCCGATTCCGGGTGAGCATGTGGTAACCGCCATCGCTATGGAGCAGCCGAAGAGCGGCGATAATGGCGATGGTGATTCCACGGAACCTGCTTCACTCCCCTCGCTGGCTCTGGGCACGCGCAATGGTGTGGTCAAGCGTTGGAACCGCGAAGCACCCACCACAATGGATTCCTGGCCGGTCATCGACCTGAAGGAAGGCGATGAGGTGGTGTTCGCCGCCACCGCCGAGGACGACGACCGTCTGGTGTTTATTTCTTCTGATTCTTCGCTTCTGACATTCGAAGCGAAGAATGTGCGCCCGCAAGGCCGTACCGCCGGCGGTATGGCCGGTATCAAGCTGACTGCCGGTGCGCGTGTGATGGCGTTCAACGTGGTACCTGCCGGCAAGGTGGCATGGACGTATGAGGAAGGCGAGAACGGTTTGAGCTCGGCTTCCGGCGCCGTGGTACTCACCGTGGCCGGCGACGAGGATGCCTTGCCTGGTACCGAAAACGGTGCTGCCAAGGTGACGCCGCTCGAGATGTACCCGACCAAGGGTCGCGCCACGGGCGGCGTGCGCTCGCAGCGCTTCCTCAAGGGCCAGAACACGCTGATTCTGGCATGGGTGGGCCTCTACCCGCTTAACGCGGCCACCTCGTCCGGAACCGCGGTGGAGCTGCCAAAGCCGGATATGCGCCGCGATGGCTCCGGTGTGGATCTTGCCGCCCCCATCGCCTTCATCGGCTAACCGTCTTCCTGAGTAGTTCTTGGCTCCCCTCCCCGAGGGGAGCTGTCAGCATAGCTGACTGAGGGGGAACTCTCGCACTAAGCCCATATCCCCCAACACGCCAACCTCTTTCCATCATGGAAAGTGGTACTATTTTCCACAGCGGAAAGAGGTTTGGCTACTCCAGCCAACCATAATCCGCGTGAAGGGGGTCATCATGGCGAGAATACAGCCAATGCAACAGGCGCAGCCGATGCCTGAACATAATCCTGCCCACAATCAACAGCAGGCACTTGATGCATTCGATACCTTGCAGGCACTCGACGCCGATCGCGCGAAAATCGCATCCGGCTATGCGGCCCGCCGCACGTCCAACATTGTTTGGATCGCCATCGTATTCGGTCTGCTCACATTCACGTACTGGCTAATCCCTCAGGCATGGTTCAACCGATTCAACCTGCCGTGGAATCCCATATGGCTTGTGGCCGCTCTGCTGGTGATAAGTCTGCTGCTTCTCACTGCGGCCATCATGCTCAATAGCCGCCGCCAAGGCATCGCCCCGCAATGGCAGGCACCGAAGCCTGCGATGCGGAGCCGCCGCTATAAGGTTGCGATCGTCGTGCATTTCCTTGTCAATTTCATTCCACCGTGTTTGGCGCTTGCCGTAGGATTCGCCACCACCGCATGGTGGTCAGCCGTGGCGGTCACATTGGTTGGCGCGGTTATCAATGGCGCTATGCAAGCGTGGGAATGTGATGAAATCGTCCGCGCATTACAGCAACGCACCGCTCCAAATCCATCTGCCCTTGACTCTTTAGCGGAGGCGCATCATGGCATCGGATAATCCGCAACCAGTGTTTAACGAGATCATCCACGCGCCGATTCGACTGCGTATCTGCGGCCTGCTCGACACCTATGGCACGATGCGATTCGATGTGCTGCGCGACACGCTCGAAATCAGTGATGCAACCTGTTCCAAACACCTCAAAACACTGGCCGAGCACGATTATATTCAGCTCGATAAGAAGGCCGGAGAGGGCAGCAAAGCTTACAAGGTCACTTGGGTGAAACTCACCCAAGAAGGCAAGCAAGCGTTCCAATCCCACGTAGCCGCCCTGCGCCAAATCGTCACCGGCCAGTAATTCCCGATCTTTTTCTCAGTTTCCCTTCTGCCTCCCTCTGATAGGACATCGGCGTTAAGCAAACAGTCCAGTGGACTGTTTGTAGTCGATGTAACGAGCGACGGCGAGCCCATGAGCACGCAGTTCCGGAGGGAGAGAAGCTAAGTATTCAGCGCAAGCCATACCCAAAATCACTACTATGCGCATGGCTTGGCGCAAGCTTACCCAAAATTACCCAAATGCGGTTCATCATACCGATTCGAGGCATCTATGCAAGCCATCTTCTACAAGGATTTCCAGCAGCTCCGCCATAACACCGCGATGTTGGTCATCGTCATCATCGCCATTGCTATGCCAATGCTGTGCATCATCATGATTCCCCTGATCGGCATGAGTGGCGGCACGGCAGCTGTCATGTATCAGTTTGCCGTTGGCGCATTAGGTATTTGCCTAGCACCTACGCTTTCCATAGATGCTATTCGCGGCGACCTTGCCAATGGCACCATCATTACGGTGCGAGCCTGCGGCCGCCCACTGCGCCAATATGTCATCGCACAACTGCTGTGGGCGCTTATCCCAATCACCGTAGCAAGCATAATACTCACCATATTCGCCTCTGCCGTTGCTCCGACGCTGCACTCGGCAATGCTTACTCCGCAAAGTATCGCAACAGCATGCACGCCCACGCTGATGGCATTCGCACTCTATCTCTGGTCCATTTGCATCAAAGGAAAGGCTCTACTCATGACCAGCTCCACCCTCGCTCCTAGCAACAGCACCACCAACGCCAATCAGCCACCGGCCATCCGAGTCACGGATATGACGTTCGGCTACAAGAGCCGCAAACCGGTGCTGGAGCATATCAATCTCGTCGTGCCGGTCGGTCAATCACTCGGCATTCTGGGATATAACGGCGTGGGTAAAACCACCTTGTTCGGCATCATCACCGGTCTGCTGCGCCCGCAGCATGGGTCTGCTGCAATTAACAGCAACATATTCCATTCGATGCGCGAAGTGTTTCAGTTAAGCGATTCCGGCAACCTCTCCCCTACGATGACCATCCGCGAAAATCTCAAGTTCCGTTCGATGCTTTACGCCACACGTGAGAACCCGTGCCCCATCGACATGCAACATCTTGATGAACTCCCGATGGTGCAGGCGTTCGAATTGGGCGAGCACCTCGACAAGAAGGTCAAAGATCTTTCCAGCGGCCTGAGGAAACGCGCAGGCATCGTGGCAGGCATGCTGTTCGACCCGAAGCTGATTCTGCTGGATGAGCCCACCAATGCCGTGGACCCGATCACCCGACAGCTACTAGTCGATTTGATGAAGCAGCTCAAAGCGAACGGCCGCACGATATTAACTATTACGCATGATTTGGAATACTGCTGGGAGGTCACCGACCGCGTCATCATTCTCGATAACAAGCATCTTGTCAAAGATTGCACTATCACTGATTTCCCAAGCATCGACACGTTCAAACAAGCCGCCACGCTCGGGCATGAACACAGCAACGTGAACTTTGGCATCAGCACCGACTGAGGGGAAGTTCACGGAAATGAATGAGTCACTGTAGGCAAAATTTATACAGACATCACAAAAAGGACACCTCTTATGAAAGCAATGCTCTGGAAAGATTGGACCCTGCTACGCAAGAACCCGTTATATCTGGTACTCGGCATCGGCCTTTGGCTGTTCATTCCGGTGACGCTCGCCGTACTCTCCGCAAGTGACCCCAAAAATCCCGCCACTATAGACGGACTATCCGCGGCTCAAACGTTAGCGCCGTGGTTCGGATTTCTGGGCAGTGAAGTGGCATTATGCACGCTGATGGCCAACCCCAATGAAATGGACCTGTCGGCTGCAGTGGAAAGCGACGGCACTGTGGAAACGTGGCGCGCATCCGGCCGCTCGATGCTGCAGTATTGCATCGCCAAGAGCCTGCTACCCATACTTATCGCCGAAGTCATGTCGCTGAGCATTTTCGGTTATCTGGCTTGGGGCGGACTGGTCCACTGGAATAACAATGCAGTCCTTGAAATCATGTGCATTGTCCTTACACCAGCCGTGATCGCTTTCGCAGGAGAGCAAATACTGCTCGCCTCGCACGCAGCATCGGTCGGCTCATTCTCGATAGTCTCGCTGATTTCGTCTGCGCCGATGCTGGTATTCATGATTGCGATGCTGATGATGTCCGCGGTTTGGGCGCTGATTGCACTGGTTGCATTCGGCATCCTTGCCGCTGTGCTCAGCATTGTCTCCGCACATCATCGCTACCCCATGACGTTGCGGCCCATTCTCTAAACGCATTTCGACATCGCACCATGCCTCGGCCTACACTGGGCGGCAAGGGAGGTGCCTTATGAAGTTACTGGTCGCCGCATCGAATGAGCCGCTCGCCCGCGCCATTCGCGGCACATTGCTGGGCGCACAACATGAGGTTGACCAGAGCGGCACCCGAGAAGCAACGTTGGATGCGATTATTGCAGCACAGCAGGGGCAGGTTGTAGCAGAGGCTGAAGTTGGCACCGAAACGCTGGCCAACGATCAGACTCAGACTGCGCAAACTAGCGCTCCGGCTCAAAACACTGTCCCAGCGCAGTTCCAAGCCGCAAACGATGCCGATGCAGCGCCCGTAATCCCTTATGATGCGATTGTGCTTGACGAGGATCTGGTCGAACCGCCGCACAATGATTTTGTTGCTCAGCTGCGCAGCACCGATTCTTCCTTGAAGATTCTGCTGCTCGCCACCACACCATTGAGCCACACAACCGGCGAAGGCAATCGTTGGCGAGCGCTGCCGCATGAGTACGCGCCAATCGAATCAAACCAATCAACGGAACCGGCCGCATCATCTGGATCCAATCAGCCCGGCGAATCCGACAGCAGTACCGAGCAACCGAACAACAACCAGCCGGATGCCGTGCTGCGCAAACCGTTCTCCGACACCGAACTGCTCTCGTATGTGAATGCGCTCGCAGCCGACTCCCCTGCAATGATTATTCGCGGCAATCTCACGTTGGACACCACCCATCACAGGGCGTACTACGCGTCCACGCACAGTCCGATCACACTCTCCCGCCTGGAATACAGTCTGCTGGAGGCGTTGGTCAAGGCCGATGGCAAGTTCGTGAACACCAAGGAACTTGTAGGGCTTGTGGGCGGACCTTATTTCGAACAGCAGGGCCTGTTGCGCAATGCTTTGTACACGTTGGATAAGAAGCTCACGCGCGCGGGCCTTATTATGACTCAACGCGGCTCCAACTATCGCATTCGGTAGCGTTTGCAAACGACTGTCCGCAATCGAAAAAATAAGCTGCTTACGAACAAGTTATTCGTAAGCAGCTTATTTCATGAGGAAAACAGACTACTGCTTCACAGCTCGGGCACGACTTCGATCTTGAGGCCTTGCATGCTGAGTGCGTATTCCATTGCTTCGTTGATTTGGTCGAGCGGGAACACGTTGGTCACCAGATCCATGACGGGTAGGCCGCGGTCCTTGGCTTCCTTGAGGAATTCTTGTGCTTCCAGCCAGTCGCCGGCTTGGTAAGTCCAGGAGCCGGTGAGCTTGATTTCCTTTTGACATACGTCCAGATGCGGGTTGTAGGTGGCGTCGCCGGTGTTGGTGAAGAAGCCGACCTCGCAGTAGGAGCCGCCGCGACGAATGTACTTGAACAGGGCTGCGGCTGCTGCGGGTGAACCGGTGCATTGGAAGCCCATTTCCGCGCCGAGACCTTCGGTGACTGCACGCACGGCGTCGGCTGCGGCGTCCACGGAATCATAGTCGGAGAAGTTCACGGTGGCGGTGGCACCGAGCTTCTCGGCCATCTCGAGACGGGCTTCCTTGGCATCCACGGCCACGATATTGCGAATGCCGTAGGTCTTGAGCAGTGCGACCAGCAGCAAGCCAATCGGGCCGCAGCCTTGCACCAGCACGTGGGAGCCGTGCTTAAAATCGTAGATCTTCTTGGCTTCCTCCACAGCGTGCACAATCACGGCGGCCGGTTCAATCAGGATGCGCAAGTCACGGTCGGGCATGTCGTTCACGTTGAAAATCACCGCGCCCGGATTGCACTTCATATAGTCGGAGTACCAGCCGTTGAAGAAGTGGTCTTCGCCGGGCATGAGTCCGTGGATTTCGCCGTTTTCGCATAGATGAATCATGTCGGCACGGCGCTTGCAGATGGCGCAGTGGCCGCATGGGCGCAAACCGGTGACGATCTTGTCGCCTACCTTGAGTGGTTTGCCGGAGTAATCCGTGGTGACGTTCTTACCGAGTTTCACGACTTCGCCGGTGGCTTCGTGGCCGAGCACAATGGGAGCGTATCCGAACGGGTCAGCACGGTATTCGGATTGGTCGGTGCCGCAGATGCCGCAGCCTTCAACGCGGACGAGCACCTCGTCATCGTTGATTTGCGGCAGTGGGAGCGTGCGCACGTCTATGTGCTTGGGCTCCGTCAATACAGCAACACGGCCTTCTGCGGGGATGGTTGGTTCGGACATTGTCATAACTCCTTTGTGATGAGGGAATGCCTTCACTTGGTTACATTAGTCCGCTCACCCCGCAGAACACCGCATCAACACCTCGTCTTCTTCTGCCCCCCTCGCCAGGGGAGCTGTCGGTAAAGCCGACTGAGGGGTAGTTCTGCAACTGCGTAAATTACTACATCTCCTCCGGAATGCGCTTATCACGCCAGTAGTATTCCTGATCATGCGCGTTGATTTCGCGCATCACACGGCAAGGTGTGCCGACCGCCACCGAGTTGGCGGGAATGTCTTTGGTGACTACGCTGCACGCGCCGATGACGGAATTATCCCCAATAGTGACTCCCGGCAGCACGGTGACATTCGCTCCAATCCACACGTTACGACCGATATGAATCGGCTCCGAGAACTGTGCCAGCTTTTCGCGCAAGTCAGGGCGAATCGGGTGACCGGTGGTCACAAGCGTCACGTTCGGGCCGATCATCGTATGGTCGCCGATGAAAATCTCACCATCATCCACAAGCGTCAGATTGAAGTTCGCGTACACGAAACTGCCTAAGTGGGTTGAGCATCCCCAGTTGGCGCGAAGCGGTGGCTCAATCCACGTGTTCTCCCCCATTTCGGCGAAATACTCGTGTAGCAGCTTGTCGCGTTCCGGCGAAGTAGCCGGCAATTCATTGGTTTTGCTGAGTATATCCCTTTGCTCTTGCTGCGCGGCATCCATTAGCTCGCCATCCCAGAAATACACTTCGCCCGAATGCAGTACATCCAAGACCTTCTGCGGCACGCTCATACGGCGACCCTCCTGCTCCATTGCGATTGCCAAGTTCTCCGAACCCTCTACGGCCCGAATTTCTTTTCATAATAGCCGAGCTTCACACACGTATGTCATCAAATCACTCCAGACATTCGAACAAATGTCCATATGAGTATAGAACATATGTTCTAGATTGTTGAAGCGAATAGTTGCCTGAAAGTTGAGGTGGGCAGTATGACTTGGAGACTAATCACGCACGCGTGCGGGCATCAAGAACGCATCAACGTGGACGGCCCATATGTCATTGTGGAGCAACGCGTGCGCAAGGCTGAGCAGTCCCTGTGTGCGGCATGCATCGGCAATGCCAGCCGGCAGGATAACAGGATGGATGGTTTCTGCACATTATGGGGCAGCAAAGCGCAATGCGATCGCGCCGAGCCGATTCGCCGGCGAACGCTCAACCAAGTGGATGTTCTCGCCACCCATGCCCGCATCGAGGACCGAGACGCCTTTGCCGAACTACGCAAACAGGTGCTCCGCCGCGATGACGCAGCCTGGTGGATCGAACACAAAACCGACGCCGTCAACATCCTCGCGCAGGACATTGAACTGTAGGGACGCTAAGAAAACTGGACAACATCAGCCTCCTGCGCTCAGTGTCATCGATATCACGCATGACACTGCCGCCGACTACGTGGGCCTGACCAGCCTCGGCGTGAGCATCCTGCTCGGCATCATCGGCGTCGCACAAGCCGTCTACACCTTGGTGAACCAAGCGTTCGGCGGCAGCTCAGCAAAGACAGTGAAGCTAAATAAAAATCAAGGAGTTAAGCCCGTCTCGTGTTGTGCGCGAGACGGGCTTAACTTGTGCGAGAGCCCCCGAAAGGCTATTCGGCGCCCATTCCAAATCCCTTGTTCACCGGTTCGGCGGGTTGTGGCTTTCTTCGGCGGGTTGGCGAAATTGGACCGATGCCGGTGTTTTTCGGAAAATGGGCCGGTGTTGTTAGTTCCATCCTCCGACGAGTTCGAGGCAACAGCGGCCCGTTACCAAGTGTCCTCGGTAGGTGCCGACCACTTGGCTTGCTCCTTCGTATTTGCGCCCTGAGGGGTTCGGCGAAGCGATTTCCTGTTCGTCCATGATGGATGTGACGGTGAGTTTCGCTTCCCATTCAGGGATGGAGATGGTCCATCCGGTTGGGTATTTCATGCCGGTCACAGGACTTTCCCACACGTTGAAGGAGTCGCCGACCATCGGATCCACGCCGGCGGAAGATTGGGTGCCGTCCTCATGCAGGACGCTGGCCCAGCAATGTTCGCTGCCCGTGGCCAGGTCAGTTACACCCCATAGGCTGATCACGTCGGGATCGTTATCGAAGCAGAGGTTCATCCACAGCCATTTGCAGTTGTAGCCGTCCTTGAGGCTTCTGCCTTTGGGCATGCCGGCGAACTGACGGTCCATCCATGCCATTCCCTCCACCTCGTGGCGCTGGCCGTCGAGAGTGATGACGCCTTTGGCAGCCATGTGCGGGAACGAGTATTGGTAGTTGGCCACTCCGGCAATCTGGAAGTAGCCGGTACCGAGACTGTAGAGTGGATATCCGGTGCCGTGCAGGTCGAGGTAGATGGATCCGTCCGGCATGGCCGATGCGATGCGCATGTTGTCGAGGTCGCCTTCGATGACGTCCTTGTCGGTGTGGATGTGCAGTCCCTGGCCTGCGACCTGTCCTTGCCCGACCCTGTAAAAGCGGTCTTCGTGACGGTAGATGCGTCCGGTCTCATCGGTGATGGACAGCACGCTGTTGATCATGCGCACCGGCAGATATTTGGAGAACTGCAGGACGCTGACATGGTACATGAAGTCAAGGGTGTAGCCACCCGTCTCGAAATGACCGACCCAGAACCATGAGTTGCCGGCTTTGTCGGTGCGTATGAATGTGTCTTGGATGGGATCCACCAGTGGTTCGGTGCCGTGGTGGAAGGTACGGATGTTGTGGGTCAGCGAGTTGTTCGCGGTGTTCATCATGTCTCATTTCGTTTTGGTTCCGTGTCTGTTGATACGTTGTCGTTTCGGTCACTGTCCGACGAGAGTCCGTTTCGTCGCGCCTCGGTTCATTCGAGTCGCCAGAAGCGCTGTGACGAGGGCGGCCGCGAGGATGACCGCGATGGCGGCGAATGCCAGCGTCGAGCCGAGTATGGATTGCGCGTGTCCGGTGGCGGTGGGCGCGAGGGTGGCGGACAGTGCGGAGATGGATACGATGAGGGCTGTGCCCATCGAGGAGGCGATCTGTCCGACGGTGTTGGTCACGCTTTGCGCGTGCCCGATGTTTTCGTTGTCGAGTGCGTTGATGCCCCAGGTGTTCACCGGGATCATGGCGAACATGAGTCCCGCGTCGAGCACGGTATAGGCGCATGCCGTGAGGATGACCGAGGCGTCCGCGCCGAGCAGAGCCATGAACACGCCGCCGATGGTCATGACCGTCAGGCCGGGCAGGGCGACCTTGCGGATGCCGTATTTGTCGAACATGCGGCCTGAGACGATACCGCAGCATGCGCCGATGAGGGCGCCGGGAAGCATGGCGAGCCCGCTAGCGGTGGCGGATGCGCCGAGCACGGTCTGGATGAACATCGGCACCATGACGTTGCAACCCATGAGGTCCGCCTGCATGCATGCCACGATGATCACCGAATGCGCGTAGGTGCGGTTGGCGAGGATTCCGATGCGCAGCATCGGTTCCTTCGCCTTGAGCTGTCGGCGCACGAACACGGCCACGAGCAGCACGCCGACGACGATCAGCGAGACGGTGAGCATCATGTTGCCGGTGGACGTGAACGTGGACAGCCCGTACAACAGGCATGCCAGACCGGCCGAGGAGAGCAGCACGGAGACAAGGTCGAACGCACCCGGTTGGAAGCCGTCGAAGTTACGCAGGTAGACGGCGGCCAACGCGATGACGATCAGCGAGACGGCCGCCATGATGACGAACAGCGTGCGCCAGCCGAACGAGTCGATGATCACGCCGGAGATGGACGGGCCGAGCGCCGGGGCGAAACCGACGACGAGTCCTGTGACGCCCATTGCCGCACCGCGGCTTTCCTTGGGGAACACGAGCAGGATCACCGCGGTGACCATCGGCATGATCGCGCCGGTGCACAGGGACTGCAGCACCCGGCCGACCATGAGCAAGGGGAAGGTCGACGCGAATGCGGCGACGAGACTGCCGGCCGCGAACAATGAGATGCATCCAATGAACAGTCTGCGGGTGGAGAAGCGCCCCATGAGGAACGCTGCGAGCGGGATGACCATCGCCTCGACCAGAGAATAGCCGCTGGACAGCCACTGAACGGTGGTGGAATCCACCCCGAGATCCTTCATGATGGACGGCAGCGCCGGCGTTACCACCGACATGTTGAGCACGGCCAGCAATGTGCCCATGAGCAGCACGATGACCATGATCCATTGTTTTCTGTTGATGCCAAGTTTCACAATAACACTCCGATAAACAATAGTTATTGATTATTCAACGAGCATCAATTATTATCGAAACGCAACGGATGACAACCACCGATATGCGACATTTCTCGCTTATTCGACGATTCGCCTGAATCGTCGAACAACACGCGGCTTATGGACGGAGCAGGAATGACGCTACCGGCAGAACGAAAGGAGCATGGTGACCGATCTGCGCATCGTCAAAACCCGCAAGGCAATCCGCGAGGCGTTTCTGCGCCTACGGGCATCAGGAGTTCCGGTCTCGAAAGTCAAGGTCAAGGACATCTGCGACCTTGCGCTCGTCAACCCGAGTACGTTCTACAAGCATTACCTCGACGTATACGACCTCAACGACAAGCTTGAGGACGAGACCATCGACGCGATGCTGGAGCATTACCCCGACAAGGACAAGATCCTGTCCGATCCAACCGCATTCCTCAATGGCTGGAGACCGGCCATCGACAGCCAGATCGACGATCTGCGCGTCCTGTTCGCAGGCCGCCCCGAAGCCATGTTCCGCAAAATCGAATCGATGCTCGTCGAACGTTACTCCGCCCGAGCAGCGAACGAGCGCGAGCGCATCGCCGCCGTCTTCTCCATCGCCGGGGCCCTCCACTCGCTTGGCCTGCTCAAGCTGGAAGGCGGACAAAGCGACGACGAGATCATCGCGGCGGTCGTCGAAAACCTCAACGCCATCGCCGCTCGGATCCCCGACGGACGATAACGAACACCCCCTATACGAATCAACGGCATCATCACACGGATACTCTCAATCATCTAGTCAATCATCACGGAACAGATAACAGAACATCATCCCATCCCATCGTCGGCATCGTGATCCGTTCGGCATGTGGCACCATCGGATTGTGGGCCGGCACGCTCGTCATCGGTTGCTCGATCGCGGTGGACAACGTTCTGGTGCCGGCCATAGTCAAACGCGATTACCCCGGTCACACATCACTTGCCACCGGCATATACTCCGCATGAATGACTGGCATGGCCGCGTTCGCCTCGGCCGCGACATTGCCCCTGTCCGCATAACCCGCACCGGGCGCGGTTTCCATTCCACCGTTGCAGCGGGACAATCCCGCAGGAAAGACAAGGCGAATCCCGGACAGCCCATCACCATGTGGACGATACGAATCCGCAACACCGATTCAAATCTTGATGAGCTCGACAGTGGCGCGGCCCGTAACCGGTTGCCCCTGGAAGGTGCCGGTCACAGCGGCGGCACCTTCGTACTTGCTGAGTTTCTTCATCGACGAGGTGATTTCCTGATGCTCGATCACCGGTTCGATGTGCAGTTTTGCATCGAAATCGGGAAATTCAAGGTCCCACCGCGTGGCATAGGTCTGTCCGGATTCCGAAGTCCAGTGACGTGTCTCGCAGGCACCGAATGGCTTGACGGCGGTGGAATGCGTCAGGGAGCCGTCCGGATTGAGTACGGTCATGAACCGCGGAGTGTCGGTGTCACCGACGCTGTCGAGCACACTGATGACGCTGCCATCGTCCAGATAGATGGCCATCCACGACCATTCGGTGGTGATCTTGAAATTCTGCTTCTGCCATTGGCGGTCGAACCACGAAACCGCGTTGTCGCCGTCCAGCGCATACCGATGTCCGCGTACGGTCAGGGTGCCGGTGGTCTTCATATACGGAATGGAGTATTGGTGGATGACCATGCCGAACAGGTCGAAGACTGAGGCACCGCGCGTGAAGACCGGGTAGTGGACGGCACTGGCTTCGGTGTCGACTTCGAATTCGTCCTCCTTGAGCCGGATGCGCATGCGATTCCAATCGCCGCTCATTTCGGCATTCGGCAGTTCGATGCGGAAATGATCGGTGTCGGCGGTCACCTCCTTATCGGCGTAAATATGGTCGCCGGCAACGTAGTAGCCGTCGGTTTCATCGAGCAGCGAGTAGGCGATCTGCCATTTCTTCGCCATTGACGGAACCGGAATCGGCATTTGCATGGCCATGATGTGGAACAGATAGTCGACGGCATGCCCTTCCGCCTCGACACGGCCGATGACGAACCACGAATCGACGGTGTAATCGGGTTTGCGGGGAAGATCACCGCTCAGATCGACTTGCGGCGCGACACCGAGCCGCGGTTCGAGAGCGTTGGACGTCATGAGATTCGGATTGATATTGGGGTACAGGTTCATGGCTGGCTCCTTGGTGATGACGGCATTCCGTCCGTTATTTACGGTACAGTTGTATCATTAAGGCCACTTACGATACAAACGTATCGAAAGAAGCGAAACGAAAGAGACTGGAATGTACCGAATCAAGGAAGACAGACGGGTGCAGGAGTCGGCCAGACTGATCGGCGAGGCTCTGCTCAAACTCGCCGATCACAAGGAATTCGCCAAAATCACCATCACCGACATCCAACGCGAATCCTATGTGGGGAGGGCCACGTTCTACCGTCTGTTCGACACCACCGACGATGTGCTCGCATACCTGTGCGACCGGACGATGGATCGCATCCTTATCCGGCAACACGACCTGAACAACACGGACACGCGAAGCGTCTGCCAATTCTTCATCGAACAATGGATCGACGAATCACGACTGCTACAACTCGTCGCCGACAGCGGGCACATGGACATCCTCTATCGTTCGTTCCGAACGCTCGTCAAGGAAGGCGGACACGACTTCTTCCCGAACGCAAAGGTCACCGCCGAGCAGGAGGAGTACATCATCGCCATCGCCGCATCCGCTCTGGTCGGAGGGCTGGACGCATGGATACGGCACGGGCGCAAGGAAAGCGCCGCGGAAGTACTCGCCATCGTCGTCTCGACCGTCGAAGCAATCCACACCATGCTCGGCAATTGACCACAGGCCCGTTATACGAACGCCCCGGCAACTTGTCTGCAAACGAAGCGCTCTGTCCGGCGGCATCCAGAAACCGGCGGCCAGCATGATGCCGACGAACAAGCATGCGCATTCTTCCTCATCATCGCGAGGGAAAACGAAAATACCCCCTACCGCACGTTGACGCCGCGCAGTGCATGCACGTCCGTATCGCCGGAACCATAGTCCTTGACCAGATATTGTCTCGATGGCGGCCTACGTTGTCTGCCGCCCCATCGTTCTCTCACACGGAAATCAGATGCCGTTCCCTATCTTCGGCGCACGACATCCCCGCCGGATTCGACCATATCGCGATGATGGGCCGAATGAACGCCTCGTCGCCGGCTCCAGTGCTCCTCAGTCATTATGTCGCATTCGACTGGGGAGCACTGGAACCGATACAGACACAACCGGGACACAGCGACCGCGGAAAACAACAAAATCAGCAGCAATCAGCGAAATCTCACGAAAGTCGTCAAAACGGCATCATTGCAACGAAAACGTAACTGACGAAGCTCGCGGAAACCAGCGAATCAACCCTTCAAAATAACAAGGGGCTACTCAGTCATCCAAACAGCCAAACCAAATCATTAATAAATTGACGTAATGGCTTTCACAATGTTGCATCTTGATGCGGTTCTCCCAAGTCAACGTTTGAAAGGAACATCACTATTTACCAATTTCACTGCATAATGGAGAACGTGATGACGACAAACCAACAACAAGCAGCGCAATTAAGCATTCCTCTCACCGATGAACAATATGCGCTATTCGTACACGCCGCCTCACTGACCGATTTGACACTCTCTCAATGGGCCGCACAACATCTTATTGATGCAGCGCGCTACGAAATCAACAATGAGACAACCTTGCAATTGGACTCCGCATCATTCGACATTTACATGGCAGCACTGAAAGATCCCACATCCGCTGCAGTCAACGAACTGATGGCAAGAAATCCACAATGGGATTGACCTTCTTTTCCTTCCAATTCCATGTGTTTGATGAGCATTTCTTAGTCTATCCCGGTGCACATCATTGCTAGACTTATGCCGTTCAAATTGAGAGAGGAGAAATATCATCGTGCTTACCGCATCCTGTGTTTTCGCCGTATTGGCAGGCCTGTTGCATGTGCTGATTTTCGTTTTGGAATCATTCCGATGGACTGAAACGAACACCATGAAAACCTTCTCCATTATCTCGACCGAAGAAGCCGAAGCAACCAAGGAGATGGCCTATAATCAAGGTTTTTACAACTTGTTCCTCGGCATTATGGCTGCCGCTGGTGCAATAATCACCTTGCTCGGGCAGCAGGCTCAACAGACCGTTGGCATCACACTGATGGTAGCCGGCACAGCATCAATGGTGCTCGCCGCACTGGTACTGTTCACCGGCAGCCCGGACAAGCGCGCAGCCGCCGTCAAGCAGTTCACTCTGCCAGCGCTTTCCTTGGTCTTCCTCATCATCTCTGCACTTCTGTAATCGCAGCAACAGGCAACATCACCGACATGAACCGGGATTAGCATCGGGCGCAATATCCTAACATCATCCAGACAACGGAGGAATCGCACCATGAAGATGCTCACCGTAGGGCCAAAAGACATCTATCAGTTCGCCACGGTCAAGGAATTCGCTGAAGCGTTCGAGCTTGGCCCGAGCGACCTGGTGGTCAGCATCGGCATGATTCATGACGCATTCTTGAAGCCGTATCTCAATGACGCGAACGTGCTGTTGGTGGACAAGTACGGCAATCAGGAGCCGACCGACGTGATGATCGACGCCATCATCCAGGATGCCGCCCAGTTCAATTACAACCGTATCGTAGCCATCGGCGGCGGCGCGGTGATGGACATGTCGAAGATCGTGGCCGTGGCCGGTGGTGCCAGCATCGATGACGTGATCGACCATTTGCCGGATTTCAAGCGCAAGGTCGGGCTCGTACTCGTGCCTACCACTTGCGGCACCGGCAGCGAGGTCACCGAAATCGCGGCCATCAACCGTACGCGTCTCGGCTGTAAGGCGGGTATTGCAGGCCCGGAGATGTTCGCCGATCATGCCGTGCTCATCCCCGAGCTGCTCTATGGCCTGCCGGACCATGTGTTCATGACCAGCTCTTTGGATGCGCTCGTGCATTCGGTCGAGTCCACGCTCTCCCCCAACTCCACGCCGTACACGCGCCTGTTCGGCTATGAGGCCATGAAGATGATCGTCAATGGCTATAAGGCGATTGTCGCGGCGGGTCCGGCCGGCAGCAGTGAGCGCCGCGCCAAGCGCAACGAATTGATGAACGATTTCCTCATCGCCTCCGATTACGCGGGCATCAGCTTCGACACCGGTGGCTGCGCCGCCGTTCACGCGCTGAGCTATCAGCTGGGTGGCAAGTATCATGTGCCGCACGGCGAATCGAACTACGCGATGTTCACCGGTGTGCTGCGCAATTACATGGAGATTAAGCCGGATGGCGAAATCGCCAAGCTGAACGCTGTACTCGCCGATTTGCTCGGCTGTGATGTGGCCAATGTGTACGACGAGCTGGAAACACTGATCAACCAGTTGCTGCCGAAGAAGGCGCTGCATGAGTACGGTGTGACTCGTGAGGATCTGCCGGAATTCACGGAGCGTGTGATGACCACGCAAGCACGACTGATGCGTAACAATTTCGTACCGCTCGATGCCGCCCGTGTGCGCAAGATTTTCGAAGAGTTGTACTGAGCTGCAAATAACAAGCCGTTCCAAATACTAGAGGTCTGCCCTCCGAGCTCTGCCGGAAGACAGACCTGCTTCTTTTTCGATCGTCGCAGATTTTGGAATACTGCTAATACAGTCGCATGCCTTGAGGCACGGGAACGAAGCCGGCCTGGTGGAGCGTGCGCGCGAACGGATGACGAGCGTTCAGCGGCTCGCCGTTTACATCGCTGAAAGTCACTGTTGCCGGCCCGCTACTGGCACCGTATCCTGTGCCAGTACTTGCACGTTGCAGTGCATAGGCCAGTTCTGCGGAGGCTTTGCGCATCATGCTATTGGCGGGAATAGCGTCCGCGGTATCGATAGTGGCATCTCGCTCATCATTGTTTTCAGTGAATTGAGGCTGTGATGGAAATGCCGTCAGATGCTTGGATTTCACCGTGGCGTATAACAGTGGGCCTTGTGCACTTAACACCACGAGTGAACCGGCTCGCCGTGTTGGCTTTGTGGCACTGGCATTCACCTGGGGCCAGTCGATTGCCGTGCCACTGAGGTTCGCCGGATCCAATACGCTTAACGCCACTACGGTTTGCTCGCGGCTTTCCAACAGATGGCGCAACGCATCCACGGTCTCCCGCTCGGCGAATTGAGCTGCACCAAAACCACGCACGAACATGCCGCGCACCAGCTTCCCATGTTCCTCCATGCGCTTCAGCACCGGATACAGTGCTGAGAATCCACCCGGAAGCTTTTCCTGATCCACCAGCGGCTGCGCAATAATGCCGTATCGGTCGAGCAATGCTTCCACTGTGGCGAGCGCACGCTCGGCTTGCATGGATTGTGCGGTTTCAGGCACTTGGGCAGCGGCATCATCATGTATCCCCGTAGCCGTTAACGACCACAGCCCGGACAATGTCATATCGGTAGTCGCGCGGCGAATCGGCGCAACCCGGCCCAGCCTGCGCGAGACCGTCGCTTTACGTCGGCCGATTTGTCCCGCCGATATCAGTGCGCGCACAGGCGTGAAGCTTGAATTGGTGATATTGCCTTGCCAGACCAGACTCCATAACGCATCCTTGAACTGTTGTTCGCTCCACTCCTGAGGAATGATTTCGCCGGTTTCCGGGTTGATATCCGGCTCGGCAGTCTCGTTCCAGATGCGCTTGGCGGCGTCCATCAGCTGACGTGCGTGGAAAGCCCCACCTGTCGAAAGCGCTGCAAGAATGGCTTGCGGCATCGTGGCTGACCTGTCATCAGCGATGCCGCTCTGCATGGAATCCGCAGTGTTCGATTCATCAGGCAAGAGCACAGAAGCCGCTGGATGGAAGGTGATTTCTCCGGCTTCCGCAGCGCCTGTTGCACCGGCTTTGGAGCCCACCCACACTACCTCCCCAGAGGTGAGCAGTTCATCCAATAACGCCGGCTGATAGTCACGCACGCGGGCAGGGAATATGGAGGATTCCCATAACGCGGCGGGCAAAGCCAAACCTTCCAACTGCTCGATAACTCGCATCAAACCGTCCACGCCCTCATATCGTTCACCGCCAACAGGTCCTACACCTTGGCGATCAAGCAGGAACATCTGATAGGCAGCCGGCTCCACCGGTTTGATTGCCTTGCGCGCTTTAATCAGTGAACGCTGGCGAATGCGCCGGAATACATCCTTGTGCAGCCATTGTTCAGGATTCCGGATGTTATTTTGGGCATCAGAAACCGAATCAGCTGCAGAATTAGTATCAACGAAATGACCTTTGAGTAGTTCTCCGGAACCGGCCAATCTGTCCAATTCATGTACTGCATCATCTGCACTCATGCCCAGTTCATCGATGATTTGCTCGGTGGTGAAAGGACCATGAGTTTTCGCATACCGGGCTACTCTACCGACGATATCATCCGAGGCAAGCTCGTTCCAGAAAGTGCGCTCCCCTAGTTCCTGCTCCACGGTACGAATGACTTCAGGATCCAAAACTTGAGCCATATTCGTACTGCCCAGTAGGCGTTCGAGCACTTGCGGATCGAGAGACAACAGTTGTGCATTGCGCTCGGCTTGAGGCTGGTCATACTGGTACATCACCGCACCCACAAAGCCGAAGAGAATGTTTTCCGCAAACGGCGAAGGCGTTTCGGTTTCTACATCCTTGATGATGATATTGCCGGACTCCAAGCCAGCCATCACTGTATGCAGAGCCGGCATGTCATAGACGTCCTGTAGGCATTCGCGCGCGGTTTCCAACAGCAATGGGAAGTTCTTTGCGGTTCTGGCCGATTGCAGCAGCTGCGCGGCGCGGAGTCGCTGCTGCCAAAGTGGAACACGCCGGCCTGGGTCGGAGCGCGGCATGAACAGGGAGCGCGCTGCGCATTCACGGAATCGTGCGGCGAATAGTACCGATTCACCGACTTGCCGTTCCACATCCGTCTGCAGGTCCTCAGGGTCGAACAGGAACAGGTCGGCTACCGGAATATGGCCTTCGCCGTCCGGCAGTTGAATCACGATGCCATCGTCCGCAGCATAGGCCTGACCATCAAAACCGTATCGAGTGGCGAGTCTGCGGCTGATGGCCATCGCCCACGGTTCGTGCACGCGGCGACCAAATGGGCTCAGTAAGACGATGCGCCAACCACCATCCTCGTCGCGCGTACGTTCCACTACCAAGGTTCTGTCATCGGGCACGACACCGGTGGAGGCTTGCTGTTCGGCAAGCAGATTCGCAAGGTTGGTGATGGCGTTGGCGTCAAGGCCGTCATGTTGAAGGCGATGCGTGATGGCTGGGGTGAAGTGTGGATGGAATCTCCCCTCAGTCGCCATACGGTGACAGCTCTCCCGAGGGGAGTCAGAGGAGGACGGGGCGTCTGCGACTTGCTTGGAGCCGGAAGGTAGCTCTAATCCAGCGGCGGTCTCACGGAGGAATCGACCGATTGTGCGGCTGGAGCCGTAGTCACGCCCAGCACCCTCTCCATGCCAGAATGGCAATCGTGCAGTGCGACCAGGTGCCGGCGTCACCACCACGCGGTCACGAGTGATTTCCTGAATCTGCCAGGACGACGTACCAAGCGTAATCACATCGCCTACGCGCGATTCATACACCATTTCCTCGTCCAGCTCACCCACACGACGCTGCCCTTTGCCGGCGTCGGCTTCAGGAAGAACCACAGTGTAGAGGCCGCGGTCAGGGATTGTGCCACCTGAGGTCACGGCGATCTTTTGCGCACCCGGACGCGCAGAAATCACACCTTCTTCCCTATCCCACATAAGCCGCGGTTTGAACGCGGAGAATTCCTCAGTGTTGTATGCGCCGGCCATCATGCCTATCACCGCGTCGAACATGTCGCGTGGCAGTTCGGCAAATGGCGCACTATGGCATACTGTGGCATACCACTCATCCGCCTTGAGATTATGTATGGACGCTTCAGCCACCGTTTGCTGAGCAAGTACGTCGAGCGGATTACGAGGTACGGCAAGCGGCTCAATATCTCCTGCCATCATTGATTCCAAGCTCGCCGCCGAAGTGATAATCTGCTGCCGAGTCAACGGATAAAACAACGCATGGGAAACTCCCCCAACCTGATGATCGGCACGGCCCACTCGCTGCAAGCCCGAGGAAACGGATAGCGGCGTATCCACCTGAATCACCAGATCCACAGAACCCATATCAATGCCGAGTTCCAAGCTGGAGGTCGCCACCACGCAACGCAATTCGCCACGCTTTAATCGTTCTTCAATCATCTTGCGGCGGTCTTTGGAAACGGAACCATGATGGGCCATAGCAATCACATCGTCGCCTTCATGCGAGCCGACCAGCATGGTGGTGGAACCTACTACAGCGTCATAATGCTTGGCGAAGCCTTCACGCCCTTCAGGAGAATCAGGACCTACGGCCCATGAATCATCATTCACAGCATCGTGCTGTGCCGGTGCACCGTTTCGCTGTTCGGCATACATGTCGTTCAATCGGGCGGTGAGCTTTTCGGCAACGCCACGCGAATTCACAAATACCAGCGTGGTGTGGTGCGTCATGATCTCATCCAAGATGCTGCGCTCCACCACTGGCCATATCGAACCGGATGTGCGGTCGCCACGAGCGATAGCAATGACAGAGGAATCAGATTCGACGATGCCCTTGCGTTCAGCCAGCCGCTGCATCGCTGGAGTGACTCCGCTGATATGCGGCATTTTCTCCGCATCCATTCCGCCAGCACGATGCTTGGTGTTCACGGATTGCAGGTCTCGCATATTCTCCAATGGCTCAACCATTTTCAAATCCATAGCCGGTCTGCCACCAGGATTGATGATAGTTACCGGCCGGCCGCCGCCCAGAAATCGGGCGGCTTCTTCAGGCGGGTTCACCGTGGCAGAGAGTCCAATGCGCTGAATATGCCATTCATTGCGCACCTCACTCGTATCCTTGGCCTTAGCGGAATCATGCGCCTTATCCGCAGCCTCACGTTTACGACTTTCCGCAACTAGGTTTTCCAATCGTTCAAGGCTTAATGCCAAATGCGCGCCGCGCTTGGTACCGGCTATGGCATGAATCTCATCCACAATCACCGTTTCCACCGTGGAGAGAATGCGCCCCGCTTTCGAGGTCAGCAACAGATAGAGGGATTCCGGAGTCGTAACCAAAATATTCGGTGGATGAGAAGCAATGCGCCGACGTTCTTGCGCGGTTGTATCTCCGGAACGATTAGCGATGGTGATTGTGGGCGCGGCCAGTCCCTGCGCCTCGCATTGTGCAGCTATACCCTCGAGTGGCCGTTCAAGATTTTTAGCCACATCGACCGCGAGCGCCTTCAACGGCGAAATGTACAGCACTCGCACACCAGCACGCTTCGACTGCGTGCGTTCGCTCTTATCATGTGCCATAAGTCGGTCGATGGCAGCCAGGAATGCCGCTAGCGTTTTACCGGAGCCTGTGGGTGCAATGACGAGCACATTTTTACCGGATTTGATGGCCGGCCAAGTCTGATTCTGTGCCTCCGTGGGCTGCCCAAATGCATGCTTGAACCATATTTGGGTAGGTTCGGCAAATAGATTCAGACTTTCGCACATATGTTCGAGCCTAGTCCGCGGTATCAACAATGGAGACAATGCCTATCCAACAGGGCAAAACCTTGGCTCAATAGCAAATGTGCCCCGCTAGCGAGCAGCCAGCGGGGCACATTGTCGGTTCACACGCGAATTTATCGCGTTAAGCCAATAACAACAGCAATGAAATCAGCTGAAGTATTCAATAACTTCTTCAGCTGTGCCATATGCGCTTTGCGCGCCAAGCTTGGTGGCAGCATATGCGGAGACATAGGAGCCGATCTGCGCGGATTGCAGCAAGGTGAACTTTGCGGCCAAACCGGCGAGCACGGTACCCATGAAGGAGTCACCGCATCCAGTGGTATCCACCGCATCGACTTGCGCCGCGGAAACGCGATGCCAACGGCCATCCTCAATTACGATGGATCCAGATGCACCCAGCGTTACGATGGCGCGATCAAAACCATAGTCGGTGAAGCGTGACACCACTTCATACCAGTCGTAATCATCAGTGCTTTCGGTATCCGGCAAGCCCAACAGCTGGGCTACTTCATGCTGGTTGACCAGCAGAATATCCGTGGCCTCTACCAGTTCGTGTGGGAGCTCATCCATGAATGGCGAGTCGTTGAGCAACACGGTTACCCCGGCATCATGAGCGGTCTGAGCCGCTGCAATCACCGTGGAAATCGGGCTTTCCAGGCACAAACCCAGCACCGCGCATTGCGCGATAGTATCGCGGTGAGACTGTACATACCCTGCGCTGGCCTTGGAGTTGGATCCAGGCGAATAGACGATGGTGTTCTCGCCTTCGGCGCTGACGGTAATCAACGTGGTGCCGCTCGGGCCTTCCACATGCAAGATGTCAGCGGTATCCACGCCTGCCTCGTCAAGCTTGCTCAGCAGGAAGTCCGCATTCGCGTCTTCTCCAACAGCGCCCAACAATTGTACGTTGGCACCGAGCCGAGCCGCGGCGGATGCCTGATTAGCTCCCTTACCGCCCGGCAACACTTTCATGGCCCCGCCGTTTACGGTTTCACCCGGCTTGGGCAGCCGTTTTGTGCTCACGGTGTAGTCGGCATTCATGGAGCCAACTACAATCACAGAACCCTGTGCCTTACCCAGTGCTTCCAGTCGATCACGCACCGGTTCAGGCATCTGCTCATGTTCTTCACTTTTCTCCATGTTTGCACAGCATAGTAGGCCCACGGCCCAAAGGTCGAATCAGAGGATACCTGCCGATAACAAAATGACTACATTCCGGTGAACTATGCCCGCGCAATGCACACCGTGCAACAGCCGAAATCAAGCTCCAATTGCAAACACCATCAGTCCGTCATTATCCACGAATTTTGCGCAGACGCTCATGCATCACCGTCATCAGCACCAAGAACAGCAACAGGTACCACGGGTAAAGCGAGATGCTGATGTATTGAGCAATGACACCGAACACCGGAGGCATAAGCAGCGAACCCATATACGCACAGGCCATCTGTACGCCAACGATGGCCTGCGAGTTTTCTTCACCGAAGTACGTAGGCGTTGAATGAATGACGCACGGATAAATCGGAGCGCAGCCAAGCCCCACTACCACGAGGCCGACCACAATGCCCAGATGATGCGGCAGCGGCACGAACATAACAAGAATGCCGGCCAGAACCAGAGCCTGTCCCAGCCGAATCATCGCGGGGTCAGAGAGTTTCATGGTGATGAATCCAGACAATCCTCGTCCTACGGTGATGCCCACATAGAACAGGCTGGCCCAGCTTGCCGCGGTAATCTTATCCACGCCGCCATGCAGCACCATGTAGCTGGACGCCCACAAGCCGGCCGTGGTTTCGATGGCGCAATAGCAGAAGAACATGATGAGGATTTCTTTGGCTCCACGAATGGCCAGCACTCCGGCCACCCCCAAGGGCTTCCGAGTCTCTCCTTCAGATGCAGCGGAGCTGGCGTCAGCTTGCTCTTCCGCGGCGGTGCGCTTGCGTGACTTCCACAACGGCAAACTGAGCACCAGAACCACGGTAAGCGCCACCTGCAAAATGGCAATATACCGGTATCCCCAAGGCCAGCCCTGACCGCGGGATAGCGCAAAGCCCATAATGTACGGGCCGATGGATGCGCCGACTCCCCACATGCAATGCAGCCAGCTCATGTGTCGGCTTTCATAGTGCACGGCTACGTAGTTGTTCAGCGCGGCATCCACACCGCCCGCGCCGAGGCCATAGGGTACGGCAATCAACAGCAGCACCCAGTAATTCGGCGCGATGGAGAAGCCTGCCAGAGCCGCCGCGGTAAGCGCTACGGATACTGCGGTGACGCGTCCTGCCCCGAATTTCAGAGTCATACGGTCCGAAAGTAATGCAGACACGATGGTGAACATGGAAATCACCGCCGAGATGCCGCCCGCCCATGAGACTGGTACTGCAAGATCCTGGCTCATTGTTGGCCAAGCGGCACCAAGCAATGCATCAGGAAGACCAAGACTGATAAATGCTATGTAGATCACCGCAAGCAGCAGACTTGCCATAAGTGCAACCTCTCAACCCATCAAAAAAACAACACTGTTCGTGACAACGATGTCATCTAGCTTACCGAACGGTAAGTAATCAACACGCCGACAGAGAGCCCACTTCTGCAGCACAGCAGGAAAGCATCATCAAAGCATACCGAATATCGACATGAATTCGTCGGACGCTTCTGCAGTGAGTGATTTTTAATCGCTCTTCAAATAACTCCAATAGACTAACCCCTGTCGAGCTGCAATGATGTTGGCTCAACAGGGGCAATCAAAAGGCAGCAGAGCAATCTATCAGGTGTCGATCTTGGAGCGGTCGAAATCATCGGCATTGTCCACGATGAACTGTTTGCGCGGCGGCACATCATCGCCCATGAGCAGGCTGAAGATTTCGGAGGCTTGAGCAGCATCCTCCATACGGATGCGGCGCAGCATGCGGGTGCGCGGGTCCATAGTGGTGTCGGCCAACTGGTCGGCATCCATTTCGCCCAGACCCTTGTAGCGCTGGATGTCATCGTTGTATCCGATGTGCTGCTTATCCAAATCAGCGAGTTTGCCAGCCAACTCATCATCGGAATACGTGTAGATGTATTCGCCCTTATGTGAGCCGGTCAATGCGATGCGGTGCAGCGGTGGCACGGCTGCATACACGTATCCGTGCTCGATCAGCGGGCGCATGTACCGGTAGAACAATGTCAGCAGCAGGATGCGAATGTGCGCACCATCCACATCAGCATCGGTCATCATGATGATTTTGTGGTAGCGGGATTGTTCAATATCGAAACTCTGACCCGAGCCGGCACCGACCACCTGAATGATTGCGGCGCATTCCTTATTGGAAAGCATCTGCGTAATCGACGCCTTCTGCACGTTGAGGATTTTGCCTCGAATCGGCAGCAGCGCTTGGAAACCGGCGTTGCGCGCGGCCTTGGCGGTGCCGAGTGCGGAATCACCCTCCACGATGAACAGTTCGGCGATGTCGTCATTGCCTGGCTGGCAGTCGGAAAGCTTGGCCGGCATGGAAGCGGATTCCAACGCGTTCTTACGACGGGTGACTTCCTTAGCCTTGCGGGATTGGATGCGAGCATGCATCTCCCCCACAATCTTCTCCAGCACGCGGCCGGACTGCTCCTTGTAGCCGCGCTTGGAACCGGTAATCATCTCACCGAACTGCTTATCCGTGAGCCTGGTGACAATCGGCTTGACCTGCGCAGTGCCAAGCACATCCTTGGTCTGGCCTTGGAACTGAGGTTCGGCCACACGGGCAGTGACCACGGCTACAAGACCGGCCTGAATGTCGTCACGCTCCACCCTCATGGCGGAATCCTTAAGATTCACCTTGAGTTTGCGGGCGTTGTCTTCCACGGCCTTGCGAATCTGCTTGGTGATGCCGTTCATGAAGCCATCCACATGGGTGCCACCGCCCGGCGTCTCCACGATGTTCACGAAGCTGCGAATCGTGGTGTCATAGCCGTTCACCCAGCGAAGCGCAATGTCAATGCCGCAGGTGCGTTCGATTTCCTGGGCGTGCAGTTCGCCGCCTTCACCCACTGCTTGTGTTTCTTCCTTGTAGGTGCCTTCACCCTGAATACGCCAAATGTCAGAGACCGGCTCACCTTTGGAAAGAAAGTCCACGAAATCCTTGACGCCACCGGTGTGGCGGAATTCCACTACGCGCGGATGCGCCGGCTGTTCGCCGAATGCGCCGTCCACAACTTCACTGGAAGCATTCAGCGAGAAGTCCTCTTCGCTATCGTTGCCGCCATTGTTGACCGGCAGTTCATGGACATCATCCGACACAACGGATTGGTCTTCGGGCAGCGGAGATGGTGCATCAGATTCCGGCACTTGTGCAGATACCATTGAATCGGCAGCGGATTGCGGCACATTTTCGTCAACAATGGTGATTTTAAGACCGGGAACCAAGAAACTGGTCTGGCGCACACGGTCCACAAGCTGCTCATAAGAGAATTCGGCGGTCTTGTTGAAAATCTCCGGATCCGCCCAGTAACGGATTCGCGTACCAGTGGTCTTTGGGCTTACCTTGCCGATGATTTCCAATTCGGTTGGACGGTTCTTACGGGTGCGTTTGAATGGAGAATCCGGCGAAGGATTGGCCGGGTCGGCATCCGTATAAACGCCGGGATGGCCTTGATGGAACGCCATGTGATGGGTTTTGCCGTCACGATCTACTTCCACGTCCAGTCGAGAGCTCAACGCATTCACCACGGAGGAGCCCACACCATGCAGGCCGCCGACCGCGTTATAGGAGGAATTGCCGAACTTGGCACCAGCGTGCAGCTTGGTGAGTACCACTTCCACACCGGATAGACCGGTCTTCGGCTCCTTATCGACCGGGATGCCTCGACCGTTGTCTGCCACTTCCACCGAGCCATCGGCGTGCAACGTCACCGTAATATCCGTGCAGAATCCAGCCAAGGCCTCATCAACGGAATTGTCGATGATTTCCCACAAGCAATGCATGAGACCCTGTGAATCGGTGGTGCCGATATACATGCCCGGACGCTTTCGCACTGCGTCAAGGCCTTCAAGGACGGCAAGATCCTTCGCGCCATAATCTTCTGTGGCCATAAATCCTTAATTTCTCTCTAATACCATCTTGGCTTCCCTCGAATGGAGGGAAGCCAAGCGATCGATCATTGATCCAGGAAGTCACGCAGCGTCTGAGAACGAGACGGGTGGCGCAGCTTGGACATGGTCTTGGACTCAATCTGGCGGATGCGTTCACGGGTCACGCCATAGACACGACCGATATCATCCAGAGTCTTGGGCTGGCCATCTTCAAGGCCGTAACGCATCTTGATTACACCGGCTTCACGCGGAGACAGGGTTTCAAGCACCTGCTTGAACTGCTCCTGCAGCAGGGAGAAGGCCACGGCATCAGACGGTGCAATGGCATCGGTATCCTCAATCAGATCGCCGAACTCAGAATCGCCATCCTCGCCAAGCGGCGTATGCAGGGAAATCGGCTCGCGGCCGTACTTCTGCACTTCCTGGACCTTCTCCACCGGCATATCCAGCTCACGAGCCAGCTCGTCCGGCGTAGGTTCACGGCCCAAATCCTGCAGCATCTGACGCTGTACACGGGAAAGCTTGTTGATGACTTCCACCATGTGCACAGGCACACGAATGGTACGGGCCTGATCAGCCATAGCACGGGTGATGGCCTGACGAATCCACCACGTAGCGTAGGTGGAGAACTTGAAGCCCTTCTTCCAGTCGAACTTCTCCACAGCGCGGATAAGGCCCAGATTGCCTTCCTGAATCAGATCGAGGAACAGCATGCCACGGCCCGTGTAACGCTTGGCAAGAGAGACCACGAGTCGCAGATTAGCTTCCAGGAGGTGATCCTTGGCCTTCTTGCCGTCGGCTGCAGCCCACTTGAGCTCACGCTTGCGCTTGAACTCCATGCCTTCGGACTGGGTATCAAGCAGATGCTGGGCGTACAGACCGGCCTCGATGCGTTCGGACAGGTCCACTTCCTGTTCGGCGTTCAACAGGCTCACACGACCGATCTGCTTCAAATAGTCCTTGACCGGATCGGCGGTGGCGCCCGCAGCAATCACACGACGCTTCGGGTTACCAGCAGGGATGATGTTCTCGTCGTCGTCATCGGTATCGGACACCACGTAGGCGCCCTTTTCCTTCGGCTTCTCCGGAAGCTTCGGCTTGGCGTCCTCATCCTCGTCGTCTTCGTCATCTACATCGTCGGCATCGAGGTCATCCTCATCCAAATCATCAGAGTCGTCGGCATCAACATCATCGATGTCCTCATCCAGATCATCAACGTCAAGGTCGTCTTCATCCACCACGTCATCGTCGAGGTCGTCGCTCTGCTCGTCTTCGGTCTTGAGAAGATCCTCATCCTCGCTCTTCTTAGCAGAGGTCTTCTTGGCCGAGGTGCGGCGCGTAGTCTTCTTCGCTGGCTTCTCGCCGGCTTCGCCTGCGGCTGCCTTGGCCGACTTCGTGGCGCGAGGTTTACGCGTGGAGGTCTTGCGTGCGGTGGTCGTAGAGCTGGCCTTCTTCTTGGTCTCGGTCTCCTCGCCGGAGTCTTCCGTCTGCTTGGTTGCCGTCGTTTCCTTCGTGGCCAAAACTGCTCCTTCTGATCTCTCGCCTGAAGTTCACATACCACATGGGCACACTTCTGGCAAGGGCAAATCGTCAACTATGTGAGTAAATCACCTTCCGCGGACGATTATTCCCATTTATCGCAAAAACAGTGTTGCACACACAACCAGCACCCGCTTACGAAACCGCACGCATCACCCGTAATTCTCATCGCAAAAGCCTGCTATACAGCCATTTCCTGCACCTTGCACGCACACCATGCGGGAAATACTCCGCGGTCTGCTGCAGAAAACACCATCGCCGCTAGCGAACAATCTTCATCCAGCATCAAGCATTGCAACGCCAATGCCGCGGCGCTGGAATCTCCCAGCCACCATAACGTGTAGGCGGCAACAGCCAAAGGCTGAATACAGTACGGCATAGGCGAAATCATGGCGATATTGAGCAGCATGTCCACACCAGTGCGGCAACGATCTTCATCAGGCATGATGCTCTCATCTTCAAATGCTGCAGTCAGCAACTGGCTCATCCGCCGTTTGGCGTGAGCGCTATGCGGTTTTGAAGCAAATTCAATGAGTTGCGCTTTGGGACATACGTCCCGGTCAATGATTATCGAAAGAATCAGAGCGTCGCGAATAGAGAGTGTCTCATTCATTCCCACGGCAAACGCCGCCATAGTTTCTGGATTCAGATCGGCGATGCCTTCGTCCAGCGAAGCAAGCCACTCGTCCAAGGGTTCGCCCACCCAATCCGCATCCGCTTGTTGCGGGCCTCGTTCACGACGATCAGCATGAAAAGTGCTGGACAACATATCCAAGTCTTCCATGTCGAATGGTTCTGGCGGCAGCATCGGCTGCGATTCATATTGCTTGCCGCTATGCCGACCTTTACGATGGGAATCATTCGTACGCTTACCAGCCGTATTGGCGTTGCGCCGCGCATGTTTTTTGCTGCTGTTTGCCATGTTTCTGTCCTCCTTGACCAAAACAAATGAATCCGAGCCATGCAACCGGCCTCGATTCGAATGGATGTGGGTCCACTATGCATGAAACGCGCGCAGAACAGAGCGAAAAACAAGGTATGTGGTTCTAGCTTCAAAGCTCAATATTTCCAACGTTGTTGTGTTCATCACAACCTGTGGATAAGTTATAAAGCATGTGCACAACCATGAATGACCTCACTATCATCGAGCCACGCATCTGCGAATTGGTCCGGGAGCTGACCGATGCACCCGCTACAGGAGGAGTGGCCGACGCTTTACGACCGGTGATGAGCGAAGTCATCGATCAGGCCGTCGCTTCAAGCCAGGGTGGCAAGCGTCTGCGCGCACTGCTGAGTCTTGACGCATTTGATGCGCTGACCGCCAGCCATCATGACACTGGCTCCTCGGCGCACACCGCCATGCTTGACTTGGCCTGCGCCATCGAGGTGTTTCAAACAGCCGCATTGGTGCATGACGACATCATCGACGAATCCGATCTGCGCCGCGGTAAACCTTCCGCGCACCGGGCATTAGAGCACACCGTACATAACGTTTCCATTGGGCGCGGCCTTGGCCTGATGCTGGGCGACATTCTGGCTACGGCATGCATAGAAATCGCCCGACGAGCGGCCCGGCATCTCAATAATGGCGATGCCATCATCGAATCATTCCTCACGATGCAGCGTGAGGTGGAAATCGGCCAAGTGTTGGATCTCGGCGTGGAAATGACACCGTTAAGCGATCCTCAAGCATTGGCTGCCGCTTCACTCAACGTATTCCGCTGGAAAACCGCAAGTTACACCACTATTGCACCACTGCTATTCGCACTGCTGGCCGCAGGAGTCGAACCCGCCAAAGCTCAGCAGCAAGCACTTGCCGTCGGCGAACCCTTAGGACTGGCGTTCCAGCTTGCCGACGATCTGTTGGACGTCATTGGTTCGAGCCGCAATACCGGCAAACCGGTGGGCGGCGATATTCGCGAAGGCAAGCGCACCGTGCTGCTGGCAGACGCGCTAAGCGCGGCAGACGCATCCGACCAGCAGGAACTGCGCGATATGTTCGAAGCTGCCCACCGCGATGAGCAGCAAGTGAAACGTGCCATCGAATTATTCGGTAAGACCGGTGCCATTGATCGTTCTCGCGAGCGTATCAGCACATTGTGGAAGCAATCTCAGACAGCCATCACCGATCTTGAGCTCAATGAATCACTGGATGAATCAGGCAAACGCCGTCTCACCGAAGCATGCGCGCGGTTCATTCCTATCGATTTGCGATAGTCGGCAGTGTTCTGCCACATTGTTTCATGCCGGCCTCGCCCAGTAGCGTAGCCCATGCCATGTAAACTGAACCATGTTCAGCTGTAGTCAAAGGAACCGTACGATTTCATGAGTGAGAACGAGCCCGCGCAGATGATTGAGGGACGCTACCGCATTGTGCGCAATATCGCCGAAGGTGGCATGGCTACCGTGTATGAAGCGGTCGATGAGCGTCTGGGCCGCACTGTGGCCATCAAAGTGATGCATACGCAGCTGGCTCAGGGACCTCATCGCGCCCAATTCGTTGAACGTTTCCGTCGCGAAGCTAATTCCGCTGCGGCCATCGCCAATCCGCATATTGTTCAGGTGTATGATACCGGCGAATTCAATGGTCTTGATTTTCTGGTCATGGAATATGTGCATGGCATTAATCTGCGCCATGAGATGAATGTGCAGGGTACGTTCTCGGTGAGGGAAACCTTGCGCATCATCGCGGAAACGCTGGATGGTCTAGCTTCCGCGCATCGTATCGGCGTGGTGCATCGTGACATCAAGCCGGAG
The DNA here is from genome assembly GCF_000741715.1 of Bifidobacterium saguini DSM 23967. Lineage (GTDB taxonomy): Bacteria > Actinomycetota > Actinomycetes > Actinomycetales > Bifidobacteriaceae > Bifidobacterium > Bifidobacterium saguini. Next base: position 184,982 of record NZ_JGZN01000005.1, on the reverse strand, counting down.
AATATTCTGCTCAATGATCGCGGCCATGTACAGATTACTGATTTCGGTCTTGCCAAAGCCGCTAGTCAGGCCACTCTCAGTTCGACCGGCATGCTGCTGGGCACGGCTGCCTATCTTGCGCCGGAAATGATTGAGAACAATCTGGCCACGCCGCAAGGTGACTTGTATTCGGTGGGCATCATGGCATGGGAGATGCTCGCCGGCAAAGTACCTTTTGATTCCGATAATCCGGTGACCCTGGTTTTCAAGCATGTGCATGAGGATGTGCCATCCATTGCCACGGTTTGCTCCGGCATCGACCCCACGGTGGCGGCATTCATCTCGCATTTGACTGCGCGTGCTGTCGAAGCTCGACCAAAAGACGGTACTGAGGCCGCGTCGGAATTGCGGCAATTGGCTGCGAAACTGCCGTTGGAGGCATGGCAATATCGTTTCCATGCTGAAACGGCTGGATCGAATCGTAATGATGCCACGGCACCGGCATTGGTGGGTACCATCGGTAAGTCCGCGGAACATCTTACGGCCATGCAATCGGCACCATTGGCGCCGCCAGTGCCACCAGCATCGGCATCGGCATCGGCAACAAACAATCAGCTGGGAGCAGCTGGAAACATTTCGGCTTCCGCTCCGATTGCCCCTACCACTGCACTCAATTCCACTGCAGCTTCTCCCTCCAATGCGAATGGCATCGATCAAACTCGCGTGATGCGTCAAAACAGTGCGCCTGATGACGGCGAGACGCAGGTGTTGCCCCAAATGGCGGGCGAACCCACTCAGGCGCTGCATTCATCCGGCACCATTCATGCGGTTGGCGAGTCCGCATCTGAAGTACCCTCCCCTGACCATCCAACGAAAAAATCACATCGCAAGATTGCGCTGATTATCGCCGCCATCGTAGCAATGGTGCTCGTATGCGTAGGCGGAGGCTTTGGCTGGTGGTGGTATGTGGGCCCCGGCAGCTACTGGAGTGTGCCACAGCCTGAAGATGTGTCCTGCACTACTGACGATACCCAATGCTCGCTTTCCGGAGCGGACTGGTCTACCTATGAGAGCTTGCTCAAAACGGCCGGCATCCCGTATACCTCTTCGGAGCAGTTCAGCGATACCGTCGACAAGGGCAAGATTATTTCAGCAACCATCGATAAGACTGAAGCATTTGTGCACAGCCATGTGGGCAAGCGCAGTAATCAGCAGATTGAGATCGTAGTATCCAAGGGCGCACACATGGTTACTGTGCCGGACGATATTCTTGATCCGACTTCAGCCAATGGCAAGGATCCACTGAACGCATTGAAGAACGCGGGATTCAGCAACATTACCCATGATGAATCTGGCGATCAGTATTCGATGGATGTTCCGGAAGGCGCAGCATTAACCATCTCCCCCGATCCCGGCACTACAGTAAAGCATGATGCTGAGGTGACCATCACGCTGAGTAAAGGTCCTATGCCGGTCAGCATGCCCGATATTGTCGGTAAGACCAAAGATGAGATGATCTCAACGTTCAGTGATCTGAAGCTCACTGCGAATATCACTGAAGAATTTGACGATAAAATTGCTTCCGGCACTGTGATTTCATCTTCGCAGAAAGCTGGAACACAGCTCAAATGGGGCGATAGTGTTGATGTGGTGATTTCCAAAGGACCGGAAACCACTGTTTTGCCCAATGTGGTAGGCATGACCTACGACGATGCTGCCAAGCAATTGGAGAAGCTCGGGTTCACGGTGAAGAAGTCTGCACCTCTTGGCGATTTGACGCATGAAGTTCGTATCCAAAGCCCCAAGGCTGGCGAAACCGTGCGACTGCGTGACGAAAACGGTACCCCGACCGTTATCACACTGACCGTGGTGTGACTCGACAATATATAGTTTTTGCGGCAGATAATGCTGTGAATACTAATAATGGCTCCCTCACGATGACGAGGGAGCCATTATTAGTATTAGCGGTTTATTCGTGACCCTTGGTGACCCTTGGTGAAGGCTGACGATTTACTCAGTTGCCGCAGTTTCCTTTGCTTCCTTAGCAGCCTTCATTTCAGCCTTGACCTTCTGAGCGTATTCGTCCACGTATTCCTGACCACTCATGGCCTGAATGGCGGCAGACACACGATCAGTCAACTCGCGAAGTTCAGCGTGGGTGATTTCATCAGCAGACTTCTTGGAAACCTCAATCGGCTTACCATATTTGACCTGGGTCTTGCCTTTCTTTGGAATCGAAGTACCAATAGGCTGCAACAAATCCGAACCAATCAGTGCCACCGGCACAATCGGGCAACCGGTTTCCAGAGCGAGGCGTGCCACACCGGTGTGCCCCTTGTACATGCGGCCGTCAGGGCTGCGCGTGCCTTCGATGTGGATGCCGAACAGGTGACCATCCTCGATAATCTCACGCGCATGCTCGAGAGCGCCGAGCGACTTATTGCCGCCGGAGCGATCCACAGGGAACACGCCCACGGAAGTGAACCACCACTTCTTGAACTTGCCCTTCAAGCCCTTGCCTTCAAAATATTCGGCCTTACCCATGAAATGCACCATGCGCGGGCAGGTAATCGGAATCAGCGCATCATCAATCACCGCCAGATGGTTGGCTGCAATGATGGCGCCACCGGAGCGCGGCACATTGTTCAAGCCGGAAACGGTGGGGCCGAGACGATGACGAGCAATAGGACCAAAAACTTTAACGAAGAACCAGTACAGCACTTGGCGTTTCCCTCCCTGCGCGGTTTGGGGCATCAGATTAGAGTGGTGTATATGACTGACCTCAACAATACCAACGCAGCTGACGAGCCGACAACACCCACGCCGGATGATGGTGCAAAGCATGATGATCTCGATGCCGCTTGGGCGGCATTCGAAGCCGAGCATAAGGCCGACCTCAATGATGTGGCGTCTTCTCGGCAAGCCAAAAAATTCGAAAAGCAGGCCAAGAAGCGGGAGAAGGAGGCACTGCTTTCCGTGGACGATTTGGATGCCGGCGCCTTCACTGATGGCGTTCGCCCATTTCACGAGCGTTCACAGCAGAGCCGAGGCCCGCGCGATTTCACCGGCTCGAGTTGGCTTGATACCGATGATGTGATGGACCGTTACGATGATGGCGGCTTCACTCCTCCGAACCCGGATTTGGGGCCGGCTCACGCTTCGACCGTATTATCGGTGGCTCTGTTGGTTATCGGCGTGGTTGGCACCTTGGTGATGATTCTCGTACCCGCGCTATACAGCGTTCCAGTGCTCAGCACCATACTGAACATTGCGTTTGGCGTATGCACAATCATCGGCCTTGGCAATCTCATGTACAAAGCGCTCACTCGCAAAAACCGTCCCGGAGACAAAGGCGGCTATTTCGACGACGGCGCACGCGTGTAGCCTCGGCAGGTTCACGCTCAAGCACCATTCTCCTTTGACATATCCTGACTGTAGGTTTTTCAACACTGACTGTAGGTTTTTGAACGTTTTTCGTTGGAAATCCTACAGTCAGTGTCAGAAATCCTACAGTCAGTGTCAGAAATCCTACAGTCAGTGTTGAAAAACCTACAGTCTAGTTGAGGCTGATCGAGGAATATCGGTTTATGAGGCAAAATCGATGGATTCTTGCAGCTCGGCGATCATCGACTTGGCAGCCTCCAATGGCTTTCGTTTACCGAAGACGACATCCTGCTGATAACGAACAATGGTCTTGTCCAATTCGGATGCACCGTTTGGCGTGATTGCCGGAGCCTTGCCGATAGTGGGTTGAATATCGTCCACAAAATTCAGTGCTGATTTGTCAGTACCCGAGGCACTGCCGGCAAGCATCTTACGAATATCGTTGCTCGCCGGTATACCGCGCTCGGTGCCGAGGACCGCACCTGCTTGCTTGTTATTGATCAGATAATCAATCAACATGGCCGCCTCGGCGGGATGCTGCGAGCCGGAGGAAATGGCCCAATACATGCCGGGCTTCAAGTACATGGTCTTTGCCCCGGGAGTCACCTGAGGCATAGGTACCACCGTCATGTTCTGTGTACCCGCAGCTTCAGCGTATGGTGTAATCATCGTTGCCTGCGTAATCATCATGGCTTGCTTACCTTTGCCGAAATCCGTATCGTTCAAGCTGGCTGCCGTGTTCTCACTCCAACGTTCAGCATTGCCTTCAATACCATTCTTCGCCCAATCAGCAGGCAATTGCAGAAATGATGCAAGCGTTTTCGGCGAGATGGTAATGGCATTGCCCTTAAACAGGCTCTCACCATGCTGACGTGCCCATAATTGCAAGCCGTATCCATTGTTTGGAGCAATCGATCCGATGTATTGCCCGGCTGAACGTTCAGTTACCTGTTGAGCGAATTTTTCAAAATCATTCCATGTCCATTGGTCGGTATCCGGTAGTGTAAGGCCCAGAGAATCTAGCACATCGTTGTTGACGATGACACCGTATTGTGCGGTTGTGGCTGGAGCCGCCACCTGCTCGCCTTCGACTTGCCCCATCGATTTAAGCGACGCATCCATCGTGCTCAAATCCAAATATTGAGAAGCCTTGTTCAAATCGAGCAGTGAGCCCATAGAACCGTAAAAAGCGAGATACAGCTCGTCCATCTGCATCACATCCGGCGCGTTACCACCTGCGGATTGCACGGCGAGCTTGTCCCAGTAGCCGGTCCAATCCGAGTATTCCATATCGACATGGATATTCGGATGCTCGGCTTCGAAACCCTTAACCGCTTGCTCGGTGGCTTTGATGCGGGCGTCGCCACCCCACCAGTTGAGACGAATCGTCACATCGCCATCAGCCGGTACCACCGGCACATCAGAAGCGCCAACTGAGCTACCGCACGCAGCGGCACTGCACAACGTCACCGTAGCCAATCCAGCTGCCATTACTTTCTTCCACACACGATTCATCACTTGCCTCCCGTCGTGGCAATTCCCTGAACGAGATACTTTTGGCCGAATGTAAATACCAAGAACAGCGGAATCAACGAAACCACACTCATGGCAAACATCGGTCCATAGCTGGATTGGGATTGTGAGTCGATGAATGTACGCAATGCGATCGGCACGGTGTACATATCCGGTTTGGTCAAGTACAACAGCTGGCTGAAGAAGTCGTTCCATGTCCAGATGAATGTGAATACCGCGCAAGTGCCGATGGCGGGCTTCATTAACGGCAGCAAAATCTGGAAAAAGATACGAATATGACCGGCACCGTCGATTTTGGCGGCTTCATCCAAATCATGCGGCAGTCCGCGCAGGAACTGGTAGAAGAGGAAGGTGAAGAACCCATCCATAGCCAAGAACTTCGGCACGATTAACGGCACAAAGGTGTTGATCAGGTGCAGCGAATTCCACATGATGTACTGAGGAATCACAATCACATGAATCGGAATCATGAGCATCAGAAGCATGAATCCGAACAGCATGCCGCGGAATCGGAAGTTCAAACGGGCGAATGCGTAGGCAGCCATCGAACAGGTGAGGATGTTGCCGATGATGGCAAATACCACGATAATCAGCGAGTTGAGAATGTACCGACCGAACGGGTAGCTCAATGCATTCCATCCGGCAACATAGTTTTCCCAGACTGGTTTGGTGACCAGCAACCCCATATTGGTGAATATCTCACTTTGCGGGCGCAGAGAGCTTGCAATCATCCACAGAATCGGATACAGCATCAGGATTGCGAGCAACAGTATCAGAATCTGCTTGGCAACAGAACCCACTACGCGCGCAATACTACGGCCGCGATGGGGCTGCATCCCCGCACCGGAACCAAGTTCGGCATACGCTTGTTGCCGCATCCGTTCACGCATCTCACGCATAGTGGTCTCCTTGATGGATTGAGGAGGATTCAGCATGGCATACATCGTTGCAACGTCAGTCATCGTAATGCACCCAGAACTTCGAAAGAGCGAAATTGATTCCAGTAAGCGCGGCCACGATCAGCACCATGATCCAAGCCAACGCGGACGCGTATCCCATACGCAATGAGGCGAAACCTTGCTGATATAGGTACAGCGTGTAGAACAGTGTGGAGTCAGATGGTCCACCAGTGCCGCCGGAAACCACATACGCTTGCGTGAAGGTCTGGAACGAGTTGATCACGCTCATCACCAGATTGAAGAAGATAATCGGACTGAGCATCGGCAAGGTGATAGATCGGAATTGGCGCCATTTGCCGGCACCATCCACGCTGGCTGCCTCGTAAAGCTCGCGCGGTATCTGACGCAGACCGGCAAGGAAGATGACCATCGGCGAGCCAAACTGCCATACGTGTAAGGCGATGAGCGTCCAGTTGGCGGTATCAGGGTTGGCTATCCACGACATTGATGTATCAATACCAAGCAATCCCAACAATGCATTGAACAGGCCGTCTGAGCCGAAGACCATCTTCCACAGCACCGCCACGGCCACCGAGCCGCCCAACATCGAAGGCAGGTAGAACGCCGAACGGTAGAAGGCAAGTCCGCGCATGCCTCGGTCCAGCAGTACAGCCAAGGCGAGAGCGGCAACAAGCTGCAACGGTACAGAGATAACCACGTAAATCAACGTGACAGTAAGTGAATTGATGAATCTGGGGTCGGCGAGCATATGCCGATAGTTCATCAGACCAACAAATTGGGGCGGTTTGATCATGTTGTATTTGGTGAAAGAAATCACCAACGAATCCACCATAGGAATCAGGCTTAGGAACAACGCGCCAATCAACCAAGGTGCCAGAAAACCCAATGCCACTTTCGTGTCAGTCGGTTTGTCTTTCGGCTTGTGCCGTTTTTTGACCAGCGACCCGAATTCCGAAAACGAACTCACGATGTTCCTCCCATGATTCCATGCCGTCATCGGCCGGATATGGTTTAAGGATAAAGTTTGCGTTCCCATTCATCCTAATTGTTGCCATTGTTGCCAAAATGGTTGCATCAATATTGAGATATAAAAAGCTCCCCTCGCATGAGGGGAGCTCGATAACCAATGATGATTGGCTGTACAGCTTGACCGCTATGAAATCAGGCCTTGGACTTGGCGGTCTCAATCCACTTGTTCAGCAGCGCTTCGGCCTTGCCGGAATCGACAGCATCCTCGGCAATCTTGTAGGCTTCAGCGAAACGCTCAGCCAGCGAACCATCACCCACCAGGTGCCCGTCAGCCACGATAGCGGAAGCAGCGTTGAGCAATGCGGTGGAGCGGGACGGCACATCCTTGCCTGCCAGGAAATCGCGGAATGCTGCAGCATTGACTTCAGGTTCGCCGCCCTTCAGATCGGCGACATCAATCTTGGCGAGGCCGAGATCAACGGTCGGGTCGAAGTCAGTTTCGGTAACCTTGCCGTCGCGAATCTCCCAAACGGAGACCGGACCGGTGGGAGCGAGCTCATCCATGCCCTCATGCGAGGTGTAGACCATGCCGGACTGGCCGGCCGCCGCATAAGCACCTGCCATAATCGGGCTCATGGCACGGTTGGCGCAGCCGATGGCCACATGCGCCGGCTTGGCCGGGTTGGTCAACGGACCAAGCACGTTGAACACGCACGGGATGCCGAGGGCCGCGCGAACCGGGCCCACAAAACGCATTGCCGGGTGGAAGGTACGGGCGAAGGCGAACGTGATGCCCACTTCGTCACCGACCTCACCCACGGCTTCCGGCTTCAAATCGAGCGGCAAACCCAGAGCTTCCAGAACATCGGCTGCACCGCACTTCGAGGATGCGGCGCGGTTACCGTGCTTGACGATTTTCACGCCGGCTGCAGCTGCCACCACGGCACCCATCGTGGAAAGGTTCACCGTGGCAAAGCCGTCGCCGCCAGTACCCACGATATCCGTGGTCTCGCCGGAAACATTCAGCGGCACAGCATGAGACACCATAGCCTTGGCTGCACCCGACACTTCTTCGGCGGTCAGACCCAGCTGCTGCTGCATGGCGAGCGCCGCACCCACTGCTGCGGGATTCGCATTGCCCTTCATCAGATCATCAACGAACCACTCGGATTCCTCGGCGCTCAGGTGGTCTCCCCCGACCAGCTTGGTGAGAATCGACTTCCATGTGATCTCTGCCATTGTTCCTCCTTGACGCACATTAGCGCCCGATAGCTAGTAACGCGGCTCATTGTAATGGCCACGCGTTTCACGAGACGCAAACTTCCATATTGCAAAATATGACGCAAAAGGCTCCCCCTCAGGGAAGGGGAGCCAGTGCGTTCATCAGCTATTTTGCAATTGGCTGATTATTCAGTATCAAGTAGTCAATCCTGCCACATCACTCGGTGGTTTGCGGCCAGCACTGCTCGTACTTGATGCCGGTGAGCTGTTCGACGACCTTCTTGGTTGCCGGATCGACGTCAGCCTTCTTGCCGCCGGCCTTCAGACGGTCGATTTCCTTCAGCAGCACGGCGTCGGTGTTCTTGTCGAGCTTCATGGTGAAGGAGATGATCCAGGCCACGGCAAGGCCGGCGATGATCCACCAGACAAGCACGGTACCAATGGCATTCACGGCCTGCTCAGGCTGTGGCTTACCGGCCTTGAAGGCCTCCTCCACGAAGCCGTTGGCGCCGAGGAACCAGCCCCATGCCATGGCGGACAGGCCTGCCGTGATCTTACGGGCGAACTGCTGGAAGCCGATGTACAGACCACCGCGGTTCTCGCCGGCCATGATCATATCGACATCCGGGATGAACGGGAACACGTTCCACGGAATGAACCAGGTCATAGCGCGGAAGATCAGCCACCAAATCATGACCACGTACAGTGCAACATTCCATGCAGTGGTGTTGTTCTGGGATGCGGTCTGCCACAGGGCCCACAGGCCCAGCAGGCCCAGAATGGCGCCTGCAAAGTTCAGGGAGAACATCTTGCGCGGGCCGAGCTTGGCGAAGATCCAGCCGAAGACCGGCTTCAACGGTTCGCCAATCAGAGCCATGCCCAGCAGTGCGGAGCCGAATGCGACCGGCTTGTTGAGGTTGTAGAGCACGAAGAACAGCCACACCTGGCCGAAGATGTCCAGGAAGGACTGGCCAAGCAGGTAGATGAGGATGTGCTTGCGGAAGGTCTTGTTGCGCAGGGTGGAGAAGTAACCGACGAAGATATCGGACACTCCCTTGAGCCACTTGCCGAAGTTAAACGGTTCCTTCTTTTCGGCCTCGATGGCGGCCTCGTCAAATCCTGCCTCTTCAGGAGTGAGCTCCCAAGTGGACTTGTAGGCGATGAACACGAACACGGCGAACAGCACGATGAAGAAGCCCATCGAAATGGTGTAGGAGGAGCTTTGCTTATCTCCCAAAGCCTTCAGGAAGGCGGCCATGCCCAGCGGAATCACGGCGGTGGAGATGCCGGAGAACAGCATACGCGTGGTGGAAAGCATGGTGCGGCCGTTGAAGTCGGTGGTCATTTCGTTCGGCAGCACCGAGTACGGGGTCATAATCAGCTGGTTGGCGATGATCCACAGCGCGTACACCACGAAGTAGGCCCATACCGGCAGTCCCGGCACGAACATCAGAATGGTGACGAGCAGGGTCGGCACGCCAAGCAGAATCAGGAAACGACGGCGGCCAAATTTACGACCGATCTTGTACTTGTACAGGTTGTCGGACAGAGTGCCGAACACCAGTGCGGAGAATGCGGCGAGCATGGTGGCGATGCCGACGATGGAACCGGCCTGGGCCACCTTGAGGCCAGCGAACGTGGTCCAGAAGAGAGTCAGGTACGTGGCGATTTGGCCGAAGCCGCCGCCGTAGAAATCACCGAACGCATATCCGATGGCGTTGATGAGCTTGATTTTGCGTCCTTGAGGCGCCTTAGCCTCAGGAGCTGCTGCCTGCTGTGTCATTACAGCATTCCTTTCTTTGCTCGGCCCAGCATTGCCGGGCCGATAATCGTTCATTGACTGTTACGAATTATGAGGATTACTTGCCCCACTTGGCTTTCATGGCGGCGAAGATTTCACGATCGGTTGGATGGTTCTCCATGTTCATGATTACGAACACATCCTTCTCCCAAGCCGGGTACATGAAGTCACGCAGCCACTGGAAGTAGTGTGGGCCATCGCCTACGCAGCGCAAGTAGCCCATGAGCTGCTCGCATACCCAAGCGGATTGCTTGATGTCGGTCAGGCAGTCGTTGCGCCAGAAGCCTTCCCATTTGCCGTGTTCGCGGTCGCGCATCGCATGGTCGCCTGCGGTGAATTCCTCAGAGGCGAGTCCGGCGTCATAAAACGCGTGCTGCCAGTCTTCGTCGTATCCTGCGAGCAATGCATCACACACGTGTACGGAGGCGGCCACGGAATGTTCGTAGATGCCGACTTCCACACCAATGGAATCGCGAATGAGTTCGGCAGCGTCCTCATCTCCGCGTAGTTCGGCGGAAATGGCGGCTAGCTCCACTTTGTCGGCCAGGTCAGCGTAGCGGTCGGCTGCCGGGGCGATCAGGTTGCGGTAGAACTCGATTTGTTCCTTGAGATTCTTGCCATCGTGCATCCAGCGCAGATCCTGCGCGGGAGCTTGCTTATCGCGTAGCCATTGGGTGATGAGCATGCGCGGTACATGGTTGAAGTACTGCTCGCCGGCGTGATCATCCCAGTTCGGACCGTACTGCACGGCTGCCTTCCAGTACTCCTCGTACAGGTTGAAGACGGCGTCCACGTTCTCTTCGCCGTAGTAGTCGGCAATGTACTGCTTGGCTACCTTCTCGAAGTCGATCTTGCCTTCACGCCAGATGGCTGCAATGAAGTTGAGGAAGTAGACGTGCGGCTTGATGTTGGATGCGTTGACAATCCACACATCGTCGCCACCGTTGTCAATCACATCTTCCAGCTCCTTGGCCACAAGTCGCGGATCGTTGGTGATATCGGTGGTATGGTTGGCGGCCTGCAAATCGTAGAAACTGGCGTGATAGTAGATGCCGTTGTCGCCATCGTTGGTTGGCATGGCAGGCACACGCGGATTATTGTTTTCCTGACGGCGGGAAACCATGCGTCCGAAACCGTTGTCGGCCCAAATCTTGGCCACCTGCTTCGGGTAAGTCAAGACTCCGGCACGGTAGAGTTCCATAGCTTCACCGTACAGGTAAATCACGCATTGGGCACCCGGGTCGGCAGCCTGAACCATGTCGTATTGACGCTGGATGATCTCAGAGAGCAGCTTGCCGCGTGCCTCGTCGGTGGCGTAACGCGGGTCGAAGTTCCAGAACGGCTGATCGCCTTGGCCTCGGAAACCGAGAGTCCACACGGTGCGCTTACCCTTCTGAGCTTCAATGGCTTCGCGCCACAAAGCTTCAAAACGATGCTCCTCCTCAGGCCACTTGGGCTGCACGCCCGGATAGGCAGCAGCGAACATGCGAGCACCGAGCGGGCATGCGTGATGCTGGTTGATATAGAAGCCCATGTCCTGAGCAAGCTTCAAATGCGGCTCTCCACGCTGGCCGGAGCCAGGAATAACCATGTTACCGCCGAGACGGTAGACGGTTTCGAAGGCCAGTCGCCAGGTCTTGTCGGAATCGTTGTCGAATTTCCAATCTTCGAGCAGCACTTCGTCGTTGATGAAGAAGCCCTTGTATTTGACGGCGGTCGGCTTGCTGGTCAAAGCGAAATCGTCGGCTACTTCGAAGCTGGGCACCGGCTCAAAATGCTGATCGTTCCAGAACCAGAAATCCTTGACGCCAAGCACTTCACGGCTGACCGCGTACAGACCGTAGATGAAGCCGAAGTCATCGCCAGCATGGATTTCAAGGTTGCCGTCGGTCACACGCACTTCATAGGTTTCCGGATTGTGCGGTCCTTCGACCAGAACGATGTTTGCACCCTGCTATTCGGATGGCAGCATCGTGGCTTTCAAGTCACGTTCGATGTCCTCGACCGCGTATGCCACGGCTTTGGAGGGCGTCGCACCAGTCACTTTCGTGGTGGCTGTGATAGAAATAGACATGGTTCCTCCAAGTGAACTTGTCTGTTGGTTGCTTCCTGCGATACTGTCCGCTTCCACGCGGTCCGTATCGCTGACATGTTTTATATTCGTCCACTCTGGCAAGCTCGTTGCACTTGTTGCCAAAGGTTGCCATAATATTGCCGAACGTTGATGTTTGCCCATCAATACCCGCTGGAGGGGAGCCAACTATGGAACGTGCACAGCATAAAGCCACGATTTACGACATCGCCCGAGAAGCCGGAGTCAACCCCTCAACCGTGTCTCGAGCACTCGGGCAACCAGGTAGAGTCGCCGCCAAAACCGAATTCCGCATTCGTCGTATAGCCGAGCAGCTCGGCTATCTCACTCAATCCACACAGACAACCGGCGAATCACTCCCCTCCACTGGCATGATCGCGGCTATCGTGCCGACACTGACGAATCCGCTCTATGCCATCACTGTCAATGCGATGCAGCGACGCTTGGAGACCAAAGGCTACGGTCTTATCACGTTGGACACTGATCAGAAACCGTCAGTTGAGCGCAAGGCCATGTCATATGTGATGCGCAACGTAGACGGCGTAGCCTTGCTGTCCTCTCGTTTAAGCGAACCTGATATTCGCCGTATTATGTTGGTTCGACCGGTCATCGTGTTGAATCGCACTGCTCCAGGTTTAAATAGTGTTGTTGTGGACATGGCACGAGCCATCGATGATGCAGTGCACGCGCTTAAGGAAAGCGGGCACTCATCCATAACCTATTTGGCGGGTCCTGCCAGTTCATGGTCGAACGAATACCGTCGCCGTTATATCCGATCCGCAGCCTTCCGCTATGACATGACCTACCGCGTGGTGCGCGAATGCGAACCGAGCGTTGCCGGCGGCAAGGCCGCAGTGGAGCAGTATCTCGTTCGTCCCACAGATGCCGTGCTCGCCTTCAATGATGAACTTGCGGCAGGTTTTATCACCGCAGCGCGCCGCAACGGTCTGCGCATTCCAGAGGATGTGTCGGTAATCGGGTTCGACAACACACAGATGTCTTCACTACTCACACCCACACTGAGCACCATTGACATGAAGAGCGAGCAGTTGGCCGAACGCGCGGCAGATGCATTGGTCAACGCTATTCGCAACCCTGAAGGAGTTCGTCCTGAGCCAATCACGTTAACCGCCGAGTTTGTGAAGCGCGATTCGCTGAATCCACATAAACGCTCAACGATGAAACTGGGTCCATATGCGGAAATCAGGCGTGCAAGCGACACCATCGTGCTCACCATGTTGTCTAACGCGTTCAACGAAACCATGCCGCGCATCAATGAGTTCATGCGCACGCACCCGCATATCGTCATTGATCCGATTGAAGGGCGCACGCAGGAGAATACGCTATCGCTGTACTGGGAACGAGTCATCAATCACCGTTCAGTACCGGACATTATCAATGTCGAACGAACCGCTCTTCCTCAGCTGGCGGCTTCCGGCGCGTTGCAAGATTTGTCAAGCAAGGCGATGGAACAGGAGCTTGGCCCCAAAGTCGATCGCGCGGCATGGCAGTCGGCTCATTATGCTGGCAAACTCTATGGCATTCCAGGTGATCAATCGCAAACCGCCATGTTTTACCGAGCCGATTTGTTCAATCATTATCAGATCGAAGTACCGGATACTTGGGATGCTTTCTATGAGACCGGCGTAACATTGCATAAACGAAATCCCAACCGATATATGGGTGTGCTTGATACCACCGATGTGCAGCATTATCTTTCGTTCTTCCGCTCGGCAAGAGTGCGGCCTTGGACAGTGGAGAATGATTCAACGATTGTTTTCCATATGCGCAATGATTTGGTACGCAACGTAGCCACGTTCATTCAACAATGTATTGACGATGGTGTGCTGAACGCTGAGCCCATGTGGGATAACCGGTACATGCGCGCCAAATCCGGTACGTATCTCACAGTAACGTATGCGAATTGGATTGGTAAGATCCTGTCGATGTCGTACCCCGCGGACCAAGGATTATGGAAGGTGACATTGCCTCCCGCATTTGCCGATCCAAGCCAAGTGGCCACAGCGGAAATCGGCGGTTCAACATTAGCGGTCAGCGCCGGATTGTCCCCTGCACGACTGAACGCCGCAATGACATTCCTGAAATGGTTCCAGCTTGATCCTGTTTCTGTTGAGCTTCGCGCTCCAGGTGGCGTGTCCGCCGCAGCCGGATATGTGGAGGATCTGACTAGACGCGGCACCATTGATCCGTATTTCAACCAGCCGATTTATGACGTCTATGCCAAGTCGGCCGCACGAGTTAACAGGGATTGGGAGAATCTGCCGTTCTATAGTCAACTTGATGCGGAATTCGCCCGTCTGATTGCTCCGGCTTTGAAGCCGGGAGGCCGCAGCCAGGATCTGTTTGATGAATGGGAACGACGCTTGAAAATCTATGCGGTCTCTCAAGGTTTCGCAGTGAAGTAGCCACAACACAATACATCAAAAACGCAGATGGGGACCACCTTTTCAGGTGATCCCCATCTGTTAGTGAACTATTTTAGACGAATAGTTCACTTCTCGTTCTGGCCGTGGCACATCTTGTACTTGCGCCCGGAACCGCACGGGCACGGAGCATTCTTGCCAGTGCCCGGGAAGATACGACCGTCGGCCCACGGGGTCTTCAGTTCGTCGCTCTTCGGACGCTTGGCAGCCGGAACCTTGCCCTCAGCGTGGCTGATCGGAGCCGGACCAGCCACCGGCAGCGTGGCGTCGCCGGCAGCGGATGCGGCGGCGGAATCGGCGATGGCCTGCTTCTCCTCGGAATCCTCTTCAGATTCTTCTTCGGTTTCGCCTTCGGCGGCTTCCTCTTCGCTCTCGCCATCCTCATCCGGGCCAGCAGCCACGGTTGCGGCGGAATCGGCACCATCGGAGCTTGCGGTCACACCGGTTGCACCTTCAGCTGCGGCCACAGCGGCATCCTCATCATCGGTGGTGCTGTCATCCTGGGTGGCGGCGACCTGCTTGACGTCGATGTGGAACAGCAGCTGGACGGACTCCTCCTTGATGGCTTCAATCATGGAGTTGTACATCTGGTAGCCTTCACGCTGGTATTCGACCAGCGGATCACGCTGACCCATACCACGCAGACCGATGCCGTCCTTCAGGTAATCCATCTCGTAGAGGTGTTCACGCCACTTGCGATCGAGCACAGCAAGCACCACGCGGCGCTCGAGGTCACGCAGACCGCTCTCGCCAATGGTCTTCTCCAGCTCGCCGTACTTTTCCTTGGCGTCCTCAACAATCAGGTCGCGCACGGCTTCAACGGCCTTTTCGCCCTTGAGCTTACCGGCAGCTTCCTTGGCTTCCTCAACGGTCACCTTGGTAGGCACCACGGTGTTGAGCGCCTTGAACAGGCCTTCCCAATCCCAATCCTTGGGCTTGTCAGAACCCTTTTCAGCACCCTTGACATAGGACTCAACGGTATCGGAGATGAAGCGCTCAACATCCTCGTGAATGTCTTCGCCCTTCAGCACGGCCTGACGCTCGGAGTAGATGACGGTACGCTGCTTGTTCATCACGTCGTCGTACTTCAGCACGTTCTTACGAATCTCGTAGTTGCGGGATTCCACAGCCTTCTGTGCGGTGCGCACACCCTTGGTCACGGACTTGGATTCGATCGGCTGGCCTTCCTCCATGCCCTTGGCCATGACCTGAGCCACGAGCTGGGTGTTGAACAGACGCATCAGATCGTCTTCGAGAGACAGATAGAAGCGGGATTCACCCGGATCGCCCTGACGACCGGAACGACCACGCAGCTGGTTGTCGATACGGCGGGATTCGTGGCGCTCGGTGCCGAGCACGTACAGGCCGCCAAGCTTCTTGACTTCCTCATGCTCGTCCTTGACCTGAGCCTTGATCTCATTCAAGGTGCCCGGCCAACGCTTCTCGTACTCTTCCGGAGTGTCTTCCGGAGAGTAGCCTTCGGACTTGAGCTTGGCATCGGCAAGGAATTCGACGTTGCCGCCGAGCATGATATCGGTACCACGGCCTGCCATGTTGGTGGCCACGGTCACGGCACCCTTGCGGCCTGCCACGGCCACGACCGCGGCTTCCTTTTCATGCTGCTTAGCGTTGAGCACCTGATGAGGAATCTTGGCAACGTCAAGCAGGGTGGAGACCACTTCGGAGCTTTCCACGGAAGCGGTACCGAGCAACACCGGCTGGCCGGAAGCGTGACGCTTGGCAACATCCTTAACGATGGCGGCGAGCTTTTCCTTCTTGGTGCGGAAGATAAGGTCGTCCTGATCCTTACGAATCATCGGCTTGTTGGTCGGAATCGGCAGCACGCCCAGCTTGTAGGTGTTCATGAACTCGGCGGCCTCGGTTTCTGCGGTACCGGTCATGCCTGCGAGCTTGTCGTACATGCGGAAGTAGTTCTGCAGGGTGATGGTGGCGAAGGTCTGGTTTTCGGCCTTGACTTCCACGCCTTCCTTGGCTTCGATGGCCTGATGCAGGCCCTCGTTGTAGCGGCGGCCCGGCAGGATACGGCCGGTGTGCTCGTCGACGATGAGCACTTCACCCTGGGT
Organism: Bifidobacterium saguini DSM 23967; assembly: GCF_000741715.1. Classification (GTDB taxonomy): domain Bacteria; phylum Actinomycetota; class Actinomycetes; order Actinomycetales; family Bifidobacteriaceae; genus Bifidobacterium; species Bifidobacterium saguini. The sequence continues at coordinate 168,555 of NZ_JGZN01000005.1, read as the reverse complement.
GACGACGTAGTCCTTATCCCTGATGAACAGTTCCTTGGCCTTGATGGCATTGTTCAGGTAGCCGATCAGAGCGGTGTTGGCCGGCTCGTACAGGTTATCGATACCGAGGAAGTCCTCGACCTTGGTGATGCCCGGGTCAAGAATGCCGACGACCTTCTTCTTTTCGTCGACATCGTAATCCTCATCGCGGGTGAGCTTCAACACCAGCTTGGCGAACTGACGGTACCAACGGGTCACGTCGCCCTCGGCCGGACCGGAAATAATCAACGGGGTACGAGCCTCATCGATAAGGATGGAGTCGACCTCATCGACAATGGCGTAGTGGTGACCGCGCTGCACGAGGTCGGCCTTCTCCCAAGCCATGTTGTCGCGCAGGTAATCGAAGCCGAATTCGTTGTTGGTGCCGTAGGTGATGTCGGCGTTGTACTGCTTGCGGCGCTCCGGCGGCTTCTGCTCGGTGATGATGCAGCCGACGTTCATACCAAGGAAGCGGTAGATACGGCCCATCAGCTCGCTCTGGTAGCTGGCCAGATAGTCGTTGACGGTGACCACATGCACGCCCTTGCCCTCGAGGGCGTTGAGGTAGCTCGGCAGGGTGGCCACAAGGGTCTTACCTTCACCGGTCTTCATTTCGGCGATGTTGCCCCAGTGCAGAGCGGCGCCACCCATAAGCTGCACATCGAAGTGACGCTGGCCGAGGGTGCGCTTGGAGACCTCACGCACAGTGGCGAAGGCTTCAGGCATAATCTCGTCCAAGCTCTTGCCGTTATCCAGCTGCTGCTTGAACTTCGGGGTCTGGGCCTTGAGGTCCTCGTCGGACAGGGCGGAAATCTCGTCTTCCAGAGCGTTCACTGCCCTGGCGACATTCTCAAGCTTCTTGATTTGGCGACCTTCGCCCATACGTAGGGCTTTGTCAACAATATCGACCACTAGTTCTCCCTTGATTGATTTCGGTGGTTCCGCGTATCAGGATACCGCCTATCCTCTAGCTTGCGCGATCTTTTCGGCCAAATTACGAAAAAAGCCGCTTCCCTATTCTGGGAAGCGGCCTATCAGCTATTCGATTATTGCTTTATAGCGGGGAATCAGTCCTTCTTGACGTTCTCTGGAGTGTCAATTTCGAAGACGCCGTAGCTCCAACCGTGACGATGGTAGACCACAGACGGACGACCGGTTTCCTTGTTGACGAACAGGAAGAAGTCATGCCCGATGAGTTCCATCTCATACAGAGCCTCATCGATGCTCATCGGCTCGGCGATGTGCAGCTTACGACGGATGACAATCGGTGTATCGCCAACCTGGACTTCCACGGACTCGCCAGGACCAAGATCGGAAGCAACTGCGGCGGCCGGGCTGTTGTTCGGCTCTTCCTCAGCCTCCTCGACCTCAGGCTCCGGAGCTGCGACACCCAAATCGACCGGCACCGGGTTGGTGTAGCCACGGCGATGATCCTTGCGGCGATCGCGGGTACGGCGAAGGCGAAGCGTCAGCTTGTCGAGCGCCATATCCAGTGCGCTGAACTCATCCGTGCTGGACGCTTCAGCACGCACCACGGTACGGCCTGCGATAACAGTGATCTCCACGCGCTTGGCGGTATCAGCCTGACGCGGGTTGCCCTCATGAGTCAGCACAATCTGTGCGCGCTGAGCATCCGGGGCGATAGCGGTCACACGATTCATCTTGGACTCGACAACATCACGGAACCTTTGCTTGATCTGCGTGTGACGTCCGGTAACGACGATTTCCATGTTGACCTCCTAATGACTCAAGCGGTGTTGCCCGCTATGTGTGGTCCAAACGGCATCATCACCGCTTGGGTAAGTTTCATTGTAGACGAACAATGCGTGAATCCTTGGCAACTCGCCCAGTGACTCGCTTAAAGCAATATGTTTCTTTTCTGACTCGGTTATGAAATAAACCGATACATATGCTAAGCGTTTGAAAAAAATGAGACCTCTTATACCCCGGGTTCTGTCGTGTTATACGCGAACGTATAACACGGATGGCCATCCATCTCGACCTAACGTCACCGCTAGGCTCTAGCAGCCTACCCGATGGCACGGGCGAGCAGCCCTTACCGCCATCTGCTTGGCCTTGCTCCCGATGAGGCTTGCCATGCGGCCTACTGTTACCAGAGGCCCGGTGGTCTCTTACACCGCCGTTTCACCCTTACCCACTTGCGCGGGCGGTCTGTTCTCTGCTGCGCTATCTCTCAGGTCACCCTGGGCGGACGTTATCCGCCATCGTGCTCTATGGAGCCCGGAAGTTCCTCAGCCGTTCCCAATGAAGTTCACGGCCGCGGCCATCAAGAGGTCTCAAGCGTGCAATTATACATATGGTGTGGAGAAGAGTGGAATCAAGGAGCGGCACTATTTATCCCAGTAGCTCTGCTGCGACTTCACGCAAGGTTGCCGGATTGTGGCCCTTGCGCCCACCCGCCGACCAGAACCGGCGCTGACGCACCTGGCGTTCCAAGCCTTCTGTCTTGCGTGCCACGCGGCGACCCAACTCCCACGCGGCTTCCTCAAAGATGCCGTTTTGTTCGGCTTCTCCGCACACCTGCTCAGCTAGTTTGCGGTCGACACCTTTGCGGGCAAGTTCCATCATGGTGCCACGACGGCCCATCATACGATTTGCACATACACGAACCACCGACTCTGCATAGTCGAGGTCATTAATCAGATGTACGGCAATCAGGCGATCAATCACGCCTTCGACCACATCTTCAGCGTATCCTTTGCCCAACAAACGGTCACGTAATGCGCCGGACGAGCGTGGTGCCGCATCCAGCAATCGCAGCGCCGCTTCACGGCATGCATCCACGTCGCCGGAATCTTCGACGCCTGCAGCCTGAGCAGACCGCGAGCTCCACGAAGATATCTTCCGCAGGTGCGTTGCGTCAGACAACGCCTCAGACTCATGCCCAGCATTATTGGATACGCTGCGATCTCGAGGAGATATACCCTCAACCGCGTTTAGAGAAGAAACGTTTTCCGGCTCCGGCTCACCAATATCCTGCAGCGCAACCGGGTTGCGCTGCAGGAACGCTTCAGCACTAATCACCTTCAGGCCTTAGCCGCCGACGCCTTATCGGATGCGGTTTTAGGCGCCCGAGCAGCGGACTTGGCAGCGGCAGCCTTGCTATCTTTAGCCGCATCCGCCGCAGCCGCCTCACTGGCCGCCGCAGCCGCTGCAGCTTCTTCATCTTCTGCAAACTGATCGGACGGCGCGATTAGACCAAACTGAGCCTTGACCTTGTTCTCGATCTCTTCGGTAATTGCCGGATTGTCTTTCAGGAACTGACGAACCTTCTCGCGACCTTGGCCGAGCTGATCACCCTCATAGGTGAACCAAGAGCCGGACTTCTTGACCACACCGACCTGCTGTGCCATGTCGATAACCGAGCCTTCACGCGAGATGCCCTCGCCATAAAGCATGTCGAATTCGGCGGACTTGAAAGGCGGCGCCATCTTGTTCTTTACCACCTTGACGCGCGTACGATTACCGACCGCCTCATCACCATTCTTGATGGTTTGGATACGGCGAATGTCCATACGCACAGACGCATAGAACTTCAACGCCTTACCACCCGTAGTGGTTTCCGGGTTACCGAAAAATACGCCAATCTTTTCGCGCAGCTGGTTGATGAAAATGGCGGTGGTGCCGGCTTGCGATAGCGCACCGGTCATCTTACGCAACGCCTGGCTCATCAGTCGCGCCTGAAGACCGACGTGACTATCTCCCATATCGCCATCAATCTCAGCCTTCGGCACCAAAGCCGCCACCGAATCAATGACAATCACATCCAAGGCACCGGAACGAATCAGCATATCAGCGATTTCCAGAGCCTGTTCGCCATTGTCCGGCTGAGAAACAATCAACGAATCCGTATCAACACCCAGCTTTCGCGCATATGCGGGATCAAGCGCATGCTCAGCATCGATGTATGCAGCGACACCGCCCTTCTTCTGCGCATTGGCCACCACATGCAGCGCAAGCGTGGTTTTACCTGAAGACTCAGGACCATAAATCTCCACAATACGACCCTTAGGCAATCCACCAATGCCGAGAGCCATATCAAGTGCCAATGAGCCGGTGGAAATCACCTCAACATTCTGTTCCGGTCTATCCCCCAGCCTCATTGCCGAGCCTTTGCCGAAGCTCTTTTCAACCTGAGCCAATGCGGCATCAAGCGCCGCCTTGCGCTTGGGATCAAGCTCGTGTTCGGCAGTACCTGACGGTTTCTGCGCCGACTTGGTCTCCTGTGCCATGATCTTCTCCTTATTGAAGTCCTGTGCGGTCGATTGCTCTCCACCGTACGCAAAAGCATCAGCATACGGCAAGCGCAAACGACCTATGTGGTCCGAGCTTCTTGCATCTTTCATGCAAAAGCAGCTCAGCACTACTGCCATAAGCCTTTGCACCAGTCGCGGGCAGATTGTGCATACGGCTACGCATTTATCTCACTGTGGATAACTATAGACCAATACACGAACATTTGTTCGAACTGGTGATTTGAATAGCCGAAAACCCTGCTGTCACAACTATGTTCGGGCGCGTCGCCTAGCATTTCAGGCCGCCGGCAGAGGCGGAGCATTATGGTCACGGCCCCAACGCTTGGAATCCGGCACCTCCATTTGATCGCACAGCACATTCCAGACCACGCGAGGCTCTTCACCGGCATCCAGAGCTTCCAGCACGGTCATGTTCGCCAATTTCGGCATTCGCTGGTCTCTGGCAAGCGACCGTCCATAACTACGGCCAAACACTTCTTCAAGGAGTTCCCAAAATTCACGTTCGCGCATACCCGCCAGTGTGCCACCACCCTGCAACACTTGGCTACGCGCAGCTCGCAGCCAAGCCTCTTGCCATGATTATCAGCAGTCCGCAAAGCCCCGCAATTCCACCCCATAAAAAGAATGGGCTTGTGATGCGCAGCAACATCACAAGCCCATTCACTACGACAGCCATCGCCATATAGGCACCTGTCATCATTTACTCATTGACTGAGTCCAGATAATCGGCCACCATGCGCAGCATCTGTGCAGTGCTTACGCCGAGAGAATCAGCAATCGAGCTCAGCAATTCCGAGCTAGCTTCCTTTTGACCACGCTCGACTTCGGAAAGATACCCCAAAGACACCCCGGCCTTCTCGGACACCTCACGCAACGTACGACGATCACGGGTGCGCAGTTCGCGCAACACATGACCAATGGCCTCACGCAAAGACACATCATGGGTCTCGGATTCGGCTGCCACACTCTTTACGGCAGCATGCGCCTTGGTACCGGCCTCTTCCTCCTGCCACATGCGCATACGAGCCGCTGTACGCTCGTCCTTGGCTTTCTTCGCAGCCTGAGCCTTAAGCACCTGCTGCTGCGCAAACATCACCGCGCGGCGCTGGGCCGGCGTCAATTCACGCATACGGGCAACTCCCGGCTGCACTTTCATCGGGTTCTTGACGGCAACATCCATCTGTTCATCTGCTCGCGTCATCGTTTCCATCGCCTTAGCCCCCTTCCAGGCCTGTTCAGTGTTTCCATAAGGTTCAACACCGCTTACCCCTGTTTTTATTCCTGAAAAGTTGCTGTGAATAGACTCAACTTTGGCTGAGGTGGTTACGATAGCAGCGTACTGAGGTGTTGCAATACGTTAAATACCGTCTGTTCGCGGACCTTTTCGCGAGTGCCAGATAGTCGCAATTCCACGGCTTCGATTCGCGGCTCCGCACCGGCCGCTCCCGTTGTGGACTCAACCCACAGCCCGGCTGGAATACAGAACCCGATATACACCAATCCCGCTGGCTTATCGCCATCTGGCCCAGGGCCTGCCACGCCCGTGGTAGAAAGGCCGATGACCAACCCGCCATACTCCGGCTGACCATACAGCCGCGCTGTTGCCACCGCCATCTGCCGCGCAACTTCGGGGTGCACGGCGCCCTCGCGCTCCAACAGGTCACGATCAACGCCCAGCACCGATGCTTTGGCTTTGATGTCATACGTGACCGCAGACCCAAGGAACACGTTCGAAGCACCGGGAATACGCACGAAAGCATCTGCGAGCAAACCACCGGTCAGCGATTCTGCGCAGGCGATTTTTACGTTGGAAGCCTCGCAAATCTTCAAAATCCGCGCGGCCGCATCATCGCAAGCTTGGCGCAGTTGATTTAAATCCAAATTCGTAGTATTCGCCTTGCACATTGCCCTAACCCTTCTCAAGCAATTTTTTCCGGCAATTCATCTCAAACAACGTACTTGAGCGACTTGCCTCTATGCAATATCTTGCTATGAAAATGGGATGCAGCCCTGCCGCATCCCATCTCATATTCGTTTACCTCAGCCAAAGCTGGGTACCGCTTTACTGTTCAGCCTTTTTCGGTGCCACGAACGTGTTATACAGGTACACACCACCGGAATACAAGCACAGAACCAACGCCACGTAAATGATGGTGTAGGTCAGGAAGTAATAGGCGGTGAGCCACAGCGGAGTGCTAGCGCCTGTCTCAAACGTCCAGATCGGCAACAGCAGCATGGAAAGGCCCACACACTGAAATACGGTCTTGAGCTTGCCGGGCCATGCAGCAGCAATGACCTTGCCGCCCGGACGTTCCATCACGAAGAAGCGCATCACGGTGATGCCAATCTCGCGAATCAGGAACAGGATGGTGACCCACCAGCCGAGCTCGCCGAATACAGAGCAGACGATCATGGCGCCACAGGTCAGGAGCTTGTCCGCAATCGGGTCCATGAGCTTGCCCATTTCAGTGACCTGATTGTATTTGCGGGCCATCCATCCATCGATCTTATCGGTGGATGCGGCGATGATGAACAGCACCGCGGCAACCCAACGCAACGTGGTGTTGTCCGCTCCCCATTCGCCGGCCATAACATCCAGCACAAGGAAGATAACCACCAGCACGATACGCGAATATGTAACCAGGTTCGGCGGCGCATTCCAACCATCAAAGATCGATGCTTTGGCCTTGGCTTGTGCCTCAGTCTGCTTATCCGTTGATTCACTACTCATACTGTTCACGTTACCCCTACACTTATACCTTGAGTGACTACCAGCTGAATATTCTCTGGGATTTGACTACTCCCCGCCAAGTTCACCTTGGGTAGGAGCGGATGGAGTGAGTGAGCTGGTTTCGCCGCGAATGAATGCGAGCACCTGCGGCAGGTCCTGAGGCTGTACGAGCACTTCGCGGGCCTTCGAGCCTTCGGATGGCCCTACCACGCCGCGGGATTCCAGCAAGTCCATGAGTCGGCCGGCCTTGGCGAAGCCGACGCGGAGCTTACGTTGCAGCATGGAGGTGGAACCGAACTGCGAGGTGACTACGAGCTCGGCGGCCTGCAGCAACACATCCATATCGTCGCCGATTTCCTCGTCTATCTCGGCGCCACCCTTCTTCTCGGCTTCCTTGGCCATTTCCTCGATGTCTTCTCGGTACTTCGGCTTGCGCTGCGTACGCACGAATTCCACGGCCTTGCGAATCTCGGATTCAGAAACCCACGAGCCTTGCACACGAATCGGTTTTGCGGAGCCCATTGGCAGGAACAGAGCATCGCCCTGTCCAATCAGGGTTTCCGCACCAACCGTATCCAAAATTACTCGGGAATCGGTGGCGGAAGACGTAGCGAACGCCAGTCGGGAAGGAATGTTGGCCTTGATCAAACCAGTCACCACATCCACGGACGGGCGCTGTGTGGCGAGCACCAGATGCACACCTGCGGCTCGCGCAAGCTGGGTGATGCGCTGAATGGAGCTTTCCACATCATTCTTGGCGACCATCATCAAATCAGCCATCTCGTCCACCACTACAAGGATGTACGGGTATGGGGCCACCTTGCGCTTGGAACCAAGCGGCGCATGTACCTTGCCGGCGCGTACGGCTTCATTGAAGTCCTTGACGTGGCGGAATCCGAAGTATTCCAGATCAGAGTAGCGGGCGTCCATCTCCTTGACCACCCATTCCAAGGCTTGTGCAGCCTTCTTCGGATCGGTGATGATGGGCGTCAACAGGTGTGGAATGCCGGCATAGGCGGAAAGTTCCACGCGCTTCGGGTCGACCATAATCAAGCGCACCTGCTCAGGTGTGGCACGCATGATGATGGAGGTCAGCATCGAATTGATGAAACTGGACTTACCGGAACCGGTGGCACCAGCCACCAGCAAATGCGGCATCTTGGTCAGATCGGCAGTGACGAAATGGCCTTCCACATCCTTGCCAATACCGGAAAGCATCGGGTTCGGATCATTCACGGCCTTGTCGGAACGCAGCACGTCACCCAAGTGCACGATTTCACGATCCTCGTTCGGAATTTCGATACCGATAGCGGACTTGCCTGGGATAGGAGAAAGGATGCGCACATCGGAGCTGGCCACCGCATACGCGATATTACGCTGCAGGTTGGTGACTTTCTCCACCTTGACGCCCGGACCGAGCTCCACCTCATATTGGGTCACGGAAGGTCCACGCAGGAAGCCCACCACCTTGGCATCCACATTGAACTGTTCAAACGTGGAGGTCAAGGCGCGAATCACACGATCATTGGCCGGGGTACGCATCGCATGCGGCTGCCCCTTGGTCAACAGATTCAAATCGGGCAGCTGATATGGGCGGTTCATCTCATCGTCACCATCAGCGGGCGCGTTGCCATCAGCAACTGCACCGGACTGGCCTACGCCGCTGCCATCCGCATCAGCACCAGCGTATGGTGCAGTGGCGTTTCCACCTGCAGCCGCTGTCCCGGCAGCTGCTCCAGCAGCGGCAGCAGCACTCGGTGCCCACGGATCGTTCGCGGCATTGCCCGAAGGCATCACCGTGGTACCGTCCGGTCCGGAATCCGAAGGCATAGCCACAGTCGCACCACCAGAAATAACACGCGGTGCTGCGGCATCGGCCGCAGTACCAAACGCTGCAGCTCCCCCGCCCAAAGCCGCAGTGGCAGCATCGGCCGCATCATCGGAGAACGGAGCATTCCCCGCCACATGCGGGCGACCATCATAAGAAGACGAAGTAATCGTGCGCCCGCCCATGCCATGCGCATTGCCGTCATCGAGAATCTCGCCTGTGATGGAATCCACTACCGGCGTCTCCGCAGTAGCACCATGCTGGCTTGCCGCACGGTCGAACGGATCGTCAGCAGCATATCGATCAAGTGTCTTATCGTCCTCATCCTTGGGCTTGTGCCCGAACAAACGAGAGAGCCAGCTGAGTTTGCCGCTACGCTCCCCCTCATCGTCGATCTCGTCATCCGAGCCGTCGTGAGCGGGCACGCCGTCAGCAAATGCAAGCGTGGCGTCTCCCAGCCGAACCTCATTGGGGAACTGACCGCTCTGGCTGCCGGTATCGTCTGATTCCTCGCCCTTAGGTACATAAGGTTTGCGCTGAATGAATGCCATTAGTTTGCGTGCATCCTCAGGCAAATCCGTGACGTGCGTGCCGGTAATCATCATCAAGGCAAACAGGCCGAACACCACGAACACCACAATGGCAAAGGCAGCAGAAAGTCCCCAAGCCAGCGGAGAGCCCAAGAAGAATCCAAACAATCCGCCAGCCGATTGCAGCACAGTGATATCGAACGTGGTGTGACTGGAGGCAACCGCCACATCGATGATTGAGCAAATCGACCACATCAGCAGCACCCAACCAGTGATGACACGCGGATTGCTGGAGCCACGGCCAGAGTTGCGCATCAACCGGAAGGCTACGGCGGCAAGCAACACAGGCAGTACAACGCTCATTATGCCAAGCACACCAGAGGCCAGTGCATGCAGGAGTTGCCCGAATGGCCCATTCACACGGAACCATTCGGATGCGCAAAACAGAATTGCAAGTATCAGCAGCAGGAAGCACAGACCGTCACGTCTATACGCAGGGTCATATTCGCCGACGCCAGTAACAGCGCGCACACCAGAACCGAATGCGCGCGGAATAGCAAGCAGAACCTTTTGCCATAGCGGCTCAGGTTCAAGATCGATTTCCGGCTGGATTTTGGTCTCGCCATCATGCGTGGATCCATCATCGCCGCTTTTGGACTTGCGTGATCTATTGCTGTTTGAAGATGCTGTACGTGCCATATCGCGTTTGATTCTACATGTATGGGGTCTCATGACCACTCCAGACACGATTCATGGCTTATCATGGGTTGCATGACACCCGCAGAGCGTGCGAGCGCAGTCGCATTTGCACTCAAGAACTGCGCACTGGAAGCCATGACGCCGGGCGAGGCAACGATGCGAGCCGCGGCAGCTTACGAGCAGGGCACCCAGGATGTGAGCCATCTCATCGACGTGGCCGATGAGCAAACCACTATGCGTATCAACGCAGTAGGTCCGACTGGTGAAAACCGGCTTTCGGATGGTTCCTTGGATGATCATGCTGCAAACCGTGCGGACGCAGTATTTGCGCGCACGGTATTGTTGGCTGAACGCCGTTGGAATCCCTCTGGTGATTTGGATGAATTAGTGGCCATTCACCGGGGCTTATTTGAAGGCGTGTTTGATGATGCCGGCAAACTGCGCACGTCCAACACCACGCGCGAGGTGACTAATGACCGTGCGCGCGCAAATAATCCTGAGGCATTCTTCCCTGCAGGTTTGATTGAAACCGGCGCGCATAACATTGCGATGGAGTTGGCGGAGAATCGTAATCTGCATGTACTGGATAGGGATGTGTTCATCCACAAATTCGCCACGATTTATGATGAGCTCGGCTATCTGCATCCGTTCCGTGGCGGCAATGCGATGGTGCTGCGTATGTTCGGTTCTCGCCTCGCGCATGATGCCGGCTGGGATTTGGATTGGGGTTTGGTGACGCGCGAAGCGTATCGTACGGCCAAGCATACGGCGTATCGCGGGGATATTGCCGCGTTCGAGCGTATGTTCGAATCTATGCTACGCCCGGCTAATCCGACGCGCGTGTTCCTAATTGCCGGCTGGGATCAGGGTCCTGCACACTGATTATGCGACGATGTCGCCGAGGTGATGTTGAACGTACGCGTCGGCTTGAGCGTCAATGGGATCGTAGTCGCCGGCGTCCGCGTGTGCGATGATGGCCATCGCATTGTCCACCAGTTTCGGATTCAACGCTTGCAGCCAATGGATGCGCGGGTCACGGCCAAACCAGCCCATCTGTTTGCGGGCAAGACGCTTGGTTTTCTGCGCGATATCGGCGAATGCATCGTATTCATCCCAAATACCGTCCAGCAAGTCAATGATTTGCTGGTATCCGAGTGCGCGCACGGCTGTGGCGCCAAGACGCGAGCGTAGATGCTCTACCTCTTCGACGAAACCATTGGTCATCATTTGCTTGGTGCGCACATCAATACGATGATCCAAATCCTCACGACTTAAATCCAAACCGATCTGCACCGAGGGAATCACATACTGATAACGCGGCAGGCTGGCCGAATACGGGCGACCGGTAAGCTCAATAACTTCCAATGCGCGAATGGTACGGCGAGGGTTATGCGGGTCCATACGGGCAGCGGCTTCAGGATCCTTGGCCTTAAGCTCTTCGAAGAGTGCGCCCGCACCTTCAACCTTCCCTCGCTCCTCATATTTCTTGCGAATATCAGGGTCTGTGCCGGGGAAGGAAATATCGTCGATGGCTGCACGAGCATACAGGCCTGAGCCGCCTACCAAAATCGGGCGGATGCCGCGAGACTGCAAATCGGCGATCGTTTCACGGGCCAGTTCCTGGAAGCGGGCCACGCTCATCGATTCTTCCGGGTCAATGATGTCAATCAAATGATGAGGAACAGCAGCCTGTTCCTCGGCAGTCGGCTTCGCGGTGCCGATATCCATGCCGCGATACATCTGGTAAGCATCAGCGTTTACGATTTCAGCCTGCTCGCCCTGTTCTGCGAGCCGCTTGGCTATAGCGATACCGAGACCGGTTTTTCCGGATGCGGTTGGACCGACGATGGAGACAACGCGTGGTGTTGTTATCTTATCGGTTGTTGACATTGCTTTTCTTCTCTCCCTCGGTCAGCTTCGCTGACAGCTCCCTCATCAGAGGGAGCCAAGGATCATGACTCGACTTATCATCAGAGAGGAGCCGGAGTACGAACTAGTGACGGATGGAATAGGTTTGGCCGGCTGCGATGTTCGGGTCGGCGAGCAGGTTATGTCGACCGGCGTGCGTTACGGTCACGGTAACGAAGTCACCGACTTCTGGCACCGGCTGGCCTTCCGGCACACCGATATGCACCAGTACGCCGGTCTTCTCACGGCCAGACACGCGATGTGTATCGGAATCCTTCTTACCGAGTTTGCCGGTAATCATCACCTCAACGTCACGGCCCACGAAGCTTTCCATGTTCTCCTGCGTGATCTCTTCCTGGAGAGCCACCAGTCGGTCGAAACGCTCCTGCACCACATCACGCGGAATCTGCTCCATCGAAGCGGCCGGAGTGCCGGGGCGCGGCGAGTAGATGAACATGAATGCGGTGGAGAATCGCGCCTTGCGCACCACATCCAACGTAGCTTGGAAGTCCTCTTCCGTCTCACCAGGGAAGCCAACGATAATATCGGTGGATATTTGCGCATCCGGCATAGCCTCGCGAATACGCCCCAGAATATCCAGGAATTTGGCGGAACGATAGGAGCGGCGCATGGCACGCAGAATACGGTCGGAACCGGATTGCAGCGGGAAATGCAACTGATGCATGATGTTCGGCGTCTCAGCCATTGCAGCAATCACATCATCGGTGAACGCTGCCGGATGCGGTGACGTGAATCGCACACGTTCCAATCCCTCAATCTCACCACAAGCGCGCAGCAGCTTGCTGAACGCGTATCGGTCGCCAATACCGTAACCATAGGAGTTCACGTTCTGGCCGAGCAGCGTCACCTCCTTGGCTCCATCAGCCACGCACTTGCGAATCTCCGCCAGCACATCACCCGGCCTGCGATCCTTTTCCTTGCCTCGCGTGGTAGGCACAATGCAGAACGTGCAAGTATTGTTGCAGCCCACGGAAATCGCCACCCACGAGCTCACACGAGATGCGCGAGCAGCCGGCAACTGACTCGGGAATTCCTGCAGCCGGTCGGTGACTCTCACCTGCGGCTTGTCGGTAGCGCGATTCTGGTCGAGCAGCTTCGGCAGATCCTCGATGTTCTTGGTGCCGAACACGGCGGCAACCCACGGCTTCTTCTTGGCAATACGTTCGCGGTCAAGCTGGGCCATGCAGCCGCCTACCGCAATCTGCAGGTTCGGACGCTGCATCTTAATACGGTTGAACAAGCCAATCGTGCCATACATGCGTTCGGCAGCGTTTTCACGCACAGCGCAGGTGTTGAGCACAATCACATCGAAATCATGGGAGTCAATCTGCTCCTGCGTGGCCGGCACATAACCATCTGCCTTCAATACGCCGGCGATGCGTTCGGAATCGTGCACATTCATCTGGCATCCCAGCGTATGAATATGGAATACGCCTTTGCCTCGCTCCCCTGCTGCGGTTTCAGCCCCGCTGGCTTCAATCGAGGCACGCTCCGCCTCGGTCATCATGTCTTCATTCATAAGTTCTAGATTCTAACTGCCGGGTTCGTCATGGGGCGCGCTGCACCGGTAAAGCTACCGGCAAACACCGAAACGATGAAGCATTTTAGAAGATTCCCCGTCTTCACTCAGTTTCGAGGAAACAAGCCGGGTATATTAATTGGCGTGATACTTGACCGACATAACCGACTCAATACCGCCGATCTCAAAGCCCGTCTGAAGATGATCGATCTGCCGGAAGGCAACTTCAACGCTGATGAGATCACCGAATTCATCGATCAGATGCAGGTGTATGAGGGTGCGATGTATGAGATCAGCACCAAACTGGAAATTCTCGACGATGAGTTCCAGGTGCGATTCAGTCACGACCCGATTCATCACATGGAGCGACGCTTGAAATCGTTGAATTCCATCATCGGCAAGCTCGAGCGTAAAGGTCTGCCCATCAGTGTGAATTCCATCAAAGACAACCTCTTCGACGTGGCTGGCATCCGTGTGATCTGCAATTATCGCGATGACGTGTATTCCGTGTCGAATTATCTGTCTTCCCAGTCGGATATTCAGGTACTGCGTGTGAAGGATTACATCAAGAATCCGAAGCAGAACGGCTACCGTTCACTGCATGTAATCTACGCAGTGCCGGTGTTCCTGTCTTCCGGCGCGCATTACACTCCGGTCGAAGTGCAGTTCCGCACCATTGCTATGGATTACTGGGCCTCACTCGAGCATGCGCTCAGGTATAAAACCGATCTGCCGGACGCGAAGCTCAGCGAACATTCACAGACGCTGCTGGATTGTTCGCGCAGCTTGCAGAACATCGAAGTGCAGATGCAGAACATCCACCGCGATATCAACGGTGCTCCTCAAGTTGGCGAGGCGCCGAAAACCACAGACTGATTTTTAACCGATTGGCTTCCTCAATGAGGGAGCCAATCTAGTCCTTGCGCAAGAATTTTGGCAGTTTGGCTGGAGCTTGCGCGAGCAAGGTTCCCAGGAAGATCAGTGTGCAACCAAGGTATCCGCGTGGCGTCATGACTTCGCCAAGGAATATCGCGCCACCGACTGCGGAGAAGAACGATTCCAAACTCATCAGCAGGCTGGCTCGGGTGGGCGGCACCCACTGCTGTCCCACCACTTGCAACGTGTACGCAATACCCACCGAACCGATGCCGGCGTACACTATCGGCATCCAAGAATGCGCGGCCCCAGTCCAATCCACTGAACCTTCCATCAGCGAACCGGCCCAGCTCAATACGGCAGTTGTGCAGAACTGGCCGAACGACAGCACAATCGCATCGACTTTCGCTCCCAATTCATCAATCACCAAAATGTGTGCGGCAAACAGTGCCGCGGTGAATACCAACAGGATATCCGCGAGCCCAATGGAGCCGAAACCATCGGTGATGCAGAGCAAGTAGAAGCCGACGACGGACATTGCCACCGCGACAAATACCGGCAAGCCGATACGTCGACGTAGGAACACAAATGCCAGCAACGGCACCATCACAATATAAAGAGCAGTCAGGAATCCAGCGCGACCAGCTGATTTGCCATAGAGGATGCCATACTGCTGCAGAGTGCTGGCGGTGAACAATATGGTGCCGCACAATACGGAAACAAACACAGGATTCGCAACCAGTGACTGCCAGAACGACATCGGCCCCTGATGGTCATGAACCAAGTCCGATACATCCGCAGAGGATTGTGCAGCGACATCTTCCGCAACATCACTCCCCTGCCGTTCGTCACGGTCTTTCCCACCACGCTGCCAGATGAGAATAGGCACCAAGGATAATGCGCCAAGCGTGAATCGGCATGCGTTGAAGAATAGCGGAGACATGGAATCCATGCCCTGTACCTGCGCCACGAACGCAAATCCCCAAATCAATGCAGTCAGCAGCAAGGCCAGCATGCCCATGATTTCTTGTCTCTTCACGGTCAGCCAGCCTAATGCGCGCTTATGTCAAGCATGAAAAAGCCCGGCCACAATGTGGTCGGGCTTATCAACTATCGCTCGAAAGTTGAGGTCTAGTCCCTATTACCAAACAGTTGCAGAATGTACAGGAACATGTTCACGAAGTCCAAGTACAGGTTCAGCGCGCACAGGATGGAAACCTTCTTAATCATCTCCGGGCCCTGTGCTTCATAGGCTGAGAACAGTGCTCGCGTGGACTGAGCATCATAGATGGTCATACCGGCGAACAGAATCAAACCGATGGCGCACACGATCTGGGTCATGCCGTCGACCTGCATGAACATCAGCACCACTTGCGAGATGATCAGCACAATCAAACCGACCATCAGAATCGGGCCAGCCTTGAGCATGTTGAACTTGGTAGTCATGCCAAACATGGTGAGAGCGAAGAAGAAGGCAGCGGTAATGCCGAGCGCCATACCGATTGAGCCAAGATCATAGACCATGAAGATGGAGCTCAACGTGAAGCCCATCAATGCTGCGTACACGTAGAACATGACGCGGGCAGACGTGGTGCTCATCTTCATCACGCGAGCGCCGAGAATCACGGCGAGCGCCACCTGAACCACGCACAGACCAATCAGGCCGATCATGCCAGTGGCCATCAGGAAACTGTAGTAGGCGCCAGTGGCCTGGCCGAGTACGGCCACCACTGCGGTGACGATCAGGCCGATGGTCATTTCGCCGTAGGCGCGGGTCACGGAGACGCGCTGCGCCTGCTCATAGTTGTAGGTCATCGTCGTGTTGATGGCTGCGGTTCCCGCACCGGCGCCCTGCGGCTGTGCGTACTGGAAGTTCTGGTTCTGGCCGTATGGCTGCTGCGTGTACTGCTGGCCATAGTTCTGCTGATTGTATCCGTTCTGCATGTACTGCTGACCGTAGCCACCCTGCTGGGCTGCGTTATAGTCCGGAGTATTGTATTGCGGGTTATATTGCCCGTTGTTCTGGGGCTGCTGACCGAATGTCATAATCGCTCCTTTGTTGCGTTCCACAACCAATACTAGAGGAGATAACCTGAACGTTCCATGAATATGCTCGGCCAACAGCGAAAATGGCGGGTAGACAGTCGTATGTCGACCGTCTACCCGCCGTCAGTTCACCGATTTAATCAATCATTAAGATGCTCAATTGCATAGTTGGCTTCTTCCGTCGTGAATTTCTCACCGGCCTGGCTCGTTAATTGATCACGAATCGCTTCGGGAGACATGGCCATAGTTTCCTGATACGTCTTCGCCTTTGCCAGCGCATTTGCATTCCAATCTGTTTTCACGTTATCCACTGCATACTGCGCTGCTTCAGCTGAGAATTTGCCTCCGTATTCACTTGTCAGCTGGTCGTATACCCCTGCTTTTGACATATGCATCGTATTGGCGTAGGTATCAGCTTGGCGTAAAGCTGATTTGTAATCTGCGGGCACATCAGATTTCTCTGATTCCTTTTGCTGATTCCGCGTATTCTCATCTGGATTATCGGCATTAGCCGAGCTTTGCTGTGAAGTAGTCGAAGACTGCGCATTCCCTGCAGAGCTATTGTTCTTTGCCGCTCCTTGGCCGGCAATGGCAAATACTACAAGTACGATAATGAGCCAGAACCACCATCGTTTCCATATCGATTTCTTGTTTTTACTATGCTGGGCAGGCGGCTGAATGGGCTGTTGCGGAGTTGGTTGCACTGGTTGCTGAGGCGCGACATTATTGTTGGTCATTTCCTAACTTCTTTCTCTTCGCTCGAATCGGTCAGAACCGAATGGAAACATTGTTTTGACTATTTCGACGCTACTGGGATTTGACAGTGGCCGTCAGTGAACCAATGGACATTTCTTATTGCCCGTTCGGGCGGTTCGGCAACGTTTGCTATGCCCGCATGTCCAGTGGCAAGGCAATGAACCACGCCATAGAGTGGAGGTCATGACAAACTCGACGAACATCTCTCGCATGCCTCTGAGCTCAGGCTCAACCGTGCCGTCACAGCACAGTGATGATGTACCAGTGCGCACTCGCGTATGGTGTTCCGTTGTCATGATTCCGATTGCAAGTCTGATGTGTCTTATGCAAACGGCCTTTTTCGCGCAGAATTATGCTGAAGATACCCCAGGCTACGTTTTCGCCATCATCTGTGTACTGATTTCGCTGCCTGCCGGTTTTCTTCTGTTAGCTCGCAGCGAATACCCTGAACCTACATTCTGGATTGCCTGCATCATGGTGGCGGTATTCCCATTTGATTCCATGCTTGCCTTGATGGCGATGACCGCTCTTCTGGCACGGCGTTCTCAGCGCAACACCAGCATTCGAGCTGTAATTGTGGGCACGGTCGTTACGCTATGGTCGCAATTACGAGATGCCACTCAGCCCGCCGAAGGTTCGCTCTGGCATCTTATCTTCGCCAAACCATACACGGGCGGTGATTCAGGCAAACCGATAGTGATGCTCGTTGAAGAACCGACCATCATCATTACCGCAACCATCACCGCATTGGTAGCTTCAGCCATCGCCACATTGCTTGGCTTGCATATTCGTTCACGGGCTCGTCTCCGCACGGCAAATGCCCTAGCGAATGCTGCGACAAGCCATGCGGAAAATTTGCAAACCGATCTCAATAATCAGCAATTGGCTGATGCCATCGCGGCAGAGGCGCATGACACGCTTGCGCATTCCCTATCGCTCCTTGCGCTGAATGCCAGCGCGCTCAAAGCGGAAGCATCCAAGCTCGGCGACTCACCTGAAGCGCAAGCCTTGGCTGATAAGGCCGATGATATCCGCCGCCAATCGGCTGGAGCTTTGGACGAAGCCCATTCGATCATTGATATGCTTCGTAATCCGCAACAGGCATGGGAGCAACTGGGCCCTTCCGACAGCACCTCCCTGACTCGTGAATCCTTGGACGCACTTATCGCGGATGTGCGTAATTCCGGTACTTCATTAAGCACTTGGATTGATATTCAACAGCTGAGCGAGCTGGATGAGTCCATGAGCAAAATCGCCTACCGAGCCGTTCAGGAAGGACTTACCAATGCACGTAGGCACGCGCCCGGAGCTCCGGTTTCTTTGGAGATTGCCGTATCTGAACAATCAGGTGTGCATATTCATATCAGCAATCCTTTGACCAACGATGTGCCCGATTCTCGAACCGGCGCAGGTCTATCCGGTTTGGTGGCACGGGTGCAGTCCGCAGGCGGGCAGTGCCGTTATGGCGTGGATGATCGACGGTTATTCCATGTTGATGTGCTGCTTCCGTGGCGCAGCTAAGATGGCTAACGTGAGTGAGAAGAACAACGGCACCGACTCCCCTACCATTCGTGTGAGCGTCATTGATGATGATCCTATGATTTGCCAAGCCATGAGCTTGATTCTCAATGACTATTCACAAGGGCGCATCACCGTTGTTTCTACATCATATGATGGCTCTTCCTGTGTGGATCGGGCACGCGAGGAGCATCCGGATGTGGTGTTGATGGATATTGCCATGCCCGGCATGGATGGCATCGAAGCGACTCGTCAGTTGCGTAGCCTCTCCCCCGCCCCGCATGTGCTGATTCTGACATCGTTGAGCCCGTCCGGCACGGTAGAGCGTGCGGTGGAGGCAGGTGCGGAAGGATTCATTTCAAAAACGGATGCGCCGGATGAGATTATTCAACGCATTATCGCGGTATGCGGAGGAGCCCCACAATTCAATACTGCCAGTCAGAAACAGCTCATCGATGATTTGAGTTCGTCCCAGCCGCATGCTCGTCGAGATGAGGCGCGAGACCTGCTCAATACGCTGCCCGAGCGCGAGCGCGAAGCTGTGCTGCTGGCTGCGGAAGGCTACACCAATGCCGAAATAGCCGCTCGCATGTTCATTTCGGAACGTACCGCCAAGGCACATCTTTCTTCCGCTGCAGACAAGCTCAATATGGGCCGTGTACAGATGGCGCGATTGGTGGAACGGGCTGACCTGCCGGCTCGATTGTGAGGTCTAAGGAAGTCACGATACGTAAGGCATAATGGATTGCATGAGTGAAATTGTGACTATACGCCCTTTGCACCGTGATGATTACCCTGCATTGATTGATTTGGTGCGCCGCACCTGGTACGCCGAGTTCGATGAGCGCACCGGATTGATTGCAGCAGAAGCCGATTGGGAAAACTGTCTGGCACGCACTACCGACGCTTACACTGCACTGCAAAATGGCAAACCAGTAGCATTGATCCTCGGCCGTATCGACGCACATGATGAACGCGGCGCATGGAACCGTCACAAGCGTAATTACCTTAAAGGCTTGATGCGTTTGGTACCAATCAAAGAAGGTATCAAAGCTATTCACGAAATCGTTGGCATTCTTGCCATTGATCGCCAACTGACTCATAAGGCCCACAAATCCGGGCATGACTATGCGGCTGAAGTGGTGTTGTTCGTGCTCGCCCCTGAAGCACGCGGTCTGGGCCTTGGCAAGCGTATGTTCCGTAAGCTGATTGCTGATTTCCGCGCATCCGGGCTGAGTAAGTACTTCCTGTATACCGATACCACTTGTAACGTGGGCTTCTACGAGCACACCGGCTTGCAGCAGATTGCAGCCATCACTCTGCCGGCCTCCCGAATCCATGAGGAAAGCATGTCCTTCTACCTGTATGAGGGCATAATCCCATCTCAAGCCTGAGATAGATTCAATATAAAACGTTGAGGCCGATACCTTATATGGCATCAGCCTCAACGTTCTTCTCATGCAGCGTTGGTAGAGAACGAGTCCCTATAAAGCGTTACTTCATGAGGTTGCGCAACACATACTGGAGAATGCCGCCATTGCGGTAATAGTCCGCCTCACCAGGCGTATCGATACGCACCACAGCGTCGAATTCGGTCCTGGAGCCGTCCGCGTGCGTGGCGGTGACGTGCACGGTCTTCGGCGTGCTGCCGGAGTTGAGCTCCTCCACTCCATTAATGTCATAGGTTTCCGTGCCGTTCAATCCCAGCGTCTCATAGGATTCGCCTTCAGGGAATTGCAGCGGCAGCACACCCATGCCAATCAGGTTGGAGCGGTGGATACGCTCGAAGCTTTCGGTAATCACGCTTTGACGCCAAGCATCAGCGTGCCTTTGGCCGCCCAGTCGCGGGAGGACCCAGTGCCGTATTCCTTGCCGGCGAGCACCACCAACGGCGTGCCTGCAGCCTTGTAGTTGAGCGAGGCATCGAAGATCGTAGACGGCTTGCCGGTGGTGAAATCATAGGTGAAACCGCCGGGCGTAACCTCTTCGCCCACGGAGGCGAGCAGCTGATTACGCAGACGGATGTTGCCGAACGTGCCACGCACCATAACCTCGTGGTTGCCGCGGCGTGAACCATAAGAGTTGAAGTTCTTCGGTGCCACGCCATGCTCAGTCAGGTATTTGCCAGCCGGGCTGGAAGCCTTGAATGCGCCTGCCGGAGAAATGTGGTCAGTGGTCACGGAGTCGCCGAGCAGAGCGAGCACACGGGCACCATGAATATCCTTGACCGGATCCGGCTGGGCCTTCATGCCGTCGAAGAAGGTCTGCTTGCGCACGTAGGTGGAGTTCTCATCCCACTGGAAGAGTTCACCTTCCGGCACGTCCAACCCCTTCCAACGGTGGTCACCGTCAAACACGGAGGCGTAATCCTTCAGGAACATTTCACGGCTGACCGTGCCATCCACCACGGCTGCGACTTCTGCGTTGGTGGGCCAGATGTCCTTCAAATAGACATCGTTACCGTCCTTGTCTTTGCCGAGTGGCTGAGTGGCGAAGTCGAAGTCCATCGTGCCGGCGAGTGCGTAGGCGATGACGAGCGGCGGGGAGGCCAGATAGTTCATCTTGACGTCCGGGCTGATGCGACCTTCGAAGTTACGGTTGCCGGAAAGCACGGCGGTGACGGTCAAGTCGTTCTCGTTGATGGCCTTGGAAATCTCAGGCAGCAACGGGCCGGAGTTGCCGATGCAGGTTGCGCAGCCGAAACCGACGAGCTGGTAGCCCAAGGCATCGAGATCATCCTGCAGGCCAGCAGCCTTCAAGTAGTCGGCCACCACTTGGGAGCCCGGAGCCAGCGAGGTCTTGACCCACGGCTTCGGCTTCAGACCCAGCGCGTGCGCGTTGCGGGCGATCAGACCGGCGGCGATCATCACGGACGGGTTGGAAGTGTTGGTGCAGGAGGTGATGGAGGCGATGGCCACATCACCGTTGGTCAGGTCGAAGTCACCACGGAAGTCGGTGGAGACGGCAACCGGCTCCTTGACTGTTTTTTCGGTTTCGTAAGCCGGCAGGGTCTTTTCGAACATGCTCTTGGATTCGGAGAGCAGGATGCGGTCTTGCGGGCGCTTCGGACCGGCGATGGATGGCTTGACGGTGGAAAGGTCAAGTTCCTCGTATTCGGAGTACTGCGGTTCCACGTAATTCGGATCGGATGCGTCGCCCCACAGCTTGTTGGCCTTGGCGTAGGCTTCGACCAAAGCAACCTGCTCATCGGAGCGACCGGTGAGCTTCAGGTAATCAAGAGTGACCTGGTCAATGGGGAAGATACCACAAGTGGAGCCGAATTCAGGGCCCATGTTGCCGATGGTGGCGCGGTTGGCGAGCGGCACGGAGGCGATGCCTTCGCCGTAGAATTCCACGAACTTGCCGACCACGCCATGCTTGCGCAGCATATCAGTGATGGTCAGCACCACGTCGGTGGCGGTAACACCTTCCGGGATGGAACCGGTGAGCTTGAAACCGACCACGCGAGGTACAAGCATGGAAATCGGCTGGCCAAGCATGGCGGCTTCGGCTTCGATGCCGCCAACGCCCCAGCCGAGTACGCCGAGACCGTTTTCGGTGGTGGTGTGGGAGTCGGTGCCCACGCAGGAATCAAGGTAGGCGAGCTGGCGGCCATCATGCAGACCGGAGTCCTTGCTCATCACCACTTTGGCCAGGTATTCGATGTTGACCTGGTGGATGATGCCGGTTCCCGGCGGCACCACACGGAAGTTCTTAAACGCCTGCTGGCCCCAACGCAGGAACTGGTAGCGTTCGCCATTGCGCTGATATTCAATGTCCATGTTCTGCTGCACAGCGTCAGCGATGCCGTACTTGTCGATTTGCACGGAGTGATCGATGACCATGTCGGATTGCACCTGTGGGTTGATGACCTCAGGATCGCCGCCAAGGTCCTTCACCGCATCACGCATAGTGGCCAAATCCACAATGCAGGGCACGCCGGTGAAGTCCTGCATGATGACTCGTGACGGGGTGAACTGAATCTCATGGCTCGGCTGGGCTGCCGGATCCCAGTTCAGCAAGGTCTTGACATGCTCATCGGTGATGTTAGCGCCGTCAATGTTACGTACCAGATTCTCTACGAGTACCTTCAACGAATAAGGTAGGTGATCGATACCGTCAAGATTGGCGATGTTGTAATAATCGAAGTCCTTGCCAGCGGCCTTGAGCGTCGCCAGTTGATCGTCACGTAAGGACATATTGCCTCCGAAATCATATATCGGCTTATGTGCCGCTGATTATCCCCTTCAAATGGTACGGGTACGTTACTTTACCTCTGGCGTGTCGGCTTAAAACGTGAGACAATATGCGCCTTTTAAACAGCAAATCCATGCCTGCGCAGCACACTGGCAACTGCATGGCCGGCAAGCGGAACCAACCATAGACACAACGCGAAAATCACAGCAGCACTTACCAGCGCAATCACGGTGGCCAGCAATGTAGCACCTGTTGGAATCATCAGTGCGAAGAACTGTGCGACGAATGGGATGAACGCGCCAATCACGCCCGCTGCAGCGAACACGGCAACCAATGCACCGCGCCAGCTGTTGAGCGGCTGAGCCACGCGAGCCAACACAAACACACCCATCACAAACAAAATGATGGCACTTGTGGCTCGTTGAGCAGCGAGATCCGCATCATTGGCCATAACATTCCATCCCATGATGCTCGGAAGCGACCAAGCCGCCGCAAGCACAGACAGTGCCGTGGCGATGCCGCCAGGCAACGCGAACTTCACCACGCGCTTCAGGAATCCCGGAATATAGCGACGGGTATTAGGCGCCAACGCCAGGATGAATGCCGGCATGCCAATGGTGAGTGCGCCAATGTAGGTGATATGCCGCGGCAGATACGGGTATGGAATCTGCGTCAACACCACACCAAGCGAAATCAAAGCCGAATACACGGTTTTCACCAAGAACAGGCTGGCCACACGCTCCATATTGGCCATCACCTGACGGCCTCGAGCCACCACATCCGGCAGATGGGAGAATTTGGAATCAACGAGCACCACTTGCGCCACTGCTTTGGTGGCGGGCGCGGCATTGCCCATAGCAATACCTAAATCGGCTTCTTTGATGGCGAGCGCGTCATTAACGCCATCGCCGGTCATGGCCACCACATGGCCTTGCGCATGCAACGCCTCGACAATCGCCTTCTTCTGATTCGGCAGCACTCGGCCGAGCACGTCCACGTTTTCCAGTACGCGCGCCAGTTCGTTCACATCGTCCGGCAGTTTGCGCGCATCCATTGATACAGGCGTGCGGTCACCGGTGAGCCTGACCTTGCGGGCAATCGCGCCGACGGTCACTGGACTATCGCCTGAAATCACACGGCAACGTACTCCTTGTTCGCGGAACCATGCGAGCGTCTGCTCGGCGTCACCGCGAATCTGTTCGGCGCACAATACCAAAGCAACAGGCTTGGCATGTGGATCGAGTCGGGGACTATCAGTAGCCTCAGTGCCCTCTGATGAACGAGTTGCCGACGCAGCCGACTGAGGAAGAGACCTTGCAACCAGCAACACACGATTGCCGTCATTGGCGTAATCGTTGACCCGGCTCAGCACATCCGCATAGTCTCTGTCAAGAGCCGAAAGTATCACTTCCGGAGCACCCATAGTCCAAACGCCATCAGACTTGACTACCGCACTCCACTTGCGAGCTGACGAGAATGGTACTCGTTCAGCAACCTGCCCAGGCTTATAACCCTGAGATTGCAATCCTGTCAGCACAGCCTTGCCGGTGCCATTCGGCTGCTCCTCGTTGCAGCAGTCATACAATGCCTGTGTTGCCGTTCGCTGAGCATCCGTGTCAGCCGCGGAATCCAGCATAATCATCCTGTTAAACGCAATAACGCCATCCGTAATGGTACCGGTTTTATCCAAATTCAATGCGTCCACGCGGGCAAGCGTCTCTACGGATTCAAGCTCCTGTACCAATGTGTTGTGCCGAGCAAGCCGCATGGCCGCTACGGCAAAGTTCAGAGACGTCAGCAGCACCAGACCTTCAGGAATCATGCCTACCACACCGGCGACCGCGGAAACCACGGCCCCGCGCCATTCACCCGTGGCGATGGCATGGTTCCAGCCGCCAACCGCATGAACCTGCGAAAGAATCAGCAGCACGCACAGCGGCACCACCAAAAAGGTCATGAATTTCAAAATCGTGTTAATGCCTTTGTTCAGGTCAGACACGGTTTTCTTATACACCTTGGCCTGAGCGGTGAGCGTGGCGGCATATGAGTGGCTGCCTACGGCATTGACTTTCACCAATGCCATGCCGGAAACGGCTGTTGCACCGGAATAAACCTGCTCCCCAACTTTGTGGCGTACCGTGCGCGATTCGCCGGTGAGCATCGATTCGTCGAGTTCCAGACCCCAGGTTTCGACTATCTGCCCGTCTGCTGGAATCTGTTCGCCGGAGCGAATCCACAGTAGATCGCCAAGCACGATTTTATTGTGCGGCACTTCAACGTTCTTGTCGTCGCGTCGAACCAAAAAATCGGAGGCCACAAGAATGGAGAGCTTGTCCAACGTTCGTTTGGCCTTTAGCTCAGTGACGATGCCGATGCCCGTGTTGATGATGATGACAAAACCGAATACCGAATCTTTCCACGATCCGGTGAGCAGCACCATCACCATTGCCGCGAAAATGAGACCGTTGAACAACGTGAACACATTGGCCCGAACGATATCTTTGACCGACCGTGACGTGGAGGTTTTCACCGCGTTCGATTGGCCGCTTTCCATACGTTGCGACACTTCTTTGGAGCTCAGACCGGTTTCGCTGACCCCAGGCATGTTCACGGTTGCTGTTGCACTCATGCCTCCAGCCTACCGTCCTAAAACTCACAATCCGCTACGACTCAGGGATGATTCAAATGATTTCGTAGACGAGAAACCACTAATTTTATCTGTTCGTATCTTTTATTACGTTTGATTTTTAATAATCTTAAGTTTATAATTAATTTTATTAAACATTCTCTATATCGAAGGAGGATGAATGGATTCGACGATGATTCCACCGTGGATGACAAACCTTGATGACGAGGACATGATGTTCATCAAACGATTTCTTCTCGCCTCAGGTTCGATGAAGGAAGTCGCCTCACAGTACGGCGTCTCCTACCCCACCGTCAGGCTCCGGCTCGATAGGCTCATCCAGAAAATCCAACTTGGTGAGCAAATCGAGAACGAACCGTATATCGCACTGATCAAGCGACTCGCGGTCGATGACAAACTCGACTTCGACACCGCCAAGATCCTTATCACTGAATATCGCAAGCAACTCAAGCAAGGAGAATCATCATGAGCGCCTCTGCAGTATTTTTTGCAGTGTTCCTTGTGCTGCTTATCGCCGCCTGCATCGGCTTCATTGTCTTGCAGGTCAAGCTTTCAAAGATGGACAGCAAATGGCCCGGTCTGGTATTGCCTGCCATTACGCTTCTACTGTCTATCGCGGCGGCAATGAACGTTTTCGCCGGCAGCGCCTACACTGGCAACAATCTATGGAACATAATCCTGGTCGCGTCCGTCGCATTCCTATCCGAGAATGTGTCCACCGTTGTATTGGCAGGTATTTATCTCTATCAGCGCGACAAAATCAAGCGTCGCGCCGAACTTGCCCATATGAGCGTGCAGGATTTGTAAGTTGCACTAACCTTTCGCTCACGTCATTATCGCCGTATCGACCGTTTTCGCCCAATTATGAGACGGTTGATACGGCGATTGAGCGCTCATGGGGTTCATCACGGATGATGCTCACCGCGGCATCGCCGATGGCAACAGCACCAGCATCGCGATCATTGATCGTCAGCGTGGCCGCATACAAAGTCTCGTCCCGAGGAACGGACTGCGGATTGAGCAGAGCTACGGGAATGCCGGCCTGCCGAACAGTGGTCAGCGTTTGATGCCATCCATCACGATTGGTATCGGTGACATTGATGCCGCTGATGATTACCAGACTCACCGGCCGGTTCAGGAAATCCTCTACTGCATGTTGTGCGGTGGTATCCTCAGCACTTTGTTGTGTGGATTGCGAATCTTCTCCGTCAGGCTGATTGATGTTCTGTCCGGATTCGCTATCCGCGTCTGTACTGCCAAGAGAAGCATAGAAAACACTAATGCCAGCATCAGCGAGCGCGTCCAGGGCCATCTTGTCTGCAGCTGAATCTTCAGAGCCAACCAGCCCGATGGACATATCCGAAACATGGATTGAATCATGGGCGATTTGCGATGCTTGATCCTGTGTATCGCCCACCGCATGACCAACTGGCGTACAAGCGGTGAGCGATAGCAAAGCAGTCAGGCACAGTGCTGCGCCAATGATTCGATGGTTCATGGTTCGCATATTAGCGGGTGAACAGAGCCACAGTTTCCACATGGTGCGTCATCGGGTAGATGTCGAATGCTCGAATATCCTGCAGCTGGTAACCTTCGGCAATAAGCGTGGCGGTATCGCGCGCAAGGCTGGTGGGATCGCAGGCAATATAAACAACATTGGCGGCACCAGAAGCCGCTATCTGGCGGCAGACCTTGGCTTTGGCTCCTGCGCGAGGCGGATCGAGCACTACCACATCCGGCTTGGCAAGATTGGCGGGAACGTGGTTCAACGTGCGGGAAACGTCGCCTATACGGGCATCCACATTGGTCAATCCCATCGCGCGCAGATTACGCTGCGCGTTCTTGACGGCCACGGGTGCGCCTTCCACACTGAACATATGCGTACGTTCGCCGGTCAATGTGGCCAGAGGCAAAGTGAACAGACCGGAGCCGGAGTAGAGATCCCAGATTACCGGATCCGCCTTGCCTTGAAGTTGATTATTGACCAAATCAATCACATGGGAGACGAGCGCGATGGGAGCCCCACGATGCATTTGCCAGAAACCGCCAGCATCCACATGATAAGTGAACATCGACCCGTTTACCGGCACCTGTTCGGTCAATAGCTGGCTGCCTGAGCGCAGTTCACCGTCAACCAGTACTGCATAATCATTGGCCAGTGCCTGCTCACCGCGAGGTTCAGGAACCGATAGTCTGATTTGCGAGCCCGGCTCGAATCCACCATCCCAGATATGTTCCTGATCGGCAATATGCAACAAAGTCTGACTGGCCAGAGGCATGGTATCGATGGCCACGCGATGATGCGTGCCACGGCGACGCATGGATGGCCGTCCCTGCTCGTCAACAATCATCTCGATACGAGTGCGCCAGTGAAGACCTCCCAGCTCCTCATCGCCGGCAATACGCTCCACAGGAACCGCAACATTCACATGCCCAAGACGGCTCATCTGTTCGGAAACAGTGATGGCTTTCCAACGAATCTGGCCAGGTAACGACACATGTACAAGGTCGGCTCCGCCTACTCCCCCGCCCATAGCCAACGGGCCGGCAAGCGGCCATGCCGGAGTGACGCGATCAGGCGAAGGCTCAAGTACATCAACCACTTCACCGGTCCAGAAACGGTCGTCACGGTCATGAGGCTCATCCAATTCGATGCGCAGCAGTTCGCCGGGCAAAGCGAAGCGCACGAATACCACGCGACCATCAATATGGGCCACGCAGCGGCCTTGATCGGCATATCGTTCGATCCGGACCTCAGCTTGCATCAATTGTCCTTTCCTGCTTCATTCGGATTCAATTCGCCAGCATTACCAGTTTCTGCGTTGTTTGCTGCTTGTTGTGCCAGAACCTTATGCCGATGCATGGGGGTGGCAATGATCAGATAGCTCACCCAGATGGCCAGAGCCAGAATGGGATGCCCATCAGCAAACGAGTGACACCGAGGGCTGCCACATGATCAGTCAAATACAAGGGAACTTGTACAAGCAAACGCAGCACGAACAGTCCGGTCCACAATCCGGTGACAACCATGTACGCGCGCTTAAGAGCCTGATCGTTCATCCAATCATCGAACCATGCTTTGAACTGTTCGGTCGGCAGACTGCGGATGAATTCCACGACCAAGCCCAAACCGGGAACGCGAGCAATCAGCGAAATCGTAAGCAATACAGCATAAGCAGCATTGGTAATGAACCCGAATACGTAATAATTGCGCGCCTCATGCGTCTGCCATGCCCAAATAAGGCAGATGCCCACAGCAATCAAACCGGAGACGGCTCCCATCACCGACTGTCGTTGAACCAACCGAGCGATAACCTGCAACACCGCAAGTACAGCGGATACCGCGATGGTCAGGTTCAGATTGCTCGTGGCCACGAACAGCACGACGAACACCACGCCGGGCAGCATGGATTCCACAACTCCGCGAGGACCGCCGATGGCATCGATAACGGAGAAATCCTCCGCATCATTGCCAGCGTCGGCCAGCGCGGATAGACCGGTACGTTTCTTCTGCTCTGCCAAGGTCAGCGAACTTCGGAGAACATCGGGCCACGAGCCAGCGTGGTCTTAACCTCAGTGGTCTGGTCCTGGCTCAGCGGACCCTTTGGCTTGTTATCCGGAATGTCCTTGAAGTGTTCCTTACCGTCCTGGCCTTCGGCCTCGGCAGCGGCCTTGGCGGCCTTTCGCTCTGCCGGAGCGACCGGCGGATGCATAGGAATCAGATCGCGCGGAG
Organism: Bifidobacterium saguini DSM 23967; assembly: GCF_000741715.1. GTDB lineage: Bacteria > Actinomycetota > Actinomycetes > Actinomycetales > Bifidobacteriaceae > Bifidobacterium > Bifidobacterium saguini. The sequence goes on along the minus strand of NZ_JGZN01000005.1, from coordinate 139,251 downwards.
CGAGCGGCTCTTCACCGCGTTCCACCACGATATCCGCAAAGAACTTGTTCAAGGCACGGGTCTCCGGGCTATCCGGATCCACTGCTGCCCTACCGGAAAAGATGCCACGCAGCATCCAGCGAGGGCCATCCACGCCAACGATACGGGTGTTGACAACCTTGCCACCCTTGACATTCACTGGCAGCTTCAGCTCAGTGCCAAACACGCCTTCGGCTTCGGATGCGTTCTTGTTGGCTTCCAACAGGTCGGCACGCACGTCATCCCACAGACCCATAGTCTTCGGAGCGGCAAATGCTTCGATTTCCAAACTGGATGCACCATAAGTAATGGTGGAACCCAACACCTGCTGAGTGGCGCGGCTGGCCTTGATGCGCAGCTCAATGCCCTTCAGGAACGGCAAATAGTAGGCACCAAGATCCAGATAATCGTCGTAATCCGGAACGTCTTCGTCGTTCACGTCCCACGGGCCACGATCTTCGCCACGACCCTCATATTCGCTGGACGGTTCCGCCAGCACGGTTTCAGCGCTTTCCGCCTTGGCGGCAGCGTTAGCAGCTTCGGCAGCCACCTTGTCTTCATCGACGGTTTCAGCCGGCTCAGCTTCCTTCTTGTCCTTCTTCTTACCGAATCCGAACAGTCCCATAATTCCTCGTTTCATGTAACGGTTGCAACCCTGCTAAGCCTAGCACCCCGCCTCAAAGAAAGCTGAACATTGACGCTACTGATTTGCTTGCAGTAATCATCGCAAACTTCTTGACGTTGATTGGTAGGCGCAAGTGAATACTATGGCCGCATGACCATCACTATTACCACTTCCAATGTCAATGGCTTGCGCGCCGCTGACCGTAAAGGTATCACCACTTGGGCAGGCAGACATACGCCGAATATTTGGTGCATGCAAGAGGTACGAGCACCTCAACCGGATATCGACAAGATTTACGGCAAGCTCGCATTCGAATACGCTCAGGCAGGTGCCATCGAATCAGCTGAGGATTTCACGCTCACCAATGAAATCTGCCGGGTAAAAGGCCGTGCAGGTGTAGCGTTGCTCTCCGATCTGCCAGTTGTTGAACAGCGGTATGGACTGCCTGGATTAAACGATGACGTGGATTCTGGCCGTTGGATTGAAACGGATATTCGCACACCGCAAGGCTATATAATCACCGTGGTCTGCGTCTACGTGCATGCGGGCAATACTGATGATCCGCTCAAAATGGAGCAGAAATACCGTTTTCTCGACACCATGCTGCCGCGTTTAGGTGAACTGCGCGATGAGGCCGCACATGGCGGCAGGCAGGCGGTGCTCTGCGGTGATTTCAATATTGCACACACGCCATTGGATATTAAGAACGCCAAAGCCAATGAAAAGCACGCCGGATTCCTGCCTGAAGAGCGCGCTTACGTTGACAAATGGCTGAATGAATACGAATTCGTTGATGTGATGCGTGACTTGGCGGGCGATATTCAAGGCCCATACACATGGTGGAGTCAGCGCGGCCGAGCATTCGATAACAATGTTGGCTGGCGCATCGACTATCAGTTTGCCACTCCCGAGCTCGCGGAAACCGCTCGCGGATTTGTCATCGACAAAGCACCCACCTACGACCTACGCTGGTCCGACCACGCTCCCCTAACCATCACCTACGACGTGTGATTAATTGCCCTAGTCGTGAGGCCGGTGATGGTTGGGATATGCGTTACTGGACACACTCAAGGCCGTTGGCCAAGCTTACGGTCCAGCAACGCATATCCCAACCATCACCTCCATATCAACCATATACACAATTATTTAGGCATTTCATAATGCAATAAGGCGAAGCCCGGCATACATAGTGACCGACTGTAAGCTTGGCCAAACGGCCTTGAGTGTGTCGGACACTATGTATGCCGGGCTTCGCCGGCAACTGGTTTGAGTTTTACAATCAGTCCAGACCGAGCTGGAGCTTGCCGCCTGGGATGGCGTCAAGCAGGTCTCGGGTGTACTGCTTCTGCGGGTGGTCGAACACCTCATCGGTGGTGGCGTGTTCGACGAGCTTGCCGTGCTGCATCACCACGACTTCGTCTGCAATCTGGCGGACCACAGCCAAATCGTGGGTGATGAACAGGTAGCTCAGACCCTTTTCGGCCTGCAGGTCGTTGAGCAGGTGCAGCACCTGATCCTGAACCAGCACGTCAAGAGCGGAGACGGCCTCGTCGCAGACGATGACATCCGGGTCGAGCGCCATAGCTCGTGCGATGGCGATACGCTGACGCTGGCCACCGGAAAGCTCGTTCGGGTAACGGCCCATCACCGACTGCGGCATTTCCACCATGTCGAGCAGTTCCTTGACACGGTTAGCACGCCACTTGGCGTCACCGATCTTGTGGATACGCAATGGCTCTTCGATGGAACGGTAGATGGAGTACATCGGATCCAGGGAGCCGTACGGGTTCTGGAACACCGGCTGCACATGGCGGCGGAAGTCCAGCAAATCCTTCGAATTGAAGGTCGAAGTGTCGCGGCCTTCGTAGAACACCTTGCCGGAGGTGGGATTCAGCAGGTGGAGCACCATGTTTGCCACGGTGGACTTACCAGAACCGGATTCACCCACGATGGCCAGAGTGGTACCGCGCTTGACGGAGAAGGACACATCATCGACGGCCTTGAACATTTCCTTCTTGCGCGGGAGCTTGAACTCCTTGGTCAGGTGATCGACGGTGATGATGTGCTCGCTCTTTTCGAGCTCGTTCTCGTCGGCGACCTTGTGATCCAGCAGAGCGTCGGCGTTCTCGCCACGTTCCTTGGCGGAGATGATGCGCTGGGAAGCCAGAGACGGAGCTGCAGCCACCAGTCGCTTGGTGTACGGGTGCTGCGGGTGCTGAAGCACTTCCAGAGATGGACCGGATTCAACGACCTGACCCTTGTACATCACGACGATGTGCTGGGCACGCTCAGCGGCGAGGCCCAGATCGTGGGTGATGAACAGCACTGCGGTGCCGAGGGAGTCGGTCAGGTAGTGCAGGTGGTCGAGGATGCGCTTCTGCACGGTCACGTCCAGTGCGGAGGTCGGCTCGTCGGCGATAAGCAGATCGGGGCGGCAAGCCAGACCGATGGCGATCAGTGCACGCTGACGCATACCACCGGAGAACTCGTGCGGGTACTGGCGTGCACGGGTTGCGGCATCCGGCAGACCGGCTTCGGAAAGCAGACCTGCAATACGATCGTCCATGCTGGAACCGGTGACGTACTTCTTGGCCAAGTACCATGCCTGATCGTCGGAAACGCCAGCCTTGATCAGATCATCAGCCACACGCCAACGGGTTTCGGAGCCCGGAACCCATTCGCTTTCAAAACGTGCCACGGCCTTGTCGAAGGCTTCACCGGTCACGCCGGCTTCAGTCAAAGACTTCTTGGCATCTTCCATCAGAGCGGGCAGATCCTTGGAACCAAGGAAGGTCTCATCATCGTTGCCCTTGAGTTCCACGGCTGCGTCTTCGCCGGCCAGAGCCTTGGCGAGGGCGGAGCGCTTCTCGTGGGCCACGTCCATGTTGTTGGCCTTCAGGGCTTCCTTGACCTGGGTGCCGATACGCCACACCGGGTTCAGGTTGCTCATCGGGTCCTGCGGGACCAGACCCATCTTCGTGCCGCGCAACTTGTCGAATTCAGACTGCTTGGCACCGGCGATCTCCTGACCGTCGAGCTTGATGGAGCCACCGACCACATGACCGGTGCCCGGCAGCAAACCGAGCACAGCCATAGCAGAGGTGGACTTGCCGGAACCGGATTCGCCCACGATGGCCACCCACTGACCTGGGTAAACGGTGAAGGAGGAGTTGCGCACGGCGTGCACCGGCTTGCCGGTGTCCGTGGTGAAGTCGACGGCGAGATCCTTGACTTCGAGCAGAGGACCATGCTCTTTCTGCATGGCCAGCATCTGTGCGTTGGAGTTGGTAGTCATAATTATTCCTCTACTCCCTTGCTCAGGCCGTACGGCTCTTCGGGTCAAGGGCATCCTTGACGGCGTCACCCATCATGATGAATGCAAGCACGGTGATAGCCAGTGCGGCAGACGGGTAGAACAGCACGAGCGGATCGGTCTGCAAGTTGGTCTGGGCGCTGGAGATATCGCCGCCCCAGCTCACGGTGGTGGTGGGCAGGCCCACACCAAGGAAGCTCAGCGTTGCTTCAGCCACAATGTAGGAAGCCAGAGACGTGGTGCCGATAACGATGATCGGGGCCAAGGAGTTCGGCAGGATGTGGCGGAACAGGTTGCGCATAGGCGTGGAGCCCAGTGCGGTGGATGCGGTGTTGAACTCAAGGTTCTTGGCTTCAAGCACTGCGCTTCGTGCGATACGGCACACACCGACCCAGCCGAAGAGCGCTAGCACGAGCACGACCTTCCAGATGGACTTGGAGGACTTGAACATCTGCAGCACGACGATAGCGCCAAGCAGCATAGGCAGTGCGAAGAAGATATCGGTGATACGGCTCAGCACGGCGTCAATCCAGCCACCGCAGAAACCGGCGATAGCACCGATGAGCGTACCAAGAGCCACCACAAGCAGTGTGGAAAGCAAACCGACGGACAGGGAGGTGCGGGTGCCGTACACCACACGAGTGTAGACATCGCAGCCCTGCAGGTCGTAGCCGAACGGATGACCGCTGGAAGCTGCGCTCAGGGAGTTGGCCAGATCGCAAGCGTTCGGATCCTGCTTGGTGAACAGGCCCGGGGCGATGGCCACAATGATGATGAAGATAATGAGCAAGCCCGAGATGATGAACAGCGGGTTGCGGCGCAGGGTTCGCCATGCGTCGGCCCACATGCTGGTGGCCGGAGCGGACTCATCCACGGAATCGACATCCTGAAGCGGAGTCTCATCAATGGGAGCCACGTAACGATCCTGACCAGGCAAGGTCTCCATGAAGTACTCAGGAGTCGGCTCGCCAGAATTATCAAGCTCGTTGTCGAGATTTTCGTTAGTCATGTTGTTCACTCCTCTCCTTCTCACGCGTAGCGGATGCGCGGATCGAGGGCCGCGTACAGCATATCGACGACGAGGTTGCACACCACGAAGATCAGCATGAGCAACGTGACGATGGACACCACGAGGTTGGCTTCACCCTTCAGAATGGACTGGTAAGTAAGGAAGCCGATGCCGTGGATATTGAAGATCTGTTCGGTGATCATTGCGCCGCCCATCAGGCCGCCGATGTCCTGGCCCAAGTAGGTGACGACCGGAATCAGGGAGTTGCGCAGTACGTGGCGCAGCATCACCTGTCCGTTGGACATGCCCTTGGCGCGTGCGGTGCGCACGTAATCCTCAGCGATGTTGGAGGAGATTTCAGCGCGGGTCAATCGGATGATATATGCCATTGACACTGAGCCAAGCACCATAGCCGGCATCAGCAAATCAAGGAAGGTCGGATCGGCACCTGCGGTCACCGGCAAGATGGACCACTGGATGCCGAGCAGGTACTGCAGCACAAAGCCGGTGACGAAGGTCGGCACGGAGATAAGCAGCAGGGAGACGATCAGGATAACCGTGTCGTACCACTTGCCCTTCTTGAGGCCGGAGATGATACCGAAGACCACGCCGAAAATCGCCTCAAAGACGAATGCCATCAGGCCAAGCTTAATCGTGACCGGGAAGGCACGGCCGATTTCATCGATAACAGGCTGGCCGGCGAAGGTGTTGCCGAAGTCGAGGGTCAACGCGTTCTTCAGATAGATGAAGTACTGAACAATGAACGGCTGATCGAGATGGTACTCTGCGCGGATCTGGGCTGCGACAGCTTCATTAATCGGCTTATCACCAAACATAGCCTTGACGGGGTCGCCAGGCAGCAGGAAGACAAGCGCGTACACCAAAAGCGTCGTGCCGAGAACCACGGGGATCATCTGCAGAATACGTCGCAGAAGATACTTACCCATACGGTTGCTCCTTATTCCATGACCGGCTTCGGAGGGTATGCGTTGCCCTTGCCGGTCGGCAAATACGTCGATAGTTTACCGCATGCCTTGACGGCGGTATGTAAACTCACGTTAACTCGCCCGATTATTGGACGTAAATATATGAAAAGGGGCGGGGATCATACGATCCTCGCCCCTTGAATTACCGAACTATATGCTCGATGTCAGATGAGTTTCAACTCACTTCTTGGACATTGCAGCGTAGGTCGGGAGGTTCTGCCAATCGAAGGCGTAGCCGGACTTGATGTTCAGGGAAGCCACACCGTTAGCGTTGGAGTAGTACAGCGGGATAGCCGGCAGATCCTTGAGGAGGATCTCCTGAGCCTGCTGGTACAGCTTGTTGGCGTCATCGGTGGTCTTGGCAGCAGCAGCCTGCAGGCACAGGTTGTCGAAGTCAGGGTTCTTGTAATCGCCATCGTTGGAGCCCTTGCCGTCAGCAGCAGCGGTGGAGTACAGCTGCCACAGGTAGTTCTCAGCGGACGGGTAATCAGGCTGCCAGCCGGTACGGAAGGCGCCGGTCATCTGACGGTTGGTCACAGCGTCGCGGAATTCCTGGAAGGTCGGAATCGGGTTGGTGGAAGCGTCGATGCCGAGGTTGTTCTTCAGCTGGTTCACGACAGCGTCGTAAAGCGGCTTAGCGCCACCATCAGCGTTGTAGGAGAAGGTCAGCGGGCCATCGTACTTGGAGATGGCGTCGGCCTTGGCCCACAGTTCCTTAGCCTTCTTGGCGTTGAACTTCAGGTTGTCAGCACCGTTCAGGGAGTCGGAGTAGCCCGGGGTCTTCGGGGAGGTGAAGTCGGTAGCGGCGGTTGCGTTGCCGTTCAGCACCTTGTCGATGATCTGGTCGCGGTCGATAGCCATAGAGATGGCCTGGCGACGCAGCTGGCCTTCTTCGTCGTTCTTGAAGTGGTCAAGGGTGGACGGAATGGTGAAGGTCTGGATGACGGAGCCAGCCTCGGAGTACGGCTGAACCTTCTTGTCGGTCTTGAAGGTCTTGGTGAAGGCGGCCGGGACGGATTCCATCACGTCGAGGTTGCCAGCCTGGATGTCGCGGTAAGCGGCGGAGTCGTCGGTGTAGACCTTGAAGGTCACGCCGTCGTTCTTGACTTCCTCGTTGCCCTTGTAGTCAGGGTTCTTCACGAGGGCGATTTCCTTGTTGTGATCCCAGTGATCCAGCTTGTACGGGCCGTTACCGACCGGCTTCTGGCCAAAGGCCTTCGGATCCTTGTAGAAGGACTCCGGCAGCGGAGCGAAGGCCAGGTAGCCGACCTTAATCGGGAACACGGAATCGGACTGGTTCAGATCAACGGTGAAGGTGGTGTCGTCCACAACCTTCAGGCCGGAGAGCTGCTCGGTGCCCTTGAGGCCGTCAGCCTGCAGCTCGTCGTAGCCCTTGATGGTGGAGAAGAAGGAGGAAGCCTTCTGAGCGTTCTTGGCGTTGGCAGCGTAGGACCAAGCCTTGGTGAAGGACTCAGCGGTGACCGGGGTGCCATCGGTGAACTTCCAGCCGGACTTCAGCTTGATGGTGTACTGGGTAACGTCATCGTTCGGGGTGATGGACTCAGCCACTTCGTTGGAAGCCTTGCCATCCTTGTCGAAGGAGACCAGACGGGAGAACAGCAGATCGCCCGGCTTGCCGCCACCAGTTTCGTTGGTGTTGGACGGGATCAGCGGGTTCTGAGGCTCGGAGTTGTAAGCGGTGATGATGTTAGCGCCGGCAGTATCGGAGGCGGTGCTGGAGCTGGAGCCGCCGCAGGCGCTCAGCAGCATAGCCATGGAGCAAGCCACGGCAGCGAAAGCAAGAGCTTTCTTCTTCATATGTTTTCTCCTATTCATAAGGTCGCAGGGCCGAAGCCCCACTTTCACGCGAACGGGGCTGGCTACCAGAGGCGCGTTGTGCGCGCCTGCCGGCAAACCAACCCCGTTGCTGATTGATTGCATTGTCTCGCACTTTGGAGACAAGAAGCAAATTCCATGTTACGTATATGTTAAATCGATGGCCTTTCAAAGGCTATCTTCAGCCTGAACACAGCTTCATTGGGTAGTGTCCACATTTTGGTCAGGTCGGTTATGCTCGGGGGAAGGCCTGCACATATCGAGTCTTCAGCTGTTCAATGGAAACATGCGTGTACCGCTGCGTGGTTTTCAGCGAGGCATGACCAAGCAATTCCTGAACTTCTCTCAAGTCGGCTCCCCCATCCAGCATGTGCGTAGCCGCCGAGTGGCGCAACGCATGCGGGCTAATGTCCGGAACTCCGGCTTCTTGCGCTGCCTTATGCACTACGTCGCGAGCCACACGTTGATTCAGCCGTCCACCGCGAGCGCCGAGGAATAGCGCATCCGCTGAATTCAGGTTTTCGAGTTTGGCTCGCCCTTCCGCCAGCCAGATTTCAAGAGCCCGCATTGCCGGAGCTCCGAAAGGCACTACGCGCTGTTTGTTGCCTTTGCCGGTGACTTTGATGGTGCGATTGGCGAAATCCACGTCATGAACATTCAGTGCTATTAACTCCGCAATACGAATGCCCGTGGCGTAGAGCAATTCAAGAATCGCAGTATTGCGCTGGGTTTCGGCACGCATGCGCACTTCAAGCCCGGTTTCGTTATTGTTGTTGGAGTCAGCCTCATCGACGCTGGCATCGTCAGCATCCGCCTGATCCATGAGTTGCTCGGCTTGTACCTCGGTAAGCACCGATGGCAGCGTGTTGGGAATGGAAGGAGTCAGCAATGTGGCCGCCTGATTGGTGCGCATTATTCCATGTTCATATCCCCAAGAGAAAAACCCGCGTACGGCCACGGTTTTGCGCGCCATACTGCTTCTTGCATGATTACGCGATTCCGAAGCCATCCAACTGCGTAAATCATCGAGGGTTATCTCATTAAGATCGCTTACTCCGCGGCGTACGAATAAGGCTAAACATGATTCGATATCACTGCGATACGCTTTCAGCGTATTTGTCGAAAGTCCTTTATTCGCTTTCAAGTGATTGATAAAGGCGTCAATATGCTGTTCGAAATGCATGCTGGCGAACGCCTCCCTTATGCTGAAATCACTCGTTGGATAAACTATAGAGCGTAGTCCAACGAAACGGATTGGGGCATTATGGCACGGCACAGCGCGCGCGGCAGGAAGAACGTCATCAATCAGCAGGATCATGTAGTGGCTAGGGCTATTGATCTGACAAAAATCTACGGTGATGCGGACAATCAGGTCGTGGCGTTGGACCATGTGAATGTGGAATTCGAGCGTGGCCATATGACCGCTATTATGGGACCCTCCGGATCAGGCAAATCCACGCTGATGCATTGCATGGCTGGGCTTGACCAGCCTACAAGCGGCAAAGTGATTGTTGAGGGGCTGGAAGTATCCTCAATGAACCAGCGCCAATTGACCAATCTGCGGCGCGAACAGATTGGTTTCATCTTCCAATCCTTCAATCTGGTTCCCACCCTCAGTGCCGAGGAGAATATTCTGCTGCCATTACAGATTGCGAAAAAACCGATTGACCGCAAATGGTTCAAACAAGTGGTCAAAGTAGTGGGTCTTGAACGGCGTCTCGATCATCGTCCAAGCCAGCTTTCCGGCGGCCAGCAGCAGCGCGTGGCTTGTGCCCGCGCGATGATGGCTCGCCCGTCCGTGATTTTTGCCGACGAACCTACCGGCAATCTGGATTCTCGCTCCAGCCGTGAGGTACTGGGCTTTTTGAAGCAGTCCGTGCACGAGTATGGGCAGTCGATTGTGATGGTGACTCATGATCCTCGTGCCGCCTCCTATGCCGATCGTGTGCTTGTTTTGGCGGATGGCCATATCACTCAGGATTTGCATCATCCTACGTATGAGCAAATTCTTGAGGTATTCGCCGATGACGCCGATGCTGGCAACGACTCCACTAATGCAGCGCATATGACGCAGGAGAGCCACGCATGATCATCATTGGCTTGCGCGATGCCCGCGCGCACTTCGGACGGTTCGTGATGTCCATCATCGCCATTGCATTAGGCGTGAGTTTCGTGGTTGGCTCGTTCTGTTTCCGCGAAATGATGAATAATCAGGTCGATCAGATGATGGCCTCGAATTCCGATGCCGACGTCTATGTGCGCGGCAACAAGGAACAGAAGGATTCCACGTCCGCAACGTTTGGAGCTTCTTCCGATTCAGGTTCCGGCTCGAGTTCAAGCTCGAATTCAACGTCGGCAGAGTCGAAAAACTATAATCGCATCGATATTGATCTGGCAGACACCATCAACGGCGTAACAGGCGTGGATACCGCCGAAGCTGTGTATGAGGTGAATGGCCTGGTGCTGGTGGGCAAAGACGATAATGCCGTCTCCACCACGGGCGGCGTGACCGTTGGCATGGGATTGGCGAAAGGTACTTGGCGTTCGGCTACCCTTACGCAGGGGCGCTGGGCCAAAGCCAAAGACGAAATCACGTTGCACACGTTCGCGGCCGAGAGCGCCGGTCTCAAGATCGGCGACACCACGAAAATCGTGTATCCGGATGGTCCAGCCGACGTGCATGTGGTCGGTATTTTTTCCACTGCATCTTCTCAGGCTGGGGCAATCATCATTGGTCTGAATCCTCAGACCGCGAAAGAGTATTTTCAACAGCAGTCTGGGCAGGTGGGCACTGCCCGGTATCTGACCGTATATGGTTCGGCTGCAGGCGGACAACCATTGAATGTAGCGCAGCAGCAAACGCTGGCCGATAGCATTAATGCCGCATTGCCGTCCGATGCGCATGCGGTGGCGGTGACCGGCCAGAGTGTGCGCGACGATAATGCCGCAAGCACTAAGAAAGCATTGGGCTTTATCCAGCCGCTGATTCTTATTTTCGCGATTATCGCCTTGTTTGTTGGTTCGTTCATTATTACGAACACGTTCTCGATGATCGTGCGTGAATCGATGCGTGGTTATGCACTGTTGCGCTCTATCGGCGCCTCCCCTATCCAAGTGTTCATCACGGTAGCCGTGCAGGCCATTCTGCTCGGTTTGGTCGGCTCCGGTATCGGCATAGGATTGGGCTGGCTCATGGTCAAAGGCATCGTGGCGCTGATGGCGCACATGGGCACGCCGATGACCGGCGCGGTGGATCCCAGCATTTCCGATATGCTGATCGGCTTAATCGTAGGCGTTCTGGTTACGTTCGTTGGTGCATCGTTGCCGGCTCGCCGTGCAGCGACAGCACCGCCGATTCAAGCGATGAATGAAACCGTCAACCCGGAGAAGCCGGTCTGGCCACGCGGCATTACCGGCACGGTGATGATTGTCTTAGGTTCCTTGGCGTGGCTGTTGTGCTGGCGTATCGCTTGGGCTAATGATGCCGATGTTGCCGTGTCTGACTGGAGCTGGTTCAACAATGGGGTCAAATCACTTGGCACCGGTTGGCCTTTGGGCATAGGCGCAGGTTTGGTGGTCATTGGTGTGATTGTGCTTGCTCCCGCTTTGGTAACTCCAACGAGCGCTGTGCTCGGTTGGATTCCCGCGCATGTGTTCACCGTCACCGGCAAACTTGCCACACGCAATCTTTCACGTAGCAAACGCCGCACTGCAAACACTGCGGCTGCACTATTCGTTGGCGTGGCCATCGTCAGCTGTCTGAGTGTGGTAGCCGCTTCGGCGAAGGCTTCGGTGGCCGGCATTGTGGATTCGGGTCTTCAATCCGATTTTTCTGCCATGTCGGTCTCCAGTGGGCAGATTCCGGATGATGCAATAGCTGCGATTAAGAAAACCAAGGGCGTGGGCACGGTATCGCAAAGCCGGATGCTTATGAACGTGACCTACGGTTCCGGTGATGATGCAACTGTTGCGATGACGTTTGCAGAGCAGCCTTCCCTGTTCACGAAAGTGTTTGCCCCGGTAACCAATTCGGGCGATGCGAATACAGCATTGCGAAATGGCGAATTGGTGGTCGGCCTGCAGGTTGCAAAAGACAACGGCTGGAAGGTTGGCGACACGGTCAAAGTCAACGGGCAGCAGGTGGTGGTCGATAAGGAGGCCACGGCCAAGGCTCAAGCTGATTATCAGGCGCAGGTCAAGACGAACATTGATGGTCTTACCGCTGAAGCGCAGCGATTGCTGGCTGCAGGAGACACGGCGGGAGCTCAGGCGAAATCAGCTGAGGCGCAGAAAGCTGCCGAGGATGCGCAGAACGTCGATCCGGCGACTTTGGTGAAAACCAAAACCGAAACCACTCATGTCACGATGAAGATCGGTGCCATTATTGAGAATTCCATTTATCGTTCGATGGTGTTGATGAACGATGATGCGGCGGGCAAGATCGCGAACCAGTACACGATGTTCACCATCATGTTGTTCATTAATGCAAAGCACGGTACCAATATCAATGTACTGAAAGCACGATTGATTAAGGCTGTAAAACCATATTATGTGGTGAACGTGCAGGATCGAGACGAATTCAAATCCACAATGAGTTCGATGGTCGATCAAATTTTGCTGGTGTTGTATGCCTTGTTGGCACTATCGATTGTGATTGCAATCTTCGGAATTGTGAATACGCTGGCTTTGTCCGTCTCCGAGCGCACCAAAGAAATCGGCTTGCTTCGAGCCATCGGCACGTCGCGTGCACAAGTACGTGGCATGCTCGGCATTGAAGCGTCGATTATCGCGGTATTCGGCACAGTACTAGGCATGGTAGTCGGCGTGGCAGCAGGCGTGGTCATCCGCGCTGTCTATGAGGCCAATGGTCTATCGGCATTGAGTATCCCGTTGAATCAACTGGGAGCATTCCTTGTGCTGTCGATTCTGGTGGGTCTTATTGCCTCCGTCTCCCCTGCCTCTCGCGCGCTGAAGCAACCGGTACTGGATGCCGTAGCTGCCGAGTAGCAACCGGCTACGGGCGAGGCTGTTGCTTCGGACGCTCTGGTACCGGCTTCAACGTGGCAATCTGCTCCTGATGGATGATTACATTTTGTGCTGGGCGCGAACCATTGGCTGCAGGATCGCGCACCATCTCTAGCGTGTATCCATCCCATGAAGTCACATGACCTACATAGTCACGGAACTTCATACGCCCATCTTCTGGATCCACACCATCGGTAATACGTACTACCACGCGAGCACCTACCGGAATCTGTCTTGGCAACGTCATGGTAATCATCCCCTATCTGTGCTATTCGCATCGTCAACGCTGACGTATCGCGATTCACGTATTCCACTGTACGCCTATTAATCGCGATACGGCTTTAACGCGCGGCTATATTGCAGGACGCAGTTCAATGATTGCCTGCTGAAGATTGACGAAACCGGTAATCGCTTCACCTCGTCTGGCTGAGAACAACAGCGTCTGCTGCCATCCTCGTTCCGGGATTTCCAGCTCCTGCCGATTGAACGCATCCTCAGCATTGATTGCAGCCTTATAACGGCGGAACGGGTTACCTGCGGCAAAGAATTCCTTGAGAGCGTCGGAATCATTGTCATGAAGCTGATCGGCCACCGCGGTAAGTCGTGCGGCCATACGGCGCAGCAAAACTTCCACGTTCAAGGCATCCTCCTCGACCATAGCCCGTGTACGGTCAGGGTCAGTGAGCGCCACACGAGTCATGTCGCGCCAGCAACCAGCAGCCAGTGCCGCAGCGACATTACGATCCGGATTGGCAGATAGTTCGTTAATCAACGCAGTAGAAACCACATGGGGCATGTGCGAAATCATCGCAGCGCCTTTATCGTGAGTTTCATCATCAAGCACAATGATTCTATTGCCCACATCATGCGTAATCATGGCGGCCACTGTGTAGAAACGGTTGTATGACGTATCCTCATCCACGGTCACTGCCCAGAGCGCATCATCGTAGAGATGCGGGTCGGCGGCTTGCCAGCCGGAAAGCTCATTGCCGGCCATTGGATGAGCGCCCACATAGCACTCTCCCAATCCCGCAGCCTTGACCTGATCGCGAACCATGCCTTTGACCGAGCCGACATCAGTAAGCGTGGTGCGAGGAGATTTGGCCAATAACGGCTTGAGTTCAGCGAGGATGGCAGGCATCGCTTTCAAAGGATTGCACAGCACTACCACATCAGGCTCTGCGCTCATCAGCTCGGCAAGAGTGCTCTTGCAGTAGATGCCATCCGCTTCAGCCTGAGCATACGGATGCGGCCGGTGATTCCAGGCCACTACCCTGATACCACGCTGAGCTAAACGTCTGGCCAGGGATCCACCGATGAGACCGAGTCCCACAATGCCAACTGTATCTACCACAACAGTTCCTTTCTTACGCTCTCAGTGTGCTGCCAACCCTCTGGCGTGTGTTCCGCATCAATATGGATGCCACCTTCGGGCAACATCCATGCGTCCACGGGCGGATTCGGACGTTCACGGCGTGGGTAAACAGCCAAGGTCTTCATCCAAATACCCTTCATGGCCAAGATTTCCAATACTTTTTGGAATCGAGGCTCCCAAGGTGCAGCGTCCAGCGTATCGATGAAGCTATACGTGCCATCATGACCTTTGATAGGTCGGGACATGAAACTGGTCATGTTCAATCCGGCAACGCGCAGAATATCAAGTATATTGGCCACGACTCCCGGCCCCGTGGCTAATGGAATGAAGGTGATGATGGTCTCAAAATCAGTCGCATCGCCATGCCGGGCGCGAGCATTGAGTTCCTGAACAACATCGCGAGGTGCAATAACCAAAAAATCGGTTCTTGCACCGTTAAAATCCTGCACATGCTCGCCAAGTACGTCAAGATCGTAGAGCTTGCCGCAAATGCTTGGGCCCAGTGCCACCTGACCAGGTTGTAAATCACGGCATGCTGCAGCGTTAGATGATGCCGGCTTAGGCTTGAGATGATGCTCAGCAATGAATTTCGTGCATTGTGCGAGGCCGTGCGGATGAGCGCTCACCGGCTGACCGGCGCAATCATAAATCGCATGGCCTTTCACTGTGAATGCGTTGAATGCCACATCCACACTGACTCTGGTGAAACCTGCCACATCGGTGGAGTCGATCAGTGCATCCAGATTTGGAACCACGTAACCTTCAACGTTGTTTTCCCATGCAATCACGCCCCAGCCTTGACGCGACTGCACAGCATTCATGATTGCCGGCACATCAGGCAGCGGGATAAGATCAAAATCCGCCATAGGGGCGAACTGGTTGGCAGCCGTCATTGCCGCCTGATGGGTGAATGTGCCTTCCGGGCCGAGATAATACAGTTGTATGCGCGCCATAACGCTCTATCGTAGCGGGTGAGCTGCTGCTCGTGCACCGCAATTTCAGGAACGCGGTATTGCTTGGAACGTCATCGTCAAAACGCGGGGCGTCAGTGTTTTGCAGGAATGACGAACCAGCGAGAGGGCAATACCAGCAGCACAACCTGAATAATAACGATGCCATACAGCCAGATATATCCGGCATGCTGGGTGAAGTATGGCATGTCACCTTGGAATCCCGCCACAATCAGCGCTTTGCCGGATGTTGTGGTCAAGGCAAGTCCCCATGCGGTCATCGAAGAAGTAATGAGATGCAATGCCAGGCCGGTGACGCCGAGCCGTGCACGCGCGCACCATGAGGAGAGAACAATCAGCGCAAAAGCCAGCACCAATCCGTATGGAATATTCAGGTCCGCGCCCATACGATGCGCGAACGTACCCACAAACGCGGCAAGCGCGCCGGCCAAGATCGTAATTACCGCTCTGACCAACGCGCTCTGCCTATGCGACCAAGGTTTCATCTCACCTTACTTAGTCTGGTTATTCTGCTGAGCCGTTTAATGGTGTTCTGACGATGCCGAGGCGTTAAACGAACAGTCCAGTGGACTGTTCGTAGCCGAGGTGAGCGGATGCCACCACAAGGCATCCGCGAAGGCAGCGTCGTCAGAATAATCAGACTACTTAGTCTGATTATTCTGACGACGCTGCTTGGCGCGCCACTTGTACCAATCTTCACGGCCAAGGATGATCTTGCGCACGCGGATGGACTCCGGAGTCACTTCCACGCACTCGTCCTCGTTAGCGAAGTCCAGGGACTCTTCGAGGCTCATCTTGATCGGCGGGGTCAGGGTTTCCAGCACGTCAGCGGTGGAGGAACGCATGTTGGTCATGTGCTTGGCCAGCGTAATGTTCACGTCCAGCTCGTCCGGCTTGTTGTTCACGCCCACAACCTGGCCTTCGTAGACCGGAGACTGCGGCTCGACGAAGAAGTTGCCGCGAGCCTGCAGACGCTGCATGGCGTACGGGGTGGCGACACCCTGACGGTCGGAAACCATAGAGCCGTTCTGACGGGTCACAATCTGGCCAGCCCACGGAGCGTAGCCAGCGGAGATGGAGGATGCGATGCCGGTGCCGCGGGTGGCAGACAGCAGTGCGGTGCGGAAGCCGATCAGGCCACGGGACGGCACGGTGAACTGCAGACGCACCCAACCGGAGCCGTGGTTGGACATGGAGTCCATGCGGCCCTTACGATCGGCCATGAGCTGGGTGACGGTACCCATGTACTCTTCCGGCACGTCGATGGTAGTGCTTTCCATAGGCTCGTTGACCACGCCGTCGATCTTCTTGGTGACCACCTGCGGGCGGCCAACGGTCAGCTCGTAGCCTTCGCGACGCATCTGCTCGGCCAGCACAGCCAGTGCCAGCTCGCCACGGCCCTGCACTTCCCAAGCGTCAGGACGGTCGGTCGGCAGCACCTTGATGGACACGTTACCGATGAGCTCGCGGTCCAGACGATCCTTAATCATGCGGGCGGTGAGCTTATGGTCCTTGCCTTCAGTGCCGGCCAGCGGGGAATCGTTAACACCGAAGGTCATGGAGATGGCCGGATCGTCAACGTGAATCAGCGGAAGCGGCTTCGGATCGTTGGGGTCAACGATGGTTTCGCCAATCATGATGTCGTTCACGCCGGCGACTGCCACGATGTCGCCAGGACCAGCGGAGGCCACGGGGGTACGCTCAAGGCCCTGAGTGCGCAGCAGTTCGGCAACGCGGAAGTTCTCAATGGAGCCATCCACACGGCTCAGACCATAGGTCTTGCCCTTCTCGAGGGTGCCGTTGTAGATGCGGACCAGGCCGAGTCGGCCAAGGAAGTCGGAAGAGTCGATGTTGGCCACATGTGCCTGCAGCGGTGCGCCTTCCTCGTATTCCGGAGCCGGAATGTACTTGATGATGTCTTCGAACAGCGGCTCAAGGTTGTCGTTGTCCGGCAGAGCACCGTTCTCCGGCTGGTTGGTGGAGGCGTAACCGGCCTTGGCGGCGCAGTAGACAACCGGCAGGTCGAGCAGGTGATCGAGATCAAGGTCGATGCCTTCCTCGACAACGTCCTGAGCAAGGCCCAGCAGCAGATCGGTAGATTCGGAGACAACCTCATCGATACGGGCATCCGGACGATCAACCTTGTTCACGCACAGAATGACCGGCAGCTTGGCTTCCAAAGCCTTGCGCAGCACGAAACGGGTCTGCGGCAGCGGGCCTTCGGAGGCGTCCACGAGCAGCACAACGCCGTCGACCATAGAGATGCCGCGCTCCACCTCGCCGCCGAAGTCGGCGTGGCCAGGGGTATCGATGATGTTCAGGGTGATGCCATCCGGGTGACCATACTTGGTGGCCAGCGGGCCGGTGTATTCCACAGCCGTGTTCTTGGCGAGAATGGTGATGCCCTTCTCGCGTTCGAGATCGTTGGAGTCCATCACACGATCCGGGACTTCCTCACGCTCGTTGAACACATGGGACTGCTGAAGCATGGCATTGACCAGCGTGGTCTTGCCGTGATCGACGTGAGCCACAATCGCCACATTACGGATATCTCCACGAACCGCCATCGAAACCTCTCTTAATACTGATTCTTTTGCGTAATCGTTCGGTACTTGCGTACTTTTGTACTTATCTATTGGGTTTTGTTTTCCCTGTACTTACACACAAACCGTCACGAGTGTACCGGCACATCTTGACACATGCCGAGATCTCGCTTAATTCAAAAAATCAATGATATAGATTCCAAATATTGAACGGCAGGTAGCCCCCCCCCCCACGCACCCCCGATAGTTTGGCAATTAGACATAGAGGTCTAAGTGAGAAAGAGGTTCATTATGGCTCATACTGCAACAAAAGCAACGATAGCTACTGTTGCTACGTTGGCTACGTTGACTGCTCCGGCGGTGGCTATGGCCGATGAGACGGCAAGCACCCAGCAGGATGCCGCCTCGCAGGCGATCAGTCAGGCTCAGGATGCGGTGAACACGGCCCAGGAAAGCGTCGAGACGGCTTCCAAGGCCGCCCCCACTTCGGTGACGGAGGCTCAGGCGAAGGCGGACGCGGCAGCTGGCGCGTTGGATTCGGCGAAGCAGAATCTGGATGCCGCGGCTTCGGCGCAGCAGCAGGCCGCCGATCAGCAGACCCAGGCCCAGCAGGCGGCCGACAAGGCGCAGGCCGCGCAGCAGCAGGCCGCGCAGGATGTGCAGGACGCCCCCGCGAAGATCGAGCAGGCGCAGCAGGCCGTGCAGGACGCGCAGTCGGCGATCCAGCAGTCGCAGGATGCGATGAAGCAGGCCCAGCAGGATCAGCAGACCGCACAGTCGGAGAAGCAGTCGGCTCAGGATGCGAAGGATTCAGCTCAGGCGGAAGCGGACAAGCATCAGCAGGAGGCGGACAAGGCGCAACAGCAGGTTGACGCCGCTTCCAAGCAGGAGTCCGCCGCCCAGTCGAAGGCGGACAAGGCCGACCAGTCGCTCACCGCCGCCCAGTCAAAGGCGGACAAGGCGGAGGCCGCGTTGAAGCAGGCGCAGGCGGCCAAGACCGCCGCGAAGCAGGAGCTGGATGCCGCCAAGCAGGCGCAGTCCACGGCCCAGGGTGACAAGAAGGCCGCCGACCAGGCCGTCAAGGACGCGCAGGCGAAGCTGGATGCCGCGAAGAAGGCGGAGGCCGCTGCCAAGAGCGCGAAGGATAAGGCGGATGCGAAGGTCGAGCAGCTGTCCAAGGATGACGGCGGACTCTCGGACATGGCCGCGCAGTTGAAGGCCGCGCAGGACGCCGCGACGGAGGCCAAGGCCGCCCAGGCCAAGGCCGAGGCAGCCAGGAAGGCCGCGAATGATACGGTGAACGCGACCAGCGCCGAGGCGACGGCGAAGCAGCAGGCCGCCGACCAGGCCGCCAAGGATGCGGCCGCGAAGAAGGAGTTCGCCGACCAGGCACAGGCCAAGCTCAGCCAGGGCGCGGTCGCCTACTTCGGCGACAAGGGTGCCACCGACGCGGTCAAGGTGCTCACCGACCCGACCGCAACCCAGTACATCGACTCCATCCAGAACGGGGCGGAGGGTGATGCGACCACGTTCGAGAACATGATCGCATCCCTGAAATGGATCCAGGAAGCGAACGAGCTGCGCGCCAAGCATAACCTTCCCGCATTGAAGGTAACGGACACGATAATGGCCTATGCGATGGCCGATGTCGACTGGTCGGAATCCAATCTGAACCATGCCGGCCAATTCGCGGCTTCGGAGAATCTCGCTTGGGGCTATGACGACCCGTTCGACGGCTGGTACACGAAGGAGAAAGCGGAATACGACCGCGACATGGCCGACGGAGTGCTTGACGGGAAGGCCCCCGACGGCAATCGGGTAGGCAATTACGGGCACTACACGAACCTGATCAACGACTCGTTCACGGTCACCGGCTTCGCGGTCAGCCAGAACGGCGACTTCGGCGTCGTCACACACGGCCAGACATTCGCCGACGACCCCGATTATATCGGCATGGATGCGGGCCGTGTCATGGACGTGGACGCATATCTGAAGGATCTCACCGCCTACCATGACTCGCTCACCGCCGCCGGCTCCACGTATCAGGATGCCCTGTCGAAGTCCGAGCAGGCCGCGAAGGCCGCGCAATCCGCCGCCGACAGGGTCGCCGAAGCCAGGACGGCCGCCGACAAGGCGGCCGCCGAGGCGAAGGCCGCGCAGGAGAAGGCCGACCAGCTCGCCCAAAAGGCGAAGGAGGCCCAGGCCGCGTACGACGAGGCCGTGAAGGCTCAGGGCGACAAGGCATCCGCGTTGGAGCAGGCCCGCAAGGAGCAGGATCAGGCCAACACCGCGTACGAGAACGCCAAGAAGAACACCGCAACCGCCCAGTCGGATTCCGATACGGCGGTGAAAAACCAGTCCGACGCGCAGGCCAAGGTGGATGAGGCCGACCAGTCGGTGAAGGCCGCGCAGTCGGCCGTGGATGCGGCCGGCCAGAGCATCGCGAAGGCCCAGTCGGACAAGACCGCCGCCCAGCAGGAGATCAAGGACGCGACCACGGCGAAGGCCGAGGCCGGCGAGGAGCTCCAGTCCGCGAAGCAGGCTAAGACGGAGGCCCAGGCCGCGTTGGACAAGGCATTGGCAGCCAAGAACACGTCCGACCAGTCCGTGAAGGACGCTCAGACCAAGCTTGATGCCGCACAAGCCAAGGTGGATGCCGCCAAGCAGGCGTACGAGGCCGCGAAGGCCACGCACGATGCGGCGGTGAAGACGAAGACGGAGGCCGAGAACACCATCGCCTTCTATAAGGCCGCGCCGGATCGCCTCGCCAAGGCCGAACAGGCGTTGAAGGACGCGAACGCGAAGCTGGCCGAAGCCAACGAGGCCAAGACCAAGGCGGACGCCGCCTACGAAACCGCCAAAGCCACGTATGAGACCGCCAAGCAGGATAAGGATCAGGCCGACAAGGAGCTCGCCGCCGCCAAGCAGGCCCAGGCCGAAGCCGACAAGAAGGCCCAGGAGGAGCAGAAGAAGCAGCAGGAAGCCCAACAGAAGGCCGGCAAGGCGCAGCAGAAGGCGGATGCCGCCAAGAAGAAGGCCGAAACCCTGTCCAACACCGGCAGCGACACGACCACCATCCTCACCCTCACCGCGATTCTCACCCTAGCCGGCGCCGGATGCGTGCTCACCCGCGTACGCACCGCCAAGCATGCGGAAGGATGGCATCTTTCTAAGTAGCCACTAATACGGTAATGCCCTTGTGCCACCAGTCAACAGGCAGCACAAGGGCATTACTTATATCGAATCAGCCGAGGATTTCAGCAGAATCAGTGATAGTGATGAGCGGAGCAAACAGAGCCATCGTATCGAGGGCACGCTGATGATTCTTAGGGCTTGAGCCTTGGCAAGCATCTGCTGCCACGCGCACAGCAACACCGGCATCAGCTGCAGCAAGCGCAGTGGTAATCACGCAGCAATCAGTGGCCACACCGCACAGCACAATCTTCTTGGCTCCACCAATGGCTTGAGCAAGCTCACTCCCCCACTTGCCGAACGTATCGCGGCTGACAATAGGATGACCGGCTGCGAGCGCGGCAGTATCCTCAGTCAAGTCATACATAGGATCGTCCGGCGGCACTAGGAACTGCGGCCAATCCTTGAAGTAATCAATCCACGCATCCTGTGCTGGAGTTGGAGCCACATACCGGGTGTACACCACATGGTCGCCGTAAGCCTCAGCAAGAGCTTTGAACGCGGCATCCGTGGTATGGAAGGAGCCGTCCGGGCAAGCCCAATCGGACCAATCGGATTCAGCGAACACCTTCTGACGGTCGATAACCACCAGCCATTCATCGGATGGAACAGTCATGATCAGTTCTCCTTATCCTGTGCTTCCTGAGCGGCAATGTCACCATGCTGGAAAATCAATGCGCCCACGAAGCCGATAACCAATGCCACAATCACGCCAAGGTTGGCGGATGCCCAAGCGCCATCCTTGCCACCGAAGAGGCCAAGGAAGTAGCCCTGCCATTCCAGCCAGCTGGCAGACGTGTTGACCACAAGACCCCAGCCGAGCAGCGTGCCGACCACGAGAATCGCCAGAGACTTCACATTCCATGCGCCGTAACGACCATCAGCCTTGTACAGGTCGTCGGTGTTGTAATCCTTTTTGCGCAGCAGCACATCGGCGATGAACAGGCCGGTCCACACGGCCATAGGCACACCGAGCGTAATCAGGAAGCCTTGGAACGGACCGATGAAAGTATCGGAGAAGAAGGTCACATACACCACGCCGAGCACGGTCAACGCTGCCGTCAAGCCAGCGGCGGCCACACGCGGCAGCTTGATGCCGAAACTCAGCAAAGCAAGGCCGTTGGAATAGTTATCCATAATGGCGCCAGACATAAGACCCAGCACAGCCACCAGCGTGAACGGCACCAGATACCAAGTCGGCAAGATAGAAGCCATAGCGCCAATCGGATCATTGCCCACCGCATCGGACAACTTCTGGTTGGAGACAGCGAGTAGACCACCGTAGATCACCAGCAGCACCGGGGCGAGCGATGCGCCGAAGGTGGACCAGAATACGATGCCGGCGTTGGAGGATTTACGCGGCAGGTAACGGGAGTAATCGGCGGCCACGTTCACCCAGCCCAAGCCGAAACCGGTCATCACAAACAGGAACGCACCCAGTACGGACGGAGCGGAACCGGCCTGAGAAGCGCCCACGGCGGCGAAATCAATGTGCGACCAGCCGAGGATCAGGAAGCCAATGGTCACCACACCGCTGATGATGGTGATGGCCTGCTGCGCTTTCATAATGAGGTCGTAACCAAAGATGCCGGCCACGACCACGAGACCAACCACAATGATGGTGGAGATAATCTTCGGCGCGGCACCGGAACCCCAGCCGAGACGCTGGAAGGTGGAGGCGAGCGCCAGCACAGCGGTGGTGGTCAAAGAGATTTCCCAGCCGAGTGTGGCAATCCAGCTCAGCACGGATGGCACCTTAGCGCCTTCCACACCGAAGGTGGCACGAGTGATAACCATTGTCGGAGCGTTGGCACGCTTGCCGGCAATGGATACGATGCCCACCAGCAGGAAGGAGACAACAATGCCGAGAATTGCGGCGAGCGTTGCCTGCCAGAACGAAATGCCGAAACCAAGTGCCCAAGCGCCATATGACATGGCGAGCACGGAAATGTTGGCTGCGAACCAGGGCCAGAACAGGTCCTTCGGGCTGCCGTGGCGGTCGGACTCGGCAATGGTGTCGATGCCCTGCTCCTCCACGGAGAGCGCGGAGCTCTTCTCCTTGGTGTCACTCATAGTGAACCTTCTTCTCTTGGTTTGATTATTGATTCATTCGACTTGAATCGAAAATGTTATGTATGTTCCGCTATCGCTGTGCGGAAGGGGTAAGCGGCGCCAATGCATCATCATGAGCAGCATTGTGTCGAGGGTCCAAAGAGGCGACTGCATGATCGCCGGCATAGGAGCTTGGAGAGCCTGGAATTCCTGCCCTCTGAACAGTATCGTTCACCTGTTCTTTGGGAACGTACCGATACACCGCAGCCGGCCGCTGCCGGCCCTCACGGCGTTTTTCTCCCGTGTCTTCCAGATCACCCGAAGCAAGCATTTTGCGGCGGAAATTCGCCAGATCAATGCTTTGCCCGGCGATGGCCTCATATACATCATGCAACTGACGCAACGTGAATGTTGGCCCCAACAGTCGAGTTGCCACATCGGAATATTCGATTTTGGAACGCAGTCGCTCCAATGCATAGTCGATGATGGCCCGATGATCGAATGCCAACTGAGGCAAATCATGCTCCGGGAACCATCGCACGTTATCGCCATCTTCGAAATCCACGGCTTCGCTTTGTTCCACCAGCGCCCAGTACACGATAGAAACCATTGGCAATCCGCCGTGAGATCGGTTGGGATCGCCAAACGTGTAGAGCTGCTCCAGATAGCGCGGATGCAATGCCGTAGTGGATTCCAGCGCCTCGAATGCCGACTGTTCAAGAGACCGATCAGCCCTCAAATGGCCGCCCGGCAAGGCCCAAGAGCCCATGAAGGGTTGACGCACACGCTTCACCAGCGGCATCCACAGTTGCGAATGCGCGGCATTGGACGCAGTACCGGTATCATCAGCACCCCTGGGACCAAGCGCAAGAATCACCACAGAAACGCCGACTTGCGGCGGTGCACTGCGACGTTCCGATACGTTGCCAAATCCCATGCCATGCTTCTTTCTTCAAGGTCACGGAGCCGCGGCCGTCGCCGCAAGTCCCGCAGGAGCCTTCCCCTAACTGCCCAGCATAGCACTACTTTTAGTCAGGATGACTATAACTCATAGAAGTCGGTCACTCTATGGATGATTCCGCCTCATTCGTTTGCCTGGCAAGCTGCGTCATTTCGCTTGCCGACGGCAAGAATGGAGCCAGAGACGGCAGTTGCTCCAACGAATCAAGCCCCATCCGTTCAAGGAATAATTCAGACGTGACCAGCAGCGCGGCACGCGTTTCCGAATCGGCACCGCTCTCCTTAATCAACCCATGAATGCTCAGTGAACGAATCACACCATCCGAATTGACGCCACGAATCGCCGCCACCTGAGCGCGGGTCACCGGCTGCTTATACGCCACGATAGCAAGCGCTTCTAAAGCAGCCTGGCTGAGTCTGGCGGTTTGCCCGTCAGTAACAAAAGCGGAAACTACCGGCTCAAACACCGCACGATTGGCGAATTGCCAGCCTCGTGCGGTATGCCTGAGCTCAAAACCGCGCGGGCGAGTCTTGTTTCCCTGAGCATCAGACAATCCGTCATACTCTGCTTGCAATGTCTGCAACGCTTGCTCAACCGTCGCAACATCAACGGCGAGCACACGCGCGATATCTTCCGCGGTTTGCGGCTGATCAGCCACCATCAAAATGGCTTCAAGGCAGGCAGGTAAGCCCCCGGGAAAATCATCGACGGTGAATTCCGGAAGCACAGCACGCGATTCATCGTTCATCAGGCAAAGTCTCCTTCAGATATATTCACGTCGCTCATGGCATCATCCACGCCGGCAACCCAACGCAATTCAAGCTCTTCAAACGGGCCACTCTGCCGGTATTGCACAGCTCCTTGTTTGAAGAACACCAGTATTGCCATAAATCGCGCGACTACTTCCAAGCGGGACGCGCAATCCTCAGTCAGTTCGGCGAATGTCATGGACTGCTGAGGATTATGCTGTAACGCATGCATCAGCCGGCTTCTCACCAGTGCAGATTGTGCACGCAAATCCACCAATGGCACATGAAGCTGATGTACGGAAACTTCAGAAGCTGGCGCATTGGTAATCACTTGTGCAGCCAACCGAGCCAAATCCATAGGCGTTATCGTCCATACCAGTTCCGGCAGCATTGCCGCTATTGCATCATCCATATATGCTGGGTGCGGGAAACGCCCGGAATTGGCAGCCATCCGCGCGCGAAAATCAGATGCCGCTTGCTTATATGCACGGTATTGAATCAAACGCGCGAAGAGAAGATCTCGCTCACGCAACGCCTCGAGACTCTGCTCATCCGCTCGTTCCTCATCATCACCGGGCAGAATCGCCGCGCTTTTCGCTTCCACCAATATGGATGCGATATCAAGAAACGCGCTGGCCTCATCCATGTTCTTAGTGAAATCGAGCTTGCGCACATATGCCAAAAATTCCTCGGTAATCGAGGAAAGCGACACCTCGGTAAGTTCAAGTTTGTTATTGGCAATCAAACCAAGCAGCACATCAAACGGACCGGAATAAACCTCCAGATTCACTTGGAATCCGGAGGTATCGCTCTCCTTACCGGCTATTTCCTGCGCTCTATCATGCGCAACTTGGAAATCGGTATCGCTCATAACCGACCGAGTAGAGGATATGGGTACCAGCGTTACGCCACCACGCCGCGCGATATCATTTCACGCGCGACTTCGCGGTATTCCTTGGCGGTCTTATGCCCTGGAGCATAAATCACGATCGGCGCTGCGGCGACAGTGGAATCCGGCAACTTGATCGAACGAGAAATGCAGGTGTGGAACACCTTATCCTTAAACGCTTCGTAAATGCGCTGGCAGACTTCCTCGCAGTGCAAGGTGTTGGTGTACATGGTGACCAGTACGCCATCCACTTCCAAAGCCGGATTGATACGCGACTGCACTTTTTCGATGGACTGCATCAGCAATGCCACGCCTCGCAGGGCGAAGAACTCGGCAGCCACCGGAATGATGACACCATCCGCAGCCGTTAACGCATTGACGGTGAGCAGGCCCAATGATGGCTGGCAATCCACGATAATGAGATCGTACTCGTTCTTCAGCTTGCGCAGCACGCCGTTCAGTATCTGTTCACGGCCCACTTCGGTAACCAGTTGCACTTCGGCGGCGGACAAATCGATGTTCGCGGGAATGATGTCGATGTTTTCGAACGCCGTATGCTGCACCACATCATGCGGGTCTACGGAAATATCAAACAGGGCCGTATAAATAGTGTTGTCCACTGCGTTCGCATTAATGCCGAGACCCACCGTTGCCGCACCTTGAGGATCGAAATCGACAATCAGCACACGGCGGCCATACTGGGCAAGAGCACCGGCAATATTGATGGAACTCGTGGTTTTACCTACGCCGCCCTTCTGGTTGCACATGGCGATGACCCTGGCCGGGCCATGCTGCTGCAACGGTTCGGGAGCGGGGAAGGTTTCATATTCACGTCCAAGCAGATCGGTAGGCATACTGTTTACCTTATCAACATCTTCGTCTGTTCGGGGGGTAACGACATACGTTCCGGCCATAGGCAAAGTTCCTTGCCTGAAACCGTCGACCGTTGTCCGGTCATCACGCCAATCTTCCATCGTCGTTCCGCACCCCTTCATCGGTATCACCAACTGCCTTATAGCCTACTCTTTGAGGGATACCCGCTTCATCTGGCTCGCGGATGAGAAGACAGATAGGCTTCGATCAGATGCTCGGGGCTTACATGCGTGTAAATCTGCGTGGTGGTAACGCTGGCATGGCCCAATAGCTCTTGTACGGTACGCACGTCCGCACCACCTTGGATCAGATGCGTTGCAAACGAATGGCGCAACGTGTGCGGGTGCAAAGGCCGCGTGATTCCGGCCCGCTCCCCCGCGTCTTTGACCACTTCCCAAATCGACTGCCTGGAGATGCGACGGCCACGCTTGTTCAGGAACAGCGCCCGACGTTCCGGCACCGCTGCCGAAGACCGGCGTTCAAGCTCTCCTCGCGCCATGTTGAGATACGCGGTCAATGCTTCGCACGCGTAACTGCCGATGGGCACCAAGCGCTGTTTGGAGCCTTTGCCCATGAGGCGAGCCACACGCTCATCCAGGTCAATATCGTCAAGATTCGCTCCAGCTGCTTCAGAAACACGGCACCCGGTGGCATACATGAATTCCAGCAACGCCTTATTGCGCAACACTACCGGATCATTCGATCCACCGACTGCCGCCGCATCCAGAAGTCGCGTCACCTCGTCCACGTTCAACACGTCGGGCAATGTGGACGCACCCTTGGGTGCCTTAATTGCCGCGGAAACATCGTTCATGACTACGTGTTGGCTCAATGCAAAACGGTGGAATTCATGAAGTGAAGCCAGGCGTCTGGCCTTGGAACGCGCGGACTCCCCTGCCGCGTCCAATGAAGCGACGTAATCTTCAACATCCTGCGAGGTAATGGCATCGGCATCTTCAATGCCTCGGGCTTCGAGCCAGTCAACATACTTGTTGATATCGGATTCGTATGCGTCCACGGTGGCTTTGGCGAGTCCGCGTTCCACGCCGATATGTACCAGAAATTGCTCAGTAAGTCTCTCGAAGCTATTAATCATGGTGTCTTATCGTAATCGGAAAACGTCTTCGTACAGCTTTTGGATATACCGCGAAAGAAGATAAGAAGCCCAAAGACGAAGAAACCCCGCCAAATAGCGGGGTTTCTATCAAAGATTCAGTCCACTGGACTGCCTGTCTCAGGCCTCGACCGGAGCGTTGACGTCCTCAGGCAGAGCAGCCTTGGCAGCCTCAACGATGGTCTTGAAGGTCTCAGGATCGGAGACGGCCAGCTCGGCGAGAGCGCGACGATCCAGTTCGATGCCAGCAAGGTGCAGGCCCTGGATGAAGCGGTTGTAGGTGATGCCCTCAGCACGGACAGCAGCGTTGATACGCTGAATCCACAGCTTGCGGAAGTCACCCTTGCGAGCCTTACGGTCGCGGAAGTTGTAGTTAAAGGAGTGCAGCAGCTGTTCCTTAGCCTTGCGGTACAGGCGGGAGCGCTGGCCGCGGTAGCCGGAAGCCCTCTCGAGAACAACGCGACGCTTCTTGTGGGCGTTCACTGCGCGCTTGACACGTGCCATAATTTATTCCTCAGCTTTCTAAAAAGTCTTTATTATCCGTGTAAGCCCTAAGCTCACTTCTGCAGAAGCTGCTTCAGCTTCTTGGCCTGGCCACCGCGCAGCACAGCGTCAGCGGACAGAGCGCGACGCTTGCGAGCGGACTTGTGCTCGAGGTTGTGGCGCATGGCGGAACCGACCTGCATCACCTTGCCGGAGCCGGTGATACGAGCGCGCTTGGAAGCGGCGGAATTAGTTTTCATCTTCGGCATTGCTGCCCTCCTTGCTGGTTTGCTTCTTCATATCGGAAGTCTGGGGAGAAATCGAGGCCTTGGCATCGGCTGCGGCCTGTGCCTGAGCCTCCTGCTTGGCGGCAAGACGTGCAGCCTGACGAGCCTGACGTTCAGCGCGGGATTCGGCTCCGCGGCGACGCTGCTCAGACTGGGTGTGCACCTTCTTACCCTTCGGCGCGAGGGTCATGATGATGTTGCGGCCTCCTGCTTCGGCTTGGATTCCACGGTGCCGAACTCCTCGACATCGTCAGCCAAGCGCTGCAGCAGCTCGACACCGCCAATCGGGCGGGAAATCTCACGACCGCGCAGCATAATGGTCACCTTGACCTTATCGCCACCGTTCAGGAAGCGGGTCACATGGCCCTTCTTCACGTCGAAGTCGTGATCGTCAATCTTGA
Organism: Bifidobacterium saguini DSM 23967; assembly: GCF_000741715.1. Taxonomy (GTDB): domain Bacteria; phylum Actinomycetota; class Actinomycetes; order Actinomycetales; family Bifidobacteriaceae; genus Bifidobacterium; species Bifidobacterium saguini. Next base: position 110,549 of record NZ_JGZN01000005.1, on the reverse strand, counting down.
GACGGAAACGAATTTCCTTGATTTCCGCGGTGCTCTGATTGCGGCGAGCTTCACGAGCCTTGATCTTCTCGTTGTACTTGAACTTGCCGTAGTCGATGAGCTTGGCGACCGGAGGCTTCGCGTTCGGTGCCACCTCGACGAGATCGAGGTTTGCCTCCTTGGCCAGGTTCAGCGCAACAGTAGTCGCGATGACGCCCACCTGCTCGCCCTTCGGGCCGATCAGGCGTACCTGCGGGACGCGAATCTCGTCGTTAATACGTGGTTCGTCGCTGATGATGACTCCAATCCTCTGCATGTTCCTACGCGGGCCCACATACATTCCCCATCAACGCATTGGATTCATGACAACATTGGTCAAACGACGTACGTCGACCATCCAGCTGTAATACCTATGTGCATTACATGTTCCGATTGCCTTATCCAGTAGCAATCTTTAGGCTGTTGCCTTGAACCCGAGACCTTGAAAGGTTTCCAGGTGGGGTTGCCCCGCTTTCTTGATTTCTCAAGCCAAAGAGAAAGTGTACCATATGCCCGGACATTGCTCGTCAGTGTGTCGCAACGTCATCTCACATACGCGAGAAGCGATATCCAACACTTTGCAAGTGCATTGCCACTACATCATTATTGCACCGCACGCAGCAGACCGCCGATGCCTTCCTTCTGCAGTATTTCGCGGTATGGCCCGGCTTCCTGCGCGATGATCTGATCGATGGCGCGCATACCGAGCACTTCCACCGGCGCTTTATCATCCGTCAAAATCGTTGAAGAGGAGTCCGGCTGCGGTACAGCAGCGAATCGACCGGCAACCCTTTCCATATACCATTGCAGCTCACTACTGGACGTGCGCGCATAGGTTCGCTGACGCAGACGATCAGCCTTGGCGACCTGCTTCATATCGCTCACCGATTGCCCAGACGAGGATTTCTTTGCGAACAGCTCGCGGTTCGTAGTGTTTGGCACATCGGCGGTTAGCATATTGGCCGCACCGAACACACTGGCGATGGTGTCACTCAGCGCCTCATTGATGGATCCACGCCCGTCCGAGACCATATTCATATTCACCACCATCACGCCACCGGAATTGAGATGCTCACGCACCATAGAGAAAAACTCGGTGGAGCTCATCTGGAATGGAATGGTGATGTCTTGATACGCATCAACCATAATCACGTCGTAGGAATCATGGGAAGCCGCGAGCCATGCGCGACCATCGTATGTGCTGACCGGCACGCCACTTGGTTCGGAGAAATACTGCCCTGCCAAGTTGGTGATTTTCTGATCGATTTCCACTCCGGTGATGGCCATATCCGGGTAATACTGCTTGAGCTGCCTGGCATACGTGCCGGTCCCCATACCGAGAATCAGTGCGGAATCCGCCTTGTCCGCGAGCGCCGGAGCGGCAAGCGCGGTGTCGTAATACATGCCGGTCAGGCCTGGATCCTTCATCGTGACCGACTGCACGCCAAACAGCACGTTGGTGGACAGTATCGTGCGGTCGGAAAGATTCTTGACCTGCAGGTAGTTGTAGATGGACTCCCCCTCATAGGCAAGATTGGTTTCCCAGAATGCGAATCCGGTGAGTGGTGAAACGCAGCTCGTGGCCACGAAAATCACTGCCGAGACCGCGCACGCCACACGGTGCGCTTTGATGGAGATGAAATAAGCCAACGGGATAATCAGCAACGCTCCGGAGAAAATCAGGAAGCTTACGAATGTGCCCACAGCTGGAATCGTGACGAATGTAGGCAGGAAGGTTCCCAGAATCGAACCGATGGTGTTGCATGCAGAAAGTCGACCCACTACGGATGCATTGTCTTCCAACGAAGTCGTAGCGAATTTATTGAGACCGGCGGTCACTGTGCCGAGCAGGAACAGTGGCGGCACGAAGATGATGACGCAGGAGATGAACGCGGCAATGATGAGGAAGTTCGTGGAAACGGTGACGATCAGCAGCCCGGAGATGATGAGAATCAGATATTTGCCGACTAGTGGAATCAGTGAAATCCATACGGCTGCGATCATGATGCGCATGTAGAGCTTATCCGGATTCGGATCTTTATCGGCCCATTTTCCGCCGAACACCGCGCCCAATGCCAGTGCGATCATGATGGTGCCGATGATGATGGTCCATACGATTTGCGAACTGGAGAAATATGGTGCCAGCAATCGTGAAGCGCCAAGTTCGGCGGCCATCACGGACATGCCGGAGAAGAATTCGGTGACGTAGAGGAACACCTTGGATTTGAGGATAGGTCTTTCACTCGCTTCGGTGATATGCGCCATTGTTCCGCTCCCCTTATCTCCGCTATTTGCTCATATGCAAACGCCTTGTTTCGCCAGCCTAGCAGCTGACCGGCTAGAGTTGGCGTCATGACCAAGGTATGTGTGATTTTCGGCGCCGGCGAATACTACGGGAGCCCCGATGCGTCGCTGATTCCTTCGGATGCTTATATTGTGGCGGCTGATGGTGGGCTCGATCATACTCGCGCTTTAGGCATTGCGCCGGATGTGGTGGTTGGTGATTTCGATTCGCTCGAGGGCGCACGGCCATCTGCTGACACCAGCACGCGAACGGTGGTATTGCCTCCACTCAAAGATGATCCGGATATGCTCTCGGCTTTGAAAATCGGTTGGACCGCAGGCTGCCGTGAGTTCCGTATCTGGGGCGGGTTGGGAGCCGCGTTGATCACACGCTGTCGAATATTCAGCTGATGGCGCTGCTGGCGCAGCATGGAGCGAGTGGCTATCTATTCGGAGACGGCACCGTGGTCACTGCCATCTGTGATGGCAAGCTCGAGTTCGCAGCCCATCCGGTTCCGGAAGCGGGCCGCATGGTATCCGTGTTCTCCCTGTCTGATGTTTCGCTTGACGTGAACGAACCGGGGCTGAAGTATGAGCTGGAACATGGCACTTTGACTAATACCGTGGTGCAGGGGGTCAGTAATGAGTTCCGCGATAATGTGCGCGCTGCGATCAGCGTTGAAAAAGGAACATTGATCGTTACATTCCCCGCTGAGGTGGCCTTGCCCTCGGTCAATCGCAATCATGATTTCTCGGGAAGTATCGGCGAATTGGATACTGAGGTTTCCGCACTGCTGGTGCGTTAGTGGTATATCAAGTTTGCGTTTTCTCCACCGCGCAGCGTCATCGATGAACGTATGGCAACGCTCGCGCAAACAACAATGTGAACGCTCACAAAAAAATGGAATATTTTGCCCAAAACGCACGTTCAAACGTTGCTTTGTGTACACAGTCGGCATTACAGTAACAACTGTTGGTAAACAATGGCGTGGTGTGCCACAGCACATTACCGCCACCCTACAAGGGAGAATTACATGACAGTTAAGATTGGTATCAACGGCTTCGGTCGCATTGGTCGTCTCGCCTTCCGTCGTATCTTCGAGCTGCAGGCTCGCGGCGGCCAGGCTGGTGACATCGAAGTTGCCGCCATCAACGATCTGACCACCCCGGCCACCCTGGCTTACCTGCTGAAGTACGATTCCACCCACGGCACCTTCCGTCACGACGACGGCACCCCGGTTGACGTGAAGGCCACCGAAGACTCCATCGTGGTGGACGGCAAGGAATACAAGGTCTACGCCGAGAAGGACGCCAACAACATTCCGTGGGTCAAGAACGACGGTGTTGAGTACGTGCTCGAGTGCACCGGCTTCTACACCTCCGCTGAGAAGTCCCAGGCTCACATCAACGCTGGCGCCAAGAAGGTCCTGATCTCCGCTCCGGCCAAGGATGACGTCACCCCGACCGTCGTGTTCGGCGTGAACCACGACATTCTCAAGGCTTCCGACGTGATCGTCTCCGCCGGCTCCTGCACCACCAACTCTATGGCTGCTATGGTCAAGCTGCTGGACGAAAAGTTCGGCATCAAGGCTGGCTTCATGACCACCATCCACGCTTACACCGGCACCCAGATGCTGCTCGATGGCCCGCGTGGCACCAAGACCGGCCGCAACCTGCGCGCCGCCGCCATCAACACCATCGCTCACTCCACCGGCGCTGCTAAGGCTATCGGCAAGGTCGTTCCGTCCGTGAACGGCAAGCTGCAGGGCCACGCTCAGCGCGTTCAGGTTCCGGACGGCTCCGTCACCGAGCTGACCACCGTTCTGAACACCGAGACCACCGCTGACGAGATCAACGCCGCCTTCAAGGAAGCCTTCGAGAACTGCGAGTTCTACGGCTACAACGATGAGGGCATCGTCTCCTCCGATATCCTCGGCGACACCCACGGTGGCGTGTTCGATCCGACCCAGACCGACGTCAACACCGTTGACGGCGTGACCCTGGCTCGCACCGTTTCCTTCTACGACAACGAGTACGGCTTCACCTCCAACATGATCCGTACCCTGCTGTACTTCGCTGAGATTTCCGAGTGAATCCACGCGGGTCTACCCGCATAGGTTCGTTTGAGAACTAAGCTTATGAAACCCCCGCCATGCGCGGGGGTTTCTTTGTAGTACAACAGAAATCATGGCAAAGAAGAACAAACATGGTAAAGGCACCGGCTCCACCCCTGCCACAGTGCAGTTGGAGAAGGCCGGCGTGGAGTTTCAACTCTACGAGTATGAGCATTCCAATGACCACATGGACGATGGCTATGGCGTCGAGGCAGCCACCAAGCTTGGATTTGATGAGCATCAGGTTTTCAAAACCTTGATGGCGGATACCGGCACCGAACGCGTGGTAGGCGTAGTGCCGGTGAGCGGGCACATGGATTTGAAAGCATTGGCCGCCGCAGTCGGCGCGAAAAAAGCGGCAATGGCCGATCCGAAGGTAGCCATGCGCGAATCCGGGTACGTGGTGGGAGGTATTTCCCCGCTGGGCCAAAAGACTCATCACAAAACTGTACTGGACGAGAGCGCATTACAGTTCGATAAAATTTTGGTCTCTGGAGGCAAGCGCGGATTGTCTGTGGGAGTCAATCCGAACGATCTCTTAAAAGTGCTAAACGGTGTTGCCGCACCAATTGGCACATGGTGATGAAGGACGACTCTGGCTCCCCTTGTCAGGGGAGCTGTCACGAAGTGACTGAGGGGTAGTCATCCCCATCACGTCACAACCAACAAAACACTAGGCTCGCGAAGGTTGCCTGCGGAGTTCCGCCGGCAACACAAAGTGCATATTCTCCTTAATGGTCTCCACGGACTTCATGCCGGTGAAACCTTGGGATTGCAGCGCGTCGATCACTCCGGACACCAGTTCATCAGGCACGGATGCGCCAGAGGAGATGCCCACAGCCTCAACATCTGTGAACCACTCGGGATTGAGCTCACTGGCATCATCCACACGATATGCCTTGCCGCGCTCTCCCAAACCTTCCTGTGCCACTTCCATCAGTCGCACGGAATTGGAGGAATTCGCAGAGCCGACAATCACCACGCAATCAGACTGTTGAGCCACCAGTTTTACTGCGGCCTGCCTATTTGACGTGGCGTAGCAGATATCCGAGCTAGGCGGCTCTTCCATCCACGGGAACCGCGCCTTCAATGCGGCTATGGTGCCAGCGGTTTCGTCCACGCTTAGCGTGGTCTGCGAAAGCAGCACCAGTTTGGTTTCAGGCGTGAAATTCAACGAAGCCACATCATCGGCGTGCTCAATCAGATGCACATGTTCCGGGCTCTCCCCCACTACGCCCACTGCCTCATCATGACCTTTGTGCCCGATGTAGACAATCTCATAGCCTTCGCGCACGAATCGCAGCACTTCACGATGCACTTTGCCCACCAACGGGCATGTGGCATCCACTACATGCATACCTCGCCGCTTGGCTTCATCCTTGACCTCTGGAGAAACACCATGCGCGGAAAACACCACGGGAATTCCTGCGGCCGCAGCAGCCCCTGGAATCTCACTGAGTTCCTGTACGAATACCGCACCTTGCGACGCCAAGTCTTCAACAACATGCTTATTGTGTACGATTTGCCTGCGCACGTATACCGGAGGAAGACCATCCTCACGAACTAATTTGCCAGATGAGGCTGCCGCCTTCAGAATCGTCTGTACCGTAAGAATCGCACGATCGACTCCAGCACAGAATCCTCGCGGATCGGCCAACACCACACACTTGGTCATTGCATCTCCTTGTTCACACACTGTGGTCTAGTCTAAAGCAGGACCCGGCAAAGTGAGATGCGCGAGCGTGGATAAGTCGTGTATATGAAGAAACGCGCTACACTAGCTGTTAGCGGTAACAATGGTTATCGATTTCCGATATCTCACTACGGGAGTGATTTCATGACGAATACAACGCCACGCACCGGCCAACAATACAGCATCTCCTACGGCGACTATGCAGCCGTGATTACCGAGCTGGGTGCCACCATGCGTAAGGTCACCTATAAGGGCAAGAACGTCATCGTTCCGCTCGGCGCAGATGACCCGATTACCTGCTGCCACGGCCAGCTGCTGGTTCCGTTCCCGAACCGTATCGCCGCAGGCACTTACGAGTTCGAAGGCAAGACCTACACGCTGCCTATTGACGAGCATGATCGCAACACCGCCATTCACGGCTACGGTTACCGTTCCTTCTGGAAGCTCGAATCCTTGACCGAAAGCTCGGTGACTCAGTCTTGGCGTGCCCCGTTCCTGCTCGGTTATCCGTTCGCCATCAAGGTGTACGCCACTCATGAGCTGACCGAAGACGGACTGAAGATTACCGTCACCGCTGAGAACTACGGCGATGTGGATGCCCCGTGGGCACTGGCTATTCACCCGTGGCTGGACAACGGCTTCAACGGCTACGGCGATGAAATCGACGGCCATAACGCTCAGTGCCATCTGACCGTGCCTGCCTCCACACACGTCACTGTGGACGAGAACCTCATTCCAACCGGCACCGAGCCGGTGGAAGGCACCAAGTACGATCTCAACGATAACCCGCTGCTGGTCAACCAGCCGTTCGATGATGCCTGGACCGATCTGAAGCATGACGCCGACGGCACGGTGACCGCAACCTTCACCCGTCCGGACGGACTGGTCATCAAGGTTGGCGGCGATGAAACCATCACTTCCTTCCAGGTGTGCACCGGTACCGGCTTCCCGGCATTCCAGCATCCGGCTGGCACCGCTGTGGAGCCGCAAACCGCGTACGCCAACGCGTTCAACACCGGCAAGGATCTCATTGTGATTAAGCCCGGCGAGTCCAGCACCACCACGATGTTCATCAAGGCTGAGCAGCACTGAGTCTCACACGCACAGAGTGCAACAAGTCGCATAGGCATTGCACAATAGCCTTCGAAACGAATGCCGCAGCAGCGCAGCGACAATGACACGCATGTTGCATGTCGTCTGAGCGATGTGGCATAATTCCGAAGGCTTATTTTTTCTTTAAGTAAAGGAGTCCATCATGGGCATGCGCGGACGTAAGCGTAAGGATCGTCGTAAGAAGGCCGCTAACCACGGCAAGCGTCCTAACGCCTGATTCTTCACGTATTCCAGCGAATACGAATGAAGCCCGCTTGAGCAATCAGGCGGGCTTCATTGTTTTTTGACCATGTCTTATAGCTGCCGACTACACCGGACACACCAATCACATGTCACATCCGCACAGTCGCACACTACTGCTCATCACCACAGCAATGATCCAACGTGGCTTTGAGCTTAGCCATCAAACATTCAGGTGCCACATCTGGGCGCAAATAGGCGCGCAGCGCGGCAATCAATGCTTGTTCTCGAGCATCACAGCACGTTGAGGGATCGAAACACTCCCCCTCCTGCTCATACTGGGTATACTCCTGCGCATCTTGCATGGCCCCACCACATCCACATTGAGCAGAGCCATCGCCCGAGCAGCACTGCCTAGTGGTGATGTGCACTTCCGTTCTGCTTACCACACCATCAGCGGTTGCGCTGGTAATGGAGATATGACGAGTCTGTTCAACACCGCGATCGTTCATCATCAAATCTCCTTTCCATCATTTCCATTATGAACGCTTTTCGCATGCTCATTCATGTTTTTGTCTAACTTCGCGGATGGTGAACCGGTGGATTTCGTCGTGTCATCTGCTGCATATCCACGTTCGCGCGCATATGCGGCCAGCTCACGCTTCAACTGTGCACGGGCACGGTTCAAACGGCTCATCACCGTACCGATTTTCACGCCCTGCTCATCCGCCACCTGCTGGTAGGACTTGCCATCGATGGCGGCGTCGATAAACACCTGACGACGTTCAGGAGAGAGTTTGGCGAGCGCTGCCATAATCTCCTCCGGGGCAAAAGCGTCCAGATATTCCTCTTCCGCGGATTTCAACCCGTCTGAGGAATGTTCGGCTGCGTCGTAAATATCCCAGTCGTCGTATTCACCGGTCGAATCGTTGGCGCGCTGCGGCCTGCGTTTGGCTTTCGCGTACTGGTTGAAGTAGGCGTTGCGCTCGATGGTGGTCATCCACGCTTCGAAATTCGATCCGGGCTGGAATGTATCAAATGCTTTGAAACCACGCTCGAACGTATCCTGCACCAGATCCTGCGCGTCATCGGGATTATTGGTTAGTCGCATGGCTTGCCGGTATAACGCGTTGACGGCAGGCATGGCCAGTTTCTCGAAACGAGCACGCTTGGCTTGTGTGCTTTCCGCTGCCTGTGCAGCGTCTGAAGTAGCGTCCGCTGGCTTGCCCTCTCCGCCCTGCTCGAGATTCACGGTTCCTTGTTTCGTCGTCACGATTGCTCATTCTAGCCAACTCGTGTGCCTATATCGTGGTCGATGCCAGATGAATCGCGTGCAAGCGGCAACGGCCTGTAGAATAACTTTCGGTAAGAAACAGGGAGAAACGATTTATGGCTTTGACTTTGGCCTCGGCAGCTCAGCTGCTTGAGCAGCATCATTTGTTGAGAGAGATTATCATCGGCGAGCACTGGACTCTTGATTCCTCAGAAATCGCCCAGCATGGTCAACCATTCAGCGGCATCACCTATGACACGCGAGAAGTAGTCAACGGTACTTTGCTGTTCTGTAAGGGTAATTTCAAAGCTTCATTCCTGCATGATATTGATGAACGCGGTCTTGCCGCGTACGTTGCGCAGAACGATTATTCCGCCGAGACCAAGGCACCGGGTCTGATTGTCAATGATGTGCGCCAGGCGATGAGTCTGCTGGCCGCCGAGTTCTTTGACCGTCCGCAAGACAAGCTCACGGTTATCGGCATTACCGGCACTAAAGGCAAAACCACCACCGCGTATTTCACGCAGGCTGTACTGAACGCGTATTCGGACGGCAAGTGTGCACTGTTCTCATCTGTTGACAACTGCTTGGATGGCCGCACCTATAAGGAATCGGCCTTGACTACTCCGGAAAGCCTTGACGCGTTCCGCATGATGCATGAAGCGGTTGGCAATGGTATGCGCTATCTGGTCATGGAGGTTTCCTCCCAGGCGTACAAGGTGAACCGAGTCTATGGACTTACTTTTGATGTGGCTGCATTCCTGAACATTTCCCCGGATCACATCAGCCCGATTGAACATCCCACGTTTGAGGATTATCTCCATTGCAAGCGCCAGATTACGTATAACTGCCGCACATTGGTGTTGGGAACGGATTGTGATCATGCTGATTTAATCCGCGAGGATGCACTCAGAGCGGATGTGCCTGTTGTCACGTTCGCTTTGCGAAGCGGTGCCGCAGACAACGATAGTGATTTCGTGGCATTGCCTGATCCCAATAATGCATCGCAATATATTTTCCAGGAGCATGGCAAGGCCATTGGTGATTTTTCGCTGGAACTTGAGGGCGGGTTCAATGCCGCCAATGCAGCTACGGCCATCGCCTTGGCACGGGAAGCCGGAGTCCCCGAGGATTCTCCCGCTTTCGCAGCGCTTGAGCATGTCCGCATTTCCGGGCGTATGGAGCATTTCGAGAACAGTGACGGCTCGATTGTGGCATACGTGGATTATGCGCATAATTTTGTGAGCACGCGCACGCTGATTGATTTCGTCTCCCGCAAGTATGCCGACCGCAATCCGCGCATTATTGTGGTCACGGGTTCCGTGGGAGATAAAGCCGTGGACCGGCGCGAAGGCATTATCAATGGCGCACAGGAGAAGGCCGACCGCATTATCCTGACTTCGGAAGATACGGTCAAGGAGCCGATGATCGATATCCTGAATGAAATGCGCGGATACATCACCAATCCACATATCTCCAGTGAGATTATTCTTGACCGTGCGAAAGCCATCGAACAGGCCGAGCAGGAAGCTGAGCAGACCGCTGCGCAAGGCCGCATGACCGTGCTGCTTATCATCGGCAAAGGCGAGGAACAATGGATCAAGGTGGAAGGCAAGCACGCCCCTTATGAAGGCGATGGCCATGTGATTCGTCGCTTGTTCGGCATAGCTCAGCCGAATGACTGATGAGCGTCTCGCATCAAAGACCTCAATCGACTTATTCATCAGTCATTTCAACCCATCAAATAGACTTACCCATTCACATCATTTCCAAGGAGTCAGCATTGATTACTCTTGAACACACCACAGCCGAGGCAATGGAACAGGCGGCAGCGGAAGCCGGCCTCGTACTGCCTATCGAACAGACCGAGGCTTGGGCCCGTTATCAGGCCACTGTTCCCGGCCGCCACCCTTGGGGCGCATATCTCATCCGCCGTGACAATAATCTTGTCGCCGTTCTCCTTCTTATCGATTATGAGACGCACGGCTACCACTATCTGCGTTCGCTCCACGGTCCGGTGTGGGTGTCTAAGCCTACTCAGGAGGAGGAGCGCGAGGTTATTGATGCTCTTGTCAAGGCCGTGCATGACAAGGACCGCAAGGTGGTCTTCCTGCGCGTGGACACCTGGTATGAAGACGGCTACTACCGTGTGCTGTCTACCGTGCCGTACGACCAGACCGTGATTGTTGACCTGACCGGTGGCGACGACGAAATCTTGGCTCGTATGCGTGCTCGTGGCCGCCAAAACGTGCGCAAGGCTCTGCGTGAAAGCCCGGCCACTTGTGCTGATGAAACCGAGCAGGCTTCCAAGTCGTTTGACGAGTATTACGGCGTTATGGTAGACACCGGTAAGCGTGACGGTTTCACCCCTGCACCCAAGGGCGATTACGAAGACATGCTGCGCGAGCTGGGTCCGGAGCATTGCCGCCTGTTCGTCAGCCGCATTGATGGCAAAGTCGTCAACTGGTGTCTGGTCACTATCAACGATAAGCGTGCCGTGTACTACTACGGTTGCATGAGCACCGCAGTACGCCGTCTGCGTGTGCCGGACAAGATGTTCTATCACATCTTCTGCACGCTAGGTGCACAGGGCATTGTGAGCTTGGATATGATGGGCATCGGCTCCGATTTCGCACCGTCTTTGAAGGGCCTGAACCAGTTCAAGACCAAGTTCGCTCCGGAAATCACGCCAGTGGCCGCAGGCCATGATATTCCGATTCACCGCGGATTCTACGGCGTGCTGCGCTTCATTCAGAAGCTGCGCAAGGGCGGCAATCGTTAGGGCATTCAGCTCCAGCAAGGCTACTCACCAGAGAATTTCTAGGAAAACCCCAGCCCTTAAGCGGCCAGATGCCAAGGTTTACACACCGGCAGACCGCACACTGTTTGACGGTTATTACGAACAACGTCATACAAAGGCTGGGGTTTTATGCTTACTGTTGCCAGAACATCATTCCAGGAGATTGAGGAAGAAGCGGCTGGCTGCGATATCGTTCTTCCCATTGAGCAAAGTGCACGGTGGGCCCGTTATCAGAACACGATTGAGGGCAGGCGGCTATGGGGACCGCTTATGGTGCTGGATGGTGATGCTCCGGTTGCGATGTTGTCGCTGATTGAGTATCGGACGCATGGCTACCGGTATCTGCGGGCCATGCACGGCCCGGTGTGGACGGTGCTGCCGAACCCGGCCCTGGAACACTCCGCGGTCAGGGCGTTGGTCTCCTTCGTGCGCCATGAGGATCCGGGGATTGTGTTCCTTCGTCTCGATACATGGTCGTCGGCCGGCACCCTCCCCGTGCTCTCCACGGTCCCCTACGACTGGACGGTGGTCATCGATGTCACTGGCGGAGACGAGGCCATCCTGTCGCGGATGAAGCGCCGCGGCCGGCGCGATGTGCGCAAGTCGTTGCGCGAATGCCCCGCGGCCGTGGCCGACGAGACCGAACTCGCCATGTCTGATTTCTCCGAATATTACGACGTGATGCTTGAAACCGGCGAGCGGGACGGCTTCAAACCGGCCCCGCTCGGGGATTACCTCGACATGATCGAGGCGTTGGGACCGGAGCACTGCCGTGTGTTCGCCGCGCGAATCGACGGCCGCGTGGTCGCCTGGTCCATCGTCACCGTGAACGACGGGTACGCCGTCCGCTATTACGCCGCGATGCGCGACTCTTCCATGCGTCTGCATGTCACTGACCGCCTGCTGTATGCGGAATGCTGCATGCTGGGCGGGCAAGGCATCACCGACTATGATCTGATGGGCATCGGCTCCGCTTTCGCGCCCTCGCTCAAAGGCCTGAACGAATTCAAAACCAAATTCACCGAAGAGACCACACCCGTCGCCCCAGCCCGCGATATACCGATTCACCGCGGGTTCTACGCCGGATTAAAAACACTGCAGTCCATTCGCCATCAATTCGCCTCAACCCAGCGCAAAAATTGACTTCGTTAGTGTTACTTGCTCCTATCGGCCAGTTTCTGACTGATAACGGCGGTCACACCATCAGCACGCATGGTGACGCCATAGAGCGCGTCGGCAATGCTCATCGTGCGTTGCTGATGCGTAATGATGATGAGCTGCGCATGTTCACGCAGCTCATTCAACGCATGAATCAATCTGGTGAGATTCACATCATCAAGAGCGGCTTCCACCTCATCCATCACATAGAACGGGCTGGGGCGTGCGGTGAAGATGGCGAACAGCAACGCCAATGCGGTCAACGATCGCTCGCCGCCAGACAGCAGACTCAACTGCTTCACCCTCTTGCCGGCCGGGCTGGCCTCTACCAATACGCCAGTGGTGAGCAAATCATCCGGGTTCTCCAAGCGCAGCCGCCCGGTGCCGCCCGGGAACAATGTGGCAAACACCTGTTGGAAAGCCTCAGCCGTATCCTCAAACGCGGACTTGAATACGGTGACCATTGTGGAATCAAGTTCCTTGATGAGCTGCATCAAATCATCACGAGACTTGACTACATCGTTACGCTGATCGTTGAGATACTTGTTGCGTTCCTCAAGCGCCTCATATTCTTCAGTGGCCAGCGGGTTGATCTTGCCCAAAGCAGCCAGATCACGGCGTGCTTTATCCAAACGTTTCTTCTGCTCCGCACGGTTATACGGCACGGTTTGGAAGCGTTGCGCTTGGCTGCCTTCTTCCTCAGCCATCCCGTTGGAGTCTGATGAATCATTGATCGGAACGGGATTGCCGTTATCATCCAAAACCGGCACAGGCTGATCAGGGCCATATGCTTGCACCAGTTCTTCCAATGTCAGGCCGAGTTCGTCGGAGACTTTCTGCGTAAGTTGGCCTGCCTCCATAGCAAGACGTTCGCGGTTCACATCCAACGTATGCTCGCGAGCTGTTAAATCGGTGACTCGTGGCTCGATGGCATTGCGCTGCGAGCGCAGCATCTTCAGCTCTTCATCATGGCTTGATGCCTCAGCTTGCAGACGATCACGCTCCGCCGCAATACCTTGCAACGTTTCCGCCACCATTGCCGCCACGCTGCGCGCATCTTGAGCCACCGTTTGCAAATGCGCGGCTTGTGCTCGACGCTTGGTGTTCAATGCTTCGATATGGGCACGCCGCTGAGCCGCTTCTTTGGCGTTGTCTCGCAGCAATCCAGCTTGACGATGCAGCGATTCGGCTTTACGGGAGGCATCAGTCCACGCGATTTTCGCTTCCACTTCATGCTCTCGAGCATGAGACAACGTCTGCTCAAGCTCATGCTCCCGCTCTTCCAAATCATTCCACTGTTCCTGCGCTGCACCGGACTGCTGAGCGGATTCCAAAGCGCGATGGAGGTCATCGAGTTTCAGCTGATGGTCATGGGCCTGCGACTGCATTTCGGCAATGCGATGATCGAATTGTGCAACCTGCTTGTTCAGCGAAGCGAGACGCTGTTGCGATGCCTGCAATGCTTTCTGCGCTTGCTGTGCTTGAAGCCTCAACTCGGTACGTTTAGAGGATTCCCTATCGACTGCTTGGGCTGCTTCATCTCGCCGTAATTTGGCTTGAGCCACTTGTTCGGCCGTCTGTTGTTCCTGGATTTCCAGTTGAGACGTCTGCGCCAATGCCTTATCTCGTTTAGCGGCCAACGCAAGATCGGACTGGGAGAGAGATGAACCACCTACTGCAGCCACTCCCCTGCACAGCATTTCCCCTTGAGCCGTTACCGCCCGTTCAGCTTGCCCGGATTCCACCATATGCTGCGCTTGAGCGAGACTGTCTGCCGCTATCGTATCGTTCAGCAGCAGTCGTACCGCAGTTACCACATCATGTGCCATAGCGCCATCAGAAGCTTGAGGATTAACGGTGACCAGCGAATCAAGCCGTCGCACAGTGTGTCCATCACTATCAGTCAATGAGAGACGAGCATCAGAAGTCTCCAGCGCATTCGATGCATGATTTGCCGTAATCATCACGGCCTTGCCAAGCTTGTCTTCGCGAGCACGCTCCAGCGCATGAAGCATACTGCTCGGCTGAGCTACCACCATCGCACTGGAAAATTGGCCTAACACATGGGCCACAGCCTCTTCCCAGCCTTCTTCCACATGAACAAAGTCGGTCAATCGCCCTAGAACATGAGCGGATTCATCATGTTCCAGTTCACCGGAGGCGTTACGGCTCGCCAGCGTATCGGCAAGCGCATCGGCTTTGGCTTTCAGGGAAATAATCCTCGATTGCAGCTCGCGCTGCGTATCCGATAATCCATTCAGCACATCACGGCATTGGGCTAATGCAGCACGGGCCGCATCCAGAGCTGCTCCATTATCATCCGCAACCGCTTCGACTTGCTCGTGCAGAGCATCAAGCTGATGCTGCACTTCGTCACGCTGCTCAGCTGCCGTTTCACGCTGGCTCGTATAATCCTTGACTCTGCTGTGAGCTAACTGCGCTGCGGACTCCTCACGCGCAATCAGTTCGTGAAGCTTGGCAATAGCTGAATCCCGTTCCTGCGCGGTTTTGCGCAATTCAGTCAATGTTTGGCGCACGGAAGCAAGTTGCTTTTCATTATCCGCACGCTGCTCCGTGGCCTTGTCATAAGCCAGTCGAGCATCGGATACGGACTGGTCCTGCGTTGTAGCCTGCTGTTCAAGCTCTTGTGCACGCGCATAGAGCAGGTCAGGATCCTCTCCCATATTGTTAACAATGCCGCTAGCCGTTGATCGCGCTCGTTCGTCAGCAAGCTGCGCCAGAGCAAGCAGCCGCTCCCGGGTTTGGGAAAAATCATGCCAGTATTGATTGGCTTGAGCGATGGCGGGACTTGACTGCGAAGTCACAGATTCCACCTGCTCGATACGCACTTTTACTCGCGCCAATTCACGCTGGGCGCTCGCCAATTGAGCGCGCACTTCGCCAAGCTCCTTACGCACGGTTGCACGGCGATTCATCGATTGCTGCGCATCCTCGGCATACAGACGAGCCTGAGCGTCTCGCACCGATACCTGAATCGCATCCGCCCTACGGGAAATACGCGCCTGCCTGCCAAGCGGGCCCAGCTGGCGATGCAATTCCCGAAGCAAATCATCCAAACGGTTCAAATTCGATTCCGTATTGGCTAGCTTGCGTAAGGCACGCTCCTTACGTTTGCGATGTTTGAGAATGCCCGCGGCTTCCTCAATGAATGCGCGATGCCCGGATGGGTCGGCTTTGAGAATCGCGTCCAATCGGCCTTGGCCCACAATCACATGCATTTGCTGGCCAAGACCCGTGTCAGAAAGCAGCTCCTGAATATCCAGCAGGCGGCAGGTGGAACCGTTGATGGCGTATTCCGAACCACCGTTGCGGAAAATCGTGCGGGAAATCGTCACTTCCGTGTAATCAATATCCAGCGTGTGATCGGAATTATCAATGGTCAGGCTTACCTGAGCACGACCCAATGGAGGTCTGGAGGACGTGCCCGCAAAGATCACGTCCTCCATTGAAGTACCTCTCAGATTCTTGGCACCCTGCTCACCCATGACCCAGGTCAGCGCGTCTACGATATTCGACTTGCCGGACCCGTTCGGGCCTACAACCGCGGTAATCCCTGGCTCGAACCGCAAAGTTGTGGCCGAGGCAAAGGATTTGAAACCGCGTAGGGTGAGCTCTTTAAGGTACATAAAGGCTGCCTGTCACTGATTTGCAGCCGGATCGATGTTGTCGTCCGCGTCCGTATCGTTTGCACTGCCGGTGCTGTTTTTGCCAAGACCAAGCACATCGAACACGTCGAAATCATCAGGGCTGACCTGATCGTCGAGCGTATCAGCGGCATCATCATCAGCGTTCGAATCATCAGGGTCAACCACCGGCTGATGAATATTCATGGCCTGCTGCATGGTCGGACTTGCATGCTCCTCGAGCATCGTGCGAGCATCGCCAGCGGTGACGAAGCTGCCGCAGATGAGCACACCGTGACCATAGCCCACGCCCAGTTCATCTTCGGCATCGACCATGTTGACGGCGGTCTGGATGGCATCGGGCAGGTTCGGCTCCTTGATTACGCGGTCGCGACCGAACACGTCTACGGCGATTTTTTCCAGATCATCGGCAGACATCACACGGTCACGCCAAGAGTTTTCGGTAACCACCACGGAGCTTAGGATCGGCTCAAGCACGCCGAGATATTCCTCGACCTGCTTGTCGCGCATCATGGCGACCACGCCAACCAGCTGCTTGAAGTCGTAGCTTTCCTCGATGGCCTTGCGCAGCGCTTCGGCGGCATTCACGTTGTGGCCACCGTCCAGAATGATGGTCGGCGAGGTACGAATCTGCTCAATGCGGCCAGGAATCTTCACCGAGCTCAACGCCTCAGCCACCAAATCCCCGTCCAGCGGGCCGTTGACTGGAATCACCACTTCGGCGGCGGCGAGCGCGGCGAGAGCGTTGTGGGCCTGATGTTCGCCGAACTTGGCAATCGGCACACCCTCATAGGTGCCGTTCGGCGTGGTGAGCGTGGCAACTTGACCACCCACTGCCGGCATACGGTCGGACACCGTCATCTCATAGCCATCACGGACCAGCGTGGCGTGGTTGCGAACGGCGGCCTCTTCAATAATTGGCATTACGGCTTCCTCATGCGGCTGCGGGCCGATAATCGCGGTACAGTCGGGCTTGATGATGCCTACCTTCTCGCTGGCAATCTTCTCAACCGTGTTTCCCAGCCACTGCATATGGTCCATGTCAACTGGGCCGATGATTGCGGCATCGGCGTTAATCACATTGGTGGCATCCCATGCGCCGCCCATGCCGACCTCTACGATGGCCACATCCACCGGAGCGTCGGCGAACTTCCAAATGGCCATAGCGGTGAGTACTTCGAAGAAACTCATCTTCGGCTTGCCCTGCTCCTCCATCTTGGCGTCGACCAGCGCCACCAAATCCTTGGTCTGATCCCAGATGTCGATGAAATCATCGTCGGAAAGCTGCTGGCCATCAATGCAAATGCGCTCGTTGATGCGTTCCAGATGCGGAGACGTGTACAGGCCAGTGCGCATGCCGTAGGCACGGCAAATGGCTTCGGCCATGCGAGCGGTGGAGCCCTTGCCGTTGGTGCCGGTCACATGAATCACACGGAATGATTCTTCGGGATGGCCGAGCAGATCGAGCATCAGATTCATACGGTCCAAATCGAGGTTTGTGGTGTTATGCTCCGGCGGGCGGCTCATAATATCCAGCTCGACGTCTCGCATTGTCTCATTGTTCCTATTCGGATGCTCGAATGACATGCACTTACTCCCTCTCTGCATCATTGGCGCGTTGCGCACCCAGCCTTTGCACGAGCTGCTCTTGGCCCGTGTGCGGTTGCCCGTTTCATCGTTGGCTTGCTCGGAACGTGTCTGCAAACGTATCCGCAGCCATTCCACTCCAAACATGATGTTCCAAGCGAAAACTTCCACCATATTAATCGTCGGGGTCTATAGGATGCGGCATTGTGCTTTCATTCCGCACTCAGTGAAGCGCAGGATGCCTTTTGCCTACCGTAATCTATCCGCAAAGCGCATTCGCTGTCCATGTCAAGACCTGTCATAACGACATAAGACCATCCCACTATGTGAAGGTCGAGGATATCGAAAACCTGCTGCCGGTACGGTACGACCGTCATCGAATGATTGCCTTCGCTTTCATAAGCGAATGGCGAACGCAGCCTATTATCCACATATGAAGAAGCATAGAACCGCGCGGAAACCATATAAGGCAACGCACGATATATATATATACTCAACGAACAAAGTCGCAGAAGTCATATGGGCACCCTTTGCACGCCTTACATCACTAAAACGTGTCAGCGAGGTTATCAAACCAATGGTGGCAAAAGAACTACGCTCAATAATTCTTATTGCCAGTATCAGTCCAGAACGTGCCCGAATCACTTCATTCAGCCGTTTCAGTGATGTTACGATGCCACTACCTGTCCACTCAGCATCACGCGTTATAACTCAGTGCAGTTTTACGGCCAATCGATGGCGCTTAGCGTCAGAATTGCGATTGTCCAACAGCCAAAATCCATTTCATTCCCCCTCTTCTTGCCGCTAACACCTCATTCCAAGACCAAAAACCGCAAAAACGAAGTTATCGTATTGTCATCTGCCCAGACGGCTTCTAGGCAAAGAAGCCATCGGCCACCGTATGGCCACTAGGCATCTCTCCATGCACCTATCTTTCATATCAGCGCAGTTAGAGACCCACCATATGGCGTAAACACCTCGCACAAACATCTGTTCGTATCATCGGCACAAACCCTTTAACCAACAAACCAATGTGGATAACTCATATACATCATCGAAACTGGACAGAGGCTTGATATTCCAACGGTTTCAAGACAACGCCAATCGCAAGCACAAGCTCGAACCACATTACTTGAATTCCACCCCCTTTCCCCGTCATTTCCTTTACCGTTATTGGCATGAAAACACACAAAGCAATTGCCCAAATTCTTCGTACGGCCCAGAATGAGCATCGATGCGCATATTCCACGGTTCCCTCAGAGCAACTTGCACTACAACGACGTGCTCAATCCGGCGAACTTATCAATACCTATCGTGGTTCACCATCGTTATACGCAGAACAAGGGTATTGGAATACACTGCCCCCTCCTGAGCAAACACTGCATATCGCAAAAGCTCTTGCAATAGCTCATCCAAACTGGGTTTTCGGAGGATTGGTTGCGGCCAGCGCATATGGCTTCGAACACCAATGGTGTCTCCATGATGGTTCGGTCTGCGTAATGACGCAGAATCACGGCAGCGAACAGCGTCATCCGCGATTAAAACGCGTATACATGCCTCAGGCTTCTTCTTTGGCAATGCGAGACTCAACGACCGGATTATTGCTTACACCTCCAGCTCATACACTCATCGAATGCGCTCGCACCTACGATTTTCGATTTGCCCTACCGTTCTTTGATTCTGCGTTTGCGCAAGGAATCTCGTCCGAACAAGTCCTCGCCGCATGCAGTACGCTACGCACTGACTGCACCCTCATACTCATTAATCCGCAAAATCTGCGAGGAGTATGTGGCAAACGAATTCGAACGACTAGTATGGGAGCGGTAACATGAGCCTTCTTTCATAAGGAGTATCGATGGGTGAGGTAGTCACCGAGAAAGATAAGGAATATGAGGCAGAAGAGCGCAAGAACGCTCCGGGCGGCGACCAGGCCATGAGCGATCGAGTGAACAATCGTTCGCTGCGCCCGCGCTCCGAGGCGTTCAAGGACTTCATGAAGTCCGGCTGGGCTGACGATGAGCCGGAAATCGAGCCGCTCGAATCCTCCAAGTTCACTCCGGCTCGTCTTGCCGCTCTGGGCAAGGCCTTCCCCGGCGAGCGCCTAGTGATTCCTGCCGGTCAGCCGAAGGTACGCAATAATGATTGCGATTACATGTTCCGTCCGGATACTGCCTTCGCTTATTACACTGGTCTCGGCGTGGATTATGAGGCCGGCGCCGTGCTGGTGCTGAACCCGGTGGACCCGGATTCCGAAGAGGCCAAGGCCGGCCAGACCCATACGCCGGAATTGTTCGTGGCCCCGCGTGCCGACAACTCCACTACCGATTTCTTCATGAACCCGCATTACGGCGAATACTGGGTGGGTCCGCGCGCTGGTTTGAAGGAAATGACGGCCATGACCGGCATCGAAACGCATGACATCGCCCAGCTGGCCGATGCGCTAAGCAAGGATGTCGGCGCTGAGGCAGGTGCTGTTCGCGTTCGCGTGATGCGTGAGACCGATCCGCAAATCACTTCACTGGTCGAATCCATCCGCGAAGCCAATGGCGCTGCCGACCCCGATAAGAATGCCGCCGCTGATGATAAGCTGCACGAATTCACGTCCGAAGCCCGCATGGTGAAGGATTCCTATGAGATCAATGAAATGCGCAAGGCCGTGGATGCCACCAAGCATGGTTTCGACCGTCTACTGAGCGCACTGCCGGCAGCACTGGATAAGCCGCGTTCCGAGCGTATTCTCGAAGGTGCGTTCAACGCGGTGTCCCGCGAATTAGGCAACGCTGTTGGCTACGACTCCATTGTGGCTTCTGGTCCTCACGCTCCAATCCTGCACTGGATGCGTAACACTGGTGTGGTGAAGACCGGCGATATGTTGCTCGTGGATGCTGGCGTGGAAGTCGATTCCCTCTACACGGCTGATATCACCCGTACGTTCCCAACCAACGGTAAGTTCACCGATTTGCAGAAGCGCCTGTATCAGGCTGTGTTGGATTCCCAGCAGGCTGGCTTTGAAGCCGCCAAGCCGGGTGCCACCTATTCCGATATCCATCATGCCTGCATGCGCGTAATCGCCGAGCGTCTGCATGATTGGGGCCTGCTGCCGGTGAGCGTTGAGGAATCGCTCTCCCCCGAAGGTCAGCAGCATCGCCGTTGGTTGGCTTGCGGCGTTGCTCATCATCTTGGTCTTGATGTGCACGATTGTGCTCAGGCTCGTTTCGAGGCTTATCAGGGTGCCCCGATTCGCCCGGGTATGATCTTCACCATCGAGCCTGGTCTGTACTTCCGCGAGGATGATCTGCTGATTCCACCGGAATACCGTGGCATTGGCATTCGTATTGAAGATGATGTGCTGATGACCGAGAATGGTCCGGAATGGATTTCCGCTGGCATTCCGAAGCAAATCGATGACGTGGAGGTCTGGATGGCCGACCGCGCCGCCACCGCTAAGTAATTATCATTTCGGCTCCCCTCGGTCGGTTTATGCCGACAGCTCCCCTCGGTGAGGGGAGCCATTTTTGTATAGGAAGGTGGCGGTCATGCCAACTCCAGAATTCGTACTCGAACTTCGTAAAAAAATTGGCCATGATCTCTTATGGCTCATTGGTGTAACCGGTTATGTGCTGAACGATCAGGGGCAGCTGCTGTTGGGCCGTCGTTCGGATACCGGCGAATGGGCGATGGTCTACGGCATCAACGAGCCCGGCGAACAGCCAGCGGACACTGTAGTGCGAGAAATCAAGGAAGAAACCGGCGTTGACGCCATTGTCACCGATTTGGTGGCTGTAACCTCCTCGAACAAAGTACTGACCTATGCCAATGGCGATAACACCATGTATATGGATCATTCCTTCCTCTGCAAGGTGAAGCCAGGCGGCAATAACAAACCATTTGTTGGCGATGAGGAAAGCCTTAACGTCGGCTGGTTTGACTTGGATGCGCTCCCCCAGCCGCTCGCTGCAAGCACCGTTGAGCGCCTGCAACTGTTCAATCGTTATTTCGACAATAAGCGGCGCGGCGATTCACACGCGCTATTCGTCTTTGACGGCGCGCAATACTGATTCGATTTCGAAACAACGCACTCAGCAAAGAAGCCGTGGCATGGTCCTTTCCAAAAAAAGAATCATGCCACGGCTTCTTTCATATCGCTAAATCAAGTTAGCGTAACGAGCCTTATTTTATCTTGCGGCCCGCGCACCACACCTGTTCGACCTTCCAACTGGTCGGGTCGATGAGGTTGAAGTCTGCGGCAAAACCAGGAGCGAGCAAACCAATCGGCGCACCAGTCACTTCATTGGGCTTATCGAAACCGAATGCCTTGGCCGGCGTCAATGTGGCGGCCTCGACGGCAGCCACAGGGCTGATGCCTAATTCGTTTACTGCACGGCTGACGGCGCCTTCCAGCAAAAGCGTCGAGCCCGCGATGGCCCCGTTGGAGACGAGCCGTGCGTGACCATCGACCACGTTCACGTCCAACGCGCCTAGCTTATAGGCTCCATCAGGGCAGTCCGTGGCAGCCATCGCATCAGTGACGAATGCGATGCGATGCGGCGCGAACCCGAAACCAAGCTTGACCATCGGATTCTGCACATGGAATCCATCGTTGATGAGTTCGATGGTGACGCGAGGGTCTTCCACAGCGGCCGGAATCGGGCCTGGTTCGCGATGATGCAATCCGTTCATCGCATTGAACATGTGCGTCATGATGCCGGCTCCAGCATTGAATCCAGCTTGGGCAGTCTCATAGTCGGCATCGCAATGGCCTACTGCCGGCACTACGCCTGCCGCCGCAAATTGGCTGATTGCGCTCAAACCGTGCGGCAGTTCAGGAGCGATGGTGATCTGACGAATGCAACCGAGCTTGCCGTGCGAGGCATCAGCACCCGAAGCTTCAAGCATCTCATCGACGATTTCAGGCACCGGGTCCTTCAAACAATTCGGATCATGAGCGCCTTTGCGGGCGAGCGCCAAGAACGGCCCCTCCAGATGGCATCCGAGAATATCCGGGCGACCGGAGGCCATTTTGTCCGCTACCGTGCGGATGTTACGGCAAATCACATCAAGCGGATTGGTAATCAACGACAACACTTGACGCGTGGTGCCATGCACCGCGTGACCGGCTCGCGCCACATCAATGCCATCCGAACCATCATCGAAGCTTTTCTCCCAAGCACCATGCGCATGAATATCCACATATCCTGGGGCGAGGATTCTTCCGGCAGCGTCCAATACCGTTTCGCCGTCCGGATCAATGCCCGCTGCTGCGCAAGCTTTGGCAAACGCTTGTTCATCGGTTCCGGCCGCTGTAATAGCACCGTTGGCATCGGATACCACCCAATAGCCGGATTGTTCGCCGCGGGCGTCCACCTTACGCGCATTGCAGATCGCTACCGGCGACGGCTTGCCCTCCAGCGCCGCGGTTACGCGAGATACGATCTCTTGCCTATCAGCCATTTATGCTTTCCCTCGATTCATCCCTGCAGGTTCAATGCTTCATTGAGCTCCACAGAATAATAGGGCTCCCCTTCATTAAGCAAAAGGGGAGCCTTGATATTCAACCGGATCAGATGCCTTGCCAAGCCGGCTTGTGCGTGTAGGCGTAACGGTAATAATCCTTATGACGCAGGCGGCTTGCAGCTTCCTCATCCACGATAATCGTGGCATGCGGATGCATCTGCAGTGCAGATGCCGGGCAGAATGCGGACACGCCGCCTTCCACGGTTTCCTCGATGGCTTCCGCCTTGCCGGCACCAAATGCCAACAGCACCAGATGACGAGCCTTCATGATGGTGCCAATGCCCTGCGTGATGCAGTGAGTCGGCACCTGGTTGATGTCGTTATCGAAGAATCGTGCGTTATCGATACGGGTCTGCTCGGCCAGAGTCTTCACACGAGTGCCGGAAGCCAACGAAGAGCCAGGCTCGTTGAAGCCGACATGGCCATCCGTACCGATGCCCAAAATCTGCACATCGATACCACCCGCTGCTTCGATAGCGGCATCATAGGCAGGGCCTGCACCGGCAACCTTCTCACCGTCTTCAAGCGGAGTGCCATTGAGCACATCTCCAGGTACGTGCACCTTTGCGGGATCAAGGCCCAGCGGCTCCACCACGGTGCGGTGAATAGTCGCATGATAGGACTCAGGATGGGTCAGCGGCAGGCCAATGTACTCATCCAGTGCGAAGCCCTGCACCTGGGACACGTCAATAGATTCATCCTTGACAATCTTGGCGAGTGAACGGTATGCAGCCAGAGGGCTGGAACCAGTGGCCAAGCCCAGAACGGCATTCGGCTTGGCTTTAATCAGGTCGGCCACGCAACGTCCGTAGATGTCGCCGGCTTCAGCCTCATTCTTCACAATGATGATCTCAGGCATTGTTACTTTCCTTCATCCGTGACCTGTTGCATGCAGGCCTTGTGCAGTTTTACCGCATCCGGGGTTGTTGGCAACTTCTTTGTCACATCCCGCGATGCACCGTGGATCGCATACCTATCGATATATCGAACCAGCTATTTGTTAATAGTACTTACAATTTTGGACTTAGCCGCATACGGTGTTTTTGAAATGTCTTCAGCCCGAGCTGCGGTACACTGGAAATAGTTAGTGAAGTTTCATAACAGATTCAACGGTGAATGAACTTCAACGCGCAAAACAGAACATATGCAACGAGCATTGCATGCTCCGGAGCGCATGTTCATCCAGACAGGAGGAATAATGTCACTCTTTGGAGCCGCCTCGCCATCGCACAGCCAGTCGGCCAAATCGTCGCCTGCGGATGTGCGCCGCAATAATCGTCAGCTTATTTTTTCTTTGCTGTTCCCCACCAATCAGTATTCACGCGCCGACCTTGGCCGACTCACCGGCCTGAGTCGAGTAGCAGTTTCCGATGTGGTGGGCCAAATGTTGGACGAAGGACTTCTGCGCGAAACCGGTCAAGCGCCAAGTGGCGGCAAAGGCAAGCGTGGCACCTTGCTCAGCATTGATATCGACCGGCTGAATATCGTCAGCCTTGATTTGACTCAGGACCATATGCTTCACGGTGCGGTTACCAACCTTCTGGGGCAGGCGCTGCGCCATGCGGAAATCACGCTTGGAGCCGGAGAACGGGTCACGCTGGAGATGATCGGCGAACTTATCGAAAAAATGATGAGCATGGCCGAGGGCACCGTCATCGGCGTGGGCATCGCCTCCCCCGGCGTGGTGGACGGCGGCGTGGTCAAGCGATCCACTTGGCTCGACTGGCACGATATGGACCTTTCCACTCCCCTTCAGGAGCGATTTGGCACCAACGTCACTGTGACCAATGATGCCACCGCGGCCATGCTGACCGAACGATTCTTCGGCCAAGGCGATAAGAACATGATTTTCGTACGCATTGAAAGCGGCATCGGCTCGGCCATTCTCATCAATGACACGCCAGTCAAGGGAGAGATGCATGCGGCGGGCGAAATCGGACATATTTCCATCGACCTCAATGGTCCTGAATGCCCCTGCGGCAAGCGCGGATGTCTGGAAACCATGATTTCCGACAACGCATTGCGCAAGCAGCTCGTTCACGCCGACGAGCAGCAGAAGGTATCGATTCTCGCTCAAGCCGGGCAACATCTCGGTCAAGCGCTTTCTATGCCGGTCGGTTTACTTGATATGGCGGATGTCTGCGTGTATGGCCAACCGGATATCGTCAATGCAACGTTCATCGATGCGGCTCAGCAGTATCTTGACGCCAGCACATCCTCAACATTCCACAAGCACACTGTTATTCGCCGCTGCGAATGCGGATCGGATATCACTGTGCAGGGCGAGGCGATTGCCGTGCTCGTGCATTATCTGAGCCAGTGAGGCGCCGACAGCCCGACTCAACCGCCACCGCGCATGAATCATAACGAATACATCAAGGGGCTGGCTCCGCATAATTGATATGCGGAGCCAGCCCCTTGTCGTTAAGTAAAACTGCTTGCAACGGTTCCGCCGTATGCAATCTGCAGATCAGGCGGCAACGGCAGCACCGATGGCACCAACAGGCTGATCCAACGGAGCCAAACGCAAGCGGCTTGGAAGATCCAGCGATGCGAGGAATCGGCATTGCGATTCCCTGCGTCGCAGTTCAGCAGTGATGACTTCGACCAACGGATCGCCGGTCTTAGCCATGCCGCCACCCAGAATAATCACTGAAGGATCCATAGACTGCGCCACAATCTGAATGGTATCGCCGATAGCGCGCACCACCATATCCAGCACGTCCACAGCCTTCGCCTCACGCTTCTTGGCACGACGAATCAGATCAGGCATCGCCGGATCGGCCGACGGCCACAGCCTTGCCACAGAAGCGCCGGAGCATACGGTCTCCAGGCAGCCATACTGGCCACAAGGGCACTTGAGGCGGTGCGGCTCCACCGGAATATGGCCAACCTCCCCGGCCGCACCACTCGCACCATGCAGCAGCACACCATCCTGCACCAGGCCAGCCGCAAGACCGGTGCCGAAATTCAGGAATGCCACAACACTGGGCAGACTCGTCCCCCCTCCCAGCACCGTGGCAGCACCAAGAGCAGCCGCATTCACATCGTTCTCAACATGAGTCGGCACGCCGGTACGCTGCGCCACCAACGGACCCATATCCAGCGAGGTCACCTCGAGGTTGACGATATTGTCGACATGACCGGAAACAAAGTCCACTTGTCCGGGAGTGCCAATGCCGATGCTTGCCACTTGGCTGAAGTCGTCATCACACACCTGCCCCGCAACAGCGGCGATGTCTTCAATCACGGCATCTTCGCCGTGACGGGCCGGTATTCTCGCAGTACGTACCACGCGGCCCAGCTCATCGATCAAAGCCGCTTCGATCTTGGTGCCGCCCACATCAACGCCGATACGCCATTTGTTCGAGGCCTGTTCACTCATTACTTGCTCCTTTTGTTCTCCATTGAACGCTGTGTGTTATCAGTGTGCCCTAGAGTATTGACAACCTTCTTAACAAATTAGCAGATGACGCCAAAAATTTCGACACGCCGAACCGCTGGGTTGATTGCGTGAATCAATTAACGTCGTTAATATCTTAATCAAGTTCAGATTCAAAGACGAGCGGACGAGATTACTCGCAACGCGGCAGGACAAGGAGGATTCATGGCACTTGAAGCCAAGCAAGCTACTTCACAAGCTAGCGTTTCCGAATCCAACCGTTCCCGCATTCTCCAGCACCTGTACCACAACGGCATCAGCTCCCGAGCACAAATCGCCAAAGCATTGGATTTGACGCCGGCGGCAATCACCAAGATCACCGCCCGACTCATCGAAGCCGGAGTCATTGAAGAGACCGGCGATATTGAGGGGTCCAAGAACCGCCGCTCCATCGGCCTCGAGCTCGACACCACCCGTTTCCATATCATCGGCGTGAAATTCGCCCGTTCGCTGGTGCAAATCGGAGTATTCGACCTGTGTGGCAATGCGCTTCATCTGGAAACGCTGCCGACCGTATACGACAACACCATTGACGACACCATCGTTATCATTCATCAGCGTTTGACCCAGCTTCTCAGCGAAGACACTTCCATCGTGGCCATCGGTATGGCTGTGCCGGGCCCGTATCTGCGTAATGAAGGCCGCACCGCTGTCGTTTCTAGCATGCAGGGTTGGCGCAGAATCAACTTCATCAACGAATTCGCTTCCGCCTTCCACGTACCGCTGTTCATCGAACAGGATGCTCGTGCAGGCGCTTTGGCTCATTTCTTGTTCGACCCGGCCGTTCACACCAGCGACAATCTCGCCTACTATCTCGTGGGCGAAGGCGTTGGTCTCGGCGTTATCGAAAACGGACGTCTTATCAACGGATTCCTCGGTGCCGCCACCGAAATCGGCCATATCTCCGTGGATGTGAACGGACGCCCCTGCGACTGCGGCAATATCGGCTGCCTCGAACGCTACTGCTCTACCCCGGCCATTCACAATATGCTCATCGAAGATGGCGTGCTGGTTCCGGGAGCTGCAGACATGACCCATACCGACGCCACGCGCGCCTTGTTCGCACAGGCAAAGGCCGGCAATGAGCAGGCCATCAGCATGGTGCGCAGCATCGCGCGGTATGTGGGCTATGGCTGCGTCACTATTTTCAACGGCTTTAATCCCAAGCACATCATCATTGGAGATATCGTGTCCGAAGCCGGACCGATGTTCCTTGAAGAGGTGCTCAGCACGGTGGAAGAACGGTCCATCCCGGAAATCTATAACACCACGTCCATCACACTGTCCACGTTGTCTGCAGATGCCGCCGTCTCCGGTGCAGCTGCCGTGGCGGTCACTCAATTTTTGGAACATCCCTCGATGTTCTTTGATGTCTCCTGAACCAAGACATCAACAGTGAAATTTCCATACGGAATCACACCAAGAAGAAATAAGGAAAGGAACCATCATGTCCAACCCAATCGTTCTGAGCCTCGGTGAGCTGCTGTGGGATATGCTGCCTGGCGGCAAGCGTGCTGGTGGCGCTCCGGTGAACTTCGCCTACCATGCGATGAAGAATGGTGCCGAAGGCTGGGCTATCAGCGCCGTCGGTGAGGACGAGCTCGGCGACGAGCTGGTTGCCAAGGCGGACGAAGCTGGCATCAACACCGTCATCCAGCGCAACGCTTGGCCGACCTCCACCGTTGAGGTTGCCCTGAAGAACGGCATCCCGGAGTACACCATCGTCAAGGGTGTTGCCTGGGATCACATTCTATACACCCGTCAGCTCATCGACGTGGTCTCCAAGGCCGACGCCATCTGCTTCGGTACCCTGGCTCTGCGCTCCCCTGAGACCCACGCCACCATCATGGAGCTCCTGAAGCACACCAAGCCGGGTGCCATGAAGTTCTTCGACATCAACCTGCGTGGTGACCACTACTCCAAGGAACTCATCGAAGAGCTGCTGAAGGCCGCAACCGTCTTCAAGATCAACGATGAAGAGCTGCTGCTCCTGCGCGACATGTTCGACATTCGCGGCACCTCCGGTGAGGACGCTTGCCGTTGGTTCCTCGACGAGTTCGATCTCGACTACGTGATCCTGACCGCTGGCTCCGCCTACTCCACCGTGATCTCCCGCAAGGGCGAGTCCTCCACTCTGGACACCCCGCACGTCGAGGTTGTGGACACCGTTGGCGCTGGCGACTCCTTCTCCGGCACCTTCACCGCACGCACCCTGCTGGGCGACTCCCTGTCGGACGCCCACCGCAAGGCTGTCAACACTGCTGCATTCGTCTGCACCCAGGCTGGCGCTTGGCCGGACTACCCGACCGAGATGACCGACTACCTCGCCAACGAAGGCAAGTGATTCCACGCTTCAGCTCTGAATAAAAGCTGAAGCCCTCTCCTTTCCTCCCGTTTTCGGGCCCAGCTCACGCCGGACAATGAAGTCCAGGATTCCATAAGAAACACCGCCTCCCCGGCGTGAGCTGTACCTAAAGACGTGGAAAACATAACTGAAAACCGAAATATTCATTGTCTCATTGCAGTTAAGAAAAAGGGAATTCAATAATGAGCAACGAAACTACTAAGGCCGGCAACGCTGGATTTGCCAAGATCCTGCCGGTAATGTTCGCCTTCTTCGTCATGGGCTTCGTCGACCTGGTCGGCACCGCGACGAACTACGTCAAGGGCGAGTTCGCATTGGCGGATGGTACCGCCAACCTGTTCACCACGATGGTGTTCTTCTGGTTCCTGATCTTCTCCGTGCCGACCGGCATGCTGATGAACAAGATCGGTCGCCGCAAGACCGTGCTGTGGTCCATTTTGGTCACCCTCGTGGCTATGGCTCTGCCGATCATCGCCTACGTGGCTCTCTCCGGCACTCCTCGCCTGGTTCTCATCGTTATCTCCTTCGCCTTCCTCGGCATCGGCAACACCCTGATGCAGGTCTCCCTGAACCCGCTGCTGACCGTGTTCGTCAAGGGCGATAAGCTCGCTTCCACCCTGACCACCGGCCAGTTCGTCAAGGCCTTCGCTTCCCTGTTCGCTCCATACATTGCCATCTGGGGCGCCACCAAGCTCGGCATGTGGTGGATCCTCTTCGTGATCTACTTCGTCATCGGCATCATCGGCTACATCCTGCTCGCCTTCGATAAGATCGAGGAGCCCGCTCCGGATGCAGGCACCACCACCATCGGCCGCTGCTTCAAGCTCCTGTTCTCCGATGGCATCGTCTTCCTGTGCTTCCTCGGCATCGTGGCTCACGTGGGTGTGGACGTTGGCATCAACGCTCAGGCTCCGCGAATCCTGACCGAGCACACCGGCGACCAGTTCACTGAAATCGCCGCAACCGCAACTATGGTCTACTTCATCGCTCGTATGATCGGCTGCTTCACCGGCGGTATCGTGCTGCAGAAGATCTCCAACAAGGTCGGCCTGCGCATCTGCGGTGTCATCATGACCCTGTCCGCTGTCTGCTTCGCCATCTTCTCCCTGGTGCAGGATAACCCGCCGGTCTGGCTGTTCTGGGTCGCTGTTGCCCTGGTTGGTTTCGGTAACTCCAACGTGTTCTCCCTGTTCCTCTCCCACGCTCTCATGTACCGTCCGGATCGTCAGAACGAGATCTCCGGCCTCATGCTCATGGGCCTCATCGGTGGCGCTATCTTCCCGCCGATCATGGGTGTGGCCGCTGACGCTGCCGGCCAGTTCGGTGGCATCCTCGTGATGGCCGTCGGCTGCCTGTACGTGCTGGTGATGGGCTTTGCCTACAAGGTGCTCGAAGGCAAGAAGGCTGAGGCCTGATAGCCGCTTCTAGCGCCATTCCAAGACGAGCCTGCGTGAATCTTCCCCTTCGGTTCACGCAGGCTTTTTCATATCTCCATGAGCTGATTTGCGGTATTGATTTGCATTCCTACCAGTAAAGGGATATATTGAAAAGTCCGGCCGAAAAGAGCCGGAAGAGTTTGATAACTCAATATTGGGGGCGATCGGTTTCGACGGTGACCTGTTCGCTGCAGGGAAGCGTGCCGAGAACGTCGGGTCCACTCGTGGATGACCCCGACAAAAGAATAAGTGCTAAATCTAACCGCACTGAGTTCGCTCTCGCTGCCTGAGCTTCGCGCCAGGATTAACCAGTGAGCAGCCGCTCCGTTCACTCCTCCTCGTCTTTGGGAGGATGCTGAGCGTCGTTAAGAAGACTTGCTGATGCAGTTGAGCCTCAGGGCTGCATCGGGACTTTAACTGCGGATATGCTCGCCATCGGTTGTCTGCGACACAGATGGGGGCAGAAAAATCGCCGCACGGCCAGCAGACTACGCACGTAGAAGACTGTGGGCTCGGTCATCGGACCGGGGTTCAATTCCCCGCGCCTCCACGATTCAAAAGGCCGCATAACCTAATGGTTATGCGGCCTTTGTCATAGTTTTGCGTAGATGAATCCGACACCAGCAACTACCACTTACTTCAGAATTGGTCTGCTCGGTGCAGACACATCAACTTGCTTGTAGTCACCAATCACATTGGGATCGTTCAAAATCTTATCGACTTCGGCCATCTTGAGTTTCAGCTGTGAAGAATCACCCCAGACAATCACATGCTCGCCATCGTTCAATGTAGTTGTCACTGAATCCTGGGTTGCCACCGTGACCTTGGTAATCTGCTGGCGCATGGATTCCGGCAAAGCCGCCAAAATCGTCAGCGCACCTTTCACCGAGCGATTCTTCAGGCTTTTCTCCACATTCTTGACCTCAATCACCGGAATGCCTTGAACATCGGCATTCTCCACTGAGTTCAACACTCGTCCCTGATCATCCACAGCTGTAAGCGTACTGCCGCTTTTCAGCATAGCAGCAGGCTTTTGGGCCTTGATTGCCACACTCATCGATTTGGGGAAATGCTTGGAAACCTTTGCCTCGCTAACACCCGGAATCGCTTTCAGCTGATTGGCTACATCATTGGATGACACCAAGAACAAGGATTTGCCGGACTGCTTATTCGCAATGCTGTGAATGGTTTCGCTACTCACCCACTCGTTAGCACCAGAAACACTGATGGCATTTGATTCCAACCGGAACACCGAGGAAAACAACAGCAGCCACAGCAATGCGCCTACAAGTAGCAACGCCAACGCTCCAATGGCGACGCGCGCAGCAAGAACTCGCACTCCGGCTTTTCTGCGTTCCTTGGCACGCGCCTTGAAATCAACCACCTTCGGGCGTGAGGCCACCCCGAGAGGGCCTGTGGTCTGGCGCAATGTTTCCGCTACATAGTCCTCGCTGCGCAACGCGCGAGCGTCAACAAAAGCCCCGGCTTTGCCCTTGGCAACAGTCACATCCTGAATCTCCGGCTGCGATTTAAGGTTCGAAGCCACGCTTCGCCCTGCACGAGTGCGTGGCTTGCGTGGCGTCTTGCCTTGATGCGTGTGAGATTCAACAACGCGAGCTTTACGCTTGCCTGAAGAAGAGGCAGAGCCTGAAGAACTGACCGTACGGCCGGCCATTACTCGCAGCTCTCCCTATGCGCTTCCAGAGCGGTCAGCAGCACCTGATCCATATCGGTGATGTCTCCAGCTCCCACAGTGAAGATCACATCGCCGTGATGCGCACGCATAGCCATCATCTTAGCGGCCAGGCACATATCATCAACCGACTGAATCCAAGCACCTTGTGATTCATCCTTCAGCCCTTGAGCCGCATCCACGATGGTATCCGGGCTTACATCCGGGAAATCCTCCTGCTTTTCGCGCGCGGGGAAAATACCGGTGACAATAACATCGTCAGCCTTGGAAAGAGCCTCGGCGAATTCACGGGCAAAGAACTTGGTACGAGAGAACAAGTGCGGTTGGAACAGCACACGAATGACGCTTTGCGGATAGCGACGGCGAGCCGCATCAAGCAAAGCCACGATTTCGGTGGGATGGTGCGCGTAATCATCCACCACGGTAACCTGCTTCACCGTGCCGCGCACCTGGAAACGACGAGCAGCCCCAAGGAAGGTGCCAGCGGCCTTTGCCGCATCGGCGGGCTTAACACCCAGCAGCACTGCCGAAGTGATGGCGGCAGCGGCATTACGCGCATTATGGATGCCGGGAACCTTCAACGCCACACTTTGACAAACCGATTCATCTCCGGTCACTGCAACCGGCAACTCCAAGGTGAGCTGTTCCGTGCCGCTGCCAGCGGTCTCACTTTCGGAAGCAATAGCCACCAATGCGGCTCCCGCCAAATCAGGCAACTGATCTTTCGGTGTGGTGCCGTATACGACCGTATGCTTCTTGACTTCTGCAGGCAACGCTTCGAATACAGCAAGCGCGTCCTTATCGTCGGCGCAAATCACCACATGACCGGTAGCGTGCCCGGCATGGTTGACAAAAGCAGCACGGTAGTGTTCCTCGTCACCGTAATGGTCCAGGTGGTCGGCTTCCGCATTCGTGATAATGGCGATAGTCGGATGATACTTGGCGAAGCTGCCGTCAGATTCATCGGCTTCCGCCACCAACACGGAACCATTGCCTGCATGTCCGCCATCAAGCGTGCTGCCATCCGGCCCCTGGATGGAGCCGCCGATTGCATAGCTTGGATCAATGCCAGCATGTACCAGAATGTGTGCCAGCATAGAACTGGTGGTGGTTTTGCCATGCGCGCCGGCCACCGTAACAGCCTGCTTGCCGTTCATCAGCAATGCCAGAATGTCGCTGCGGTGCACGATTCGCTTACCGGCGTCGTGAGCGGCCACGATCTCCGGATTATCCGGCTTAATAGCGCTTGAATACACCACAGTGGATGCATCGGCCACATTCTCAGCCTTCTGGCCAAATTCCACAGTAATACCGAGTGCTTCGAGACGATCCGTCTTAGCACTGTGCTCACGATCCGATCCGTCAACCTGCACGCCTTCAGCATGCAGCATTTCAGCCAATACGCTCATTCCCGCACCGCCGATGCCAATAAAGTGGGTGGAGCCGAGATTGGCTGGAATTGCCTGCGCATCAAACGCGGCGCGCGTGGGATCAAGCACAATGGATTCTTGAGACAATTGACTCTCCTTGAAGGATTATTCCTAACCACATATTGTATGTCGTCTCAGGTTCGGTCATTTCAGGCTGACTGCGAGCCGGCGAGATCTAACACTCGATGCGCCATGATTGCCGCAGCATCACGAATGCCGTATTCCCAAGCTTTCCGACCGAAATCAGCCAAGCGTTCTTGGTCGGCGAGCAATGCGGGCACATGGTCATGAACCCAAACCGGAGTCATATCCTTGTCCGCCACCAGCAATCCGCCACCTGCCTGAACGACCGGTTCGGCATTGAAACGCTGTTCACCGTTGCCTATCGGCAATGGCACGTAAATGGCAGGCAGGCCCAGTGCCGCAAGTTCAGACACCGAGCCGGCTCCAGCACGGCAAATAACCAGATCGGCACAGGCGAAGGCCAAATCAATGCGTTCCAGATATTCAGCGGCATGATAATCACCTTTACCGGCCGAATCCGGGCCAAGACCCGTAAACACGTCCGCCTTAACCGATTTGGAAACCAAATCACGAACTTCATCGATCTTTCCGCGCCCCGTCAAATGAATGATTTGCGCATGAGCCAGCAAATCAGCTGCGGAAGAGGCAATGGCACGATTCAGACTTTGTGCGCCCAGAGAACCGCCTGTGACCAACACCAGCGGACGATCCGGATCGACGCCCAGCAGTGCGGCCGATTCCCGGCGCACCGCTCCCCTATCCTGTTCCATACGCTGAGCCAGCGCGGCAATAGCCGGACGCAAAGGCAAACCGACACGTTCGATACGAGCATTCGCTGCCGGCTTCAGCCCGGTGTGCTCATAAACGGTACCGATGAAGTCGGCCCAACGGGCACCAAGCTTATTGGCCATACCGGCGCGTGCATTCTGCTCATGGATGGCAATAGGAATCCCCATCTTATGTGCCGTAGCATATACCGGCGCCGACGCATAGCCGCCAAAACCGGCCACAACATCAGCCTGCCTCTTCTCTAGAATGCTGCGCACCTTAGCTGTTTCGCGTTTCCATTTCGCCGGGAACTTGAGCATATATAAATTCGGGCGGCGAGGGAACGGCACCTTTTCGATGGTGTCCAGCTCATACCCCGCATTCGGTACGAGGTCTTTCTCCAAACCAACGGCAGTGCCAATAACGGTAACCTGCGCAGACGGTTCGATATCTCGAATGGCATCAGCCACAGCAAGCAGAGGATTGACATGCCCAGCGGTACCGCCGCCGGCGAGAACGATATGGGGTGTTCCTTGAGTCATGGTTACTGAGTGTACTCTACACATTCTGACGGGATTGCCTAATCTGCGGTTGGCATCGCATAAGTCCCACAACAAGACCGGCTGCAGTCAAACACATCACCATCGAAGAGCCGCCAGCGGAAACGAATGGCATAGGCACGCCCAGCACCGGGAACACGCCAACAACCACACCGATGTTGACCATCGCCTGACCAACAAGCCAGATGGTAATGCACATCAGCACCATAGACACATAACGATCAGTGACCTGCAGCGCCACAGCAATCATGCACCATCCGAGAATCACAAAGAACACAATCACCACAAGGCAGCCCACGAAACCGGTTTCCTCACCAATGATGGCAAAGATGAAGTCATTGTGCGCTGCAGGCAAATAGTTCCATTTCTCGCGCGAATTGCCGATGCCCACACCAAGGAAGCCTCCCGACGCTATGGCATATTTGGCGTGCATCGACTGGTAGCAGACGGTCTGTGCATCCGCAGCCGAACAATCACCGTAAGTGGCCAGGATTCGGCGCATACGGTTCGGGCTGGATATGGCAAGACCTGCAACCAATACAACGGCTGCAATAATGCCCGCCATCATCCATTTGCCGGGGAATCCCGCCACAAGAAATGCCGCAAAACCGATGAACAGCAGAATCATGGCGGTACCGAGGTCTCTACCCAAAATGACGGCAACCAAGCCGAACCCATATATCAGCAGTGGCTTGGCATATGCCTTGATGCCGTCCTTACGGTATCGTTTGCCGGACGCATATAAGGACGTAGGCAGCCACACGCATACGGCGAATTTCATGAATTCAGCAGGCTGAATGGTAGTGAACCCTAAATTCAACCAACCACGATTGCCATATACGTCGACACCCAGCGGAGTTAATGTCAAAAACTGCAGTGCAATGGCAATCCACATTGCTGCGATGCCGAAACGCTTCCAGAAACGCACCGGCAGCATCATGACGATAAAACCCGCAACCAAGCCAATGGCGCAGAATGCTCCCTGTGATGCCAATCGCAGGAACGGGGAAACTCCCTGTGCAGCCATCGACACCGTGGAGCTTGAGAACACCATGATGATGCCGAAGCAGGTAAGGCCCACCACTGCCGTGCGGAAACCGTGATAGCACCAGACCGGATTCAACAGGCTACGCCAGCCTGTGTAATCGGTAATGGTCAGGGCAGGTTTGCCTTGTGATGCGCGCACACGGCGCGCAGGAGACTCATTGGAGGCCATGCACCTCGCTCCAAGTCTTGGCTGCTGCTGCGAACTTGTTGCCACGATCGGCATAGGACTTGAACTGATCCATAGAAGCGCAGGCTGGTGCCATCAGTACCACATCGCCGGCTTCGGCATACTGTCCGCAAGCTTCGACCGCACGATCCATAACAGTTGCGTTGTCGCTCGAATCGATGAACGTTACCGGAATATCCGGAGCCTGGCTCAGGAAGGCATCGCGCATCGGCTCCTGATCTTTGCCGATGATGACTGCAGCCTTGATGGTTTTCGCCTGATCATGCACCAACTGTTCAAAACGGCTGCCCTTAGCCAAACCACCTGCAATCCAGACCACGGATTTATCTGGGAAGCTGGAGAGTGAAGCATGTGCGGCATGCCCATTGGTTGCCTTGGAATCATCCACGAAACGAATGGAGCCGCCTTCTACCCGAGCTTCTGCCACCGTCTCGATACGGTGGCCGCCCGGTTTGAACGCCTTCAGCGCGTTCAACGCCATTTCAGCATCGGCGCCCAATCCAAGCACCAACGCCAAGGCGGTCAATGCGTCAGCTACCAGATGTGGGTATAAGGTGCCGTTCGGCTCCATCAGATGAGTGAAGTCCGTGATAGGGGCAAGCTTGACCCGCTCTCCAATCGTTCCGGATGAGACGCCGCTTCGATCGGTGATCCATCCATCTTCAATACCGATTTCACCGGCTTGTGGCACAGCCAGCGTAAAACCGATTTTGCGGCATCCGGCTGCGGTCTGCGCACACTTTGCCAGTTCGCTCACCGTAGCATCCTGTGCATTGTAGACGATAGCACGCTTGGCATGCTGGAACACTTTCGACTTATCGGCGGCATAGTTCTCACGCCCGCCGTGCCAGTCCAGATGATCGTCGGCGATATTGGTGATTGCAGCGCAATCCAATTCGAGAGAATCAGTGAAATGCAGCTGGAACGAGCTCAGCTCAACGCACAGCACATCATGATGAGGGTTGGTTGCGCAGCGAGACAGGCTCATGGACATGTCCCCCGATGCGATATTACCGGCCGTAGGTGCATCCATACCGCAGGCGGTGAGCATTTCCGAGGTCATTTCCGTGGTGGATGTTTTGCCATTCGTTCCGGTGATGCCAATCCACGGTGCAGGCTTGCCGGTGCGCTCATTGTTAACGCGCAACCGCCATGCGAACTCGACCTCGCTCATCACCGGAATACCGCGGCGCTGGGCTTCCAAAATAAATGGTGTACGCGGATTGAACACCGGAGAGGTCATCACATAATCCACGCCATCCCAATCAATCTGATCGAACGAGTGCACATCAGCTTCGCTTTTGCGCTCATCAACACCGATGACATGAGCGCCACGCTCAGCCAGCACTTGAGCCAACGAAGTTCCGGACACTCCCAGTCCTGCGATAACCACTGTCTTATCCGCTACTTGCATCATTCCTCCCGATACACCAATCACCGAAGCGAGGATAGGCCGCTTACATTACGTCAGCTGAACAACAAACCGGAGCGTGCGACCCAGTCACCATAGAACACAGTAAGCGCCAACAGCACAAAGAGCAGCTCAATCATCCAGAATCGAACCACAACCTTGGTTTCAGTCCATCCCTGCAACTCGAAATGATGGTGAATTGGCGCCATTTTGAACACACGTTTATGCGTCATCTTGAAATAGCCAACTTGAATAACGTCACTCATGGCTTCCATCACGTACAGGCCGCCGAGAATCACCGTCAGGAATTCGGTATGGGTGGCGATGGATAGTGCTGCGAACAGGCCGCCCAATGCGAGAGAACCGGTATCGCCCATGAAAATGGATGCAGGATTCGAGTTGTACCACAGGAATCCGAAGCAAGCCACCGCAGCGCAGATGGCGATAATCGTTAAATCAAGTGGATCGGAGACCGCATATGAGTAACCTTCATGGCCGCCACCCTTGATGTGGTAGCTTTCCCAGAATGCGATGACGCCGAAACCGGTGAATGAAATCATCGAAGAGCCTGCGGCCAAACCGTCCAGACCATCGGTGAGGTTGACGGCGTTGGTCCACGCGGTCATCAGGAAGTTCACCCAAATGACGAACAGAATGATGGCCACAGCACGGCCTGCGAAGTCGAAGCTGAAGAACGGCTTTTCAATGAAGCTCATGCCCGGCTGAGCGCTTGGGAACCCGGACTTCGTGGGGATGATCAATGCCAAAACCGCGTAGATCGTGGCGAAAATGAACTGGCCTATGAACTTGCCGCCCACGGTCAGGCCCTCATTCTGCTTCTTGCGCACTTTGGCGAAATCATCGATGAAGCCAAGCACGCCCATAGAAAGCATGGCGAACAGCACCAGTACCGCCGACCAGGATGGCACATCGCCCGAGCGCAGATACCGGTACAATGCGGAAGCTCCCCAGCCCAGCAGAATGGCGAAATTAATCACCACACCGCCCAGCGTAGGGGTACCGCGCTTGATCAGATGCGATTTCGGCCCATCTTGGCGAATGTATTGGCCGTAATGCAGTTTATGCACAAGCTGGATGAGCATAGGGGTGCCCACCAAGGTGACGATCAACGACACCAGCATTCCAATAATCAGAGCAATCACGAGTGGTTTCTCTCCTCTTGTCGGTGAATTGGCACCTACTACTTAGTCGACCAGCGTTCCGCCAACGCGCTCAAGCCCGACGCATGAGAGCCTTTCAGCAAAACGACAGTATCCGGATGCTTTGCAGCCATGTCCAATACCAGCTGTTCGGCACGATCAATATTCTCAACACAGTCTACTGAAGCTCCTGCTACGCTCGCAGCCCCCCGAGCCAAAGCCTGAGCCATATCATGCAAATGCGCATCCTGATCGGAACCGACTGCGATGATGGCGTCCAATCCCAGTTCCGCTGCAAAACGGCCTACGGAATCGTGCAGTTCCGTTTCGCTGTGGCCAAGTTCCAGCATTGCGCCGAGCAATGCCACACGGAAAGGCGTGCCACCGTCTTTGGCCGTCCAGGCTTTCAGTCCTTCCAAGCCCGCCTTCATCGAATCGGGGTTGGCGTTAAAGGAATCATCAATCAGCGTGAAATGCGCCTGCCCGCGGCTGACCTCGGACAATGCCATGCGATGAGGGCTGATTGTGCGCTGCGCGTGAAGCACCTGCGCAATATCGTCCAACGACATGCCGTAACGCAATGCCACGGTAGCCGCGGCCAATGCGTTCATCACATTGTGCACACCGGGGATGCCCAGATGCACACGCACTTGAGCGCCGTCTGCAGCATGCAGCGTGAATTCAGCATGGTCGTCCGTGTCCGCGGTAATATCCGTTGCCGTCACTTCAGGCTCATGATCACCGTTCTTGCCGAACCACATCACGTCCGCCGGGGCGATCTTGGCCATCGGAACCACATGGTCGTCATCGCCGTTCAGTACGGCAACACCATTGGGAAGCAGTCCTGCGACAATCTCACTCTTGGCCTGAGCAATACGTTCACGAGAGCCGAATTCACCCAGATGAGCCACGCCAACCTTCAACACTATGGCCGTGTTCGGTGGAGCAATGCGCGTCAAACGTGCGATCTCCCCCAAATGGTTGGCACCCATTTCAGCCACGAAGAAACGCGTATCACCATCGATCTTGAGCGCTGTCAAAGGCAGGCCGATCTCGTTATTAAACGAACCGATAGGGGCAACAGTGGGGCCGAGCGTGGACATCAGCGCCGACAGCAGATCCTTGGTGGTGGTTTTGCCCACGGATCCAGTCAGGCCGATGATATCGAAATCGCCTGGCAGTTGGCGGCGGCGCTCGATATTATGCTTCGCCAGTTGTCCCAATGCCTCAACCGTGTTCTTCACCACAATCTGGGCAAGGCCCTGGGCCGGCACCTCATGATCGACAATGGCAGCCACGGCACCCTGAGCACCGACCTTACCCACGTAATCGTGACCGTCAACACG
This sequence comes from Bifidobacterium saguini DSM 23967, assembly GCF_000741715.1. Taxonomy (GTDB): domain Bacteria; phylum Actinomycetota; class Actinomycetes; order Actinomycetales; family Bifidobacteriaceae; genus Bifidobacterium; species Bifidobacterium saguini. Next base: position 70,282 of record NZ_JGZN01000005.1, on the reverse strand, counting down.
TTCACCCTTAATGGCCACGAACACCGAGCCAGCAGTAACCTGCCGTGAATCGCTGACCGCATTTGTAGCCGCACCGGCCGGAGCATCTCCGGCGATGATACGACCGTCAACCGCCTGCGCGATCTCCTCGACACTCATTGGAACCATGTTTTCCACTCCTTGCAATCCGTGCGGCACTTTCGCGGCACCGCGGATGATTAATTAAGATTGTTCGCTACCCGCAATGCGCTGCGCACATTGTTCTTTCGTACACCTGCCGCCAGCACCATCGAAATTGCCAAAGACATATGTCCCGCTCTGATTCTGTCATATCCCACCGGGGATTCCAATGCCAGGTCATCGGATTCCTGAGTGGTGCCGGTCAGAGTAAGGTCACGGTCGGAAATGAACGAATACTGCGTTTTCAACGCGGATACATCCTGATTCGATGTGTTGTGTTCGATTCCCAGCACGTCGACATTCACCGATTCCAAAGCATGATTGCGCACAGTTGATGGATTCAGGGCAATAATCACTGCGGCAACACCGTCCTCGGCGCAAACGGCCAGTGTGCGCTGCATGTCAAGGACTCCCAACGGATATGTCAGGTTCAGCGTGCGGGTCATGGACGTGGATCCCTGTGCATCAATCACCGCCACTGGGTTGCCAAGCATATGGAGAAAATCAGCCAATTGCGTCACATCGGCGCTGATCTCGTCGTCATCATCGCCAGCTACGGCGAATACCGCCATCGCATTGGTTGGAGAACCGGCAAGCGTCACGGCCATGTCTCCCAGAACATGGTCGTTCAGCTCACCAAAAACCAACGGGATATCCGCTTGCGGGCACTGATGCTGCAAGGAGCGCGGCAGCAATGCCGCGTATGCTCCAGCCTGTGCGGCATGGGATAATTCAGCGATTCTGCCACCGCATACGAACAGCGATCCCGGCCCCACGCTATCCAAAGAATCACTTAGCGAAGTGATAGTGACATTGGACGCGAATTGCGGAACAATATCGAAACCGTACTTCTCAGCCAACATGCCCAACGTCATACGCTGGGAAATGGCTTCGCTCACCGCACTCATGGGCTAACGCCTTTCTTCCATACTCACTATCACTGCAACATCACCAAGTGACTGGGATAGCATCTGTGCGAGGACTGGAAACAGGTACCTCGTATTTCTGCATAAGGAACTCACAAATCTGCGCGGAGACCGGACCTGCGGTAAGGCCGCCATAGGAGCCTTGCGGGTCCTTCATCACCACCGTGACCACAAAGCGTGGGTTGTCAGCTGGAATCACCACCGAGTAATCGGAAATGATGGAGCTGAGGGAGCCATTGTCTCCTGCCACTTCTGCGGTACCGGATTTGGCCGCCATACGGTAGCCATCAACCTTGACGAACTTGCTATAGTCCTCTGCAACGGATTCCATAGCGTTCATTACGTCAGCCGCCACGGATTCGTCAACTACTCGGGTGGCTTCTCCCTGCTTGGTTTCCGTGGTCTTGCCATCCGCGTTTGTGGTCGATTTGATAATCGACTGCTGTTGACGCACGCCCTTGTTGGCTATAGTGGCCACCACATTGGTCAGCTGCAATGCGTTGACCGTGTAGCCCTGACCGAACAGCACCGTATTACGCGTGCGCAAATCCCAGGAAGATGGATTCGTCAGCACACCGTTGGATTCGCCGGGCAGATCCAGACCAGTGGACTGGCCAATGCCGAACTTGGTGAGATACTCGTAACGCTGGTCATCGGTGTAGTTCTTGCCGGCGAGCACCATGCCGTTGTTGGAAGACTTCTGCAGGATGCCTGCCAGGGTCCAATGCATGTCCCCGTGGGTGAACGCGTCCTTGAAGTCCTGTCCATTGTCGGTCACCGAGTTCGGTACGGTGAACTTGTCCGTCATCTTATGCTCGCCGGTTTGCAGATATCCAGCAGCCGAAATCAACTTGCCGATGGAACCCGGTTCAAAGGTTTCCGAAACAGCGCGGGATGCGCCTAACTTCGCCTCATCAGTGCCCGCATCCACTTCATCGCTATCGGCAAGAGCTAGAATCTCTCCGCTTTGCACATCCTGTACCACGCCGATAACCCAAGGCGACTTGTAGGTGGACTTGGCTTCCTTCATGATTTTCTTGACGTACCATTGCACGTCTCGATCAATGGTCAGATTGACGTCGGAGCCGTCCTTTGCCGCCACGGATTCGGTCATGGTGCCTGGAATTTCCTCACCGCCGTAATTACCACGCTGGTAAGTCTGATGCCCGTCAGTACCGGTGAGCACTTTGTTTTCCATCTGCTCAATGCCGGCCACTCCAGTGCCCTCGTCGTTCACACCGCCAAGCAATGCGCCCATCAGGTCACCATCCGAGTAGATGCGTTCGCTGCTGAGCTCTCCCCAGACGATGCCGCCGAGATTGAGCTCGTCGATGCTGCGCTTGACCTGTGGAGTCACATCCTTTTTCAACACGACGTATTGGCCGCTGATCGACAGGTCCGCGCCCAATTCCATAGCGCTGATGCCCAATTCCTTGGATAGCAGACGTCCGACCGCAGCCGCACCGGTAACTCCAACTGGCTTGCCATCGATCTGATGGCAGTAGTCCTGATTGTTTTTATTGCAGGTAATCGGAGTGAATTCCTGAGCGGCCTCAGGATTGGCAACGATGGTATACCGTTCAACGCTCTGGGCCAATACCGTGCCATTGGCATCCAGAATACGGCCGCGCTTGGCACTGAGCGTCACTCGCGAAGTACGCGACGCCGTAGCGGCCTGCGCCATCTGACGCCCGTCAATCAGTTGGATGGACGCCAACTGTCCTACGCATAGCGACGCCACGAATGCCAAAGCCAGACCAATCGCGATGCACTTGCACGCGAAGGTCTTCACCTTGGCGAACCGCACGATGCGGGAAAATAATTTCACTGTGTGCCGCCTTCCGCGTCTTTCGGCTGCTGATATCCCTGAAGATCGATAGTGGCAGTGCCTCCCTTGGAGACCATGCCCATTTCGCTGGCCTTATCCGGCAGTGATGCAATCAATTGATCGAGCTTCGCCTGATCATCCTCAATATCCTGAGTCAGCACATTGATGTGGCTCTTGACTTCGGCGGCTTCAAAAGAATTCTGCACCATCTCGGTACGCAACATCAGCGCACCCAACAGTGTGGCGGCCAGAAATACCACTGCGATAATCACATGCACCATTGGCGCCGTGCGCGTTCTCGTCCATTCGAGAACGCGTCCGAACACACTGCGCTCCTTATCACCATGAGCATTGGCGATAACCCTCAGCTGCGGACGAGAACTCGCCTGCGGCTTGGCTTGAGGACGCTGCGATGCCGAAGAGCCGGATCGAATGCTACGTGCCGTTGCCGCCATGTTTTAGTTTCTCCTCGAAGTGTTGCGATTGTTAGTATGTTTTCCGCCGCGCCGGCCGCCAGATTCATGAGTGTCATCCGGATGCTCGGCCATATGTTCAAAACGGGTACGCCATCGATCCGGAATAGGTCTAATCAGTTCCACCGCACGCAATCGGACCGATGCGGAGCGTGGATTCGACGCGATTTCCTGTTCGTCGGCTTTAATGGCACCACGAGTCAATTCCTTGAAGAAAGGCTGCGCGTCCGGAGGGACTATCGGTAAATCGGCGGGCGCGTCAATCTTCAACCCATTCGCCATGAACGATTTAACGGTTTTGTCTTCCAACGAATGGTAGGACTCCACCACCAAACGCCCACCCACATTGAGGCGGTTTGCAGCCTGAGGCAATGTGGATGCGAGTTTGGCCAATTCGCCATTGACCTCGATGCGCAATGCCTGGAATACTCGTTTGGCGGGATTGCCGGCCGGTCGATGTGCCTTGGGAACCACACGCTCCACCAGAGCATTGAGCTGCCCCGTGGTGGTCAGCGGTTCCTTAGCACGGTCGGTGACAATGGCACGAGCGATTTGGCGTGCAAAACGTTCCTCTCCGTATTCTTTGAAAATACGCACCAATGCGGGAGCGTCATATGTGGCGAGAATACGCTGCGCCGTCAGCTCTTGGCTGACGTCCATACGCATGTCAAGCGGAGCATCATGCGAGTAGGAGAAGCCACGGTCCGCCTCATCGATCTGGAGGCTGGACAGTCCCAAATCCATGAACACCGCGTCCACACGTTCGATGCCTTGATTCTCGAGCACCTGATCAAGCTGATCGAATGCGGCATGAACCGGAATGAATCGGTCGGCGAGACCTTCCTGCTCCATTCGCTTGGTGGCCAAGCCCAGTGCCTCGCTATCTCGATCGATACCGATAAGACGAGCATTGGGAGCGGCTTTCAGGAACGCTGTGGAGTGGCCGGCAAGACCGAGCGTGCAGTCTACTGCGATAGCACCTTCATGCGCCAAGGCGGGTGCCATCAAGTGCACACAATCTTCCAGCAGCACTGGCTGGTGAATAGTGGTCAGATCAGTCATCAGAATTCAACCTCCGGCAATACGTCATCCGCGATATCGGCGTAGTCCTCTTCCTTCTGTGCGAGGTAAGCCTCCCAAGCGTCCTTGTTCCAGATTTCCGCACGCGTGCCAACGCCAATAACCACGATGTCTGAGCCAAGGTTGGCGTAATCGCGCAGCATCTGCGGCACAACCACACGCCCCTGCTTATCCGGTTCCTGATCGACGGCACCGGAAAGGAACACACGCAGGTATTCGCGCGCTGCCTTATTGCCCACCGAGGTGCGCTGAATTTGTGCAGCGATACGGCGAAATTCATCGAAGGGCAGCAGATATACACATCGTTCCTGGCCACGGGCCATGACCAGACCGGCTCCAAGCTGAGCACGGAATTTTGCGGGGAGTGCCACACGCCCTTTGGCGTCGATTTTTGGAGTGTATGTGCCGAGAAGCAGCGGTGGCAGTCCTGACAGGAGATCGGAGATTCCAGTGGAGCTATTCCCGGAGGTTTGAGCGTCCTGTGAGGTCTGTTCACCAGCCACGGCTCCACCTCCTTATTCACGCGTTTGGGTACACTCCTGCCAACTGGTTCACCACTTTACCCCACCATTCCCCATTTTTCCCCACTGATGCACAATTTGCTCATCCTTTTACGAAGAATTTCACTTGTCCGTGCGTGTCGGCGCGCTTCCATAGCCGGTTCAGCACAAATCCCTCAAGCGGAAAACGGCGGAGTTCACCCTTAAATCGCCACCATCCACTGCTAGCAGCTGCCGCCCCACCGCCAGCATGCCAGCGCATGCCTTCATCAGGCATGGCGGAATACGAATTCACCGGAAGTTCATGCACCCATTCAGCTCACCGAGCATTCCGGTAGGGGGCGTGCGGTAAATTTGAGTGCCTTAAAGTGTTGACCTCGAAGAAATGGAAACGAAGAGAAGCATGTCGAGTTACGCCTCACAGCTGCATGAGGAACAACAAGCCGTTGATCGCGCCTACGGACGTCTTGATGACCTTCGTGCCGAAATGTGGCAGCGTTTGGATACCGTACGCGCCGCAGGCTCGCACGGATCGCCCACGCAGCGTACCGAACGCGATTCCTTTGCCACAATGTATGAGGATCGCCTCACCCAATTGCGCAGTGTCGAGGATCGCCTCGTATTCGGCCGCCTCGATTCCAAAGATGGCACCCGCCACTACATCGGGCGCATCGGCCTATCCAGCACCGATCACGAACCGATTCTGACCGACTGGCGAGCCGAAGCCGCACGGCCGTTCTATGAGGCAACGCCTTCCAATCATGGCAATATTGTGATGCGCCGCCATATCACCTTGAGCTTCCGCAATGTAGTAGGCGTCGAAGATGAAGTGCTCGACGTTCATTCCGATCAGGTGGGGCAAGCCTCCTCGGCCGGAACCCTCACCGGCGAAGGCGCATTGCTGGCTTCCCTCAGCTCACGACGCACCGGCAAAATGACCGACATCGTCGCCACCATTCAGGCCGAGCAGGACCGCATCATCCGTTCCGATATGAACCGCGCCGTGGTTGTTCAAGGCGGCCCTGGCACCGGTAAAACCGCCGTGGCCCTGCATCGCGCCGCGTATCTGCTCTACACTCATCGCCGCACTCTGGAACGTTCCGGCGTGCTCGTGGTGGGCCCCAGCTCGGCGTTCCTGCATTACATCGATCAGGTGCTGCCTTCATTGGGTGAAACCGGTGTGGTGTCTCGCACCATCAGCGACCTTATCCCCGGCATCACCGCCACCGCCACAGACACCCCTTATACCGCCAAGCTCAAGGGAGACCGTCGTATGGCGCAGGTCGTGGCCAATGCCATCGCCTCGCGTATTCGCATACCGGCGAACCTGCCCACAGTGACCATCAGCGGCATTCAGGTACCGATGCTTGCCGTGGATATTCAGCAGGCGCAGACCGACGCCAAGCGCACTCGTCAAGCGCATAACAAGGCGCGTGAAACGTTCATTCGCTCAATGCTTTCCAGCATGCAGCGCCGGTATGCCGAACAGCTGGACTATACACCGGACCAAGCTGAGCTCAATCGGGCCATGCAATTACTGCGCATGAACGATACCGTGCGCAAAACACTGAACCTGTGCTGGCTGCCAATGACCGGCCCCTGGCTGATCGATCAATTATTCGCGCACCCGGAACGTTTGAAGTCGCTTGCCGGCTGGCTGTCCGACGATGATATTCGCGCTCTTGCCAGGCCAAAGGGCTCACCGTTGACTAAATCCGATATTCCTCTGCTGGATGAGGCTATGGAATTGCTGGGCCCCGATCCCAAGGTCGTAGCCCGCAAATCGGCGGCGGACGCTCGCCGCGCTGCAGAAGAACAATATGCCAAGGATACGCTGGCCGCCACCGGTCTCGGCCAAGGCATTGTTTCCAGCCAGATGCTTCTTGACCAAATGAATGGCACTGACGCGGAGCTGACATCGCAACGTGCCGCCGCCGACCGCGAATGGACTTATGGTCATATCGTGGTTGATGAGGCGCAGGAGCTCACGGCTATGGATTGGCGTATGCTCATGCGCCGCTGCCCTTCGCGTTCGTTCACCATTGTGGGTGATGTGGCACAAACCTCCGCTCTGGGAGGAACCCGCCGCTGGGACAAGACAATGAATCGTCTGTTTGGAGCGGAACATTGGGATCTCAACGAGTTGACCATTAATTACCGCAATCCACAGGCGGTTTCCGATCTTGCTTCCCAGTTCGCCCAGAACGAAGGACTCTACATCTCGACCGTGCATGCTGTGCGCGATGTGCCGGGCTCGGTGTCTCGCCATACCGTTGACGATACGGAATCGCTGCTGCAAGCCATTGCCGATCAAGCGGTTCAGCTTGCTCATCATTTCGTCTCCACGGACGGTACCGGCCGCATTGCCATCATTTGCCCGGATTCGCTGATTGAACCGGTACGCCAGCATGTACGTCAATCTCTATCCGGTGCGCTCGATTCCAAGGAGTATCAGCGTCTGATTGATCAGCCTGAATGGGATGAACAGATTAGCGTGTGCGGCACGGAAACCGTTAAGGGCCTGGAGTTCGACGCCGTGGTGGTAGCCGAACCGGCCATGATTGAAGATGACGCCCCGAGCCGCTTGGTGGCCGCATCTGACTTGTATGTGGCAATGACCAGGCCAACCCAGAAACTGGTTATAGTTCGGACAAAAGCGGACGAACAGTCCATGAACATCTAAGGTGAAAAGCATGCCGAAAGCATTGTTATTGGAAAATATTCATCCAGATGCGGCCCAATCGTTACGCGATCATGGTTTTGAAGTCGAAACGATGAAGGGCGCTCTGAGCGAGGACGAGCTGATTGACGCCCTCGATGGCGTGGATTTGGTCGGAGTGCGATCCAAAACCAACGTCACCGCCCGTGTCTTGGAGGCACGCCCCAATTTGAGTGCCGTCGGCTGCTTCTGCATCGGCACGAATCAGGTTGACTTGGATTATGCCGGCAAGCATGGCATCGCGGTGTTCAACGCCCCATATTCCAACACTCGTTCCGTGGTGGAATTGGTTATCTGCGACATCATCTGCCTGATGCGCCGCATTCCGGCCCATACGCACCATATCAAGCATGGTGTTTGGGATAAGTCCGCAGCCGGCTCCCATGAGGTACGTGGCAAGACGTTAGGCATCATCGGATACGGCAATATCGGCTCTCAGCTTTCGGTCCTGGCCGAAGCATTGGGTATGCGCGTGGTCTTCTACGATATTGAAGAGAAATTGGCCCTGGGTAATGCTCATCGTTGCGCCACATTGAACGAGCTGCTGGAGCAGTCTGATGCGGTGACGCTGCATGTTGACGGTCGTAAGTCAAACACCGGATTCTTTGGAGAAGATCAGTTCGACCATATGAAGCAGGATGCGATCTTCATCAATTTGTCTCGCGGCTTTGTGGCTGATTTGAACGCATTGAAGCAACATCTGGATTCCGGCCATCTGGCCGGTGCGGCGGTTGATGTCTTCCCTGTCGAGCCGAAGAAGAGCGGCGATGCATTCAACACCCCGCTGGCTGACGAGGACAATATGATTCTCACGCCGCATATTGGCGGTTCCACGCTGGAAGCTCAGGAATCCATCGGTCATTTTGTGTCTCAGCGACTCGAGGATTATTGGTTTAACGGTTCCACATCCCTATCTGTGAACCTGCCGCAGATTAATCTCGGCAGCTGCAAGGGCGTTTGCCGTATTGCTCACTTGCACGCGAATCTTCCTGGCGTGCTTGCTCGCGTGAACCATGTGCTGGGCAATGAGAATATCAATATTTCGTTCCAGTCTCTGGCCACGGAAGGTGAGCTCGGCTATGTGGTGACCGATGTAGCATCTAAGCCGAGTACTGAAACCTTGGAAGCCTTGCGTAATATCGAAGGCACGATTCGCATGCGCGTTACCAACTGATACCGCGCATCGCATGCTATGAGTTGGCCGGTTCCTGTTTTATTCAGGGACCGGCCAATCTTTATTCTGCTATTTCGCTATCTGTCGTTGCGCAACTCGTTAATGGCACGCTGGAAATCCTCCAAACCAGAGAAATCCTGGTACACACTGGCAAAGCGCAGATACGCCACTTCATCCAAATCTCGCAAAGGCTTAAGGATGGCCTTGCCCACCTCGTCCGATGTAACTTCCGCAAGACCTCGGGAACGTAGATCCTCTTCGACTTTCTGCCCCAAGGCCTTCAGGTCTTCTTCTTTCACCGGACGGCCTTGACAAGCTTTCCGCACGCCATTAATCACCTTGTCACGGCTGAAAGGCTCAGCTCCACCAGAGCGCTTGGTGACCAAAAGCATACTGGTCTCCAATGTGGTGAAGCGTCTATTACATTTCGGGCATACACGACGCCTGCGAATGGAATGACCGTCTTCGCTGATACGGGTATCAATAACTTTGGTATCGGGGTTCTGGCAAAAAGGACAATGCATGCCACCTAGAATAACGTGACCGTGGAGAAAAACCGAATACAGGTGGTTCGCATCATTCATTGGGAACAATAATTCGCTGACCCGCCTGCAATGCACCAGAATCCAAATCATTCAATTCAATCAGCTCATCCACGGTTTCTGACACATCCTGACCTTTCGGTGTGATGGAGGATGCATACGACCATAATGTGTCCCCCGGTTTCACAATATAGCTGGTTACTTGGGTAGCTCCGGTACTCGACTGCGCGGGCCGTGCCGACCACGCGCCAATGCCAGCCCAAGCCAACCCCACAGCCAACAACATCGCTAATATCACATGACGTCGCCGCTGGCGTTGTTTATATTCATGCTGGAGTGACACCATAGCTCGCATTGTCTCGTCATAGCGATGTGCAACATTGCGCATCTTCGGATGGTGAACAATCACCATTGCGTTTGGACTATTCATCACAGCCACCCTTCTCGAACAGGTGTTCTATCGAACATCTGTTCATAGCATTGCACATCTGTTCGAATTAGTCAAGCACAGAACTCGAACAGATGTTTGATTTTTTGTGAATGACACGTTATGCTAGAGAAAGCATGAAAGGAGCCCTGACGTGAGCACCATCCCCTTTTCTCCCAAAGGCGCACCAGACGAAGCCTCACTGTCCGATCGTCAACGCAAGGTTTTGAACGCCATTAGAGCTCATATCGAAGAGCAGGGATTCGCGCCCTCGTTCCGCGAAATCGGATCTGCAGCCGGTCTTAAAAGCCCTTCATCGGTTAAGCATCAGCTTCAGGTGCTCGAGGAAAAAGGATTTATTCGCGTCAACGCCAATAAAGGTCGCGCGATTGAAGTAATCGCCCCCAGCACCTCCCCTGCCTCCCAGCGGGAACATGAATATCCTGCGTCGCAGGACAGCCAAACGAAGGAATCATCATCGGCCGAGATTTTCCAGTTCCCGGCTGAATCCATCAGCGAATCTCGTGATGTTCCTCTGGTGGGGCGCATCGCAGCCGGCGTACCGATTACCGCCGAGCAACATATTGATGATGTTATGCGCCTTCCGGAACGGCTAACTGGCTCTGGCACATTATTCATGTTGGAGGTTCACGGTGATTCAATGATTGATGCCGCTATCTGCGATGGGGACTATGTGGTGGTTCGAGAGCAGAATTCCGCGGTGAACGGAGATATCGTGGCTGCGCTCTTGGATGATGAGGCTACGGTGAAGACATTCCGCAAAGAGCAGGGGCACGTTTGGCTCATGCCTCATAATCCCGCTTACTCCCCCATCGATGGCACGCATGCCACGATTATGGGCAAAGTGGTAACAGTGCTCCGCAAGCTCTGATTTTCATCTCGATTTTCTGATCGTCCTCATTCTGACGCATGCATCGCAATACGTGCTACACTGTCAGGCAGCATTGAAACCCCGGTTCCACGCCGGGGTTTCTCCATATATGAACCGTAACGCAAATGGTATTGAGAAGCGATTTCATCTTGATATCGTTAAAGGAGCGCATCACACCATGCCCCATACACATGCATCTATTTCGCCAACTTCCGTGGCACATGCCAAAGCCCATCAGCGCAGACTTATCGCAACGTTGTCCGTAACTGCATCGGTGTTTCTGATTGAGGCGGTCACGGCGTTTCTCACTGAATCGTTGGCATTGCTGGTGGACGCAGGCCATATGCTCACCGACATGTCGGTGCTTATCGCTTCCACGGTGACTGCCATTCTGATGCAACGCAAGCCAAGCAACACTCGAACCTGGGGCTGGGCTCGTCTGGAGGTTTTGACGGCTGCTGCTGGCGCATTGGTATTGCTGATTGTTGGCATTTATGCATTGGTTGAAGCCGGAATGCGTTTATTCGGCAATTCGCATAATCAAATCGATGATATCGGCTTGTTGCTCTTCGTAGGCATTCTGGGATTGAGCGCCAATATCATCTCTATCTTCATTCTGGCGTCTCAGCGGGAAGACAACATGAATATGAAGGCGGCTTTTCTGGAAGTCATGAATGATGCGCTTGGCTCGGTGGCCGTGGTGACGTCTGCTTTGGTAATGATGTCTACCGGCTGGAAGGGCTTTGATGCCGTGGCTGGCGCGATTATTGCGCTACTGATGATTCCGCGCGCCATCAAACTGTTGCACAATGCTGTACGCGTGCTGCTTGAGGAAACACCGAAGGGTCTTGATTTGGATGCTGTGCGCACGCATCTGGAAAGTGTGCCGCATGTAATTGCCGTGCATGATCTTCATGCCAGCACGGTGTCTACCGGAATGCCGATTCTGATGGCCCATGTGGTGGTGGATAAGGATCTGACAATGGAGCAGGCGGCCCAAGTATTGGCTCAGCTTCAGGATTGTCTACGTGAGCACTTCCCGGTCTCAGTGCCCCACACCACGTTCCAACTCGAACCGGAAGGTTACACCACCCCCTCAGCTGGCGACCTCCACAAGTAGCTGATCACAAAAAATAATCGCCACATGGACAATTCCATGTGGCGATTATTTACAGCTATTAGCTATCAATATTTGATTGATGCGTGCGTCTTCTAGGAGCGCGAGCGAAGGCGTACAAAGGTACGTCGAGCAAGCAGCGACAACGAAGACGCTCCATCAATCAAATATTGATTAGAAGCCGAACTGGGCGGCGGTTTCCTTCAGCGTCTCAGCGGAACGCTTCAGGGCTGCGAGCTCCTTGTCAGACACCGGGGTGTTGATGGCGGTGTTAACGCCCTGACGGTTAAGCAGGGTCGGCACAGACATGCAGATGTCGGAGATGCCGTGGAAGTCCTTGAGCATGGAGGAAACAGGCAGGATACGGTTGGTGTCGTGCAGAACGGCCTCAACGATGTCAACGCCGGACATACCGATGGCGTAGTTGGTGGCGCCCTTACCGTTGATGATCTTGTAGGCGGCGTTCTTGACTTCCTGGTGAATCTCTTCGCGCTTAGCGGCATCCAGCGGCTCGTGGCCCGGCAGCGGGGTCCAGTCGCACATCGGAACGCCACCGATGGTGGCGGAAGCCCACAGCGGGACTTCGGAATCGCCGTGCTCGCCAGCGATGTAGGCGTGAACGTTCTTGACGTTGACGCCGGTCTGCTGGGCGATCAGGAAGCGCAGACGAGCGGAATCCAGGTTGGTGCCGGAGCCGAAGATCTGGTTCTGCGGCAGGCCGGTGATCTTCTGGGCAACGTGGGTGGCGATATCAACCGGGTTGGTGATGAGCATGTAAATGGCGTTCGGAGCGACCTTGACGAGGCCTGGCATGATGGCCTTGAGGATGTTGACGGTGGCGCCAACGAGCTCCAGACGGGACTGACCCGGCTTCTGGCGAGGACCAGCGGTGATGACGATCATGTCAGCGTCGCGGCAGATCTCAGGATCATCGGAACCGTCGATGGACACGGTCGGGTAGAAGCTGGAGCCGTGCTGCATATCGAGCACCTCAGCCTCCACGCGCTCCTTAGCGATATCCTCAAGCACGATCTCGCGGGCAACGCCACGCTGTGCGGCAGCGAATGCGAGAGTGGAGCCAACAGCACCAGCACCGATGATTGCAAGCTTCGTGGGCTTAACGGTAGTTTCCGCCATGATGGATTAACCTCTCTTCAAAGGCGGTCTGCAGAATGGCAGGCCATGTAACTAACGGTTTTACTTTATAAACCCGGTTAGACGTTTGCGCTCCCAAAAATTTGCTACGAAAATCAGAAAACCTTGTATTCCCAATGGTTGTTAGCGCTCACAATCTATATGTGACTTTCATCACGTTAATCGATTGACTGTTCAATGACTTTTGCCGCCAAATGCGAGTCCACATCAGCCTCCAGCAGCACACCGTCATCACGGTATTCCACCTTGCTCACCTTGCCATATTCGCGTACACGAGACAGCAACGACCCCGCCGTATACGGCAGCAATGCATTGACATGCACATGTGGTACCGGCAGCAACGCCTCTACGGCATCGCGCAGCTTATCAATGCCCTCGCCGCTATATGCGGAGACGATGAAGGCATCAGGCTGCAGCGCGGATAGACGCTCCCGAGTCGCCTCATCAATTTGGTCAGCTTTATTGAACACGATGATGCGTGGAATCGAAGCCGTGCCCTCGATATCCGCCAGCACATCGTTCACAGCATCGATCTGCGAGAACGGATCAGGATGCGAACCATCCACCACATGCACGATTACATCAGCTTCGGCCACTTCCTCCAACGTGGATTTGAACGCTTCCACCAACTGGGTGGGCAGACGGCGCACGAATCCAACCGTATCCACATAGGCGTAGAAACGACCGTCTCGGGTTTTTGCACGACGCACCGCGGTATCCAAAGTGGCGAACAGCGCGTTCTCCACCAATTCGGCAGAACCGGTCAGGCGATTGGTCAGCGAGGATTTGCCGGCATTGGTATAGCCCACCACTGCCACGGTCGGCAAACCGAAGCGACGACGCGAGCCACGCTTGACTTCGCGAGCCGGGGCCATTTCACGAATCTGGCGGCGAAGTCTTGCAATACGCGTGCGAATCACACGACGGTCCATTTCAATCTTGGTTTCGCCAGGGCCTCGGGAGCCGATGCCAGCATCCGCGCCAGCCGCACGGCCACCTGCCTGACGAGACAGCGACCCGCCCCAACCGCGCAAACGCGGCAACATGTATTCCAATTGGGCGAGTTCAACCTGCGCCTTGCCTTCGCGAGAAGTGGCGTGCTGGGCGAAGATATCAAGAATCACGGCCGTACGGTCCACCACTTTGACTTTCGCGGCGTCTTCCAAGGCACGGCGCTGTGATGGCGGCAAATCATCATCAACGATGATGGTATCGGCCTCCTCGCGCGCCACGATATCAGCGATCTCTCGCGCTTTACCGGAGCCCACATACGTGGCCGAGTCAGGCCTTAACCGGTGTTGCAGCAAACCATCGCACACCACGGCGCCCGCGGTTTCCGCGAGCGCGGCCAGTTCTCGCAGGGATTCCTCCGCTTTGGCTTGCGTGGTCACAGCGCTTGACCATACGCCTACCAAAACTACGCGTTCCAGACGGACCTTACGGTATTCAACTTCGGTAACGTCTTCGAGCTCACCGAGACCTGCCACATGTTTGAGTTCGTTGCGAGCCTCGCGTTCCTCCCATTCCTGGTTGGTGTCCTCATGCCAGCCGGCCGGCTGCTGGTTGCTGTCGAGCAACACGTCTGACTGTGAGGAGAGCACGCCTTGAGAGGTTACGCTGGAGCTGCCGCGGTCAATATCGGTGTACTGGTTGTTGTCGCTCAAAAACACCTCTCATATCAATTCACATCGGTGATTCACGATTCTTCTATGGCTCCTTATTATCATCAGGTGAGGTGACATGCCCGGCACACGGGCATCGGCGGCAAGACAATGCACACAGACGAACAGCAATGGTATGCGGGAATCCCGCGGAAATGGAGCACAGTATGGCAGAGCAGTATTTCTCCGCGGAGCCTTCATCCAAGGATGTACGCCGCACGTTGCATGTGACGTTGCGCGACCATGAGGCCAGCGTTCAAGTGTCCAACGGCGTGTTTTCCGGTTCACGCCTTGATTTGGGCACGTCAGTGCTGCTGCGTCATGCTCCGGAACTGCCTGAAGAGGGCGATTTCCTTGATTTGGGTTGCGGTTGGGGTCCTATCGCATTGTCTATGGCGTTTGAATCTCCGAACGCCAACGTGTGGGCGGTTGATGTCAATGAGCGCGCGCTTGATTTGACGGCAACCAACGCCGCCGACAATGGCTGCGCCAATGTACATATTGCGCAGGTTGATGAATCCAGCATTCCCCTGCCTCAGGACCGCCAGCCGAAGAACGCGACCAGTGTTCCCGAGAGTCTTGAGTTCGATGCCATCTGGTCGAATCCACCGATTCGCATCGGCAAGGAAGCCTTGCACACCCTGTTGATGGCTTGGCTGCCGAAGTTGAAGCGAGGGGCCGCGGCATATCTGGTGGTGCAGAAGAATCTTGGCTCTGATTCGCTGATCAAGTGGCTTGCTCAAGCATTGGGGGCCGAGTTCACGGTGAGCAAATACGCGAGCTCCAAGGGCTTCCGTATTATTGAAGTTCGTCATGAAATATGAGTATCCTGCCGAACTTCCCGTTTCCGCTGCCCGTGAAGAGATAGCCGAAGCGGTTAAGAGCACCCAAGTCGTTATCGTATCCGGACAGACAGGCTCCGGTAAAACCACGCAGTTGCCAAAGATTCTGCTCGAATTAGGGCGAGGCACGCATGGCAAACAGATTGTGCATACGCAGCCTCGCCGCATTGCCGCGCGTACGGTGGCCGAACGCATCGCCTCCGAGCTTGGCGTGCAGCTTGGCGATGAAGTGGGTTATCAGGTTCGTTTTACCGATGAGAGTTCCCCGAACACCCGTTTGAGGGTGGTGACGGACGGTATTCTGCTGGCCCAGATTCAACGCGATCCGAATCTTTCCAAGTACGATACGATCATCATCGATGAGGCGCACGAACGCAGCCTCAACATTGATTTTCTGCTCGGCTACCTGACCGCCCTGCTGCCGCGCCGGCGCGACCTGAAGTTGATTATTACTTCCGCCACCATCGATTCAGTGAAGTTCAAAGAGCATTTCGAACATGCGCTGCACGAAAAGGTGCCGGTGATTGAGGTTTCCGGCCGCACCTTCCCGGTGCAGGTGGTGTATGAGCCGCTTGGAACCGCGCCCGCATTGATGCGCGAAGTGCCTGGTTTCGCCACTGGTGCCCGCCCGGGAGACGCTGATTATGAGGAGCTGGCGAGCGCCATCGCCGAGTCGGATGCGGATAGTTCGCGTTCCCGCCGCTCCGGTAAGAGTTATGAGGATGACGGCATTACTGATATGCCTACCGCTGTAGCACGCGCCTGCGCGGAGCTGGTCATTCATTCCTCTCATGAACGTGGTCCTCGCGATATTTTGGTGTTCGCTTCCGGCGAGCGCGATATTCACGAGTTCGAAGCGGCGCTGAGGCATCATTATGGTCCGCGTGCCGATGATATGCGCCGTCCTGATGCTATCGAAATCATGCCGTTGTTCGCGCGCTTGTCTTCCGCCGACCAGCATAAGGTGTTCGAGCCGCATACGCATCAGCGCATTGTCATTGCCACCAATGTGGCCGAAACCTCGCTTACCGTACCGGGTATTCGTTACGTGGTAGATCCTGGTACCGCTCGTATTTCCCGCTATTCGAAGACCGCCAAGGTGCAGCGTCTGCCGATTGAGCCGATTAGTCAGGCCAGCGCCGATCAGCGAAGTGGTCGATGCGGCCGTGTGGCGGATGGTATTGCCATCCGTTTGTATTCGCGCGAGGATTATGAAACCCGTCCACGCTTCACCGAGCCGGAAATCCTGAGGACTTCCCTTGGCGCAGTGGTATTGCACATGCTGTCGGTCGGTGTGGCGCGTACGGCTGAAGATGTGACCACATTTGGTTTCATCGACCCGCCGGATATGAAGGCCGTGTCCGATGGTTTCAATGAGCTGACCGAGTTGAAGGCGATTGGCCGCAAACGCGGCGAGGTGACACTCACTCATATCGGCCGCCAGTTAGCTCGTATTCCGATTGACGTGCGACTAGGCCGCATGGTTATCGAGGCTGCGAAGTCCGGTTCTCCGAATCTTCTGGCCCAAGTGCTGGTTGTGGTCTCCTTCCTGAGTTTGCAGGATCCGCGCGAACGCCCGGATGATAAGCGTGAGGAAGCCGATCGTATCCATAACCGGTATGCGGATGAGACTTCGGACTTTCTGACCGCGTTGAACATTTGGGACCGCGTGTTCCAAGCAGATGGTGATCCGAGCAATAATGCTCTGCGCCGCATCTGCAAAACCGAGTATTTCAGCTGGCTTCGCATGCGCCAGTGGAAGGATTTAGTTTCCCAGCTGAGGCAAATGTGCAAAGAGCTCAAGTTCAAGGTCGGTGATCCCTTGCCTTCCACTCGCCCAGGTTTGGAGATTCGCCAACTGCCATTGAATCAGCAGCCGGCACATTCGTTGTGCTGCGCTTGGGATGCGGATGGTATTCATAAATCAATGCTCGCCGGTTTGCTTTCGATGATGGGCATGCAGGTGATTCGCACGCTTAAGGCTTCCGATTTTGCCGGTCTTACCGGTGCGGCTCGTGCCCGTGCAATGAAACGTGCTCAGAAGCAGTCGAAGAATGACTATCAAGGTGCGCGAGGTACTCGTTTCGCCTTGTTCCCAGCTTCTGCTGTGGCTAAGAAGACGCCGTCTTGGGTGATGAGCACGGAACTGGTGGAAACCTCCCGTCTGTGGGCTCGTTATTCCGCGGCCATCGACCCGGCGTGGGCGGAGCCGTTGGCCGGTCAGTTGACGCGCACCACGTATGCGGAACCGCATTGGTCCGGTTCACGCGGTTCGGCGGTAGCCACTGCACGCGTGTTGTTGTATGGTTTGCCAATTGTGCAGGATCGCACTGTGCAATGGGGGCGTATCAATCCGCTGGAGGCTCGTGATTTTCTGCTGCGCCAAGGCTTGGTGGAAGGTGATATCCAGCAGCGTTTCAGCTATGACAATTTTGTTAGCGCCAACCGTGACATTCTTGAGGATGCCGCCGAGGATGCCAGCCGTACCCGTCAGTTGGCGGACACCGTATCCGATGAGGATTTGTTCGACTTCTACAATGCGGTGATTCCCGCTGATGTGACGTCAGTGGCCGATTTGGCGAAATGGTGGAAGGTCGAGCACGATAAGCAGCCCGAGCTGCTCACGTTCGACCCTGCCAAAGTGGAACGACTGTCGGCCAGCGAATCCGTGAGTCTCAACGACTACCCCGATCATTGGCACACCATCGGCACTGACGGCCAACCCATCGATTTGCGTTTGAGCTATATTTACGACCCCAGCAATCCACTGGATGGCGTGACCGTACATGTGCCGTTGAAAGCGCTCTCCCGTATCACGCCAGCCCAGTTCACATGGAATGTGCCTGGCCTGTTGGATGAACTGATTCTCGCGATGATCAAGGCACTGCCCAAGCAACTGCGCGTGCAGTTCGTGCCAGCACCTGATGCAGCTCGCGCGATTCGCGCATGGATTGATGAACACTACCCTAATTTGCCTGGCTCCGGTTCACAGCAGAAGCCGAATCTTGCTCCAGCCAGCGAGGATGGCGAAACAACCGGCTGGCCTGATCTGGCCCACGTATTTACCAAGGCCGCCATCGCCACCGTGGGTGCACAGATTCATCCGGAAGTATTGGGACTGGATTTGATGGACCGTCTGCAGCCGTATCTCAAGGTCACGTTCTCGGTGGAACAGCAGACGCCCACGCCCAAACAGTCTCATGGACGTCGCCGTGGACGCAGCCAGGTCAAGGTACTGGACAGCGCCAAAAATCTCAAGGATTTGCAGCGCAAGTATGCGGCTCAAGCCGAGGCTTCAGCTCGCCAAATGGTGAAAAAACAAGCCGATCAGGCAGCGAAACAAGGCAATCTGGTAAGCCAAGCCAATTTGCTGCACAAGGCCGGCGCCACCACGCAGTCTCGTGCCGACATGCTCTGGCATGGCGCATTGGATGCACTGCGTCTGCCCTCCGAACGCGTCTCTTCACGCTGGCTTGGCACGGAAGCATTAATGTTGGCCGCAGCCCCTTATAAGTCCACTAAGGAACTTGTGGAGGACCTGCAGCTGGC
Source organism: Bifidobacterium saguini DSM 23967 (assembly GCF_000741715.1). Taxonomy (GTDB): domain Bacteria; phylum Actinomycetota; class Actinomycetes; order Actinomycetales; family Bifidobacteriaceae; genus Bifidobacterium; species Bifidobacterium saguini. The sequence continues at coordinate 51,238 of NZ_JGZN01000005.1, read as the reverse complement.
CACAGTCAAACGTCTGCTCCCCAACGTCGACACGCTGCCTGATGATGAGGCTCTTGCGAACGCCGTATTGGATGTGCGCGAAGTCTATGAGGATACCGTCTATCAGGTAGCCCATGACGTGATCAACATCATCAAAGCGTATGCCGAAGCGGATAAAGCCACGTCTGGTAAGGCTGATTTGCCGATGCTGTCCGTGTTGCAATCCATTCGCGACCATATCGCCACGCTCGTATACCCCGGATTCATTGGCCGCACTCCCCCGGAAGCCTTGAAGTCGTTGCCACGATATCTCAAGGCCGATGTGATGCGTCTTACCAAGGCGAAAAGCAATAAGAACCGTGACGTCAAATGGGCATGGCAAGCCGATGAAGCCAAGCAGCTGGTGAACAAGGCCTTGGCTCATGCCAAGGCGGAACCGGCAGGACCCAAGCATGAGGCACTGATGAAACAGGCCGAACAGGCTCGGTGGATGCTCGAAGAGTTCTATGTGAGTCTATGGGCCCAGGAGCTCGGCACCCACGGCCCCGCATCCCTAAACCGCATTAAAAAGGTTCTTGCGTGATTACTGACTGACGCTGATGGGTTTGGCATGTGTATCTCGACACACTCAAGGCCGTTCGGCCAAGCTTACGGTCAAGATACACATGCCAAACCCATCAGCTACGCACCATTTGCTACTTAGCCAATACGGATTCACCGCGAGCGTAATGGGCTCTTAATGTTGGCTATTACAATGGCGTGCGATGACACAGGCGAAGCAATCAAAGCAATCCAAAACACCGGCGAAAACACAGTCCAAAGCACAATCCACCAAGCGCACCAACAGCACCAAGGGCAAGGCTCGCGGAAAGAAAACCGCGAGCCGTAAGCCATTGAGCTTCAAGCAATGGTGGAAGCATGCAAGTCTTGGCAAGAAAATCAAGACTGTTGTGTTCACCATCATTGCCGTGGTTTGCGCGATGGCGCTCGCTATGGGTACTTTGCGCTTCGTTGAGTGGCGTCTTGAGGTCAAGGAGGCTGAAACTCGCCAGCTGCAGCTTACGCAGGAATATGATTTTGATCCGGGCGATATTATCTCGGATGGCCAGTTCTTCAATGGCAATGCGATGAGCGAATCCGAAGTGCAGGCTTTTCTTGACGAGCAGGGAGCAAATTGTTCCGGCAGCGAATGCCTGAAAACAAAAACGTTCGACACCACGAATCAGCCTGCAGACGAGTATTGCGATGCCTATAAAGGTGCCAAAGGCGAGACTGCGGCGGCGATCATCACCAAATCAGCCAAAACATGCGGCATCAGTCAAAAAGTATTGTTAACCGTTCTGCAAAAAGAACAGCATCTGGTTACCGCCACTGAAATCACCGACTTCCAATACAAGGCAGCAATGGGATTAAGTTGCCCGGACGATGCGAACTGTGACCCGGAGTATGCCGGCTTCTTCAAACAGGTGTATGGTGCCGCCAAACGATACCAGTATTACACTGCGCACGAGGATCGTTACGGCTACCATGCGAACGCGCTTAACTATGTGCAGTATCATCCTGACACATCATGCGGCGGTACGAACGTCTACATCAAGAACAAGGCAACCGCTTTGCTGTACATCTATACGCCGTACCAGCCGAATGAAGCCGCACTGGCTGCCGGTGTGGGAGAAGGCGACTCCTGCTCCAGCTACGGCAACCGCAACTTCTCCATCATCTATGAAGGCTGGTTCGGCTCCCCGCGCAGCTAATAGTTGATTCAGCGTTCGATACGCTTGCCCACATAAGGGCCAAGCATCATCGACATCACCATAGCCAGCAACGCAAAAATCGCGCCCACCGGGCCAAGCCAAGTCAATCCCAGGAAATCATTGGCAACGCCACCAACCGCGGAACCGATGGCGATGCCGATGTTGAATGACATGGAATTGAGCGATGCGGCCAGATTCATCGAACCCGGATGGGATTGCGCAGCCACATCCATGTATAGCACCTGAGAAGAAGCATTGAACAGGTACATGAACATGCCGAGCACGATAAGTACCATCGCACCGTAAATCGACACTACATGAGCCAAAGCCAGCGAGGCCAATAGTGCGGCATGAGCGAGGAACACCCAACGCAGATGGTAAAGCGGCTCCACTCCCCTGCCATGTTCGGCGAGTTTGCCGGCATACAGGTTGCTCCACAAGCAGGCCACACCATACACCACAAGACCCAAACTGATATATTGCTCAGGCATCTTTACCTCATCGCGCAGAATAGGCGTCAGATAGGTGTAGAACACGTAGCTGGATGCGGCACCACACACCACGGTAAGCACGCCCAGATGAATACGACGGTCGAAGAACAGACGGAACTGGGAGAGGAATCCAACCTTAACAATATGGCTGTTGCGAGGCAGCACCACAAACATCAATACCAACAACACAACCGTCAGCACTGAAATCAAGTAGAACGTCACACGCCAACCAAACGTGTTCGCAACCCAGGTACCCACCGGCACGCCGACCACCGACGCAATGGAGAAGCCGGAGAACACCCAGGCGATGAATTTCGTACGGTACTTGTCCGTGGTCACGTCCGGCGCAAACGTCATGGAGATGGCCACCAAGGTGCCGGAAACCGATGCAATCAGCAGTCGCGCAATCAACAGCACCGGATAATTCGGAGCAAATGCGCACAAAATATTGCCTGCCAGGAACACACCCATCAGCGTCAGATACGTTGCAAAACGCGGGAATCGGCCGGAAATGGCGGAGCCCAGTGGCGTGCATGGCGCATAGACGAAAGCAAAAATAGCCACCAGATTGCCCACGGTAACCTCGGAAACCTTCAGACCAGAGGCAATATCCGGCAGAATACCGACCACCACGAACTCGCTCATGCCCAGCATGAAGCTGGCGAAAATCAGAATGTTCACCGGCAAGGTGAAGAAACGGTCTCCACCCTTTTTCTCAGCCGGATTGTCAGTTTGATTGTCATTGTGCTGAAGCTGTTCCGTGTGAGTCTTCTCAGCCATTACCATCTCCCCCGCATTTCTATGTCCGAGTTGATGGTATTGGTCTATCCCTACAACTTCGCTTATCAGACACGCGGAAGTCAGCCGCCTCTATGCCTTGTTTTCAGCAATGATGACCGTAGAATGGTGAACACAGTTGGAGATGCACCGAGGGGGATGCTATGGGACTACTCAATCACGATGATGACTATGTTTCCCCATTCGATGATGGGCTGCCCTCATACATCGACCCGTCACAACGCGCTGATTATCTGTCCGAAATCGTAGAGACCAAGCATCAGATGCACGAAGCGGCAGAAAGACGGGCCAAAGAATGGGCCGCCGCTTCCCGCAAGCCAGCAAAAGCACAGTCTTCACAGACTTCTGGGCAGCAGCGGAAGCCGTCACAACAACGCGCGCAATCCCATCGTCAGCAAAACAGGCAACGCAATACACAAACTCAACATCCCAGCCCTTCCGGGCATGGCAGCAATCGCCGCCCCAATCCGGTAGTGGCTCGACAGAATGCCACCAAGCCACGGAAGAAGCGTCACGCATTCTTCTGGATGATTATTGTGTTCGCCGTACTTTGGGGGCTCGCCGATCCAATTCTCAACACTGCCAATAATTGGCTTGGCTCCATTGTGCATTCATCAAGTTCCAGTGCTCACACCGCCACCGGCAAGGACTCCGGCAATGCAAGCGATGATGATTACTCCAGCAGTACCGATAGCAGCAACAGCACGGATGACGGTTCATATCAAACCGTTGAGAAAACCAGTGATGTACTTGACGTTTCGGGTAAGCCCCAGGGCGTGCTCACCATTGCTTCCGCCAAATCCGGCCCAAATGATTTCACCGGGCGGCCTACGGTTATCGTGACATTCAATTGGACGAATACCAGCAAAAAAGCCTTGGCCTTCGATACACTGACTCATCCTGAGGTATATCAGAACGGTTTGCAACTCGGAGAAATCACCTTCTCCAAAAGCACTGAAGTGTCTGGGTACAGCTATGAATCCGCTCAAACCGAAGTCAAACCAGGCAGTGAATTCAATACAACACTGGCATTTACATTGCGCGATAAGTCCTCACCCATATACGTGCAAAGCGATCGATCCACCTGGTACCGGGAAAGCCCTCTGATTGTGTCCGCATTCACGCCGAACAGCGACGTTAGTGACGGCCCTTGGACGCAGGTGAACACCAGCACCTTGGCTCCTGTGCCACAAGCAACCGAGAGCGACCGCAAAAACATGAAGACTCTCGCAAAACGGAATATGACCAATTCTTCTATGCACTCGCCGGCGCACAACGAGGCCCCGCAGACGCAATGGATAATCCGTCAGCCATTGTTTCGATTGATTGGATTAATGACACAGGCAACAATGCTTCGCTGAGTTATTTCGGTGACGTATCCGTTACACAAAATGGAGTGAAGCTGGATAACGCGTACTATCTCACAAATCCTGAGGGGTTCGTGGATAACGGCCATATACTTAACAGCCAACCAGGGGTGAAAGCCACCGTCCAATACGCGGTAGAGTTGCGGGACGAGACATCTCCCATTACCGTGACATTCACGCCCTACGACAACGGCAAACCCGAAAGCAAAACATTCCAACTGGAGTAATCAAAAAGGTCCTTGAATCTTGAGATTCAAGGACCTTTAGCATGAGCGCCAATCAGCGGTTACAGCTTCGGCAGGTACTTCTTCAATTCGAACGGAGTCACCTGCTGGTTGTACTCCTCCCATTCCTGATGCTTGTTGTCCAGGAAGTAGCCGAACGCATGTTCGCCGAGTACATCTGCCACGAAGTCGGATTTCTCCATAATCTTCAGGGCTTCGTCAAGCGAGCGAGGCAACGGCTGGATACCCATAGCCTGACGTTCACCATCGGTGAGCTCCCAAACATCATCGCTGGTAGGTTCGCCCAGCTGCATCTGCTTATCGATACCATCGAGGCCTGCGGCCAGCAACACCGAGTAGGCCAGATACGGGTTGGCCACCGGGTCGAGCGCACGGAACTCCATGCGAGCGGAGTTGCCCTTGCCCGGCTTGTATTGCGGGATACGCAGCAGTGCGGAACGATTGTTGTGGCCCCAGCAAATGTAGCTCGGCGCCTCGTTACCGCCCCACAGACGCTTGTACGAGTTGACATACTGGTCGGTCACGGCGCAGATTTCCGCAGCATGGTAGAGAATGCCAGCTGCGAACTGGCGGGCGGTCAGGGACATGTTGAATTCCTGGCCGGCCTCGTAGAACGCGTTGGAGTCACCTTCGAACAGGCTCAGGTGAGTGTGCATGCCCGAGCCCGGTGCGTCGGCCAGAGGTTTCGGCATGAAGCTGGCGTGGATGCCGCGCTCCAAGGAAATCTCCTTGACCACCGTACGGAAGGTCATGATGTTATCCGCCGTGGTCAATGCATCGGCGTAACGCAGATCGATCTCATTCTGACCAGGGCCAGCCTCATGATGCGAGTACTCCACCGAAATGCCCATCTGCTCAAGCATGTTCACGGTGGCGCGGCGGAAGTCCATGCCTGGGCTGCGCGGCACATGGTCGAAATAGCCGCCCTCGTCGATCGGGGTCGGGGCCTTGGACCAATCGTCCTGGCTTTCGAACAGATAGAACTCGATTTCCGGGTGCACGTAGAACGTGAAGCCCTTGTCCTTGGCTTTGGCGAGCGCGCGCTTCAACACATGGCGCGGATCGCCGAGCGACGGCTCACCGTCTGGAGTCAGAATGTCGCAGAACATGCGTGCGGTGCCCTGAGGGCCGCCACGCCACGGCAGGATCTGGAAGGTGGACGGATCGGGTTGAACGATCATATCGTCTTCGGAAATTCGAGTCATGCCCTCGATAGCGGAACCGTCGAAGCCGAGTCCCTCTTCAAATGCGGCTTCCAGTTCGGCCGGAGCAATGGCCACGGATTTCAGTGTTCCCAGCACATCCGTAAACCAAAGACGAATAAAGCGCACGTCGCGTTCCTCGACCGTGCGCAGTGCAAACTCCTGCTGTTTATCCATAACGGCCTATAGTTCCATACCCGTGTTACGAGTCGCGTTAACATCCCATATACGTTCAGCGCTAGAGTAGATGACCATGAGCGAAGACCATCTGACACCATCCGCCAATCCGCCCATTGATGTGACCAGCTGGCAACAGGCCGTCAACCCACGAGATCGTTCTCGTGCCGGTATTGAGGCTCGCAGCAAGGCACCGCTTGAATCGCATGCCATCTGGCAGGTTCGCGAGGGACGACGTGAAGCCATCAGTCTCTTGGAGGAGCAGTCCGCGATTCGCGTACCGGAGCTGATTCCGTTGCGTTATAAGCGTATGAGTGTCAGCCCGTTCACCTTCTACCGTGGCACCGTACTCATTATGACTAATGATTTGGCATCTACTCCGGTGACAGGTATTCCGGTGCAGTGCGTAGGCGATGCACATATTGGCAACTTCGGCATCTTCCGCTCCCCTTCCGCTCGACTGGTGTTCGATATCAACGATTTCGATGAAACCGCCATTGGCCCGTGGGAATGGGATTTGAAGCGCTTAGCCGTTTCCGTGGAGATCTGCGGACGTGCCAATAAACTCAAGACCAAGGATCGCCGTGCCGCGGTGCTGCAATGTGTGCGCACCTACCGCGAACGCATGAAATGGTTCTCCGAAATGGATTATCTGGATGCCTGGTATGAGCATTTGGATGTTGAGGAGACGTTGGATCGTTTCGAGACCAGTGGATCCAAACGCAGCCCGGTGCTACGTGAGGCTGCGATGAAGGCCCTGCTGAAGGATAACGATGCCGCAGCTGCGAAGCTATGCCGTTATGAAGGCGGCAAACTGCGTTTCAAGTCCAATCCTCCGGAATTGGTGCCGATCAACGAGCTCACTGATTATGCCGATCCTGAAGCGTTGCAGGCTCGTCTCGATACGTTACTGGAAAGCTATCGTCATTCTTTGTATGACGATCGACGCATGGTGTTCGACCATTTGCGTTATCAGGATTCCGCCCGCAAAGTGGTCGGCGTCGGTTCGGTTGGTCAGCGCGCTTGGACGTCTGTATGGATCGCCCGCGATATCGACGATCCGATGATGCTGCAGATGAAAGAAGCCACCTATTCGGTGCTCGAGCATTACTGCGGCGCTTCCCAGTACGCCACGCATGGCGAACGTGTGGTGCAGGGGCAGAAGCTGATTCAGAGCACCGCCGATGTGCTTCTGGGCTGGTCCAGCTTCATGGCCGAAGACGGTCGCAAACGCGATTATTATGTGCGCCAGCTGTGGAACGGCAAGGGATCGATTGATATCGATAATCTCAACGCTTCCGGTTTAAGTGATTTGTCGCGCATGTGCGCATGGTCGTTGGCTCATGCGCATGCCCGTACCGGCGACTCCATCGCCATCGCCAATTACATGGGTGGCACCGACGAATTCGATCAGGCCATCGCCTCGTTCGCCGTCAGCTATGCCGAACAGAACGATGAGGATTACGCCGTATTCAAGAAGCTCATCAAGTCCGGCGATCTGCCGTGCGCTAAGTAGCATCACCCCGAATTTTGGACACTGACACAAACTCAGCGTCCATAATTCGGGGAGCTAAGGCAAATCTCCTAATTTTTGGACGCTAACACTTTCTTAGTATCCAAAATTCGGGAAGATGGGGATAATTACCGGAATTATGGACGCCAGGAGTGTAATTTCCCGTGTAGTCCGTTGCCACCTATGAAAATGTGGGGTATCTCGGATGAAATACCCCACATCATGCGATGAGTTTCTATATTCGTGGCTTACTTCGCTACTTCCAGCGCTTCCTGGAGGGTGAAGGCACGCGCGTAGAGGGACTTGCCGAGGATTGCGGCGTCCACGCCCAAGTCAGCCAGGGTCTTGATGGCGCGCAAATCATCCAACTTGGAGATGCCGCCGGATGCAGTCACCTTGGCATCGGTGCGTTCGGCCACTTCGCGCAGCAATTCGATGTTCGGACCGGACATCATACCGTCCTTAGCCACATCGGTTACCACATAACGGGAGCAGCCCACGGAGTCCAGGAACTTCATGGTTTCGAACAGGTCGCCGCCTTCTCGGGTCCAGCCGCGTGCAGCCAGCGTATGGCCGCGCACATCAAGGCCAACGGCCACGCGGTCGCCATACTTTTTGATAACCGAAGCGGTCCAATCCGGGTTCTCCAGAGCCGCAGTGCCAATGTTGACGCGAGCGGCACCAGCTTCAAGAGCCGCATCCAAGGAGTCATCATCACGCACACCACCGGAGAGCTCAATGTTCACCTTGTCACCAAGCTCGTGCACGATCTGACGCAACTGGTCACGGTTGTTGCCCGTGCCGAATGCAGCGTCCAAGTCGACCAAGTGAATCCATTCGGCACCGGCCTCGACCCACGTACGAGCGGCCTCGAACGGGGAACCGTAATCAGTTTCGGAACCGGATTCGCCTTGGCGTAGGCGCACGGCCTTGCCATCGCGCACATCAACGGCGGGCAGCAGAGTCAATGACATATTCAAATACACCTTTCTTGAATACCTAGCAGCAGGTTGTTGCAGCCAAGTGCTTACAGCGTGGCAATCCAGTTCTTCAGCAGCTGGGCACCGGCCTCACCGGACTTTTCCGGATGGAACTGAGTGGCGAATAGCGGGCCGCGTTCGTAAGCAGCTACGAATCGAGAGCGGTCGTACTGGCACCAACTCACACGTTCGGGCTCGCCACTCAGGTCGATGGAGAAGCGTGAGGTATCAGCCTCGCTCACGCCCATGGCCGCATAGGAATGCACGAAGTAGAAGCGCTCATGTTCCACACCCTTGAGCAGCACGGAACCTTCTGCGGCTTCGACGGTGTCCCAGCCCATATGCGGCACCACGTCAGCATCCAGCGGGTCCACGGAACCGCCAATCAGACCGACGCCTTCCGCCTGCTCTCCGTGCTCGGTGCCATGCTCGAACATAATCTGCTCGCCTACGCATACGCCGAGCACCGGGCGGCCAGCACGGATGCGATCATAGATGACGCGATCTCCATCCACTTGCTTCAAGCCTTCCATGCATGCTGCGAATGCGCCAACGCCCGGCACCACGAGGCCATCTGCTTCAAGCGCCTGACGGTAATCGGAAGTCAACGTGGTATCCACACCAAGGTTTGCCAATGCACGCACCATAGAGCGAACATTGCCAAAACCGTAGTCAAATACAACTGCCGTGGTCATAAGCTTCTCCCCTACCTTGTGATTTCCGTATGATTATTCGATGCGCGAACCGCGACCTGCTCGCCCCTGCTTAGTGTGCTTGGCAATGATTTCCATTGCCTGATCATGGTCAAGTTCCGCAGAATTCACGACTTCGAATCCTTGGCTCTTGAGCTGCACCAGCGTCACGATGCCGAGCATCAAATCCTCCACGAATCGTGGTGTGGAATTGAACAGCACTGGTGGAGCAAACGTCTGGCCGGCTTCGCCCTGCATGTACATGGTAGCTTCGAGCTTATCCGCACGATTCACTGCAAGTACTACAGCCATACCGGATACAACAGTGGTCAAATCCTTGGCTGCAGCCTCAGGGCCGTCGCCGTCGAGGTTCTTCAGGACCGCAACGGCACCTTGGTTGGAGCCAATGCATTCGGCTGAGATGTCAGAAAGCTGGCAGAATGCAGCCAGCAGATCGGCAGCAGCGATGCGGGTGACAATCAGTGCAATCTTGGCTTTGTTACCGAGCAATCCGGCAAGTTCGTTGTCGAATCCGACTGATGGGTCGATTACATCGGCCATTGCTTCATTGACGGCATCGGCTACGCTAGCCACATCGTCAGTGGAGGCAGTGGTAGCTGCCTCGCCGGAAGCATCAGTAGCATCAGCCTTGTTAGCATCCTCGTCAGCGAATTCCTTTTCGAATCCAGCGAGGGCCGCTTCCAGTTCTTCGTCCGAGAAATGCGATTCGTTATCCGGGTTCTTATCGTCGGTATTGTCGGCCATCACAGGGCTCCCTTGGTGCTCGGAATCAGGCCTTCGATACGCGGATCGGGTTCAACGGCGAAGCGCAGAGCACGGGCCAGTGCCTTAAATTCGGCTTCGGCGATGTGGTGCGGGTCGCGGCCGGCGAGCACTTGCATGTGCAGGCAGATACCAGCGTGCAGGGCGATGGATTCCATCACATGGCGAACCAGCGAGCCGGTGAAGTGGCCGCCCATCATGCAGTATTCGAAGCCTTCGGGCTCGCCGGAGCACACGCAGTATGGGCGACCGGAAATATCGACCACAGCCTTGGCCAGAGCTTCGTCCAGCGGCACGGTGGCGTCGGCGAAGCGGCGGATGCCGCGCTTGTCCCCCAACGCCTGCTTCAATGCTTCGCCGAACACGATGGCGGTATCTTCCACAGTGTGGTGCACGTCGATATCGGTGTCGCCGTGAGCGTGAATCTTCAGATCGATCAGCGAATGCTTGCCGAGCGCATTCATCATGTGATTGTAGAACGGCACCGAGGTGTCGATATCGGTCTGACCGGTGCCGTCGAGGTTCAGTTCAAGGTCGATGTGTGATTCGCTGGTTTCGCGAACAATGTGTGCGGTTCTTGCCATCATGTCTCCTGATTATGATGCGAATGGAACGGACACGGCAGGGTCCGGAATGTACCGGTGCCCTGCCGCCCTTACCGAAACGAATGTTGACTTAGTCTTGACTCAGGCTGCTTCCACGATGCGGAGCACTTCAGCAAGGGCATTGCGGAAGGTTTCCATTTCCTCGTCGGTGCCCATGCACACGCGCAACCACCCATCCGGTCCGACCACGCGAATAAGGACTCCACGCTTCAACAGTTCGTCGAAAATGGCGTCGCGCTTGTCGAAATGGCCGCCGAAAAGCAGGAAGTTAGAGCCAGATTCGGCCACTTCGAGTGGCTGGCCCTTGTAGGTCTGCTGCTTCAACCATGCGGCAGTGGCTTCGCGGGTTTCACGCAAGTGTTCCACACGGCTCAGCTGTTCGTCGGTGTGCTCGAAAGCAGCCAAGGCGGCGGCCTGGGTCACGGCGGACAGGTGGTACGGCATGCGCACGATGCGCACGCAATCGATGATGCCTTTGCTGGCAGCGAGGTAACCGACGCGTGCGCCGGCGAAGGCGAATGCCTTGCTCATCGTGCGGCTGACAGCCAGATTCGGGTGATTCTTGATCAGGCTGACAGCGCTTGGAGTGCCGGGCTTGCGGAATTCCACGTAAGCTTCGTCGATGACGAGAATCGGATGCACGCCCTCGCCGGCTCCCGCGACTTCCGCGGTTTCGCATGCGGCAAGGATGCGTTCGATGTCTTCCATCGGCAGCGGAGTGCCGGTCGGGTTGTTCGGGCTGGTCAGCAAGACCATTGAGGGCTTGACCTCATTGATGGCTTCGATGACCTTCTCTACGTTCAGTGTGAAATCCGGGTTGCGGTGAGCAAGCTTCCAGCCGGTGAACGTGTCACGCGCATACTCCGGGTACATGGAATACGTGGGGTCAGCGCCCAGAGCCGTACGACCGGGCCCACCGAATGCCTGGAACAACTGGAGCATAATCTCGTTGGAGCCGTTCGCGCCCCAAAGCTCGTCCACATCCAGTCGAGTGCCGGATTCGCGAGCGAGATAGTCGCTGAATGCCTTGCGCAGCTCGATGTGCTCACGGTCCGGGTAACGGTTCAGGGTAGGGGCGATTTCACGTACGCGCTTGGCGATGGTGTCACATACGGCTGGGTCCGGGGCATACGGGTTTTCGTTGACGTTCAGGCACACCGGCACGTCAAGCTGCGGAGCACCATACGGTTCCTCACCAATCAGGTCGTTGCGCAGCGGAAGGTTCGATGAGATAGTGCTCACAGCAGACCAGCTTCCTTTTCCTGTTCGCGCAGGGTTGCCTTGTTGTACGGGTCTTCCACGAAGCGGGAGAGCACGCATTCACCGTGTGCCGGCAGGTCTTCGGATACGGCGAACGCATTGATGCGTGCGGCAAGCTCCTTCAGGCCTTCCTCGTCGTATTCGATAACTTCGACGGGCTTCATGAAGGTGTGCACGCCGAGGCCTGCGGCGAAGCGGGCGGTACCACCGGTGGGCAGCACATGGTTGGAGCCGGACATGTAATCGCCCAGCGGCACCGGGGAGTACGGGCCACGGAAGATGGCACCGGCGTTCTTGATGCGCTTGACCACGGCATCCGCATCCTTGGTCTGAATCTCCAAGTGTTCAGCGGCGTACGCGTTGGCGGCGTCGATGGACTGGTCGAGACCATCGGTCAGCACGATGGCGGACTGGGTGCCAGATAGGGACGTGTGCACGCGCTCAGCGTGCTCGGTCTTCGGCACACGATAGTTGAGATTCTCCTGCACCTTCTCGGCCAGCTCGGGGGAATCGGTAAAGAGCACGGAGCCGGCGAGCTCGTCATGCTCGGCCTGGCCAATCAAATCGGCGGCGAGCAAGCTCGGGTTGGCATCCTTATCGGCAATGATGCCGATTTCGGTCGGGCCGGCCACAGCATCGATGCCCACGAATGCGGAAACCAAAGACTTGGCGGTAGCCACGAAAATGTTGCCCGGACCGGTGATCTTGTCAACCGGATCGCACAGCACGTCGCCATCCTGCGGCTCGGAACCCTTGGCACCGTAAGCGAACATGGCGATGGCCTGTGCGCCTCCGACTGCGTACACTTCGTCAACGCCTAGGATGGCGCAGGTGGCAAGGATGGTCTTGTTCGGCAAGCCTTCCGCGTTATCGCGAGCAGGCGGGGTGGCAATAGCCAAGGATTCGACGCCTGCGGCCTGTGCCGGTACGGCGTTCATAATCACGGAAGACGGGTAAACGGCCTTGCCGCCAGGCACGTACAGGCCGACGCGCTGAATCGGAATCCAACGTTCGGCAACGCGAGCGCCGGGGGCCAGATCAGTGTGGAAGTCCTGCGGCACCTGGTTCTTGGCCACGGCGCGGGCGCGACGCACGGATTCCTCGATGGCGGCGCGAACTTCAGGGTCGAGCGTGGTGAGCGCATCGGCAATCGCTTCGGCCGGCACGCGCAGGTTCTTGGGGCGCACATGGTCGAACTTTTCCTCAAAGTCACGCAGGGCTGCTGCACCGCGTTCCTTGACATCGTCAAGAATCGGGCGCACCAAATCGGTGGCTTCGGAAGTGCCCATTGCGGCGCGCGGCATCGCGGCCAGCAGTTCGGCACGGGACAGTTTCTGACCACGAAGGTCGATGATTCGCATGATGTTCTCGCTCATAACGCCTCATCGTAGCAATGTAAAGCCACGAAGTGCCCGGAAACGTTCACTTTCACCCGTATCGTGAGATATCACGCAGTTTCAGCAATCAGCACCCCGCTTATTCAGTGGATTTATGTCAACAATCGATGCGAAAACCGCACTATTACAGTCAGTTAATTACCTTCTGTTCTGAGGCGACAGCATGCGCTCGACTAAATCAATCATCAAATCCTTTTCACCGGGGTCGCTCACGGCAATCAATAGCGTGATGGCGGCAAGATCATTATTGGTAATAATCGGCTTGCCAGTTTGGGCAAAAGCATCGGCATTACCTTCTAGGAAACTCACGAACATCGCAGCCGCCATGCGCTTATTGCCATCAGCAAATGGATGGTCTTTTACTACGAAATACAGCAGATGCGCAGCTTTTTCCTCAACGGTAGGATATAAATCCTGTCCAGCGAAACTCTGATATATCGCTCCAATGATACGCTCAAGCGCATCGCCACGCTCTTGGCCGAGCAATGTATCGTCTGGATATTCCTTGCGTAATCGCGCCGCCATAGTTCGCGCAGCCGTAGCTGTAATCGTCCATACTGGTTTTACTATTGGATTTGGCGAGAGTTCATTCGCATCATAGTCACGAAGTATGTCTAATCCCGGTAAGTAGCTCGAAACAACATCCGCAATGCCTGCGGCAAGCTGATCATTACTGCGTGCAAGGACGGTAACGACTTTCTCCAACTGTTGCAGTCTCTGTTCATTGGCTGCATAACCGTCTATAAGGTATTGTCTCAGCACATTCGTAGCCCAGCGGCGAAAACTGGTAGCCCGTTTGGAATTGACACGGTACCCGACTGAAATAACCATGTCTAAGCTATACACTTTTACAACACGCCGGATACGACGGGAACCTTCGATATGAACTTGTTCCATTTTGGAACAAGTTGAATCATCAAGTTCACCGTCAGCCAGAATATTCTTAATGTGTCTGGTCATCGCCTGACTTTTTGTACCGAATAATTCCGCCATCTGAGCCTGTGTCAGCCACACCGTATCGCCTTGCACACTGACTTCCAGCTGAACTGAACCATCTTCGGCTCTGTACAGTTCAATATCTTTGACCATTAGCATCCCCGTTCAGTCAAATCTTTGTGGAAAGCTCACCATTGAACACCCACTCTATTTATGCAGCATACGGTATATACATGGTCATTCGCACACGAATACGCTACAGGCTTGACGGATTTCACTGAATTTGGCCATTTAACGAAGCAACCGCTGGATACAGCTTGCAGAACCTCGGGTAACTCTCGTCATAGATGTGCACGGCTGCTGGATTTGGCACGTAGGTAGTGGTTTCGGCAATGTTCGCGGCAAGATCCGGTTGCTCGAATACCAGCGAAGCAAGCGCCACCGCTGGCAGAATATCGGCGTTGGCGTAAACGTCGATTGAGCGCCCAAGCACATCGGCGAGGATTTGGCACCATGCGCTTTCGCGAGCGCCGCCGCCAATCAGGGATATGGAGACCGGCGCGGCGTCGAAGCTTTCCATGCCCTGCCGAATCGAGAACGCCACGCCTTCCAATGCCGCCCGAGCCATATCCGCTTGCGTGGTGTCCGGTGTGATGCCCACATACGCGCCGCGAATGGTCGGATTCATCACCGGGAACCGCTCCCCCACCAAGTACGGCAGGCAGAGCACGCCATTGGCACCGGGCGCTGACGTCGTAATCATCCGATGTGTTTCGGCATAATTGCCGCCGGCAAATACGCCGGTCACCCACTTGTGCACGTCACCGGCATTGAGGAACGGCACCGCGTTCACGAATCCTGATGCCACGCCGAACTTCAGGTTCGCGGCACCAGGCTTATTGACAAATGGTTCCGAAGATACGGTGGCAATCCAACCGGATGTGCCGATATTGATGTTGTACTGGCCAGGCTTGGCAACACCGCTGGCGAATGTGGTGGCACCCGCGTCGCCAATGCCGGCATATACCGCAGTACCGGCAGCAAATCCTGTAAGCGCCGCAGCCGCTGCAGTCGCAGTGCCGATGCAATCCTGTGGCTTATGCAATTCAGGCAAGATTGTGCTATCAATTCCCGCAGCTTCGCACAGTTCCTTATCCCATTGCCCTTCGCGTATGTTCATGGCGCCTGCTGTGGAGCATGCCGCCACATCACCAATGCACGTGCCCGTCAACTGTGCGATGAGATAATCCTTGGAACTGATCAGCACATGGTGCACACGTGCGAACAGATCAGGCTCATGATCGCGCAGCCACATGAGCTTCGGCAATGGCAGGCATCCTTCCAGCCGATTGCCCACAGTTTCCAAGAATCGTGCTGCGCCACCCCGGTACGCATTGCCAAGCTGCTCGGCTTCGTCATCCGCACGACCATCCGAATACAGAATCGCGTTGCATACCGGCTGGAACTTGGCATCTAACGCGATGACATCCTGCATCTGACCGCTGAAAATAATGCCCGCAATCTGTGCGGCATTGAATCCAGACTGGCTCTCCCGTGCTTGGGCCACCAGTGACCGGGATACCTTGCAGAACGCCTGCCACCATTCATGTGAATCCTGCTCGCGGAAATCGCCATTGATAATCAGTGTCAAATCACTGCCGGCGCTGGCAACGATCTGTCCATCCTCAGCCACCAGCGCACCTTTCAGCGCTGTGGTTCCTGCGTCAAACGCCGCCGCATACTGCATAAATTCACTCCGTCACCTAGGTCACGGTGAGATTCCTCACCAAGCAAAATCCATCTCAACAGCTGTTCTGCTTCGTAGAATAGCTCAGGAACGTATTGACATTGAGTTAAGCGAGGCATTATGGCGATTCAATCGACGATTACCCTTAACAATGGCACGGTGATTCCTCAGGTTGGTTTGGGGGTATTCCAGACTCCTGATGGCGAAACGACCATCAACGCTGTGCAGACGGCTCTGGAGAATGGTTACCGTCACATTGATACGGCGATGATCTACCGTAACGAGGCTTCCGTGGGCGAAGGCATTCGCCGTGCCGGCCTGCCGCGTGAGGATTTCTTCGTAACCACCAAGCTATGGAATGACGATATTCGCGCACACCGTGGCTTGGATGCATTCCAGGAAAGCCTGGACCGCTTGGGGCTGGATTATGTGGATTTGTATCTGATTCATTGGCCGGCGGACGGCTGGCAGCAGGCTTGGGATGACCTGCAGGAGATTTACCAGTCCGGCCGCGCCAAGGCGATTGGTGTGAGCAACTTCCAGCAGCACCATATTGAGGAGCTGCTGAAGAACAGCGATGTGGTTCCTGCGGTCGATCAGATTGAGTCCTCCCCTCAGTTCACCAATCAGGAGCTGATTGATTTCCTTGCCGGCAAGGGCATTCATACCGAGGCCTGGAGCCCGCTGGGTGGCACTGGCGGCAATCTGCTTGCCGAGCCGGTGCTGGCTGAGATTGGTGCGAAGTATGACAAGTCTGCAGCCCAGGTGGTAATTCGTTGGCATATTCAGCGCGGCATCGTCGTGCTGCCGAAGTCCACGCACACCGAGCGCATCAAGCAGAACTTCGACGTGTTCGACTTCAACTTGGCGCCTGAGGATATGGCTGCCGTCACCGCGCTCAACACTGGCAAACGCAACGGCGCCGACCCAGACAACTTCGATTTCTAACCATTGCGATGCAACTCGGCATCTTGTTGTAGACGCGCCCTTCGGCTCCCCTCTTCTCGAGGGGAGCCTTCAGCGAAACTGACTGAGCGAGTCGACTCGCAGACGGATCCGCGCTCCGACGTATATCCGTCAGTTTTCCTCGTCTTCTCCATCGGCATCGTAAAAATCACCAAACTGCCCATCGCCGCCGAATGCGTTTTCGAAGAAGCTGCTGTATTCACTGAAGACATTGTCGTCTCCGTAAACGGGCACGTCTTCTCCATCGGCATCCTTCACGCTGCCTGCAGCAGTTTCCGGCTCCTCCTGGATGTGCACCGGATCTGCAACATGCAGATAGCCGCCGTCAGCCTTCTGCTGGGCACGGTTCACCTCTTCCCACGCGTTCTCCCAGTTGAACAGCTCCTCGGCATAACCCGGGTATGGCTCCTTATTCTTGGTTTCCCAATCAATAATCTGCTTGGGAGTCACCGGCTGGGAAGGTACGAACTCTTCAGTAAGTCCTTCCGGAATCGGAACGGTGTAATCTTCCAGACGATCATCATCGTCATCGCGAGGATCCTTGAAGCTCACAGTGGTCTTAATCGGGGTGTTCATGATTATCTCCTTAATCTTCAGCGGCCAGCTGCCCTGTGCAACCGGCTCATTGCCTTACACCTTCATTAACCGGACAAGTACGCTAAAACCCGAGACACGCCTCAAATTTCAACGTTTTCAGACGGTTAGAGAACCTGCCGATTGTTTATGCACGTCCTGACTGTTCCGGCAAATCAAAATTCCATAGAATCTGATTCTTCCAATTGTCCGGAATACCCATTGTTGCGTTAGGGCTCATACCTGGAATATCCGTAGGGAATTCCTCTAGGCACCGCTTAAGAGCCAACGCCTCTTCATCATCTGCGAGATTGCGCAGCATATATGCGATGACGGCAATCTGACCATAGATTTTGGTCTGCTTATGCCCTCGCTTGAGCTCCTTCTGCAGTTCCTTATAAGCAGCCCAATTAGCACGCGCCTGTTGAACACGGCGCAGAGCATACAGCTGATTAGCCTCCTGAGCGTGAATCAGTTCCGGCCGCTGCTCCCAATTAGGAATACTGTCAAATTCTCGGTCAAACAAACGATCTTGATGAGCGGCGCCATTGCGCAAATCAACAAGTACATTCAGCCATGTCTGCAAAGCATCACGGCTCACACCGAAATCCGCAGCGATTTCATCTCCATCCTCAGGCTTAATGCATGAAATCAGGATAATGAGATTGCCGAGAGTCATGGCTTCAGTCGCAACCCAGATAGGCATTTCTCCGTCATAGTCACGCTTGAAGTGTTCGGCATAATCTTCATCGCTACGGCCGATTTCCCGCATGAACGAATTAATGAAGCTGGAATAAGCAACCACATCAAGATCATCTCGAAGCATCATCGGCTTGAGATAGGCAAAAGCATCCCTGTGGCCAAGTACGTACCCAAGCTTGACGCGTAAAGCTACTTCGATTTTGCTCAATGCCGAATATAACGCTGCTCGAAGTCTCTCGTCATACCGGTATAAGCGCATAACATGCTCGAATTTGGCACCCTCGATAAACTCGTCAGATCGCTTATTGGAACTGGGATCAATCTTGCGGAACGGATACCAATATCCGCTTAGACGGTAATAGCCGATACGGGCGAATTCCATCGAGAACTCATGCGCGTCAGTCATGCCGCGCGCTTCCACTTGCTTGATCTGGTCATCGATGCTCAACCAAGGCTTGGAATAGTGAGGCTTTCCACTCATCAATAATGCTCCTTTGCTTTGTGAATACGACATTCCTATTGCTCTCCTTCTCCTGTTTCCGGCCACTGCTCGAACCAGTCAAGCAACTGCTGTGTTGCAGAGCGGCTCCAATCATGTATTCGTGGGCCAACGAAATTCTGGTTGTATGGTTGATCAAAAACAACGACGTGCTGCCCGACTTTGCGCAATGCGGTGATATTCGACGGACTATCGTCTATATGCACGGTGGCTTGCATGCTGTCTTTTAAGCCGGTAAAGCACAACGACATATAAGGAATACCCCACGTATCTAGCCATTGCGCGGTATCCGAGACCGCCATCTGATGCTGCCCGGAGACAAACAGCCGATGGGTGACTATACGAATGTACACATGGTTTTCCGCGAGGAACCGCAACGCTTCCGGTGCTCCCTCTATCGGACGCATCGTGGCATATAAATGCTCTTGTTCCGCGGCCTTATGTGCGGCAAGGTACTCTTCCCGAGTACGGAACGGCCATCCAGCATTTTCATACAGCGCGTAATTGTTCTCTTCGGGATGGGCATCAGGATTCATCACGCCGTGGTCAACAAGATAATCACGCAGGGCACCTGAATAATCGGCACATACACCATCAAGATCAAGATTCAAGACCCGATACCCCGTTACACCTACTTGTTGGTTGCGGTATTGTTCTGGAATCACCGAGCACCTCCTCGTGTCTGTGCACTTATTCCTGACTGTATCGCAGAATTCCACAACTGGTATGCACCATCTTGCGGAAACGGCCATACGTCGGAAGCGCGAAATCGAAGAATATGCAGAGACTCCGCAAGAGCTTCGGAATCTGCCACATCAGACCATAAGGCATGAATTTCTTCCTCTACGGAGTTATCTAAGAGAAGCTCATCCGCATCCGGGAAGGCACGCTCAATCCACTTGCCGCCGTCACGGCATACCACGCACACCGGCATCTTCAATGTCTCACTGCGAGCTACGGTCATGCCACAAAGCCCGCATACATGCTGTGCCAATAGCGCATAGCTTTCAATCAATCGGTCCATCTCCGCGCACTGCCCTTCACTCATATCTCCGGCTCCTGCTGATTCATAAGAGATATGAAGATCGCCGCACTGTTTTTGTGCCTCCACGATTCGGAATTGCCGCAGATGTTCCTTATCAATCACCCGTTGAATGTCTTCGATAAGTTCAGCACCAAACCGTAAACGCCAGCCCAGCGGCAGGTTCAGCAAAGGCCGCGCCCATGAATAGTGATGCTCCAGCGAGTAATACAGCATCGGGCGCGACTGATATGCGCAGAGCAGATGCCGCAGCAACACCAAGCTGGGCTTCATCGCAAGAATACGGAGCCTATCGCACGCGGTGAAATCATACCGATGATTCCACGTATGCACGCTGTCTAGAGATGAATCCACCACGTGCAGCACCAGGTCATACCTGTCACGCTGCTCCCGCTGCCAGCGGATATAGGCAATCATCTCCTCTCGATGGTCCAAGTCGGGCTCATTCCTGCTGCTTTGCACCTGGGCGCACAGGCACATGTAATACGATCCCAGAGCCGGATTATGTTCTGGAATCCATCCATGTCCGGAGAGCATTGATTCGAATCGGTAACTGAGTGCAATAAACACGGCACCCGTTTCGATTTTCGAATCGTGAACAAGCTCCTGCAATTGGAACGTCTCCAATTCATCCAGAAAATCCGAACGGGACCGATGCGGCCAACTATGCATCATTTCAATAAGCTCCTTTCTGCGGCACTCGGCGCCACGGTTGATCCAGCCACTGATGCAGCGAATTTCATCATTTGCGCAATCGTTTCCAGCTCTTCCCAGAGCCACACTCCCAGTAACCGGACAATCCAATCAGCACATACGACACGCCTCGAATTTCAAGGAAAAGGACAGTTGTCCGGTTAGAAAAAGCACAAGGAAAAACCAATACAAACGAAGCGAGGTAATACCTATGACATCTGAAAAGAAAACATTCGGAGATGCAGGAGAGCTGTTAATAGCCAAGCACGTTCCCTGTCCAAAGTGCAAAACCGGAAAGCTCTGTCTCCTGCGGCAGAACTTCAAATGCGCAGACATCATCTGCGACTTTTCGGATTCCTTGCTCAGGTGAAAAGCAAACATGTACAAAAGCTGTCAGATTCTTTCGATGGAACAATTCCTGGAGCAGCATGGAAACCGCAGGAGGAGCGAATGAATGCTGGCATCTACTTCAGCTTGTACATCGTACTGGTAGATCCTGATAACAACGCAAGGATTTTCTTCATTCCCCAAGAATTGCAGACTCGCGAAATGTTCCAGCCGAGAGAGCCACTAGGACCTAACGCGAAACGCGCAGGATGGCAAGGATTCAACATTGTCTGCAGCAAAGCTCTCGGAGCCCCGATTCCTCTTTGCCTCAATGGAGAAAATGTATTTCGTCTAGAGTACAAGTGAGATACGAAAAGGCAATCCGACATCGCACGCTGTTCCTTAATCTAAATCAGCTTGATGACAATGAAGCTGGTAGTAAGCTAGAAATGTTGCCGTTCAGCGGGAGGGATTATGACAGCGAAGTACAACAGGGAAGCTCTCGTCAATCGCAATTACTGGGCATTGTTCTCTCTTCTGGAGAATTTCTTCTCCAAACAACTGAGAAGATATCCAGCTCTGGTTTACAAATATGGAGATGACGCCGAGCAGTGGGCCCTCACCTTCATCTTCCGCAACACAAGAGAAAAAATGGAGTCCCTGTCATACGACACTTCTTCATGCAATCCCAAACTCGCTGAACTATTCACTTCATGCAGCACCGATGAAGAATTTGAAAAGAATGTGCTGGGATCCGCGAAGCAATGGCTTGTTGACTTGTTTGATCAGACCGAGTTCGGTCGAACAAGACGAGTCGTTGAGAAAGATATGGAAGAGCATAGAGAAACGTTCGCCAAAGTAGACAAAACCAACTTGTGGCATTTACTCGCATGTCCTTCTACTCGTTCTCAACTTTCCGAAAAGGAACTTCGCTCATCCGCACGGCGACATAAAGACCTCATCAAATGGCCCAACGACCAAAAATACGACGAATTCCGCCAAGGGAAACGCTCTAAAATGCCTCCGTTGGCACGTACTCCGATTGTCGCTTGTTTGCAGGATATTCTGCAAACCGCACGAGGATCCGTAGAAATCAACGTGCTGACACGGCTCATCGTCGGATTACACCCTTACATGGTCCAAGATGGTTCAGATAAAAATATTTTCCTCGTGGACGATGTGGATTGGAATCAAGAAAATCTTCTGTTCGGTGACCTGGGAACCACCGGATATACCTATTAATAAATATGGAAGGTGAATCATGGTAGAACATACTCACGCAGCAAAGAAGCGCCTGCTGACCCTTCCCTCGGTCACGATTCCTGCTGAAGTCATTCGTATGGACACCCCAGAATATATTAAGCAGCGCTTGCAGAAGCCGGTAGCCAAAGGACAACTGTGGATGGCAAAGACCAACATCGGACACCAGTATGTATTGGTTAGCAATGTAACCGATGACGCGCGCATCATCACAGTGATCCCAATGAGCAACAATACAGCCGTACGAACCGATGATTCGCTCATCGTTCGCAACACTCCCCTGTGCTCGCCAATGGTCGCATGGCCGGCACTTGCAACCGAGGCCCCGGTTCGCATACTGTTCAGGCCACTGGATGAATTCACTCAGGCTGTGACCAATGCACTAACTAACGATTGCGCTGACGATACACTTGGCGTTGAACGCGCAACAGCTCCAGAAGATCCAATGACTTCAGCAGAACAGGAGATCTTCGAAATCCGCAAGCGCATGGAAGCATGGCATCAGTTGTGTAATAGTCTGCCGAAACTGCATGATGACGCAGAATACGAATCCACGGATTCAAATCGAATGGATTATGTGCGTTTATTAACGAAAGAGCTGAAGCTGCCACTCGATAAAGCGATAGATGTTATCGATGGTCGTCTGGCTCTCAGTGCTGCACAACAAAACCAACTGGCCAAGCTTGGAATCAATGCTGAGCTGTTACGGCCACGCACCTTCTCCCTACCTAAGGATTTGCTTATCGAAATCGAGCAGCCCGTATATCGAAGCGCCGCAGACAATTACGCATCTGCAGCTGGCGAAGATTCACGTCTCGCCTTAGCAAAGGACGCTTTCGCCTTGGCAGCGCGCAAAAACGGATATGGTCCTTCTGCCTGGCGAGGTGTAATCAAACAGGCGATCGACCACCACACATCTATATCAGAGTAAGGCTATTCTGCATGCTGGCTGCCACATATCGTTGGGTTGAGGAACAGGTTGAGCTTATGCTCAACCTGGCCACAAGTACTCATCCCAAAACTTTCCTGAGAGATTGTCTGAATGATCCTTTTGGGATTGCACAACATTGGAAGCGGAAGGTACAAGTCCAACTCATTAATCGTTCCGCATATAGTGTCGCCGAGAAAGATGAAGATAGCGACATCTCCGGTCTATGCATGCAACCGGAACAAACGGTTGACGGGAAATACCACCTTATCGTCAATCAATGTGGCTATCTTCCGCGTGATTATTTCACCTTGCTGCACGAACTCGGCCACTATCTACAAAGAACTGATGATGAGCTGATTATTCGGCGAACCATTTTCAACAATATCGCCATGAGTAAAGAAGCCGAGGAAGCAGCCTGTAACCTGTTCGCTTCAAAAGCACTCATGCCGGATGAGTTGATTGCCGAAATCGGTGACTTTCATAAAGCCTCCACGGCAACGACTTTATATACACGTTCGCAGGCCTCACGACCTGCAGTAGCACGTCGAATAGCTGCTCTTCTCGATAATGGGTGGGTCACCATTCTGGATCCCACCAATTCTCTTAAAGTTAGGGCTTTTGCCGATGATCACAGAGAATACGGGCTTCCTCTGGAACTCGAGCTACGCGCTGTAGAACGGTTCCGCGAGCAAGAGCAGTCAAAGAAAAGACTCGAAGAATACACATTCACTGATTCCTATACAGCTCAAGAGGAGCATGATACGAAGATTCATCAGGTAAATGTGAGCATCGCTCCCTCTTGGAGCGGACGCAGGAATACATTCATGTATATCATCGTCAACGAAGGTATGAAATCAGATTCATCAATGCACGAAGGATAGCGGCAATAATTGTACGGCATTACTGATTCCACCAGTTTTGCAAAGAGCAACGCACTTCCTTCTTGTCCATCCACATTCCCATAGATTCTTTTTGCCAGAAACCACTCTGCCAGCGTGAGCTTGTTTTGGTTTGTGCTCGTTTCCCTATGAAAGAAACGAGCACAAACCAAAACAAGCTCACGCCAAAAACTCTATTGAACCTGACCATCTAATCCATGTCTAATACGCGAATCAGTTCGTTTGCAACTGCATGCACGACGGGAACAGCAACACTGTTACCAAATTGTTTGTAAGCCTGCGTATCAGATACCGGAATGATAAATTCTTCTGGAAAACCCTGGAGCCGAGCAGCTTCACGAGGCGTAATCTTGCGAGGATTTTTTCCTTTTTGTTCTATTAATATTTCACTTCCATCTTTGTAATATCTTGCACTTATCGTGTTCGCATACTGGCTATCCGCAGTAAACAGTCCATATCCAAAACCTTTGCCGGCAAGCTTATTCTCTTTCTTTCGTCGCTGGTGTCCTTGCCATAACCGATCACTAATGGTGTACTTGCTATCAACCTCAGGTTCAAGTATGTCGCCTAATCTGGTTGGCGTGCATGGTGGATTCGGATATTCAAATTCTTCCCAGTGTCGAACTTGACTTTTGTCAAATCCGACAATATAGATACGCTCTCGATGTTGAGGAACGCCAAATTTTCTTGCATCAAGGACACGAGCATTAACCGCATACCCAAGATCCTCGAGAGTTTTCCTAATCACTGAAAAAGTCTTACCTTTATCATGTGCCATCAGATTTTTTACGTTTTCCAGCATAAAAGCTTTAGGTCGTTTCGCACGAATGATACGCGCAACGTCAAAGAACAACGTTCCTCTTGTATCTTCGAATCCTCGCTTCAGCCCTGCCATAGAGAACGCTTGACACGGAAAGCCACCCACTAAAATATCGTGATCAGGAATAGTCTCAGCATCTATTTTCGTGATATCTCCAGATGGCTCCTCGCCAAAATTTGCTCGATATGTTTTGACACTAAATGGATTGAATTCGCTTGAGAAAACTACTTTCACGCGACCAGTTTGGACAAACCCAAGTCTCGTTCCACCAATGCCGGCAAATAAATCAATGCTTCGGTAATCCGCAGTTTCTTTATTAGGAAAAGGCGCAGATTCAGGGAACTGCAGAATCGCTTTTAGTTCAAGCGGTTTAGGCTCTGTCTCACCATTTTCCCATCGACGAATAGTTCTATCCCCATACTTGCCTAAACCTGTAGCATCAGCAAGCTCCTTTTGAGTCATATGAAGCCGTTGACGTTTTTCACGTATTAGTGCACTCACTGTTTTTTCAGACATGACCTCGAAGGTACCACAATGTGTCGATAAGAGGACAATCTGTCCCATGAAATCCCAAGAGTTTTGTTTTAAATCAAATTAGTATTGTAATTATGATTAACATTATTTCACACATGAACGCGAGGACGCCATGGATATCGAGGAATATAAGGAAAAGGCGAGAAAACTTCGTACCCAAAAGATGCCTAAACCTTTCGATTTAGCATACGACGCATTCGTCGATTTAGGGTTTGACACCAAGCAACCAGATTTCTTCAAAAACAACGCCAGCGAATTCGTGGAAAGCATGCGTACGAAGTGCTGGGAAAAATATCTGGAAGGCGAGCGGAAGTTCACCACGGAAGCACTTGGACTGCTAGCAGAAAATGATGACTCCTACGATAAACTAAGTGGAGTCGAAGCCGTCACTCAATATGTCACCTTAAACGCTGAGCCAATATATCAGCTCAGCCTTTCCAATACACAGTCACGTCGATCCAGAGCAGGAAAAGAATTTGAAGCCATAATTGAACTGATGTTTATCGGCGCCGGCATTCCCGTGGATTCGCAAGGCAGTATTGGTAAAGATAAGTTCATGCACCGTGGACTTTCCAAACTCGTCGATTTCGTCTCGCCCAGTGTTGTACAATACAACCTCAATAAACTTAATACAGTTCTCGTTTCAGCGAAAACTACATTGCGAGAACGCTGGCAAGAGGTTCCCGAAGAACGCTCTCGGACAGGCGCCCATTCCATGTACTTGGCAACATTGGATACGGATATCACAAAAGAAACACTTGATACATGCTACGAAGCGAATGTCATCATTGCAACCACCAGAAATATTAAACAAGAAAAATATATGAGCGGAAACAACGCTAATCGCGTAGTTACTTTTGAAGATTTGCTGCAATTAGCGTACGATTCGTTCCACAAATGGGATAATTATGTTTTCCGACAAGAAGACATTGACGGAATAAGTAAATATCTGACTAAGCAAATTGCTGCACATCAGAGTCATCCATATGTACGAAATTATTACCAATCACGCCTTACAGAGATTACTATCCCTGATTGAAATCGCCATAGAAACATCTCGGCAAATACGTGACTAGTCTTTTCCGCCGATTATAGAATCGGTGGAAAAGACTAGAAAACACGTTAACTACGCCACTATTAAAGAGAAATCATGACAGTGCAGACCGTCATCGTCAAAGAATCCAACATATCGCAAAACGCGCAGGGAATCCTGAAATCAACTCCAATACAATTGGAAACATCGTGTAAGTTACAAATAATCGTCCAACAATAATTGGGCCCAATCCACTTGCGATATTCAACATTGTATACATATGCTTAGGTATATGACATCCGTACAACAAGTTGCCCGCAGCCGGCCTTGCTTAACTTTCACATGTCCGAAAATCCATAGGTATTTGTCAACGAAAAGCCAGAACAGCAACCCCCTACCAACATTTCATTAATTGAGTCAAATGTTTGAATTTTAATTATGCAGCCGTAACCAATGCAGATTAGTGTCCGCCACCAAAAACAGCAAGTACGCACATTGACAGCGAAGCCACACTGAATCAGCTGCATCGTCAAGAACGAAACCTACTGTACGTAAGCAATGACCCGACCCCGCAAGGAATTGCTAGTCACTGCGGTAAGTTGACTCCACAACTTTTTGAATCTGCAGATAGGTTGCTATGCAGCATAGAATGCACGCTCCTGATAGCAACCTATCTTCCGTTTTCGCATCAGTCAGTACCGTGACCGGCGTAAATCACATCAGCGAAAGCAGTTAACGTGCTTTCCACGTCTACGAACCTGCAGTTGTTATTGATATCGCATTTCGCTTGAAGACCCTTAACCTCGTATTGCTCGGGGACGAAGCGGGCACATTGGGTCGGGTTGCCAGCTCCAGATACGCTCTGGCATGTCCATTCGTCATCGCTTTCGCCACCGTCCTTGAATTCGGCCACGTCGCCGGTAACCTGCGCATCGAACGTGATATTAAAATCACCGTCGCTATCAGGCTTGGCAGAATACTCGGTAATGGTGGAGTTGACTTCGGAGACGTCGTAACGGCATGCGTTGGCAATACTTTTGCCGACCACCAAAGCGAAGTCCTGACCATTCAGATACAGTTCCTTCAGTGTCTGGCACATGCTGAGATTCGAGATTTCGTTCGCCAAATCCTGCTGAATATCCTGATCGGTTGTAATGGCATCCGTGGCCTTCAGCGCATTCATATGGCCAAAGGTAGCCAGTCCAGTGCCCATGGACTTGCCGAAATTACTGTCTGCGGTAATCGTTTCCTTCCAAGAGCCCTCGTACCAGGAACCCTTAGTTTGTACATCATAGACTCCAGGAACCATCGCATACTTCGCATCGGACGTGGTCGCCGCTCCTTTCAAGGTAGCGTCCACAGCGGAAACCATGCGGAACAGCACCGGATTCACCGCTTTCCACTGGTTTCCGTCCTCTTTGCGCATAATCAGATCCACATCCTGCTTCTTACCATCCACCACATAGGAGACGGCAACAGAGCGCACATCATCGCCAACCTTCTGCGAATTGCCAACTTCCACCTGTTCCACAGGCTTGGCCGGCTTGACGTTCAAATAGTTCACCTTCTCATAGAACTGTTGCGTCATCACCGACTGCGCGGCCACAGCCTTGGCGTCTCCTGCAACCACGGAATCCATGATTTTCTGAGCTGCGGAACCCGCACCATCCATACCGCAAGCAGTCAACGGAGCTACCATCGCACAGGCAAGCACAGCAGCTATTACGGTCTTCCTCATTGTTTTCAAGCTTCTCATCGTCTCGTTTCCTTTCACATGTTCCCGATTTACCGGAATCACTGTGATTCGCAATCCCTGCGAACCGTTCACCTCAATAAACCGGACAACATGCAGCAACACCGCGACACGCCTCAAATTTCAAGAAAAAATATCACGCACAGAAAGGCCCTGGACCGAACATATCGCTCGGTTCAGGGCCTTCCTATAGGCACACGGGCAATCGGCCTGAGTCGATTGCCGTGTGCACATCGCTCAGCTCACATCAATCAGTCGATGCCCAGCCAATCCGATGAGACAACGTTCGGTAACGTGATATCCCGGGTAGCGCTGTTCCAAGGCGCGCGCGTAAAGATCCTGCTGGGCTCGGTAATCGCCGGCAAGACGCTGTTGCCAATCGTCTAGAGCCTCCCCGCGCTGCACCCGGTCGGTTTTGTAGTCGAACAATATGATGGATTTCGCGGCATCATCCACCACAAAACCATCGATAACGCCACGGACCACAATCTCCTCATGCTTCATGGAAGCAAGCGAAGAGGCTGCAGCCGAATCCGCAGAACTGTCAACATCCGCGTTACCGCCATTGAGTATCGCCAATTCATGGGCTCCAATCAGCATGGTGAAGGGTTCCTCCCTATGCAGATTATTGGGGTTGGAGCGAATTTGAGCCGCAAGCTTCTGCAACGCCGGTGATTCATCGGCATCGTTTCCATGCTCAGAGCGACCACCGGAGACAAACCACAGTAGATTGTCCATCATCATCTCGCCGCGCAACGTTTCGGCCACTGCAGATGCAATCACATGCTTATACAGCAGCTGATCGATGGCCAGCTCAAGACCGGCTCGGCA
This sequence comes from Bifidobacterium saguini DSM 23967, assembly GCF_000741715.1. GTDB lineage: Bacteria > Actinomycetota > Actinomycetes > Actinomycetales > Bifidobacteriaceae > Bifidobacterium > Bifidobacterium saguini. The sequence continues at coordinate 22,449 of NZ_JGZN01000005.1, read as the reverse complement.
AGCTTCAATGTTCTCCGCTTGCTTCCAATCGAAAATCTCCAGCACGTTATGCGCACCAGTACCCACTTCAGCAGGAGATGCCTCATGCTTGGTGGATTCAGCCACCATGAAATCAGGCAGGACAAAGTCCATGCGCCGCCAGTCATCCTTGGTGTCCACAATCACATTTTCTGCCGAATCATCAGCATCATCATCGTCACTATCCGTATCCTGCTGGGCAGCATTGGCCATCCAGTAGCGAGCGCCGGAAGCATTGACGGCCGCAGGCACACGCGGCAAACTGTCACCGTCCACTTCCGGGCGTTGAGCCGCAATATTCATGCGCTTCTTGGTGTATGCATACCCTGGCGTATCCGAGGTCATCTCGGTCTGCGGTTCGGGAGCATCCGCGTGAACGGAAACCGTGATGCGCATGCCCTGTCGGGCGGTTTGTGGATCGGCATCATCGGGGTTTTGGGGAACCGGAATGACGCGGAACTCCCCATCGGAGTGAATACCATCCCAATCATCGGGAGCGTGAGCGCCCGCACCCGGATCCGTCGACTGCTGCCAGGCGAGCAATCCTCCAAGAATCCAGGACAGATAATTGGAGGTTCTCGTCAGCGACTCCGCCGATAGCGCTTTGCGTACTCCGCAAACAGTATCTACTTCTCGCACTGCAACGCCGCTAACGGCATTAGCTACCGCATTCGGGTGATCTTCGGTTTTCTTGCCATTCGCCGCAATGATGAGCTTCTTCTGCGGCCTGGTCAATGCCACGTAGAGCAGGCGCAGCTCCTCCTCCACGCTTTTGCGCTTCAGCTCCTCCATCACATCATCGCGCTGGAACGTACCCAACTTGTATTCGTGCCTTGTGGACACCACATTCATGCCCGCGATGCCATAGTGCGTACCCGGTTTTTCCACCACTGGGACAGATGTCTTCTTCACGTTGTTCAACAGGTCCCCTGAAGCGTTCATCACAATAACCACCGGCCATTGCAAGCCCTTGGCCTTGTGAATGGTCATAACATGCACGGCGTTCTTGGTAGGTACCGTTGAAGCCTCCTCCCCCGCCTTGGTATCCTTCGCCCAGGATTCCACAGCGTCGAGGAAGGCTCGAAGATTACGCCCTTGCGTGGATTCAAAGGTTCTGGCTTTGGCGCACAGCGACTCCAAATTGGCTTTGCGCTGCACACCGTCCGGCAGCAAACCCACATAATCAAATACATCGGTTACCGCATACAGATGCCATAGCACTTCATCCAACGGGTGGCTGGATGCGAAGTTCCGCAGATCATTGAGCAGCTTCAGGAACGCCCGGCATTTGCTGGTCAGTTCCGGAGTGCGCCACTGATGTGCCAAGTCGGTCACGGTATCGTCAGGGCTGGCATCATTCGCGTTATCCGCATGGTCTGTATCGGCCGTCTGTTCACCGGATTTCACCGGCAATCGATTCGCGGGGTCGCTGGCCACCCAAATCTGACCATATAATCCGCCCTTCGTCTGCATGCGCAAGCGTGCCAAATCATCATCAGTGAAGCCAATCGAGCGCAGCACCGCCACCAATGGAATATCCTGATGCGCATTGGCAATGACTCGCAGCCAGTTGAGCGCCAAGGTGATTTCCGATTTCTTATAGAAATCGCCTACGCCCTTCACTTCCACCGGAATGTTGGCAGCCTGCAACCGGTCCGCCAGATCACCGAAATAGGTGGCGCCACGCGAAAGAATCGCGATATCGCCATACGAATAGCCTTCCTGGGCAATCAGTGACTGTACTCGGCGCACAATCATGTCCACTTGCAGCTGGTTCTGCTCGCTGCGCATATTGCCTTGAGGCACCGGCTGGGGTTCTGGCTTATCACCGCCGGGCTCCTCACCACTCTCAGTACGCTCACCTTGCAGGCACAACAGCAATTCCACGGCATCGCTTCGGAACGACGTATCCCGCACCGACGCATCAGCTTGGGCATCGGCTCGCATGCGCAGCCTCTCAGCACGGTAGTCCACCTTGCCCATGTCTTTGGTCATCAGACCATCGAACACAGCGTTCACGAACGTGATGATTTCCGGCGTCGAACGGTAGTTCACCCACAATTGGCTGGTGTGCTCCGGCGGCACCTCATCGCAGATCTCCTTGAATGCTTCAGGAGAGGCATCGCGGAATCCGTAGATGCTTTGCTTGACGTCTCCCACCATCGTGAGCTTGTCCGCTTCACTGCTGATGTATTGGACGAACGCGTTCTGCAACGCGTTATCGTCCTGGCTTTCGTCCACATAGATGTAACGCCACTGATCATGAATGCGTTGCGCCGCTTCCGGCTCCTGCAATATGGAGAGCGCCCATTCCGCAACGTCGCTGAAATCGACCAATCGCATGTGCTCTTTCTTCTTGCGATAGGCATCATTCAGAAGATGAATGAAGTCAACCAGCGTATCCAGACGATGCTTCATCTGCGCATACAGCAGGTTAGTGTCTTCCAGGGGGAAGGCAAATATCGACAGTATCTTTTTCAACGGCTGTTGGACTTTTCCTACCGCACCCGCGAGTTCCTTCACGCCCTCACGCGTGGTGTTGACTTTGTTGTTGAAAATATCTTTCAATACACTTGTATGCTCAGTGCAATTCGTAGTAATGGCATGGTACAGGCCATTACCAGGATGCTCCTGTTCGTCACGGAACAGCGCATACAGTTCATTCCATGTACCGTTGCGCAGCAGTTCCGGCAGATCGCTCAGCTGGGAAAGCGATCGCAAATAATGGCTGTCCTCCGGAAAATTGGTGTCCGGGTATTGCGGGGCATACGTTTCCGCGATGAATTCGATTCGCTTCAGCAACTCCGGATACGCACTGTTGAACTCGGCAATAGCCGTATCGATACGCCGGTCGAGCCCATCGCTCACCCCATACACCGGCTTATCAGCGGCAAACTTCACATCATAGGGCTCACTTAAGTTGCGCAACCATGCGAGACCATCCGGCTTGGTCAACGCTGTGTCATAGAGACGGAACATCAGCGCGCGCAATGAGTTGTCGTTCTGTGCACCGCCGAAACCTTCCAAAAGGTCCATGAAATCATCGTGGTGGCTATCGTTTTCCCCGTACCATTGCTCGAACAGGTCGTCCATAACCTGCCGTTGCAGATCATGGCGCATCGCTTCATCGGAGAGAATCTGTTGCCCCGGCGTCACCTGAGGCAACAGTTCGAAATTACGATCCACGATGTATTTGGCGAGCGCATCGATGGTGCTGATATGTGCGGCCGGCAGGTCATTGAGCGCCTGCGTGAACACCCTGCAGGCCAATGGGCAATCGGTCAGTATTGCCTGTGCCAAGGCCCCATCATTGCCGCCGATAGCATACTCATCATCGTTTTTGATAAGATGCTGCGGGTTGCAATGCGCGTTGGCCGTGGCGAAGTCGATGGCGAAGCGAAGGTTGGACTCCAATCGTCTACGCATTTCCGCCGCCGCAGCCTCCGTGAACGTAATCACCAAGGACGTGCGAATGGACTGCGGGCTTGCGGCATTGCGATTACGCTCCAACAAGTCAAGGAGCACGTCTTGCAGCAGCTGGGTGGTTTTACCGGTGCCAGCGGAAGCATTAATCACATACGTATTCTTGTTCATGGTAGCTATCCCCTACTTCTTCCTCTGAGCCAGTGTCATAGCCGTATTGATGAGCGAGTCTTTCGAAATTTGATCCTCGTAATGGAAAGCTTGGCCGTCCAACATATCCAGGGCAATCACGTCCGCATACGGATTATTGGACACGCCGTCCTTCACTTTTGGCCCCAAGGTCTTAAACGGGTGCACCGGCAGACTCCCAGCCATGATGTTCTCGCAAGCCTCTTGAATCTTAAATTGCACGAAATCACAAATAGCGTTGAACTCGTCGCTCTCTATCTGAGCCCAGATTTCAGGTTTAGCGGTTTTCCACGGCTTCACAATGGTTGAGCCGCCACCCAATTGCATCGTCCAGCTCGAGGCCCAAGCATCATCTTGGAACAATGTCATCACACCGTCGCTCAAAGTGCCTTGTGTTTTCTTCGAGCCCCAATCATTGAATGCTATTGCATCAGTATCAGCGCCTTTACGACGAATCGGCACGAAGCACAGGCCGATAATCGGCACATCGGCATTGCGCTGCGCCGCTCGAGCATAGGTGAACAGCTGGAGTTCGCGTCCATAATGGATGGCAGAACCTTTATCATCCGGCTTGTCCCCCGTTGACTTTGCACCGAACAACTGGTGAGCGGAAGATTTGTAATCCAGCACCAGCAATCCCTCGGTATCCGTCTCGCCATTGGAGGCAATAACCTTATCAATGCGGTCGACTTTACCGTTGACATGCAGTGGGATGGATATTGCTTGCCCATTGACTATCCCATTGAGATAGCCATCGGTCAGCGCTTCCCACTTGCCAGGCTTGCCGCTAATGGTTCCGAACTTCCGTTCGGTATGCAACGGGACAATACGATGCGCCGATATAGGAACCGGCTTAGTCTTTTTGCTCTTTTTCTTATTTTCCGTATCCTTGGGTGGCTCCTGCCGCAGCTTGCCTTCCGTGCACCAGGCGGCGCGAATGCCATCCATATATGCAGCCATATTGAGCAGTGTGTAGGTGAGTTGCTGGTGCACCATGCGCATGCGCTCGCTGGAATCCAAAACAGACATGCGCGGGTCTTCTTCCAGCACACTCCACCGATCATCCTGAGCGGCATCATGGCGATCGAGACGCGCATAATCGCGTATATAGGCCTGCATCTGATGCAGCTCAGGTGCTTCTCCCGGATGTTCGGCAGCCCATCTGCCAACGGCATGTTCCAACACCGCATGGTAGAACACACCCTCCAGGATGGGATCCAATTGGTATGGGCGAAGCGGCTTAATCTTCAGACCACGCTCAAGGAAGTAGTCATACGGATTGCAGTAATACTGCTCGATAGACGACACCGAAGCATCAAACACTCTGGATTCAGTCGCGGCATTGTCGGAATCACTCCCCTGACTCTTGGTGAACAGCAGTGTTGCCAGCTCTCGGTCGAGAGGGTTCGCCTGATCAGGCAGATCGATCAAACGATCTTCGATATCGTGCCTCCATTGCCCGACTGCCGCGTTCGCTTCATCCTGCGCATCAGACGCATGCGGAGCAATGGCATTCACATATGAGGATGGCTGCTGGGCCGCACCATCCAAGGTTTTCGGCCACGTCACAATAAGCGCATCGCTCGCATGCGTGGTAAGCATATTGAACGCCAGCGGTTCTCTCTGAGACTTGGCATCCAAAGTGGAGCGCAGTATCGACCATGCCGCAACCTTCTTGCCGCGCCCAGTCAACACATCGGCCAGCAAGTACCGTTCACTCTCATCCAGCAGCCCGCCTTCATGCGGAATGGCCGGCAGCTGTGATTCGCTGGCACCGAGCACATACACCAGTCGGTATTGCCTCATCGGAGTCGGGAACGTCACCACATCCACAGCATTCAATGCTTTCGGGCGAGCGCCCAGAGGCTCGGAACACAGTAAGGATTCAAGATTGTTCTTGAACGTGGGCGCGAACACGGAAAATGGTTCGTCACCGAATTGTTGCACCATTTCGTTCAACGCGCCCATGACGGTATCCCACACCTGGCGCGTGCGATTAATGCGGCGTTCGTTGCTCTTGCCAGACTCCGCTCCGGTGTTCCACACGGCTTTGTTCACCTTCATATCGATGAGGAACTGCACCAGCGAACGAATCTGGTCACGCACAGTCGCCGTGCTGCCGCCATCATTGCCTTGATAATGAGCACATGCTCTGAGCCCATACTGATGTTCAGCCTGATCTATGCAGGCTTTGATGACGCGAGCAGCCTGCCATTCGGGGGCTAGATTCGCTGAATCTTCCTTAGCATCCTGCCAAATCGTGCGGGGATTTTGAGTAATGAGCAGATTCTCCAACTTGTCCAATGTGGAACGAGAAATCGGCCGGCGTTTCACTGCTCCGGTCTCATAATCCTTATAGTCAATGGTCACTGCGCGCATCAACCCACTGCGGAATACGCGCATCATCGCAGCCGGTTCACGGCGGTAGAAGGCCGGGTCCAGCAATCCGAGAACCACATCCGCCAACGGATCATCGCTCATCATGGCTGCAGGAGTGGTGTTCACCGGCACTGACCTATAAGAGAATTCCGTATCCAGCAGTGCACGATACGGGCTCATATCTCGGGCTGCAACCAATACGTCGCCATAGGAAAGCTTCCCATGTGCCTCCTTGACCCGTCGCACAATATCCGCGGCCACAAATCGAATCTCCTCAGCCGGATTATCGATTGCCTGAATCACGACTGGCACACCATTCACCGGCCGCACAGATGCAAGTGTGCGAGGGCTATCGGTCGAGGAGCCTTCCAGCACCCGCAGTAAATCGCCGTACGGCACCTCACTGACATCCGCATCACAGTCGAGCCGAGAATACCGTTCAATCCATTGCAGGGCCAGCGCTTCCGAAGGCGCGATATTCTCGAAGCCATACAATCCAAATCGATATGCGGAACCATGCGCGGCCAACCATGATTTCATTACGGGAGCGATTTCACCTGGCAGTGCGTAATCATCTGCATACTCATGCTCAACAAGTTCCATCAACGAGTGCAAAGCTTGGAACCGGTCGGCATCGGAGCTTGTACGACTCCTTGCATGCTGGTGCGCCGCAGCAAGAAGATCGTCCGAGTCAACGCCGGATTTACGCAGCTCCTCAATCTGGGCCGCGAACTGATTCACTGAACCAAACGTACGGCCAGCCTCACGAAACAGGTCTGGCCTGTTGCCCATCTCCTGAGCAAGCAAGGCTCGCATGAGGAACGGTGAAAGCGTCGGGCGCATGGATGCGGCATCATCATGGTTGCCAATCACCGAGCGCACAAAACTAATGAAGGAATGGACGCTTACCTCAACCTCGTGCTGCTGCGGCTCGCGGCCACGCATAAAGCGCAACGTTTCACGCTCGGCATAGGAGCGCAGACGAGCCGGTGTGAGTACGACGATATGCCTGCAGCTAGGAGCAGTATTGCCAGACAGCATTCGCTCCAACAGTGATTTCAATGCGCTTGTCATCGTGTTCCCCCTTCATTGGAAGATGCCCTATGGTGTACCTTACCTCGGCACAATGGCCATCTCATGCAGCACCACTCAATCATCAGACTGTTTCCTCCGTTCCCTTCCACGTCTATGCGTACGACCCGCCGTATTGGGCACCTGCCTCTATTAACCGGACAACTCGCGCATCACGAGAATCACAAGCAACGACACGCCTCAAAAATCAACGTTTTCAAAGAACCCACATGCATTGTCCGGTTAGGTTGGATGTCAGCTTATGGCGGTGAAATTCCACCAGCAACTGATGCAGAAAAGTTCAGACGCTGCGCGAGACAGCACGCCATGAACTCCACAAAACCAGCCTCAGGAGATTAGGAGAATCCAATGAAATCTATGAGCAAGGCCGCTGTTGCGACGCTTATCACAGCCGGCACTATCGTCGCCCCGCAGGTGGCAGTAGCCGATGAAACAGCATCCACACCGCAAGATCAGCTTGCTTCGGCGACACAGGCTGTTTCCGAGGCACAACAGGCGGTATCCGAAGCCCAGCAAATTGCCGGCGTTCCGCAGGCACAACAGAAGGCGGATGAGGCCGCAAGCGCACTGAACCAGGCGCAGACAGCATTGAACAACGCTCAGTCCGCGCAGCAGAATACCGCTCAGCAGCTCAATCAGGCGCAGCAGAACAATACCGAAGCCCAGCAGCAGCTTTCCGATGTCAGCACCGCACAACAGCAGGCTCAGGAGAACTATGACAAGTCTTCCGACCCTGCAGCCCAGCAGGCTGCGCAGCAGGCTGTCAATCAGGCTCAGCAGGCTGTCGCCGACGCTACAGGCAAGCTTCAGGAAGCCAATGATGCGGTCAAGAACGCGCAGCAAGACGCCAACGATGCCGCACAGAATCAGAAGGACGCCGAAGCCAAGCAGCAGCAGGCTCAGCAGGAGCGTGATGATGCGAAGAAGGATGTCGATGCCAAACAGCAGGCCATTGATATGCCGGATTCCGTGAAGCAGGCGTTCGAAGCCGCCAAGAAGGCTCAGGAAGAGGCCACCGCTGAGCAGAAGGCCGCTGCAGACAGCGAATCCCAGGCCACGGCTGACGCCGAAGCCAAGAAGAACGCGTCCGATGAGGCTGCGAAAACCGCGGCTGACGCCAAGAAGGACGCCGACGAGAAGAAAACTGCTGCCGATAACGCCGATGCCCAGTGGAATAAGGGTGCCCTTGGCTTCTTTGAGGCTAATGGTCTCGATAAGGCGGCCAATGCCATCAAGGATTGGGATGGCAAGGTCTGGTACAAGCTGGGAGACAAGGATTCCGCAACCTCGCTGGACAACATGGCCCGAACTGCAAAAGTTATGAAGGAGACTAATGAGATTCGCAAGAGTCTTGGGCTGAGTGAACTCAACTACAGCGCATATCTCGCTGCGGCTGCTCAGGCCGCCGCAGATTACAACACGTTTGACGGTGGTGGGTTCGGCCATGTGTTCTTTTATGGTGGTTCCCAGAATCTCGCATGGAGCTACGATGATCCGCTTATGGGCTGGTATTACCAAGAGAAGGAAATCTGGGATTCCGGCAACCATAATTATTCCGATACAGGCCATTACCAGAACATCATCAACCCAGATATCACGTCTACCGGAACCGGCACCTCGTATGGCGACGATAGCCGCTATAAAGTCGACGCTCAAAACTTCGGTTACGATGCTGGCGATATGACCGTGGACGAATATATGACGAAGCTGAACGCCTATATGGATGGGCTCAAGAATGCGGGATCCATCTATCAGACCGCGCTCGACAAGGCCACTCAGGCCCAGGAGAACGCCAAGACCGCTGCAGATGCTCTGACCAAGGCGAATGCCAAGGCCTCAGCCGCCACCGCCGCGCGTGAGGCCGCTGATAAGGCGCTCAAAGAGGCGAACGACAAGCTTGCCGCAGCTCAAAAGGCCTACGATGAAGCAACCGCATCGCAGAACAGCAAGGTGGAGGCCTTGAAGAAGGCCCAGGAAGTGCTTGCCTCCAAGGAGAACGCGCTTTCGGATGCCAAGAATGCTGTCACTGAGGCTAGCGAGGCCGCGACCAAGGCCAACAATGCTCTAGAAGCAGCCAAGTCCAAGGTGAAAGAGGCACAGCAGAATCTTGATGCGGCGAATGGCACGTTGGCTGATGCCACGGCAGCGCAACAGGCTCTTGATCCCGCAACCGCCAAGGCCACGCTCGACAAGGCCAATGCCGCTCTGGAAGCAGCCAAGGCCAAGGCAGAAGATGCAGCCAGCAAGTTAGCGGATGCCATTACCGCCAATGATGCTGCCGAAGAAGCTCTTGCCGCCGCGCAGAAGACCTTTGATACCGCAAAGTCTGATAAGGATTCTGCCGACAAGGCTCTTGCGAGCGCAAAGGCTCTGGCCACTAAGCTTGAGCAGGCTCAGAAGGACAAGGAACAGGCCGCAACCGATGCCGCCAACAAGGAAGCCGCAGCCAAGCAGAATGCCAAAGATGTTGCCAACCAGACGCTGTCAAGCGGCACTCACGAAGCAACAGGCGATGGTCTGGCCACTACTGGCGCAAGCGCTGCTCTGCCGCTGACCATGATGGCCATCGCCTCGCTTGCCGGTGCGGGTTGCATCTTCGCCAAGGTGAAGATGGCTGGGCATGATCGCACATCAGAACGTGACTAATCGCGGATAACTATCCAGCATGAATGAGGAGGGGTTCACTTCCATATGGAAGTGAACCCCTCCTCATTCTGTTTGTTGCACTTCAATAGAAAACACTATTGCCTAGCATTGGCCGGTTCGCCAATGTCAGGCAATAGTGTTGCGCTTACTGATATTTCAAAAGCCCCAATGTTCGCTATGCCGTTCGCCTGAAACCTCAAACTGCACTGATGGCTCGCTCGGAGGATTGGCAACGAATCGCTCAATCATCTCCATTTGTGGACGACTGATACCAATGCGCGAATCCGGTCCAATGCCAAGCACCGGAGCCGTAGGCTCGCTGGATTGAATGGCCAATCCTGCATCATAGGTGGTTTCCTCATCATCAATCCAGACAATAGGACGGCCGGTTTTCAGATGGTTAATCACTGACCGCCTCTTGCCGGTGTATCGCCCTTCGCGGGTGATTGGATCATACCAATGCAGAGTCTCCCAATCCACATCAAGAGCTACATCGAGCGCCGGTATATATGGCTGCCAGGTGCTTAGCCAGATGATTTCAGAGTCAAGGGCCTTGATACGATCAACGAGCTGAGACGCCCAATGAATCCGAATGTTGCCGTGATAATGGCCGGCCCATACCGTACCGCTATGGTCCGGTATGAACCAGTTACGCGGATCGTAGACCTGAATACGAGGGTCGTCCGGTTTCATCCACACCGTGGAATTCTGGCGGCGGCGGACCTTATCATCCGGAAACTGATTGATGACACCGTCAAAATCAATCAACACCAATGGCAAAGAGTCATTGCCCATAAGCACTCCTTTCGATATCTCGTTGCGAATAAACAATCAATTCGCATACCTCTCAGTAACCGGACAATTCGCCTTTACTGCTCCTCATGCAAATCTCCGTCTCCCTTCGTCGCATAATTGCAAGAGCTTATGAATATGAGCATGCTTCAATTTCAGATCACGCATCTTGGGAATAAAGATATCGGCCCATGATGTAAGAGACACAATGTTATCCGCCATCTTTACCATGGAATCCCAAACCTCATTGAAATCCGTCTGAGATAGCGCGCTGTCCGTGTATTGGCAGCGTCGGCAGATGGGATAAATCCATCCATCCACAGAGGTGCGAACATCATGCCATGAACCGCATCGAATACAAGTCCGGCCCGAAAGACCCTGATAGCAGCTCAGCAACGCGCGCATCACATCAGCAAGTCTCATCCATGACTCATCCCGCTCCCGGTGGTCAACAGCATCCCACGGATCATCATCAAAAGAGACGCACAATTTTCCCCATTTTTCCTTGACCTGCTCCAAACGGAATCCGTCAAGCCCTGCATCAATGATCGCCTGCATATCGTCAATGAGTTCACCGCCGAACCGCACAGACCAGCCTTGCGGCATATCAAGCATCATCAACGCCCACGGCATGCTCGATTGCAACACCTGGCTCAACTGCATGCAGGAGCGCTCCATTGTCGCGAAGTAATCATGCAACATAGGCAACGTCGGCTGAACGGTCATCAACTTCCAACGCTCATCATCGCTGATATTGGCAAGAGAAGAAAGCTCCCCCGCGCACAGTATCCGCTCATAGTAAGCATACAGGCGAAGAAAACGATGTATGGCATCGATCTTTGCACTCCGATGGCTCAAGTCGAGGTGAAGATACTGATCTTCCACGTCGTATCGTATTCGATCCATCGCTGCAGCTTCAGCTTCGTTTCCGCGCTGGCGCTGTTTGGCGGCAACGCCTATAAACACCGCCATAAGAGACCGGCACAGATCATCAAGGAGACCGATAATCATGCTTTCCGAATTTGGCGATAACTCATCATGACCACTCACAAGCGCAATATCTGATGGATCCCAATGCAATCGGCTGGATAGTATACGCTGTTCGTCAGCAGTGAATGTTGCATCGTACACGGGCTCGAATGGAATCTGATGCTGCAATGCCTGACTCATAGCGAGCATCCTGGATTCACAGGTGATCATCGTCCCATTCTCCGGATGTGCGGCCTGAGGAGCCTTCAAGTTTCGCTCCAGATCATGCGCGACCTTGTAAGCGACCATGTGTTGCGCTTCATCTAATAAACGCTCAGTGCGAGAGCCATATGGGAGCCCATAAAGCTTTACCTCATCGCATGAAATGGTAAATACTAAAAACCGTTCTTCCCAATGGGTTCGATACGTATATTTCGTGCTGTACCGCATTGCCTGCCGATCAACACGACAATCATCATTATGCTCTGTCATCTCATTTCCTTCTGCGCTGTCATATCACGTTGAACCATCGATGATCAGCATCGATGCCTCTTATAGAACACAACCGGACATATTCGCGGTAGAACCGCATCTGCACGCATATCCGGCATGTTGTCCGGTTGGGAAAAGCAGGAGAAGACGAGGCTCACTCGTTGAAAGGAGTTGTTATGAGCATCGATTCCGGCAAGCCGGATGCATCCGGCAATAAGGTGATCACTCATCGTGTTTCCATATATGACTCACCGGGACGCCATGAAATCCAGCAGCTTGATCGCATCAATACACGCTATGGCACCGAATTCAGAGTGATGCGTTTTCGCCAACCTCACAAGAATGCGGACGACCGCTGGAATTGCCAATTCCAGTTACCGACATTGCTGACTTGTCAAGGCGAAACCGAACGAGAACGCGGATATCCCATTCGTCGCATGTTCGATTTGCGATACGTTCGCGCGCAAGTCCAGCTCGGGCGGCGCAATTCATACGCATTACTGAGTATGAACGCGCTTATGAGCACGCAGCCGCATCCTGTCGAGGAGCCCATTACGCAACAGGTGGATTGGGCACTTGCACTAGAGGATGTGCAGCGAGCGCATCTGCTTATCGCCGATGGCGAGGATATCGCCATGCCCTATCTGTATGCCTTGGTCGAACGCCGGTCAAAACTCGTTTTCCCCATCTCCATCCGATGCGATATCGTCATCCGCATTGGCACAGTTGACGAGCTTCAGCGACCGTATTGGGTGCAATGCAGCGCATCCACGCTATCGGACCATGCATCATCGCCGATGATGGAAATTACAACCCAGTTACCACATTCTGAGTCGGAACCGGCATCGTATGAGCATCATTTCAGCAGCGCCGAGGCACGAGACAGCGAAATACTGAAGTATTTGGCGAAAGACTCAGCATTGCTGCGACGCGAGTTGCTTCAGCGTAACTCCGAACGGTTCCGTATCGTTCGAGAAGGCGTAACGAGCCTTCGAGCCGATAATCCCGAGCATCCGCAAGACGGGCGCGAATTAACGTCGGAATCCACTTCCAACACCAAGGAGGAATAGATGTCTGCCACATCATCGCCAGCAATCATTGTTACTCCCGCAATTCCCGACGCGCTGCTAGATGAGCACATCGACCATGGTGATTTCGACTTTCCCATGTATCCCGATGACTGGGGACGCGATAAAAAGGTATGCCAATACTTCAATGCCTTCAACGAGGCGGACATATGCACCACAGACCCCGAATACTTCATCCGCGGATACTGTTGGGATCCCGGCTGTATGGAAGTGCACACATGGTATTACTGTCTGTGGCATTTCGGCCGCAATATCGCCACGCTCGCACACGACCTGTGCTCCATAGAGCCTGGGCAAGAAATCATCTGGTATCTGCGTACTGGGGATATTCCGCCGCGTTATCAGATTCTCGACTGGGGCCGCATTGGCGAAGAAGGGCTCCATCCCCTCGATGACCCCTTTGCCATCAGCATGAAACAGCAGTAATAAAAGCGCAACACGCCTCGAAACACAAGGAAAACAGCGTATCGCACCATGTTGTCCGGTTTATACAAGTAGCAACAAGAAATCAGGAATCCCCCCCTGAATCGATACGAAAGGACGTTACTACAATGATGACGCTACTAGGCTGCATCGGAATGTTTATCTTGGTGTCGCTGCTCGCAATCCTGCTACTTCTAGGCATGTTCTTCAGCAGTGATGCCGGCCAAGTATTCACTGATACGTTCAACTTTGTGACCACTGATCTGCCGGCATTCATCGTTCTTGCCGTGCTCACGATCATTGTTGGCGCAGTAAGCATATTAATCCAGTTCGGAGTGGCGGGCTGGCTGTCTGACCGGTTTCTGGAGTCGAATATTCCCGACATGGCCCAGATGCTAATCATCTTGATGGCATTGGTTCCTGTTCCAGCTTTCTTGTTCATCACCGGCGGATTGGTTTACTTCTGGTTCGATGCCTTCACTGTCCTCTTGTATGCCATTCCCGCATTGTTGACCATATGGGCCTACATAGGTGCGGAATATGATGACATCACCACAAAGAAGAAGCGCAAATAAGCGGTCATCTGCTGCAAAGCAACAATTATCATTCCGCTGGTTTATATGATGGAACAATCACAATGATGCGATCGCCAAGGAGCGTATATGACTTATTTAGAACATGACTGGTTCAGCGAAGCACAGCAGGATATTGATATATGGCGACAGCTCATGCCTGTCGACGCACAAGGCCGACCAATCAACTGGGACTGGGTCCAATCATTGAATCTCAAGCGAGGTATCGGCCGCGCCACAGAATCCGACCTTGCACCTGGTACACCTGCAGACTTGCACGCGCTGCTCAAATGGGATTATGCCGTGCGCAATGCAGTTGAATCCATTCTTGTGCAATGTTCCGCCACATTCATGATGGATTTTGACAGAAAACTGTCCTCGTATCGGCTGCCACGCGCACTTGCCTATGCCAACCGACGACTGAACGACGAAATATGCCTTCTGATTGATAAAGGTGCGGCCGAGCAGCTCTGGACGGTTTCCTCGGAGAAACGCGGCCGCGCCACGGTCACCGTGCTTACTCCAACTGAGACGTGCCCGTTCTCTCTTGACGATATTCAAGACGATACCGATACCATGCTGGAGGCTCGCACGGAGTACCGGAATACGGTTCAGCGCAGCAAGCAACGCGGATATCAAAGCCGTTACAGCTCTTCGCGCACATATACTGGACCTTCGGCGAAAGCCAATGATTCCAGCCATCACAATGCCAACAGTGCTACCACCGGCAATGCTACTGCATCATATGGCAGCACTGGCAATGCACAGAGCCAACCGGATTGGCGTAACGCCTATCTTCCCGGCCGTGATGTGGATATGGTCATGGGCATTGACATTGAAACCACCGGCACTGATCCGGCCCGCGATTACATTCTTGACGTCGGTTTCGAATACATGAATATGGTTTCCCCGAAGCCACTCAACGTGATGACCGGATACCGTTATGAGCAGACCTATTACGAAGAGGGCGATGCTTACGGGCAGGCCCGTCTTTCGCTGGGAGTTCCTGAACATAACGCGCAGCATGGCAATCCACTGATTCTCAGCATTACCGGTATTGACGTCCGCACGCGCGGCCCGCAATCAGGGCTCACCATATTCGATGAATATCCTGTTGCTCAGCAAACATTGCTCTACCGGCTGCAGCAATTACCTTATGTGGCGCATAATGCCACCTTCGAGCATAATCATTTCATGCTCAATGTTGCCGGCTATGCGGAAAGCTACCGGAATGGCGAAATCACCATTATCGATACGCTGCCTATGAGCAAGCAGTGGGATCCTGAATCGGCACCGGATGAGGAGCATCCATATGGCAATAACACACTTGACGCCTATGCGAAGCGTCAAGGGGCCTTGGCCGACGATAAGAAAGAACGCCATTTAGGTCTGGAGGATGCACATATCATGCTCGTCGCCATGAAGCATCACCTGAACACTCTGCGTGCAGCGGGGCAAGGTCCATGGGGCCCCGGTGGCATTGCCGGCGTTGGCGGCAAGCATTGCAAGCGCCGTTTCTGATCTCCGCATAGCCGTTGCTGGTTGTCATTAGTCGATGGCAACCAGCAACGGCTATATTGCACGTTTTACAGTGCCAGCAGTGACGCTCCAAGCGTTGCCGCTGGCGCGATCATACAGCAGCAATGAATCATCTCCTATGGGGCGTCCATCACGATACAGCGAATGCGTATCGCAATACCAAAGTTCCGCTCTGCTGCGTTTGGATGGTCTGCCGGATTGAGCCAGTGCACCCGTGCCAGCACCACAACGTCGGTATTCCACCGTTTCAACCGGCGTATGGCCGACAATCTGACGGAAACCGTGAAGCGGATCTCGAGCCAATTCCTCCTTGCCGGCCCAAACCGGAGAGGGCGCTTCTCCCCGACTGCCCCCGCGTTCGTGGCCGACCATAATGCCGAAGGGTCTGATGCCGTCTCCAATGGAACCTTGCGCACAACGATTCACCGTATCCGCAACCGCTACGGCGTCCGAATCATATAGAGCCGGCACATTCCCGATGCTTCCGGTCAGTTCATTCGCCATCCAATTCCACCAGGATTGGGTAAGTCCGGCATGAGAGGCAAGCACCCGATGGCCTTGCGCATCATCGAATCCATATATCATCTGAGGTTGCAAAGCATGAAGCAAATCATGCACATCCGGATAGGCAGACTCGTTATATCCGGGACAGGTGCTCTTGAACGCACGGTAATCTGGTGTATTTGATTGCACCCAGTAGGTTAGATCATGGTTGCCAAGCAATACGACCACCCTACGATGCCTCCGCTGATCATTCACCCAATCAACAAGCTTGTTAAACGCAGCAGCTTCGTTCTCCGGCGCAATATTCCATTCATTGAGTAAATCGCCAAGCAACACGATAGTGCCCGCATCCACACGGTCAGCCGCCTCGCTGATCAATGAGCCAAGCCTGTCAATCTTGCAGTGGATATCACCGCAGAACAACACACGATCATCTCTAGTACCTGATTGTCCAAGATTTCTACGCCATCGCTTCGCTCTCACAGCAGGCTCCGGCAATGTGTTGCCCGGTTTGCAGATAAAACGTTCAGCCACATTCTTGTACAGGACACCCGGCCGAGAACCGGAATCATCAACAGCATCAAGGTCTCTTCGGGAGGCATTGTATTCGTCCGCTCCAGCTGCGCTTGGATTTGACGCGTATTCTATGAACACGTCATATGACGCATCTCTGATCCACAATCGTTCACCGTTGTTATCTACTCCCCCGTAGCAACAATCACGCCAATTCACGGTATGTACAACGCCTGAAAGGCGCTGACCCGAATCGTTCGGCTCGATGATATCGACTGCATCGTTTCGATTGAATAACGGACAACCATATGGCATGGTTCTTGTTCCCCTCCTCTCTTTCAACATGCTGCATCACATGCAATTCCTCGATGTGGAAATTGTACCGCCGTGACTATCGGCAAAGTTGTCCGGTACATACCAATAGCGGCATTGATGAGCACCGATGCCAACTACAGCAATCAACCGATAAAGAAGAAAAGAGACTATGAAGAAAGAGCCAACAGACAATCGTCACGAACAAGTTATCGAACCGGATTGCCATGCACAGGGAATCATCTGGGTTGGGGACACCAGTCAACCCGGAACGCTGGAGCGTCTTCAGCACGAGTTCGATGCTATCGGCAATATCATGCCGGCGTTCGAAGTTACCGGCTTCGACAACTTCGACCGCCATTATCTCAACAAGTACGATTATCCGAAAGCTTTCACCTTGTATCGCCACATGTGGAATGCGAAATCATCTCAGTGGTTTCAACAAGAGCCCGACAATACGGCATTTGACCAGAGTATCCTGCGCAGCCGTGTTCCGGTGAACTGGCATTGCACCGCAGATTTGTGTTTGCGATATCAAAAGGAAGACGACGAAGTTACGACGGATTGGGATTCATCCTACCAATTCTTTTCAGTGATGCTTTTACATGATCTGGAGCGTGAGCATATGCTTACCGATGATGACGAACGGCGTGAAGAAAGCGTTGTTGCGCTTATCGAGCATCGTTCGGAGCTGGTGCTGCCGCTTCCCGCCCACGCTGCGATCTCTTGGATGTATTACAGCGACGGTGCAGGCATTGAAATCTCTGTATGCGACGGCAAATCGTTGCGCTGGCAGATGGGCGCCTATCCCGAATATTTCAATCCAAACATTGTTCTCAATGAGGATGATGTCGAACTTGATATAGCCAATTGCCTTGATCTTCTCGAGCAAATCCAAAAAGGATTTCTGAATCCGCGTGAACTACCCGCGAAGAATGTCCCGACATGCCCAGTACAGCAACGAAACAATAAGGAAAGGAACCGATAGATATGAAGACAACCGCTCCGATGGCAACGCCGATAGCTGCCACCACAGCCATGACCATCACAATGACGCAAGAGGAGTTCGATGATTCATTCGATGACATCATTCATGGAGGCTTCTTTGACGATGACGATCATGGTGGCGGTAATGAAAGCTGCTTCTTCCCCCTGGGGGAATGCGACCAGACCGCCAAATTCTGGTTGGCCATCGCAAGTGAGAGTGATCCAGACGGCCAATATAAGTTCTTCCTCTGTCCGCGCCATTTTGCACTTCGTCTGCATCTGATTCTCGATGCAACACGACGTAATGTGTATTTTGACGAGCTGAATACTCCCGCACAGATTCGCGAGGTGTTTCAATCGTATTTTCTTGATTGGGGCAGAATCAGGCTATAAACCGATTATCCGAACTCACATAACAGTTGATATGTTCTATAAAGAATTCGAAGAGGAAGACCAAGGAAGGAAACAATTATGAAATCCTGCATGAGATGCGGAACATCCACCCAGATGAAGCCAAAAACTGTCAGCAGTGCGGAATGCCATTAGTAGACATTCCGCTCGCCCAGCCGCACGATCAACAACAATCGAATATGCCTTCCACCGATGGCACCCCGCAGCAGCCACCGGTGTATCCACAATGCAACGAAAGCTCCCGATGACCGCGATCATCGCTATCATCGCGGCGACGATTGCGATTGCCGTATGTGCAGCTACCTTCATCACCTACAAGATGGAATTGTGGGGCCCGCAAACCGTACCTAACATCACCGCATCCAACGCGGAAGATGCGGTAAGCCAGCTTGCCAGCAAGGGGTTCGTAGTCAAGAAGAAGCAACAGTATAATGCCATCCGCAAAGGCGGCTACATCGGTATGACTGGCGCAAAAGCCGGCGAACGCATTACCAGAGGTAGTCAAATAACGGTTCTGGAGTCTCTTGGTCCTGGTGTGCCTCAAGGCACGGTCGGCTCCACTGCCAAGCAGGCTGAAGCAAAGCTTAAGCCGATGGGCGTGAAAATCACCGAGCACGAGGTGGTTTCCGAACATCCTGGCAAGGTGTCTGTCTCCGCACCAGCTGACGGTTAACCAGTCACCGATTCCGATGAGGGCATCCACCTTGGTATCAGCGTCGAAGGCAATGGTATTCCTGTAGAAATTGCGGGAATGGACAAGCAGCAAGCCGAAAATGAACTGTCCGGCAAAGGCTATTCGGTCACGCTCGAGCCGAGATTCAGCAGCAAGCAATATCTTGGCAAAATTGTGGGTGCCGATCCCGGTATCGGTGTCAAAACCGATGCTACAGATATCACTCTGTATTATGGCGTCGATGCAAGTGGCCGCTATGACGTATTGACTGGCACAAAAGGACAGTTTGACACCGGTTTCAAGGACATCGCCCGTACCGACCGTCTTGCCGGACGATACTGCACCGAGGATGGCGACTGCATCACGATGAGCGAGGATGCATCGCAAGCAAGCGATACTACCTACTATGTGAGCGGCGAATTTAATCAAGCAGACAGTCTGAACTTATGCGGTGTTATACAGGGACCGGGCGTATGCACGCCAACTAACCAGGCGGATGCTGAAATCGCACAAGCGTCCTCGCTCAACAACAGTCTAATCTCTGGTGATACTGGAGCATTCGAACTGTACAAGGGGCTCGGTTCCGCCTATTGTGGTAACGATCTCTCCCCCATTACTCCTGGTTACGTCTATTGTGATAACGGTCATCTCGCGAATGGGGATGGTTCACAGCAGCAAAGCGGCGAAACATTCAAGGCCACGGATTTCTTCGTGTATATGCCAGTCAATGCGAATCTCTCCGCACTGGAATCAAATGGCTATTTCACGAACAAATCCAGCTATCAGCCAGACAAGAACCGACCATATGTGATTAAGCGAGATAACTCGGATTACAAACCGATTCCAGTCGACAACAATGCGACCGGACCGCGATACGATCCATATGTTCCTTCGAGTGGCAGTAAGCCGGTTCAGTTCAAGGAAGCTCCGAACAAGCACAATGTCTACTATCTGGTTGAGACTCCCATTGACTGGATTCAGATCGACGGCACTGATACAACCAATGCAGGCAACGACAACAGCACCAATGACTCAGCTTCTGAGGCCAAAGCAAGCGAGAGCTTTAATCAGTTCGCCGGAAGCTACCTGTTCTCATCTGGTTCGGGCGGATGGGCTACTACGTTGACCGTATCCAATGATGGCTCGTTTACCGGTGAATTTCATGATGACGATCTGGGCATTACTGGACCTGGTTATCCCAACGGCATCAAATCTGAGGCCAAATTCTCGGGCCGGTTTGCATCCATCTCACAGAATGCAGATGGATCGTATGCCTTGCAATGCGACTCAAATAGCTTTGCAGTGGAAGGAACCAAAGGAAGTACTCGTATTGAGGATGGCATGCAAATCACTATTACCGACGCATACGGTATGGAACCTTGCGGGTCATTTACTGCTTATCCGAAAGGATACGATTCAAGCAGACTCAGCAATGATGTGAAATCATGGAACGCCGGAAGCTACGATTTTGCGGCTAACTCATCCTTGAGTATCAACATACTGGTGAACAACAACCAGCAAGAATCGTTCTACCAGCAACAATAAAAGCCGGCATGGTAATACCGTCTTCGTCAAGAAGCGAACTATCGCACTTTGGCGAAGACGGCATATGTTTTAAAAAGAAACAGCAGATTCTAACAATACCTATCCCAGTCATGAGGCTGAGACAAACTAGAACATACTGATTTGATACAGTTCCAGAGAATCAGCTTTGCGTACAGCTTCAATTTTAGCTTTCAAACTCTTTTCCATTGAAGATACTTGCTCCAACGCATAACGCCGTTCCTCGCGCGGGAAATGAGGCTCTTTCTCAGTGGGTAGAATCCGTTCGAGTTCATCAAGTTTCTGTTCAATTGCCTGATCAAGCTCAGTATTCACAGGATTCCTCCTCGTCAATTGTCCTTGACAGACTTGGTCTCTAAGCATTGAGACACTGCTGTAGTGTCACAATATACTACCGTTACTTTTTAACGATGCGGGATATGTGGAAACCCTCGGGAGCTGTTGCTCTACCGAGGGTTTCCTTTGACGTGTGTTGCGGCGGTGTGCTACTCTCCCACACCCTGTCGGGTGCAGTACCATCGCCGTGCCAGGCCTTAGCTTCCGGGTTCGGAATGGGACCGGGCGTCTCCCCTGGGCCATGACCGCCGCAAATCTTCGATTCTCGGTCAGACTGTCGTCTGCCGGCATGTGGTGGCTTGGGGACCGGATGGTGGACGCTGTCATTGGTATTCGTTTTCCGACCGCGGTGACCGACCATAGTGCCGTCATTGTCGTCCGCGTGTCACTGTGCGCAGCACGGTCGCCGACAATCGAAGGTGTCGGCATAAAGGTTTCGCCTTTCCCCGTTAGTACCGGTCGGCTCCACCCCTCGCGGGGCTTCCACGTCCGGCCTATCGACCACGTGTTCTACATGGGGGGTTCAAGGCCCGAGGGCCTATGGAATGCTTATCTTGGAGCAGGCTTCCCGCTTAGATGCTTTCAGCGGTTATCCCTTCCGAACGTGGCCAACCGGCCGTGCCGCTGGCGCGACAACCGGCATACCAGAGGTTCGTCCACCCAGGTCCTCTCGTACTATGGGCAGGCCTCCTCAACATTCCAACGAGCGCAGAGGATAGAGACCAAACTGTCTCACGACGTTCTGAACCCAGCTCGCGTGCCGCTTTAATCGGCGAACAGCCGAACCCTTGGGACCTGCTCCAGCCCCAGGATGCGACGAGCCGACATCGAGGTGCCAAACCATCCGTCGATATGGACTCTTGGGAATGATCAGCCTGTTATCCCCGGGGTACCTTTTATCCGTTGAGCGATGCCGCGTCCGTACACCGGCACCGGATCACTAGTTCCGACTTTCGTCCCTGCTCGACCCGTCAGTCTCGCAGTCAAGCTCCCTTGTGCACTTACACTCGCCACCCGATTGCCAACCGGGCTGAGGGAACCTTTGAGCGCCTCCGTTACTCTTTGGGAGGCAACCGCCCCAGTTAAACTACCCGCCAGGCACTGTCCCAGACCAGGATGACTGGTCGTGGTGAGACATCCAATGCGAACAGAGCGGTATTTCACCTTGCGACTCCACCCAGGCTGGCGCCTGGATATCGTAGTCTCCCGCCTATGCTACACAATCCACACCGAATGCCAATACCAAGGTATAGTAAAGGTCCCGGGGTCTTTTCGTCCTTCTGCGCTTAACGAGCATCTTTACTCGTACTGCAATTTCGCCGAGCTCCTGGTCGAGACAGTGGGGAAGTCGTTACGCCATTCGTGCAGGTCGGAACTTACCCGACAAGGAATTTCGCTACCTTAGGATGGTTATAGTTACCACCTGCCGTTTACCGGGCTTGAATTCACCGCTTCACCTAAAAGGTTGACGGATCCTYCTTAACCTTCCGCACCGGGCAGCGTCAGTGCATATACCGCGACTTGCTGT
>NZ_JGZN01000004.1 GCF_000741715.1 Bifidobacterium saguini DSM 23967 | reverse complement strand
CGGTGCCGTGGGCGAGGCCGGGAAGCGGGTTCACGCTCCTGTTCGAGGCGATGGTCGTGGAGCTGGCCAAAAGCCAGCCGGTCGCGGACATCGCCGAGCAGGTCGGCGAACATGACACCCGCCTGTGGCGGTTCATCCGCCATTACGTGGACGAGGCGAGGCTTTACGAGGACTACACGGGCGTGGAGGCCATAGGCATCGACGAGACCAGCCGGAAGGGCCACCGGTACATCACCGTGGTCGCCGACCTGGTGGAGCGCAACGTAATCTGCGTGGATCCCGGGCAAGGACTCGACCACGATCAAACGGTTCGCGCGGGATTTCATGGATCACAACGGCGATCCCGACCGGGTGCGTCTGGTTACCTGCGACATGAGCCTGGGGTTCGCCAAGGGCATCCGCGAGCGGCTGCCCAACGCGGCGAGAATCATCGACAAGTTCCACGTGATCAAACACGCCAACGAGGCCGTCGACAAGGTCCGCAAACAGGAGGCCCGCGGCAACGCGCTGCTCAAGCGGACCAAGTACCTGTGGTTGAGGAACGAATCGAACCTGACCGGCCTGCAATTGGAAACCAAGCGCAGCCTGCAACGGCGACGATTGAAAACCGGAAGCGCCTGTCAGATGCGCGAGACCCTCCAGGACATCTACGACACCAGCGCCGATCGAGCCGAGGCCGAGACGGCCCTCAAGCGTCTGTGCTCGTGGATGACGCGCTCCCGGCTCGAACCCATGAAAGAGTTCGCCCGCCAGATACGCCGCCACTGGCGGGACATCCTCGCCTACTTCGACCACCCCTACACCAACGCGATCCTCGAAGGACTCAACAGCGTCATCCAGAACGTCAAGACCCGAGCC
Source organism: Bifidobacterium saguini DSM 23967 (assembly GCF_000741715.1). Classification (GTDB taxonomy): domain Bacteria; phylum Actinomycetota; class Actinomycetes; order Actinomycetales; family Bifidobacteriaceae; genus Bifidobacterium; species Bifidobacterium saguini. The sequence continues at coordinate 167,499 of NZ_JGZN01000004.1, read as the reverse complement.
CGCGGATTCAAGAACATGGGCTACTTCAGCACCATGATCTACCTGACCTGCGGCAAACTCGACCTCAGCACCGTCACCACCTGACAGACCCACCCACACCAAACAGCGAAAGGCCAAAAATGATGATGGTTCTATCACCTTACAGTCGGCAGTTGCCCGGAATCGTGTGCTTGATGTTGCTGCTGGTTCCACGGCCAATGGTGCGAATGTGCAGATTTATTCGTCAAATGGTACCAAAGCACAACGGTGGAAAGCTGTTCCGGCCAAGTCGATGCGTCAGCGCATTGATAACCTAGCTGCAGAGCATAAAAATGATGTTGCTGATGGCGTCTATCAGATTGCGCTGCACTCGAGTCCGTCGAAGGTATTGGATGTGTTCGCTGGCTCCAAGAGTGACGGTGCCAATGTGCAGCTGTACTCGTCGAACGGTACCAAGGCTCAACAGTGGAAGGTGTTGCATGATCCGACGGGCTATGTGACGATAACCAATATCGGCTCGGGTAAGGTGCTCGATGTTGCGGCTGGCTCTACGGCCAATGGTGCGAATGTGCAGCAATATGCTTCAAATGGTAGTTGGGCGCAGAAGTGGATTTTCGTGAAGAACTCCAACGGCTCGTTGACGTTGCATTCCGCGCTGAATGAATCCTTGGTCATCGATGTTGCTGCTGGCTCCACAGCGAATGGTGCGAACGTGCAGGTTTATGCATCTAACGGCACTAAGGCCCAGCAGTGGGTGCTGGAGTAGTGTGCCTGTGACGTTGATTTTCTTCGGGCTGGATTCCTACTAGAGCCTAGCCCTCTTTTATTTATGTCATTGAGTATTTTTGCTCAATGGTTGAGTAAAAATACTCAGTCATTGAGCATTTTTCCAACAGTACTGTAAAATGGCTTTATAGTGCGGCTTTTGAAAGGTTGGATATAGTGCAGTACGAAAGAATTTTAGTGCAGCGTTTGGCCGGAAGACTAAACGAGCCCCGTCGCTTCATACAGGTTGTTGTTGGTCCACGGCAGACGGGAAAAACCACGGCGGTGCGGCAAGCGTTGGAAAAAGTACGATTTGAGCATCGGTTCGCGCGAGCATCGCAGAATCTTACCATGCCTCGAGAATGGCTTCGCCGTGAATGGGATGAAGCTAGGATGCTCGCGCACCGATCCGATGCTCCTGTCATATTGGTTGTTGACGAGATTCAGATGATTCCTCAATGGTCGTCTGTAGTGAAGGCTCTGTGGGATGAAGATACCGATAACGGTACAAATCTGCTTGTTGTGCTTACAGGCTCCTCGGCATTATTGTTGCAAAAAGGTTTGCGTGAATCTCTGACTGGTCGGTTTGAACTTCTGCGATCGCAGCAGTGGGATTATCGTGAGTGTCGCGACGCATTCGGTATGAGTCTTGATGACTACCTATTCTTCGGTGGATATCCAGGTGCATTGCCTTTACGAGATGATGTGGAACGTTGGTTGGCGTACATGACCGATTCCATTATTAATCCGAGTATTCTTAACGATGTAATTGGTTTGGAACGTATCACTAAGCCAGCGCTTATGCAGGCGTTGTTCTCTCTTGGATCTGCATATTCCGCACAGGAACTGTCATACCGAAAAATCATGGGACAGCTTGATGATGCAGGGAATACCACCACCATCGCGCATTATTTGAATGTGCTTTCCGATGCTGGGTTGCTTACTGGTATTCAAAAATATAGTGATAAGACAGTGCGTAAACGTGCTTCATCGCCACGTTTAGCTGTGCATGATACGGCATTGATGACAGCCTCATACGGTCCGAACCGAAGTATGTTGCTTACGGATGCGAATCGTCGTGGGCATCTTGTTGAGAGCGCGGTTGGTGCCTATTTGCTTCGGCGCTCTGCGCAGGAAGGATTCGAGGTCAATTGGTGGCGCGATAAGAATAACCGCGAAGTCGACTTCGTTGTATCCAGTGGAACGAGTCGCACCGCTATCGAGGTTAAAAGTGGACGTATTCGTCGGCTGGATGGTCTGGATGCGTTCTGCGCCGAATATCCTGGTACCGCCACTATTGTTGTCGGTTCTTATGAGACGCCGCTGGAAGATTTTCTGTTGGGTAGAGTGCCGCTGTTCGTCTAACAATTAAGGGTGATGCTCGCAACTGCGAACATCACCCTTAATGAGTTGGTACGTGGCCCAATGGCTTAGTGTCGCTTCAGATAAGCGAACTTGTTGGCATCCACCACGAAGGTCTTGCGGTCGTTCTTGGCCATCACGTCGAGGATGATGCCGGCCACGATGAGCAATAGTCCTGCGATGACGAGCATTACGGCACCGATGAGGGTGGGGAAGTGCTCCACAACGCCGGTGTTCATGAACTCAACCGTCACCGTGCCGCACAGCACGAGACCGATGATGCCGATGATGAGGCCCAGCCCGCCGAAGAACGGCAACGGCTTGTATTCACGGATCATGCGGAAGATGGTGCCCATCACCTTGATGCCGTCGCCCACGGTGTCGAGCTTGGAGACGGAGCCTGCCGGACGATCGCGGTACTGAATCGGCATCTCGTAGAGACGCAGATTGTTGTTCAGCGAGTGGATGGTCATCTCGGTTTCGATTTCGAAGCCGCGGGAAAGCACCGGATAGGTCTTCACGAACGTGAAGTTGAACGCACGGTAGCCGGTCATGATATCGGTCACATGAGCGCGGAACAACCCGTTGATGGAACCACGGACCAGGCGGTTGCCGAAGTTATGGAACGGACGCTTATTCTCCTGGAAGTAGGTGGAGGAGAGGCGGTCGCCGATCACCATGTCGTAGCCTTCCAGCACCTTCTCGACCATTGCCGGTGCTGCGTCTGCCGGGTAGGTGTCGTCGCCGTCGGCCATCACGTATACGTCGGCGTCGATATCCTCGAACATGGCGCGAACAACGTTGCCCTTGCCCTGACGAGGCTCCTTGCGCACAATAGCGCCTTCGGCGGTTGCAATCTCCGCAGTGCGATCGGTGGAGTTGTTATCGTATACGTAAATGGTGGCGTTCGGCAGTGCCGCCTTAAAATCACGCACCACCTTGCCGATAGTGACTTCCTCGTTATAGCAAGGCAGCAGCACGGCAACAGTAGGGTTCTTGGTCTCTTCTGGCATGGTTATCACTATATCCTTAATGCTGGAGAGTCAAATCTGATTTGGCTTTTGGAAACCAGTGAGACAATCCAAAACCAGCGATTGTGCAGATGAACATTTCCCATACGGGATAGAAGCCAATGCCATAACCAGCGATTGATACGGAAGATTCCCCTGAGACGGACGAAGTCCAGAAGAATTCGACGAACCAAGAAACACCTGTAATAAGGGCTATGGCTGAGAGTATCAGGCCAGTAGCACATAGCGTCATCTCTCCAGTTTTTCTCCATTTTCGGCGGAACGCTTGTGCCATTGCAAAGGCGCTGACGACTGTTAAGCTAAGCCAGCCTATATAAGAGAGAATTGCTAAAGCCAGGTTCACTCGAAGTATAGGAATGAACAAATTATTAGTCGGGTCTCCCTCGGTTCCAGCTACTCTGCCTGACGAAGCAGTGCGTACGAATGTTAACCAATCAAAATCGCTATTCGTGTCAGCGGAGCTGCTACGTGGGGCTCGCGTTCCAACATTTCCGAGGACGGTTTTTGGATTCACTAAATCCAATGACAATTTACCGATATGCTTAATCCATGTTGCAGCTGTGTCTTTGGTAACTGGTGGCGCGCTCGAGCTGATGAATAGGCCACTTCTTGTTTCCAGCTTTCCATTTGAAAAAGCGTTCTGAAGCTCTGTGTTAGCTTTCTCGTAGAATTGCTGAGTTTTTTTCAGCATCTTTGAAATAACCTGCATCCTGATATCCGGTACGCAATGCCCACCAGCAGAAATCTCCTTGCAGTTCCTTTGTGGTGCTGCCGGCCCAGCCATCCCATGCTTTACGTATATCAGGTTCGACTGTACGTAGTGTTGGACTGTTTTTGAATGCAAGATCAATTGCATTTCTTGTAACCCATACCGAAGAACCGTATTTATCGGAATCTTTAGCTTTAATATGTACTATAGTTGAGGCTAGCCGAGCGAAAGACCCCTGCGTGTAGTCGCTGACAAGAAAAACCCCATAATGCATATAATTCATACAGGATAGTCCCAATCCGGCGATTACTGTAAACATTGGAGCAATCGCAAGAATACATCCCTTCTTAGTGAGCGTAGATAATGAGATTGTGCCTTGGTATTTTTGAATACACCAAATAATGAAAATTACTAGTGAACATGTAATAATAAATGGTGCAATCCAGATGCTGCTTTCCATTGTAAACCAGAATATTGCATTTCCTATGCCGCCAAAAATTCCGTATATAGCGAGTTGCTTTGGAGACTGATGACGATATAAGAATATAGCTATGTAAGCAGCGAAAACCATCATTGCCGAGGGGACAATGATACCCATGCGATATGTTGCTTGAAGAAATCTATACGTAAATGAGTTCGGGGAATATAATAATCCAGCAAATAGGATTACGCGAACGATGTCATTAGGAATGAGCGGTTTAACTGCATGTAAAAAGAACAAGACAGCTATAACAAGGAAAACAGTGAGAAGGGTTTGGTATGGGATGCCTGTATAAAAAGATAACGTTAAAAAGAGCGAATAGCCAGGAGATTTTCTTAAGGTAAGATGTGAATAATCCCCTAACCAATTTCCAGAAAGAATGTTCCTTGTATAGTTAATGAAAGCCTGGTCGTCAAAGAGGGAACTCATGTGCGCAACTAAAGGTGTTTGCGTGGCAATCCAAATGCGAATGAAGGCTAATATTATATAGGACCAGAATATAGTATTCTTTCTTACCGCATGTAAAGAAACAGTATTCATTTTTGTTCCGACTTGTATTTCATGCATAATGTATAGCCAATCAATATAGGAGCGATATAGATTAGCGGTAAAGTATATCGGCTTCCTAAGACTTGTATGGAAATAGGGGAAATCCATAAGCCGGCTTCTGTCAGTAGCACGGGAATAGTTATGAGCAGCATGAATGATAGCTTCGACCGATCAACAATCGTTGCAATAAAGAAGAAGAATAATGGAATTACTAAAGTGTAAATAGCACATTTAAATGCGATATTTAAGATTGGTGTGCGCACGATGCGGTTATATATGCGTTGTGCGATATCTCCTGATGACACTGCCCATCCTTTACTGATATAAGCATCAGGTATGTTCGACCCATCATAATCAGTCATAAAGCTGGAATCGAGCTGTTGCGCGATAAGTTCAGTTGTCTTTCCGAATCCGCTTTCTAGAGCGACATATGATTGTAGATATGAGTCAGGATGTCTTAGACCCTGAGCAATGTATGCTTTCATCCAATTGGGATAAGCGTCGGTAGGTTCTTGGATGCGGTACTTGACAGGATCCGCTATATACCATTTCCAACGCTGGGCAAGGTCACTGTAATCGAGGAGTTTATCAATGGATTTATGTTCCTCGGGTGTGACATCGTGCGGATAATCATGCACATAACGTGCTGTTTGTTGTAGTGGGACAGAAAGCGTCTCGTAATGCTCTGTCGGCTTCACTTGAAGCGCAGGAAGGACGAAATGAGGCATGATTCCTAATAGGAAAACTGCAGAGATGAAAAAAGATACAAGTATTTTTTTAAAATACTTATTTTTCTCGTTCCCAAGGTTTTCATTATTTTCTGGAGAAAGGCGCTTGCCGAGTTTGTTGTGTGAGATCATAAAGAACCAAATCAACAAAGCAAATATTGATGGAAGCAGTATGTATACTCCAAGTTGTTTGCTCAAGCAGGCGAATATCGTGATTGCGGTAAATGAGATAGTCGTTTGCCGCGTTAAAGAGGCTCCTCGGCTATGAATGATTTCGGCATAAAGAGTAAACCATATAACGAATAGGGGAGAAAATAATACATCCTTCGAAAGGAACGTGTTCCAAATGGGAAACATCGGGCAACAAGCGTAAAATGCGAGTGCTATGCGAGTTGGCCATAAAGCAAGTCCAAAACGATATTGAGCACGTGTAATCGCGAATGAAAACGCAAAGCAGCATAATGCAGATTCGAGAAGAACAAAGGAGAAGAACGCTAGCCCCACCTGGCCAATTGCTTTTCCAAGAACTGCTATGCTACCAAAAAGAACGACGGTGGCCAGTGGATTATGGTCAGATAGACTCGGTGTACCATCAAGCGTTCGGGTGAACCACCCTATAGAAATTAATGTGTCCCCCAAAAAATTTGCTGGATATAAAGCAATTAGCCACGGTAGCCAGCAGACCAACATGATGATTGAGCGAATGGTGATGGTCTTCCATATAGTGCGATGATGAACAGATGAATCTTTTGCCTTATTATTGGTCAAGGAATTTTGCATTAAAAATGCGCACGCAAGATAGCATGTTGCAAGCAAGCCCAAGAGAATAATGAAATGCGCTACCGTTTTTTTCGAGAACTGAAAGTAGCCATTGCTATCGATGGCATCGCATAGTGTCATTACGGTGGCTCCGATTGCTGAAAAAATCAAGGCCGACATAACTTGCGTTCGTGCAAAAACTTTATTCACTTCGTGTCCTTCAATATGGGGAGAACGACGATTAATGGCAGCGCAAAGAACAAAGGCACCACATATCTCACACACATCACAGGTGCTAATGCCAATGTTGCCCAATAGAGGAACGGGAAAGCCCAGGCAACAATCAAGTTCTTATTCTTCTTACGCTTGATAAGAAGAATAAGAGAAAGCAACATTGCGAGGAATGGCAGTGCTGGCGAGACCCAGATGGTCAATAGGGGATGCCCGCGGAACATATCCCAAGTGCCAGCATGCAACCATGCCAGATATGTCGGGAATTTAGTAGTTTGATTATAGTCCGAGACTTGGTTGGTGGCGCCTCCGGCATCAATAGTTCGATTGAACTCGTTCCATGGTGACAATCCAGTCCATCGGTTCATGGCCGAGCTTGTTGGATATAGGTAACCGATTTCTCCCCAGAGGAAGGCTCTGACATAGTTCGAGAGATGACCGTTCATTACTGAAAAATACATAGCAGCATATCCAGTTGGATTGGAACTGAACGCATCGTCTAATAATGCAGCCTTGGCTGGATCGGAAATAGGAGCCAGATAACCTGCTCCCTTGTCGGTGTCATAGAACTTGCCGATCGGGGTGGTATCCCACGGCTTAGTGGTAGTCCGACCGGCTTCCAGCGCATCTAAGTCGTAGTATGTTCCGATTTGCTGAATCTGTTCATCGGTCAAAGTGTTGTAGTCGTACATATAAGTACGCACAATCTGTTGAGATGGCACGGAAAGCGTCTCACGTGCGGAATCCGCACGTGTATTCGCAACGTTCGCAACAATGCCGGAAAATGCTGCTGACAATGCAAAGACCATTGCTATAGATATCACTGCTCCTAATCGTTGCCTCCATTGCTTGATGAAGGGCAAAGCGATAAGGACCACGATGATAACGACATACAGGCCTTGTTTGCGCATAAGACACATGCCCAGCACAGAGAGTGTCCATTTCGTCAAGAAAGGTATGTTTGTCAATTGAGCTGGGTTCTTAACGAAATCGATTAACAGTGTCACCGAAAGAATGAAAAACACTGCGAACAGCGAATCTTTGGCAGTAGTCACCGCATAGGCTTGAAGAACGGGATTAAGAACCATAATTCCGTTGATTGCCAACGTTATCCATACAGGAGCTCCCCAATCGAGAGCTTTACTGGTGGCGAATGCCATCGCGAACGCTAGAGCAAATGCTTGCACAAGGCAGAATAACGATACGCCAGTGTTGTACGAACCGAATAGAAGATTTCCGATTTGCATGCATCCAGCAAGGACCAATGTGTGAGCCGCTGGCCAGTGCAGGTCCACGATTCCTTCGTTGAGAAGATATGTTACCTGAATTGGACCGTCGCTTGAATAGTTGCCGGGATAGAACGATAGAAAGGCTGGTATCCACAAGATGAAGGTGAGGATGCCAAATGCGAGGATTCGTCTTCCCGGAGCTAGAGCGATGATTCGTTGAGAGAATTTCGAGCCGGATATGCAATTAGTATCTCGGTTCTGATACCAATCCCAAAGACACAATATGCCAAAAATGGCTATGGCAATAACGCATCCATAACAAAGGCCGCGAACCCAGATCCATGCGTCTTGGAAAGACATCAATCCTAGGGACTCATAAAATGAGCGTCCCACAGAAAATGTTGTGCCTAATCCAAAACCAACGATTACTGCGATTGCGATATTGATGGCGGTAAGAGAACTCCTGAGCTGTGTTAAAGCTCCATTAATTATTTTTGCCGTCACTGATTTGCTCGCTTGTAATTACGATTTAGAATCTGGTACAAAATTCCGAATTGCATATTCGGATTTTCAAACGGGGCCTTTACGGTGAATGCTTCTGGCCATCGGCTCATAAACTCGCCGCGTTCCTTTTCAAAACGAATGGCTTTCTTCCCGGAAGCATCCGAACCACGGGACACTGATTCGTAGTGATGAAGCTCCGCAGTCGGAATAAAGACAACGAGCAGCTTCTCGCGCAATACTTTCAGACAGAAGTCGACATCGTTATAGTTCACGGCGAGCTCTTCAGTCATGCCATGGACTTTATCGAACGCATCCTTACTGACCATCAAGCAAGCGCCGGTAACAGCGCCAAGGTCACGCGCAAGCATAGTGGCTTCGAAGTTGCCTGGGTAATTACGCGGTTCCTGGTAGTACAGATGTCCCGGGCCGTCAGGGCCAAAGCTGATGCCAGCATGCTGAATGGTGTTATCAGGGAACAACAGTTTGGCACCGGTGATACCCACATCTTCACGCATGCACGGACCGAGCAGTTCTTCAATCCAATTAGGAGTGATAACTTCTGTGTCGTTGTTGAGCATCAGGTAGTAATCACCCTTTGCTTGGCTTGCACCGAAGTTGATTATGCGTGAGAAGTTAAAGGATTCCATACCTTCCAACGTCACAACACGAACATGCGGGTCCAACTGCTGTGCCATCTCGTAGTACTTGAAGGTGAACGGGTCCTCGCTGTTGTTCTCCACAATAACGACTTCGTAATTGTCGTAGGTAGTCAATTTACGAATCGACGACAGACAGTTGTGCAGGACTGATACGGCATCCTTGTTCGGGATGATGATGGATACCATCGGATGGTTCCCGAGGGCATAATTGACTTTGAAACGACGTGGCATAAGCGGCGAATCAACGACCTCACCCTTGATGCCGCAACGTTCCAGATGCGTCTCAATGGAAAGACGGCTGCTGTCGAGTGTGTAGTCCTTTTGATCAGCACGTGCCGCGGTCGACTGGCTGTGTACGCGCCAATGGTATAGAACGCGTGGTTCATGGTGCACATAGCGAGCCTTTTCGCCAATGCGGAACGTCATATGCCAATCTTGCGAACCGTCATACTCCTTACCGGGCAGATCCAGTGTGTCCATAATGGACTTGCGTACGGTGAGGAAGTGGCATACATAATTCATGCCAAGCAGCAGATCAGGGTTCCACTCAGTCTTGAAGAATGGCTCGCGATACTTGCCGTTATCAAGCTTGTCTTCATCGCAATACAGCATATCCGTGTCAGGATGCTCGTTAACTGCTCGTGTATAGCAGAACAGTGCATCTGGTTCCAACACATCGTCATGATCCAGGAAGCACAGGAAGTCACCCGTTGCGAGCTTGATGCCCTCATTGGTGTTCAGCGTGATTCCTTGGTTCTTTTGCAATGTGATGTGCTGAATTCGCTTGTCTTGCGCACATAGCTTATCGACAACTTCACTAAGCTCCTGTTCTTCTGGGGATGCGTTGACGAGCAGGAGCTCCCAATTTGGATAGGTCTGCTTAACGACGGAATTCGCCATAGCACGCAGGAATGGGATTGGGGTTTTGTACAGCGGGACGATGATGGAGTATTTCGGTTTGATGGTAAACCGTGCATGTCGTTGTGCCATCAGCTCTCCAACAGTTGCGCGTTGGCGAGACCTGAACCATTTGTCGTAATCACCAGCTGCACAGGCAGGTTCTGTTTGCCGTGCCCACAGATTGCGTAATGCCTGTGTTTGTGCGGGTAAAGAACATAAGAATGCATCTTGATGATCGCTGTCCGGGAACTGAACCCAGATAATGAATGTGTCGGATCGGGGAATTCGCAGAGAGAAGGATACTTTTCGTATACGAAGTCCTGGAAGGGAAGCGTCATCGCTGAGCTCTTCGCCCATGCAGATCCAATCTTCCGTAGAAAGATGGTTGCCGAGTCCATCCAATGCGATGATATTCACGTAATCATTTGGATTGCCTTCATGCATCAGCGGAATGGAAACATGACCGTGGATAATCTCTGTACCGTCGAGATTATTAATCAACGCATCTGCAGATACGCGGGCATCGCTTTCGAGCAGTTGTTTATCGCAGTTGCGGATGGATCCTGCATCATTATGCAAGAATCGGTTGGCGACGGACTGCAGCTGTGCCATGCGGCGATTGATAGTGATGTCGGCAAAGACGTGATTGTTATGTGCATCATCCGTTGCCTGAACGGAGGTGGTTTGATCGTGCGCCACAATCGGAAGAACCAATACTGGCTTTGTGCCAGTTGGCACAATCTTCGCAGGCAGGGGTTTGCCGTCTGAAGAAATGGAGGAAACTTTGAACTTCCAGTTTGGTTTCAGTCCTTCTGCCTGTAGTCCAGCATAGATTTTTCCTGGACCTCGAACAATTGGTGTGAGCTGAAGTTTCTCAGCGTTCCTCGGAGCATTTGATGTCGTCGCAGCATGCTGTTGCTCATCTGTATTACGGAAGTAGACGCGTTGCAGGTTGATACCGTTGTAACCCTTGTCATATAGGTACGTGAGATACATGCCGCAGATACGTTCGCCAAGGTAGCCAGAGACTCGACGGGCAACGGGGGTGTAATGAGAGATATCTCGCAACTGTTCATGGGTTGCTAGCACATCAAATAGGAATTCAGAGTATGTGCGGAACAGTTCGCGCTTCATCACGAACATATTGCATACATAAACCTTGGTTTGGTTGAGATATTTCTGTGCGCTCGGCCAAATATCGGGATACTTCAGGCGAATAATATCCATAACCGTATCGAGATCTTCGATATGGTGTCCGAAGGAATCGCGGTACTGCTCATAGACGGTTGTCTTCTCCATCGCTTCAATTGGTTCTGGTGCAATGAAATCGTGCGCGGTGATGACCCTGCGCATGGTTTCCTCGTCAAAATCAATACGTTGCAGAGTCTCTTTATCATTGCGGTCGAAAGTGACATCGCCGAAAATAAATGGTTCATGGTGAATCGGGTATTCGGTATCAGAAAAATTGAAGTAGCGTCGGTAATGCAGGAAGCCGTAGTAATCAGCGTCTGTATTTTTCCAAGCCCAATACTGGCCGGTCAGCTCGCAATAGGAACGATTCTTTTGAGAGATGGATTCGCCATCATCGTCATGCAGCATATTAGGCATTCTGGATGCAGACAGCGCAGAGCCCACCTGAATTGGCTCCAAAAGGTTGTTCTCAGGAATGTGTGTACCAGGCTTGTGGCAGGAGACAAACAATTTAATGTCTTCGGACATAAATGAGCTACTTTCTTTCTCTGGCATGTGCTTCGTCTAGGATACTTCGTCCCCTCTATGGTGCGGTAGTTCCGTGAAATATCGGCTACAAATGCCACACGTTCCATAGATGCCTTCCGTACGGGAGAAACGGTATGATTTGCCGTATGGCTGATGAAGTTTTTATTCCGAAGAATATTATTGTGACTGGTGGCTGTGGTTTCATCGGTTCGAATTTCGTTCATTACGTGTACAACAATCATCCGGATGTGCATGTGACGGTCCTGGATGCGCTCACTTACGCGGGCAATCTGGAGAACATCAAGGGGATTCTTGGTGATCGGGTGGAGTTCGTGCATGGGAACATCTGCGACGCGGAGCTCCTGGACCGTATCGTTCCCGGTCATGACGCGATCGTGCACTACGCGGCGGAGTCCCATAATGACAACAGCATCGCGAATCCGGAGCCGTTCCTGAAGACGAATGTGGAGGGCACGTTCCGCTTGCTGGAGGCGTGCCGCAAGTACGACGTGCGCTACCACCACGTGTCCACGGACGAGGTGTACGGCGATCTGGCGTTGGATGATCCGGCGAAGTTCACGGAGGAGACCCCGTACCATCCGTCCAGCCCGTACAGCTCCACGAAGGCGAGCTCGGACCTGTTGGTGCGCGCCTGGCATCGCACGTTCGGCATCCGCGCCACCATCAGCAACTGCAGCAATAATTATGGTCCGTACCAGCATGTGGAGAAGTTCATCCCTCGTCAGATCACGAACATCCTGGAGGGCCTGAAGCCGAAGCTGTACGGCAACGGTCTGAACGTGCGTGACTGGATTCACACGGACGACCACTCCACCGGTGTGTGGACCATCCTGACCAGGGGCCGTATCGGCGAGACCTACCTGATCGGCGCCAACGGCGAACGCAACAACATCACCGTGTTGCGTGACATCCTGACCGTGATGGGCAAGGATCCGGATGATTTCGACTGGGTCAAGGACCGTCCGGGCCACGACCGTCGCTACGCGATCGACTCCACCAAGCTGCAGACTGAGCTTGGCTGGAAGCCGACCCATACGGACTTCCAGAAGGGCCTGGAGCAGACCATTCAGTGGTACACGGATAACCGTGCTTGGTGGGAGCCTTCCAAGGCGGCCACCGAGGCCAAGTACAAGCAGCAGGGACAGTGAGTGTAAGCGAGGGGAGACGGCCCGTTGACCGGGTGTCTCCCCTCGACTCATGGTGATGGTGGCTCTCCTGGGTGAGGGCTGGTATGTGCGGAAAGAGGATTGATTCATGTCGTTTGAATTTGAGAAGGAATTGAAGGTCACCGAGACCAATATCCCGGGTTTGCTGGTGTTTGATCTGCCGGTGCACGGCGATAATCGTGGCTGGTTCAAGGAGAATTGGCAGCGGGCGAAGATGTTGAAGCTGGGTTTGCCGGATTTCGGCCCGGTACAGAACAACATCAGCTTCAACGCGACCAAGGGCGTGACGCGTGGCATCCATGCGGAGCCGTGGGACAAGTACATTTCGATCGCGGCGGGTGAGATCTTCGGCGCGTGGGTTGACCTCAGGCCGGGTGAATCCTTCGGCCAGGTGTTTACGACGCGTCTGGATCCGTCGAAGGCGATCTATGTGCCGCGTGGCGTGGGCAACAGCTTCCAGGCGTTGCAGGACGGCACCGTGTACACGTATCTGGTGAACGCGCATTGGAGCCTGGAGCAGAAGAAGACCTATACGTTCGTGAACCTCGCCGACCCTGAACTGGACATCCAGTGGCCGATCCCGCTCGAGGAGTCGGAGCGCAGCGAGGCCGACCTGCATCACCCGATGCTCAAGGACGCGAAGCCGATGGCCCCGAAGCGCACCCTGGTGACGGGCTGCAACGGCCAGCTGGGCCACGCGATCCGCGCCTACGCGGAAGCCCACAACCTGGAGGGGTTCGAGTATACGGATATCGACGAGTTCGACTTCTCCGACCCGAACGCGTACGACAAGTATGACTGGAGCCTGTACGGCACGATCATCAACGCGGGCGCCTACACGGCCGTGGACAGGGCGGAGACCCCTGAAGGCCGTCCGGTCGCGTGGAAGGCCAACGCTCAGGGCCCGGCTCTGCTGGCCAAGGTGGCGAAGGACCATCACATCACGCTCGTGCACGTGAGCTCGGACTACGTGTTCGACGGCACGCAGGAGGAGCATACGGAGACCGAGTCGTTCGCCCCGTTGGGCGTGTACGGCCAGACGAAGGCCGCCGGCGACATCGCCGTGGCGAACGCCCCCGAGCATTACATCCTGCGGTCCTCCTGGGTGATCGGCGAGGGGCATAACTTCGTGAAGACCATGATGATGCTGTCGAACAAGGTCACGGACCCGGAGGACAAGCTGGACCAGGTGACGGTGGTGGACGACCAGTACGGCCGCCTCACGTTCACCAGGGACATGGCCGAAGCCATCTTCCACCTGCTCGACAGCCACGCCCCGTACGGCACGTACAACCTGACCGGTTCCGGTGCCGTGAAGTCGTGGGCGGATATCGCCAGGGAGGTGTTCGACCTGACCAACGGTAACGGTGATAAGGTCAAGCCGATCAGCACTGCTGAATACTTTGCCAACGCAACTAACCCGGTGTCCCCGCGTCCGACCCATTCCGCCCTGGATCTGTCGAAGATCGGCGAGGCCGGCTACACGCCCGCCGACTGGGAAGATAGCCTCAAGGCATACGTGGCCAAGGAACTCGAGAAGTAACCTTAGCTGCTATCCCGTGTGAAAACCGCACAGAATACTCTGTGCGGTTTTCTGTTTTGCGCTGGTATTGGCTAAGCTGGATACGCTTGTACGAATATGGAGAAAGCAGGTCTTATGAAGGGCATTATCCTCGCTGGTGGTTCGGGCACTCGACTTTACCCGCTTACGACGGTGACGTCGAAGCAGTTGCTGCCGGTGTATGACAAGCCGATGATCTACTACCCGCTGAGTGTGCTGATGATGGCCGGTATCCGTGACATCCTGATCATCTCCACGCCGAAGGACCTGCCCAACTTCGAAAAGCTCCTTGGCAACGGCGAGCAGTATGGCGTGCATTTCAGCTACAAGGTGCAACCCAGCCCGGACGGCCTGGCCCAGGCGTTCATCCTCGGCGAGGAGTTCATCGACGGCGAACCCTGCGCCCTCGTCCTCGGCGACAACATCTTCTACGGCAACGGTTTGGGTGCCACGCTGCGTAAAGCTAAGTCCAAGGCAGAGAACGGCGAAGGCGCTTCCGTGTTCGGTTACTACGTCGATGACCCGGAACGCTACGGCGTAGTCGAGTTCGATGCGGATAAGAAGGCTATCTCCATTGAAGAAAAGCCGGCTCATCCGAAGTCGAACTACGCAGTGACCGGCTTGTACTTCTACGACGAGCGCGTGGTTGAGTTCGCCAAGCAGGTCAAGCCCTCAGCCCGCGGCGAGCTTGAAATCACCGACCTCAACAAGATGTACCTCGAGGTGGGCGCATTGAACGTCCGTACGCTGGGCCGCGGCTATGCTTGGCTGGATACGGGCACCATGGATTCCCTGTACGAGGCCGGCGAGTTTGTGCGCACCGTGCAGCGTGCCCAGGGTCTGCCGATTGCAGTGGCCGAGGAGATCGCCTACGAGAACGGCTGGATCAGCAAGGACGAGCTCCTCGAATCCGCCGAACGATACGGCAAGAGCCCCTACGGCAAACACCTCAAGGATGTGGCGGACGACAAGATTATTGTCAAGCCGAAGGACGACTGAGTTATCTTGTTCTGAATGGGGAGAAGTATGCCCACCATCTCATTTGTTGTTATCGCATATAACGTTGAGCGATATATTGCAGATTGTTTGCATAGTCTGCAGGCCCAAACGCACAATGATTTTGAGGTCATCGTAGTTGATGATGCAAGCACGGATAATACCAAATCAATTATCGAATCAACTATTCAGGGCGATAATCGATTTACTTTAATCTCGAAAGAGCATAACGAGGGTGCGCACCTTGCCCGACGCACTGGTGTTGCGCACACTACAGGTCGTTATGTGATATTCGTTGATGGCGATGATCGCATGCAAGACACGGCTTGTGAGGTGCTTTCAGTAGTAGCGGCCAATCGTGATTTTAATATTTTGCGTTTTGGTCGCTCGCTTGTTCCCCATGGCGATGCCAATGAACGCACCGCATTGCAAGAGGAACGGGTATTCAATCTCACTACTGAAGACATGCATTCTAGCGATGTACTGAAATCGGTATTTTCTGAAGATTTTGCAGTACGTAACACGTGGAGCCTCATCGATTGTATGTTTGATGGTGATTTTGCTCGCCAAGGATTCGCGGCAATGACCAGTGAATCCCTTGGCCGCATGCAGGATTCCTATGAATTTTTCGTACTGGCTTCCCGTGCGCAGTCGATGATGTTCTTCACGGAATACCGGGCTCTTCGTTACAACTTTGGAGCAGGGGTTTCCGGATCTGGACTCGAAACTATACAGAAATTTGACCGTGGTCAGACTGGCATCCGCGCATCCATGAATGCCGTGCTGCAATATGCTGCTGCCGCTGAGAGTGATGATATGGCTCGTTGCGCACAGTGGTATAAACATACGGTTCTAGGTATTGTCGGCCGCGAGTGGGTTATGCGCCTAACGGAAACGGACCAGATTGCAGGCATGCGCTCTCTACGTCATGAGTGGGGAGACGAAAATGCGGCCTATATGTTATTGGACCCGCTTACAGCCCGGGCGCGTTGGTTCGTCGAGCACGAGGCGATTCCCTCAGATGACGATCCATATACTCGGTGGACGATGCTATTTGATGCATTGGATTTACATGAGGTATCGGACCCGCTGATTCAGCAACGCATCGATGATTACCGCTTGTTACGGCAGGAATTGATTGATCGTGGACAGCGTCAGCAGGAAGAGCTGCAGCGTCAACAACAAATTACAGAACAACAAAGGCTGTTAAAGAGCGGTTCATTGTTGCGCCGCGTAGTTGACCGTTGCCTTCCAGAGGGCAGCACTAGACGTAGGATATTGCGTGCCAGTGCTCATCGGATATTGCGCCGATAAGGAGTATGAGTGGTTACTGTATCTCTGAAGTCTCAACTTAAACGATGCGGAATCTATTGCATATATGACAAGTATGGTCGTGTCGGTCGGTATGTAGACTACTTCCTTTCGCAGCTCAGCGACTCATTGGACACACTTGTCATCGTGGTGAACGGGAGCTTAGATGCGTCGTCGCGTCAGCGTCTTGATCGGTTTGCTGACCGCATTATTTTCCGGGAAAATAAAGGTCTTGATATTGCGGCATATCGTGAAGCGATGCTTACCCTCGGTTGGGAGACACTGGCTTCATATGATGAAGTTGTCTGCTTGAACGACACCATTCTCGGACCTGTTTATCCATTTTCGGAAATGTTTTCCGTAATGGACGCCAAGGATGTGGATTTCTGGGGAATCACTGCTTACCCGCATGATGTTGCATTTGGCGAGGAAATTCCGACCCATTTGCAGTCGTATTGGCATGTGTACCGCAAATCACTGGTTAGTTCGCCAGATTTTCAACGGTATTGGGAAACCATGCCGGTGTATGAGGATTATGCGGCGGCGACTCGTAATCATGAGATGACGTTTACCAAACGATTTGCTGACCTTGGATTCAAGTGGGCCTCGTATATCGATTACGAAAAATACAAGCCTCAGTCAGCATATCCAATGTTGTACGATCCGGTATCGCTTATTCGTAACGATCGTTGCCCTGTATTTAAGAAGCGGTCGTTCTTTGTCGAATACCAGTATTATTTCAATCAGACAGCAGGGCAGCCAGGCTTGGAACTGCTCGAGTATTTGTGCAATCATACTGACTACGACACGGACTTGATTTGGGATGCGGTACTGCCCTCATACAATATCGCTGACATCGCGAAAGCAACTCATCTGAATTATGTGCTTCCATATGATACGCGGAATCAGCGTAATAATGATGCCCTCCGTTCGGCGTTTATCTACCATGTATACTTCTTGGATTTGCTTGACAAGACGTTGAGCTATCTCAAAAATCTTCCTGAAGACACCGACCTGTACATCACAACCAATCAGTCGAAGATTGAGGCCATTCAGGCTGCCATGGCGGCTCAAGGGTTCCATCATCCAGTCACGTTCATTCCCGTCCAGAACCGAGGCCGGGACGTATCTGCATTACTAGTTGGAGCTAATGACGTGGTGCTTGGCGGAAAGTATGACATCGTTGGATTCGCGCACGATAAGAAATCCGGTCAAAACCAGGAGAACGGTCATTACGGTACCGAAACTGAGGGATTCGCCTACAAACTCATGGAGAATACGCTCGGCTCCAAGGATTATGTGCAGAATATCCTGACACTGTTCGCGGATAATCCGCGACTCGGTATGGCAACTCCGCCTCCGCCCATCCATGCGTTGTATTTCGCTCATACGTTGCCGCATGATTGGGCTATTAATTTCGATATCACTAAGGATTTGTTGGAGAACAAACTCCATATCCATGTGCCCTTGGATGAGCGGAAGCCGAGCGTATCTGCCATCGGCTCGTGCTACTGGTTTAGGGTAGAGGCTTTGAAACCGTTGTACGAGTATGGATGGAGTTACGAAGACTTCCTGCCAGAAGGCAAGATGGGAGTCGATGGCACAATCTCACATGCTATTGAACGTGCTAATGGATATATTGCGCAGTCGCAAGGCTATTACCCAGCCTGGGTGATGTCTAGTAAATACGCGCGCATTGAAGTGGATTCCCTGTATTACATTGCGCAAGGGTTCATGGATACTACTAGTGTTGCTCGTCGTGGCGAAAGCGTGATGGAGAACCTTGGCAGTTTGAAATCGTCGCTGACGCTCAAAGGCAGATTGCGCCGATCGACGCATTTGGCGTTGGGCAAAGTGTTTCGAGTGTTGACTTATCCGCTGCCTCAGCCAGTGCAACAACAGCTCAGAAAAGTTGCATGGGCTCCAATTCACGCTGCATTTGCGGCATTGAAAAAACTGCGCTCTGGCTCGCGCCGTTAGCAGTGGTACGCCAGCTGATTGTATTGGGAAAAGCAGGGAAATCCTCTATCTGAGTAGAATAAGGTGCTTATGAAGAAAGCATGGGACAACCTCCGCAACCGTTACCATTACTCGGTAGTGGTGTTCAAGGAGCTTGTGAAGACCGATTTCCAGTTGCGATACCAAGGATCTTTCCTTGGTGTGCTTTGGTCAGTTCTGAAGCCGTTGATGTTGTTCGCGGTGATGTATGTGGTGTTCGTCCGATTCTTGAAGTTCTCTGACGGTACGCCAAGCTTCGCGATTTCGCTGTTGTGCGGTACGTGCTTGTGGAGCTTCTTCAACGAATCCACGTCGATGGGTATGTCTTCGATCGTGAACCGTGGTGATCTACTGCGTAAGATTCACTTCCCGAATTACATTATTGTGGCATCCACCACGATGGGAGCCATGATTTCTTTGGCCATCAACCTTGTGGTGGTGATTGTATTCGGATTCTTTGCTCATGCTCATTACACTTGGCATGTGCTTCTGGTGCCGTTGAATATCCTGCAGCTCTATGCAATCGCCCTAGGAGTGGCTTTAATTCTGGCCACTCTCTATGTGTACTTCCGCGACGTGGCCCATATTTGGGAAGTTATTCTGCAAGCCATGTTTTATGCCACGCCTATCATTTACCCAATTACGATGATTGCTCAGCGTGCGCCCGAACTAGCATGGGTTGAGAAACTGCTGATGATGGTTCCCACGACTCAAGCGATTATGGATGTTCGCCATAACCTTATTTCTCCTGAAGACGTGCCGACGATTTGGACGCTGGTGAACAACCCTTTGCTGTGCTTGCTGCCATATGTTGCTTCTGTCGTGATCCTGTGGATTGGCGTTCACGTATTCCGTAAGCATAGTGCCAAGTTCGCGGAGGTGCTCTGATGACTGCTGTGGAAAATATTGCAAAGAATGAGGTTGCTGCAGTAGCTGCAGACGAGCGTCCAGTGGTGCTGAAGGTCGATCACGTTGCCAAGTCTTTCCGCCTGCCTACGGAACAGGCTAGCGGTCTGAAGATGGCTTTCCTGAACTGGACGAAGGGCATTAAGGGATACACCGAACAGAAGGTGCTCCGTGACATTAGCTTCGAAGTGCATCAGGGCGATTTCTTCGGCATTGTGGGGCGCAACGGTTCTGGTAAGTCCACATTACTGAAGATCATATCTCAGATTTATGTGCCGGAACAGGGCACAGTGGATGTGCGTGGCAAGCTGGTTCCCTTCATTGAGCTTGGTGTGGGCTTTAACCCTGAATTGACCGGCCGTGAGAATGTATACCTGAATGGCGCGTTGCTTGGCTTCACCCGTGAAGAGATCACTGCGATGTATGACGACATCGTTGAATTCGCCGAGCTTGGTGAATTCATGGATCAGAAGCTGAAGAACTACTCCAGTGGTATGCAAGTGCGTTTGGCGTTTTCTGTGGCTATCAAGGCACAAGGCGACATCCTTGTGCTTGATGAGGTTCTGGCCGTCGGTGATGAGGCATTCCAGCGCAAGTGCGACAACTTCTTCTCCGAGGTGAAGAAAGACCCGACCAAGACCGTTATCTTGGTGACGCATAGCATGGATTCGGTCAAGAAATACTGCAACAAGGCTATCTTGATCAAGAATGGCGAAATCATCGAAAGTGGAGACAAGGATGTGGTCGCCGACCGCTACACCTTGGAGAATATGGCCACAAAGAAGGCGTCTGAAAAGGATGAGCCTGATTCCTTCCCTACAGGCTTGAACGCACGCGTACCGTTCTTGAAGGTATGGCCAGTTTCCAATCAGTTGTCTGATGGTGTAGAGCCGTTCCGTTTCGATGTCGAATATGAATTCACAGAGGACGTTCCCTTCTATCTTGCTATTTCGCTCGTTGATACGAAGCGAGGAGGCGTGGTGTGTGATTCCGGCTCGGTGCCTATGCAGAATAATGGGCGGCAGCGTGTTAGTTTTGAAATCCCGGTGAATGCTTTCAACAATAGCGATTTCAAGCTGTTGGTTTCATTGCGTCTTGACAATCCTGAGGATCCGAACAGAACGGATATGATTGCTTTTACCAATGATGACAATTCATGTTTCTTTGCTGTGAGGAATAGCAAGAATAAGAATTACGCATTGCTGAGTGACCGGGCACTGCAATTCCATCAGATTTAGAAAAGCTCATGCCAATAGTTGGAGGGGTGTGGTTCGTATTGAACCGCACCCCTCCAACTATTGTTTGCAGTAGTCAGTCGCGCTTGAACAAATCCCTTGTGTAGACCTTATCGGCTACGTCATTGAGGTCGCTGCTCCAGCGATTGCTGACGATAATGTCGGCTTCTTGCTTAAACTCCTCAAGATTGTGAGTGACCCTGCTGCCGAAGAAATCAGGAGCATTGAGCGTGGGTTCATAGACGATGACTTCAATGCCGCGAGATTTGATGCGCTTCATCACTCCCTGGATAGCAGACTGGCGGAAGTTATCCGAGCCGGATTTCATGGTGAGGCGGTATACGCCGACCACAGGCTTAGTGGTGCCGTTCGCCTTAGCCTTCTCGACCAGCTCTTCAATCTCAGAGGCGATGAAGTCCTTGCGAGTGCGGTTCGAATCCACGATGGCCTCAATGAGGTTCTGCGGCACCTTGTCATAGTTGGCAAGGAGCTGCTTGGTGTCCTTTGGCAGGCAGTAGCCGCCGTACCCGAAGCTGGGGTTGTTGTAGTTGTCGCGGATACGTGGGTCGAGGCAAACGCCCTTGATGATTTCGCTGGTGTTGAGGTCACGGCTCTCCGCATAGGTATCGAGCTCATTGAAATAGGCCACGCGTAATGCCAGATATGTATTGGCAAATAGCTTGATGGCTTCTGCCTCGGTGGTGCCAACAATCAGCTCTGGAATACCCTTGGACCCATCAGGGTTGATACGCTCGTGCTCGGTGGGATCAGCTCCAGCGGAAAGCAGATTGGCGAAGGTGCGTGCGGCCTCGACTGCTGCTTTATCATCTTGAGGAGCGCCTACAACGATACGGCTCGGGTGAAGATTGTCGTACAGTGCATGGCCCTCACGAAGGAACTCAGGGGAGAACAGGATGTGATCGTCGTTGAGCTGCTTGCGTAGCTGTGCGGTGTAACCCACAGGAATAGTTGATTTGATGATGATCCAAGCGGACTGATCGTATTTGCGGATTGCCGCAATGGCAGCCTCCACACTGGAGGTATCGAAGTAGTTCTTTTGGGAATCATAGTTGGTCGGGGTAGCCACAATAGCGTAATCAGCACCGGTATAAGCCTGCTTGGGATCGAGTGTGGCTTGGAAATTCAGTGGATGTTCTCCGGACTTATTCCCATCGAGGAACGCAGTGATTTCCTTATCAACAATCGGGCTGGTGCCTGCGTTCAGCAGATCCACTTTCTCTGGCACGATGTCGAGCGCATGCACCTCATTATGCTGCGATAGCAACAGTGCTACCGAAAGACCGACGTAACCGGTGCCGGCAACTGCAATCTTCATATCCACTTACTTTCTGTCTGCTGTGGTGCCATATACAAACTAATAATTTACAGCTTAGTCGTTTGGACTCTCGACGAATTCATTGAGCGCAATTCTATCCGGCTGCAAAGAAGCTGTCTTGAAGATAGCCCTTGCCTTTGGTCATGTCGTATTGCACCAGTCGATAATCTCGAAGCAGTGCGCGAGCTTCCTCCGAGAGTTCCTTACGCTTGATGCGGTTACCTGAAGCGTCCAGATATGCGGTGCTGCTGTCATCGCTCCATGAGGAATTGGAACCGACCAAACGATTGAAAGCGGGGAGAGTCGCGTGCACTTCCGTAAGCATCTCCAGATATGGAGAGACCTTGGCGTTCATGTGCTCTGCAGCCAGAGCCATAAAGTAATTGGAGGAAACAAAGCCAGTATTGTTGGCGTCAAGCTTGGTGCCAGCGGAGACAGATGTTTGATTCGACCAAATGGAATAGTCGGTTTCATGCAGTGGGATAGTGTTGTTGTTATCTGCTGCTGCAGTTGAATACACGGCGGGAAGATGATCTCCGTAGAAAATTACGGTGATGGGTTTCTCGATGGTATTCAACTGATTGAGGAAGTCGGCAGTTGCTTGATCGGTGAGATTGACGCCCTTCGCATAGCTGTCAATGCCCCATTTTTCATCATCGGAAAGCTCTGAGATATCCGCTTCCCTGAACTGGTTATTCGTATAGAAATCGTCATATGGCGTGTGGTTCTGCATAGTCACCAGTTGGATGAACTGTGCATGAGTACTGTTGTTGAGTGCGTCAAGAACGTTTTGATAAGATGCTGCATCGCTCACGTAAGGTGAACTATCAATATGTTCTTGATGAGTGATTGCCGGAGTACTGTCCAACGTATAGAGATGGTTGAAGCCGAACTTCTTATAGTTGGCATCTCGCAAATACATGTCCTTAGAGAACGGATGAACTGCCACAGATCCGCTTTGACCATATTTTGCGTTCCATATTTGGTTGAACGTATAGGGGTTCTGCTGATGGGGGACCAGTTCCTGGTACGGCGACTGCATGGAATCATCGAATAGAGCAAGGCTCAGTCCGGTCAGCGCCTGGTGTTCGATATTGGCGGTTCCGCCCCCAATGGCAGAAGACAACATGAGACCGGAAGTGGTGGAATCCTTGATGGTGCGGATGTTGGGCATTGGATCTTCAAGGAGAGCCACGCCGGGCACTCGTGTCGGATCAGAGAATGATTCCGAAAGAATCATAATCACTGTGCTGTCGGTAAGTTCGTTGGCTCGAGACTGATTGGTGGCCTGAGCATTCTTAGCGTAGCGTTGAGCAAGGTCGAGCATCGTTTCCTCGCTATAGTTCTCCGGCGTTTCCATTATCTTTGCATGTGCAAGACGAAGAAAACTGACTGCTGGTCCGTTATTGGTTGCGTCGGCTGCCGTGCTCCACGGTACAGGTCTATCGCCTAAGCTTTTCGCCCAGTTATAGGACCATGAGCCGTTAGTACCTAAATTCCAGGTAAACGACCAGAGCAGTGCAACGCTGAGCGCTGCGGCAATGATGCGCGTGCAGTTGCCGATAATGGTCTTTGCGTTGCGGAATGGGCGCCACCAATGGAACGGGATGACGCAACGTCGTCCGTCAATACATTGAAGAATCAGGCAGATAATAGTTAGCCAAACCAGCATGGTGATAGTGCCATCTACTAAGCCTTGGCTGCCTTTTGGAATAAATGATGTAATTTCGCCGCCATTGCCGCTGGAGAGGAAGCTCAGATCAGAGGGAATGACCGGCTCATTGCGTAGGTCCACTTTGATGCTGTTTGCTACCGCAAACGAGCTCATCGCAATAGCGAACACAGCTGTTGCTATCCAGAACCGGTTGAGGATGAACACAAGAACCAGGTAAATCATGCCCAGTGCACAGAAGTTAAGCAGCCAATTCAGCTTGCCTTCCAGCCACATTTGCGAGACGAACTTGGTGAGCTGCCCATTGACGCTGTTTAGGATTTTTGTTGTATCATCAACCGCGTTCGGGTCATCATAAGTTGGTTCCGTGTACATGCCCCATTGAATGAACAGCGTAGCCGCTGCAGTCATGAGAGCCATCACTACGGCATATAGAGTGTATGGGCCCTTCGGGCGTTTTTGCCACAGGGTGTGAATCGTTGCGAGCGCCTTAAGCAACGATTGCATCTGCTTGGAAGTGAGAATCGCCTTAGCAAGAGTTATGAACCATGCTGAGATTTGAGACGCGGTCCTCTTTATGCTCCGTATCAATAATGTAAGTGAGTTCAGTTTGGCGTCGTCGTCGGATACGTTGCTGATTGTTCCTGATGTTTCTGATGCATCTGATGCATCTGATGCATCTGCTGCAGAGTCAGTCTCAGATGCAACAGTGGGCATGATCGGCCTGGGTGCTTCTTCAGATGGTCCATTAGTGAAGACATCTTGGTTTTCGTTTTTAGCGCTATGGGTGCGATGCCGGAAATCAACAAAGGCGAGCATGGGCATGCTGCGATTTGTATTGTTATCTTTGTACCGCTGTCCGGTCACTGACTTCACCTGTTCTACTACTTCAATGTACCGGAGACATTGTAATCGCACGTTTAGGACGAGTTCATCTAAAAGGTTGGACATATTTATTTGTCGTACCAGCTTGACTTGGAAACGATACCAGTATATGCTGTTAAATATCTCGAGGTTGAGAAACGGCTGGTTGTAAAGAATCTAGATATAACAATACTTTCAAAGGAGATAAGTGGTAATGATTGCCTTAGCGAATAATGGTAACGATTTCGTATGGCTGGAGTTGCAATGACTGTGACACACGAATCTTCAAACAGTGAGAAGAGGTGAATCATGAGCAGTGTCTCTATTGGTAATGGGCATATCGAATACAAGTTCTTCTATAGCAAGGATGTTCCGCTGTCTGCGGAAGCGGTTGCACTAGAGGGGCGCCAGAATGAATCCGCTAGGATGGTGTTATTCCCTCATCGCATCCCTGTGGTGGAGATTATGGCTGCAGGCAGAGGAGAGGGCCACTGGATTACCAGCACTCGTCTTGTACAGACATCCTTAGGCGCAGCGTTGAGGGTTTCCTCTGTGGAAAGCCGTGAAGATAAAGATGCATCGTACTGCAACATCCATATGAACAGTGAGCAATATGGTCTGGAGGCCGTGCTTCATCTCACATTGTTCCATACCGCCAATGCCTTGCGTGCAAGCGTTGACATTACCAATACATGGGACGATTCCCTGGTTCTGGAATCCGTAACGCCATTCAGCACATCCTTTGGTACAACTCTTGAGAATAAAAAGACTGATTTCAGCTCTTGGTCCTCGTATGAATGCACCAATGAATGCATTGGTGAAGGTCGTTGGGTTAAGACGCCAGTCAGACGTTTTTGCCCGGCTTTGCATCCGGAGTTATCCCAACGCGATCCTCAAGGGTGCCATGCTGTATTTTCGGAGGGGACGTTCTCTACTGGAACATCATCGCCTGTCGGCGTGCTGGAATCTGAACGCCTCAATATGGCTTGGGCATTCCAGATCGAGAACAACGGCGGATGGCGCTGGGAATTCGGCGAGGATCGCTCGGATGGCTATTTCGCTCTATCCGGTCCCACCTGGCGTAACAATACGTGGTCTCGCACTCTTGGCAAAGACGAAACGTTCAGCACTGTTCCGGTGTCGATATGTTTCGGCACTGATTTCCATGAAGCAATGGCTGGCCTCACTCGTTATCGCCGGGCAGTACGCAGCCAAATGGGGCGCTCCTCATCCCCGATAATCATCTTCAACGATTACATGAACACCATCAATGGCGATCCGACCACTGAAAAACTGCTGCCACTCATTGACCAAGCTGCTGATCTCGGCATCGAAGTCTTCTGCGTGGATTGTGGTTGGTATGACGATTCCGGTGATTGGTGGCCGTCGGTTGGTGAATGGAAACCGTCCACTACCAGATTCCCCCACGGATTGAAGGAGGTAATCGATCGAATCAAAGACAAAGGCATGATTGCTGGCCTCTGGTTGGAGCCTGAATCCGTAGGCATTGAGAGTCCTGTGGCCTCTCAGCTGCCTGATGAAGCGTTCTTCCTTCATGATGGCAAGAGAATGGTGGAACAGAAGAGGCTCATGCTCGATTACCGCAATCCAATGGTTATCGACCGCATGAATAGTATCGTGGATGGTCTGATTGACGAATATGGTGTCGGATACTTCAAGTTTGACTTCAACATTCGCCCTGGTTCCGGAACCACCTATGCGGCAGATAGCTCCGGAGACGGCCTGCTGGAACACGGGCGAGCCTATCTGCGTTGGATCGACTCGCTATATGCTCGGCATCCCGGACTCATTATCGAGAACTGTTCCGCAGGTGGCGGCCGAACGGATTTTGCGCAGGCCTCCCATTTCCAGCTGCTCTCTACGTCAGACCAGCAGGATTACCGCCTCTACCCGGTGATCTCCACTGCCGCACCCATGACCATGTTGCCGGAGCAAGCAGGGAATTGGGCGTATCCGGAACGTGATATGAATGCCGAGCAATTCGCCTTCGCATTATGCAACACCATGATTGGCCACTACTTCCTCTCCGGATATGTGAACACGTTCAGCGAGTGGCAGAACAACATGGTCCGCGAGTCAATCGAAGCGTACAGCAAGGAGGTTGCGCCGCATATTGTGCAATCCGAACCATTCTGGCCGCTGGGCATGCCCGCTTGGGATTCGCAAAAAGTGTCGTTCGGTCTGAAAGACAGTAATACGGTCATCGTGGCTGTTTGGGGGCGTAACGCCGCTGAGAAGACCACGGTACTTCTGATTCCCGGAGCTGCTGGGCACGACGCCAGCATCGATGTATTGTTCCCCCGTTCACTGGAAGTCGACTCATGGGCTCCTCATTGGAATCGTGAGCTTGGCGCCCTAACCGTGGACGTCCCTGAACGTGAATTCCGTGCTCGGATATTCTCGCTCTCACTCAAATAAATAAGTCATTGCACCAATAAATCCAGATAACTCAATACACCCTGTCGCGGTATTGCGCCGCGCAAATAGAAAGGAAACCAACGATGATTTCTGGAAAGTGGGTAGGAAAGGGACGCGTCGCGTGTGCGGCATTGATCGCTTGCGCCACACTGCTTGCAGGAGGTTGTTCCAACCCCACGGCAACACAGTCCAATGAAGACACATCAGCCGCGGGGTATTGGCCGGATCAAAGCACTGACCTGTCAGGTGTGAACCTCACCATGTGGGTGTCTCCAAATTCCAAAAACTTGTTTGAAGACGTTGTCGCCTCGTTCAACAAAAAGACAGGTGCAAACCTCAAAATCAGCGTTGTCGCTGATGTGTACGTGAATAACGCCCAAACCAAGATCGCTACTGGTGACGTTCCAGACCTTGGCGTCTGGCAGCCGACTTCTTCAATGCTTTCCGGCCTAGTGGCCCAAGGCAAAGTCCAGAAGCTTGATAATGCTCCGTTCATCAAGAACTACAAGGAAGGTTACGCGGACGCGGCCGGCATGTACAAAGGATCTCGATACTCCCTCCTGTTCACTGCACCTTCCGTGCTGGGCGTGTATTACAACAAGGAAGTATTCGAGAAAGCCGGCATCAAGGAAATGCCGCAGAACTGGGATGAGCTCCTTGAAACGGCACAAACCATCAAGAACAATCTTCCGGAAGGCACGAACTCTCCGTTCTACGACATGGGCGGCGCCCAGTGGGGAACGCAATGGGCCGTTCAAGTACAGCTCGCTGAAGCCGCCCGTGACGGCTTGTGGGATCGTGTGAATAGCGGCAAGGAGAAGTTCACCGATTCCACCATCATGGACGCCATCACGGAATACCAGAGCATGATTAATGATCTTCACCTGTTCAACGAAGATATCGGTTCCGCTACAGATGTGACCGAAGAACAGGCGCTGCTTAATGGTGAGACAGCCATGATCTTCGGCAACTTGAGCCTGTTCCTCGGCGTCTCCGCAATGGCCAATAACGACAAAGCCACCTTGGATAAGAAGATCGGCTTCTTCCCAATCTCCAAGGAAGGCACTATCGCCACTGTGGTGCCTGAAGAGACCAATGGTCTCGTGGCCTTTAAGACCGGTGATTCCAAGCGAGAAGCCGCATCGCGCCAGTTCTTGACGTATCTGATGGGTGATGCCTACCAGGACTTCATCAACAGTCAGAACACTACGTCGATTCTGACCACGGCGGAGACCCCGGACACTGTTCCGCAGGCGCTGATTGATGCCAACGATTCCATCAAGAACAGTGTTGGCTCCATGCAGTCACTGGCCATTGCCAATCCCGATT
This sequence comes from Bifidobacterium saguini DSM 23967, assembly GCF_000741715.1. Lineage (GTDB taxonomy): Bacteria > Actinomycetota > Actinomycetes > Actinomycetales > Bifidobacteriaceae > Bifidobacterium > Bifidobacterium saguini. Next base: position 139,060 of record NZ_JGZN01000004.1, on the reverse strand, counting down.
TCTATGTGAATCTCGCCAGCATGGTAAACGGCACGATGACCGCTCAGCAGGCTGCTCAGACCACACAGGATCAGTTCGATGAAATCGCCAAAGCTCAGGGCGCAGAAGGCTTTTAAGCCTTTGGCGAGTTGACGGGCAGTATGGCGGTCGTTTCCCTTGTCGTAGCAATGGCCGCCGTACTTCTCCCCGTACCATAAGAAAGGAGTGTTGATGTCAACACATAGCGCATCGAGCGTGAAGCAATCTTCTACGGGAGTTGCCCGGCATAATTACATTCGGTTGCTCAGCCAGAACTATCCGGTTCGATTCCTCGTTCCTGCAGGTTTTATACTGCTGGTGTTCTTCTTTATCCCTACAATCCTGAATTTCGTTCTCGCGTTCACCAACTGGAGCGCATACAACCCGAATATCTCATTCAACGGATTCGATAACTTTATATCGCTGTTTAAGAACGGCATGCTACTCAGGGATTTGCGAACCACCCTGATCTTCGCTGTATGTGTGGCGTTCTTCCAGAATGTGTTCGGTCTGTTCCTAGCAGTCTTCTTGGAAGAAGACACCTTCGCCAACCGGTTGGCACGAGTACTATTCTTCATCCCCGTGCTGATGTCGGCGCTCGCAGTCGGCTACGTGTGGCAGGCGATTCTGCAGCCTAATGGCGCTCTGAACCAGCTGCTTGGCGGCCTGTTGGGACACACGGTGAAAACGGCTTGGCTGGGCAGTACCACATGGACCATCGTGCTCGTCTCGGCAATCCAAGGGTGGAAATGGGCTGGTCTAGCAATGATCATCTACCTCGCTGGATTGAAAACCATCGACTCCGAAGTACTGGAAGCTGCAGCAATTGATGGGGCGAACGGCTTCCAGATGTTCTGGAAAATCAAGTTCCCACTGCTGGCTCCTGCCGTGACATTCAATGTGGCTACCTCGCTGCTCGGTTCCATGAACGGTTTCGACACCATTCAGGCAATGACCAACGGCGGACCTGGTGGTTCCACCGAAATCTTCAACCTGTACGTGTGGCGTACGTTCGGCCAAGGAACTTATGCGCAATCCACAACAATGAGCCTCATCCTCTTCCTCGTGGTGATGATCATGGCCGTTCCCGTAATTACATACCTGCGCAAACGTGAGGAGAAGATACTATGACAATGGCTACGTTCCAGGCGGAACCGCAGAAGTCGGATCAGCCGGTATACAAAAGCAAATGGTCGACTGGCCGTAAGATTCGGCATATCGTGTTCCTGGTTCTACTGGTATTCATCTCTCTGGGGCTGCCGTTCTATCTGCTATTCATCACGGCGAGCAAGAACCAAGCAGAGGCATTGCAGCTCTCGCTCCGTCTGCCCACGGAATGGCACCTTATCGACAACTTCAAAACGGTGCTTACGGAAGGCAAGATGATTACAGCCTTCTTCGGTAGTGTGGCAGTTACGGTACCGGCTGTGGCATTGGCGCTGATTTTCGGCTCTATGGCATCTTGGATTCTCGCTCGACGTGCTACTAAGCCGATGGCCATTATCTATGCACTGTGCATCTCTGGCCTGATTCTTCCTCCCGCAGTGGTATCCGTCATGATGTTGCTGAAAACTATCGGATTGGCAGGTACCGCAATCGGCATGATTTGCGTATACATGGGCATATATCTCTCCACGGTGATTTTCTTCGTGACCGGATTCATCAGGACGATTCCGATATCTCTGGAGGAGTCGGCCCGGATCGATGGGGCCTCACCGGCGAGAATATTCTTCACCATTGTGCTGCCGTTGCTGGGACCGACTCTGGGAGCTGCGACGATTCTGCTGATCCTGTACATATGGAATGACGTGTTCTACGCGTTGTTCATTCTCTCCGGCAAATTCGATACGCTGCCGCTGAACTTGTACAACGTGGCAAGCGCCGGCTTACACCTCAACAATTGGCATCTCATTTTTGCGTACATCATCCTGATGAGTCTGCCGTTGCTAATTGTGTTCGCTGTGGCTCAGAAGAAGATTATCTCTGGTATTACCGGAGGCGCAGTGAAGTAATCAGGCTTATCCGTTGCTGATGTGAGGTCTAATTCCCGCCTCTGCATCGGCAACGGATTATCTATTTTGCTAATCTATTGAATAGTGGGCGGACTCAGCGCCGAGTCCCTATTCCGGACTTGAATACTGTGTAATGCGGTGAAAGGATGACCAAGATGCGAGCTTCTGGCAAGAAAAGCGTGTCCATCAAAGATGTTGCCAAGCTGGCAGGTGTGTCGGTGTCATCCGTATCCCGATATCTCAATGGTGGCAGCAATGTTAGCCCGGCAAGCCAGAAGAAAATTGCGCAGGCCATTGAAACGTTGAATTATAGGCCTAGCGCCTTGGCTCGAGCTCTGGTGAGGGAAATCAATCCGGCCATCGCAGTGGTGACGATTAACTCATCTCAGCTCGGACCGACCCAGATGCTTGGCGGCATAGAAGCTCGAGCTCGGGAACGAGGAGCCTCCATCACCATTTCCGTTCCTGAAACTGATCGCCGTGAAGATATTCTCAACTCTCTGCACATGGCTGCAGATCAGAATCCTTTGGGAATCATCTTTATGTATCCGGACATGGTCGACGAAAACATCAGCGACTTTTTCCCACTCGAGGGACCTTATGTGATGGTAACGGGCCAGCAGACTATGGGGGCCCATGAGGTATCCCTATGCGATCAGGAAGGTGGTGAGATCATCACTCGTTATCTTCTTTCGCTGGGGCATAAAACGGTCTACCATGTAGCGGTTCCGGTTCGATTGGAATACAACAGGCGCCTTCAAGGATGGCGGAAAGCTCTGGAAAATACCGGTTCGTATATTCCCGATCCGATTATTTGTGGGTGGGACCCGGAAGATGCGCGCGAAATCGGCCGTCGCCTTGCTCTGAACGATGACGTAACAGCTGTTTTCGCCGGCAATGATGAATTAGCCATTGGCCTTATCTCAGGCTTACGCGACATGGGCAAGCGCGTCCCCGATGATGTCAGTGTGGCTGGTTTTGACGACCATCCACTTTCCGGTTTTTGGGATCCAGGTCTCACCACCATTCACCAGGAATTCATACGCGCTGGCCGAGAAAGCGTGGATTTGCTGCTGCGGCAAATTCCTCAGTATCAGGAGAATCCTGATGGCGGAATTACCGATGCAAACGGCGATGAAACCGAGATCTCTAAAAAGAGTTTGGACATTCATGGCAAATTAATCATCAGAAACTCAACAGGAGCGCCGCGTCAAGAGAAATAAAACGTTTCTGTTGAGCATAGGTAATGCAGGAATTGTGGCCGTTGTCCAGTCTCGATTTAACCACGGTCAAATATCTACCGCGTTTACTTCATATTTTTGATTTTGGCATCGTAGATGTGTTTTTCGAGCAGTCGGATTTGGCGGGTTGCGGCGCAGTGCAGTCGCTGGGGGAGTGGGAGTTTGCGGAATAGCTCGTGGAACTCTGCAGTATCCTGTTTGCGCTGCTGCTGGCTGGTGGCATTGTTGAAGTCGGGTGCAGTGGTTTCCTCTTGGAATGAGCCGACGAGCGTGTAGTAGCTGCGGCCGGGGCGTACACCCTGCTCCAAGCACAGGCGGAAATTGGTGGCACCGGCTACGAAATTGTCGTGGTAGAAGCTGAAGCTGCGCTCCTTATGCGTCACCGAACCGGCGGATTGCAGCCAGTTGTACAGGTTCACATCGAGGTCAGCTACTTTGCCCATACGCGTGTACAGCTCACCGGCCACCATCACATCCTGTGCATACATGCCTTCCGGGAAGCGGATGCCATCCCACAGTTCGCGCTTATACAGGCGGCACCAGTTGGCTTCGTTGAAGTAGCGGGCTTCGGTATTGCGGCCGAGCTTATCGCCGATCAGACGCAGGCTCTTGCAGAATACGGTTTGGTAAGCGGCGAGCGGATGCTCGAACACGGTGATCTTGCCGGGCGCTTCGGCGCCGGCTGCAGCCTCGGCGGCCACGGCGTCCAGCTGGGAGACACCGAACTGACGCCAGCGTGCCTTGCTCATATCCGCACCAGTGTTCACAAGCGCATGCAGCAAGTATTCGATATTGCGGCGGTCGAGGATGTCGTCGTTGTCTGAAAAAGCGATGTATTCGCCGTGCGCCGCGTCTAAGCCGGCATTCTGCGCCTTTGAGATACCGCCGTTGGTCTGGTGGATTACCTTCACGCGTGGATCCTGCTTGGCATAGGCGTCGCAGATGGCGGGGCTGGAGTCCTTGGCGCCATCATCCACCAGAATCACTTCCAGATTCGTATACGACTGCCCCAGGATCGAGTCCACGCAGTAATGCAGGTAATCCTCGGCGTTATACACCGGCACAATAATGGAGACGAGCGGCTGAGGCTGTGGCATGGGGTTCCTCTGGAAATTCTCTGCTGATGTGGACATTCTCAGTATCGCACGATTATTCATCATGATGCTCTCGAAAATCAAGGTGATACAACGTAATTCTGCAAATGCAGACCTTTACTGTATTCCGGGAAGTTTACGCTTCCAGACTGTTCGGGTTGAGCAGAAAATCGTATACGCTCATGGTGAGAATGCCGTGGTCATCTCGGGTCGGTTTAACAACGTCGCGAACAAGCACAATCTTTTTGAAACTGTCGTCAACTCCTAGCAACGAAGCTTTCTCTTGGGCTATCTTCTCCTCGGTGGGCAACTGGTATGCGGATTGAATGTAATAACGCTGACTACCAAGATTGGCCACAAAGTCGACTTCTAAGTATTTCCGGTAAGACTCCCCATTCCGAGTTCCACGCTGTTCTACAATACCCACGTCGACGTTGTAGCCGCGCATCCGCAACTCGTTATAAACGATGTTCTCCATAATGTGTGTTTGCTCGACTTGCCTGAATCCCAGACGAGCATTGCGCAGACCTATATCTTCAAAGTAGTACTTTTTGGGGCTGCCGATGTACTTGCGGCCTTTGACGTCGTATCGGCGAGCTTCCTCGATGACGAATGCGTCTTCAAGGTAGTCGATGTATTGCACGATCGTTCTTGTGCTAATTTTGGAGTGCAGCACACTATCGAACGTGGCCTTGATTCTGTTGGGATTGGTTAAGGCGCCAATCGAGGATGCAAGCACATTGGTAAGGTCATCCAGTTCCTGAGATTTGCGCAGTTTATTGCGCGCGACGATATCCTTGAGGTAGGTTTCCGTGAACAAGTTCTCCAAATAGCGTGACTTCTGTTCATCGGTATGCATGGACAAGGTGAGGGGCATGCCGCCGAACACCACGTATTCAGCCCAGCCGTGCTGGACGTCTCCGTCATACACCTGCATAAATTCAGCGAACGACAGCGGGCGGACTCGCACCTCATCTCCGCGACCGCGGAATTGGGTCATCACATCTGTCGATAGCATTTTTGAGTTACTACCGGTCACATACACGTCCACATTGCGCATATGCAGCAGGCCATTGAGTACTTCATACAAGCGAGGCGGCTCTTCGCCTCGCAGCTCTTCGTCTGAGATGGCGTATTGGACTTCGTCAAGCAGCACGTAGTATTGTTCGGTTCTGCTGGTGATGCGTGATTTCAAATACTCAAACAGTTGAACCGGATTACGGTATTCGGCATATGACATGTCATCAAGCGCAATCTCGATAATATGGTCGTTATCTACGCCTTGTGCACGTAAATGGGCTTCGAACAAATCAAATAATAAAAAGGTCTTTCCGCAGCGTCTTGGCCCCGTGATTACTTTGACCATGCCGTTGCCCATGCGTGCGATGAGGTCATTGAGATACTTATCCCTGGTAATGAGCAGCATGCATCCTCCTCGTTTCATGTTGGCGCACTGTATTCAGTCTATTGCATAATATTGTCATTTTTGTCAATTATTGTTAATGCAACTGCTGTCTATTGCATATAATTGACATATATGACAAATATTTGCAATAGAACATGCGTTGTGTGCTTGATTTTGTCATCGCTGATGATGTGGTTGCCTAGGGATTAAATCCGTCCGGCGTGTGTACGAGTAGTATTGATGCGACTTGTGTTGTGAATGCTGAATAAGCGCACCACTACGGAAGCTTTGACTTTAAAGGAATGCGAATATGGCTGAATTCGAATACCCGGACCTGGTGATTGTTGGCGCTGGCCTGTTTGGCTTGACTGTGGCGCAGCAGGCGGTGGAGCATGCGGGCGCTCGCGTGCACATCATCGACGTGCGCGACCACATTGGCGGTAACGCGTACTCGTACTTCGATCCGGAGACCGGCGCGGAGATTCACCGGTACGGCGCGCACCTGTTCCACACCTCCAACAAGCGCGTGTGGGATTACGTGAACCGCTTTACCTCGTTCACCAACTACGTGCACCGCGTGTACGCCACGCATGACGGCGAAGTCTACCCGCTGCCAATCAACCTTGGCACCATCAACCAGTTCTTCCACGCGCATTACACACCGGCCGAGGCCCAGAAGCTCATCGCCGAGCAGGCTGGCGAGCTCGCCGGCACCGATCCGGAGAACCTGAACGACAAAGGCATCCAGCTCATCGGCCGCCCGCTGTACGAGGCGTTCATCAAGAACTACACGGGCAAGCAGTGGCAGACCGACCCGGCCGAGTTGCCCGCCTCGATTATCAAGCGCCTGCCGGTCCGCTTCAACTACGACAACCGTTACTTCAAGGACACGTGGGAGGGCCTGCCCGCGGACGGTTACACCAAGTGGTTCGAGCGCATGATCGATGATCCGCGTATCACCGTGGAACTCGGCGTGGACTTCTTCGACGAATCCCAGCCGTACAACAAGAAGGCTCTGCAGGCTGCGGGCGTGCCGGTGGTGTACACGGGCCCGATCGACCGTTACTTCGACTACGAGCTCGGCGACCTCAAGTGGCGCACGGTGGACTTCAAGGAGGTCCGCTACGGCGAAGGCGACCACTTCGGTTGCCCGGTGATGAACTTCTCCGATGCCGACGTGCCGTACACGCGTGCCATCGAGTTCAAGAACTTCAACCCGGAGCGTGCGGACCAGCAGAACCCGGACAAGACCGTGGTGTGGGAGGAGTACAGTCGCTTCGCCGAGCGCGGCGACGAGCCGTACTACCCAATCAACACGGACGCGGACAAGACGCTGTACGCGCAGTACGAGGCCAAGGCCGCCGCCGAGCCGAAGACCGTGTTCGGCGGACGTCTCGGCACGTACAAGTACTACGACATGCACCAGGTGATCGACACCGCCCTGACCGCATACGAGGAACAAGTCGCCCCGCTGCTCGCGAAGTGATGCTGTTCGTTAAGGTGCCTTATCTTCTGTGCATAACAAGGCAAGGAGATAAGGCACCTTTTCGGTACTTCTTCTCTGACGGGAATCATCTTAAGAATTATTTATAGTTCACTTTAATTCGTGATATCAATAGCCTATGATTTTAAATATACTTAAAATTGAAAGGCTGCTTGGTGATGAATTATATCGAACGTGAACAATTGATATCGGTGTTGTATCGACATCGGGATACGCAATCGGTCAAAGTTCTGACAGGTGTGCGTCGGTGCGGCAAAAGTACATTGCTGCGTCATTATGCGGATAAACTTCTGGCTGACGGTGTGCCGGAACGCAACATATTCGTTAAACGATTTGATTCCTTTGATATGCCTCTTGGATACTCGGCCGAGCAGCTCTATCGAGATTTGCGGAATGCTGCCGAGACCTCTGAATCAGGCACGTTTTATGTGATGCTGGATGAGATTCAGGAAGTAGACGGTTGGGAAAAAGTGGTTCGTCGTCTACAGACTCGTGAGCATACTGACGTATATATCACTGGATCGAACGCCTATCTGTTATCCGGTGAACTTGCCACCTATTTGGCGGGGCGTTATGTTGAAGTTCCTGTATATCCCTTGTCGTTTCGGGAATATGCGTCGTATGTAGCGCAACGGTCAATTCGAGAGTCGCAAGATCAGTCATTCGCTCGCTACATGATGTTTGGTGGTATGCCGGGTCTGTACTCGGACGGTGCTCCCGAGGATCTTAACCAAACCAAGGCGCAAGAGATTCTAAGTGCCATATATGAATCTGTGGTGATTAAAGATGTGGCGACTCGATATGGCATTCGTGATCTCGCAACATTAGAGAAGCTTAGTCGCTACTTGTTTGCCACTTCGGGCAATCTTTTCTCAACCAACAAAGTGGTGGGCACATTAAAATCAGCCGGTATTGGCATTACCAATCTGACTGCCGACAATCAAATTGATGCTTTAGAGAAAGCGTTCATCATATACGGCTGCGAACAATCTCGGCTTCGAGGCAAAGAGCTACTGCGGCCGCAACGCAAGTATTACCCAGTAGATAATGGTTTCCGCAATCTTGCGCATGGGTTCGATGGCTCCGATCAAGGTGCCCAGCTTGAAGGTATCGTATATATGGAATTGCGCAGACGCGGATATTCAGTGTCGATTGGTACGTTGCCGGATGGGGAGATTGATTTTGTTGCTCGACGAGGTTCGGAGAAAATTTATATTCAGGTCACATTGAATATGACTGACGAAAACACGCGTGCTCGTGAATTGGCTCCTTTGCAGAAGCTAAATGATGCTTTCCCTCGCATGGTGCTGACGCTGGATCATTTTGGTTTGGGGGTCACCGACGAAGGTATAACCATTAGGAATGTTGTTGATTGGCTGCTGAAGTAGCTGCCTTACGGAAGGAGAATTCGATGAGCGATTTGAATGAGCATGAGGACCTAGGCGAGACTTCCGGCGAAGAGCATCAGCCTGAAACGCAGCATGGGAATCCGACCGCGAACCCGCAGAATGCGGCTTCATATGCGGCTCCAAGCATGCAGCAGAGCAATCCATATGCGAATCCATACGCGAATCCATACGCAAATCCGTACAATCCTTACGTGAATCCCTACATTGCCCAGCGGTATAACAGCTTTGCCGTGGGCGGTTTTGTCGCATCATTCTTCGCCTCAATAATCGGCATTGTGCTGAGCGTCATCGGATTGAGTGAAATCAAAAAACAGGGCGGCAAAGGGCGCGGTCTAGCCATCGCCGGAATCATCATCGGCGCAGTCAAAATCATCGTTGAAATCATTCTGATTATCGTCGCAATCATTGGCGTTGTTTCGTGGGTCGAGCAGGAGTCTCGCAATGGTGGGCTGGACAGTTACACGTATGAATACAGCTTTGGAGACTCCGGCAACAGCCATAACCGTGACCGCAGCACTGATGACCATGACTACAGTGATTTGGACGATTTTGATTTCGACTTTGATCTTGACTCTGACTCCAATGGCGATTCTCGTGATGACTTCGATGACCTGTTCGAGCAATATCAAGGTGATAACAACACCACTGTCTTCGCACAGTAGATGAACTGGCCATTATGCTCTGTGTTTGATGTTGTGACATGAAACGGGTGGCAAAAAGTACGTTTCACGCAAAATGGTCATGCCGGCCTGAAGTGCCGTAGTAGTGTTGGCCCTATGAGACTTGCACGATTTTCTTTGAATGATGCGCCGCGCTATGCCTTCGTGCAGAAGGATCCAGTTGACGGCAAGGACTACCTCATCGAGTTGGACGGTCATCCGCTGGCCGGCGACCAGGTCAAGCCCACGGGCAATCGTTACGCGGTGGACGCAGACGGTGTACGTCTGCTCGCCCCGGTCATTCCTTCCAAGGTGTACGGCCTGGCCAAGAATTACGAAGCGCATGCGCAGTTCATGCACGAAGCCGGCCACTCCGAGATTGCTCACGCTCCGGAGAACATGGTCATCTTCACCAAACCGTCCACCTCGGTGATTGGCCCGGACGATCCGATTGTGTACCCGGCCTGCTCCAAAGACATGAACTTCGAGCCGGAAGTGGCCGTGGTGATGGGCCGCATTGCCAAGAACGTGCCGGTTGAAAAGGCTATGGATTACGTGCTCGGCTTCACCTGCGTGAACGACGTAACGTTGCGCGACCTGCAGGGCCTCGACCCGACCTGGACGCGCGCCAAGGGCTTCGACACGTCCTGCCCGCTCGGCCCGTGGATCGTGATGCGCGACGACCTCGACTGGAAGGACGCGAAGATTTCCTTCACGTTGAACGGCGAGGACGTGCCGATGGCATCCGGTACCACCGCGAACCTGATTCACGGCATCCCGGAGCAGATTGCCGCGATTTCCTCGTTCTCCACGCTACTGCCTGGCGACGTGATCATGACCGGTACGCCGAACGCGTCCGGTCATCTCGACCCGGGCGATGAGACCATCGTGCACGTGGAAGGCATCGGCGACCTGCGCAACGTGATTGTGCGCGCCTGATTTTGTTTGTGTTTGCCCATGCGGCATCATGGGCGGCTTAGAGCTTAAGGGGCAGTAACTGCGCGTCCGGACGGATGCGGTGCGCAGTTGCTGCCCCTTTTGTGATGCAAACAGGCAGTACCTGCGCAAGGGGTTCGTCGGTCCGCGCAGTTACTGCCTGTCGGAGGTCCGAAATCGGCAGTGACTGCGCGTGGGTTGTGTGCGGGCGCGTAGTTACTGCCTGCCGGATGAGGATTGAAGGTACAGGGTGCCTGCCCAAGGTCGCCGTCACGCGCCTGGCAGCGCCGCATGCAGCACGGTCATGACCACCAAACTGATGATGGCGGTCACGGTTAGGGAGAATCCCGCGAGCTTCGCGTTGCCGGTGAGCGAGTCAGTGAACTTGGTGGAGAAAATCGTGATGGGGGCGAAGGAACCCAGCACAATAATCTCGCGAATGCGCATATCAAACGGCAGTAGGAACCAGGCGGCCACCGCGATAATCACGCCAAACAGTGCGCGCCAGCCAATCACTTTAAGCAGTTCCATGCGGTCCTTGCGATTGTCCGGAATCTCCATCATCAAGCCGATCATGGCCATTGCGCAGAAGGCGTTCGCGTTGGCGAACGGGGTGATCAGCGTCACGATAGGCTGCGGAATCGTGATGTGCAGGAACATGAACACCAGCATCAGCATGTAAATGTCGAACGAAATCGAACCCAGAAAATCATGGGCGATATTGCGCAGTCGCAGGCTCAACGGCAGCGACTTGAAGTTCTCATCCATCTTGAGCAGCGTGCGCGTAATGGTGAGCGACCCGGCCGTGGCCACGGTTGCGTTACCAATGTCGAGCATGATGATGGGCAGGCCGGCCGAAGCGCCCATGAACGTCTGTACCACGGGCAAGCAGAACGCGCCCAAGTTCAATCCGGACGCATTAAGCATCTGGAAAGCGCGATAGTTGCGTTCATCGCCATGCGAGCCGAGATACACGATAAACAGCGGAATCGCGCAAGCGAAGAAGCCGAACAGCACAATCCACAGCATACGCATGTCATGCTTATTGGTGGCGAACGACAGGATGATGGCGCAGGGGAGCGTCAGATTGAACACCAAGCCTTGGGCGACCTTGTAGTCGCGCTCGCCGAAGATGTGCAGGTGTTTCAGTGCGTATGGGCCCAGAATGGCGAGCAGCAGCGCGCCGGATTGGAAAATCATGAAGCTTCTTCTTGTCTCTCGGAAAAGAGTGTGCCGCGTGCCGTTGCTGGTGCGAATGCTGACGCGCGAACGTTGCCCACAATAGGAGCTGCCATGCTCAATATTGGGCGGATGTGTGTGATTTGGACAGCGGGACTTCAGTGGATTTCAGTGCGGCTTCAGTGCGATTGGCGGTTGGGCGGCGGAAAACTGGCGGATCATCGGCGGATTCCCTAGTCAAATTCAAAACTTGAGTCACCTTCACTCAAGTTTTGGGAATAGAATGGGCTTTAGGTCGGTTGAACGAATCAGAACATGACACGAATGCCTGCCTGCTGGTGCGCAGCGGATGTTGATGCTGCCGCCGCAAGCAGGCATACAAGAAAGACTTTGGGAGGAACACATCATGGAACAGAAGTTCACCACTATGGCCCAAGAGGCCGTCGGCGACGCGATTCAGAGTGCGTCCGCCGCTGGAAATGCGCAGGTTGAGACCCTGCATGTGATGGATGCGCTGCTACGCCAGGAAAATGGCGTGGTGCGCTCGCTGATTGAGGCCGCGGGCGGCAATGCGCAAGCCATCGGCGCCGCCGTGCGCAACGCGTTGGTCGCGCTGCCGAGCGCATCCGGTTCCACTACTTCGCAGCCGCAGGCCAGCCGTCAGTTGACCGCCGCCATCGCCCAGGCTGAGAAGGAAATGCAGCAGATGGGCGACGAATACGTCTCCACCGAGCACCTGCTGATCGGTATTGCGGCCAGCAAGCCGAACCAGTCGGCGGAAATCCTGGAGAAGAACGGCGTGACCGCAGCCGCACTGCGCAAGGCAGTGCCGGGCGTGCGCGGTGGCGCGAAAGTCACCAGCCCGGATGCGGAAGGCTCGTACAAGGCTCTGGAGAAGTACTCCACCGACCTGACCGCCGCAGCCAAGGAAGGCAAGCTTGACCCGGTGATCGGCCGCGACCAGGAGATTCGCCGTGTGATTCAGATCCTGAGCCGTCGTACCAAGAACAACCCGGTGCTGATTGGTGAGCCTGGCGTGGGCAAGACCGCAGTCGTGGAAGGTCTGGCCCAGCGTATCGTGGCCGGCGATGTGCCGACTACCTTGCAGGGCAAGAAGCTGATTTCGCTTGACTTGGGCTCGATGGTGGCCGGTTCCAAGTACCGTGGCGAATTCGAGGAGCGCCTGAAGGCCGTTCTGAACGAAATCAAGAACGCTAACGGTCAGATCATCACGTTCATCGATGAGATTCACACCATCGTGGGCGCGGGTGCTGCCGAGGGTTCGATGGACGCTGGCAATATGCTCAAGCCTATGCTGGCCCGTGGCGAGCTGCGCCTGATCGGTGCGACCACGCTGGACGAATACCGTGAGAACATCGAGAAGGACCCGGCTCTGGAACGTCGTTTCCAGCAGGTGTTCGTGGGTGAGCCGTCCGTGGAAGACACCATCGCTATTCTGCGTGGTTTGAAGCAGCGTTACGAGGCGCACCACAAGGTCACCATTGGCGATGATGCGCTGGTCGCCGCCGCAACACTTTCCAACCGCTACATTTCCGGCCGTCAGCTGCCTGATAAGGCCATCGATTTGGTCGATGAGGCCGCTGCGCACCTGCGTATGGAACTCGATTCCTCCCCGGAGGAGATCGATGAGCTTCAGCGCAAGGTGACCCGTCTCGAGATGGAGGAAATGCAGCTCAAGAAGGCCGAGGATCCGGCATCCAAGGAACGCTTGGGCAAGCTGCAAGCCGAACTCGCGGACACCCGTGAGAAGCTCAGCGGCCTCAAGGCGCGCTGGGATGCGGAGCAGGCCGGCCACAACAAGGTCGGCGACCTACGTGCCAAGCTCGATGACTTGCGCGTGCAAGCGGACAAGTACACCCGTGAGGGCAATCTGGCCGAAGCCTCCAAGATCTTGTACGGTGAGATTCCTTCCATCCAGAAGGAGCTCGCAGCCGCCGAGAACGCGGATGCCGAATCCAAGGATGCTGGTTCCACCGACCCGTCGCAGGAGCCGATGGTCCCGGACCGTGTGGACGCCGACTCCGTGGCTGAGATTGTGTCCGACTGGACAGGCATCCCTGTGGGTCGGCTGATGCAGGGGGAGAACGAGAAGCTCTTGCACATGGAGGACTACCTCGGCAAGCGCGTGATTGGTCAGAAAGAGGCCATTCAAGCCGTGTCCGATGCGGTGCGCCGCTCTCGTGCCGGCATCTCCGACCCGAACCGTCCGACAGGTTCGTTCCTGTTCCTCGGTCCGACCGGTGTGGGCAAGACCGAACTGGCCAAGGCGCTCGCAGACTTCCTGTTTGACGATGAGAAGGCTATGGTGCGTATCGACATGTCCGAGTACATGGAGAAAGCGTCCGTGTCCCGCCTGATTGGTGCCGCACCTGGTTACGTGGGTTACGAGCAGGGCGGTCAGCTGACCGAGGCCGTGCGCCGTCGTCCGTACTCCGTCGTGCTGTTCGATGAGGTCGAAAAGGCCAATCCGGAGATTTTCGACGTGCTGCTGCAGGTGCTCGATGATGGCCGTCTGACCGATGGTCAGGGCCGTACTGTGGACTTCAAGAACACGATTCTGATCATGACCTCCAACTTGGGTTCGCAGTTCCTGGTGAACGAGGATCTGGATGCGGATGCCAAGAAGAAGGCTGTGATGGACGCGGTGCACATGAACTTCAAGCCGGAGTTCCTGAACCGTCTGGACGACATTGTGATGTTCCACCCGCTCACCCGCGAGGAATTGGGCGGCATTGTGGACATCCAGGTCAACAGTGTGGCTCAGCGCCTGACCGATCGCCGCATCACGCTCGACGTGACCGACTCGGCTCGCGAATGGCTCGCCAACACGGGTTACGACCCGGCGTACGGAGCTCGTCCGCTGCGTCGCCTGGTGCAGACCGAGGTTGGCGACCAGTTGGCACGTATGCTGCTGGCCGGCAAGGTTCACGACGGCGACACCGTGCTGGTCGACCAGACCGGTGGCGAGCACTTGGAGATCTCCGCATGGGCCAGCGACCAGCTTGTTGGTGATGACCCGGCCGTGAAGGTCGGCAAGGTCTCTGAAGACAAGTGACATCTGCTTAACAACTGAGCGCTGAATGGCTCTCTCTGCATATGCATATGTGTGGAGAGAGCCATTTCGTTACTATGAATGCTGTTGCAGTTGTACTGTCGCTTTGGCAGGGCTGAAAGGTTGAAGTTTGGGGAGGAAGCCATGACCGGACGATTTGCGCCCACCCCTTCGGGGCGCATGCATATTGGCAACGTGTATGCCATGCTTGCGGCATGGCTGTCCTCCCGCTCTTGTGGCGAACGCATGCTGTTGCGCATCGAGGACGTGGACAAGCCGCGCGTGATTGCAGGCGCGGACCAGCTCATGATGGATGATCTGCGCTGGCTCGGCTTCGACTGGGACAATGCTGATTCGCCGATGTATCAGTCCCGCCGCACCGAGCGCTACGAATACGCGCTCGAATGCTTGCAAAACGTGAGCATGGACGAATCAATGCAGAGCGTGCTCTACCCATGCTTCTGTTCGCGCGCGGATATTCGCGCCGCATCCGCGCCCAATGAAGGCGATGGATTCATGGTCTATCCCGGAACGTGTCGCCGGCTATTGCAGGATCATCCCGAGGAAGTACAGGCTCGTTTGGCTCAGGGCGATCAGCATTCCATGCGCATCGCTATGCCGCAAAGCTCCCCAGATCGGGATGCGTCTTTCGACGATTGTGTGTATGGACGTCAACAATATGATTTGCCTCGAGAAGTCGGCGATTCAGTAATTCGCAGAGCTGATGGGCTGTTCGGCTATCAGCTAGTCGTGGTTGTGGATGACCTTGACATGGGCGTTGACGATATCGTTCGTGGCCGTGATCTGCTGCGTTCCACGGCACTGCAAATGTGGATTCGGCACTGCCTGCTGGCAGGTGGATTCAAGCCGGAGTGCGGTATTGTTATCGCCAATCCTGAATACGCGCACCTGCCGCTCATCGACAATGCGGCCGGTCGCCGCCTTGCCAAGCGCGAACGATCATTGGACATGGGAGCCTTGCGCGCTCGCGGAGTCACACCTGAACAAATCATTGGCTTCTGTGCTTGGCTGCTGCGCATCCGCCCGACCTCCGAACCCGTCACTGCGGCCGAGCTGTTGAATGATTTCAGCTGGCAACCGTTGCACACCAACCATCCTGACCGCGCGCTTGACCCCGAGGATCCCAATACCCCGCAGTGGCTCGCGGACGCACTGTAATCTGCCAGCAAATTCACAAGAAGTTCATGGACGAACGGCCTCATTGAACGCCGGTGCAGCGGTAATCTGATACCACTAACGGGAAGGATTCCAATGTCTTCAAAACTGTTGAGAAATGCCGCACTGGCAGGCGTCGCGGCCGCTGGTGCTGCCGCCTGGGCAATTGCCCCACGTACCTTCAACGATAAGCGTCGCAACTTTGTGCCGTCCATTCCTGAGGTGTGGTACGCGCATCGCGGTCTGCATGATGCCGGCTCGGGGCTCGTGAACCCGAGCGATGTGGAGGATTATTCCGGCGACAATCCCATCAGCGCCAAGGCGGATGCTGCAAACTCGTCCATTGCCGAGAATGCTGAATATGTGGCATTGGCTCGCCGCATGGCTATGAAGGCCGGCTACGGCAGCCCGGATGTTGCCGGTCCAATCGCTCCTGAAAACTCGCTGGCTGCGTTTGCGGCCGCTTGCGAGGCAGGTTATGGCATTGAACTTGATTTGCAACTTACGCTCGACGGCCAAGTGGTTGTGGTGCATGACGCTGACCTCAAGCGCGTAGCCGGCGACCCGCGCCGCATCGAGGATCTTACCTACGACGAATTGACTCGTATCCCGCTGTTCCCCGGCTCCAAACCCGGCGACCTGAAGGCCAAGCCGTTGCCGGGTGCCGATGCGAATCCGCCGCTGGTGGTCACGCCATCCACCGCGCCTGATGGTTATTACCAGCATGTGCCGCTGTTCTCCGACGTGCTCAAGGTAGTCGCCGGTCGCGCACCGCTGATTGTGGAATATAAGTTCAGCAACAACAGCGCTTGGGACGCTCGCACTGAAGAACTGATGGAGAAAGGCCACGCACTGCTGGAATCGTATAACGGTCCGTATGTGATCGAGTCCTTCCATCCCGGTGCTGTGAACTGGTACAAAGAGCATCACCCGGAAGTGTGCCGTGGCCAGTTGAGCTGGCCGGCCAAGTTGCAAAAGGATGGTCCGGTGGAATGGGCTGCAGGCCTGCTGGCGTTCGACTGGATGTCCCGCCCTGATTTCGTGGCCTATGACTGGACTGGTGGCGCGTCTCCACAGGTTCGTCTGGCTCGCGCGATGGGTGCCATGCCGGTGTCTTGGACTGTGCGCAGCAGCGATGAGCTGGCCCAGTGCGACCAGTACTTCGACCGCCACATCTTCGAAGCGTTCGTTCCTGACACTCAGTGAGCTATGGTTCCTGCTGCCGAACCTTACATTGATGTGAGACTCGCACGACTACCCCTCAGTCGACTTCGTCGACAGCTCCCCTGACAAGGGGAGCCACAAGAAGGCGCAGACTGAGGGGAGTCCTTGCCGCGCAATAACTGAGAAGTCATCGCTGTGTGCAGTCGCACTCAGCAGTCGCTTGAGTGATTGCCTTACTTATGGTAGGGCTCGCCGGCGTTGATTTTATAGGCGCGGTAAATCTGCTCAAGTAGAATCACGCGCATCAGCTGATGCGGGAACGTCATTTTTGAGAAGCTGAGCTTAAAGTCAGCGCGGCGTAAAATCGCATCATCAAGACCGATGGATCCGCCGATCACCAGCTGAATATGGCTCGTGCCGCGTAGTCCCAAATCATTGATTTTCGCGGCAAGCTCTTCGCTGGAGAGCTGCTTGCCATCGATGGCAAGGGCGATAACGTAGGCATTATCGCGCAAATGTTTGGCGATGCGCTCGCCTTCTTTGGCTTTGATTTGCCGCTCGACACCTTCGGAAGCGTGCTCGGGGGTCTTCTCGTCCGCCACTTCAATGATGTTGAGCTTGCAGTAGCGGGAAAGACGCTTGGAATATTCGTCGATGGCGTCGCGAAGATAGCGTTCCTTTACGCGCCCAGGCGCAATAATGTCTATTTGCATACAGTCCTTGAAAACATAAGGCTCCCCTCAGCGAGGGGAGCTATAAACAATCAGTCAATGACAAGTAATTGATTAACGCGTGTGGCAGCAAGGCGCACCGAGGGAAGGCGCACATCTGGTGCGTCGACCGAGGAGCAACGTAGCTGACACTCCGTTAATCAATTACGCCGTAGAGGCGATCGCCGGCGTCGCCGAGTCCCGGCACGATGTAGCACTTGTCGTTGAGTTTCTCATCAACCGCGCACACCACGACCTTGAAGTCGATGGACGGGTCGATGTGCTCTTCGACATACTTGATGCCTTCGGGAGCGGCGATGATGTTGATGGCGGTCACGTCTTTGGCGCCGCGCTCGGCCAAGTAATGCGTGGCAGCAACCAGGGTGCCACCGGTGGCGAGCATCGGGTCGATGAGGAAGCACTGGCGGCCGGAGAGATCTTCAGGCAGACGGTTCGCGTAGGTGATCTGCTGAGTGGGGTGCTCCTCGTCACGCTTCATGCCAAGGAAGCCGACTTCGGCAGTCGGAATCAGACGTGTCATGCCATCAAGCATGCCCAAGCCGGCACGCAGCACCGGCACGATAATCGGGCGCGGGGAAGCGAGCTTCTTGCCGGTCATCGGAGCGACCGGAGTCTCAATCGGGGTGGAGACTACGGAAAGATCGCGGGTGGCTTCGTAAGCCTCAAGCATCACAAGCTCAGAGACGAGCTCGCGGAAGGTGGAGGAGGGGGTGTTCTTGTCACGCAGTACGGTGAGCTTATGCTCGACCAGCGGATGATTGAGTACATGCAATTCCATAATTGCTAAGCCTACCCGTTGTCCCTAGAGAAATCACCTAGACCGGGGATGAAGCGCAAGCTTTGTGATACTGCGGCACACAGCTGGCTGCATACAGTAGCGATCGATAGGAAGACCGCATGAAGTATTCGATTGTAGCCGTGACCTCGTAACTACATTGCCGCATTGCACTGTTCAATGAGCTGTCATGTCGTATTCATGGTGCGCAACCATACGGTACATATGCCTTTCCTAGCGTTGAAAATGAGGGCGTTTCTGGTTGGAATTGAACATATCTGTGCGTTCTGGACCCCAGCGTTCTTATCGATTGATGGTCGAAAACATCAATCCGTGCGGACCTATATCAATGAGGGAGGGGTAATGTCCGTATTCACATCAGGCAAGCGCGCGCTTGCTGCCCTCGCCGCCGTCGCTACGCTCGCTGCAAGCTTTGCGGCCGCAGTGCCGGCAATGGCAGAGGATCAACCTGTATATCCGTCCGACAGCACCAAAGCTGATCCGCAGGCGCTGCTCAAGGAGTTCGACAACTACTGGGTTCCAGTGGCCAATCCAAACAACGATGAAACCACTGTTTTCCGTGGTGACGTGACCGATGCAGGAGCATCCATTCTCAAGGAAAATGATGACCTGACCGTTGCCATCAACAATAAGGCGGCTGATGATGACGCCGCTGGCACCAAGGTTGATGATCATTACACGCAGCTGCAAAAGGCCTTGATTGATGGTGATCAGAACAACCGTGAGACGTTCGTGGATGCTTTCGGTCCAATCATGGGCGAATGGTTCTGGGATGGCATGGTGGTTGACCCGAATACCAAGACTCGCGCATTGCAGAAGACGTATGACCTGCTCAATGGCATGGTCGGCTACATTCCAGTCACTGGCGCAAAATACGGTTTTAACTACCCTCGTCCGTCGCTGAACAAGACCACCGGTGGTGATTTGTTCGACCGTAGCGCGAACGGCAAGAACGATTTGAAGGGCTTGCAAGCCGAACTACCGATTAAGCGTGCCGCCGATTGGGACAACCCGTGGCAGGATCCGTTCCGCGGCCTTCAGCACGGTGCCGGATATTCCGGTCTCGCCGGCTCGCTGGATGCCAATGGCAAGTACCAGAACAATCCTTCGCAATCCTTCCCCTCCGGCCATACGATGGCGTTCTACACGTCCGGTCTGACCTTGGCCGCGATGATGCCGGAATTTGCTCCGCAGATTGCGGCTCGTGCGGCTGAGGGCGGCAACAACCGCATCGTGCTTGGCGTGCACTACCCGCTGGATGTGATTGGTGGCCGTATTGTCGGTGAGGCTTCCGCTGCAGGCCGTTTGAATGATGATGTTTACTTCGAACAGGTTATCAAGCCCGCCCAGCAGGAGCTGCGCGACTATCTGACCAAGCGCGGTCAGGAAGCCGGTTATGGCAACACCCTTGAGGAAATCATTGCCAACACTAAGGCGAACACCACTAATGGTTACAAGAATCTCAACACGGATGCTGTAGCCACCGAGCCGGTCACCGATGTGAAATCCGCCGTCGACGTCTATACTGAGCGCCTCACCTACGGCTTCCAGCCGGTTGGCGCCACCAATCAGGCCGCTCGCGTTCCTGCCGGTGCCGAGGCTCTGCTGCGCACCGTGTTCCCGACTCTGAGCGCCGATCAGCGCCGTGAAGTGCTGGCTCGGACCGAAATCCAGTCCGGTTACCCCCTCGATTCCACTTCCGATGGTTGGCAGCGTCTGAACCTTGCCGCCGCGTTCAGCTCCAAGGTCACTCTTGACGCCAATGGCAATGTGGTAAGCGTTGAACCTGGCCAGCAGGCGCAGGTTATCAAGCAAGAAGAGCCGAATAATAACGGCAACCCCGATACCAATGGTGGCACCAACAACAACAGTGGTACCAACAATCAGAGCCAGAACAACGGCAATCACAGCAATAAGCCGAAACCGAATGCTGCTAAGCCAAAGGTCGCTAAGTCGAACGGCAACCTCGCCAATTCCGGTGCGGATGTAAGCGTGTTCGCTGGCATGACTGTGCTGTTCCTGGCTGCCGGTGCTGCGCTCGCTGCGGTTCGCAGAATGCGCAACCGTTGACTCTGAATCATTGAGATTGCAGTATGATTGCGCACTTTGGCGCACTGTTGTTGTGAGATAGTGCGCTGTGCAGAGCCCTACTGTGCAGCAGTCTCTCAGAAGTCAATACTGACTATGTAATGGGTGGTGCTCCTGCCTGAATAATGAGGCAGAAGCACCACCCATTTTGTATTTGACAAATAGTTGTGTGGTGCAAAACATGGAATATATGAGGTGTAAAATAATGAATTCAAATGGTGTAAAACACGGAATGTAAACGGTGTAAAACCGTGATAGTGAACTATGTTGACCGGCTAAGGAGATTAGACAATGAACGAATCGGGTAATCTCGGAGGCACCCTGTTCCAGCCTAATTATCGCCCTCGCGTGGTCGACAGTAGATTGAGTACGTTGCTGAAAGCTTTCGGCGGGGTGGAAATTGTTGGGCCTAAATGGTGCGGAAAGACGTGGACTGCTCTTTCACAATCGCGAAGTGCCGACCGATTGGATGATAGTGCTACGTTTGCAGCAGCCCAGACTGATCCCGCGCTGGTTTTAATGGGCGAAGAACCTCATCTGGTGGATGAGTGGCAAGACGTGCCGCAGATTTGGGATGCCGCACGCCGCCATATTGACGACAATGCGAACCGTAAAGGCCAGTTGATTCTTACGGGTTCGGCTATTCCCAAAGACAGTGAGGCTATTCACCACAGTGGAACTGGGCGTATCGCTCGCGTGCGTATGTGGCCTATGAGCTTGGCGGAATCCGGAGATTCCACGGGAGCGATAAGTTTGTCAGGTTTATTTGAAGGCAAATTCCACCCGGCAGAGCGCGAAACAAGCATCGAAGATATTGCTAGATGGTGCTGCAGAGGCGGATGGCCTGCGAACCTTGGGCTAGACGATGAATTCGCCTTGGAAATTCCGGGTGAATATATCAAGAGCGTGTTGGATATCAGTGTGCCGAAGATGAACAGGAGCGCTGGCACTGCACGGGCTTTGATGCGAGCGCTCGCTGTAAATATTTCACAAGCACCGAAATATACAACTTTGGCTGCAGACATGGCATATGGCGATGAACGTCGTGAGCCCGATACGCAGACCGTGAAAAGTTATATGGAAATGCTGAAGGATTTGTACCTATTGGCGGATTTAGAAGGCTGGGAACCGCCACTCCGGGCTAAAAGTCGTGTGCGAACCAAGCCCAAAAGGTATTTTGTGGATCCATCATTGCCGGCTGCGGTATTGGGCGCGTCTCCGGCAACGTTGATGCGCGATACGCAAACACTCGGCGATTTATTTGAAACCCTGTGTATCCGCGATCTTAACGTGTATTTGTCGTCTATGCCGGGTGCCGGCAACCGCATTACGTATTACCGTGATGATAAGGGTTTGGAAGTCGATGCTGTCATTGAACTGTCTGATGGTCGCTGGGGAGCTATTGAAATCAAGCTCAGCGATCTCAAAGTCACTGATGAAAATGCGAATAAGCTCATATCATTCCGTCATAAAATATGCGGTAATCCTCTGGCTCAAGTTCGTGAACCAGAATTTATGATGTTTCTTACTGGCCGTGGCAATAAAGCTTATCGGCGTAATGACGGCATTCTTGTTGTGCCTATCGCAACTTTGGGCGCTTAGAAGTGTGAAGCGTCGAGCCGCGAAAGCGCCTGTCGGCGCAAGGGCTGGAGCGTGAAGCGGACAGCACGGCGTGCTGTCCGTAGCGACAGCCTGAGTGAGGCGATAGCCGAGCGAGGGTGATGTTGAGTCTTCGCGTGAGCGAAGTCCTTAATTGCAGGACCGGAGGGGCTCGAGGCCCTTGCGTAGTGCATTAAAGAAAGTGTGAAGCGTCGAGCCGCGAAAGCGCCTGTCGGCGCAAGGGCCGCTCGCGGCGGCAAAAAATGGAGCCCGGGGCTTAAGCACGGCCCGACGCGAATCCCTAGTATAGCGTGCGCCTTGATGTTGGCACGCCGGACGCGTAAGGCTCTGCCGTGCTTACTCCAGCCGACCGCGACGCCAGAGATGAGCACCCTGCTCGAATGTACGTGCGGTGGTCATCAGGTTGGCTGAAGTATGCAGCAGCCGGGCTGCTCGAGTCGCTGGATGCGTCGTGCCCGTATCTTGCTTTGCCGTCAGCTCCGCCCCGGCAGGAGTACTCCGCTTTGCCGCCACACGCAATCCCAGCGCCACCACATCCGTGAACGCGGCCGCACGCTCCAATGCCACAGCAAAATCGCCCACGAACGCACCGGAAAGGATTGAATCAGCAAGTCGTACAATATCGTCTTCAGTAGGCGCCTGATCCACGCCGGCGATTGCCGAAGCCGTGGTGGCTACCGGCTCACCGAGTCGCCACAGTTGTGCAATCGAATCACGATTCTTACGCATCCAAGTGCGCAGCATATAGAGTCGCCACAGCACGCCTGGCAGCGAATCTGGTTCAGCATCGCTCCACAGTTCCGCAATCTCGTCCACGCCGACGGTTTCCACCAAAGTCAATACGCGTTGCACGACTTCTGGATCTTCGCTATGCCGCACGCGATCCAGCAATGCTGCGGCAGACAAATGGCTCATCTCGCTGAGTGCCTGCGGATCCATGCCGCCTGCCAAGCCATCGGCCACAGCAGGATCGAGCTGAGCTGGGCGTGACGGGCGTAGCGAACCCATGCGAGCCGGGCTGAACGCAGCACCTGCCGCGCGCAGCGAACCAAAGCCGGGTCCTAAACCAGAGCCATGCGAGGCGGCATGCGCGGCCGCAGCTGCAGCCGAAGAATTGGAGGAATCAGGGAATGCGGGCCTAGTAGACAAGCGGTTGAACCTTCTGAATATCGATGATTTCCGGGCCATCCGGAGTGCTGACAACGAATAATGCTACCGCTGTACCGGTTGGCATGAACGGTGTTTTCGCGATAAGCCGCTTGCCAAGTGCCGCAGGACGGCACATCGCCCGCAGATGTTCGAACATGCCGCCAATCACCGGCCGGTGCATGCAAATCGCCGTGCCCTGCTCGCGCTCGAGTGCAAAATCAATCTCACTGAGCAAGCATTCCCAAGCGGCTGATGGACTGGCTGCGAATGCATCTTCGGTCAAATCATCAAGCTTCACCATTTCGCTATTGGTTTCCCAAGCGAATGTTTCCAAGGTCTGCTGGCAGCGTAGCCAAGGAGATGTAGCCAGACGAACCGGATTGAAGCAGGCGAGCTCTGGGTTGAGTGCATAAGCCGCGGCCGCTCCGCGCGGCGTAATCGGACGATTCGCATCCGTACCCTTCCACATTTTGCGAGCCTCAGCCTTGCCATGCCGCACAATAATCACCGGCTGCGCCTTCAGCGCGCCCTCTTGCACGCGGTCGACAAACAGTGCCAGAACATCTTTATCGGTGGAGTGCGTCAGTTTCTTGCGCGCCTCCAGCGGAGTCAGCCAAAGCACTTCATCAATCTCGCCTTCATCCGCGCGATGTATCGGGCCAAACGCGTGCGTGCGGCGCAGATTATCCACGGTGCTGATGGGATGTGCCATCCAGAACATCACATGCTTGCCGTCTTCTGAGATGTTCTTGGTGTGGCGATGCTTGGCACCTTCCTCAGCGATGGGGTAGGTGACATCGCCCAAATATGCGCCGAGTGCCACAGGCAGACCGCTTTCCTCGCCCATTTCGCGTACGGCCGCATGTCTATGCGATTCGTTCGGGTCAAGCTTGCCCTTGGGCCAGCTCCAATCGTCATACTTGGGCCGGTGCACTACGCACAGTTCTATTTGGCTGAGTACGTTGTGCGATGAGTCCGATAGCGCCTGTGCGTCGACGGCGCTGGGAGATTCGTTCGTTGGTGATTGTTCCCGGGTGCTGTGCTGCCCTGCAGCAGGGCTCTCGGCGGTCTTCCACCGATAGATGATTCCTCCGGCGGCTTCTGTGACATGCCTCATATTATTGCTACCCATCACTGGTTATTGTAGGGCAAAACAGCTGCCGCTACGTAGTTTGTGCTTACAAAATGACGATGCCCGGTTCCCTGTGTGAGTACAGGAAACCGGGCATCAATTACTATCTGTCCGCTAACAGTCTACCAGTGTTTTCGCGTTAGCGTTCACGCTAGATGTGCGTCAGTTATGGGAAGCGCGGCGGCGCGTGTGCTTGCGAATCAGGTACTCTTGGCTGTCCACCAGCGGACGACCTTCATCATCCTTGGTGTGCAGCACATAGGTGCCGTCCGGCTGCATGTGCCAGCTCACGGTGGAATCAGCCATCTGCAGGTCCACATACTTGATGAGCTCGTCGATTTGCTCCGGAGCGGTGACGCGAACCAGAGCCTCCACACGGCGGTCGAGATTACGGTGCATCAAATCAGCGGAACCAATGTACACCTCCGGGCCGGAAGCTGGGCCTTCGCCAATCTGCGGGCCATCGGCGTTGCAGAAGGCGTAGATGCGGGAGTGCTCGAGGAAACGGCCGAGAATCGAGCGCACGCGGATGTTCTCGGAAAGTCCCGGAACGCCAGGCTTCAGAGCACAGATGCCACGCTCGACGATATCAATCTTCACACCGGCCTGAGAAGCGCGGTACAGGGCGTCGATGGTCTTCTCGTCAACGATGGAGTTGACCTTGATCTTGATCCATGCTTCCTTACCAGCGCGGGCAGCATCCTCCTCGCGGCGGATACGCTGGATGAGGCCAGTGCGCACGGTGCGCGGCGCGACCAGCAGGCGATGGAAACTGGACTTCGGAGCGTAACCGGAAAGCTGGTTGAACAGGCGGGTCAAATCCTGGCCGACTACCGGATCGCAAGTCAGGAGACCCAGATCGGTGTAGAGGCGGGCGGTCTTCGGGTTGTAGTTACCAGTGCCCACATGGCAGTAGCGGCGCAGACCATCGGCCTCCTGGCGTACGACTTCGATGAGCTTGCAGTGGGTCTTCAGGCCCACGATGCCGTACACCACATGCACGCCAGCGCGTTCGAGCTTACGGGCCCAGGCGATGTTGGCATCCTCATCGAAACGAGCCTTAATCTCCACCAGGGCGAGCACCTGCTTGCCGGCATGAGCGGCGTCAATCAGTGCGTCGATGATCGGGGAGTTGGAGCTGGTTCGGTAGAGCGTCTGCTTGATAGCCAAGACCTTAGGATCTGCCGCAGCTTGTGCCAGAAAGGCCTGAACCGACGTGGAGAAGGAGTCGTAGGGGTGGTGCAGCAGGATATCGCGTTCGCGGATGGCGGCGAAAATATCCTGTGCGCGGGAGGACTCGACTTCAGCGATCTGGCGGTTCGTGGTCGGTACGAACGGACGGTTCTTCAAGTCAGGGCGGTCAACGGCACCGAGCTCGAAGAGCACAGTCATGTCCAGCGGGCTG
Organism: Bifidobacterium saguini DSM 23967; assembly: GCF_000741715.1. Lineage (GTDB taxonomy): Bacteria > Actinomycetota > Actinomycetes > Actinomycetales > Bifidobacteriaceae > Bifidobacterium > Bifidobacterium saguini. The sequence goes on along the minus strand of NZ_JGZN01000004.1, from coordinate 113,269 downwards.
GGCAGGCGGTACACCTCGTCCTGGCTCACACCGAGTTGGTCGGCGAGCAGCTGGGAGAGGAACGGGCTGGTGGTGTCGGTGATTTCCAGGCGGATTGGCGGTCCGAAGCGGCGGCGCAGCAGTTCCTTCTCCATAGCGTTGAGCAGGTTCTCGGCGTCATCCTCTTCCACGTCGATATCTTCGTTACGAGTCACGCGGAAGGAGCGGGCTTCCTTGATAATCATGCCCGGGAACAGGGATTCCAGATGAGCGGCGATGAGCTTCTCCATCGTGATGAAGCCGTAACGCTCGTCCTTGGACTCTTCGTCGGTCATGTCGTCCACCGGCACGAGACGCGGCAGGTTGCCCGGAATCTTGACACGGGCGAAGTGGGACTTGCCAGAAGCAGGGTTCTCCACAATCACGGCGAGGTTGATGGAACCGCCGGAGATGTACGGGAACGGGTGGGCCGGATCCACTGCGAGCGGGGTCAGCACGGGGAAGACCTGCTGGCGGTAGTAGCGGGAGAGGCGCTCCTGCTCGGCTGGGGTGAGCTTGTCCCAGGTCAGCAGAACGATGTGTTCCTTCTCCAGCTCGGGAAGAATGGTGTTGATGGTGTAATGCGCATGCTCATCCTGCAGGCGATGTGCGGTTTCGCTGATAGCGCGCAGCAGCTGGCGCGGGCTCAGTCCTGCTGCGGAGGGCACGGCGATGCCGGAATCGATACGACGCTTCAAGCCTGCGACACGGACCATGAAGAATTCATCAAGGTTCGAAGCGAAAATCGCGGAGAAGTTAGCACGTTCCAGCAGCGGAACATCTTCGTTTTCTGCAAGCTCAAGCACACGCTGGTTGAACTTGAGCCAGCTCAGTTCGCGGTCGAAGAAGCGATCCTGCGGCAGCGGAGCTTCGCCTTCCTTATCGACGCGTCGGTCGTTCTTGTCTGTTTCGGCAATGTGCTCTGCGATTTGGCTTCGCAGGATTGCCTTTGAGGGTGCGTCAAATATCTGTGCCATAGCTTACATCGTAGGCTTTGGTGTGGCCGGATTCGCGGTTACGCGCCAGAGTTCAGACTCCGTTCATGTTGGTGTTGAAGTTGTGTGCGACACGCCGGAAATTCGTTCGAATCGAACAGAAACAAACATTGGACGGGTTCGAATCGAAAGTAACCGTTCGTTTATTGGATGTAACTGAGTTTGATTGAACAGTTGCGATAAAAACCGAACAACAGCGGTATGCAACTTGCGGTATCAGACCTACGTGAATAGATTATGAGGTACAAGAACAACTGAACAGAGCAGAGCCCACAAGTAGTGTATGGTCACGAGGACTGTTACGTTGGACGGGCATTGGAAAGACTTACCGTTGCAACGATGATGTTGTGCAGAGATTCTGCTCGTAAAGTTGAACTTGTAGAAAAGGCCCACTCCGGTGGGCCTTTTCTTTTGCTTGGATGCATGGTGGTGGGGACGCTGCAGGCAGCAACTGCGCGTCTGCACGTATGCGGCGCGCAGTCACTGCCTGTATTGGGCTGTTATTCGGCAGTATGTGCGCGGCGGGTGCGTCAGAGCGCGTACATACGGCCTGTTTTGCCTGCGCGACTGCCGTCTGTTTCAAGATTGCATGTGTACAGTGGTGTGCATGACGGAAACACAGCGAGCTCCTGAAGGTTTTAAGCCACGCATCAAGCCGGTCGAAGCCGGGGATGATCGTCCGGTTTCTATTTCCGCGCGACTTGGCCGACTGCAATTCCACACGTCTGGTAAATTCCGCGTATTGCAGGTGGCTGACATTCAAGATGGGCCGAAAATCGCCAAAGATACGATTGCGCTGATCGAAGCAAGCCTTGACGCCACGCGTCCGGATTTGGTGGTGTTCTCCGGCAATCAGATTGCCGGATTCAGTCCGTCGTTCGCCGGTTCGTTCCGTAAACGCCGCTGGAGTGAAGACTTCATTAGCGAGAGCGCTCTAGAGAAGACGCGCACTATGGTGCGTGAGGCAACCGCCCAATTCGTGGCGCCTCTTGAAGCTCGTAAAGTGCCGTGGGTAGTGACCTACGGCAACCATGATTTTCAATGCGGATTAAGCAATGCCGAGCTTGATGCCATATATCGTGAATTCCCTGGTTGCATTAATGCGGCTGACGCGTTGCTTCCTGACCAGACCATATATACGTGTGAGCTGGGTACGTTGGCGTTGCCAGTAAGGGATGTAGAAAACAGTCGCAACGTGATGGGCTTGGTCATTCTGGATTCAGGAGACTATGCGCATGGCGGCGGTTTCGGAGTGCCCTCTGAGCGTGCGCTTGATTTTCTGCGTCGAGTGCCGGGATTGCTGAGCGGAGAATCGGATGTGGAAGAGATGATATCTGATTCGTACCCGATGGTGAAGTCGATGGTATTCCAGCACATGCCGCTGCCGGAATATTACGATGTGCTCAAGCCGGTGCAACCCAACACTGCTTACGCAATGCAGGGGTATCGCAATCATGCCAATACCTATTACGTTCTTGATGAGGAACACACCCAGCCTGGCGGGTATCTCGGTGAGGGGATCTCTTGCCCGGATCAGTCAGATGAATTTGCGATTTTGCGGGATACCGGTGGCTATTTTGCCGTGGCTGCAGGCCATGATCATCGCAATGGTTTTGTGGGGGAGCGTGAAGGAATCACGTTGATTGCCACGCCGACCTGCGGGTTCAATACTTACGGTCCGGCACCAGCGAAACGTGCAACGCGATTGATCGAATTCGATATTCGGCACCCGTATGAGCCGCGTACGCAATTGTTGGAATTCGGCGAGCTCGTCGGCAAGCCCAGCTCATCTAAACAGGCGTACACCTATGCGGTGAACCAAGCGACGCCCGGCGAGGGTGAGGGCGACGATTTGCTGCGCAAGCCATCGTTCTGGAACAAAGTGGCTGACGTATTCCACGATATTGCCATCAATCTGCCGTGAATTGAGGTATGTGAAGGTTCACAGTCTGTACTGTTGGCGAGTCTGAGTGATTGCGAGTTGCTGCTACACCATCTTTGAGTCTGTTGACTGTAAGTTGAGTCTGTTGACTGTAGGTTTTTGAACAAAAACTGTAGGAATTTCAACAAAGACTGTAGGTTTTTGAACGAAATACGTTAGGAATCCTACAGTCAGAGTTCAATTCCCTACAGTCGGTGTTCAAAAACCTACAGTCAACGGGCAAATAGTTGCTCATGCATGACAAAAGGTTGATCACTGGGATATTCCGGCGAGCAACCTTTGTATATCAATGAGTAAAGAGGAACTAGCGGACGGCCTTTACTAGGGCTTCGGTCAGATACTTGCCAGCAGCCATGACCAGCGGAGCATAACGGCGGCCGGGAGCTGCACCCATACGGCCGGTCGGGCCGGAAATGGAGATAGCAGCGATGACCTGGCCGGAGGCGTTGCGAATCGGAGCGGAGATGGAGCACACGCCCTCTTCGCGCTCGTTCACGGACTCAGACCAGCCGCGCTTGCGGACGGCGGCCAGCTTGGTGGCGGTGAACTTCGCATGACGCAGACCCTGGTGCAGACGTTCGGAATCTTCCCAAGCCAGCAGGATTTGAGCGGCTGAACCGGCTTCCATCGACAGCATGGCGCCCACCGGAATCGAATCGCGCAGACCGGAGACGCGTTCCACAGCGGCGATGCACACGCGCTGGTCGCCCTGACGGCGGTAAATCTGTGCGGATTCGCCGGTGCGGTCGAGCAGGGTCTGCAGGATCGGGCCAGCGGCAGTCAACAGGCGATCCTCGCCGGCTGCTGCAGCGAGTTCGGCGAAGCGAGAGCCCAGAACAAATCGGCCATGCTGATCGCGCAGTACGAAGCGATGGCGCTCAAGCGCAATGGCCAAACGGTGTGCGGTCGGTCGGGCCAGGCCGGTGGCGGCAACGAGCTGGCCGAGCGTGGACGGTCCGGATTCGAGCGCGTCGAGAATTTTCACGGTTTTATCGAGCACACCAACGCCGGAATGAATCTCCCCGTCGGACGCAGGTGTGGCTGCTGCAGCAGGGGCGGTCTCAAGCGACTCGGGCGCGGTGGTGCCGGCTTCTAAAGGTTCTTCTTGGGAATCAGTCATAATACATGTGATTATGCCATCTCACATAGTGAAATACCAAATCGAGGAAGTGTCTCACTTGGTGGTCGCTGCTCAAAACATCATCCACGATGTTAGAAATCGGCGCACAAGAGCAACTTGACACAGTATATAAGGTATCCACGGACAGCACGAAGCAACGCAAAAACAAGTATTAACGCGGTTATCTCAATATCCGGCCTGAGCAAGGCCGAGCCCAACATGACCACATAGGCTTATACCACGAACAAGGCGCGAACACAATACCTCGCGCGGAATTTTTTGGAGGAACACTATGGGAACGACACTGGCCGAGAAGGTCTGGGCCGATCATCTGGTGCGCAAGGGCGGCGACGGCGCTCCCGATCTGCTGTACATCGATTTGATGCTCATGCACGAGGTCACCAGTCCGCAGGCATTCGAAGGCCTGCGTTTGGCCGGCCGTAAGCCGCGCCACGTCGATCAGCTCATCGCCACTGAGGATCACAACACCCCGACCGTGGATATCGATCGACCGAATCCGGACAAGACGAGCGCCCTGCAGCTGAGCACTTTGGAGAAGAACTGCAAGGAATTCGGTGTGCGACTGCACCCGCTGGGCGATGCCGACCAGGGCATCGTGCACGCGTTCGCCCCGATTCTGGGCTTGACTCAGCCGGGTATGACCATCGTGTGCGGCGATTCGCACACCTCTACTCATGGCGCGTTCGGTGCTCTCGCATTCGGCATCGGTACTTCCGAGGTCGAGCATGTGATGGCCACGCAGACCCTGAGCCTGAAGCCGTTCAAGACGATGGCCATTAACGTCAACGGCAAGCTGCCGGCGGACGCCACCGCCAAGGACATTATTCTGGCGATTATCGCCAAGATCGGTACCGGCGGCGGCCAGGGCTACGTGATCGAGTATCGCGGCGAGGCCATTCGCAACCTTACGATGGACGAGCGCATGACCGTGTGCAACATGTCCATTGAGGCAGGTGCCCGCGCCGGCATGATTGCTCCTGATGAGACCACGTTCGAATATCTGAAGGGGCGCCCGCATGCGCCGGAAGGTGAGATGTGGGACAAGGCCGTGGCGTATTGGAAGACGCTGAAGACCGATGACGACGCCGTATTCGACAAGGTGGTGGATATTGACGCCACGAAGCTTGGCCCATATGTGACTTGGGGCACCAACCCCGGTCAGGGTCTGCCGATCACCGCTGATGTGCCGGATCCGGCCAAGATTGCCGACGCTACCGAGCGTTCCGCAGCTGAGCGCGCAATCAAATACATGGGTCTGAAGCCCGGCATGCCGATTAAGGACATTGCCGTGGATACCGTGTTCATTGGCTCCTGCACCAACGGCCGCATTGACGATCTGCGCCAGGCCGCCGCAATTATGAAGGGCCGTCACAAGGCCGATTCGATTCACCGTGTGCTGGTCGTGCCGGCATCCTCCCGCGTGCGTTTGGAAGCGGAGAAGGAAGGACTTGACAAGGTGTTCAAGGACTTCGGTGCCGAATGGCGTAACGCCGGCTGCTCGATGTGCCTCGGCATGAACCCGGACAAGCTGGTGCCGAACGAGCGCTCGATTTCGACGTCGAACCGTAACTTTGAAGGCCGTCAGGGCAAGGGCTCGCGCACGCATCTGGCCTCTCCAGCCGTTGCCGCCGCCACCGCAATCCGCGGCACGATTTCCAGCCCGGCTGATCTGTAAAGGACGTTAGATTATGGAAAAACTCACTACTTTGACCGGCGTGGGCGTGCCGCTGCGCCGCTCCAATGTGGATACTGATCAGATTATTCCGGCAGTATTCCTGAAGCGCGTGACCAAGTCCGGCTTCGATGACGCCCTATTCTACGCATGGCGCCGCGATCCGAACTTTGTGCTCAACCAGCCGGAATACGCCGGCAAGGGCCAGATTCTGGTAGCTGGCCCGGAGTTCGGCATCGGCTCCTCCCGTGAGCACGCTGTATGGGCGCTGCATGATTACGGCTTCCGCGTGGTGATTGCCCCGAGCTTCGCCGATATCTTCTATGGCAACACCGCCAAGAATGGTGTGCTGGCTGCGATTATGCCGCAGGAATCCGTCGAGCTGCTGTGGAAGCTGCTCGAAGAGGAGCCTGGCCGCGAAATGACGGTTTCGCTGGAAACTCGAACCGTGACCTGCGGTGACGTGACCCTTCCATTCGAGGTGAACGATTACACCCGCTGGCGCTTGATGAACGGCTATGACGACATCGATTTGACGCTGCAGCACGAGGACGATATCGCCGCTTATGAGAAGATGCGTGCCGAAAAGTTCCCATTCAAGCCCAAGACCATCCCCGCCAAGCACTGGCCCGAAGAGCAAATCCAGTCCGCCCGCGAACCGGAAGATGACGGCAGTTGGGCTGGACCACTAGCTGATCGCGGCATTATCTGATGCATCCCATGTGGGGCTCTTCTCTCGGGAAGAGCCCCACAGTCATTGTTCCATCCACCGCTGCAGAGCCTCGGCATCGGCGCGATGCAGGAACATGAATCGCAATTCATCGATGCCGTTCATCACAAACAACGACATCTGCACGCGTTCGATGCCACGCGATTCGCGCCACAATGCTGTGTACCGCGTAATCGATTGCACTCGTGCCCTGCTCGTCACCAAAACGAATCTGGTGAGCCGAAGTGTGCCGGTAACAAGAATGCGCGATGAGCAACGGGCGCCAGAATCATCAGTGCTGAGCAGCGCGAATCCTTCAGTCCGTGCTTTGAGCAAACGACACACCATCCACCACAATCCCAGTGCGATAGGTACAATCACCAGCCACCAAGGCCAACCTAAGTCCGGAATGGCACACCAAGTGCGCAACGTCACTGCAGCATGCGCATCGGAACCTATCCACACTGCGGCGGTGATCGCCAAGGTTACGATCACCGGCAGCGTGAGGTAATACCGCAGCAGAGTACGCCCGGTATAGCGCAATTGTGGTACGTGTGCAGTGGCTTCCGCGTTGCGCGGTACGTGTGATGGCGATGCAGCAGGCGCTGCGGACATTTCCGGCAGCCCCCACTCCGGCAATATCTCGCGTAACACGGCATACACGCGCCGGGTGCTGATTACCGGCAGAATTTGCGCCGCCGAAGTCCCGCTTTCCCTGCTTCCGCTGTTTGCGGTTGAGGAGCTGAGCCCCAATCCAACCGAACAAAGGTGGAACGGCCGGCGTAACATCGATTGACGAATGGTCACTGTTTGAATGCGGCTGACCGGGATGGTCGTGGTGTGCCGGGTGAACAGTCCGCGAACCACCACCAAATCGTCACCGCGACGCCATACCTCGAATCCATAGAATCTCAACAGCGAGGTGACGATGCTTACCATCAGCAGCAGCATTACACATGCCAATATCAGCACAATAATCGAGAACAGCCCACCGGTGAGCGCAGTCTGTACCGAGCGCTCGGCTTCATGCATCATGCTGCGCGGTAGCACATCCTGAACCTGCTGCACAAAGCCATACACCACGAACGCCGCGGCCAAAAATCCTATGTCCGTTATGGCAAACAGCAGAATATCGCCTACGGAGGCGCGGAATAGAGGTTTTTGTGATGGATTGCTCGATGTTGGTACGGGTGTCGGTACAGGAGTCTGTGGGTCGTTTGCCAAGGCGGTGTTCGAATCTGCTGCCGTGGACTGCGACAATGCGCGCAGATGCTCCAATTCAAGTTGCAGCGCGGCCGGTACTGCATCCAATCGAATGTCGGTGTCTGCGGCACCTGCTGCCGAGACGGTAAGTCGCGCTACCCCAAACGGTTGCAGATAGATAGGTTGTGAGCTATTGATGGCATGGATCGAACCATAGCTAATTGTTCGATTCTTGCGAAAGAACAGACCCGACTTGAACGCAAGTTGGTCAGGTCCCAGTTGATACCGGGTGGTCAGCCAATTGATGACAGGCTGGCAGAGCGCGACGAACAGAACGCTGAGAAAGATCAATGCGATGGTCATGGCAGACAGCTCCCTGCGCGCGATGAATAGCAGTGCGAAGAACAGTCCGATGACGCCCTTGGCGGTTTCCACCACCCCGATGATCAGAGAAGCCGGGTGCAGCCTACGCCAGTTGGTGCTGGTGCTTTCGGTGTTCATCACAGATCATCCTTGGCTGCGGCAACGCGTTCGGAGATCAGCGATACCAGCCGTTCGGCCTGCGCGGTATCCAGCGCGGCGATCTCATGCTCGTCGGCTGCAGTGTGCACCACTACGGTGGTCAGTCCAAAGTGCCGCTGCACTGGGTTCTGCTTGGTATCCACATGTTGCACACGCGTATATGGCGTGGTGGTGGAGCGACGGAACAGCCAGCCTTTGCGTGTGGCAAGGTCGCGCTCGCCGATGCGGAATCGGGTGAAGGCGTACAAATACTTGGTCTGCAACGGTTGTGAAGCCAGATCCAGGACCGCATAGGCTACGGCAATCCCAACAATAAGTTGTTGCCAGAATCCCCACCAATCATTCGCCATGCACACGGCTGCAATCACAGCGCAGACTGCAAGCCAAATGGCGCATTGGATCGCCTCGTTAATCAGCCACACTGTCCGCACGCTCGGCGGAAGCGGTCGCCAATCGCCGGTGATGCCGCTGTTGTGGCTCTGTGGTTGTGCCATGCTGTCTGGTTCGCCATCGCCTTCGTTGATGGAGGCGGCATTACTGGGAGCGGGCATTTGCGTTTGTGTGTGGGTATGAGTTTGCGTTTGAGCCGTCGTCTGCGTCGTCGACATAGATTCCCCTCTGCTCCATGAATATGGACATGGTATCAGAGCTGGCTATGAATCGAATTGGGGACAGTATTGACTGATTCAAGGGGTGAAATGCGCGTTTCCCCCTCCCCCCCCCCCTATACTTGAAAGCTGCACTTGAAATACGTAGTGAGCATCGGAGCTTGCTGCATATTTCCGATGATGGGAGGGAGATATTTCATGATGGCTGCTCGTGTTGGGAAGCGTATTATCGGCGTAATTGGTGCATTGCTGATAATCGTTGTGGCGGCAGTTTTCGCTATACCAGTCCATGCAGCTGAAGTCGTGGAAAGCGCTGCTTCAACCGGGCGCGCACTCGCAATGACTGGATCAAACATATTGAGCGTGGTAGTGGTGGTAGTGGTGCTGCTTGTGCTCGCCGCCGTACTGTTCGCGTTCTCTAAGCGCAAACAACCCCGACGGTAGAACATATTAGGGGGGTATGAGGTTGCATCTGCCCGTCCCTGTATTCGTCAATATTTCTGGACATAGTCACGAATTGTTCAGAAATGACGAATAGGTTGAGCATCATGAGCATGAATGAGCAACAGCCAGGGTGGCAACCACGCGGACAGCAACTGCAGTCAGGATATGAGAATCAGACTCCGCAGCATTCTCAGCCGCAAGAACAGTCGCAAGAATCTGAACCGCAGCCGCAGTACTATGCGGCACCTCAGACGATGCCGATGCCCGCGGTGCCGATGGCTCCAGCTCCTCAATATCCATTCCAACAACCGCAGTATCCGCAGTATGCGGCTGTGCAGGCTCAGCCACAGCCGCAATACCAGCAAGCGCCGCAGTCGCCATCGTATGCCGCGCCCGCTCAGCTAGGTGTACCGCAACAGACGGCGCAAGTTCCGCAGCGGCCATGTGCGGTGCCAGCGCCTCCATCGGCGTATACGTACACGCCTACTCAACCGGCTGCTTGGCCACCGCAGTCGCAGTATGCTGCGCCTCAGCCCCTGAGCCAGCCGAGGCTACAGCCGCAGCCATATGCGTACGTTCCACCGCAGCCTCCGGCTATAGCAATCAATCCGCGCCAATTGTGGAAAACCTGGCGCAGACGTGTAGTCAATCGTGCGATGGGACTTGCTTTTATTTACGAAGGCATGATGTACGTGGGTAGTATCGTAGCCGTTATCGCGCTCGGCGTCATCATGCCCAGCTGGTCAGATTCCACGAAAGGCGACGGTATCGTCAGCCTTGCTTCGTTGGTCTTCGCTATGGGATTCCTGCTGATTATGCGCAACCGGGATATCCTGACCCGCGAATTCTGGCTTGGCGGACCTCATCGGGATACGTACGGCGAACCAAATCAACTTGGGCGAATCAGTCAATACGGCGGCGGACGTATGCGAGCTCAATGGTTCCTGATTTTCATCCTTCTGGGTCTTGGCGTGCAGAGTGTAGTTACATTGGCGCAAATGGGCGTTTCCATGTTTGGCGGCGACCTGGTTTCCCCCACCTCAGAAAGTTTGAATGAATCCTCCAACACCGTGACCATGTGGTTGTACATCGGCTTGCTGGGGCCGATTTGTGAGGAAGTCATGTTCCGCGGCGTGCTGATGAAGGAACTCAAGCCGCTTGGCAAGAACTTCGCTATTGTGACGTCGGCGTTCGCTTTTGGTTTATTCCATGATGACTTCGTGCAAGGTACGTTTGCCTTCCTGTTCGGTTTGATTCTCGGCTTTGTGGCAATGGAATATTCCTTGGTATGGTCGATTGCGCTGCATATTTTCAACAACGCGATTCTTTCCGGTGTGATTGATACATGGTTCGCCGGCCAGCTCAACGATTCGCAATACGCGGTGTACACGATAGCGCTCACGGTGATTGGCGTAGTCGGTGCCGTGGTGGCGTTGGCGCTTTACGGTCATGGGCTCAAGCAGTATCGCATGCAGAATCGCAGCATTCCAGACACGTATGCTGGGTGGACTTCTCCAGTGTTTATCGCGTTTGTGGTGGTGAATCTTGTCCTGACCACATTGCTGCTGGTCGAGGCGTTGGCTTCTTGATTGGTTATCGGGCGGTTATCGGGAACGAACTCGTTTGTATCATGCATGCTAATTATCGGCGGTAAGCCTCGCAAACCCTTGGAATTCTTGGGATTCGCTGGAAAAACATCCGTAAAAGGGGGTATTGTGCTTTCTTAGGAGAGTATTCAAATCGTTCTCCGGCTCGGATGCGGGGATGTGTGTACGCGTAGTGGCGGAGAAGAGGGGATTCCGCCATGACAATAACCAAGAAAATAGTGGGTGTGCTGGCCGCGGCTGCGACTGTGCTCACCTTGGGCGTGACGGCGCTGACCGCCAATGCCGCTGACAGTGTCGGCTCTGATGCCAACGCCACTGCAAATGTGAAACAATCATTGCAATATTTGCAGCAGCTCAATGATTTGCGCGCGCGTACCGATCGCACACCGCTGACCGCGCAGCAGATTGCAGACGCACAAAATGCTGATAATAAAGCCGGCATGACTGCTAGCCAGATTGCTGACGATACCGCGGATGGTGCGGCTGTTCCAGCGCTCAAGGTCAACAATGACCTTATGAAATGGGCCCAGACTCGTGCCAACGAATTGGTCGCTAAGGGCGCTTGGACGGTCACGCCAATATGTACAACGGTGCTCCGAGCTGGTATGCGCACGTTGAGAACACGGATTATAACCTGACACACTCCTCCAAGTATCAGAGCGGAACCTACTTCTTCGGTCCCGAAGCGTTGGCGTTGTCGTGGTCGAGTGCTGGTGGATTAACCGGTAATGCAGTCGATGCTTGGTATTCCGAGTTGTCCGCACAGCCAGGGAATAAGCGCCAGGGTTACGGTCATTATCTGACCGAGGTCAGCCCGCTGGCGGATATCGCTGGTATTGGCGTGGCTGTCAAGAACGGTTTCACCATTACTGTGCTTGAAATCGGCAACAGTTATCAGGGCGGATCCGTAACCGGTAAGAACCAGACCGTTGACGAGGCGTTGGCTGCGCTGGGCGGCGACCAAGAGCCTACCCAGCCGAGCGGTGACGTGGCCATCAACGAGACCAACTTCCCTGATGCCCATGTACGTCAGACGTTGAGCTCATACTCTTATGATCCCAATCAAGATGGTGTTCTGAGCAAGGACGAGCTGAACAACATCAACTATCTGTATCTTGATACAGTCTCCTCCCTCAAGGGTCTCGAGTTACTGCCCAAACTGAGTGCACTGAATGTGTATGACGGTTCCTTTGACTCGTTTGATTTCGCATCATTCCCAGCATTGACAAGTCTGACGCTCGCCAACACTGGCGTCACGCAATTGTCGGTGCCGGCCACGCTTCAGCAGCTGTCTGTGGGCGGCGAACAATCGATTGATTTGGACTTGACTCAGGCAACTGGACTCACCTCTTTAAGCATCAACGGTTGGGACAAGACAACATTGCCGAACCTCCCCAACCCGCAGAAGTTGGATGATTTGTCGGTGCGCGAGGCGAAGAACCTGCAGTCTGCTGATTTGTCAAGCTACACGGGATTGACTTCCTTGGCGCTGTCTGGAGATACCAGACTGAAGTCTCTGAAACTGAATGACAAGGCTGACCTGGTTCGACTGCTGCTGTACGGAGTGCCGGCAGACGTGAACCAGTTGGGTCTCGGCAAGTACACCAATTTGATTATTTTGGACTTGGGCGGCACCAATGTCAATGAATCCACATTGGCCTCGGTGAAAAGCAGCAAGCTTCAGCAGCTTGGTCTGGGCAACACCAAGATTACAAGCCTGAGCAAGTTCACTGGAACTGCACGCACGGTGATTCTTGGTGGCAACGGTATCGCTGATAATCAAGCGAATGGTATTGTCTCCGGTTTGACAGGAAGCAATATTTCTGGTGTTGATTTGTCCGATAACGATATTCGCAACATCACTATTCCTGAGAACGCCAAGTTTGATTCACTCAACTTGAATGGCAACAAGCTGACCTCGCTCAATATCCCGAGTTCGGTAACTCCTCGCAGTGAGGGAGAGTACACCTCCAGCTATGTGGATCTGTCCGGCAACCCGTTGCTGGCGGTGAATGCCAACGGCAACAACAAGGGTCTGTCTTTGACCGCTTTTGCAGGATACCAGGCATCCACGCAGCATCCGATCGCCGAGGGCATGGGTGGCGTTGAAGAAACGCCGCAGGCCATTGAAGCCGAACCATATACCGGCACTTACGACGAAGCCACTGGCAGCTTCAATCTCAAGAGCGTGGTTCCTTGGATCGATGCCTCTAAGATCAGCAACGTGGCAGGCGCCAAGCTTGACGGCACCAAGCTTACCGGTCTGACCGGTGAAGCGACGGTGACGTATTACTACGACATGAATCTGAAGCCGAAGAACAACAACAGTGGCGTTATCGATCATCTGAAGGCCACGTTGAAGCTGAGCCCGAAGTCCGCTCCGAAGGACACTGTCGCTCCGGTGCTTTCCGGCGTGAAGAAGGATGTGTCTTTGACGGTGGGCGATGCTTTCGACCCGAAGTCCGGCGTAACTGCTGCTGATGATGTGGACGGTGACCTGACTTCCGGCATCGCCATCGATCTTGGTGGCCTGGTGCTGAACAACGGCAAGGTTGCCAACAGCGGCGTCTTCACGGTGACTTACACGGTCGCGGATAAGGCCGGTAATACCGCCACGGCAACTACCAAGGTGACGGTTAAGACCAATACCAAGGCGTTGCAAGCAGCTGTTGATGCAGCAACCAAGCTTGACCAGTACCAGTACACCGCCGATACGTGGGCTGCTTTCACCGCGGCTCTTCAGTCAGCTCAGGATACGCTGGCCAATGCTGCCGCTTCCCAGTCTGACTTGGATGCAGCCCAAGCCAAGTTGGCTCAAGCACAGGGCGCGTTGGCAAAGGACACCACTGCTCCAGTCATTTCCGGTGCTGATAACACTACAGTTGACTTTGGCGCAACCTTCGATCCGAAGGCCGATGTGACTGCTACCGATGATGTTTCCGGCGATTTGACTGATTCCATTGTGATTACCGGCTCAGTGAACACCACTGTGGCTGGCCAATACACGCTGACCTACACGGTTTCTGATAAGGCTGGCAACAAGGCCGAAGCCGAGCGTGTAATCACTGTGAGCGAGAAGCCAGACACCACCAAGCCGGTGTTCTCCGGTGTGGAAGATGCCTCGGTCAAGGTCGGTGGCACCTTCGATCCGAAGGCTGGTGTGACCGCATCCGATGACAAGGACGGTGACCTGACTGATTCCATCGTGATTACTGGCACTGTGGATACCAATACGGTTGGCGACTACACGCTGACTTATGCGGTTTCCGACAAGGCTGGCAATACCGCCACTGTGGTACGTAAGGTTTCCGTGACCGCATCTGACACTGCCGCTTTGCAGAAGGCTGTGAATGCGGCTGCCGATTTGCAGGAATCTGATTACGCTGCAGACGGTTGGGCCGAGTTCGCTGCCGCTCGCAAGAATGCGCAAGACGTGCTGGCCAACAAGAACGCCACTCAGTCCCAAGTTGACAAGGCTGCCGCGCGTTTGACCGCTGCGCAGAAGGCCTTGAAGAAGCTCGACAAGACCAAGCCGGTGATTAAGGGTGCCGACGATGTGACCATCGCCGTGGGCGACGCTTTTGATCCGAAGGCTGGCGTGACTGCTTCTGATGATGTGGACGGTGATTTGACCGCGTCCATTGTGATCACCGGTTCGGTGGATGCCACTACGGACGGCGTGTACGAGCTGACCTACACCGTGTCTGACAAGTCCGGCAACAAAGCAACGGTGACTCGCAAGGTCACTGTCAAGCCGAGTGCTGACGCTTTGAAGCAGGCTGTGGAAGACGCTGGCAAGCTCAACGAGAACGACTACACCACGGATTCGTGGAAGACTTTCGCTGATGCACTTGCCAAGGCTCAGGCCGTGTTGAAGCAGCCTGACGCTACTCAGGCCGAAATTAACGCTGCTCTGAAGGCGCTTAATGATGCACAATCCAAGCTGGTCAAGGACGTCACCAAGCCTGAGTTCGCCGGTGTGGAAGACACTGAAGTTGCCTTCGGTGCAGCGTTTGATGCCAAGGCCGGCGTGACCGCTAAGGATGACGTTTCTGGCGATTTGACCGCTAAGATTGTCGTCACCGGTTCGGTGGATGTGAATAAGGCTGGTGTGTATGAGGTTACTTACACGGTTTCCGATAAGGCCGGCAATACCGCTACCGTTGTGCGCAAGGTGACCGTTAAGGCCGCTGATCGCACTGGTTTGGACGCTGCTATTGCCGCCGCTCAGACGCTTGACCAGTACCAGTACACGAAGGAATCGTGGGCTGCTCTGACCAAGGCGTTGACTGAGGCCATCAAGGTGAATGGTAACGCTCAGTCCACGCAGGCTGCCATCGATGCCGCGGCCAAGAAGCTTGCCGATGCCCAGGCTGCACTCGCGAAGGACGAGACTAAGCCGCTCTTCTCCGGTGTGGATGATGTCACACTGAACTACGGTGACAGCTTCGACGCCAAGGCTGGTGTGCTGGCTTGGGATGAAGTCTCCGGCGACTTGAGCGGTGCCGTTACCATTGCTGGTGCCGTGGACACCAAGACGGCTGGTACCTATGAGCTGACCTATACGGTTACCGATAAGGCTGGTAATACCGCCACCGTGATTCGTAAGGTCACGGTGAAGTCTGCCAAGGACGGCTTGCAGCAGGCGGTTGATTCTGCCAACAAGCTCAACAAGGGTGATTACACGGCCGATTCGTGGAAGCAGTTCGAGCAGGCTCGCGATAATGCCAGCAAGGTGTTGAGCGACCCGAACTCCACTGAATCTGAGCGCTTCGCAGCTCAGCAGCAGCTGGATGAGGTAATGGGCAAGCTCCAGAAGAAGACGCCTTCTGATGGCAACACTGACAATAAGGGTGAACTGAGCAAGGGCGATTCCAAGAAGAATCAGTCCAAGAATCCGTTGACGGATACCGGTTCGTCTGTGGTGTACATCCTGTTGGCTGTGGCTGTGCTGGTGGCCGCCGCTGTAGTACTGCTGGCTGCGCGTCGCCATCGTGAGTAGCAAGTGAGGTATTGAGACCGCCTGCGATTTCAGCAGCGGTCTCAATCCGAACCAGGCGATAGTTGAAAGCCCGTTCCTGTTTTTGTATGCAGGAGCGGGCTTTTCGCTATGCCATGCCGGTTAAAATGGCCTCTTATTGTAGTTGACTGTAGGGTTTTGAACACTGACTGTCGGATTTCTAACGTATTTCGTTCAAAAACCTACAGTCAGTGTGCAAAACCCTACAGTCGGTGTTGAAAATCCGACAGTCAAATGGGCGATGGTGGGCGGTGTGGCGTTCGCTGTATGGCTTATCGTTGGAATATGAGTGATTTTGAGCCGTTTTACGATGTGAACCGCACATATGAAGACAACTATGCCGACGGCCCGTTTGGCGCGTTTGCTGATGTGCTGAAGAAGGACGAAACTCCATCAGGCCGTGTGGCTGGTAGCTCCCCCTATAAGGGAGAGGTGGAGAAGGATGACGTTGCCTCTGGTCCCAGGATGATGGAGGCAAGCGGCACCTACTCTGATTACGGAGAACTGGGTGCACATGGCGAGTCATTCCTAGGCCAGCCGGTAAATTTGGCATTCGGTATTCCGGCAGGGCCGCTGCTTAACAGCCGCTATACTACGGCGGCCTTCCGTATGGGCTTTGATTTGGCCACCTATAAAACCGTGCGCTCGCGTGCGTGGGGCTGCAACCCGTTCCCGAACGTATTGGCTGTGCATCCTGCTTCCGCAGATGGTTCGCTCACTCCGGGGAGCGCGGAATTAGATGAAGGTGTACTGGCTGATACCAATTACGAGCAGCCGATTTCCATCTCCAATAGTTTTGGTGTGCCCTCCCAGGGGCCTGATGTATGGCAGCCGGATATGCGTGCGGCCATTGCGGCCGCCGGGCCGGGCCAGATTTTGGTGCCGAGCTTCCAAGGCTCGCGTGTGGAAGGCATGAGCGAAGAGGACTACATCGCCGATCATGCAACCACCGCACGGTTGGTCAAGGAAACTGGCGCAAAGCTGATGGTGATGAACACCAGCTGCCCGAATGAGGGGCACAACCGTTTGTTGTGCCATAATCCATTGCTCGTTGGCCGTATTACCGAAGCCGTGAAGAATGAGATCGGTGATACGCCGCTGATAATTAAGCTGGCATTCATTCCGAGTGACGATGATCTTGAACTGATGGTGCGTTCCACCGTGGGCCGTGGCACGGTTCAGGGCTTCAGCACGATTAACACGATTTCCGCGAAGCTTGTGGACAAGAATGGTAATCAGGCGTTGCCTGGCGTTGGCCGTGATCGCTCCGGTGTGTGCGGTAGTGCAATTCGTGGAGCTGGACTTGACATGGTGCGCCGATTGGCTGCACTGCACGAACGTCTGGGTCTTGATTTTGCAATCAATGGCGTGGGCGGCGTGGTTTCGCCTGCTGATTATCAAGCCTATAAGGCAGCCGGCGCAGATTCGGTGATGTCCGCTACTGGAGCCATGTGGGATGCTGAATTGGCTCGTAAGATTAAGTCGAGTTTATAAGTCTTGGATGCGTAATCTTTATAGTTTGCCCCAGCTGAAGTCCTTACGGCTGGGGCAAACTCGTTTTACAAGGGGCTGATTTGGGTGATATTGGAATA
Organism: Bifidobacterium saguini DSM 23967; assembly: GCF_000741715.1. GTDB lineage: Bacteria > Actinomycetota > Actinomycetes > Actinomycetales > Bifidobacteriaceae > Bifidobacterium > Bifidobacterium saguini. Next base: position 95,796 of record NZ_JGZN01000004.1, on the reverse strand, counting down.
TCCCGCGTGAGCTACGCTTCGGCGGCGGCCTTCATTGCCACGGCGCCGACGTAGTAGACCGGCTTGTCGAAGTTCGGCTGGAACAAGAAGTCCACGTTAGCCAACTGGTCGATGGTGAAGCCGGCCTGAATCGCCATCGAAATCACATTGGCAGCGCCGGAAATGTCGGCCTTGGAGCAGAACTGGCCGCCCTTGACCTTACGGGTTTCCGGATCCCAAGTGAGAATCGAGGTGACCGGTGTGGTGGTGAGCATGAAGTCCGGGCGGTAGTCCTCGGTGAGCTCGGTTTCGTGCACGGTAAGGCCGCGGCGTTCGGCGCCGGCCTTGGTGAGCCCCGAGGCGGCTAACGACAGATCGTAGAGCTGCACGGCGGAAGTAGCCTGCGTGCCCATGTACTTCACGGTCGGCTTCTCGATATTGCGGCCCACGAGAAGACCCTGACGAACCGCGTTGGTGGCCAGTGGAATGTAGTCGGTGGCAACAACTTCCAGGGCGGCGGTGCTCCGAGCAACGGTCCCGCACGCGGTGGCGGCCGCGGTGGTCGCGGCGGTGCTGCAGGTGCATTCGGCCGTCAGGGCGGTAAGTCCTCCAAGGCTCGTAAGAACCGTCTGGCAAAGCGTCAGGAATATGAGGAGCTGAAAGCACCGACCATTGGCGGCGTTCGCATTCCGAACGGCAATGGTCAGGTTATTCGTCTGCGTCAGGGTGCTTCTCTGGCTGATTTGGCCGAGAAGATCAACGTCAATCAGGCTGCCCTGGTGACCGTGCTCTTCCACTTGGGCCAGATGGCTACCGCTACCCAGTCACTGGATGAAGAGACTTTCCAGATTCTGGGCGATGAGATCGGTTGGAAGATTCAGCTGGTTTCCGCTGAGGAAGAGGATAAGGAGCTGCTCCAGCAGTTTGACATCAACCTTGATGAGGAAGAACTGCAGGATGATAAGGATCTGAAGCCTCGTCCGCCGGTTGTCACCGTTATGGGCCATGTCGATCACGGTAAGACCCGACTGCTGGATACTATCCGTAAGACCAACGTCATCGCACGCGAGGCCGGTGGTATTACCCAGCGCATCGGTGCATATCAGGTTACGGTGGATCTTGACGGCGAAGCCCGCAAGATTACCTTCCTCGATACCCCTGGCCACGAAGCATTCACCGCAATGCGTGCCCGTGGTGCAGAGCTCACTGACGTTGCCATCCTTGTGGTTGCCGCTGACGATGGTGTGATGCCTCAGACCGTTGAGGCCATCAACCACGCTCAGGCAGCTAAGGTGCCGATTGTCGTGGCTGTGAACAAGATCGATGTGCCTGGCGCCAACCCTGATAAGGTTCGCGGTCAGCTCACTGAGTTCGGTTTGGTTCCGGAAGAATACGGTGGCGACACCATGTTCGTCGACATTTCCGCCAAACAGAACATCAACGTGGACAAGCTCCTCGAAGCTGTGCTGCTCACGGCCGATGCAGAGCTCGATCTTCGTGCCAATCCGAACATGGACGCCCGTGGTGCCACCGTCGAAGCCCGACTCGACAAGGGTCGTGGTGCTGTGGCCACTGTGCTGGTTCAGCAGGGTACGCTGCACGTTGGCGATGCCATCGTGGCCGGCACCTCCTACGGCCGCGTCCGTGCCATGCTCGACGAGAATGGTCACACGATGGAGGCCGCAGGTCCGTCCACACCTGTTCAGGTGCTTGGCCTGACTTCCGTGCCTACCGCAGGCGATCTCTTCCTCGTGGCTTCTGATGATCGTGCGGCCCGCCAGATTGCTGAGAAGCGTCAGGCTACCGAGCGCGCCGCCCAGCTGGCGAAGCGCCGCAAGGTCGTTTCCCTCGAGGACTTCAAGAAGAAGTTCGCCGAGTCCGAGATTGACATGCTCAACATCGTCATCAAGGGTGATTCCTCCGGTTCCGTCGAGGCGCTGGAAGATTCCTTGATGAAGATCGAGGTGTCCGACGAAGTCGGCATCCAGGTTATCCACCGCGGCGTTGGTGCGATTACCCAGAACGATGTCAACCTGGCTACGGTCGACAAGGCTGTTATCATCGGCTTCAACGTGCGTCCGAACCGTCAGGTTGCCGATCTTGCCGAGCGCGAGGGCGTGGAAATCAAGTACTACTCGGTTATCTACCGCGCAATCGAAGACATCGAAGCATCCCTCAAGGGCATGCTCAAGCCGGAATACGAAGAGGTTGTCACCTCTCACTCCGAGATTCGCGAGATCTTCCGCTCCTCCAAGTTCGGCAACATCGCCGGCGTTATGGTGCAGGACGGCGAGGTCAAGCGTGGTACGAAGTGCCGTATTCTGCGCAATGGCGTTGCCACCGTCAACGATCTCGAGATCTCCTCGCTGCGTCGCTTCAAGGACGATGTCCAGTCCGTCAAGGAAGGCTACGAGGCCGGTATCAACCTCGGTACCTTCAACGACATCGAACTTGGCGACATCATCGAGACCTTCGAGATGCGCGAGGTTGAACGCAAGTAGTTCATGATGCGTATAGGCCCCCTCTGACCGAGGGGGCTGTCAGCCGCAGGCAGGTTGAGGAGAAGTTTCCCTCAATTTTGCCTACGTTCGGCAGCCCTCCTCGATCAGAGGGGGTCAAATTATTGAAAGGAAACCCTTATGGCAGGAACCAACCCCCGTGCCGCACGCATTGCAGCGTTGATTCAGCGCGTTGTAGCCTCCTCCATCGAGCGTGAGCTGCATGATAAGCGTCTGACCAACATCACCGTCACCGAAGTGCGTGTGACCAACGATTTGCAGATCGCCAAGATTTACTGGACTCAGCTCGGCCACGAAGGCAAGGAAGCAGGAGAACGCAAGCGCGCTCAGCAGGCTCTTGACCAAGCCAAAGGCCATCTGCGTTCCCTGGTCGGTCACAAAGCTGGCTTGCGTCTGACCCCGCAGCTGCAGTTCGTGTTCGATGAAGTGCCCGGTGAGGCTCACGAGATCGAAGATATTCTGGCTTTGGCTCGCAAGCGTGATGAGGAACTCGCAAAGGCTCGCGCCACCGCCCAGTACGCCGGTGATGCCGACCCATACAAGCACGACGATGAGCCCGAAGACGATTCGAACTTCGAAGACGACTTTGATTCCGATGATGATGCGGACGACTTCGAGGACGATTCCGTGGACTCCTCTGAAGAATAAACTGTCAACCCAGCCGAAGGCGAAGAACACCATAGCGAGCGGAAGCTCACCTCTGTTCTTGCGAAGGAGAACCATGCCACAATCCACTCCATCCGGCCTGCTTATTATTGACAAGCCGCAGGGTGTGACCAGTTTTGATGCGGTGGCCGCAGTACGTGGCGCACTGCATATCAAAAAAGTAGGCCATGCGGGCACGCTTGACCCTATGGCCACTGGTGCGTTGGTGATTGCATTCGGTCATGCTACGCGCTTATTGAACGCGATTGTGGCACACGATAAAACCTATGAGGCTACGATTCGCCTTGGCCTCGGTACCACTACCGATGATGCCGAAGGCGAATTGGTGCACGCGGCTACTTCTACCGATGTGCAAGGTCTTACCGAATCAGTGATTCGTGAGACTATTGCGAGTCGCTTCACAGGGGATATTGAACAAGTACCGAATACCTTCTCCGCTATCAAAATCGATGGCAAGCGAGCTTACGATTTGGCTCGCGAAGGCAAGGATGTAGAGCTGAAAGCCAGGCCGGTGACGATAGGCGAATTTACAGTTTTGGCCGTTCGCCGAGGCTTCGTGCCGGGCAGGTGTGCTGGTGAACCGCTTGTACAAGCCGGGACGAACATGCCTTCCGACATGGTTCCGGTAATGGATGTTGATGTTCGAGTCAGCTGTTCGTCCGGCACATATATCCGTGCGCTGGCCCGTGACCTAGGCGCCGAACTTGGCGTAGGCGGACATTTGACTCGTTTGCGACGTACGCGAGTCGGCAAGTTTGCATTGCCTGATGATACGAGCGGGCTGATTAGCGATACCGCCATGAGTGAGACTCATGCGCATACGATTACTGCTCATACAGAGTCGAAAACATTCACCACTCGCGAAGGTGAAACCATTGCACGCAATAAATGTGTATTGGACACTCCCGTTGAGTTATCCGGTGTTGATCGCCGCACTTGGTTGCTAGATCATGCTCTGACGATGGAACAAGCCGCTCGAGGCGCTATGCCGGCATTGGACATCACCGCCGAGGAGGCTGCGGAACTGCGATTCGGACGCCGCATCGAGCGCACCATCAGCGAACCTACGGCTGCCATTGTTCCGCAGACTCATGATGTAGTGGCAATTATTGAGCGAGCCAATGCGCATCAGGCGAAGCCCGCTACCGTATTCCCCATCGCGTAAAGTAGACGCGGTTAGTTTGATGCTTCTGACTCCTCCGTATGAGGGGAGCGGTTACGCGGAAGCGTGACTGTACAACATGTACGGCTCAGTTTGAATAAAAGGAATCCTACGAGACATGGAAATTACTTATCTGACTCCGGATGAACAGGGTGAAGTCGCTTGGCCCTCGTTCGACAACGATAAGAAGGCCGTGGTGACGCTCGGCGCGTTCGATGGCATGCATCTAGGGCATCAAGCCGTTATCAAGCGTGTAGTGGAGCTTGCCAAGAAGCATGATTCATTCTCCGTGGTGATTCTTTTTGAGCCGCGCCCGGCTTTTGTACACGGATGGGCAGCCAAGCATGATGGGCAGGAGCCCACGGAGGCCAATATTGATGCCGAAGCCTTGACAAGTGTGCATGAGCGTCTGCAACGTATTGAGCAGCTGGGTGTGGACCATGTGCTCGTGGTCCGTTATACCTTGGCGTTTGCCTCGAAGTCGTACATCTTCTTCCTTGGCCGGCTGGTCGGCAAGCTGGGCATGCGTACATTGGTGCTTGGTCAGGACGCTGCTTTGGGCAAAGACCGTGCAGGCGACATCAAGCATATTGCCAATCTGGCTGCTGGCGCTGGCGTGTTCGAGCTGGATGTGGTGGATGATCGCGGTCCGGGCGAGGTGCGTATTCCTCGTGACTTCAAGCCGCAAATGCCGGCTGAATGGGGGGAGCCGGCCGATCCGCTGGCTGGATTGAGCAAGGCGGAGCGTCGCTCTTGGAGCAAGAAGCATCAGGCCAAGGCCATGCGCGCATGGAGCTCCACCAATGTGCGCTACCTTCTGGCTCATGGCCGTATTCAGGAAGCTAACGCCATTTTGGGTGCGCCTCATGCCATTGAAGGTGAAGTAGTGCATGGCGAAGAGCGTGGCCGTACCATTGGCTTCCCAACTGCGAACCTTGGCACTGATATCGAAGGCTACATTCCCGTGGACGGCGTATATGCCGGCTGGCTGGTGGATTTGGGCGTGGAAAACTCTGATTCCACCGAACAGTCCGAAACCAATGCAACGCCCGAGGAGCAGTCTGCTCGACGTTGGCCGGCCGCCATTTCTATCGGCACCAAGCCCACGTTCAGCGAGAAGACTGGTCTCAACGAACGCGTGGTGGAGTCTTACTGCATCACCGATGACTGGCTGGACCTTTACGGGCACAAGGTGCGCGTGGAATTCACCGGATTCCTCCGCCCACAGGTGAAGTTCGACGGTGCCGACGAACTGGTCGCAGAACTCAAACGCAACGTCGAAGAGACTAAGCGTTTGGTTGCATAGTGAGCATCTTTGTTATCTGGCTCTCCCTCACACATGAGGGGGAGCCTTTACCGTAATAAGAGTGCATCTATTGGGCATGACCGGATGCATCTCTGCTGGTATTGCTTACTTTTTTCACACCCAGTGCTTCCAACGCGTCGGCTAGCGTTCCCGCCTCAATCAACCGAAGCCCATCGATATGCACTGGTTTGCGCAGCGGGGGAATAACCGCCGTGGTAAAACCTAAGCGAGCTGCTTCTCGCAGCCTATATTCCATACGTGGTGCAGGCCTCACCTGACCGGTCAGGGAAATCTCGCCAATCGCGCATGTGGTTTTCGCAATAGGTTTTGCAGTTGCGGCGCTCGCCAGCGCGCTCACAATGGCTAAGTCGGAGCCGGGCTCTTTAGCCTGTCCTCCGGCAATCGTAGATACGTAGAGGTCATTGGCCAGTAGGTTGAGTTTGCTGTGACGATATAACACCGCTGTCAGCATGGCAATACGGCTGGGATCCACGCCATTAACCGCTCTGCGAGGCGTAGGCAGCACTGATTTGGTTACCAATGCCTGCACTTCGATAGGCAAACTACGATGACCGTCGAGCGTGAACGTCACGCAAGTACCTTCTACCGGTGCGGAATCAGTGGTAGAAGGGCCGCCTCCAGACAGGAACAATCCTGATGGATCAGTGACTTCCTCAATACCTTCGCCGCTCATATCAAAGCAGCCGACCTCATCAGTCGGTCCAAAGCGGTTCTTGATTGCGCGCAACATACGAAGCGCAGTTTCACTATCACCTTCAAACTGGCACACCACATCAACCAGATGCTCAAGCGTACGCGGGCCAGCAATAGAACCATCCTTGGTTACATGCCCCACCAAAAACACTGGAATATCCAAGGTTTTGGCAGTATCGATAAGTGCGCTCGCCACTTCGCGCACCTGTGTGGAGCCGCCTGAAATACCATCAACCTCTTGAGAGACAATGGTTTGCGCGGAATCAACAATCACCAAAGCTGGCTTGGTCTGTTCAATCAACCCTAACGCGGTAGCCAAATCAGTGGTGGAGGCCAGCAGCAGATTCGGCTCTACAGCGTTGATGCGTGAGGCGCGAAGTCGAACCTGAGCTTGCGACTCCTCGCCGGAAATATACAGCACGGTGTGCGCCTTGCTGTTATCAGCGTTTGCTACAACTCTGGCCACATTGCCTGCCGTTTGCAGCAGCAGCGTCGATTTGCCGATGCCGGGCTCTCCGGCGATTAATGTCACCGAGCCTGGCACCACGCCGCCGCCAAGCACTCGATCGAACTCACTAAACCCAGTGGATAGCCGCTCCACAGTTTCTGTGCCGATCTCGGTAATAGGCTTTGCTGCCGAACGGGAAGTATCAGCCACGGTGATCGACTGCGTACGCGAGGTACGGCCGGGTGCTGCCGTTTTGGAACCCGCCGCCGGTCGAGCCTCGTGGAATTCCTCCACGGTGCCCCATTGCCCGCACTCAGGCATTTGCCATACCACTTCGAGCCGTTCCACCCGCATTCGGAACATACGTATTGCACAGTTGATTTCGCCATGATTCCACCCTAACGCCGAATATGAGGCGTGGTAAAATTTTTCCCTGCTAGCCGGCCTAGGGAATCAATGTTGCATGAAGATTCCAACAATCGCCGTAACGCTCTTGATATATCGAGCAGCGTCACACGGCTGTGAGAGAATCAAGGGCATGACTAACTCCGAGAATGTTTCGACTACACAATCCCACGGCAAGCTGATCGCAGTCGTCATCGCAGCCGCTGTGGTTATCGTTTTGGCAGTACTTTCGGCGTTCATCTGGCCGGGCTGGGCAATCGTTTCGAAAAACGATACCAACGCTACACAGACCACTCAGCAGCAGTCTACGGATACTGAGCCTACTAAGCCGACCATCGATCCTACTGCTTTGCCGGATGATGCCAGCGAGCTGTTGAAGGCCATGCCGGACAGTGTATTGAACTTTGCTCGTACCAAGGCTGAGGCTTCTACCTCATGGAGCAGTGCTTCCCCTCTTGAGGAATACACGGTGACCTACTCCACTGGGGATACGGCCAAGGATATTACGTTGATTGTGGCCCAGTGGTCCACCGCCGACAATGCCAAGACACAATATGATGCTTTGGCTGCCGCTCAAACTGGCGAAGAACTGGCTTCCGGCAATGTGAAGGTGTCCGGCGACGCAACTGGCTCGTACACCGTCAAGGCTGATGCATCAGATGCTAAGAAAGCTGTGGCCACTTGGCAGAACGATACAGTGGTGTTCCAGGCCAGCGGTAACAAGCAGGCGCTTGAGCGTTTCTACCAGAAGTTCCCGCTGTAAACCCGTCTGATGACTCGCTCAACTACGTTGTGCGCCACACAGGTTTTCTCTGTCTGGCAAGACGTGTACTATAGTGCGAGTTGCAACTTTTACGATTAATCGAAATGGAGGCTTCAGATGGGTTCTGTCATCAAGAAGCGCCGCAAGCGGATGAGCAAGAAGAAGCACCGCAAACTGCTGCGTAAGACCCGCCACCAGCGCAAGTAGTCTTGCTTAGCGATTTAAGGCATTGAAAACCCCGCGAGCCGTTTGGCTGCGGGGTTTCTTTATCTTCCGTCTGCTGTGCCGAGTAATGCAAAGAGCCGCACCTGCATTGTGCAGATGCGGCTCTTTTATGCTGCGTCAGCTATTAGTCAGCGCGCAACTCACTTGTTGGAATTGGTCATCACGCGCGGGCCGTTCGGATCGCCGACGATGACCTTGTCCACCATGTTGAGGAACAGGCCGTGCTCCACCACGCCAACAGTGGTGATGAGGTCCTCGGCCAGCTCCTGCGGGTGATCGATACGATCCAGATGCAGGTCAACCACGAAGTTGTTCTCGTCGGTGCGCACTTCCTTGCCCTCGGCGTCGAGACGCAGCACCGGCTTGTAGCCCTTGGCTTCGAACTTCTTGATGACGTGGCCGGCGCCGAACGGAATCACCTCGACCGGCAGTGGGAACTTGCCGATAGTGTCCACAACCTTGGACTCATCCACAATCCAGACGATCTGGTTGGAGTTGGTGGCCACAATCTTCTCCCACAGCAGGGCAGCGCCGCCGCCCTTGATGCCGTTGAAGTTCTTATCCACTTCGTCGGCACCATCGATGGTGATGTCGATGTGATCCACATCGTCGATGTCCACAATCTTGATGCCATAGCTCTCAGCCTGAGCCTGGGTGCGGCGGGAGGTGGTCACACCGGTGAACTCCAGGCCTTCCTCCTGATGACGGCGGCCGAGCTCATCCACCAGGAACTTCACGGTGGAACCGGTGCCGAGACCGGCGATCATACCATCCTGAATGAGCTTGGCGGCTTCGATGCCGGCGGCCTTCTTCAGCGCGTCCTGCTGAGCCTTATCCATGAGTTGTTCTCCTTTGTTTTCTCTGGGGTCAACCGTATGTATTAACGGTGTAAAGCCTTCCTTCTTATCCTAACGCGGGTGAGCGAATTTGTGCCCTCGTGTCCGTTTCCTATGCGTATGCGTGCGGCTGTGTGATGTGAGATTTATCGCAGAGTCGCGCACATGGCAGCAGATGGACTATCGTATTGCCTTATTTGCGGAAGAACGGCACATTGGTGATGGTGAGGTTACCCTCGCCATCTACATAGCCTTCAATCGCAATGGTGCCAGAGATTGGCATCGGCTGTCCGTTGAAGTACGGGCTGGTCTTTGGCGCGGGGGAGAAGGTCAGGTTGCCGGAGACGGTCAACCCGCTGGGAGAACCTGACGCCGGCGCTATGGGTGTAGCAGATGCGGTGGGACTTGCGCTGCTATTGGCCTCGCCAGCAGTCTCGCTAAAGTCCAAATCTGGTACGCCCTCAGGCTCGCTCAGTAGGTCGGCGATTGATTGCTTTCGTTTGGTCGGTTCCTGTGATTCGGCACTTGCAGAAGGTAATAAGCCGGTTTCAGGTTTACGCAAATCAGCTGCATCAGCCTTGCCATCCAATACCAATTGCACATCAGGCGGCACATCGGTGCCATGCGCATATTCAGAGTTCAGCAGCGACTGCCAGCCTTCAATCGGTAGATATCCATCGCGTGCACCCGATCGGCAATCGCTAGCATAAGTACGAGCCAGCTCGTCCACAAGTTCATTGCCAGCATTGCCGGCATGCCCCTTGACCCATTTGAAATTCACAGGTCCCGGTCTGCGTGAAATCTCAGCGTCAATCGCTTTAATCAGCTCTACATTCTTAACCGGCTTCTTCTGCGAATTCTTCCATCCGTTGCGCTTCCAACCCTTTACCCAAGTGGTGGAGCAGTTAATCGCATACTGCGAATCAGATTCGATGAGCAGCGGCTCGGAACCGGGGTGCGCTCGCAGCGCTTCAAGCACCGCGCACAACTCTCCGATTTGATTGGTGCCGTTTGTGGCTCCGCCTGCATCATAGCCATGCTTGTCATGCTCGTGACCAGGTGTGCCGCCTGCGTTCTTCGCATGGTCGGCCCACGCCCAACCCATTGGGCCATTAGGATTGCCTAAAGCACTTCCGTCTGTGGATACGGTAATAGTCATGTGCCCCACACTATCGCATAGGGCGTCGGACTTTGCAGCTGTTTTGTTGAAGTGACGCACAAACAAGTAAAGGGTTGTTGGACTGTAATGCCACAGTCCAACAACCCTTTATGTTTTAAAATTCAGCGCTTAATGAAGCAGAATCACTCGCTCAGGGCCTTGTCGACCACGAGCTTGGCCTCGTCGAGCACCTTATCGAGGGCTTCAGGGCTCTCGAAGGACTCGGCGTACACCTTGTAGATGTTCTCGGTGCCGGAAGGACGGGCCGCGAACCAGTTGTCCTTGGTGGTGACCTTCAGGCCACCGATCTTGGCGTGGTTGCCCGGAGCCTCGGTGAGCTTGGCGGTGATGTCTTCGCCGGCAAGCTGGGTGGCGGTCACATCGTCGCCGGTGAGCTTGGCGAACTTCTGCTTCTGCTCAAGAGTGGTTGGGGTGTCGACGCGCTTGTACCAGGATTCACCGAAGCGAGCCACCTGATCCTTGTGCAGTTCGGCCGGGTTCTTGCCGGTCTTGGCGGTGATCTCGGCGGCCAGCAGGTCAGGAATCAGGCCATCCTTATCGGTGGTCCACACGCGGCCATCGCGACGCAGGAAGCTCATGCCGGAGCTCTCCTCGCCACCGAAGGCGACCTCACCGGTGAACAGCGGGTCAACGAACCACTTGAAGCCGACCGGAACCTCAACCAGCTTGGCGTTGATGGAGGCAGCCACGCGGTCAATCAAGGAGGAAGAGACCAGCGTCTTGCCGATGCCGGCACCAGCAGGCCAATCCGGGCGATTGCCGCCGAACAGGTATTCCACAACCACGGCGATGTAGTGGTTCGGGTTCATGACGCCCCAGTTCGGGCAGACAATGCCGTGACGATCGGCATCCGGGTCGGTGCCGCCAACCAGATCGTACTTATCCCAAGCGCCGGCGTTGAGCTGGTCGACCAAGCCCTTCATGGCGTACGGGGAAGACGGATCCATACGAATCTTGCCGTCGTGATCGATGGTCATGAAACGCCAGGTCGGATCGACCTCAGGGCGCACGACACCGATGTTCAGGCCGTACTTCTCATTGATGAGCGGCCAGTAGTTCACGGAAGCGCCGCCGAGCGGGTCGATGCCGAGGCGCACGCCGGAGTTGCGAATCACATCGAAGTCGATGACGTTCTTCAAATCATCAACGTAGTGCTCACGGAAGTCGAAGCCTTCGACGTACTCGGACTTGATGGCCTCTTCGTACGGCACGCGCTTGATGTTCTTATAATCGCCGAGCAGCTCGTTGGCGCGGGCGGCGATGGCGTTGGTGGTCTCAGCCGGAGCCGGGCCGCCAGTGACGGGGTCATACTTGAAACCACCATCGGTAGGCGGGTTGTGGGAAGGAGTGACGACGATACCATCGGCAAGGCCTTCGCCCTCGAAACGCTGAGTGCCATCAGCTGCACGGTTATGGGTCAGAATGGCCTGAGAAACCACAGGGGTCGGCACGAAGTCATCGCGGGAATCGATGCGAACGTGCACGCCGTTGGCCACGAGAACCTCGATAGCGGTCTTCTTGGCCGGGCCGGAGAGCGCGTGGGTATCGGAGCCGAGGTACAGCGGGCCGGTGACGCCAGCCTTCTTACGATATTCGGCAATAGCTTGGGAGATGGCGATGATGTGAGCCTCGTTGAACGAGGTCTTCAGGGACGATCCGCGGTGACCGGAGGTGCCGAAGATGACACGCTGCTCGGGGACGGACGGATCGGGGACAAGGTCATAGTACTTGCCGATGACCTCATCGACGTTGATCAGATCTGCTGGGGTGGCGGGTAAGCCCGCATTTTTTGCTACCATGCTTCCCTATTGTGCCACGGATTTCAACGTTTTGGGCGAAGCTATGTTAAGAGTTGTCAACTTCTGTGCGAATGATGAAAAAAGATGTGGCGACACGCGGCCGAGAAGCGCCGCAAAACATGGCAAAAACAGTAATGGCCGGTATTGCATCCCGAAATAATCGAGGCAATACCGGCCATCAGGCGAGGAATCTAGCTGCGATCAGCGGTGAGCGATCTCCTTCTCAATCTCCTCCAGCGACTTGCCCTTGGTCTCAGGCACGAAGCGCAGCACGAACGGAATGGACAGGGCTGCGAACACACCGAAGATGGCGAACGGGCCACCCACGTTGTTGCCGAAGGCATCCAGCAGCACGAGGAAGAACTGGGAGACGATGAAGTTGCCCAGCCAGTTGGCGGCGGAGCCGAAGGAGGAGCCAATGCCGCGCACGGACAGCGGGAAAATCTCACCGATTAGCACCCAGGCGATCGGACCCCAGGAGATGGCGAAGCCAAGGATATAGAAGGCGATGAGAATCATGGTCGGCACGGCGAGCACAGCAACGTCGCCCACGAAGTTCATCACAGCGAGAATAGCCAGAGAGACGGTCATCACGATGGAACCGAAGATCAGCATGCCCTTGCGCGGGAACTTGTCCATGATCATGGTGGCCACGATGGTGGAGACGAAGTTCACCACGCCGATACCCACGGAAACCCAGATGGCGTCTGCTTCAGGGAAGCCAAAGCCCTTGATGAACACCTGCGGCAGGAAGTAAATCACGGAGTTGATGCCAACGAGCTGTTGGAAGAGCATGATGCCAATGGCGGCAATCAGCGCCGGGCGGGCGATGCGGAACAGTTCGCGCACGCCACCCTTGGTGTCCTGAGCGGCAACGGCCTTGATCTCATCGAGTTCCAGCTGCACTTGAGCCTGATCGACATCCTTACGAATCAGGGTCAACACCTTGAATGCGTTGCGTTCGTCGCCCTTGTTCACCAAGTAACGCGGGGATTCCGGCAGTAGAATACCGCCGATCAGCAGTAGTGCGGCCGGCACCAGTGCAGAGCCGAGCATCCAGCGCCAGTCGCGGGCGCCGAGCAGATTGTGACCCAGGAAGCCGAGGTTGGAAGCATACGCCAGCAAAATGCCGAACGTGATCATCAACTGGAACAGCGTGGAAAGCGAGCCGCGGCGCTCCTTCGGCGCAAGCTCAGCCAGGTAAGCCGGGGTCAGGGCGGAGGCGGCACCCACGGCGAGGCCCAGAATGATGCGGGCGGCGACCATCATCAGGAAGCCAGTGGCGGTGGCGCACATGCTTGAACCAATCAGGAACAGGATGGCGGAAACGATGAGCAGCTTCTTACGGCCGAACTTGTCGGACAGTGCGCCGATGGACAAAGCGCCGGCGCAGGAGCCGATGAGCACGGAGGAAGTGATGAAGCCGGTCTGGGAGACGCTCAAGCCGAAGTCGGATTCGATCAGCGGGGAAGCGCCAGAGATGATGCCGGTATCGAAGCCGAACAGCATACCGCCAAGGGCGCCGAACGTGAAGATGAATGAGCTATTGAGCGGGAATCGGGAGGAGAATCCGCGAGATTCCGCCGCTTCGATGGTCTCAATGGTGTTGGTCGCCATGTTTGCCATTGCGCTGGCACTGTTTTCGAGCGCCTCGGTGGCATCCGCTGCCACGTTCGTTGGTGCGGCTGTGGTGTTTGCCGTCGTCATTGCTGTCGTTCCTTTCATCGCCGTTGACGGAGCGCGTTCGTCGTGCTCCATGTGCCGCGTGCAGGCAGTACCTCGTTGTGCCACCGAAAACAAAAAAGACCTGGAACAATGTGGAACGTGCGCATCCAATACAGCAAAGCCGCATATGGATATGCAAATTCCACATCGCTCCAGGTCTTGCCTCGTTTCCAAGTAACAACCCTGCTACGCAACGTGTGAAAAATACAATACGACTTTTCTGCCCGCGACACTCCGAAAGACGATCGATTTCTGCAATCGTTTGCGATTTAGGGGTGCGCCGCAGCTGGATGGACAAAGTTGGATGTGATGCGAGACAATGGCGGAAACGGAGACGAAGGGAGCGAATGGTGCACGCCTCAGAAGCAATGGCCGAGCAGATTCTTGACGCTCTCGGTGGTTCAGCCAATATTCACGAACTTACCCACTGCGCAACCCGACTGCACGTCACCCTTGATGATGAGAACAAGGTCAGCTTGAAGCAAATCGAAGCCATTCCGGGAGTATTGGGAGCCTTCCCGCGCGCAGGTGGCCGCTATCAGATCATCATTGGTGGCGCGGTTGCTTCCGTTTACGAGCGCATGATGAGTGCAATGAAATCGGTTGCATCCCGTGCGTCCGAAATACCAAGAACATCCCAAGAAACCGAACACTTCGCTGGTCCCGCTACTGCCGCAGCTTCCGATGCAACCAGCCAAGAGCCTTCACAATCCTCCATATTTCACATGCCATTGCCGCGCACTATCCGCGCTTGGGCCAGCGCCATTTTGGACTATGTCTCCGACTCATTCCGTCCGTTGCTTGGCGTGCTGTTGGGTGCATCGATAATCATCGCGCTCGCCAATGTGGCCGTGGCGCTTGGCCTGACCCCGGATGGCAATGCCACAGATGGTTGGCGCGCCCTCAAAGCCATTTGGGAAGTCATGTTTGTGATGCTGCCCATCATGATTGCCACGAACGCAGCACGAAAACTCAATGTTGATTCGTGGCTTGGCGGCGCAATCATGTCTGCATTGATGGCACCGCAGATTGCGGGATTGAGCGGCGGCATCAGTGCGTTCGGCATGGTCATTCCCATCAATGACTACAGCGGCAGCGTGTTCGTGCCGTTGCTGATGGTTGCTCTGCTGGGCTTGGTCTACCACGGATTAAAACGCGTGATTGCGAACAGTGTGCAATTGGTATTTGTGCCGTTCTGTTCGCTTGTGGTGGTTTATGTGTTCTCGGTGCTGTTCGTAGGACCTCTGGGCGTATGGCTTGGCAGTGAGTTGGGTGCGGGCACTGCTTGGCTGAACGCGCATGTGCCGTTCCTATTCGCGCTCCTGATTCCTATGCTCTACCCGTTCCTGGTGCCGCTCGGTTTGCATTGGCCGCTTAACGCCTTGATGCTGATGAATATTCAGACGCTGGGTTATGACTTTGTGCAAGGGCCGATGGGTGTGTGGAATTTCGCCTGTTTCGGTGTTACAGCAGGCGTGCTCGTACTTGCTATTCGAGAGCGCGACCCTGCGATGCGTCAGACTTCGCTGAGTGCATTGTTGGCTGGGCTCTTGGGCGGTGTTTCCGAGCTGAGCTTGTACGGCATTCATTTGCAGCATCGCCGCACCTACCGCTGGCTGCTCGCCGGGTGTGCGGCTGGAGGTCTCTCCAGTGCGCTGCTGAGCTGGCTGTTCCCCTCTGTGCTGCCGTCCGGCCAAGTGATCCACGGAGTCACAACCACGGCATTCGCGTTCTCTTCGCTGCTAACCATTCCTGTGTTCAATCGAGCATGGGTGTATGCATTGTCCATCGCCATCGCATTCGCTGTGGCCATGTTGCTGACAGTACTGTTCGATTACCGTATGCCGCAAAGCGTTGCCGCGCAACCAAAAGCTGCTGATTCCTCGTATCCGCTGTGGCATGCGGATTCTCCCAATGCACTGTTTGCTCCTATCGCGGGCTCTGTAGTTGATTTGGATTCGATTGGCGACCCGGTGTTCGCGTCTAAAGCACTAGGCGAAGGCGTGGGCATTATGCCTGATGATTCAGCGGGTGCTGAAGCAGTGTATGCGCCGGTAAGCGGCACGGTAAAAACTGTGGCTAAAACCGGTCATGCGTTCGGCATTAAAACCGACGATGGCGTTGAGGTACTGGTGCATATCGGACTTGATACCGTGGACATGGGAGGAGAAGGATTCGTTCTGCAGGTTGGTAAAGGGGATTGCGTTGCTGCCGGCGATGTGCTGCTGCAAGTGGATTTTGCTGCTATCGTGCGCGCCGGCCATAATCCAGTAGTTGTGATGACTGTAGTCAATACGATGGCGATGACTTCGGTAATGCCATTGCTTGTAACTGCTGAGGCGCAGCAAGGGGAGTCGAGGAAGGTGACTGCCGGAGAACCTATTATCGATGTAGAACGCTAGCGCAGAGCATCAAGCGCAGCAATCGAATAATCGACAAGACATATTGTGATAGTCAGTGAGGGGAGGTGCGTCATGGAAATACTGAGAGTGTTCAACAATAACGTCGTGCTTGCCAAAGACGGCAATGGCGGTGAAGTGATTCTTACTGGCCGAGGCTTGGGCTTTCAGGCCAAGCCAGGGCAGTCGGTGGACGAATCGAAGATTGTGCGCACCTTTGTACCTGCGGATGGTCGAGACCCTGATCATCTGGCACAGATGCTTTCGGATATTGATCCGGAGATTATTCGTATTGTGGTGGACTCTATGAAGCAGATCGGATTAGGGGAGCGTGAGGTAGGCAGCACCACGCTGGTGATGGCGCTGTCTGACCATATCGCTGGTGCTATCGCGAGGCAAAAGTGTGGTATTACCGTTGAATATCCTCTGGTGGGGGAGATCAGCAACCTCTATCCCAAGGAATACGAGCAGGGATGTGCGCTGCTCAATGCCATTAATGACAAGCTTGCGGAACCGTTGCCGGCCGGTGAGGAAACATCGCTGGCCATGCATCTGGTGAACGCAGGGTTTGCCACTGGAGACTTGACCTACACATACACAATGACCGGTGTGATTCAGCAGATGTTGGACATCATCGAGCATACATACGGGCTGAAGCTCGACCGTGAGTCGGTGAATGTGGGGCGCTTTATTACTCATCTGCGCTATTTGTTCATCCGTATTCATCAGAACAAGCAGCTCGTGGATGAGCCGGCACCCATCGTGAAGGCAATTCGCGATGCTTACCCTGAGGCGTTGCGCTGTGCTTCAACGATTGGCAGATTGCTGGAATTGCGTTTGGACGCGGATGTAAGCGAAGACGAAGTAGCCTACTTAGCTATGCACGTAGCCCGGGTCACCGCTGACGCTCAGCAGTAGCCCTATTTCACTGGCTCCAGAATGCTCGTCGTCTCCGCGAAATCAGATGTGGCATTCGCTGCTGCAACCTGAGCAGTCTTCAGCGTGGAGGTATCCGGTACGCGCACGATGAGCGCTCGCTGGTCCACTGAGAAACGAATGTGCTTGGTTTCCGGCAGCATATCGCCATCCACTTGAGCCTTGGCTGGTTTCTCCAAGGTGATTTCCGCGGTAATACCCTGCACCTGCTCTACCGTGGAGTTGGTGGAGAGCGGGTTCTGCTCCGGTTTGCCGGTGATGGTCTGGTGTACCACATCGCCGAACAGGTTCGCCCAGCCCAGAATGCCACCGGTGGTGTCGATGATTTCAAAATCAAGGATGCCATCATCGTATGAGGCGGCGGGCATCAGCGAGAATACGGGGATCTGACCGCAATTGCCGGCCATAATCGTACGAAAATCAAGGTTCTTGATGGAATGAGTGGAACCATCGGAACTGGTAATGGTCAAATTGCCGCGGAACTTTGGTGCAAACAGATTCTTGATGCCGCCCACAAAGTAAGCAAGCCAGCTGATGTTGGCTTTCAATGCTGGATCGGTGTCATCAATCATGGCGGCATCGAAGCCGATACCGGCGATAATAAGGAACGCGTGGCCGTGATCGTCTTCAGGATGATCGAGCAAGCGGAGACGGCCCATATCCACCAAACGAGAACCGTGGGAGGTGGCCACGGTCAGTGCCGCATCGATATCATCCACAGGAATGCCCATATTGCGGGCGAACAAATTACCGGTGCCGATAGGAATAATGCCCAGCGCATGGCCGGTGCCGGAAACCGCGCTCGCCACCGTGCGCACCGTACCGTCGCCGCCGACCGCAATCACTACGTCGGCACCATCCTCGAGTGCTTCCAATGCGCAGGCGCGCCCGTCTTTGTCGAGCTGCGTGTCATAGAAACGAATACGATTCAATCCTTTAGAGCGGCAGAACTCCTGAATATGCAGACGCTGAGTGGCGGCCTGAGGCTTGGAAGGGTTGATAATAAAGGCGTACTGCACCTCATCGTCCCTACGCTTTTCCAGTGTTTCAGCGAGCTTGCGGCGGCGTGCGGCGCGAATACCCAAGACGATAGCTGCAATAAACACCGCAAGAAGCAGCACCGCGGCGATGATGATAAGCACTGTAAGCGTGGACTGAGGCATGACTCCTATTTGTAGTGGCACTCAAGGAACAAACGCCGAAGGTTGCGGGAACGTGAACAATTTGCGCACAGGGCTAGTGTGCGCGCTGTTCAAAACCATTCCTGCACTTGCGCAATTAGTGAGATTGATAGAATGAACAACCTATCGCGTGTCGGCTTACGGCGGTAGTGTTAGGCGCATGCTTGATATTCAATTCATCCGTGAACACACTGATATCGTCAAGGAATCCCAGCGCAAGCGCGGCGAGTCCGTTGAACTCGTCGATGAAGTGCTCTCCTCCGATACCGCACGCCGTGAAGCACTGAAGGCTTTCGAAGAGGCCCGCGCCCAGCAGAAGGAAATCGGCAAGAAGGTTGCCGCAGCCCCGGCCGACGAAAAGGCCAAGCTGATCGCTGAAACCAAGGAACTTTCCCAGAAGGTTGCCGAGTACAAGTCCAAGGCCGATTCCGCAGCCGAGGAATACACCACCGCCATGTGGAAGCTCTCCAACATCGTGGAGCCGGAAGCTCCGGAAGGCGGTGAGGACGATTACGTGGTGGTCAAGAAGGTTGGCCAGATTCGTGACTTCGCTGCAGAAGGCTTCGAGCCGAAGGATCACCTGACCCTCGGCACCGAGGTGGCTGGCATCGATATGCGCCGTGGCGTGAAGGTGGGCGGTTCCCGTTTCTACTTCCTGCGTGGCGCTGTAGCCCGCATGCAGATTGCCATGCTGACTATGGCTGTGGATCAGGCCGAGGAACACGGCTTCGTGCTGGCCATCACTCCGACGCTGGTACGTCCTGAGGTCATGCGCGGCACCGGCTTCCTGAACTCCCATGCCGACGAGATTTACCGTCTGCGCGAGCCCGATGACCAGTACCTGGTCGGTACTTCCGAAGTGGCTCTGGCCGGTATGCACGAGAACGAGATCCTTGACCTCGGCAACGGTCCGCTGCGCTACTGCGGCTGGAGCTCCTGCTACCGCCGCGAGGCCGGTGCCGCAGGTAAGGACACCTCCGGCATCATCCGCGTCCACCAGTTCGATAAGGTGGAAATGTTCGTCTATGCCAAGCAGGAGGACTCCTACAAGGAGCATGAGCACCTGTTGGCTATGGAACAGGAGATGCTTGCCAAGGTCGAGGTGCCGTACCGCATCATCGATACCGCTGCCGGCGATCTCGGCTCCTCCGCTGCCCGTAAGTTCGACTGCGAGGCTTGGGTGCCGACCCAGGGTCGTTACCGCGAGCTGACCTCCACCTCCAACTGCACCGAGTACCAGGCTCGTCGTCTGAACATCCGTGAGCGCATGGAAGACGGCAACACTCGCCCGGTCTCCACGCTGAACGGCACGCTGGCCACCACCCGTTGGCTGGTCGCCATTCTCGAGAACCACCAGCAGAAGGATGGCTCCATCGAGATTCCGAAGGCCATGCGTCCGTACATGGGCGGCAAGGAAGTCATCGAGCCGACCAAGTGGGAGGCCTGATTCTCAGGCCTGCTGTTGCCCTGCGACGCGCGCGACGCTATCGCTGGGCGCTGCTACGAATACTCCACCGGACTGTTCGTCAAGTGGGAGGCCTGATTTCGCCAGCTTTGTTCTCAATCGCTATTGCCTCCCTCTGACGATGGAGGCGGCTCGAAGAGTCGGAGGGAGAGAAGCCGGCGAAGCCGTAACGGATATTGTTGCAGCGGCGTCGGTAGGTTCTCCCTACCGTATGTATAATTGAACATCGTGCGCTTCGGGGTTGCTCGGAAATGCGCACAAAGGACAGATGTCTGAGCGGTCTAAAGAGACGGTCTTGAAAACCGTTGAGGGGCAACCCTCCGCGAGTTCGAATCTCGCTCTGTCCGCCCTTCAAGGGCTAGGCGACGCGCCTAGCCCTTTTTCTTTTCTTGGAATTCCTATACCCCACGTACAGAGTTCGTCTTAGTGCAAAGATTTCGGGCAGTGAGGCCTAGTCTCCCGAATTTCTTGTACTGAGTTCGTCTCAGTGCAAAGATTTCAGGTAATGAAGCCTGTTCTCCTGAATTTCTTGTGCTGACGGGTTCTCAGTGCAAGAAATTCGGGGTGAGTGGCCTTATTCCCCGAATAAGTTGCGCTGAGTGGAGGGGAATTTAGCGATGAGGGGAGATATGGGCCGGTGATAACACAAAACGACCGTTTTTGTTCGTGTGTACAGCACGCACGCGAGCAAACGCTCATGCATGTCTGCACATGTTCGCTGTGATGACAAACTATGGCCGCATAGGTGTTTTCTCATGTTCACTGAAATGACAGGCCGTATCCGCATGGGTATATGCACAAGTCGTTCGAGGATGGTCTCCGAAAACGGTAGCTGTTGAGGTCGTATCCACATGCGTGTATTCACTCGTCCACTGTGATGGCGAGTACACACGCATAAGTGTCTTCACACCTTCTTCATAATCTAGATACATGCCGTTGTTGAAAGCAGGATTTTCCGTGATAGTCTGTAACCGGTCACACAAACCAAGCGAATATAACATTTATGCGAAGGGAAGTCGGCTAAGTTAACTGACCTTATGTGTCTCGAACCGTTTGAACTCAACGTTTTTGCGGGGGGCGCGCGGAAATTGTTAGCAAAGTTGACAATTTTCTTTTGAAGGCATAAATTAGCTATTGTTCGTCACAGGGAAGTGATGAGACCATATAACGAAGGAGTAGAGATATGGTATCGCACAACAAGCGCCTGGTAGCAGCTCTGGCTGCAGTAGCAGCTATGGGTATGGGCCTTGCCGGTTGCGGCAGCGACACTGCTAACACTGGTGATTCCAGCAGCGACGGCGGTAAGGTCACCATCACCTACATGCACCGTCTGCCGGATTCCGAGGGCATGACTCTGGTCAACGACATCGTTGCCAAGTGGAATAAGCAGCACCCGGATATTCAGGTCAAGGCCACCAAGTTCGATGGCAAGGCCTCTGAAATGATCAAGAAGCTTGAGACCGACGTCAAGTCCGGCGAGGCTCCGGATCTGGCTCAGGTCGGTTACGCCGAGCTGCCTGAGGTCTTCACCAAGGGCCTGCTGCAGGACGTGACTGAGTACGCCGAGCAGTACAAGAATGACTTCGCATCCGGTCCGTACAGCCTGGTTCAGGTTGATGGCAAGGCTTACGGCCTGCCGCAGGACACCGGCCCGCTGGTTTACTTCTACAACAAGGCTGAGTTCGAGAAGCTTGGCATCACCGAGGTCCCGCAGACCGCCGATGAGTTCATCGCCGCTGCTAAGACCGCTGCCGCCGCTGGCAAGTACATCATGTCCTACCAGCCTGATGAGGCCGGCAACATGATCTCCGGTCTGGCTGGCGCCTCCGGTGGCTGGTACAAGGTGAAGGGTGACTCCTGGGTCGTCAACACCGAGACTGATGGCTCCAAGGCAACCGCTGACTTCTACCAGCAGCTGCTCGACGCCAAGGCAGTTACCACCAACCCGCGTTGGGATCCGTCCTTCGATGCTTCCATCAAGGATGGCCAGCTGATCGGTACTGTGGCCGCCGCTTGGGAAGCCCCGCTGTTCATGACCTCCTCCGGTGGCACTGGCTCCGGCGAATGGCAGGTCGCTCAGCTCGGTGACTGGTTCGGCAACGCTGGCAAGACCGGTCCTGACGGTGGTTCCGCTGTGGCCGTGCTGAAGAACTCCAAACACCCGAAGGAAGCAATGGAGTTCCTGGATTGGTTCAACACCCAGGTTCCGGATCTGGTTTCCCAGGGCCTCGTGCCGGCTGCTACCACTGAAGATGCTGAGACTCCTTCCGAGTGGTCCACCTTCTTCGGCGGCCAGGACATCATGAAGGAATTCAAGGACGCTAACAACAACATGGGTGACTTCACCTACATGCCTGGCTTCTCCGCAGTCGCCGCCAAGATGAACGAAACCGCAGCCAAGGCCACCGATGGCTCCGGCAAGGTTGCAGACATCTTCTCCGACGCACAGACCACCTCTGTGGATACGCTGAAGAACCTCGGCCTGTCTGTTTCCGAGTGACATTAACGGCTAGGGTTCCTTCCAGCCGCTGATATCCTCAACCACACATCGAAAGGCCGGAGCTCAACACTCCGGCCTTTCCTTTTACTTGAGTTCGGTTCGTCATTAATTGTGTTTGATCTGACTGTATCGATCCGAACTTTATTACGTACTTTCTATTTCTCACTGTTCTTTTGAAAGACAGGTTTCCCTATGACTGCAACAACAAAAACGGCGAAGACGGGGGTCGCCAGGCGTGCCGCTAAGCCAAAGGCTTCTGACGCTGTGAAGCGTGAGAATCGTACTGGCTGGGCCTTCATGGCACCGTTTGGCATCCTGTTCGCTCTGGTATTCATTCTGCCTATCATTTGGGCTATTTATTCCAGCTTCTTCCGCCAGGTCACCACGGGCGGTGGCGCATACGGCGGTGGCGAACTGGTGAACAAGTTCGTCGGACTTCAGAACTTCCAATACGTTATTACTTCCGGCAATTTCTGGGCTGGTGTGGGCAGGGTAGTGCTCTACACCGTGGTTCAGGTGCCGGTCATGATCATCGCAGCACTTGCTCTGGCAATGCTCATCGATTCCTACATCGTCAAGCACATCACTGCATTCCGTCTGAGCTACTTCCTGCCGTACGCCATTCCGGGCGTGGTTGCATCCATCATCTGGGTGTACCTCTACAACGGCCAGATTTCCCCTATCGTTAAGGGTCTTGCCGCCATTGGCATCAAGGTGAACTTCTTCGGCGACAATGTGGTCCTTGGCTCTATGGCCAACATCACGACCTGGACCTTCACCGGCTACAACATGCTGATCTTCCTCGCCGCGCTGCAGGCTATTCCGCACGATTTGTACGAGGCCGCACGCATTGATGGCGCTAATGGTTTCCAGATCGCCATGAAGATTAAGCTGCCGAACGTGCGCGCAGCTGCTCTGCTTGCCATGCTGCTCTCCATCGTCGGTACCATCCAGCTGTTCAACGAGCCTCAGGTGATGTCGATTTCCGATCCGAGTATTTCCAAGTCGTATACACCAATGATGATGGCCCTCAACACCTCGCAGGGCACCCTGACCCCAGGTGGTGATGGACCTGCATCCGCTGTGGCCATCGTTATGGCACTGATCGCTGGCGTCCTCGCCGTGGTCTACACGCTCGTTGAAAGGAAGGTGAACGCAGAATGAGCACCGTAGAAGCTACTGATAAGGAATCCCGCGCGGCCGCACGCGCTCGTAAGAAGGCTGACAAGATTCGCGACAAGCATGCCAACGACCTGCCTCGTTCCATGCAGCCTTCCGCGCTGGTCAAGACCATCACCATCGTTGTTCTGGTCTTCGCACTGATCTACTTCCTGTTCCCGATTTACTGGGCCATCATCGCCTCGACCAAGACGCCGAGCCAGATGACCGGCAGCAACGGTCTGTGGTTCGCCGTGGGGCTGAGCGATTTGCCTGCCGCCATCGCCAAGAACTATGGCACACTGATCGGTTGGACCCGTGGCCAGTTCTGGCGCTGGGTGCTGAACTCCCTGATCTACTCGGGCGTTTCCGCTCTGGTGGGTACGCTTGTGGCCGTGATGGCAGGATACGCTACCGCAAAGTTCAACTTCAAGGGTAAGAACCTTGCCATTGGTGTGATTATGGGCTGCATGCTGATGCCGGCCGCTCTGCTGACCATTCCGCAGTACTCCATCTTCCACGCCATGCACCTGACCAACACGATGCTCTCCATCATCATCCCGTGCTGCGTCTCTCCGTTTGGCTTCTTCCTGGGCCGTGTGTATGCGCAGACCTCGGTGCCGAACGAACTGCTTGAGGCAGCTCGTATCGATGGCGCAAGCGAAGCTCGCATCTTCTTCACCATTGTGTTGAGGATTCTGGCTCCGGCAATGGTCACGATCTTCCTGTTCCTGTTCGTGGCCACTTGGAACAACTTCTTGCTGCCGTTGATGATGGTCTCTTCCGACACTTTGAAGCCGGTGACCTTGGGTCTGTACGGCATGGTTTCCTTGGCAACCTTCACTGATCGTGGTGCTCTGATGATGGGTGCTCTGCTCGGTGTGCTGCCGGTGATTGTGCTCTTCCTTGGTCTCCAGCGCTACTGGCAGGCCGGCCTCGCCGCTGGTGCGGTCAAGGGCTGAGCCGTAACGAACAGTCCGGTGGACTGTTCGTAGGCTCAGCCTGAGTGAGGCGGCAGCCGAGCGAAGGTCGGATTGAGTCCGAGCGTAGCGAGGTCCGTTCTTGCTTCGGCCGAAGGCGAGCCGTTAAGCAGACAGCCCGGTGGGCTGTCTGTGGGCTCGGCTTGGAACTATCATTCCCGCCGTCCGGTGCCTCGTGCTACTCCTTCCGGCGCCGGACGGCTTCTTAACAATAAGTAGCACGCAACCATACTGACCCGGAGTCTTCCTGATTCTTGTTATGAGATCGTCGGTGGAACCGACTGGGAAGCTCCGGTGATGTTCAATTCGCTCTTCCGGCGTTGCCGTGGGGCTACTCTCAAGGATTTATGCAGTCAGGATCCTGGACGCCCGACGGCGGCGCCGGATTCTTGTTTTATATGCATATATTGTTTACAATTTAATTATCCAAAAAAATAATCAATGTCCTCAAAGGAGAGACTATGACTAGCACCGGCCGCTTCACCTTGCCTAGCGAGGAGAATTTTGCGGAGAAGACCAAGGAGCTTGCCGAACTGTGGGGCGCGGATGCCATCCGTAACTCCGATGGCACGCATCTGGATGAGGCTGTGCTTGCCTTGGGCAAGAAGATCTACAGCGCATATTTCCCGACTCGCGCGCATAACGAGTGGATCACCTTGCATATGGATGAAACCCCGCAGGTGTATCTGCTGACCGATCGCATCCTGGCCGAATCGGATACGGTTGATATTCCGCTGATGGAAAGCTTCTTTGCCGAGCAGCTGAAGCCGAATCGTGATGCCGACCCTCACAAGTATTGGGAGGTTGTAGACCGCACCACCGGCGAGGTCGTCGATCCGGCGAACTGGACGCTTGACGCGGACGAGGACACCGTGCATGTGAGTGGCGTTGCCGCATGGCATGAGTACACGGTGAGCTTCCTGGCCTACATCATCTGGGATCCGGTGGAAATGTACAACCACCTGACCAATGACTGGGGCGATAAGGAACACGAGATTCCATTTGACATCTATCATCCGGCCACCCGCAAGTTCGTGTTCGACACGTTCGAGAAGTGGTTGAAGGACAATCCGCAGGTGGATGTGGTGCGTTTCACCACGTTCTTCTACCAGTTCACCCTGCTGTTCGATCCGAAGCATCGCGAGAAGATCGTGGATTGGTTTGGCTGCGCCTGCACTGTGAGCCCGGCCGCTCTCGATGACTTCGAGAAGGAATACGGCTACCGTCTGCGTCCGGAGGACTTCGTGGACGGCGGCGCCTACAACAGCGCATGGCGTGTACCGCGCAAGGCGCAGCGCGACTGGATCGACTTCCTCTCCGGCTTCGTGCGTAAGAACGTCAAGCAGCTTGCCGATATGTCTCATGCCGCGGGCAAGGAAGCGATGATGTTCCTTGGTGACCAGTGGATCGGCACTGAGCCATACAAGGAAGGCTTCGAAGACCTGGGTCTGGATGCCGTGGTCGGTTCCATTGGCGATGGCACCACAACCCGTATGATCGCTGACATTCCGGGCGTCAAGTACACTGAGGGCCGCTTCCTGCCGTACTTCTTCCCGGACACCTTCTACGAGGGCAATGATCCAAGCATCGAAGGTCTCGACAACTGGCGCAAGGCACGTCGCGCCATCCTGCGCTCTCCGATCTCCCGTATGGGCTACGGCGGATACCTGTCTCTGGCGGCCAAGTTCCCGAAGTTCGTGGATACCGTGACCCACATCGCCGATGAGTTCCGCGATATCCACGATCGTACGGACGGCAAGCCGGCCGAGGGCGAGCTGAACGTGGCCATTCTGAACTCCTGGGGCAAGATGCGCTCCTGGATGGCGTTCACCGTGGCCCACGCGCTGCCGAACAAGCAGACCTATTCCTACTACGGCATTCTGGAATCCCTGTCCGGTATGCGCGTGAACGTGCGCTTCATCAGCTTCGATGACGTGCTCGAGCATGGCGTGGCCGATGACATCGACGTGATCGTTACCGGTGGCCCGGTGGACACCGCATTCACTGGCGGCGACGTGTGGGCCGACCCGAAGTTGGCTGAGACGCTGCGCGCCTGGGTGCGCCGTGGCGGCGCTCTGGTGGGCGTGGGCGAGCCGAGCTCGCTGCCTCGCTTCCAGGCCGGCCGCTTCTTCCAGCTGGCCGACGTGTTCGGCGTGGACGAGGAGCGCTACCAGACCCTGTCCGTGGACAAGTACTTCCCGCCCGTCACCCCGGATCACTTCATCACCGCCGACGTGCCGGTCGACCCGCAGGCCCGCGAGGCATGGGAGAAGGCCGGTTACCGAATCCCGCTGTCCGGCTGCGGTGGTGGTCAGGGCATCGAGCCGCTTGGCGGCATCGACTTCGGCGAGCCGGTGCTCAACACCTACCCGGTCAACGAGGATGTGACGCTGCTCAGGGCCGACGACGGCCAGGTGCAGCTCGCGGTCAACGAATACGGCGAAGGCCGTGGCGTGTATGTGTCCGGTCTGCCGTACTCGGCCGCCAACGCCCGTCTTCTGGAGCGCATCCTCTTCTGGGCCTCCCACAACGAAGGCAAGTACGCGGCATGGAGCTCCTCGAACCCGGAGTGCGAGGTCGCGCACTTCCCGGAGCAGGGTCTGTACTGCGTGATCAACAACACCGACCAGCCGCAGACTACCACGGTCACGCTGGAAGATGGCAGCAGCGAGACCTTCGACCTCGAAGGCAGCGGCATCGCCTGGCGCAACGCCTGATCTGATATATTGGCTCCCCTCTCTGAGGGGAGCCAATGTTCTCTTTTGTGAACAAAAAGCACACAAGAACCGCTTACTGCGCTTGATTTTGCAATCAAATGCAGTAAACTCATACATGAAAGAACAAAAGTGCACATTCTAGAAACAGAAGTGCACATTCTTCAAGGAGAAGACATGACCACTGTTCTGGTTACGGGCGGCGCGGGCTTCATTGCCACCCACACTGACGTTGAGCTGTTGAACAAGGGATACGACGTGGTGTCCGTAGACAACTACGGCAATTCCTCCCCGATCGCCCTTGACCGCGTTGAGCAGATCACCGGCAAGAAGATCAAGCGTTACGACGGCGACGTGCGCGACGAAGCCCTGATGAACAAGATTTTTGATGAGAACCCAATCGACTGGGTTATCCACTTTGCAGGTCTCAAGGCTGTGGGCGAATCCGTGGCCAAGCCGATTGAGTACTACGACAACAACCTGTACTCCACGCTGGTGCTGCTCAAGGTGATGCGTGCACACAACGTCAAGAAGATCATCTTCTCGTCTTCCGCTACCGTGTATGGTTCCCCGAAGGAACTGCCGATCACCGAGGAGACTCCGACCGGTGGCACCACCAACCCGTACGGCACCTCCAAGCTGTTCCAGGAGCAGATTCTGCGCGATGTGCATGTGGCTGATCCGGAGTGGACCATCGTGCTGCTGCGTTACTTCAACCCGGTTGGCGCTCACGAGTCCGGCCTGTTGGGCGAAGATCCGAAGGGCATTCCGGCCAACCTGACCCCGTACGTGGCCAAGGTTGCCATTGGCGAACTCAAGGCTGTACAGGTCTTCGGCGACGATTACGACACTCCGGACGGCACCGGCGTGCGCGACTACATTCACGTTGTCGATCTGGCCAAGGGCCATGTGGCCGTTATCGATCACATCGAAAAGTCCGGTGTGTTCACCTACAACCTGGGTACCGGCCACGGATACTCCGTGCTTGAGGTCATCAAGGCTTACGAGAAGGCCGCTGGCCACGCGATTCCGTACGTGATCAAGCCTCGCCGCCCCGGCGACATCGCCGCCTGCTACGCTGACGCTTCCAAGGCCGCCCGCGAGCTGGATTGGAAGGCCGAGCTGACCATCGACGATATGGCCAAGTCCTCCCTGAACTGGCAGATCAAGAACCCGAACGGTTTCCGCGACGCCAAGTGACCTCCCCTTTCTGGCTCCCTCTGAGGGAGCTGACCGCGTAGCGGACTGAGGGAGAGACCTAGGAAACAGTCTGTAAGACCTATACAATCCGTCTATCAACGGCCCAACGTGTGAGCTCGGTGCGGTTGGAAAGCTGAAGCTTTCTGAGCACCGAGCTCACATGCGTTTCCACGGTCTTAATCGAAATAAAGAGCTCAGCAGCCACTTCTTTATAGGTGTATCCGCGAGCGATCAGCCGCATTACTTCCTGCTCGCGAGCAGACAAGCGATCAAGTTCCTCATCATGTACTGGCGCATCGGAAGCAGCGCCGCCATATGAGCCACCTTGGAATGCGGAGAGCACAAAGCCGGCCAATTTCGGTGAGAACACGGCGTATCCTTCATGCACCTGCTTAATCGAGGAAATCAAATCAGCGCCGGTGATGGTTTTCGTCACATACCCTTGCGCTCCGGCGCGAATCACCGAACCCACATCCTGCGGCGCATCGGATACCGACAGTGCCAGAAATACCGTATCGGGGGAGTAGGGGCGGGATTTCAGCAAGATCTCAGCGCCGCCTCCACCTTCGCCACCCGGCACATGCACGTCAAGCAGCACCACCTGCGGTTTGACCTGCGCAACCATCGCCACCGAACTGGGCACATCCGCAGCCTGCCCCACAATATCGAACGTATTCTTCAGCGTGGCGATCACACCGGCACGAAACATCTCGTGGTCATCCACCACTGCCACGCGAATCTTCTCGCTCATTCCTTCTCTCCTTGCTGTGTTGCAGTAGGCGCTATCGGCATGTGCATGCGCACTTCGGTTCCCCATCCCGCTCTGGATACGATTTCCACTGTACCGCCGCGCCGCTCAATGCGGCCGATAATCGATTCGCGAATACCGAGTCGGTCTTTTGGAATCGCGTGGATATCGAATCCGCTGCCATGATCGCGTACGAACACCTCCACCAGCGAGGCATTGGCCTCGCAATACAGGGAAATCGGCTCCCCGCCGTGCGTCACCGCATTGACCAGCGCTTGACGCGTGGCATCCAATAGCGCATCGGTTTGCGCACTTGGACGAGCATCGCCCACAGTCACCACTTCAATGGGCTTGCCGTGGCCGTCTTCTACCTCGGCTGCAATCGCCTTCAACCCCGCGCTGACCGAGCGGTCAGACGTGCCTCGCTCCTGATAAAGCCATTCGCGCAATTCTCGCTCCTGTGCGCGCGCCAATGTGAACACGGTATCCGGTTCCTTGGCATGCAACTGAATCAGCGCCAAAGTCTGCAATACGCCATCGTGCAAATGTGCAGCCATATCCGCGCGCTCCTCCTCGCGCTCTTTCAGAGACTGCTCATGTGTAAGCTGCCGCAGCATGGCATTGGCCCACGGCAGCACTGCAGTCGCCATTGCAATGATCATCACCAATCCAGATGCCATAATGCGCCGAGGCGAAGTACCCCAGCCAATGAACGACACATTGGACACATACAATGCCCAGCCAACGAAAATCAACGCCAATCCGCCCAGCATGGAAAACACTTGCATGCCTCGAGGCGCAAGATTCATCCACGCCAAAGCGATGCCAGCAAATACCAGCAACAAAGGCATGATGATGTCATTATCCACGCCGGCGCTGAACAATAGGAGACCTATGGTCATCAGTGCGAATCCGCTTAACGCCACCAATGCTGGTTTTGGCGCTCGCCTGACCGCGTCCGCTAATGATTCGGAACTGCCGACAATATCTTCTGCAGGAATAGCTGAACCTTGTGCATCCACAGGGCGATTGCCATGCGCTAAAGGAGCCTGATTGATTGGCATGGTGTTGGATTGTGCTGCTGCGGCGGCTACCGGATTGCCTGCGGGCACAAAAATCCACAAGAATACATATGCAACAATGCCAGCACCGTAGAGCATGGTCAGCACAATGAACGCCAAGCGCACCCATACTACGGAAATACCCAAATGCAACGCAACGCCTTGGCATACGCCGGTAAGCCAGCGGCCACGTTTAGGGCGCATCAACGGCATGCGCGCGGGCAGTAAAGGCTCGGAGGCCTGCAGTGTGGGTGAAGTCATAGTTCTATTGTGCCGCGCTTAGGGAGTCATCACCGAGTTTTAAGCCCGGGTTCAGGGATGAATCAGGGTGGTTTCGGGGGAGTATGGCACCAGTCAAGCGCTGTAATGGAACTATGAGCAATCCGAATATGAACCAATACCAACCGCCGCGTGAGGGCATTGGCACTGGCAGTGCCAATGGCAAGGCTCCGCGGCGTCTCTTCACATGGATCCGGTCGAGTGGTCTGATGCGTGGCGACGACCGGTGGATTGGCGGCGTATGCAGTGGCATCGCCGCCCGGCTCGGTTGGAGTCCGACGCTGGTGCGTGCGCTGGTCATCATCGCTACGCTGTTCTTCGGCTTCGGTGCCGCGCTCTACGCATTCGGCTGGTTCTTCATGCCGGATGTGCGCGATGGTCGAATCTTGGCCGAAGAGTTGATCGCCGGACGATGGGACTGGAACTGCCTTGGCTGCTTCGTGTTCCTGGCGGTGGCGCTGTTGATTCCAGGTGCTGGCTGGGCGAGCATCGTGGTGGCGGCAATCGCTTTGTGGTGGCTGATGAAAATCGGTATTCGCCAGCGTGAGGGTTATGGTTTTGGCGCTCGCGCTCGTGGCGCTAACGGGCCGGTGCCATACCCGCCATATGGGTATGCGGCTGGTCCCGCTGTCCCCAACGCCATGCCCAATGGTGCGCCGACTGCTCCGTATGCCCCGTATGGTTCGCCGGCATCGTATAGGCAAGCCAATCCGGGCGCGGCACCGTATCCGGGTGAGTCTCAGCCAACGCCTCAAGCAGGTGCGATGCCGCAGCAACCGTCTCAAGCCGCGTCGCAGTCTCCTACCCAAAGTAATCCAGGACCTTTCGTGCCACAGGCTGGGCAGCCGTCACCTCTCTATGTTTCACAGGGTGTTTCACAGCCTGCTGTGCGGGAGAATGTTGTCGGCGCCACTCAGCCTGCAGCGGACTACTCCGCACCCGCTGCGTCAGTCGTGCCGGACACCGTTCCCCACAAATCCAAGCGTCGCAAGCCGGCTGGCCCGATTATGGTGTTAAGCATCTTGGGTATTTCCTGCATCTCCTTCGCTGCTTTGATGGGATGGATTTGGTTCAACGATCTGGGTATCGAATCCATTGTGCGCTGGGGAACCGTATGGATTTCCGCGCTGTGCGTGCTGATGGGCATTGTGGTCGTAGTGCTGGGCATGAAAGGCCGGCGAACTGGAGGTTTGATTCCGCTGGGTCTCATCGCCGGATTCTGCGCGGCCTGCATGATTATGGTGTGCAGCACCTATTCGGTCTATTGGTATCACTACACGCTTGCCGATAGGCAGAACACATTGCAAACCATTGAACTGACGAAGAACGCAAGTTCCGAGAACTGGTACGACATGAGCGAGGTACAGGTCGGTCGTACGTTTGCGTCTGACTCCAGCGACCACACGTTCAAGAAACTCGAAAAAGGTGTGGCATTCAGTGGCGATAGCTACGAACAGAGCAAAGCCATCCTCGATTTGTCTGCCTGGGACGACACGCATGCACCCCATCAGGTGAAAGCGCATAGCGGCAAAACCATTACCAGTAATTGTCCGGTTGGCACCATCAAGGTGGCCGCGAGAAGCGCTCAGGTGCATATCATTCTGCCAGACGGTTGCACGTACGGCTTCGGCGAGGGGCAGTACGGGTATATGGTCGGGCCAACCAGTGTCGGCGGCAAATACGCACTGGTGTATGACACTTCCGGTAGCTTCAACTTCAGCTTGGACGGTGACTCTCCATTCGATACCGCGCCTATAGGCGCGAAGAACTACGAATGGATGGCGAACCAAACTGACTTGATGCCGGAATCAGGCCCCGAGCTGCTGATCGCCGTGCCCTACACCGTGGAAGGCCGCGTGAATGTGGTGTACGCGTCCGACTGGGAGGATGATGACTTCCAGCAATACGCCGACAAGTACGGCACTGAAAGCGGCAACGTTGAACGCCAGCAGTATCTGGACGAGGAAAGTGATTACTCGCCTTGGAATCAGCAGCCCGATAATTCCGGCAATGATTCCGGCGATGCCAGCAAGGAGGCGAACAATGACTGACGATATCAATGCAACCAAGGAATTCCAATCCGTTGAGGATGAGAGCCAGACTCAGATTATTCCCACGGAGTCTGCGATGGAATCGCAGACGGACGCCGCAGTCAGTGAGACCAAGGTATTCGAATCGGTAGCTGACGGCAGTCAGACCCAGGTGCTGCCCACTGCAAATGATAATCAGCAGACTCAGGTGCTGAACGTCGAACAGCAGACGCCTGACGAGAGTCTTACTCAGCCAATGACTGCGATCGATTCCGAATCCCAAGCCGCTGAAACTCAAGTGATTGAGCCTCACGTTGAGAAGTCTGCAGATAGCGAGCAGACGGAAACGGATACGATTACATTACAGTCGGTGGCTGATGTGGAAGAACCGGACAATGCGGAATCAGATACTCAAGAATCCGTGGCGGCCGATGCCTCATCTGCTGAGATTGCACCGGAAACTCCAGTTCAGCCGGATTTGAATGTGCCGCTGATGGAAGCGTTCGCTCAGTCTGCAGATGATGTGCCCTCGCCTCAAGCCGATGCTGTCTCCGATAGTCCGCAAGATTGCGAAGAGCCAAACCAGCAGGAATCATCTGCCCCAGACGTTCCGGCTGCCGCTGCCGTGACAGCCTCTGAGTTGAAGAAACCCAAGCATGATATCAGTGTTCTGACCGTCATCTTCGGCGTTCTGGGCCTGATTATCGGTGTTATCGGCTTGCTGTTCGGCTGGGCATTCCCCGGATTGCTCGTTGAAAGTTTCTACATTGATCCGCGCATGTTGACTGCGATCATCTGTGGTGCAGTCGGTGCGATTCTGGTGATCGTAGCGATTGTCTGGGCTGTTTTAGGCGCCAAGAAAACACAACAACAATAGCTCCTTCTTTTAGGCTCCCCTCCATGAGGGGGCTGACTGCGATAGCAGACTGAGGGGGAGCGTCAACATCCGTTGAGATTGGGCAGTGTTGCGAGTACACCTAATATCCGATGTGTGAAATCAGGAGGCTGTGATGAAACGAGTGGCGCGCATTGCATGCATTGCGCTAGTGCTGATGCTTATCTGCGCGCTACTCGGCTGGGCCATGATGCCGCGTTGGAAAAGCAAGCCATATACCGACCACATCGCCGTAACCTCCTCCGACCCTGCCATCGTTCCAGCGAGCATATCCATTGCTCACGAAGGACAGTATCAAACTCGCGAAACCCAGCTTTCCGTTGATATTGGCGATGGTGAAACATTGCCTGCAGTGCTGCGCGAACCAATCAATGCTCCAGGCGCGCGCCCAGCCTGCCTGTTCATTCATGGCTCCGGTACCAGTGGGGCCGAAGATTTCGGCGATATCGCCAATGCGATGGCCTCCGCAGGCATCGTGACGCTGGTTCCAGCTAAAAGCAACGAAGATTACACAATATTCCATCGTGATTACCCACGATTTGCCAGCGAATACAGCAAAGCGTTGGATGTGTTGCGCGACGTCGATGATGTGGATCAATCCAACACCGGCATTTACGCCGAATCCGAAGGCACATGGATTGCTACGATTCTCGCTTCGAAGCGCCACGATATTGCGTTTGCGGCACTCACTTCCGCGCCGGTATTCAAAGGCCGTGAGCAAATGGCCGTGGCGATGAGCACGTATGCGCACGAGGCGGGAGCGCCCAAGCCGGTAATCGAAGACACAATGAAACTACTGTCTTTGGATTACCGGCCATTTGGGCTGCAATATGCCGACTTCGATGCCGACCATTACCTGAAATCGCTCACCATGCCAGTATTGGTCAGCTACGGTGTCTACGACACTGCCATGCCAATCGAACAGGGAGCGCAACGCATTATGCGTGTAGCTGCACGCAATGGAAATAATGCGGTGACCGTGCGTTACTTTGCCGGCAACCATCAAATGCGTGCAGGTAAAGGATTGTTCGCGCCGGGACTTCCATTGGCTGATGGATACACGCAAGCATTGGAAAACTGGGTGAATGGGGTAGCGGCCGGTGCCTCTCATAGTGGCTGGGCTACACCTCAGGTAGCAGGACCCCAACCAGGGCAGCAGTATGCGGCTCCTAGCCGAACCAATTCCGGCATCATCGGATCATTAGGCGTACTGGTAGGCGTGATGCTTGCCGGTCCATTGTTGCTGGGAGTGGCATTACTGCTGAGCATCGTTGCGATCGCGCGTACGACATGGCGTGAGCGCGATGATGGCATTGTGCGAATGCGGGGAAAGCGCGCGGCATTGTATACGGTGCCGCCATCGCATGCTCGTGAAACGGTGCCAGTCAGCGTAGCCGAGCCGTGTTGGGGCTTGGGGTTGAGCCTGCTCGCCGCCTCTGCGTTACTCTATGGCTACCTTGCCGCAGTCGGCGCTGCAGCGGTGCTCGCCATGACGCCGGCACCCCGTTTATTCGATATCGGATGGCATGTGCTGCAGGTAATCGCCGTTCTCGTGGTGATTATTCTTGCATGGAGCGGGCAGACCATGTGGTCTGCTCGCCATAGCATTACCGGTATTCAGCGTGCGATGTGCTGGCTGGTGATTTCAGCCGCGGCTTTCACGCTGCTCTCCATGACCTTCTGGGGACTGTTCTGCTGGTGGTAGAGTTATGCCGCCTGCAATGCCTCCGCTTCTTTAAGACTTTCGAATCCACCGAGCTTTACCGTATGCAGCAAGGTTTCTTCGGTGATATTGCGTGGAGGAGTGACGCTCGCGCGCTCGCTAATCATGGTTTCATACAGATCGAATGTGGTATCCGAATAGGTGCTGAGTTCGCCGCGCAGATAGGTCTCGAACGAAGTGGCTTGCAACGTATCCTCATCGGTAGTGAGCACCCGCATGGCTTGGCCAAGTTTCGGATACTGTGCGCGGAAATCAGCAGCCCATGCCACCTGTTGCTTGATGACCTGCTCCTGACGTGCGATACGGTTCGCGGATAGTTTTGGAATATACGGTTCGATGTTCTTTCGGAACTCGTCTGGTGCGGTGGATGCCATCATACGGCCGTATTTCTCAGTGATGAGATTGCGCCCGACCTTGTCTGCTGCATCCAAATCCGCCGCATAGGCAGCCAGCAGTTCATGCGGCCACGTTAAGAACTGTGCCAAACGCATCTGATGGAACACTGGCCAATTGCCTTGGCAAGCCGCACGCCCACCCTCGTTATTGGTGTTCTGGAACTGATTCCATTCGTGCCGCACAATAGCCTCGCGCAGCTCCTCGTCATTGAGTTTGCTAGTCATTTCCGTTCCTTTCACATATTCACAGCGTCAGCGACAGATGACTGAGGGGGAGCCGTCAATCACAGGCTTTTCAATACTGAATTATCGGATTGGATATGTTCCTCCACATATGGCCGTTGCCACTCGAGGAAGGTTTCGCTGGATGAAGTCAGTCCCTCGCGCTGTAATTCCTTAACGATTTCAGCGGCAATATGTTCCACCGTGTTGGCGATGACTTCAACAGCCGGTTCGGAACCCTTACCTCCCTCGCCGAAGCTGGCACCGCCATAGCATGCGGCCGAACTCAGACGCATAACCGTCTCCAACTGTTCGCAAATATCCGGCAGCAAGGCGAACATCGAGCCGGAAAGCTTACGCAATGCGGCGAACTGCCATTTGTAATACGGCAGGTATCCAACAATCAGCGGCTTATTAATCAGGAACACCAGCGATGCCGTGGCCTGAACGAATTCGTTGATGGATAGCCAGGCTGCCGCACCATCGCCACGCTTCAAGGAACGTGACAGATTGTATTGTCCAGCTTGCGCAATCATGCCGAGACGCTTGGAAATCAGCGACAGTCGCACATCTTCGGGCATATCCTTGAAACCTTGACGCACGGCGGAGAATTCGCCGGTTGGATCTTGGAATACTGCACCATTGGTGGCTGCGGCCAGCGTGGCCTCATCCAACATCAACCATTCATGCGGCGCATCCTGAGCAGGAGCCTTGGTGTAGCCGGTGATGGATGCGAAGAAATCGCCGATGCGGAATACGCCATCGCGGCGGCTCGCGCCTTGCGCGCGCGGTGTGGTGGGGGAGAAACGCTGCGAGTTGTCTGCATCTTCAGATGTGTTTGCTGCGGTACTTTGAACATCTCCGGTGAAATGCACAGTGCCTTGCTCATCCACGGTAAAGTCACGAGTCAATGCCTCATAATCGGCCTGCAGTTGCTCGCCAATTGCAGCATAATCCTCATCGTTGAGCCACAGGCAGAAGCGCGGGCCAAAATCATGATCTTGGGAGTATCGGTCATCAAAGCCATAGCATTCTGAGCCATGACCAACCAAACCAACTGCGATACGGCCGGCATACTGCGAGTAGCGCTGTACAACCATCGGTTTACCGACTTGATTCCAGAATTCGCGAGCCAGTTTGAGACCGGATACCGGGCACAGGGAAGATTGCTTGCTTTCGGAATTGATGGTTGACCGAGGTGTGGAATCTGCCTGTTGCCGAGATTCGCTGACGGCTGCCGGAGTGGAACGGTCATCTGCAGTGACGGCCTTGGTCTCGGCTTCATGCAGATTCTCGGCGGTAATACGGTAGTAATCAGTGTCTGTGCCATAGTATTCGGCAATCACCGTCAGAGCTTTGCGGTAGTGAGCTGCCGCCTCGCTGTAGCGCTGTTCGGCATAGAGCACTTGCGCAAACCCAGCCAGAGCAGAAGCATAATGGGCGGAATGCGTAAGCTTGCCAGTGGCATAGATGGCCAACGCCTTGGCGGCATGCTCGTGTGCGTCTTGGAGTTTGCCCTCCTGCAGCAATACCAGCGCCAGATTCGTGTGAGAGGATGCCACGTCAATATCCGCTTGCGGATTCACGCTGGAGGTTTCGACAATGGTCAGGGCCTGCTGCAGTTCTTGTTCTGCCAGCAGTAGACGGTTGGTTTCGCTGTAGAGCATGGACAGGTTGTTATGGAGCGCAGCCAGACGGCGGTCGTTAGCGGGATAGACCTTTTGCGCACATGCCAACGCTTGGGCATAGAGGTCTTCGGCCTGGTCATATTGTTTCGCTGCACGCATGGCAGTGGCGCAATTAATCAGTGTGGTGGCCCAGACTTCGGAACCTTCCAATCCCATGCGCAGCGCCAATTCGATGGCGCGTTGCACAATCCACTGGTTTTCCTTGTGCTTGCCCTGCGAACGATTGAACCCCATTGTTTCATTGAGCACGGTCAGGAGTCCGGCTTCATCGCCCGCGTTTTCTGCATCGATGGCCGCTTGCTCTAGATATGGTCCGGCTTCGGTTTCAGCGGCGTGACGATTGAAAATATCGTCCAAACCTTTGAGGAAGGCATCGGTGTTGAACGTTGCAGGCGATTCATCGGTGGTGTCTTCGCTGTCGCCCGGCAAACCTGCAGTATCGTCCAAATCTCCGGGACCATGTGCAAACTGTGCGGCGAATTGTTCGAGCAGCGCGTCTTCGTCAACCACCATGTACCTCCTTGAGCTGATGCTCCTATCAGTCTATGGGCAGAAGGAGGTGTGTGCGCCTACGCAACCCTGTGAATTACCTCTCAATCCCCATTAATCACTCATTGATACCTATTTGACGCCTATTGACACTCATTGACTGTAGGTTTTTGAACACTGACTGTAGGTTTTTGAACGGATTTCGTTGGAAAACCTACAGTCAGTGTTCAAAAACCTACAGTCAACTTATGGTCAATCTGCGGAGATTGATGGGAAGGGGTGGGATTGGTCAGCCGACGGTGATTTCGTGCAGACGCTGGGCGGCTTGAGTGTCGGATTCGCAACGCCAGGAGTAGAACGTGAGCAACCCGATCGACAAAATCGCCAACGGCAGACCGCCCAAGCCGGTGAATCGGTAGTTCATGGAGAACGTGGTCAGCATCATGCCGCCGACGATGGAACCGACTGCGTTGC
Organism: Bifidobacterium saguini DSM 23967; assembly: GCF_000741715.1. Lineage (GTDB taxonomy): Bacteria > Actinomycetota > Actinomycetes > Actinomycetales > Bifidobacteriaceae > Bifidobacterium > Bifidobacterium saguini. Next base: position 57,532 of record NZ_JGZN01000004.1, on the reverse strand, counting down.
CGAAGTTGAACGCCACCTGCACGGCAGCGCCGGCGATAAGTTCGCCACCGCCCTGGCCGGCTTCGGTCATCAGCAGCTGTTGCGGAGCAGAAATGAAGAACAGGCCGAAGGCGATCCAGAAGGTGAGCAATGCCGTGGTGAAATGATTACCGGGCAACAGCAGCACCATGAGCAGGCCAATACCGGAAATCGTCTGTCCGAGTGCAGCGGTGCCGGCGTGACGCCAACGGTCGGTGATTCGCCCACCGATAAGACCGCCAACCACCATGCCGAAACCGGCGAGCATCATCAGGAACGGTACGAGCGAAGACGACCAGCCACCGGTTTTCTGCAACCAAGGGGAGACGTAGCTCCACCAGCAGAACACGCCTGCGTTGCCGGTGAATACGGCGGCGAGAATCACCCACGGGCCACGGCGAGTGAGGAACTTGAACTGGCCTGCAATGCCGGCGTCCTTAATCGGAGCCACGTAAGGAATCATCGTAACGGTAAGCACAATGGTCATGGCGGCCCATGCGGCGAGCGCGCCGAAGGCAAGTCGCCAATTCAGATATTCGGCCAGCAGTGTGCCAGCTGGTACACCGAGCATATTGGCCACGGTCTGACCGGTGACCATGATGGATACGGCTTGGGCTTCCTTGCCTTTTTCGGCAAGGGTTTTAGCAATCAGCGTGGCCGTGCCGAAGAACGCGCCATGTGGCAAGCCGGAGATGAATCGCGCCACGATGAGGATCGCGGCGTTCGGAGCGAATGCCGACATTGTGTTGCCAACGAGCGCAATCACCATGAACAGCACAATTAGGTTGCGTGGCGGTACCTTACGGCCGAACACAAGAATCAGTGTGCCGATGCACACGCCGAAGGCGTAAGCGGAAATATAGTTACCAGCGGTTGGAATAGAGACGTGCGTGGCTTCGGCAGCTTGAGGGAGGATACCCATCATCACAAATTCGGCTGCGCCGAGGATGAATGCGCCTGAAGCAAGTGCAAGCAAGCTTTTCTTCATATTGTGTTCCTCTTGTGATTGTGCTGTGGAGTGTAAGCGGATGTGCGGTGTGAGTACATTGCACATCCGCTTACGCATAGCAAAAGGGCCACCGGCTTTCACCGATGGCCCTTTGAGTTGTCGGGCTGGCGGGATTTGAACCCGCGGCCTCTTCGTCCCGAACGAAGCGCGCTACCAAGCTGCGCTACAGCCCGTTTTGGCAACGAACGTAGATATTACAGGATTTTATTTGAACTGCAAAATCGGCGTGTCGCGATGGGTGTGGGCTGGCGCCCCTAATGCCGCAAGGGGCGCCAGTGCAAAGGATTATTGTGCCTGGTCTCCTCCCTTCTTACCGCGGATAATGAACGCTGCGCAGCCAGCCAGCGAGAGTCCGATAGTCAGAAGCACTGCGGCGGCTATGCCTACGCCCGTAGCAGATAAGGGGGATCCCTTACTGCTTGTTGCGCTGGAAGTATCCTTGTTTGATGTTTCCGGCGCTGGGGTGGGTTCCGGGTCCGGCTCAGGGTCGGGCGTCGGCTCTGGCTCTGGGTCTGGGTCTGGATTAGGATCAGGATCTGGCTTGGGCTCAGGCTCTGGGTCTGGGTCCGGATCGGGATCTTCCTTATCCACAACCGTGATTTCCAGCGTGCCGGAGGCGGATGGGGTGGATGCTGATGTAGCGGTGATAGTCACTTTTCCGGCTGCCTTGGCGGTGACTTTGCCAGCAGCGTCCACCGTAGCCACTGATTCATCAGAGGAAGACCAGTTCACGGTCTTGTCGGTGGCCGTATCAGGTTTGACTGTTGCCTCCAACGTGAACTCGTCGCCCACCGTGGCAGTCGTTTGGCCGGTGAGCGTGATGCTGGAGACCGGCGTCGTCTCCGGTTCCGGATCCGGCTTCGGTGAAGCCTTGACGATGGTGTACGACTCGCCCTTGGCGGTATCGAAGACAAGCAGGGATTCACCGTCTTCGTTGCGAACCGTCTCAGACTTGACCGTAACGCCGTTCTGCTGGACCTCGTAGTGCTCGGCTCCGCCCTCGGTGATCTTGACTGCCGCCTGGCCACCGTTGTTGGATGTGAGCTTGACCTTGGTGGTCTTGCCCTTGGCCCAGGTGATGCCGACAGTGAAGTTACCGCGCGCCACGAGACCATTCACTTTGCCAGACGCCCATGCGGACGGCAGTGCAGGCAGGATGTTCGTGTAGTCCTCGTATGAAGTGCCGTCTGTTGCGGTGAACGTTGAGCTGGACTGCATCAGCATTTCGTTCACGCCGGAGGTGTTGCCGAAGTTGCCGTCAATCTGGAATGGAGGGTGAGCGTCGAACAGGTTCGCGTACATGGCGCCCTTGAGCTGCTTTTGAATCAGCAGGTAGGCATGGTTGCCGTCGCCGGTGCGTGCCCACGAGTTGATGCGCTGGCCCACGCCCCAACCGGTTGCATCGTCGCCACGCTTGGTCAGCGAGACCTTGGCGGCATCCATGTATTCCGCGTTGTCCACGGTGATGAGATCGCCGGGGAACAGGCCGAGCATATGCGAAAGATGGCGATGACCCTGTTCGTAGCCGGAAATGCTGTTGCCGTTTGCATCCTTGCCGAGCTCGCCTTCGAAGTACCATTCCTTAATCTGGCCGCTGCTGCCAACTTCAATCGGGTGAAGCAGGCTCTTTGCGCATGACCATGAACGGTTTGCGTCTGCGTTGGTGAACGTGCCGGCATCATCCTTGGCCCAGTTATCCACCGAGCATGCCGTAAGATCGCCGACCAGACCGTCCGGATCGCCCTTGGCCTCGGCGGCTTCGATGGCGTCGTTGAGCATCTGCCATACCAGCGAATTCTCATACGTGTTGCCATCGGTGCCTTGCGGCCCATGCTCAGGCGAATATGCCACGCCGGTGGTCAGACGCTTGCCATTGCCGGCCTTGTGCAGCATGTAGTCAACGTAGAAGTGAGATTCCTCCTTGAGCAGTGCGTAAACACGGTCAAGCAGTTGCTCATTGCCTGAATACTCATATGCTTCGTACACGTTCTGCAGAATCCACGGCACGGCGGCCGGGCTCCAACCCCACGAGAACTGGTAGCCGGGAGCGGTGAATCCGTACGCCGTGTTTTCGGTGTGTGCCATGAAGCCTTCGCCTTCGCCAATGGCTGCATCGGCATTCGCGGTTTCGGCTCCCGCATACACTTTCGCGGTAACACGGCCAGGCTTGACCAACCCCTCCACATACTCGATAAGCGGCTCGGCGAGTTCGCCCATATTGCCGGAGTAGGTGGGCCAGTAGTTCATCTGTAGGTTGACGTTCATATGGAAGTCAGAACCCCAAGGTGTGGCGCTGTTGTGGCCTTCATCGGCTGCGGTAGTGGACCAGATGCCCTGCAGATTGCTGGGCAATTGGCTGTTCTCGCGAGAGGAACCGATGGTCAGGTAGCGGCCATACTGGTAGACAAGTGTCTCCAGTTCGCGCTGCTGCTTGGTGGTTGCGCTGCCGCTGCGGTAAGCCTTGACCAGCTTGTCGGTGGCAATGGCGCCGTCCGAAGCGTGGTTGCTTTGCCCGAGATCAAGCTTCACACGATCGTAGATTGCCGTATGGTCGGCGATGTGCGCCTGCTTGACGGCAACATAGCCCTTATTGGCTGCGGCTTGTACCGTGCTGGCCACGCGAGCGTTCACATCGTCTGCCGTTTCGCCGGTGCGGTAGTTCGGATACTCCTGCTTGTAGTCGGTTGCGGCGGCAATATACAGTGTGACGGCGGTTGCGTCACTGATGGTCAGTGATGCGCCATCCGCGCCGGTTTCCACGGTGCCTTCGCCATTGTCTACAACAGCCTTGATTTGCGAATCGTAGATGAGCCCGTTATTGCCGAGTGCGCCGCGCACGGTGAGCGTATCGCCGATGACGGTGGTGGTTTCGCCCTGCTTGGAGAAGCCTGCGTTGGTGGGCATGGCGACGGTAAGGTTCAGCTTGCCGGCTTTGCTTGCCTTGAGCCGAGCCACCATCACGTTATCTGGATTGGAGGCGAAGTATTCGCGCGTGTACGTTACGCCATCATGCGCGAATGTGACATCCGCCTTGCCTTTGGAAATGTTCAGATCACGTCGGTATTCGGTGGCCGAGGTGTTTTTGCCGAAGCCGTAATCGATGGTGATGTTGCCCCAATTCTGGTAGGCGCCTTGCTCGACGGCATTTTCGCCACCGGTCAGGTTGCCGGGGTTGACGGTGGTGGCACCCTGCTCGAGCTGCTTGTTGAGCGCTCGCAGCGTTGCGCCATTATTACCCTTGGACTCGTTATTGCCGCCGTTGTAGGTTGCGGTTGAGCCAGGGCCGCCAGTCCACAGCGTCTCCTCGTTGAAGGTGATGCGCTCCTTGCCGATTTCTCCCCAGACAGTGCCGCCGATGCGTCCATTGCCGATGGGTAGTGTGGTCTGCTGCCACTGATTGCCATCAGCATTGCCATTCATCCATTGGCCGGCGGTCATCGATGCGTCCGTGGATGAGGCGGGCTGGGAGTACCACAGCCAGTCATCGCCGCTGGTGTCGCCGTCACCGCCTTCTTCGACTTCAGCGATAACGTACACGTTGAACGAGGCGGTAATGCTGGGATCGGCGTTGTATGTGACGGTGATGGGATATGCGCCAATGTTGTTGCCGTTGAATGCGCTCGCATCAAGCGTGTATTCGTCAGCGGACAGTGTTCGCACGCTGCCATCGGCGGTGCTGGTGGCGGTGACGGCAAGGCCCTTGGCGTTGAACTGTTCGCCGAGGCTGTATTTGGTCGTCATCGCGGATGCGTCGATGGAGAGCACATAATCCTTCGGCTTGGCGGTGACGGTCAGCTGTGGCTTCATGTCGTCGGTTGCTCCGGTCAGCGAGGTTACCTCGTTGCTGCCGAAACGCACGTCGATATGGCGGGATTCGCCGAGCGCCAGCGTAATAAGCGTGTGTCCTGCCTCAAATTGCTCTCGAATGATATCGGTCACATCAAGTGTGACTTTCGTGGTATTCGAAGCACTTACCGTCATTCGGTCCGCATATTTCACCGAGCCGAGCGTGAAGGCGTCCGATTGCGCCTTGGTGGCGTTCGTGGCATCGAACTTCGGTCGGCTGGCCCAGGTGGCGCTATTCACATCGCAAGCCGCCGCAGTGGTGCATGTTGCGGTGTCTACGGCCGTGACGTGCACGGTGTCGGTTGCGTCGGCACTCTGCTGGGCGCCCGCATAGCCGAGATAGGTGAGCGTTAAGGCCGCATGTTCGGGCGCTGCCGTCTGAGCGGACAGGTCGAAGGTCATCAGGCCCATCTTTGCGTCGGTCTGGTCATTGATATCGGTGGATTCGAAGAGTTCGCCGAAGTCACCGTAGCCGTTTGGCTGCAGTGCGCCGAGGTAGGCTGCAGTGTTCTTTGTCTGGGTCTTTTCGTTGGCCCAAGCCTGCAGTGTGGTATCGGCGATAGGGGTGACGGTTGTGGTGTTTCCGGTGCGGGGTGCCGTTGTTTCCAACGCTACCGCAGGCGCTGTGGCCATAGTCAACGTCAGGCTGGTTGCCGCTATGCCTGCAATCCATGAGAGGATGCGGGAGCGTTTATGCTGAGGGGTGCTCATAAATAGGGGATACTTTCTTGTAGTGCCGCCGCGTCAACGTGGCGGGCGATAGTGCGGCGTGAGTTCGGGCCGCGGGGAACCGGTTGTCTGAGACTGCCAGGCTGTGTAGAAGGGACATTGACATGCGGTCAGCGGCATTGTTGACCATGCATCACACAAATGTTAAGTTCCCTTACATTGGGTGTCAAACTTACAATCTCAGGCATTGCTTGTTGATGGTCTGCGAAGCGTTGTGCTCACTGGAAACAACGTTTACAGTATGGCGAATACTCGGCGCGTCGCTATTATGCAATGTTGCTGCAGTGCCGCTGTGCCACTGCTCATGCGCTCGGGCTCACAAAGGCCGGTGGTAGAACCCCGTCGCTACACTGATGCGTTATGTGCGAAACCCAAGAATCCCAAGCAAATGAGGAAGAAACCCCGGTAGTCCCGCAGATGACTACCGTTGAGCGTGCGGAAATGCTGCTCAAGCAGGATGCCACCATTACCGAAAAGATTAAGTCCGGCGCCACGCTGGATGAGGCTGTGGACCCGTCCAACAAGGAATTCGGCCCGCTGGCCCACCCGGAGCAGGTGCAGATGCGTGTGGCCAAGCGCGCCATGATGCTGGATGCCGGCATGGCTCCCTACCCGGTGCATCTGGATGTGACCAGCACCATCGAAGCCGTGCGCGCCAAGTATGATGGCAAGCTTGAAGCCGGCGAGGAAACCGAAGACATGGTTGGTATCGCCGGCCGTGTGCTGTTCCTGCGCAACGCTGGCGGCCTGTGCTTCGTGCAGCTCGCCGCAGGCGACGGCACCAAGATTCAGGGCATGATTTCCAAGAAGGAGATCGGTGCCGATTCTCTGAAGCAGTTCAAGCAGCTGGTTGATCTTGGTGACCATCTGTACTTGAAGGGCCGTGTGATTGCCTCCAAGACCGGTGAGCTGTCTGTGTTTGCCACTGAGTGGGCCATCGCTTCCAAGGCTTTGCAGCCGTTGCCGGCCCTGCACAAGGAACTGAACGAGGACACGCGCACCCGCAAGCCGTACATTGCCATGATTGCGGACGAGAAGACTCGCAATATGGTGCGCAACCGTTCCAAGGCCGTGGCTTCCTTGCGCAACACCTTTGCCAGCCATGACTTCCTCGAGGTCGAAACCCCGATGCTGCAGACCCTGCACGGTGGTGCTGCGGCCCGCCCGTTCACCACGCATATGAACGCTTTCGATTTGGACCTCTACCTGCGTATCGCTCCGGAACTGTTCCTGAAGCGTTGCCTGGTGGGTGGCATCGACCGTGTGTTCGAAATCAACCGCGACTTCCGTAACGAGGGCGTCGATGCCACGCACGCCCCTGAGTTCACGATGGTCGAGGCCTACCAGGCTTACGGCACCTACGATTCCATCGGCCAGTTGGTCAAGGAACTCGTGCAGAAGACCGCTATGGACGTCTACGGCTCCCACAAGGTCACGCTGCTGGATGGCACCGAATACGACTTCGGCGGCGAATGGAAGACCATCAGCATGTATGACTCCCTCTCCGAAGCCCTCGGCGAGGAAATCGTGCCGAACGGCGGCCCGGAGCACCCCGGCACTTCCGTGGAACACCTCGGCGAGATCGCCGACAAGCTCGGCGTGGAGCGCGATGAAGTCGAGAACCACGGCAAACTTGTCGAGCACCTCTGGGAGCACTTCTACGAGGACAAGCTTTACGAGCCGACCTTCGTGCTCGACTTCCCGGTCGAAACCTCTCCGCTGGTCAAGGGTCACCGCACCAAGCCGGGTGTGGTGGAGAAGTGGGATCTCTACGTGCGCGGCTTCGAGCTGGCCACCGGCTACTCCGAGCTCAACGATCCGGTTGTGCAGCGTGAACGTTTCGTGGCCCAGGCCAAAGATGCGCTCGCCGGCGATGAGGAGGCCTGCGATATCGATGAGGACTTCCTCGAGGCTCTCGGCGTGGGCATGCCTCCGGCAGGTGGCATGGGCATGGGCATCGACCGTCTGCTCATTGCTCTGACCGGTGCCACGATCCGCGAGACCATCACCTTCCCGCTGGTCAAGCCGTTGGTCGCCTGACATAAGGTTTGTGGCCTGACGATAGGCCAAGTGAGAACCCCTCAGCTCTATTTGATACGGAGAGCTGAGGGGTTTCTTGTATGTGCAGTGCATGCAGTACGGCTTCATATGCATTCGCGTAAATCCGTATATTCTACGAACTGTCCATTGCCCTGCTTTCTATCATGGCGGCGTAGCTGAAAGTGCTAACTTATAGTTATCGCCACGAAGAAGGATGCGAGGGAAGAAATATGGGATTCTGTGGTCAATGTGGCACAAAGTTGGTGCCGGGAGCTGCGTTCTGTCAGCAATGCGGCTCTCGGGTTGAGTCTGAAAGCCAGCCATCTGCGCCAGTGGAGCAAGCTGCTGCAACTCAGCCTGATGCTGAGCAAACAGCCGTGGAGCAACCCATCGCAGCGCAGCCCACAGTAGAACAGCCTGCTGCAGCGCAGCCCACAGAGAGTATGTCTCCGCTGTTGCCTACTGAAACAGCAGCTCCCGAAATACCGGTTCCTGGAATGCCGTCCGATGCGACGGTTCCGGAAACATTTGCTCCCGTGATGCCACAGACGGTTGAGAATAATCTTCCGCCAGTACCACTGCCTCCGAGGCCTGACTCCACTGCAGGTACTCCAGCGATTCCTAGCGCCGATACGCCGGATGTTCCTGCGCTGGATACGCCAGTAGATGCCAAAACCAAGAAGTGCAAGAAGATTATTGCTTTGGTGATTGCCGCAATAGTTGTTGTAGCGCTGGTAGTGGCCAGCGTGGTCTACGTGAAGTTCCGCAACAATACGGCATCCGAGGCTCCTGCAACAACCACTGCGAAAACCACGAAATCAAAGAAAACTGAGAAGAAGTTCTCGTTTGACTCGAAAACGCTGGACGACATCGTCGACGCAGCGCAGCCGGCATCGGTGGCCGCTGCGACTGCTGATGGCAAGGCTGAGTATTCATCGTCCAAGGCGAGCACCAGTGGTGTAGCCAGTGGTTTGTACCTGCCCGTGTACCTTGCCATAACCGATAACGGCAAGAAGCAGAACGATCAGGCCACTGAACTGCTGAAAAATCAAAGCAATGACACTGCCAACGCGCTGATCAGCCAAATGGGTGGCCTTAATGCGGTGAACAATTGGCTGAAGAACAACGGTTACACGCATACCGAGTTGCAGCGCAACTATGGAGACACTGCAGCATCCCAGGCTGGTAAGGAAAACGTGACCACGGCCGAGGATGCCACCAATATGTTGACCGTGATCGAACGCCTTGGCCTTAGCGATTTGATGAATCTGGACACGCAATCCGAAGGCATTACCGTGCCCGATACCATGACTGTGCACGGATTCCACGGCCAAGGTATTGGCGGATATTACAACTATTACTTCATCATCAAGGATGGTGACCGTACCATCACGCTGACCGTGATGACGCAGCAAAGCAAGGAGGCCGCCGCCAAGCTCGCATCCGATCTGCTGGCCGAGATTCACAAGCAGGCCAACCCGGACAACAAGGGCGAAGGCAACAAGAACAGCAACAATGGCGATACCGCTCAGAACGGCAATGACGGTTCCAATGCCGTAACGCCAGTGCAACTCACTCAGTCGTACACCACGCAGTTCGACACGGTGAATATGATTACGGTGACGAAATACACATTCCAATATCCATCCGATTGGACCATTGGACAGCCCGAAATCACAGATCTGGTCGAAATAGTTAACTTAACCAATGCTCGTGGTGTGACCATCCAATACTATTGGGGGCCGATACAGGGCAAGTTCATGAAGCATGAGACGGTGACGAAGATTGCTGATGCGCAGTTTGATGCGCCATGTGCCCAGGATTGCCGAAATTATCAGAACCCAGGCCCCTTTATGGTGGCGCAAGTTGATGGTGATGAAGGCTCGCACTTGGCGTTGATGCCGGACTCATACCAAGGAGCACATGATTTTCCGGCTTATACGGGATACCTGTTCGAGAGCTTCGGATATAGCAGTTTCGCCACAATCGATACCAAGGGTGGTCTGACCGCACAGGAGAAGGCGGAAGTCATCGCCATCCTCGCCAGCCTCAGAAGCGCACAGTAAACGCGCCGAACGCTCAAGCCACAGATAATTCCATCGCCGTTGTGAGGTACTGCCATCGCTGCGCAGCATCGCACAACGGCTTCACCTGTAAAGGAGAAACCTCATGTTCTGCCCATCATGTGGCAAACCGAATGCAGAAGGCGCCAAATTCTGTGCGTACTGCGGCAAGCCAATGCCTCAGCAGCCTGCACAACAGGCAGCGCCACAACAACCAACGCAGTCCGCGTCGAGCTCGCAGCCTCAGCCATCCATACCATTGCCAAACCAAAGCGGTACACAGTCGGCACAAGCAGAGCAGAAACCAACCAGCCACCTACTCGACACCCTGCACAATGCGCCTCGCGGATTGCTGGTCACCGTTGTAGTGGTGGCAGCACTCGCAGTCGGTTCGTTAGCGTTACACGGGTTCGGCTCCACCTCGAAGCAGGCCTCCAGCCAGCAGCAATCCTCTTCATCCACCAGCGCTGATACGCAGTCCAATGGTGCCGATGATTCCTCTGATGGCACTCAGCAAGAGGATTCTCCAGTGAGCATCAGCGATGTTTCGTATAGCAAGAGCTACTACTGGGATAGCGGCCTCAGCAAGCAGGATTGCTATGTGGTCTCTATGACTGTTTCGAGCAGTGAGGCGCTGACCGTCGCTCCGACCATCCGCGTTGACTACAGTGCTACCGACAAGTACGGTGATGTGCGGGATCATGTAGTGGCATTGGGCGGCCACGTTACCAAGTACGCAAGCATTGAGGATGAGAACTCCGAGGTTGGCGGATTCCAGATCTTCGCTAATACGGCAGGTGGCACATCCAATTTCAGCATTGGCGCAAGTGCGCAGCGAACCGTGGACTTCTATATCATCTATGATGCCGATGCCGTAACCGACGTATCCAAAATCAGCGTGATTGATTCCCAATACAGCGAAGACGATAGCTCCAGCGAAGGCACCCTTGATGAGGACGCATTGAGCCAAATCAAGTTTGAGAAACAGCAAGCTGGCGATAATGGGCACAATTCGTTGACCGGTACTGTTGAGAACACTACGAATGATAAGTGGCCTTCAGCCAAGGTATCGGTAATGTTTACCATCGATGGTCATCCGGTGGCAGGCGGATCCGGATTCATGGTGAGTGGCAAGGTGGATAAGCCGTTGAAGCCTGGTGCATCCGGTACCTGCACGATTGAGCAGCCGCTGACCGATGAGGAAGTGGCGAAAACCGGTGGCACGCTTGCATGGCAAGTGGCCTCGGTGTCGTATGACATCGATTCGGAGTGATTGAGTATAGGCGATTGAACTGTAGACACAAGTAAGGGCCGCGCGATTTCCGTAATCAGGAATTGCGCGGCCCTTACCGTAGATGACCTAGCTCGTGAGTATTTCAGAACGACCGCAGCTGTCGCATGGCCGTTTTCGCAGCCTGTTGATAGCGCTGCGTATTCGCGACCAACTGCTGCAATTCCGCGCGTGCCTGTGCGGCTTGTGCCTGTGCTCGCCCACCTTTAGGAATACGCGCCAACGACGATTCCGCAGTGCTTACAGCTTGCGCTGCCTGGCGTGCCGCATAGGACACGCGTTCAGCGGATTTGACGTACCGCTGCAGGTCATCGATATGATTCTGAATGCTTTCCACCATGATTAGGCTCTATTCTCCCTAAGGTTGTGCTGCGATCAGATGACTGTGCAGTCATTTATCGGTAGGTATCGGGAACGTAGACGACTTCGGTAACATCTATGCCTTTGGCCGCGGCGATGGCGGCGGCGATGGATGAGGCCGCCGCGCTGGCGCTTCCAGTCATTACATGGGCAGCACCCTCAACCGGAACACCAGTGCCGGTGCCCTGCAGGGTTGCGTTCGACATCTGCTCCACCTTGGCGGCTTGGCTTCCAGCCTCATTCGCTATGCGCAGCGCTTGTTGTAATGCGGCGACTGCAGCGTCTCGTGCTGCAGCCCACTGCTTGTTTACCACGGTGACGTATGCCATATCAGGCTCCTCGCGATTCCTTGATGTATCGTGCGGTTTCGTTCTGCAACTCTTCCAGCATGCTGATCGCTTTCTTCATTGCTGCAGATGCCTGCTGTACTTCGCGCGTGGCGCGCTGACCGGGAATCGAGCCGCGCGTGACCGCGGCTAATTGCACGGTGTTGCGGTCGATTTTCTCCCTGTTGGTTGCCATCAGTGTTTGGAGCTGCTTGGAGTTGTGGCTGATTTTCGCTGCCGCGAGTTGCGTTTCGTAAATTGATGCCATAGTGGGTATGTCCTTAGTGAATATACGAATTGATTGAGCAAGCTTGTTTAGAGCATGCGAATCTGGTCCAGTGCCGTGGAAGCCTGCTTCAACTCGATGAGCGTCTCTTCCAGCGACTTTTGAGTCTGCTTGATGGAGGCAATCATGCGCTGATCGTAACCTTTATCACTGCCGTCAAGTTCTGAAACCACCAATGACATATTGTCCCGTGTGGCGCCTTGATAGTTGAGTACCAGCCTGATTTGGGCGTTGATTTCGCTTTGCAGCAAAGTCACAATGGCCTTGGTCTGCCGTAACGACATGATGACTTCCTTTCTTATGTGTGCTGTGCGTCGGGATGCGCTGGTTATATGCCTGGATGCGGAGCGATGGGCAGTGGCACTGTGGCATACGGAATGATGATTGCCGGTTCGTTCATGTTGGAGGCATCCCACGCGAGGGCGCGATTGTCTTCAGGCGTGTATTCGAATGCCGGATCGCCGGTGATGTTACCGATGGTACGTTGATCGGTTTGGAAGGCGATGCGTGCATCGAAGAAGTCCAAACCATCGGATGCAATACCCATCTGCTTCTCGAAAGCGCTGTATTTGCGCCACCAGCCGAGCACATGAATGCCGTTGGTCGGGCCCTGATCACAGAGTGTCGAGAATTCCTCCGGCATCCGGCCAACGCGATCCAGGCCAAAGCCGAAGATATAGGTCTCCATCTCATCTGCAGTGGATTCGTCTCCAAGATGCGAAGTGCTCGTGGGAGCCGAGGGGCCATTGACATCAAGACTCGGCATAGGAACGGCAATATCGGCGGTGCTGCGGCCCGTATCGGTGTTGGAGAAGGAATCGGAGCTCGGCTGTGGCGGAAGCCCGAATTTCGTGGCGTCAAAGTCGGCGCCGAAATCGGTATTGGCATCCGCCGCAGCTTCCCAGTCAACAGTGGGCAGCAGTGCGTCGCTTCCGGAATTAAGCCCATGCTGTGCGGCGATTTCCTGGATGGTCTTAGTGATATGACGACGATCCACTAAGTCAACTTGCACTCCCTGAGCCTGTAGCATATTGCGGAGCTGCTCGCAGGTGTACGGCCTGCTGGGATCTGGCAGCATCGCATCGAGAATCACAAAGTGGGCAGCATGCTCCTTGCTCTGACGTGCCAAAGCGAGGGCGAAGCCCATCAATTCCACAGGAACATGCTCGCCGGAGCCGAACAACGCAATATTGCGGCCAGCATCTCGGCCCAGCGGAATCGCCAATGGTTCGGAATCAACTTCAATTCGTCCGCCGGCCAGCACTACGGGAGAGCCGCTGATATCCGGTACTGCGAGTGATGCGTCAGACTGCCAATCGCGGTCGCGCTCGCCGTCGAAGACGAATGGCGGCCGGGTCATGTGTGCGTTGATGGCGTACTGCCACCACTTCCGTCGCAGCGGCAGCAGTGTTTGCTCCTCGAACTCGCCTCCTGCGTACGCGATATTGACGGTGTCATTATCCTTTGGGTTGCCATAGTTGAGGTTGACGATAGCCTCATGCGGTCGCAGATATGCGGCAGCTTCGTTATTCATGCCCAATGTGGCACGGGATTCGGAGACGGAGTTCTTCAAAGCGATGCGAATCGGTACCTGTGCCAGCAACGTGTTCTCTCCGCCCATCAACGCCATGCTGTTGCCGATGGTCTGGGACGCCAGAATGATGTGAATGCCAGCTGCACGGAACAAGCGGACGGCATTCGTCAGCAACGAAGCAATATGGCGTGATTTCTCGTCGTTCGAGTCAATCATCATCTGGAACTCATCGATGATCAATACGATACGGGAAATAATAATGCCGGTCTTTTTGCGATAGTCGTAGATGTTTTGCGCGCCCGCCTCTTTAAAGAGCTTCAGACGTTTGCGGTGCTCGTCAAACAAGTGCTCGAGTACGCTCAAACCGAATTCGCGATCCGCTTCAAGACCTATGGCGCGTGCCTGAGGAAGGTATGCGCCATCAGCCTGTTGGCAGAACGGCTGCAATGTAACGCCTTCCTTAAAGTCCAGCAGGTACAGTTCCAATTCCTGAGGACTGTAACGCTGGCAAAGGCTGTGGATGATGACGGAAATCAGGTTCGATTTACCTTGACCCACAGCGCCGGTGATCAACGCATTGTGACGCTGATTCAGCGAATCGCCAAGCGTGATTTCCACATTTCGTTTGCCGTACCGGCCTACGGAGAACGTCACGCCGTCGATGCTGCTGCCTTGCCAGAGCACATCATCAGACAGGTTCTCGACGGTGTTGAAGAGAATGGAATCAGTCCCGTACGCCGGGTCTTTCAGTTTTTCCGTGATATTGTGCGCGACTGCGATGATGTCGTTGGCATTGGTTTCGTAATAGTTCTCTTGCGGTATCCAAGCATGTTGATACGGCTTGAGAACAATGTTCTTCATCACCTCATCATCCGGGAGCAGCGAATGCATAATGATGCTCACGCCCGCCCTTGGCCCGGCTGTGGCGAGAATGTCCAGATTGACTTGGATGTCCTTGGGCAGGAGCGAATAATTCGCCGCCACCACCAGAAGGGTGTAGCCGCCCATAGGATAATCCTCGTGCTCGCGAAAATCAGCCAATGTAGGTGCGGTTCCCTGCATCATGTCATACGTGGAACGCACCTGTTCCTTGAGACGTGTAATGGCCAATGCCAAATCCTGCTTGGAGCTGAGTATGTCCAGCAGCTGGCGGCCGCCTTCGTTGAGCTCTTTGAATGGTGCGGCGAATCCGGTCAGTCGTTCGTCGTAGACCATAACGTTCAACTGGCCTGGAGCGGTGTTGGCCAAAGCTGTGCACATGAAATCCTGCGTCAAAGCGATGCTGTAGTTGCTGTTCACCAGCGACTCTTCCACCCAGATATTTCCATTGCACAGCAGCGGCCAAGTGCCGCCTCCTACGTTTACTTCACGGGCGACCGGAAGCATCGGCGATGTCATGATGTTCTCCCTGAAAATGAATTATTGCAATGACAGTACGTATTGCGAAGGGTCCTGCTGGGCCAGCTGTATACGGTTCTGCGTCTGCTGCATAGTGGTTTGCAATGCGTTGATATTGCTGGCGACCTGCTGCAGTTCTTGGTTTGCTTGCGTGATTTGTGTCTTGAGCTGGTCATATCGTTTGCCGGCAGTCAGGCCTTGCCATGCCAGATATACACACGGTACTTCCAACACCAGTAACAGAATGAACGCCAGCATTCCGGCATTGGTGCCGCATGTAATGATGATCAACCCCAGAATGACTGCTGCAACGAGTGCAAGACGATGGCGTTTTGGCGGTTTGCCATCATTGGACATAGACTGTGCTTTGCCGAGCAGTGCATTGTATTCAGCGGTTTTGTTGGCGTGACTTTGCTGCAGATTCTGATAATTCGCATTCATCTGCGTCAGTTGTTGCTGCAATGCTGTTGCATCTTGTGCTGCTTTTTGATTGATCCAGGCGATGCGCTGATTGCATGCGGCGATTTCTTGCTGGAAATGCTGCTGCCATTGGCTTTGAGTGGACTGCGGAATAGGTTTCGCGTTCAATTCGTCAATGCGCTCGCGGCAGGTTTTTGCATAATCCTGAATATCTTTGATGGTTCGATGAGAAAGATCGTGCCTCACCGGAGCGTATTGAGCCAAATCCTTGTATAGGGTTTGGAACTGCTGATCGGTCCATTGATTGTGGGTGACGGCCAATACATGCAATCCATATGTTGCACAATGCGAGGACTCGTCAAGGAAGCGTTCTCGGTTGTCGCCTGTGGCGACTTGTCTGAACAGTTCGGCCTGATACAGGTGGATGTAGGGCTGAGCGGTTGCCGAGGCATGTCGCACTGCGTCATTCAGCTTGTTTAATGCTTGTTGAGCTTTGCCTTGCGCGAGTAGCACTTCCATCCATGCGTGAAGCACATCCAAATGGGTTTGTTCAGAGTATTCTCCAACCTTGAGATATGCGTCGGCGTCGATGATGTGGGATTCTGCGGTTTTGATGATTTGCTCATGGTCAAATGCATCATTCGAGGTGGGTTGCTTGAGCTCGATAAGTGCAGCCCATGCGTGCACTTGCGGATCATTGCCTCGTGCGCCGATGGCGTTCCCGATGATGGTTTTCGCTTGGCGGTACTGCTTGTTCTTGTAGAATTGCTGAGCCTGACCCAGCCAATCCGTTTCATGTGTTTCTTCCGCTTGAGGATGCTTTTGAGCTTCCAAGGCAGTGTCATAACGCTGACGTGTAGTCTCGTTTGCAAAAGCATTCGTCAAAGCATCATTGATGAGAGGAAGCAAGCGTTTTGCTTCATCGCTCTGCAGATAAGTACTTTCTTTTGCAGCCTTCAGGTATTGCAGCTGCTGCTGAATCGCTGCAAGCGAATCCGCGGGGTTAAGATTCAGCAGCTCATAGTAATCAGGAATTTGTTCCATTGTGGTGACCGCTCCTCGTGACGATACCTATGTTCAGGATTTGAAGCCGAAGTGCTTCAGCTGTTCTTTGGCGCCATCGACCAATCCGCCGACGTCAGGAATGTTGAGATTCTGAAGGTTCGGAATGGGATTGCCATTGCCGGCATTGTTGATTTGGCTGGTAATGTTCTGGGCAATGATGTTGTTCTGATACTGCTGTGCGATGTTTTGAACAGCGTTCTGTGCGGCTTGCTGTGCAACGCCATTGCCGGCTTTCTTGCCGAACTCATGCGCGACCAGATCAAGGCCGCCTGTGGAGGTATCGAGTACGCCCTTGCCGATTTTGGAAATCATGCCGAAGGTGAGGATGCCGAGAATCGCGGTGATGATGCCGCCGATGATGCCAGCTTTCTTCAGGCCGTTCGACAGTGAAACGTATCGCTTGGCTCCAGCCACGGACTGGACCCTGTTCTTCTTCAGCAGGAAAACGGTTTTCTGCAGTTGTTCTGCATCCTTGAACTCGCTGTCGTAGTACCCTTCGGCGATGGCGGCGATGCGCAAATCATTGGTGTGGGCTCGTGCATAGATGGCCTTATCGATGAACTTGATGGCATACCTAGCGATGAAGTAGCTCACGATCATGGGAACGAACGCGGTGAGCATGGCAAGTGTGGTGTTCGTGTATATATCATTGCCGGCAATTTGCTGAAGCAGCATCGAAATCAGGGTGCCGAAAATGGCCCACAGGACGAAGCCCACGATCACGCTGTAGTAGCTGTACCAAGTGAATTTCATTTCACTCTTGGGGTCGATGCCCTTGGCTCGGCAATACCGGACCAATGTTGCTTCGACGTGCGGGGTTTTATTGCGCTGCAGATACAGCAGCATGAGCACGGCGCCACACAAATAGCCAAGCACGAGCACC
This sequence comes from Bifidobacterium saguini DSM 23967, assembly GCF_000741715.1. Classification (GTDB taxonomy): domain Bacteria; phylum Actinomycetota; class Actinomycetes; order Actinomycetales; family Bifidobacteriaceae; genus Bifidobacterium; species Bifidobacterium saguini. The sequence goes on along the minus strand of NZ_JGZN01000004.1, from coordinate 40,264 downwards.
ACGATGAATATCACGATGTTGGAAACGTATTCGAAAAGCATGAAGAGTGCGAGAACCGCGACGAGGAAAGGAACGAGTGTGCGTTCCTTCATTACTTGCACCAGAGTCCATGTAGTGTTCGTCTTGTCGAACTCCGCATCGGCGGCCAATGGGGCGGCCGGTGCGGTTTGCTGGCTTTGGTCTGTGGCTGGGGCAGTATTCTGCGGTAGCGGAATCTGCGGCATTGCCGGCTGAGACGGTTGGATTGGGGTCGGTGTGGTTGCTTGGAATGCCGGCTGAGGAATCGATGGCGCTGGCATGCCTGTATCGGTGGCCGGCATCATCGGGGTGGGGGACACGGGGGCGCTGCCGGAGTGGGGGGCTACCGGTGTAGCTGCCGGCATTGGGGCGACCGGAGTTGCGTCAAATGCATTATTTACTGCTTCTGCTGCCGGTTGAGTAAGTGGGTGCCCGCAGGAGGTGCAGAATTTGGAAGTGTCTTTGTTGGGGCTGCCGCAATTCGTGCAATACATGAGTGAATCCTTCCTTGGCTTGCTAACTAAAAGTTAGCACAGTGGATATTAATGATTGGCGATATTGTCACTGTAAGAGCAAGGCGAATAGGCGTTGCGTAGATTTTACGGGAAACAGGGTGGGCTTATGCGCTCATCGGTGCACTTCGATTGCGGTGACATACGGCTAGGCGTTGCGATGGAGTTTGTCTAGAAACTCCTCGTACTCCCGCTCTTCTTCGGGGGTCAGATGCCATGAGTCATCGTCCAATAGGGGGTCTTTGTCTTCAAAGAACCGACGCAACGATTCAGGGCAGCCTTGCGGTATCGCATTGTTATGCACATAGGTGAACTCGTGCGTCATCCAGCCTTCGGTCAAGCGCCGGTACCATTGCCATGCCTCATCCCAATCGGTGAACACCTGTCGGGCCGCTTCGCTATCTGTTCCGATTCCTATGGAAAGGCCAGCCTCTACAACATCAAGCCCATCAACATCCGTGCGCATGTCCCGCGGAACCAGCGTGGCGAAGAAACACTGCTTATCCGTGGCTTCAGTGACCAGATCGGTGACCCAGGAGCGGCCGAGCAGGTACAGTGCAGCGCCGGTACGTGAATCCCAACGTAGCGGAATCACCACTTCGTTATATGACTCATCGTTGGCGATAAGCGAATACAATCGCACAATATCTTCTGCAGGAACGACTTCACTTGGTGAGCTCACGCTGCCGGTATCCGGCTCCGGCGTGTGCGAGGCGTATCTGCTGCGAATCGGGATGCGGGGTGCCTGATCATTCAAACGAAGCTTGCGCTCGGCACACAGTATGCTGATGAGCTTCAGCGACTTGTCTTTCGCGCGAGGTTTGCGTTTCGTGTTGCCACGATGGGCTGTGGTCAATGCATAGCCGTGATTATCGAGATAGTTCAAGCATTGGCGGCGCAGCTTCGCCACCATGTTCTCATTCTTGGGGTCAAACGTGGTTCCTGATTCTTCAAGCAGTTGACGATGATAGATGAACAACACCGCATCGGTCACTCTGCCATTGCGCTCGCAGATGGCATAATCGTCCCGGAGCCGTGAGAGCAGATCGTCGGCGAAATCATAGGTGGTATGTGGTTCAGTCATGATTGCCTCCGAGCAATGTGTGGGTTGTTCGAGCCCAAGTGCGGCGGCGGAAACCGGAAAGCGCTTGCATAATACGATCGAAATCAACGTTGCCGCCGTATTCGGCAGTGCGATGGTTCTTCCAGATATACCGGCGCAAGCGATCTAAATCAGTCATGAACGGTATGAGTTGGTCGGTTCCCGGGAAAGCGATTTGCAAGTCGCACAGCTCCACGTCCAAAGCAAAATCCACGGTTGCCGGCAGGTCGGTGAGGAATGATGCCGTGGTTTTTGGCGTGAAGTAGCCGCCCATCGGCCAACTGTCATCGTTGTGATGCACGTAGTACGTGCTCAGCGTGGCATAGTAATTGTCGTATTTCTTGGAATCGAAAATCGTGTGCCAATCCAGGTTGTCTGGTTTGGGACGGTTGGAATAATACTGCTCGTCGTACTCGTTATCTCCGAGCTCATTCGATCCACATCCGCGCAGGTCGCTGGGCAGCTTATCTATCAGGCCCAGCACACGGCTGAAAGAAATCTGCCTTGATTTCGGGCATTGGTCCTTTCGGATGATGTCATAACCATATCTGCCGTGGAATTCATTGGTTTCATCAGGCTCGCCGATATCGGTGATTGGTATGAATACTTCGGGTGAGCACAGGTTTGCAAGGTCGGCAACGGTGAACGAATCTGCGCGCATCATCAGGAAAGCCACCGCGCAATACGCGGCCGCCTCATAGAAATCAGAGGCAGTCTGCGTGTTCTCGGCATCCTGCATGAAGTGGTAGATGTCCCAAGCAAAAGGGTTGGCCAAATCGTAATCGTATCCGCTGCCGTTTGCCTCATTCCAGCAGTAGGTGGCCAAATCATTAAGCTTCGTATACCTGCCAAGCGCCATGACTTGCACATCCTGCATAATATGTTCGCTGCGTTTGCGGCTCTGAGCATTCACGTCCGCATCGGCAATAGTCCAATCGGCCAGTTCCAGCAGCATTGTGGTGACATCGCACGCCGATTGCCGAATTTCATTGCAATCATGGTGATGCTTGCGGTGCCGTGACGTATATTGCGCCTGCATCTGCTCCGTGGAGAACATCATCGCTCCTTTTCCTTTCCGTATTACTGCATTGGTGACGGTTGTGCATGGTAAAAGAATGCGATATCGCTTCAGCGTAGTATCTACGGTTTCGCATTGCCTCGCTTTGTGTTGTTCTCTGGACCGCCATCGTCAAGTTCCGTAGATTCTACGAGCGGATTCGGTGCGCCGGCGATACATTCATGTCCACCGTGGAATACACAGGCGGTTGGTCGTGTTGACCTGAAGCCGTGAAGCGCGAGAGGAACGCATGGGAATGGATTCCGAGAACACTGGAGGTAGTGCACTGATTCGAGTTCCGCTGGAAGAACGATTCCGCCGACTGGTGGGTTGTCGGCACACCAGCCCCGACTATGCGGCGTCGGTGATTCGCGATGTGGCCCGCATGACGCTTCGCGAATACTGTGCCGCGGCCGTGGCCCTCGGCATAGAGGTTCATGAGCCGCAGCAAAAGGAAGAAACGAATTTCGAGGACTCGGATTCCCCAGAAAATAATTTCTCGGACCTTGACTTGGATGATATCGATTTCGAGGATCTTGCATTCAAGGACTTCGACCCGGACGAGTTTGAGAACAACGAACGTCAGGAGTTGTTTTACGCCGAACTCAAGAATGCCATCGAAGCCATCGATACTGCCGGACAGGAGGTGAAAATCAGTCTAGACATGAGCGTGGCAAGCCTAGCCCGATTGCTGCGCACACGGTTGCTTCGGCTAGACGCGGACAACCTGTGGTACACGCCGGACCACAGTGAATCGGCCCGCAAGATTACTGATGCGCTCGAATGCTTCGTTCGACCTCTGGAAGTGGATCCCAAGGCGAGTGGAGAGCGGAGAGAGCATCGCAGGAAAAGTAAAGAGAGACAACGATGGGTGGAGTTTACGAAACCGTTGGAATCCAAGAGCGGCAAGGCTCGTAGGATTCCACGGATTCCGTTGGATCAGCGCTTGAAGGAAAGCCAGAACAAGGCCAGCTGCAATAACGGCTCATGCGCAGACAATCTGCTCGATACGCTGCGCCGCCTACCGCTCGCCGACTACTTCGAAGGGTGTTCGCTGCTGGTCGGCGTCGCCACAGTGGCACCGATGCGCAAGATGGCGCTCGCCAGAAGCGAGCAGTTGGATGTGCCCGCATTCCCATTGCTTGGTGAGGCCTCCTACGTGCAGGCTCAAGCAGCCAAGTCATATTGGATAGAGCGGGAGGAGTGCGTTACACGACCAATGGGCGATGAGGATGCTGACGTGAACCTTGTCTCCATCATCGCACCGCTGGCGAAGATGGCCGACTTCCATCTCGCCTGACCGGTTCGTGTCCTGTTGATTAACTTGAGAGGAGCATCTATGAACACATTCGTCAATACCATTGATTCTTCTGCCCTGGGCGAGCGGATTCTCGCAGCAGGACTTACCGCCTCCAACAACACCCTCATCTCCCACCTCAATAACAACGATCTGATCATCGGCCCATCCGGAGCCGGCAAAACCCGAGGCTATGTGAAGCCCAACCTGCTGCAGATGAACGAATCCGTCATCGTCACCGACACCAAGGGCAATTTGGTGCGTGAGATTGGCCCGGTGCTTGCCGCCCACGGTTACCGCGTGGTGTGCGTGGACTTCACTGATCTGGCCGGCTGGGGACCAAGCCCGGTATGCAATACGCCGGGAACGAGAATGATCGGTTACAACCCGCTCGATTTCATCCGTACCCATCCGGACGGTGAATTCAATGAACAGGATGTGGTTGCCATCGCCTCCGCCATCAGCCCGGTGGAAAACAACAAGGATCCATTCTGGGATCAGGCCGGTGCCATGTACCTCTCCGCATTCATCGCGTACACGATGCAATGCCTGCCGAAAAAAGAACAGAACCTCGCCACCGTGCAGCGCATGGTCAGCGTGATGAACGAGGGGTCGATTCCCGTCATGATGGATGAAATGTGCCAGATCGACCCCCAAGGCATGACCGCCCGACGCTGGAGGGCTATTCAAGCCTCGCAGCGTGCGGACAAGATGGATTCCTCCATCCGAGGCATCCTCGAATCCAAGCTCGCGCCGATGGCGTTTCGCGGAGCAACCGGGATGTTCACGCGCTCCGAACGCATCGACTTCGCCAAACTTGGTCGAGGCCACTGGGCGGTGTTCGTCAACGTCTCCGACACGGATCGTTCGATGGACCGTATGGTCAACCTGTTCTACACGCAGGCGTTGCAGCAGCTGTGCCGCTTCGCAGACACCCAATGCGACGGCAACCGCCTGCCGGTGCCCGTGCGTATGTACCTCGACGACTTCGCCACGAATTGCCGTATTCCCGACTTTGACAAAGTCATCGCGGTGATTCGTTCGCGAGGAATATCGGTTAGTGTGATTCTCCAGTCGCTCACGCAGCTGGAAAGCATGTATGGTGCGGCGACCGCCGCCAGCATCGCCAACAACTGCGACCATTGGCTGTACCTGGGTGGGCAGGATACGGACACTGCTCGTCAGATTAGTCTGAGGGTCGGCTGTGACCCAGGCGAGGTGATGCGGATGCCGCTTGACTGCATCTACGTGTTCGAACGAGGCTGCGAGCCGGAACTCGCGACGCCCTACGACATCGCCACTCATCCGCTTTACAGCGAGACGCCGGAAGGTCGCCGGGTGACTCGCGCAGCCGAGGATGCCGTGGCTGCGGCGGAGCGAATCCTGGCGGGTGCGGTCAGGCAGAGCGCTGCCGCGGTTCGCGACCGCCGACGCAGCTCTGGCCCAGAGTCAGGTTGCGGCTATTAACGGTCGCAACCCGGCGCCGAGCCGGTGGATATTTCCAAAATGCTAACCGGCTGTTAGTGGACTTATGGTGGCCTCTGCATTGCAATGGTCACCATGTCAACCACGAGTTATCAACGCTTCCTCTGGGCGGTCGGTCACCGCGTCCAGATGCTGCGTAAATCCCGTGGCCTATCGCAAGAGCAGCTGGCCGAACAGCTGGGCATGGATCGCGTTTCCATCGGATACATCGAACAGGGGAGAAGGTCTCCCAAACTCTCCACGCTGTACGCGCTTGCGGGAACATTGGGCGTGCGCGTATGCGACATCTTTGACGGACTGGAAGGCAAAGCGCAAACGGATGTATCGGCTTCGCGGCGTGCGGCCTTGGCGCTGGACATGAACCGTGACGATGCCGATGAGCCGGAACGCAGCCCGTCGCTGTAGTTATTGGCGTCATTGCCTTACTGCGAAAAATCACCTCCGTTTCAGTACGTAGCGATTGCCTATGGTCTACGCTGAGAAGCATGGATTTACGTTTATGGCTCAGTGGTTTGCGCCCCAAGACATTGCCCGCTTCTATTGCACCAGTGCTGGTGGGAACGGCATTAGCATTTCGACACATTGATCAGCTCGGCACCTGTGTCGATATCTCTCCAGTACCGCAGGAATGCGTTGCCAATCGAGCCATAGCCGAGCCTTTGCAGGCTCATTTCTGGCCGGTGGCCATACTGTGCATGCTCGTGGCGCTATTCCTGCAAATCGCAGTCAACTTCGCCAACGATTATTCCGATGGCGTACGCGGCACTGATGAGGGGCGGGATTCGGCGGAATCCGAATCAAACGCTCAGGCGAACGGCCGAGCCTCGAAACCACAGCGTTTGGTCGCATCCGGAGTACCGCCGAAGCATGTGCTTATCGCAGCCGGTGCTGCCGCAGCGCTCGCCGCTGTCTGCGGCCTGGCTGCGGTTATCATTTCGCAGGCATGGTGGCTGCTGGCCGTAGGGGCCGCAAGCCTTATTGCAGGTTGGTTCTACACCGGTGGCAAACATCCGTATGGTTATGCAGGGCTCGGTGAACTTGCGGTGTTCCTGTTCTTTGGACTTGCCGCAGTACTCGGTACCGAATATGCGCTGAGCAGTACCATCGATACTCTTGCAGTGGCCGCGGCCATCTGTTGCGGACTCAATGCTGCAATGCTGCTGATGGTCAATAATCTGCGTGATATCGAATCCGATTTCAAGCATGGTAAGCGTACGTTGGCCGTGCGCATGGGGCGGGATCATGCCACTACCATGCTCATGGTCTGCTGCATTCTCGCCTGGGCGCTGGGCTTATTCCTGTGCATGTATCTGTGGATGCCGTGGGGCGGTATATTGCTGCTTTCCGGTATCGCAGTGCCGATTCGCATGGTCTCCAGCGTGCCGAAACGTCAGTTCCGCACTGCGCTAAGCGACGCGGGATTCCAGACCCTGCTGTTTGCAATAGTGGCAGCCATCTCCGCGATCATCGCATAACGTTATGGAATTGATGCCGTCAATCGGGTTTTGACTACCCCTCAGTCAGCTTCGCTGACAGCTCCCCTGACAAGGGGAGCCGAGAGAAACGGCGACAATTCCCTAATCAGCGCATAACGTTACCTTTTCGATACGCGAAACATAAGATGAATGTTCGCATTTGGCGACTTTGGGCGGTAGACTGGCCGTATGTCTTACAAACTAGTACTGCTCCGTCATGGACAGAGCGCATGGAATAAAACCAACCAGTTCACCGGTTGGGTCGACGTACCGCTGACCGAACAGGGTGAAGCCGAAGCCAAGCGTGGCGGCGAGCTGCTCAAGGAGAAGAACGTCCTTCCGGACATCGTGTTCACCTCCCTGCTGCGTCGCGCCATCAACACCGCCAACATCGCACTGGATGCCGCAGATCGTCTGTGGATTCCGGTTGAGCGTAACTGGCGTCTCAACGAGCGTCACTACGGCGCTCTGCAGGGCAAGAACAAGACCGAGATCCGTGAAGAGTACGGTGACGAGAAGTTCATGCTGTGGCGTCGTTCCTACGCCACCCCGCCGCCCGAGATCGATCCGAACGATCAGTACGCCCAGAACCACGACCCGCGTTACACCGGCGACCCGGTTCCGGAAGCTGAGTGCCTGGCCGATGTGGTCAAGCGCGTTGAGCCGTACTTCAAGTCCGCTATCGAGCCGGAGCTGAAGGCTGGCAAGACCGTTCTGATCGCCGCTCACGGCAACTCCCTGCGCGCCATCGTCAAGATGCTGGATAACCTGTCTGAGGAAGAGATCGCCAAGGTCAACATCCCGACTGCTATCCCGCTGCTGTACGAGCTGGACGAGAACTTCAAGCCGATCAAGCCGCGTGGCGAGTACCTGGATCCGGAAGCTGCCGCTGCCGGTGCCGCTGCCGTCGCCGCTCAGGGCCAGAAGTGATCTGAAGCGCTAGCGCTTTAAGACATCAAGGGACTGCACAAGTTCATGTGCAGTCCCTTTTTTGTATGGCATGGTGTGCCGGCAAAAAGAAAACGGCGTCCAGTCGTAACCGGATCGCCGTTTCGGGCATCCCCTAGGGGATAGGAATTGAATTATCAGGCGATGTCAATGCCTTCATCACGCGTAGGCTTCTTGGACGGATCGAAGCCGGAGACAATGTAGGCCACACGGCGTGCAGCGGAAACCGCATGATCGCCAAGACGCTCCAGGAAGCGGCCCAGCAGCACGATGTCCACCGTTTGCTGACGGGTCACATCATCGGACAGGGCCAGCTCGAAGGTCTTGTGATGCAGGTCGTCGAGCTTGTCATCGTTCAGGATGATGCTTTCCGCATGCTTCTCATCACGGTTGTTCAGCAGGTTGACTAGTTCGTCGGCAGTGTGGTTGAGGAAGTCAATCATCTCGGCGAACACCGGCTGAGCGGACTCAGGCAGCGGGGAAGCGGGGTAAGTGCGGCGAGCGGCTTCGGCCACATGGCGAGCAAGATCGCCCATACGCTCGAAGGTGGAGGCCAGACGCAGAGTGGAAACCACCACGCGCAAATCGGTGGCCACCGGGTTCTGCTTGGCCAGCAGCTTGACGCACTGGTCAATAACGGAGGATTCAAGGGCGTCAATCTCGATGTCGCCATCGATCACGGTCTGCGCGGCTTCGACATCCTGCTTCAGCAGTGCTTCACCAGCGCCGTTGATCGCCTTGCGTACATCTTGCGCCATATGGTCGAGGTCATCAGCGACTTGCTTCAGCTCCTCGTTGAAAATAACGCGCATTTCTCTAGCCTTTCATGCTTGCTTGTTGCAACCTGTACCAGTTTATTATTTATACCGCTTAGTGCTACTTCAACGTAGGCAAACGCAACCTCAAGTTGTTTTATTGTTCATTGGGTTGTTCACTTGCAATTCATATTATCGGCGCGCCGAAGTAATAAGTAGTGTTCGACGCGCCGAGTGTGGAACAATGTTAGCTATGACACAAATGCCGCTTGCTGCCGTGATCGTGCTTATTGTCCTATCCGTTGCGCTGCTGGTTGTGATTGCTCTTGTGGTTCTTGGGGTTGCCACACAACGGATAACGTTGAACTTCGGTCATGATGATGCCGATGATACTGATGATCTATCTGACGATACCGCCGTTTTGCTTTCCATGATGCCGGGAACCTCTATTGTGGTGGATGACCATGATGGTGTGGTCCGTTGCAGCCCGGCCGCCTACCATCTGGGCGTAGTCGAAGAGGATGCCATTGTTGATTCCACGGTGCTGGATGCCGTGCATGAGGCAAGAAAATCCGGTGGCAAACGCCAGTTCGACCTGACCACCAGCACGCCGGAGCGCTATGCCGGCGAGCGTGGCGGCAACGAACACGTCACCGCGCAATCCGTGACCCGCCCGAATTGGCTGAAAGTCACGGTGGCCCGCATCAGTGAGAAATTCGTTATTGTGCTGATTGCTGATGTCAGCGAAATCGTCCGATTCGGTCAGGTGCGTGATTCGTTCATCACTAACGTGTCCGAGCAGTTGTTGAAGCCCACGCAGGCGCTTTCTCAGCTGGCGGATTCGTTGGAACACGGTGACCTTGATCAGACCCGTATTGCCGCGGATGCGCGCCAAGTGCGGTCCAGCTGCAACAAGCTGAATCATATGGTTGCTGACTTGCTGCTATTGATTCGTGCACAGGAACCCATTACCCCGTCTTCCGCGAATCGTCTTAATGTAATGGAACAACTGCGAGCCACTATAAAGCATCTGCAGCCGGAAGCCGAACAAGCTGGCGTGCAGCTGATGCTCAAAGGCGATGACGCCTTGGTGATTAATGGACTTGCCGACCAAATCGATAGTGCCGTGACCAAGCTGGTGGAAAATGCCATCGGATATTCCAAGGAACATGGTGTGGTGAGTGTCTCGGCATCGCGGTCTAAGGATGGCGACCGCGCAGTGATTCGTGTGATCGATCAGGGTGCCGGAATCGCCAAGCGCGATCAATCTCGTATTTTCGAGCGATTCTATCGAGGCGCTTCACAAACCGAACGCACTGCAGAAGGTGTGGGGCTTGGCTTGGCCATTGTCAAGCATGTGGCACTCACCCATCATGGTGATGTGTCCGTGTGGAGCTCCGAGGGGCAAGGCAGCACGTTCAGCTTGAGCCTGCCACTTGCTCAGTAAGTTTGGAGTTTGGCTTTACAGGCCCAGGCGCCGGTAGTCCCAGCGGTCGAAGAACTCCCAAATCAGCAGCAGAAGCCCGATGATGACACCGGACGCGCATATGATAACCAGTGATTCCGTGCCGCGCCCAATAGCCACGAGAATCAGAGCGATAATCAACGCCACGGCCCATAGTCCGGTTCCGATGCCGAAAACCTTACGCAAATCAACCCGCACCGGCTTTGGGGCGGGCTTGCGAACGGCTGGGTCGATAATAGGCGCAAACTTCATAGTCACAGACTGTAGTAAAGAGGAACGTCAAACGTTCCTCTTTACTACGTTTCCTTACTATCTAGTAGTTCTTGGTTTTACAGATGCTCGACCACGTAGTCGATGCACTTGGTCAGGTTCACCACATCCGCAGGTTCCACTGAGGGGAATACGCCGATACGCAACTGGTTACGGCCAAGCTTGCGGTATCCGGCACAATCCACAATGCCGTTTTCGCGCAGCAAAGCCAGTACCTGATTGGCTTGTACGCGCTCATCCAAATCAATGGTGACTACCGCGTTGGAGCGTGCATCGTAGTCGGAGACGAACGGTTGCGCGTAATCGGAATGTTCCGCCCATGAATACAGCAGGGACGCGGACTTGGCGCAACGTGCAGTGGCCCAATCTAAGCCGCCGTTATCATTCAGCCAGCGAACCTGATTTTCCATCATGATGAGGTTCGCCACGGAAGGCGTGTTCAACGTCTGATCCTTGCGGGAGTTCTCCAGTGCTTTGGTCAGCGAAAGGAATGGCGGAACCCAACGGCGTGCGCCGTCCAGATGAGCGCTGGATTCCACGCCGGCTGCGCGTTCGATGGCAGCGGGGGAGAGCACTGCGATCCAAAGCCCGCCATCTGAACCGAACGCCTTCTGCGGGGAGAAGTAATACACGTCGGTTTGACTGATATCAATAGGCAGGGCTCCTGCCGCACTGGTGCCGTCGATAACGGTCAAGGCACCGGCTTCCTGACTGCCGGGAACGCGGCGAATCGGAGCTGCCACTCCGGTGGAAGTTTCATTATGGGCCCAGCAGTAGGTGTCCACACCTTCGGTGAATTCCGGAAGCCGATACGTGCCTGGTTCCGAAGAGAAAATCGCCGGCTCTTCAAGGAACGGGGCGTTAGCTGCGGAGGCTGCGAATTTGGCGCTGAACGAGCCGTAGGCGCCGAATGCGGCGCGGCGTGTAATCAGAGACGCGCAGGCGATTTCCCAGAATGCGCTGGCGCCGCCGTTGCCCAGTGCCACTTCATAACCGTCTGGCAACTTGAAGAAGGCATGCAATCCTTCGCGAATGGAGCCGACGAGTTGCTTTACCGGGAGCTGACGGTGAGAGGTGCCCAGCAATGTGGTGGCACCGGCGTCAAGAGCTGCTATTTGCTCTGAGCGCACTTTGCTGGGGCCGGAGCCGAAGCGGCCATCCTCAGGCTTTATTGAATCGGGAATCTTTACTGTCGTAGTCACGTCAGATAAGGGTAATCATTGCAACGGAATAATGCCAAGATTTGCTCGGTTGCCGGATTGATACAGTGTCAACATAAATGATGTCGAACCGGTTCGACACGCCCTTGTGGATGCTATTCGGTTATCAAATGACACATGTTCGTTGTAGAGTAGTGGGCAGTGTCGGTACAGCAGTACCTGATCATGATGTACTGTTGTCAACCAAACCAAGGAGTTTATTAGGTATGAAGCATGCTTCGCATAAAGCGGCCAAGGTTTCGAGCCAGAAGTTTAGCTTAGCGAAGGCACTGTTCTCCTCTGGTAAGGGGACGCATTCCATTCGCTCTGTTCGCGCTGTGCAATCTGCAGGCGACGATGCCGCTGTGCTGGGCTTGGATCCCGCAGTGGCCGCCAAGATCAACGAGATTGCTCCGCAGACCCGTCGTTCTATTCGTCAGGCCGCCCGTGCCGCCGAACGCCGCAGCCATATTCTGGCTTCCGCATCGTTGGCCGCTCTGGTTGGTACCGCAGCTGGCGCTATCGCTTTTGCTAGCCCGGAAGAAGACCTGACGCTCGCCGATAACGCCACTACGACCACGCAGATTAAGCGTGTGAGCGATGTAAGCTCGGCTTCCCGTTCCGAGGCGCGTTCTGATTTGAGCTCGTCCGGTACGCAGTCCACGTCAACGGATTCCTCCAGCAGCTGGGGATTGAGCAATTCCGAAGGAACGTTGGATACCAACCTGATGAATCGCAATACCGCTCGCAACTCTGTGGTGGCTGCGCTGATGGATCAGGATCAAGGCTCGATTCCAGCTGGATTCAATCCAAACCATGATGCCGGCAAGAATCAGAACACGTATCCGTGGGGTCAGTGCACTTGGTATGCCTACCAGCGCCGCACCGAGTTGGGCCTGCCGATTGGCGGCAGCTTCGGAGACGCTCGTTCCTGGGCAAATTCCGCCAGCTCTCGTGGATACTGGGTCGACAATACCGCTCGCCATACTGGCGACGTAGTGGTCTTTGCTCCCGGTCAGGAGAACGCCGACTCCTATTACGGACACGTCGGTGTGGTGGAAAAGGTGAATTCCGATGGTTCCATCGAGATTTCCGAATCCAACTACAAGGGCTTGGGTGTGATTTCCACCCGCACGTTTACCGCCGAACAAGCCAGCACGTTCCAGTACATTCATTACTGACGGTATGTATTGCCGGCATACTTGCACTGCCGGTATTCATACTGCTCATACCGCAGATTGATACCATATTCCTCGCGACACGCCGAAGGATGTCTGCTATCTCATAGCCTGGTATTCCGCTATGAGCAAGCTTTGTTGATTGGTGCAGTGTACAGTAAGGGTTTTATGAAGACCAATTCTGTGATTTCTTCTGTGGTGGCAGTGTGCGCCGCAGCCGCATGCTTGTTTGCCTTTGTCCCGGCCGCATCCGCGGCTCCGGCTCAGGAAACCGTCACCTCCACGAAATCCTTCCCCGCATATACGCAGGTGCGCAAGGATTTCACCGCTGAAGCTACCTCTACCGAGGTGGACAGCGATGCTAGCTGGGGAGATGTGGAAAGCCTGAACGTTCCCCAAACCCAGTCTCAGGCGGAAAAGGACGCCGAGGCTCAGAAGAAAGCTCAGGAAGAAGCCGCCAAGAAGGCTGCTGAGCAGACTCAATCCCAGTCCCAGGCGGCAAGCCGCAGTGATTCTCGCTCCACGTTGAGCTACTCCGATTCCGGAAGTGCAGCCACCGCTGGTGCTGCGGCTTCCATTGACCGCGCTTATTCACTGATTGGCAGCTCGATGGACTGCACGGCACTGGTTACCAAGGCACTGGCCGCACGAGGCATTAATTTCCACGGATGGCCTGAAGAATACGTGAACGTACCTGGCGGTTATGTGGTCACCGATGGCACGTTGGAGCCGGGCGACATTTTGATTTACAAGTACACCAATGGCACCAATGGCGGCGTGCACTATGATCATGTGGCGCTGTACGTTGGCGGCGGCAAGGCCATTCACGGTGGCTGGACTGGCGGTGTTGTGGCATTGGCCGGCACGCTGCCGAACAAGCTCACCACTGTGGTGCGCATTCCGTAAGCTTTTTTTTAAGCTGTAACGCTTGTATTAAGGGCTCTGTAGACATGATTCACATGTCTGCAGAGCCCTTTGCGTTATGCGCATGGTTGTGTGCGAGCTCACTGTTTTGTGGAGCATTTCCGCATTTTCGTTACCGGCTCATCCGAGTGTCGCGCGGTATTGTTGGAGATACGCGGTGCTGATGCCGCGATAACTTCAAGGAGGTCGTCATGATTAACGACAAGGCCATTCTCGTCGGCGTTGACGGGTCACATGCCAGCTATAAGGCAACATGGTGGGCCGCGAATTATGCGAAGCATGCCGGACTCACGCTGCAGATTGTCTGCGCGTATTCCCTGCCCAGCTATGCCGCTGTGTCATTTGATGCTACGTACACGGCAATGGGGGATGATAACGCCGCGCACTCGGATGCTCAGGAGATTCTGTCCAAGGCCAAGGCCATTGCTGATGAGCAGGGTGTTGAGGCCGCTACGCTGATCGTTACCGGCGACCCTGCGTCTGTGTTCGTTGAATTGTCTCGCAACTACAACCTGATTGTGATTGGCAACCGTGGTAAAGGTGGTTTGGCCGAGCGCCTGCTGGGAACCACGTCCTCCTCGCTGCCGGCATACGCATACTGCCCGATTGTGGTGGTGCCGTACACCGATGACGATGGCAACTTGATGCATTTGAACAACACCATCACCAAGGTGGCAGTCGGTTCCGACGAATCCAAGTGGGGTCTGAAGGCTCTGGAGATTGCCGCTGACTTCGCCACGTGCTGGGATGCCGAGCTTGATGTGCTCTCCGCCGTGCCGAACCTGAAGGGCATTGACGGTGAGGACGATGTGTTGAAGTCGTATGAGGATGATTTGGAAGTCCGCATCAAGCCATTGCAGGAGTCTCATCCGAACCTGAAGATTAACAAGCGTATCGTCTCCGGTCCGGCTGTCAGCGCACTGACCAAGGCCAGCTACGATCACGATGTTGTGGTGGTTGGCTCCCGTGGTCGCGGTGGTTTCACCGGTCTGCTGCTGGGCTCCACCAGCCAGGGACTCTTGCAGCACGCGGTCGGCCCAGTGTATGTGGTGCCGCGTAAGTATGTCGAGGCTGCGGAATCCCGTCTGGACACCGTGCCGAGCTCTCCGGCTGAAGTACCTACCAAGTCGCTGGAGGAGATTGCCGGCGTCGAGGAGATTCCGGTGGCCAAGGCTGAGCCGGAAGTCGTCAAGGAAATCGAAAAGACCATCGATCCTGAGCGTCAATAAGCTAGCGCTCAACTGACCGCCATCAGAGAAGGGGCATGACCCTGGACACGCTCAAGGCCGTTCGGCCAAGCTTACGGTCCGGTGTCATGCCCCTTCTCTGATGGCTCCGGCAGTAACCGGAATTGACTATCAGGTCGGTTGCATCAACGCTTGATGGTCACGTTCATGCGCACGGGGGTTTCCTGCACGTAGGTGTGCTTGACCGTGCAGCCCTTGTCGATATGGCGGGTGATGCGTTCCTTGAGCTTTTCGGCATCTTCATCGGAAAGACCGGCATCGGAGGCATCCACCACAACCTGCTCGTCAAAGCCGGTGTACGCGTCGTTCTCAGGGTCATAGGAGCCATCCACCACGATCTTGGCACCCTTGCCTTCGCCGAGAGTATGCTCGATGGCGAACTGGCTGGAAAGCGCAGCACAGCCGGCCAAAGCCACCTTCATCAGATCGCCCGGAGTGAACTGACCACGATCCTTGCCGAACTTGATATGTGCACCATCATCGCTGAACGCATCCCATGAACCGTCCTTGTTACGCTCCACCCACAGTCGCTTACCCATAGTGTGCCTCCTTACGGCATCTCATGGCATTGATTGACCTCTCCATTATGCCTCGAGCGCGGTGGTTCCGGGAGTATGAATCATGTAATGGCCGTGGATTATCTAGTCATGACGCCAATGCGATGTTGAGGTCTTGCCCCTGCCGCTACCATAGTGCGCATGGCTTTGACCGAAGAACAACTTGCAGAAATCCGTTCACGTATCCCCGCTCGTCCGCAAACCAACATCCCCATGCCTTATGAGGATTTGGTGCGCAAGATTCTGACCGAAGGCACGCTGAAGTCCGACCGTACCGGCACGGGCACGATTTCCCTATTCGGCCAGCAGATGCGGTTCGATATCTCCAGCTATTTCCCATTGCTCACTACGAAGACAGTGTTCTTCAAAGGTTTGGCATATGAGCTGTTGTGGTTCCTGAAAGGCTCTACCAATGTGCGTTGGCTGCAGGACCACAATGTGCATATTTGGGATGAATGGGCGGACGAAAACGGCGATCTGGGCCCTGTATATGGCGCACAATGGCGTTCATGGCCGGCACCTACTCCTGAAAACCCCAATCACACCATCGATCAGATCGCTAATGTGATGGATTTGATTAAAAACCATCCGGATTCCCGCCGTATGGTGGTCTCGGCATGGAATCCGGCAGAGGTGGAGAACATGGCCCTGCCGCCATGCCATGCGCTGTTCCAGTTCTATGTGGCGAACGGCAAGCTGTCTTGCCAGCTCTACCAGCGTTCCTGCGACATGTTCCTCGGCGTGCCGTTCAACGTGGCCTCCTACTCACTGCTGACTCTGATGATGGCGCAGCAAGCTGGTCTTGAACCTGGCGAATTCGTCTGGACCGGTGGCGACTGCCATGTGTATGACAATCACATTGAGCAAGTGCTTGAACAGTTGGGGCGCGATCCCTACCCGTACCCACAGATTGAGATTCGCAAGGCTGATTCGATTTTCGACTACCAGTACGAAGACTTCACCATCGTGGGTTACCAGCATCACCCCACCATCAAAGCTCCTGTTGCGGTCTGACTTCCTTCGGCTCCGCTAATAGTGCGGAGCCTCACCTTGCCTAAGGACAGTCCACTGGACTGTCCTTTTAACGGCTCGGCAGTCTGACACATCAACTACACTAAGGCCCAGTTCCGTTGAATCCAGGAGGAGTAAAGCGAAATGGAGCATGACAGTAGCCGTAGCGGCTATCACGAACCCGAGCCCGGGTCTGCCGGGCTGTCTGCTAACGAAGAGGATTGGGGAGATGATTTCCCCAAGACTTTTTCGGTGAATCTCATTTGGGCCGAGGCTCGCGACAAAGAAGGTCGTCCGGGTGCCATCGGCTTTAATGGCGGAATGCCGTGGCATTGCGCCGAAGACATGAAGCATTTCAAGGAGCTGACGGTTTCTCACCCCGTAATTATGGGTCGCAAGACTTGGGAGTCATTGGGCTTGAAGTACCGTCCGCTGCCTAACCGAGACAATATCGTCGTTTCTCGTGATCCGCTGTATAGCGCCCCCGGTGCCACAGTGGTGACGAGTCTTGACGATGCGCTCGACCTGGCCCGCCAGGAGGCGATTCCGGACGATGGTCTGGACCGCTCCGAAATCTGGGTTATCGGTGGAGCCCAGCTGTTCGCCGAAGCGTTGCCATTCGCCAACAAGGCATATGTGACGCTGTTGGATGCGCAAGTGGATGCCGATTCCTACGCTCCTGATATGAAAGCGCTGGTTGAAGCCGGCCTATGGCAAGAAGTTGAAGTAGGGGAGCGTTTGAAGCCCGCCAACCCTGATTGTGGCATTGCCTCCTATCAGTTCTGCATTCTGACGAAAACCAAGTAATACGTAGCCGAACGGCTGTGTACGAGATGAAAGCTATCGATGAGCAACACTACCCATCCCTATACCGTAATGACCGTGTGCACCGGCAATATCTGCCGCTCTCCAATGGGAGAGATTATTCTGCGCCACTTCTTCAATGAGCGTGGATTAGGCAGTAAAGTGAACGTGGAATCCAGCGGTGTATCGGATGAGGAGTGGAGCCATCCGATTGATCCGCGTGCCGTGCGTGTGCTGCGCGAGCGTGGTTACGGCGATGAGATCCCGCACGATCACTTCGCTCACCGCATTTCTCGCGACGAAATCAACCGTACCGATTTGTTCCTGCCGATGACCGCATCGCATATGCGTGCACTGCTGCGTATGCTGCCGGCCGGTAAGCGCGCCGAAGTGCATATGTACCGCAGTTTCGATCCGAACCTGCCCAAGCCAAAGCCTGGGCGTGAGGATCAAATCGATCTGGTGGATCCTTGGTATGGCGGACAGCATGAATTCGAAGTCGCCATCGATCAGATCGAAGAGGTCGCTCCCTACATTGTTGATTGGGTAGAGAAGCAGCTTCAGGACTGAATATTCATAAGGCTCCCTGCGGGGAGCCTTATTCCGTTTCTAGAACACCAGCTGTACCAGCAGCATGTACACTATCGTGCCGGCTGCAATCGAAAGCAGCATATTGCGCTTCCACCAGTGCAGCAGCACAATCACAGCGCAGGCAATAAGCTCGGGAATACCATGCGAGCCGGTGAGAATCGGCGTGTTACGCAGCGCATATACCACCAACAGGCCAGTCATGGCATAAGGCAGCACAGAACCCAAATAGTTGATGAATCGTGGTGGTTCCTTCGACTCCGGGAAAATGATAAACGGCAGGAATCGGGTCAGCATAGTGCCAACCGCTACGGCCACGATGGTGAACACCCCTTGCCAGACGGTCATAGTCATGATTATCGAACCTCCTGCGAAGCATCGGCGTTCTCGCCGGCATTGTTTGCTGATGCGTTCTCGGACTCGATATTGAGCGTATCCAAATGAGGCCGCAATATGGTGAACAGCACCAGCATGGCAATCAATGCAGGAATCATGAAGTTCTCGGCACCAAAAATCACGAGGCAAACGAGCGCCGCAAGCACGCCAATGATTGCGGACAGTCGCTCACGATGCTTGCCTCCGAGCCACTGGTCAAGGAAAATCACCAGAAACAGCGCGGTGAGCACAAAATCAAGGCCGGTGGTATCAAACGGCAGATGAGAGCCGATAATGCCGCCAGCGGTGGCGCCGACTACCCAATAGCATTGATTCAACACAGTCACCCAGAAATAGAACCAGCCGCGATCCACCGTATCCGGAATCCGCGCGGTGGAATTAATGGCATAGGTTTCATCGCACATGCCGAAAATCAGGTATGGACGCTTCCAGCCGAGTCCTTTGAACCTGCCCAGCATGGACAAGCCATAGAACAAGTGTCGAGCGTTCACCATCAGCGCCAGCAGAAAGCCGGCAAATGGGTTGAACGCAGAGAGCAACAGGTTCACGGTGACGAATTCCATCGAACCCGCGAAGATGAACGCGCTCATGCACATGGGCCACACGAACGAGAAGCCTTTCGTGCCCATCAGAATGCCGTAGGAGGCGCCAAGGAACAGAAACCCTAGGCAGATGGGAACGGTGAGCGGGAACGCCGCTTTGAATGCCGCAAGACGTCTTCCGGCTCGTTGATCCGGGGAAGCCTGCTGGCTATCGTGCAAACGATTATTGGTAGGTGACGGTTCGGCCTGTGCTGTGTGTTCTTGTGCCATACGTCCCTCGTTATATTTCGGATGCTTGGGTTGCTTGTGCAGCCGCATATGAACATATGAAAAAACCTCGACCGATTGGCCGAGGTTTTTGTTGAAGTACCCCCAGAGAGGGGGATACGGCCCAGCGTCGTACAGGTCCATCTCCACCACTCCGGGGGCAAATAAATCCACTTTCATTACTTACAAAATCAATCATAGCAACGGTTCCCGCTTTCTTCCAATAGACACGCAAGCAGTGTTGCTCCTTAGCGTCATCTTCATGCGGCTGATGGTCGAAACGACCTGTGACGAGTGATTGAATCAGCCTAAACCTCAATGATTGCAAGGCCTAAGGCACTAGAGGTGCATTTTTAGGTGCAATGGCTCACTGAGAGCGTATTCGGCCACTTGGTGGCATTTTTGGTGGCATTTTTCCGAGGCTGTTATGCCATGCCATCGATCTTGGATTCAGCACAAGGAGCATCATCATGTCCGCAAGGACGAAGAAGGACAGTATGGGGCCGTCGCCGGGGCGACGGAGCAGATTCGGCACCGTGACGCCGCGCTACGATACCGCAGGCAATCTCGTCGCCTGGCAGGTGCGGTACCCGGACCCGAAACGACCGGGCAAGAAGGTCCAGCGCCAGTTCAAGCCGGACATGGAGCACGAGGCGCACCAGTGGCTCGAAGAGGAACGGCATCTGGTGGAACTGGACCGCAAGCACATCCAGGAATGGGTCCATCCGTCAGAACGCCGCCGCAGGAAGCGCGCGAACCTTATCTCGTTCGAGGATTACGTGACCCGGTGGGCGGAAGGATACCGGCTGCCGAACGGCGAGAGGATAGCCGGCGGCACGCGCCGGAACCTGTATCTCGACATCGCGCACTTCATGCCGGGCTTCAAGGGCAAGCTCCTGACCGAGATCACGCCGAAGGACATCAAACGCTGGTACGACGCGCCGCACCCAGAGGGGCAATGGGCGTTCCGTCGCTCATGCATGCGTCTGAAGGCGGCATTCGCCAGCGCCACGAAGATGAGCATGGACGGTTCCCCTCCGTTGATCCGCGACAACCCGTTCATCCTGCCCATACCGCCGGCGCCACGATCCGCCAGGGAGGATGTTCCGCCGGTCACGCCGCTGGAACTCAAGCTGATCGCGGAGAACATGCCCGACTACACGAGACTGGCGGTAATACTCGCCACGCTCGTCGGAGGCCTCCGTTGCGGCGAGCTGTGCGGCCTGCAGGTCAAGGACATCGACCTGAAGACCAAGCGCCTGACAGTGCGCCATTCCGTCAACAGGGGCTATGCGGATCGCGGTTCGACACGCATCGCCAGGACCAAGACCGACTCCAGCCGGCGCACCGTGCCCATCCCCGACGGGCTCGTGCCCCTGATTCACGACCATCTGCTCAGGCACTGCGAATGGACGGACCCGGAAGCCATGGTCTTCCGTCCCAGACGAGCCTCGGTGATGAGCCAGACCACCTTAGAGGCCCAGTTCCGCAAAGCCAGGGAGAAAGCCGGCCGCCCCGACCTGACCTTCCAATCCCTGAGGGCGAGTCACGCGACTCTGCTCATGCTCAAGGGCGGTACCTTGCGGGAGGTCATGGACGAACTCGGCCACGTCAGCGAGAAGGTCGCCATCAAGCACTACCAGCGCATCGTCGCCCGACACCGCAACCAGATCGTCAACCAACTCGCCGAAGACTTCATCAAAGCAGCGCAATGACCACATGTAGACGAATACGGGTTGAGACGCCCTGTTGCCCGGTGTATACAGAACTATTCCCAATCTGGAATAGTTCTGTATACAATAGGAATATGGCTATCAGAACGAATCGGACGCTGCTCACACGGCGGGAGGCCGCCCGTAGGCTCGGAGTGAGCGAGCGACGGGTCAGCGCGCTTCGCGCTGCTGGCCGGCTTGAATCCTTTTCCGTGGGTGGCGGCTCGCTGATCACGGAGGATTCCGTACGCCGCCAAGCACAGTGGCAAGGGTCGGACGGGCGCCCTTATTCACCGGACATGGCGTTCGGGGCGCTATACATGCTCAGTGGGCTCGACGCGCCATGGCTGGGCCGGCAGCAGCGATACCGGCTCAAAGGATATCTCAGAAGAACGGATGCGGAGAGCCTGATCCGTCTCACTCGACAGCGCGCGACGATGGTCGAATACTGGTGCCGGGATTCCAACCTCGCCAAGGTCGAAACCCTCATTCGTCCCTCCGCCGCCACCGGAGCATTGGCGGACTCGTTTCAGCTGACCGCCACGGATGCGGTGGAAGGCTACGTCCCCGCCGTTGCTCTGGATGACATCGTCCGACAATGTCGGCTGAAGGAAGGCGTGACACCCGTCCGGGTGCGACTCCGCATCACTGACAATCTCCCCTTCGGCGAGGGCCCGATGCCCCTCGCCGTATGCGCGGCCGACCTGGCCGAATCCAACGACCCGAGGGAACGCCGCGCCGGTCTGGAAACCCTCCAACAGATGATCGACGACCACCACCGCAAGGAGCAGCAATGATTTCCACAATCCACATACCCAACACGGGCCATCCGTGGAGCACCGTGTATGCGGTCGCCGCGGCGAACATCCCGGAATCATGGCTGCTCACAGGCGGTCTCATGGTCCAACTGCACGCCATCATGGGCGGATTGACCGCACGCCCCACCACCGACGCGACTTGCTCGCCGACCTCATGGCGGACCGACGCGGCATCGCCAGACTACGCGGCGTCCTTGCCGCCCGCGGGTTCGAGATGCAGCCAGGCACGCTGACCGGATACACGACCCGCATGGGCGCGCCGAACGGCGACGTCGTGGACCTGCTGGTCGCCGATCACCTGCCCAAGTTCCTCGGCAACGACGCGACCATCGCCGGCACGCCGGTGCTGTCCATGCCGGGCGGCGCCCAGGCCGTGGAACGCAGCATGCAGGTCAGACTCATCGACGACCAGAGCGGAACCGAAGTCACAATCCGTATCCCGGATCTGCTCGGCGCGCTAATACTCAAAAGCGCGGCCTACAGTGCCGACCACGCCGGCTACGGAGACCGCCACCTCTACGACGCCGCCATGCTCGCATCCCTCATCCCAGACCCTGACGCCGAGCTCGCACGCCTGCACAGCAGCACTGACCGCAAACGCATCAAACTCCTGCACGACAAGCTCACCGAGGATTCCCCCTACTGGGACAACCTCGACGAACCACACCGCCAGGACGGACTGGACGCCATCGAAACACTCGCCACATGGTGACGGGCACCCTGTCAGCAAGTTGCATATACGGGGCATGCCATCCTGAATCACATAGTTCGAAAAAACGTCCCGTTCCCTCGCGACAGAGCACGGCCAAATACTCGACATTCAAACATTCAAAGATGAAGTATTGAGCGTCTGCGTGCATATCGATCTGACACGATACCGGCCTAATGCGCGCAAGCGTGCTTCATTTGGCATCTGCCGTAAGACCTCAAGAATCATCAGTCATCACAGCTCTTATTTTCCGCTTCTCTTTTCGTTTTATGCGGATAGAACTTATCGGCACAGACAATGAATGGCCTCAAAGAGGCCATTTGCATGTGTATGTCATCTCAAGATGACATACACATGGCGAACTCCTCCTCTCCGGCATCATTTGACTTCAATCTCCCGAAAGGCGCACACACGGTGCGCCTTTTTGCTATCAAGGGGGATTTCATGCCCAGGAATAGGCATCCCAAGAAAAACCAAATGAAAAAGCCGCGAAGCACATGGGGAACGGTCATACCACGTTTTGATGAGAACGGAGGAATCATTGCCTGGCAAGTTCGCTACCCGAACCCGATTGCCCCGGGGAAACGAGTGCAACGACAGTTCAAACCCTGGCAGGAACTAGATGCCAGAACATGGCTCGAAGAAGAGAAACATCTGGTAGATCTGCACAATAAAGGTATAGCTGAATGGAAGCACCCGACCCAACGAAAAAAAGACAAGCTGAAGGAGTTCAAGGAACAGGAGCAGCGTCATATCCTGTTCCGCGATTATGTGGCGCAATGGGAATCAAACTACAAGCTCCCGAATGGCGGAGAGATAGCCGGAGGGACACGCAGGAACCTCAAATTAGACATCCGGCATTTCATCACGGATTTTGAGTCACTCCGCCTCTCGGAAATCACACCCCTGAAAATCAAGGCATGGTATGACAAACCGCATCCAGAAGGGCAATGGGCCTTCCGCCGTTCCTGCATGCGATTCAAAGCGATTCTCGAATCCGCGACAAAGCCCGGACTAGACGGAACGGCACCATTGCTTCAATTCAATCCATTCATTTTTCCCATACCTCCCGCACCGCGATCATCGCGTATCGACGTGTCACCGGTGACGCCTCGCGAACTGACTTTGCTGGCGCAGGCCATGCCGGAATACACAAGGTTGTCGGTCTTCCTCTCGACTTTGGTCGGAGGGTTGCGATGCGGGGAACTATGCGGTCTTCGTGTCAAAGATATAGATCTTGATGGTCAGACGTTGCATGTCCGACACTCCGTAAACCGCGGCAGTATGGATCGTGGAGAAATCCGGTATAGCAGAACGAAAACGGAGTCGAGTATAAGGAACGTGCATATACCAGATGCCCTCATGTCGATGATTCGTCAGCATCTTCATGATTACTGCGACATGCGCCTGCCGGATTCACCGGTATTCGTCCCACGAAGGGCGAGGATAATGTCCCAAACCACTCTGGAGGAGCAATTCGCCAAAGCTCGCGTGAAAGCAGGGCGGCCTGATCTGACATTTCAGGGACTGCGGGCAAGCCACGCGACATTGCTGATGCTGCGAGGGGGAACACTTCGTGAAGTCATGAACGAGCTGGGACACACCAGTGAGAAAGTCGCCATACGGTATTATCAGCTCACCGTAGTGGAGCATCAGAGCCAGATCGTTGACCATCTGGCTCAGGAATTCATGGACGAATAACCATCCAGTAAGAAAGTAGCGAGCAGGCGTGGGCGTCCGATTGATTTGACGGACCCCACGTCTACACGAATACGACCATTGATGAGGTCAGAATCCGATAGCTCCGGGGAATGTCATGCGATAGATGACAAAACATTGATGGTGGAGCAACGAACCTCGTGATTATGCGATACTGCACATCACGGAAAGGACAGTCATGAAAGTAATTGCCTCTGTGTTGATTCTTATATCATTGGTGACGTCAGGCGCTCCTCCTGCAGGAGCTGGTTCCACAAGCCAATGGGAATCCGTCTCCACAGCAAGCACCCGTATCTATCCGGGTTGCCCGCCGCCACTATACTGGATCTGCCATATCGGAAGCTGATTCGAGGGGAATTCTGACGTGGAGCTGCCAGGTCCCGTCTTCAGTGGAAATTCTCGAATCGCCGCCCAAAGACCGTATACGCTCGATATGCAGCTTCAAACCATTGCGTGATGCCGGCTTATCGGGAAACAGGTTATCGTCCGACACATCGTTGACCTGATCGATATGGATGGATGAATCGTGGAAGTTGACGGAGATGTAGTATTCCCCGTTCGGCTTTGCGTGGGCGGCGGTATTCGTATATAGCTCCTGCAGCAACGACACTATTTCGCGTGAGCAATCATCATTGATGCTTTCCGGAAGGTTCGAAGACAAACGTGTCCTTCCTGAAAAACCAAGCTTCGCCAAGGTTCTGTCTCCTTGTTCCGCAATGGTTTGAATCTGACTTGCACAAGATGCATTCATGTCGTTCATGTGTTCTGCATCATCGCCATTCATTAAGTTGATAGCGCTTCGAACTTCTCCCAATGTCTTGACGAGCATTGTGCGAAGTTCCGTGACTTCCGTTTCGGTGAAGACGTTTTCGTGACTCAGGGATTTCCTGTCTAGCAATATTGCCATATAGGTGAGGTTTCCGGTAACGGAATCATGAATCTGGCTGGCGGCGATGTTCTCCTTTCGGATCATTGCAAGATGCTGCTGCATTTTCTCGACCCTCAGTTTATCCTGTTCGGCCTGATTCGCCAGATTACTCCATGAAACGGCTCGCCCAGCGAAGAAAACCAAAAACATGATGAACAGCAGCATGACGTATTCACTGACCGGAGTGCCGGTCTCGTCGAATCTCCACATGCGCACTGCGGATACCGCCAGCGGGTAAATCGCCCCGTATGGAGGTTGGACATATAGCCCCGCATAGGCCAATGCCAGCCAGATTCCCCACAGGAAACTCGGCCCACTGTCATCCGGTATAAGGCAGCATATAAGAAAGGAAACCACGACTATATTGGCACCCAGCATCGGTCGAAATGCCATTAACGCAAGTGCGCCTATATGAACAATGACCAGCAGGCCGGTCATTGCGCTGTTTGGTGGATAGGACCAGGTTTCCGCCAGCGTAAGGATAATGCTGATCGCAGGAAGAAGATAGCGGATGTATGTGGAATTTCGACTTATATAAGCGATGAATGCTCCGCGCCTGTCTTTCATTCTTCCTTCATTTCAAGCCAACGGATTACTGCTTGCGTTCGGTTCTTGGCACCTATTTTCTCGACTACCCGTTTGATGTATGTCTTTACGGTCGGTTCTCCTATACTGAGCTTTGCTCCTATTTCCTTTGATGTATATCCTAGCGCGCACAGATTCATGACCTCTTCCTCTCTTCTGGTGAGGTTTTTGTATCGATGCTCCGGATTGTCCTCTCTGGACAATCTTGCATAGGCTTCCTGTGCGGTTTCCGATGACTCGTATTTCACATGAGGTGATTGTCCGTTAGCCAACAGGCACAGGGCTTGGCAGACGTCACGCACCTGCGCCTTATCCATCAAGCACGCGGCCCCGTTTTCCAAGGCCTGCACATAATATCGTTCCAAGGAGAAAGCGGTTATGCCGATCAGCACAATCTGCGGTGTTTTGGAACGGATGGCCCGACATACCTCATAACCGGTCATGTCTTCCAGGGACATGTCCACCAGCAGAACGTCAGGCTGCGTTTTCTTATCTAGGCATTTGTCTATGGCCGTTTTGCCTTTCGCCGCCGTCCAATATATTTCGGCGAACGGCAGCAGCTGCTTAACCATAAGTTTCATCATGCCAAGCGTGAGTTTGTCGTTATCGACAATGGCGATTCTGATTCGTTTCCCTAGATACATTGCTCAATCATCCGTGATACGGCCAAGTGTGGTGGCGTCGTAAGCGTTTGGTTTCAAGTCGGCGACATTGGTGGCCTTGGTCTCTCGTGCCGGACAAGACCACCAATGCGTACTGGTACTAGTTGCTCAGGAATCGGTTGGGTGTAGCATGAAGACTCCTCTCACGAAACGCTGCTGCTCATAGTACGCTTCGTGCTCCGTTCGCTGAGCGCAGGTGCTCAGCAACCCGGAAAACGACTTCCTGCAGTCTGTGCAGTTCGGAGTCGCGGCTGGTCATACCCCATTGCGCCGCATACGCCTCCATCCAGATCTCCAATGCTTCGGCAAGGTTCGCCGCGTCGTCATGCTGAATCGCCTCACCTGATTGCACAGTGCCAATGACCCCGGTCTCGGACGCGAGTCGGAGACCAACTCGATTCAGAAGTCGCTGCCCCTCGATGGCTACGCGAAATGCAGCGGCATCCCCGTTGGTCCAAGGTCCTGAGGTCGCGGCGATTGCGGAGATTCGACGGGCACTGGTCTGTAGAAGGTGATCTGCGGTTTCGCCGAGCGTGACGTGATGTTTCAGATAGCGGAGCAGTATCCGTCGGGATTCCGTAAGTGACGGTGCCTGGCTTCCGTCCTGAAGGGCGCGGACCACGTCGTCCGGTCGTTCGTCTTCCGGCAGCAGTCCTGGGATGGTTTGCAGGACCCCGGTGTTGACGCCGCCCCGTCCGTCATCAAGTTCCAGCCATGTGATCAGATGGTTCCATTCGAAGCTGGCCGCATGACTGGCATGGGTGAGGATATCAAGCAGTTCGCCGCTGGCGTCGTGGTATTCAAGTCGGGAGATGCGGCGGAGCATGTCGGTTTCGTCGGGGATGCGTCCGGGGTTCCATGATTCCTGTGCGCCGATGATCATGCCGGGGATGGCCATGCGCGGGTCGTTGACGTGGCCGAGGTCGCCCCAGTCGGTGACGAGCATGCCCTGCGCGCCGTATTGCGTGCCGTAGCGGGCCATGCGGGTGATGTTGTTCCAGGCGTCGTCGATGCGCGGCAGGAGCGCGTTCCAGCACCATACGGCCGGGCAGACGATTTGCGTGGCGCCGGATTCGGCGACGGTGCGGATTTTCTCGTCGGTGACCTGCGGGTCGTACTGCCAGTTGAGCAGGGTGACGGTCTCGGGGAGCCGTTCCAGGATTTCGGGGTGTTCGAGGGCGATGTCGCCCCACATCATCGGCTGTTTGCCTTGGGTTTCGAGGTGGCGGCACAGGCGGGTGACGTAGTCGGCGTACATGGCCGCGACCCCGACCTTTTCGGCGAGGGGTTTGGAGCGGCCCTTGCCGAGGTCGAAGGTCTCGTCGGCGCAGATGTTGAACTTGTCCGAGCGGAACAATTGCAGGTAGTCGTCGATGAGCCGGCACGAGAGGTCGAATGCGTGGTCGTCGCTGATGTTGAGCGTGTGGTGGCGCATGCGGTCGATGAATCCGAACGGCTCGTCGGCGGTCTCGGGGAATTCGCCGAGGTCGCGCAGGGATTGCGTGCGCAGGGCCATGTAGAGGTGCCCGAACGTGGAGACGGACGGCACGAGCTCGATGCCCCGTTCGGCGCAGTAGTCGTCGAATTCGAGGATGTCGCGCGGCGCGAGCGGGCTGGAGCCGCGCCAGGTCTCGCTCATCCCGTCGAAGCGGAAGGTGTGTTCGACGTAGAGCTGGAGCTGGTTGTACCGGTACAGGCAGAGTTTGTCGGCCCAGTGTTTGAGCCAGTCGAGGGTGGGGACGCGCCCGCGGGTGACGTCGAGGTAGTAGCCGCGCGTTTCGAAGGCGGGCTGGTCTTCGATGTGCAGGCAGGGCAGGGCGGCGCCGCATTGGCGGATGAGCTGGCGCAGGGTCTGCACGCCGTTGCGCACACCCTCGAAGTCGGCTCCCGCGACGGTCACGCCGTCCTTGGTGATGTCGAGCGTGTACGCGCCGGACGGACGCGCACGGAGATCGTCCAATGTCGTCAATGTGATGAATCCAGGCCAACGGTCACCCGTGGCGATGTCCCATTCCAATCCCGTAACCGCACGGATGTCGTCGGCAAGTTGTGTTGCGAGTACCTGCCGTTCGTCTCCGAACGTACGTGGCTCGTTGACTCGGCCGCACATCGGCAGCAGTGAGACGCCCGCCTTGTGCTGTACGGTCTGCGGCATAGGAATGATGGTCCATCCCTTCAGGGTTGCTTGATCGCTCATGGAAGTCCTTTCTCAGTGGTTCACCTTTGATTGCGGTATATTGCGTTTGGGGTTCCGAGATAACGCGCGGCGCCGGAACCACTCGCAGAAATGGTCCCGGCGCCGCACGCATTGTTTATCGCCCCGTTTGGGTTATTTGACGGCTCCGGTGGTCACGCCCTTCATGATGTTCCTTTGAATGATCATGAAGAAGATCACGACGGGCAGGGAGAAGATGACGGATGCGGCCATCTGCCCGCCGAAGTCGGTGCCCATGGTGGGCGTGGAGAACGAGGAGAGCCACACGGGCAGCGTGTACTTCGACTGATCCTTCATGAACGTGTAGGCGGTCATGTAGTCGTTCCAGGCGTTGATGAACGCGAACACGGACGTGGACACGATGCCGGGCGCGGCCAAGGGGAAGGTGATCTTCCACAGGATCTGCCAGTCGTTGGCCCCCTCGACGGCCGCGGACTCGAAGATGTCCTTCGGGATGTTCAGGAAGAAGCCGCGCATGTTCCAGATCGCGAACGGCAGGACCATGGCGATGTACGCGAGGATCAGGCCGCTGTACTTGTTGAGCAGGCCGAACTGGTTGAAGATGATGAACTGCGGGATGATGCCGCCCGAGGTCATCTGGATGGCCAGCACGAACACCATGATCGCCTTGCGGCCGCGGAACCGGTAGAGGGTCAGGGCCGCGCACGCGAAGAACGCGAGGACGATCGACAGGACGATCGACACGGCGGTCACGATCACGCTGTTCTTCAGGTTCGTCAGGAACGAGGTCTGGGTGACGGCCACCATGAAGTTGTCGATCGACAGCTTCGCGGGCCAGAACACGGGAGTCGCGGTCATGATCTGGTTGCGCGGCTTGATCGACGTGACGAACATCCAGTAGACCGGGAAGATCCACACGATGCAGAACGCGACGGCCAGCACGATCGTGCCGATGCGGCGCAGCTCGGCCGATGCGCTCCGCTTGGCGCGCGGCGCGACGCCGTGGTTTGCGGTTGCCCTATTCATGGTCACAGGTCCTCCCCGGATTTGAGCAGGTAGCGGATGTACACGCTCGTCAGGGCGAGCAGGATGAGCGTGACCAGCACGCTCGCGGCGGCGCCGGTGCCGATGTCGAACGACACGAACGCCTTCTTGTAGGTGAAGATGCCGATCGTCGCGGTCGTCTCGCGCGGGCCTCCCTGGGAGACGAGCCAGATCTGGTTGAACACGTTGAAGTCCCAGATCACCGACAGCATCGTGATGACCATCAGGCTCGGCTTGATCAGCGGCACGGTGATCTGCCAGTAGCAGCGCAGCTTCGAGTAGCCATCCAATTGGGCCGCCTCAAGGCAGGACTTGTCCACCTGCGTGGTCGCCGCGTACAGGTTGATCGCGATGTACGGGACGGCCTGCCAGACGACCAGCAGCCAGATCTCCAGAAACGCGAGCCACGTGTTGTCGGTCCACGACAGGTTCGTCACGTCCCCGAACAAATGGGTCTGGGTCAGCAGCCAGTTGACCACGCCGTACCCCGGCTGGAACAGCCACTTCCACACCACCGACGAGGCCACGTTCGGCATGGCCCACGCGAAGATCAGCACGAACGTGACCAGCCAGCGCATCACCGGCCCCAATTTGGTCATCAGCTGGGCCACGCCCATGCCGATCAGCACGCTGCCGGCCACGAGCGCGGCAGCGAACCCGAACGTGCGGGCCAGCGACTTGTAGAACTCCGGGTCAGTCAGCACGTTCTCGTACTGGTCGAACCCGACGATGTTGAACGAGCCCGTGAACAGGGTCTTCTGGTTGAAGTCCGTGAACGACGTGAAGACCAGGAAGACCAACGGCACCACGACCAGCGCGACGATGATCACGCCAGCGGGCGTCAGCAGCCACAGCGGCGTCAGATTGCGACGCCGCTTCACCACGGGGACGGCGGCAGCCGTCGATTGCGCATTGCTCATCACGCCGCCCCTACTTCTTCGCGTACAGGGAGTTAGCATGCTCGTCGAACGACTTGGCCGCGGCCTTGGCCGTGGTCGCGCCGGTGGCGATGTCACCGAAGCAGTTCAGGGAGCTGTCGTTCTCGATGGTCAGCCATTGCGGTGACGCCGGCGTGGCCTTGGTGTCCTTCGCCGACTCGAAGAAGCCGGTCAGGTAGGACGGGAAGTCCGCGGACTTCATGACCTCGTCGAGGCCTTCGACGTAATTGGGCATCCATCCGTCCTTGGCGAACACGTAGTCCTTCTGGATCTCGGGGCTCGCGGCGATCTTGATCCACTTGAGCGCCAGCTCCTGACGCTTGCTCTTCTGCGCGACGCCCCACACCGAACCGGCCATCATCGCCGGCTGGAGCTTGCCGCTGGCGCCGGGCATGGGGAACGATCCCAGATCGTCGGTCGTGAGGTCGGGGTTGTACTGCTGGATTGTGCGGATGCCGGCGCTGTTGTTCAGGATCGCACCGGTCTTGCCCTCGGCCAGCAGCTGGCTGAAGTCGGGGTTGCCGGTATCCAGCGAGCGGGACGCCTCGGAGGACCACTTGTGCTGGAATTCCAGCCATTGGTCGATGCCCTTGAGCGAGGCGTCGCTTGACAAGGTGCTCTTCCAGGTTCCGTCCGACTGCTGTTCGGCGAAGTCGCCGCCCGCGTCCCAGATCCACCGTGCCGCCGACTTCCAATCACGTCCGGGCATGTAGAACGGGGAGAAGTCCTTGTCGGTGTTCGCATCCCGGAGCTTCTGGAGATCGGTCTCAAGCTCCTCGTACGTGCTCGGCGGATTGTCTATGCCTGCCGCGGACCACATCTTCTTGTTGTAGATCACGGCGCCGGCGGCTCCCAGCGCGGGGATGCCGTACAGTCTGCCGTCGATGGTGGCGGGCTCTTCAAGGCCGGACAGCCAGGTGTGTCCCTGCCTCATATCGTCGGCCTTGTCCGTCAGATCCAGCAGGCCGCCGCTCACGGCGAACCCTGCGACCTGCGTGTTGCCTAGATCGATCACGTCCGGCGGCGTGTCCGTGGACAGCGCGGTCGTCACCTTCGTGTTGATGTCGGCCCACACCTGGGTCTGCACATCGACCTTGACTCCCGTCTCCTTGGTGAATCGCTCGTTGATCGCCTTGATGGTGTCCTCGCTCTGGTCGCCCTGCATGATCCACACCGTCAGCTTGCCGCCTGCGGACGCATCCTGCTGCGATCCGCCGGACGGGGCTCCCATCGAGCATCCCGACAGGGTGAGCGCCGACGCGGCCGCCAAGGCGATGGCCGCGGAAATCCTCTTCGTTCTCATGATGGTTTCCTTTTCCTGGAATGCCTGCCCGACGCCGTCGTTCGGAGGAATAGCGCGACGTGCCGCTGCGCACGACGGTCCCGGGTCCGTATCCGCCCGCGCTGCCATGCGCGGGCGATGCCGCTACGTACGCCGTTGCCGACGTCCGTAGCGATACCGAGGAACATGACGCCACGCCTCTTCTGGGCATCGCGCCGCAGCAAGACCGGATATTTTGTTAGCAAGCCTTGCGTAATTCCTGTAGTTGGTTTCAACCTCCTTGAAAGCCAAGGATATGACGCCTTAACCCTTTTTGCAAGTCAGTCGAACAAAATAATGGATACGGTGCATCCCTGTCTGTCGAAGATTGGGGAATCTGGTTTCGGCGCGCCGATGGCCCGCCGGCACCTAGGTCTGGTCAGCAGGCGATGAGGGACGCTCCGAGCGCGCCAATCGGAATCGACGCATCGGCGAGCCGCAGGCGTTCCGTCAGCCGCAGACCCGCGATGAATCCGCTGGAGACCTCCCTGTCGCGCAGTTCCCCGCGCAGCGCATCAAGCAACGGGGATCCGGCGCGAGAAACACCGCCTCCGATGACGATGACCGAAGGATCCGCGGCCTGAGCGACGATCTGCACGACATCGGCGAGGGCATGCAGCGCGATGCCAAGAACCCGTTCCGCTTCGCCATCGCCGCCGTCGGCCTTCGCGAGGATGTCAGGCAGCGGAGGATCCGCAACGGGCCACATGCGCCGCAGGCCCCCTCCCGAGCATGCGGTCTCCAGGCATCCACGCTGACCGCATTTGCACGCCATGCGGTTGGGGTCCACCGGCAGGTGGCCGATCTCCCCGAGGGCGCCGGTGTCGCCGCGTTCGACGAGGCCGGCGCGGACGAAGCCGGCCGCCAGCCCCGTCCCCAGGTTGACGAACGCCATCCTGCCGTGCTTGAGCCGGTCGGGCAGCGTCCCATAGGCCCCCAGCGCCGCGGCGTTCACATCGTTGTCCACCCACACGGGAAGACCGAGCATGCCGGATGTGCGGCCTCCCAGCTCCAGGTTCTCGATTCCGAGATTGACCACGTTCTCCACGCGCCCGGTGTCGCGGTGCACCAGTCCGGGGATGCCGATGCCCACCGATCTCACCTCATCGAACCGCATTCCGGCCACCTGCCGCACGATGGCGACCGCATCCTCCACGACCTCGTCGCCGCCTTTCCGGGCTGCCTTGCGCGCGGATGCGAGAACCGTGCCGGCCGCATCGGTCAGCACCGCCTCGATCTTCGTTCCGCCGACATCCACGCCGACGCGCAGGTTCTCCGCTTCCGGTATACCACTGGCATTCATCGTCATGACGATCTCCGTTCCCGAGGACGGACTCCTGTTTCGTCCGCCCACCATTATGTTCGGAACCCTTACATATTGGATTCGGGAAGCGATGATACACCACGCCACGAGCACCTGGCGGCGGGACGCACGTGGCGTCAGGACGAGGCCGCCGCGGACAGCCCGCGCCTGCCCACGATCTCGCGCAGCACGGAGACCGCCTGCCCCCGCAGGGTGGCGTCGTCACCGAGCTCGCACCGGCGCACCCGCATACCGCTCTGGTAGTCGTTCCGCGACAAGGAGTTGACGGTCTCGTCGCATGCATTGAGCAGCGTCTCGCCGACGATGTCGGGAGGTCCGTAGACGGCGATGTCATGAAGATTCAGCAGGCTCGCCGGCATCGCCAGCGCGCCGCCGAGCCTCGCACCAGCCTCGGCCAGGATGTCCGCGCGACGATTCGGGTCCCGGCGAATGCGGTCGCGCAACGCGATGGCGGAGACGTAGGTCTCCAGGCAGCCGCGCTTGCCGCAGGTGCATGCCGGACCGTTCGGGTCGATCACAACATGGCCGATCTCGCCGGCCGCATGGTCGTCGCCATCCACGAACTCGTCGTTCAGCAGCACCGACGCGCCGATGCCCCGGGTGATCTGCACGAGCAGGCAGTTGGGATTGCCGTGCCCGAGGAAGCGGTCGGCGAGCAGTGCGGCGTTCGCGTCGTTGTCCACTCGGACCGGCAACGAGAACTCGCCTTCGAGCATGTCGCGAAGCTCCACGTCGTCCCAGCCGAGATTGGAACTGGAGATCACCCTCCCTGCACCGGAGACCACGCCGGGGACTGCGACGCCGATGCCGACAAGCCCCGAACCGGCAAGCCGGATCATCTGACCGACGAGCGACAGCACGTCGTCGAGATCGACCCGGTCGCCATCATCAAGCACACGTTCACGACGCTCCACGATTCTGGCCCGCAGATCCATCACGGCGCCGGTCATCACATACGGGCGCGACAGATCGATGCACACCAGACGAAGCACGTCCGTATCGATGGCCAGCAAGGTGCCCGGCTTGCCGCGGCCATCCCGTTTCCCCGACCCCAGTTCCCGCAGCAGGCCGTCGTCGATCATCTCGCCGGTCACGTCCGTGGCGGTGGCGCGCGAGAGCCCCGTCTCCTTGCATAGGTCGGCGCGCGACAGTTGCCGGTCAGGGAACAGCAGCCGGAACAACAGTCTGCGGTTGTTGGCCCTTGCGTCGCTGGGATTGGATTTAGCGTACATGGGAGCCCTCCTCGGGTGAGACGATTGCGGAAATGCGGAATCACATTATCGGGACGGACATCCCGGCGTCATCCTCGAACGGCTTTCAGAATAACACCCATCAGGGGACTGACAATATGAAAACCCCGGTGTTTTGACAAGTTTCCCATCTCTGTACATAATCATGTTCGACATCCAAACAAAATAGTTGCGACATACGGCCAAAGACGGCCAAGCACGGAAAGAAGACCAACATGAACAACACCACACGCGCAGCCATAGCCACGGCCGCCATCGGAGCCCTGCTCATCCCTCTCGCGGGATGTGGCAACACAATCGCAAACTCGGGCAAGACCGAACTGACGGTATGGTCGTGGGACGCCAGCATCGATCGCGCCGCCAAAATCTTCATGAAGGCCAATCCCGACATCACAGTGAAGGTAAGCAACGTCGGCAGCACCGAAGAGACCTACACAGCGCTCAACAACGCGGCCCAGGCCGGCAACGGCCTGCCCGACGTCACCCTGATCGAATACCTCGCCATCCCGCAGTTCGTGCACTCGGACACACTCATGGACCTGAGCAAGGTCTACGATGCCACCAAGCTCAAGGACACATTCACCCCCGGCACCTGGAACTCCGTGAACATCAACGGCGGCGTGTACGCGATGCCCGCCGACTCGGGCCCCATGGCCTACTTCTACAACAAGGACGTGTTCGACCAGGCCGGCGTCAGCGAACCGCCGACCACATGGGACGAGTTCTACGAGGACGCGAAGAAGATCCGTGCCACCGGCTCCTACATCACCTCCGACTCCGGCGACGCGGGCCTGTTCAACGCGATGATGTGGGCCATGGGCGGCCACGCCTACACGCTCGACGGCGAGAAGCTGACCATCGACATCACCGGTGACAAGGGCGCCCAGCGGTTCATGGACCTCTGGCAGAAGATGCGCGACGAGGACCTGATCGACGTCCACACGAAGACCTGGACCGACGACTGGATGAAGTCCCTCGGCGACGGCTCCGTCGCCAGCCTCATCAGCGGCGCGTGGATGGCCAACAACCTCCTGCAGGGCGTGCCCCAGGCCACCGGCAAATTCCGCGTCGCCCTCCTGCCCACCGTCGACGGCACGCCCATCAACGGCGAATACGGCGGCAGCGGCCTGGCCATCACCAAGGAGGTCCCCGACAGCAAGCTCGACGCCGCCAAGAAGTTCGTCGAATACGTCACCACCAACGACGAGGGCATCGACGCCCGCGTGTCCAACGGCAGCTTCCCCGCCACCACCAAGACCCTCAACCAGAAGGACTTCCTCGCCAAGACCACGCTCAGAAACGCCGACGGCAGCGACAACGAGTTCTTCGGCGGCCAGAAATACAACGAGGTCTTCTCCCAGGCCGCCAAGAACGTCACCGGCAAATGGGAGTTCCTGCCCTTCGAGCCCTACGCCCGCTCCGTCTACAACGACAATATAGGATCATTCTTCTCCGGCAAGGAGACTTTCAAGGCTGCCGCTGACAAGTGGCAAAAGGCTTTAAAGAACTATGCCGCAGATCAAGGATTTAGCGTTCAATGATGGAATAGAGTGGCTGACAGGAGGCGTTTGTTCTTGCCAGCCACTTGTGCTTGTCTTACGCTTTATCGGCTGTCCATACGAGCAAGGCGCCGGCGAGGGAGACGACGATGACGCCGAACACGGCCGTGAGAGTGATGGTTTGGTGCAGGATCAGCGCGGCGATGATCACGCTCATGGCTGGATCGATGGAGAACAGCGTGCCGACCACGCGCGCCGACGTGATACGCCCGGACATCGTATCCATCGTGTAAGGAATCGCCACACCCAGCACTGCCGACGAGACGATGACACCCCATTGGGCGGGCGTCGCATGCATGACATGGCTGACCGATACCGGCAGCGTGGCGAGAGCGGCCACCGTGACCGACAGGGCGAGCCCGTCCAGTCCGGTGCCCGCCTTGCCGACCTTGTCCGCAAACAGCGTGTACAGGCCAAAACAGCAGGCCGAACCCAGCGCAAACAGATAACCCACTGGGTTGAAATAGCCTCCCGGCGTAAACGAAATCAATCCCACACCCACCAGCGCGACCACCGCGCACAGTCCCTCGCGCCAGTGACGAGATCCGGCCAGGGCGACCACGCAGGGGCCAAGGAATTCCAGGGTGACGGCCACGCCCATCGGGATGCGGTCGATGGCCGAGTACAGACAGATGTTCATCGCCGCCATCGCCAGCCCGTAGACCACGATGCCCAACCATTCGCCTTTCGACCGGCCCGCGAGTTTCGGACGGATGAGCACGAGCATGACGACCGCGGCGACAAGCATACGCATCGAACTGACCGGAATCGGCCCCAACGCATCGAACAACGATGCCGACAGGGACGACGAGGTCTGAATACCCAGCGAACCGACCATCACCATGCCTGTTGCGAGCAGTATTTTGTCTCGGGTATTTATAGATTTCATCGTTTGATTCGGCTGAGAATATCCTGTTCGGTCAGCAGCATGGATGCCTCGATATTATCGTCGCCTAGGAAGAACTGCGGCAATTCCGGAGCGTTACCGTGTTCTCCTAAAGCCGGGGAAATTGAAATTGCGTCATATTGTGCAATACGTTCACGAATACGATGACGTATCTGCATCGGGTTCTTACCAATATGGTCAAAAGTAGATCGCGATTGAATTACCAGCGTGAAAGCACTTCCCAGATTGCGACTACGGCGTTTAACGTGATGTGGGGTACTGAAATTGATAAAGAAATCAACACCTCCATACCAAAAATCCCAATTGGGATCGTTCGGATTAGTAGGTGCTGAAGCAGGCCAAGGTGTCTGATCCGCTGTTAGTAGTTCCTTGAGAATAGCGGAAGCTAAATTCTTATCTTCTTCAAGATTATTGGTACCCGCTCCTTCAATCCAAAGAACAATTGTCTGATTCGAATTTTTCATGATTGATTGAACTGCCGCATTGAACAACAGTACTATTTGCTGATATCCTGCTGAAATATCAGCAAGGCCGAACAATAA
Organism: Bifidobacterium saguini DSM 23967; assembly: GCF_000741715.1. Lineage (GTDB taxonomy): Bacteria > Actinomycetota > Actinomycetes > Actinomycetales > Bifidobacteriaceae > Bifidobacterium > Bifidobacterium saguini. Next base: position 2,973 of record NZ_JGZN01000004.1, on the reverse strand, counting down.
ATCATTGTGTCGGAACGCCAATGGTGCAAAAATACACGGGAATCCCTTGCTTTGAACAGCTTCGTCAAATTCCCGTAGATATTTCATCGCTTTTGCTGGTGCTGTGTGGATATCAAAAAGCGCACTTTTGTCGGAAGAATCAGTATTCATATCCCCTCCTGTAAATGAAACTGATTTACGTCAAATGATGCCAGGTGTATCTTCTTGATAGTTCGTTTTGGGATGCTATGTCATCTATAGATGACATCCGCGCCGCTTGTGGAGAGAATGCTCCAGGCGGGGCTGTTCGACATACTCTCCGCAATCGGCGCGGGAACGCGGCCCCGGGCCATGCGCTGCGCGCATGACCGTGTTGTCTGGCCGCTCGCATGCTCGCGGCGGTGGGCCGCGCGGAATCTGACGAGGGGGGTTGCGGCCACCACCAGCATGCCATGCGCTCCGTCTGCGTTCCCTGCGCCGTGTCCCGCGCCGCTCCCGTGCCTGCGCTGCGACAGCGGACCAGCATGCCGTCTTCGCTGCGGCCCGGATCGTCGCGGTCCACGCCTCCGGTCTCTCCGCCTGCGCGCATGGCAGGCGGGTGGTGTCCGAAATGGAAACCACACGGAAAGGACCGATGGACATGAACGACATGGTGGACACCCGCACGGCGGGAACCGGACTGGCGAAGTGCGTACGCGACGGGTTCCTTCAGGACCGGCGCGAACTTGGGCCGGCGCAAGCAGCCGACAAGTGGTTCGCGCCCCTGATGGACAGGTGGAACGGCCTGCTGTCGCGCGACGAGGGCGGCTTCTCCCATGAGGAGCGCGTCACGCTGGCGGTGCTGATGACCGAGTGCCTGAGCATGCGGGACGCGCTGATACTCGCATCGCTGCGCGAAATGGGCGGCGGCGAACTGCACATGCTGTACGCCCAGCCGCATTCGATGGAATCGGCGGCCGTGGTCATGCGCGAACTGTCACGGGCGTTCAAGGACGCCGACTACCAGCCGGACACGCGACGCGGGGAACGCGCGACGGCGTTGCTGGAATCGGTGACAGCCGACGCACCGGACGGATACGAGGCGCAGCCGATGGCGTCGTGCGCGTACCTGCTGTGGATGGCCGACCGTTCGACCGCCGCCGCGGTGCGCGCGCTCAAGGCCTTGGCCTTGGACGACGACTGTTCGCTGGCGTCCCTCGTGCTCGCGGCCAGCGAGCACGGCATTCGCCCCGCATGGACGGACCGCCGCCGCCACTGAGCGTCGTGCATTCCCGCAGATTCAATCCGGTCGGGGCTTCCGACGTCGGAGGCCCCGACCAATCCCAATCATCTGACTATTGAAGGAGACAATCATGGAAACCGCAATCATCGAACGTCCCGTAGCGACCAATGAGGGCATGGAAGAATCGAACATCGTCATGCTGGACGTGGGGCTTATCGACCCGAACCCCGCGAACCCGCGCCGTGACGTGGGCGATGTGTCGGAACTCGCGGATTCGATACGCGCGCAGGGCATCCGGCAGAACCTGCTCGTCACTCCCACGCCGCAGGGACGCTACCTGCTCGTCATCGGGCATCGCCGCCTCGCCGCCGCCAAACTCGCCGGATTGAGCCGGGTGCCCGCCGTGGTGGCCGATTTGTCGGAACGGGAGCAACGCGAACTCATGCTCGTGGAGAACAGCCAGCGCGCCGACCTGACCGTCATCGAGGAGGCCGACGGATATCAGGGGCTTCTCGATCTGGGCGTGGGCGTGGACGAGGCGGCGCAACGCACCGGCCGTTCCACATCATTGGTGCGCCGACGCCTGAAGATAGCCGCCATCGGCGAGAACGCGCGAAGCAAGGCCGGAACCGCCCAGCTGAGCATCGACGACTGGGAGACCATCGCCGACTTCGACCAGTATCCAGACCTTCAGGAACGGCTCGCCGAGGCGGCGGGCGGCAAGAACTGGAACATGGCCGTCAAGCACGCCCGGCAGGAGCGGACATGGCGCGAATGGCTCGACACGGCGCGAGCCGAATTGGAACGCATGGGCATCGACGCGGCCGACGAACAGCCGAACATGGACAACTGGTATGACTCGCCGAAGGGATTGCGTCGCACCACGATGCTGACCACGGGCGACATCGCCAAGACCATCGAAGTATGGCGCGACTCCCATGACGGTGCCACGCCCGTCGTGGGGGTGCGGGCCGAAGGCGCGTCATGGGCGCGCGGCATCGTCCTGTACGAGACCGTGGACGAGGAGGCGGAGACCGCGGCCCGCGAGGCGCGGGAGGCGCGTTGGCGAGAGGAACGGGAACGCGAGGAACGCGAGACGGCACCGGCCAAGGAGTTCGCACGGGCAAGCCGTGATTTGCGCATCGCGTTCGTGACGCATCTCATGGAACTGAAATCCCAGCCGAAAGGCATCGGCAGGGCCGTCGCCCTGCTGTCAGCGAGGTTCGCGCTCGATGCGCTCACCGAGGGATTCGACCAATGGGACAGTCACGCCGAAGACGTCTGGGAGCAAATCACCGGCATCGACACGACGGGCGACGACACTGATGATGAGGAGCCGGAGGGCGAGGCCGAAGACCCGTTACGCGCGTCCATTACCGCAATGATTGCCGGCGACCCGCAACGGGCCGCGTTCGGACTGCTCTACGCATTGGCCGAGGAACGCGTCAGCTGGGAAACGTGGCGCGGCGCGGCGACCATCGCGGAACACGCCGCACCGCTGTACGAGGCTTTGGAAACGCTCGGCTACCGCACCTCGGACACGGAGACCGAAGCCCTCAACGGCTCCCTCGCGCCAATCGATGACGACGACAATGGCGGGGATGCCGGCATAGGGCAGGACGACGACGGGACGTCGCAGACCGACGACGCATCCGGCGAGCCGGAAGACGCCGAATAGGCAACGGACTGGGCGGAACCGGAATACGGGTTCCGCCCAGTCCGGGCGCGGACGGCGAAACGTGACGGCGCATGCGCGCCCGCACCTGCCGGAG
>NZ_JGZN01000003.1 GCF_000741715.1 Bifidobacterium saguini DSM 23967 | reverse complement strand
GGATCCCGTTCGACTTGCATGTGTTAAGCACGCCGCCAGCGTTCATCCTGAGCCAGAATCGAACCCTCCACAAAAAACTTCATGAAAGAGCATCGAAAGATGACTCCAAAAAAGAAAAAGACGAGACGATTCCTTAAGGAAGGAACCACTCTCACAAAAACCTCACCCCAATTCAACCCCTCCCGGGGAACCCGACCACCACAACAGGCGACCAGGCTTGGAATGAACTGGCAATCATTGACTATAAAGAAGTAGTACAAACACGCTCTTGAGTTCTCAAACCACCACCACACCGGCAAGCCAACCCCCGAAACCATCAGGAGCGGGAAGCCCGCCGTGCCGAGCGGCAACAGATGAATAACCTACACGAACCCAAACAACAATGCAAATCAAGGCGCGAAAAACCCTGGGAAACGGCATCATAGCGCGCCTCCCTCGGCGTGTCGAAAATCAGTCAAACCACACCTTGTTTGCCACAATACGCCTCTTTTCCACACCAACGAGAACCAACATTGCGTGTCTATCGGCGTGTCGCAACAATTCATTCCATGTTCAACTCCTCTCAGCCCCATTTTCATTCTTGAGGAGAGCGAGAAAGAGGCTTTAGAAGGTCAGACGCATCTGGTGCCAAACCACATTGCCATGCGTAGACCCAGAGATGCCCTCATCCTTGTAGCCGAATCGCGCATAGAACCCGACCAACCGATCTTTGCAGGTCAGCACCAGCCCTTTGCGGCCACGTGCACGCGTATCTTCAATCACCTGTTGCATCAGCATGCTGGCGTACCCGTGGTGCTGATATAACGGCGCAGTATCCACGCCGAAAATCATCTGCCATGCGCCGTGAGAGTCATGCTGCGTGGCATCATCGTACATATCGTCAGTCAAATCGGCACGGTTAGTGGCAAAGCCATTGATGAAGGAAGCAATATGGTTGCCATCTGTTAATAGCCAGAAGCATTCTGGATATGACTGCAGCCGCGCCTGGAGCGAATCACGACTTGCCGCCTCCGCAGCAGGAAAGCATTCCGCCTCAATCGAAGCCAATGCATCGAGATCTGCAACAGTAGCGTGACGAATCGTCCAGGTTTGCGGCGCAGTCATATCAGGATTTTCTTTCTTTTCAGCCAATCAGATGACGTGGTATTCCTTGAGCAGGGTGGCGATATCGGTGCCGTCGAGCTTCTTGAGCACCTTGCCAAGGACCGCCTTCTCGATGAAGTTGAGCTTCATATCCGTAACCGGTGCACCATCGCGCAGTTTGACGGTAGCGTTGAGCAGATTGCGCACGTCATAGACGCTGCCCCACACCTCGGGTACACCACGGTCCACATCAAGCAACGTGTACACCGCTTCCATACCGGTGCGCATCGAGTACTCAGTGGTGAAGATCGTGTCACGTGGGGTTTCGGCGAACTGACCGAGGAATGCGAAGTTCACAGCACCATCCGGCACCACATCCGGGCGGTCGCCGGCAGCGCGCGGCATGAAGAACGCCGTGATGTATGGCATCATCACCGGCACCGTGTTCGCGTGATTCTTGGCGAGCGCCTCAATCTTGTCGGTCGGCACACCCATGTGGTAGAGCCATTCCTCGCAAATCTCCTCACCGGTACATTCGGTCATCGGCTTCTTCACATAATTGCCGGGCTTGTCCGGGAACAGTCCATAAACCCATACGCACAACTGGTCCTTAGGCTGGTCACGGAACTGCTGTTGACGGTTCAGCGTCCAACTCAGCAGCCAGTTGGAGTCGGTAACGGTCACGATGCCACCGGTGACTACGTGACCAGTGAATGGGTCACGCTTGCAGATCTTCTGAATATATGGAGGAATCTCCTTGTCAAGCGTGGTGACGGTGGCGCTCATCCACTTGGTGGCCTGCGGGTCGGAGCAGAATTTGTCCGGGTGACCAAAGCTGGGATCCTGCTTGGCGATGTTGCGCCACATATCCCAGCCACCGCCCGGCTTCAGGTCCGGATTCCATGCGGCCGGCGAGTTCTGCGAACCCATTGTGGAATTTTCCACGCATCCACCGTTGGTGATGAACACCAAATCATCGGCGGTCAAATCAATCGAGGATTTCTCCCCTTCATGATCGATATCCAAACGCACGGCGAGCTTCTTGGTGGGTGAGCTGTATGGATTGCGCTTGAAGACACCGGAGGTGGCTTGAATTTTCAAAATTGTGTCCTGACCGACACTGGTGTGTTCGAGCTTGGGGCCGTCGCCACCGCCGATGGCGAATTCCACGTTTTCCACCTTGGTGTTGTACTGAAATTGCACGCCGTGGCTTTCCAGATACTTGACCATCGGCAAAATCATCGACTCGTACTGGTTGTAGCGGGTGAAGCGCAGTGCCGAAAAATCGGGCAGGCCGCCGATGTGGTGGATATAGCGCTTGATGTACAGCTTCATTTCCAGTGCGGAATGCCAGTTCTCGAAAGCGAACATAGTGCGCCAGTACAGCCAGAAGTTGGAGTTCAGCACCTCATCGTCGAAGAAATCAGTGATGGGCTTGTCGTACAGCTCTTCATCCGGCGTGAAGAACAGCTTCATGATTTCCTGCGAAGCCTTATCGCTCAGACCAAACTTGCCTTGGAAACCTGCATCCTTGCCGAGATCCTTGGTGGCGCGGCACAGGGAATAATTCGGATCCTCCTTATTGAGCCAATAGTATTCGTCCAGCACGCTCACGCCCTCGGTTTCGATGGAGGGAATCGAACGGAACAAATCCCACATGACCTCGAAATGGTTGTCCATTTCACGGCCGCCACGCATCACGTAGCCGAGACCTGGAATATCTGCGCCATCGCAGGCGCCGCCCGGCACAGGATCCTTCTCAAGAATATGAATGTGATCGCCGGGCATTTGACCGTCACGCACCAGGTAGCAGGCCGCGGACAGTGCAGCAAGTCCAGTACCGATGATGTAGGCGTTCTTGTGGTCCACTCCCGCCGGCTTCTTCGGACGAGCGAAGGCTTCGTAATTACCGTTGGAATAGTACATGGCGCTCCTCCTTTGGAGAGTATGTTGACATCACGTCAACCTTTTGACAGACATCTTGTCGCATTATTCGCCGCTCTGCCATAGGCAATTTTCGGCGTTGTGTGGGTTTATCAGATATTGCCGCGTACGTGTTGATCGGCCCATGACTGGGAATGCGTGAATGTAGCGGGATTGGCGCTTACGTTGCCGTTCGGCTCGTCCAATGCGTCAATGGCGTGAAGCTCGGCAGGCGTCAGGTCAAAGCTGGCGCTGGCGAGGTTCTGACGCATGCGCTCCACATGCTTCGACTTCGGGATGATGATACGCCCTTCCTGTGTATGCCAGCGCAGCACCACTTCTGCTGGGGTCACGCCATGCGCTTGCGCAGCAGCAACCACTGGAGCAGATTCGATATCCTTGCCATGTCCCAACGGACTGTAGGCTTCAGCGACGATGCCGTGCGCCTTGCAGAATGCGAGATTACCGGGCTGACTGAAGCGTGGGTGTACTTCAATCTGATTAACGGCCGGCGCTTCACCGGAATCCTCGGTAATCGCACGCAGATGCTCAGGCAGGAAGTTGCTGACAGCCGGCACGCGAATCGCACCCTCATCGCGCAGTTTCAGCAGCGCGCGCCAGGTTTCCTTATAGAAACCAGCGGCGGGAAAAGGCCAATGAATCAGATACATGTCGATAACATCAACCTTGAGCTTCTTGCGTGATTCCTCGAATGCCACCATTGCTGAGTCATAGCCCTGATCGCAATTGCGCAATTTGGTAGTCACCCAAACTTTACCGGCCATACCGGTGGCTTTGAGCGCATCACCCACCTGTTCCTCGTTGTAGTAGGCTGCTGCAGTATCAATGTGGCGATAGCCGATTTCCAAAGCTTCCTCAACAGCTCGCTGCGTATTCTCCGGAGGAATCTGGAAAGTGCCGAATCCGATTTGCGGAATTACGGACTTGGATTTGTCTTGCAACGTGATTGATGGCGATTCGAGTTGTTGGCTCATAGGTATCGCTTCCCTTCAATGCGATCATGTTCCTCGCCCATTGTAAGTTTGCGATGTTCTTCTGACCAGTATTTTGCTCGATTACTGCGCCGGATGGTGAATCAAATCACGTTCAATCCAAGCCATAATCAAGTCAGCAAGCCTGTTGGTTTCCTCTTCAGTAAGCGCCCGGCCTTGAGGAATGTGATGCCATTTTTTCGATACAACCTCGGCAGCAAGTGGCAGTGGCATGCTGAGCGGTGAATACAGGGTGACCGCGCCACGGCGTCTGTTTGCCATCATTCTTAGGCTCGGCAGCACCAACACGATCATGCAGCATTTCATGAGCATGACGGTTGATGATGGCCTTGCCCTTCGCGCGAGCGTAGGCGCGGTCCTTATCTGAAAGCACGAACTTGGCGCGGAACTTCGAATGCGATAGTCGTTCCAGTGTTTCCGCTATCCAGCGTTGTTCATCTTGTTCAGCTTCTACGTTAGGCACGGTTCGCTATGGTAGTCCCGAATTACGCGGCAGCAGGTAAGCAGCTCGGACCGAAGAGGATTTTGATCTCAGCGAATAATGATGTGTCACGCTTTACACGGAAACGATCACCGAACGTCAGCACCCGAGCATTACCCTTCTCATCCATTACAGCGAGATGAACCTCGCTGTATCCGGGATGACTGGCCAACACTTGCCCCAAACGAGCCATACGATCGCGTTCCAACGCCACGGTCGGCAACGTAATCACCAATGGTCGTTCATCTTCGGCTTCCAAGGTGGGCACCTGCATTTCCGTGGCTCTCAAGGATACGGTTTCGTCACGCAGTTCTACTTGTCCACGAATCTGCACCACGGCGTCCACGGCAAGTTCCGCGGCGGCAGCCTCATACACTTTGCCGAAGAACATGCATTGGATGCTGCTTTCCATGTCTTCGATGGTGACGATGGCCCACGGATTGCCCTTCTTGGAAACACGGCGATCCACGCCAGTCACCAAACCAGCCAACGTGACCTGCTGGCCGTCGGGCATGGTTTTGGCACGGTCGATCAAATGCGCAATCGACATCTCTCTCAAGCTTGCGAGCACAGACTGCATGCCCGAAAGCGGGTGGTCAGACACATACAAACCCAGCATCTCACGTTCGAAGTTGAGCTTGGTCTTCTTATCCCACTCCTCCACATCTGGCACGGTCACGGATGCATCGCCCATTGCCTCCGCTCCCCCGTCCTCATCATCAGAGAACAGATCGAACTGGCCCTCAGCCTGCTTGCGTTTCAGACTTACCACCGAATCGATGGCAGCCTCATGCACAGTGAACAAAGCGCGGCGGTTCGGATCGATGGAGTCGAATGCACCGGCCTTAATCAAGGATTCCACCAGCCTACGATTCAGCGCAGTCAGCGGCACACGACGGATGAAGTCCATGAAATTCACGAACTTACCGCGTGGCCCCTCGCGTTCGGCGATGATGTCCGCCACGGCCTTCTCGCCCACATTACGGATGGCACCCAGACCGAATCGCACCACGTCGCCGACTGCGGAATACTCGTATACCGATTCGTTGACGTCCGGGGAGAGCACCTGGATGCCCATGCGGCGGGCCTCGCCAAGGTACAAGGCCGTCTTATCCTTGTTCGTAGCCGCACCCTGCAACAAAGCAGCCATGAACTCGACCGGATAATGGGTTTTCAGGTATGCGGTCCAATAGGAAATCAGACCATAGGCTGCGGAGTGCGCCTTGTTGAAGGCGTAGCCGGAGAACGGAACCAGAATATCCCACACAGCATTCGCTGCCTCTTCGGAATAACCGTGTTCCTTCATGCCAGCGAAGAACGGCACCTTCTCCTTGGCCAGCACCTCAGGCTTCTTCTTACCCATTGCTCGGCGCAGCACATCTGCCTTGCCCAACGAATAACCTGCCAAGATTCGGGCGGCGGACTGCACCTGCTCCTGATAAATAATCAGACCATACGTCTCGTCAAGCACCTGCTTGAGCGGTTCCTCGAGCTCGGGATGAATTGGCGTGATCTTCTGCAAGCCATTCTTGCGTTTCGCATAATTAGTGTGCGAATCCATCGACATTGGGCCCGGTCGATACAGAGCGATTAATGCGGAAATATCGTTGAAGTTATCTGGCTTCAACGTCTTGAGCAGGGAACGCATGCCATCGGAATCGAGCTGGAACACGCCCAACGTGTCGCCACGGGAAAGCAGTTCATAAGTGGGTTTGTCGTCCAGCGGAATCTTCGTATAGTCGATGGCCGGCTTACCGTTCGCTTCGATGTTTCTCAGCGTGTCATGAATCACCGTCAAGTTGGAAAGTCCAAGGAAATCCATCTTGACCAAGCCCAACGTTTCGCACGTATGATATTCGAACGTGGTAGTGATCGTGCCATCGGTACGCTCCAGCAACGGGCTCGTATCTGTAATCGGTGCACTACCCATGATTGTGGCGCACGCATGCACACCTGTCTGGCGAATCAGACCCTCAATGCCCTTGGCTTCGTCCGTGATGCGGCGCGCATCCGGATCGGACTCATACATCTCGCGGAATTCACGCGCCTCCGCGTAGCGTTTCGCAGTCGGGTCGAAGATATCATGCAGGCTGATGTCCTTGCCGCCCGTGGCAGCCGGAGGCAACGCCTTGGTTACCTTCTCACCCACCGAGAACTCATAGCCCATGATTCGAGCCGAATCCTTCAGCGCCTGCTTCGTCTTAATCGTGCCGTAAATCACGCACTGTGCAACCTTATCGGTGCCATATTTCTCGCCGCAATACTCGATTACACGGGCGCGACCTTCCGGATCGAAGTCGACGTCAATATCCGGCAGAGACACACGCTCCGGGTTCAGGAACCTCTCGAAAATCAGGCCATGCTTCAGCGGGTCCAGTTCAGTGATGCCCATTGCGTAGGCCACCATTGCGCCTGCTGCAGAGCCACGGCCGGGTCCCACCATGATGCCGTGGTCTTTCGCCCATTGGATGTAATCGGCCACCACCAAGAAGTAGCCGCAGAACTGCATCTGGCAAATCACACCACACTCGTAATCCGCTTGCTTGAGCACTTCAAGCGGAGGGTTGCCGTCATAGCGCTTCTCCAGACCTTCCTCGACCTTCTTCAGGAACAAAGAAGTCTCATCCCACCCCTCGGGGCAGGGGAACTTTGGCATGAACGCGCCATCCTCATGATCGTCGAACATCACATTGCAACGCTCAGCGATTCGAAGCGTGTTATCGCATGCCTCAGGCAGCTCCTTGAACAGGGTGCGCATCTCCTCTGCCGTCTTCAGGTAGTAGCCCGTGCCATCGAACTTGAATCGGTCCGGATCATCCAGACGAGAACCTGAATTAATGCATAGCATCGCATCCTGTGCGCCCGCATCTTCCGCGTGCACGTAATGCGAATCATTCGTCGCCAAAATCGGAGCGTTAAGTTTCTTCGCAATGGTGAGCAAATCCTTGGTCACCTGCGTTTCAATCGAAAGCCCGTGATCCATCAGCTCGATGAAGAAGTTGTCTCGGCCGAAAATGTCCTGGAACTCGCCGGCTGCACGCAGCGCCTCATCGAACTGTCCCAGACGAATGCGCGTTTGGATGATGCCCGAAGGGCAACCAGAAGAAGCAATCACGCCCTTGGAATATGTGGCCAAAACCTCCTTATCCATACGGGGATATCGCATCACACGACCTTCAAGGTTAGCCACTGAGGAAGCCTTGATGAGGTTGACCAAGCCTTCATCGTTTTCCGCCCACATGGTCATGTGGGTAATCAAACCGCCACCGGAAACATCATCGCGACGTTGTGCCTCAGTACCCCAGTGCACACGCGACTTGTCCTGGCGAGCGGTTTCCGGAGTCACATACGCTTCAATGCCGATAATCGGCTTAACACCATTGGAGACACAGTTGGTATACATTTCATAAGCGCCGTGCATGTTGCCATGATCAGTAATAGCTACTGCTGGCATGCCTAATTCGGCGGCGCGCTTGGCCAACGCCGGAATCTTCGACGCACCATCCAACAATGAGTAGTGCGTGTGGTTGTGCAGATGTACGAAGTTCCCCATTTCAGCCATGCGTTCCACCATACCGCACGCTCTACTCAGCCTTCACCTTCACTGACTGTAGGTTTTTGGACACCGGCTGTAGGATTTCCAACGTTTTTCGTTCAAAAACCTACAGTCAGTGTTGAAAAACCTACAGCGAGAGTTCAAAATCCGACAGTAGATGTTCAAAAACCTACAGTGAAAGTTCAAAATCCGACAGTCAGAAAATGCTAGGAACACCGGGCGAGACAAAGAGGGAGAAAATCAGGAAGCTATGGGAGCCGCATCTGTATGGCGGGCCCGCATGGTTTCGAGCGCTTGCGCCAAATCAGCGGGATAATGTGATTCCACCGTCGTCCAAATACGGGTACGGGGATGGCGGAATTCAAGTTTCATGGCGTGCAACCATTGGCGATCGAGTCCAAGTATCTCGGATAGCACAGGATTGGCACCATACATCGGATCGCCGCACAAGGGGTGACCGATTGAGGAGAAATGCACACGAATCTGGTGCGTTCGACCTGTCTCCAGATTCACGGAAACCAGCGTGGCCTCATGGCCAAAGCGTTCCATCACATCCCAATGCGTTACTGCCGGTTTACCAGCAGGTGTCACGCAAAAACGAAAGTCCGAAACCTTTGCACGACCAATCGGTGCCTCAATAGTGGCTTTATCCTGTTTCAGCGAACCTTGCACCAGCGCGTGATAGGTTTTCTTCACCTCATGCTCGGCAAATTGCCGGCGCATTTCCGTATATGCCAAATCGGATTTGCACACCAGCATCAGTCCGGACGTGCCCACATCCAAGCGGGAGACAATACCTTCACGCCCAGCAGCGCCTAAAGCAGTAATATGCACGCCACGGTCTCGCAAGGACCCCAACACCGTAGGGCCAGTCCATCCAACCGAAGCATGGGCAGCAACACCAACCGGCTTGTCGACTACAACAACATCATCGTCCTCGTAGACAACTGCCATATCGTTGGCAATGGGTTCAGGCTCCTTACGCTCTTCGACCAAATCGAATTCGACAGTATCCCCGGCCGCCAATGTGCTGGAACGCGCCACATCACGGCCAAGTACGCGAGCTTGGCCGGAATCAACTAAGTCAGCAGCTTTGGAGCGGGAGATACCGAGCATTTTGGCTACGGCAACATCGAATCGTTTGCCAATCAAAGCGTCAGGAGCGGGAACCATACGATTCATTACTCGGCATCCACCTTTGTCTTAGCTGATTCTTCGGCATCGGTTTGTGCAACCGCAATGTCTTTTACTGTGAATGGTTCGTTCAGCAGAATCAGCACGACAATAACTACGCCTGCTACCACGAGATAAATATCCGCAACATTGCCGACAGACCATCCGTAGTTCAGGAAATCCACAACCTTGCCGTTGAGGAATCCATCCGCATACATCACACGGTCAATCAGGTTGCCGAAAGCGCCAGCGAACGCAAAGGACAGCGCAACCGTCCACTTCAATGACACAGCACGCAATCCGTAGTACAGCAACGCACAGCATGCGGCAATAGCAAGCAGACTGATTACCCATGTGGAGCCAGAGCCCATGCCTAATGACGCACCGGGGTTACGCACCAGGGTCAGAGACAACAGGCCGGGAATCACTCGGATGGTCTGTCCGCCAGACAATGCCGATAACGCCCAAAACTTAGTGAATTGGTCAATAATTAAGGCCACAGCGGCCACACATGCAAAGACGGCCGCGCGAATACGCAGCCGTCCCTGTTGGTTTGTCATACGACTTACCCTACCTACACTCAGTTAGCCTTGGATGAGGTCTGATCCTGATAGTTGTTCGACTCAGAAACCTGTGCAGCAAGCTGACCAAGGAACTCGGTCAGGCGTGCACGGTACTCGGTCTCGAACTGCTTGAGGCTCTGAATGTTGCCCTCGATAACCTTGGACTGGTTCTGCAGGTTGTCACGCACCTGCTGTGCATAGGTATCGGCTGCGGAACGAGTCTGCTTGTCGTATTCCGCGGCACGACGCTGCACATCTGCCTCGTACTCATCAGCATCAGTGTGCTGAGTCTTGGAGTAGTTGTCGGCATCCTGACGAGTCTTCTCGGAGTAGGAGTCCGCATCAGCACGCGTGTTCTCAGAATAGGTGTCTGCGTCGGTACGGGTGTTCTTAGAGTAGGCGTCTGCATCAGCGTGAACGCGATCACGGTAGGCGTCAGCCTCGGAACGGGTGCGATCAGAATACGTGTTGGCCTTGGTAACCAGATCGTTGTACTTGTTCTGGCTGGCTTCGGTAATTTCCTTAGCCTTGGTCTTGCCCTTTTCAACGTACTGATCATGCAGCTGCATAGCCAAAGTCAGCATAGCGGTTGCGCGCTCCGGTTCGCTACCCGGCATAGCAGCAGCACCGGCAATCTTCTGCAGGGAGCCGGTTTCGGTGCTCGGCTCAACCTTGGAGACCTGAGCACGCAGCTGGTTCTCACGCTGCTTGGCTTCTTCAAGCTGACGAGACAGCTCCTGAATCTGAGCGGCCTGCTGCTGAGCGACACCGCCCTGCTGCTGAGCGGCAGCAAGCTGACGGGACAGCTCTTCGTTGGCGGCGCGGAACTGGTCACGTTCCTTCTGGATTGCTGCAATCTGCTGGCCGACGGCCTCCTGGTTTCCGGAAGCCTGAGCAGCCTGAGCGGTCAGCTGATCGATCTGGGCATTGAGCTGATCGACCTGGCCCTTGAGCTGATCATTCTGAGCGGAAAGGGCGCGGTTGGATTCCTCTGCTTCGCTGAGCTTGGCTGCGGCCAGCTGAGCGGCCTTATCACCTTCAGCTGAAGACTGCTGGCCCTGAGCGGCAGCATTCTTCAGCTCATTATTCTCAGCCTGGAGCTTCTGCACCTGACCGGTCAGCTCAGAAATCTTGGCATTCAGGTTGGTCACATCGGGGCCCAGAGCCTGAGTTGCCTGACCGCCGGCTACTGCCTGACGGCCCAGAGCCTCCACGGTCTCCGTGACCTGATCGAGGAAGTCGTCAACCTCGTCGACATCGTAACCTTCCTTGAATCGCACGGTCTGGAAGGTGTGCTCCCTAATATCCTTCGGCGTCAACAGAGCCATAAATATTGCACCTCGCTTTGGGGCTTTGCCCTCGCTTACGTTGGTATCAAGTATTGATGCTATCACGACCCCTTCGATTCATGGGAGTTTTGTGCCGATTTCAAGGTGCGACATGCCGTATTCAGCACAAAAAATAGTGATTTGCATCAGAAAATAAGGTAGATGACGCTCTCCAGTACCACTAACGCGAAATACAGCACTATAAAGCTCATGTCCAGATATATAGAGCCGAGCGGAAGCGGCTTGATATATTGGCGCAGCCAGCGCAGAGGAGGCTCTGTAATGGTGTACACCATATTGATAAGTTGAGCCACGATACCACGCGGGTACCAATTGCGGGCCAGGATTGACACCCAATCCAAAACCATGCGAATGATAAGCACCGTGATATAGGCATTAACCAGCCAAGCGAGAATACGGCCAATAAGAGTGAAGAAAAAAGGCAACATGGGGGTAAGCCTAACAACCGGATATGAAAAGTTTGCTTGGAGCTCAATAAAAATCGGCCGATCCCTGCTTGGAATCGGCCGATAAGACAATGAGTGGTACTTGCAGTCGTCAGTCAGAGAACAAATCTCGGGCGGATGCTGCATTTGTAGGCTCTTCGACTTTGATATTCACCTGAGCCGGGCTCAGCAGGAACACGCGCGGCGTAACACGTTCCAACGAGCCACGCACACCAAACACCACACCTGCGGAGAAATCAACAATACGGTAGGCCACTGCTTCGGAAACACCGGTCAAGTTCAGCACAACAGGCACGCCATCACGCAACGCACGACCGACCAACTGAGCATCTTCATACGACTTCGGGTGAATCGTGGTGATGCGATTGACTCGGCTGCTGCCCTGGAATGGTGTGGTCTTTGAGCTTTGACTCGGTGCGGGAGAAGTCTGAGCCATAGGCGTTACCGTATGGTCAGAGTCAAAGTTCGGCTTCGGCTGAGGCTTCTGCTGCTCCTCTTCCTCCTCGACGAACTCATCGTCATCATCTGCCACATCGCTCATGCCCAAATAGGACATCGCGTTTTTCATGAACCCGGCCATGCTTCAGTCCTTTCAGCGCAGGAAGTCGGGGATGTCAAGATCGCCCGCGGGATCGTTGAGAGCAATGGTGGGATGTTCGGACGTCGGGTCGTCAAACGGCAGCGAAGCGGAATCACCCGTGCTCGGCGTGAACGTGGGCTGCACCGTAGGCTGGGCGACCGGGGCCGGCTGAGCTACCTGAGTCGGAGCTGCCGCAGCGGGCTTAGCAGCCGGCTGCGCGGGAACAACCGGAGTCACCACTTCCTGATCGTCTGCATCCTGAGCGGAAACATGATCGAAGCCGGCAGCAATAACGGTAACGCGAACCTCGTCGCCGTAAGCGTCATCCAATGCAAGACCCCAAATGATCTGAGCTTCAGGATGGATGGCCTTGCGCACCAACTCGGTGGCGGCAGAAGCTTCCTGCAGCTTCAAATCGGTCGGGCCAGCGATGTTGATCAGTGCACCATGAGCACCCTCGATGCTTTCTTCCAGCAACGGGGAGCTGATAGCAATTTCGGCGGCCTGAGTTGCACGATCCTCGCCCCGCGCGGAACCAATACCGAACAAAGCGGTACCAGCACCACGAAGGATGGAATTCACGTCGTTAAAGTCGACGTGAATGTAGGAGTTCATCGAAATCAGGTCGGTGATGCCCTGCACACCGGCAAGCAAGGCGGTATCAGCGGTCTTGAATGCTTCGATAATGCCGATGGAACGGTCGGAAAGCTCAAGCAGTCGATCGTTCGGAATCACAATCAGAGCGTCGACTTCCTTGCGCAGGTTATCGATGCCGTAATCAGCGGATGCGGAACGCTGCGGACCTTCAAAGCTGAATGGGCGGGTCACCACTGCAATGGTCAATGCACCCTGCTGATGTGCGGTACGCGCCACAATCGGGCTGGCACCCGTACCCGTGCCGCCGCCTTCGCCACAGGTGACGAAAACCATATCGGCACCCTTCAGCGCTTCCTCAATATCCGACTGATGATCCTGCGCGGCCTTTGCACCACGCTCAGGATCAGCACCGGCGCCAAGACCACGGCTGGTTTTATCAGACAGGGAGATCTTGACGTCAGCGTCAGAACGCAACAAATCCTTGGCATCGGTATTTACCGCCACAAATTCAACGTTCTGCAATCCTTCGGCGATCATACGGTTAACGGCATTGCCGCCGGCTCCGCCTACGCCGACGACCTTAATGTTGGTCTTGTCGTTGAACTCAGTCTGGGCGATCTCGCTCACGTTTGGCTCCTGTCACTTCACGGTTACACCCAAGAGTAGCGCAACTGCCCTACTCGTGGAGTCAATTCGCACATGGATTAGTGCGTGTTGTGCAATATTTTTTCTGCGAACACACCAAAAGGGCTCGGCAGGGCACCTTTCAGCCTGTTTCGTTGCCTATTCCTCAACGGAAATCAGCGCAAAGACTAATAGCTGGCATCCATCGGGTCGTCGCCGAAGAGTGCTTCACGCTCCTCATGGGAAGTGGTGCGCGATTCCAACCATCCATAGGGAAGATGAACCTTCTTGGCAAAACGAACTCGGCCACGCGGCTTGTCAATCACTCGTGGGGGGTATTCAATCGTGGGGTCCAAACGCGCTATCTCACGATCCACATCAGCGAGATTCTCGCATTCCATGAAGGCTTTTCTGGTGGAACCGCCTACGGGGAAACCCTTGAGATACCAAGCAATATGCTTACGCAAATCATGTACGGCCATCATTTCGTCGCCATCATAGAATTCGGTAAGCAGCTCGGCATGCCGATGAATCACCTGACAGACCTCGCCAAGATTCGGATTGATGCGCTCAGCATTGCCCGCGAAAGCGTTCTTGATATTGGCGAACAGCCACGGCCTGCCTTGACAGCCACGACCAATGGCCACGCCATCGCAACCGGTCTCGCGAACCATTTCCAATGCATCTTCTGCACCCCAAATATCACCATTGCCGAAAACGGGAATATTGAGATGTTCCTTCAGTTCACCGATTCGAGACCAATCCGAATGCCCCCCATAGTATTCGGCAGTGGTTCGAGCGTGCAACGTTACCGCCTTGCAACCCTCTTCTTGTGCGATATGCCCAGCTTCGAGGAATGTTTCATGCTGATGGTCGATTCCCACGCGAATCTTAGCGGTAACAGGGATACCCGCAGGTTCGCATACGGCAACCACACGCGCAATCAAATCGGTGAAGATATCCGTTTTCCACGGTAAGGCCGATCCGCCTCCGCGCCGCGTGACCTTGGGAACCGGGCAGCCAAAGTTCAGATCCACATGGTCCGCCATACCTTCATCAACTACAATTTTGGCAGCCTGCTCGGTGATGGAAGGATTCACGCCATACAGCTGAAGCGAACGAATCTTCTCGCTAGGAGCAAAATGGCACAACCGCAATGCTTTGGGGTTTCTTGCCACCAAAGCACGAGCGGTAATCATCTCCGCCACATAGAGGCCATCCGGACCATATTCCTCACAAATCACGCGGAACGGCCAGTTGGTGACACCAGCCATTGGAGAGAGTACAACCGGCGTGGGAACAGTGATATCGCCCAGCTGCACCGGAGCAATATGCACCGGTTCGCCCGGACGTTCCTGCGCATCCGTGCGCGGATCGAGATTATCGGTCTCATGCGGTTCGGCGATAATGGTTTCGGAGGTATCTGTCACGTTGCTTCCTACATAGCGTGGCTCCCCTCGTTATTGAACGGAGGGGAGCCAAATCAGTCATCGTTATGCGATCTTACGAATCGGGGAATCAGTACAAGCCGCCGGCTTCCTGAATGCCGGAAGCAGGCCAAGGCTCGCCACCCATTTCCACAGGCTTCAGCGGCACACGAGTACGCTTTTCGCTGATGCGGGCGCTGACGTAATCAGCAACCTTATCCAGAGAGACGCGTTCCTGAGCCATCGTGTCACGCTCGCGGATGGTCACAGCCTGATCTTCGAGGGTATCGAAGTCCACGGTGATACACAGCGGAGTGCCGATTTCGTCCTGACGACGGTAACGGCGACCGATAGCACCGGACTCGTCGTAGTCGATCATCCACTCGTTGAAACGCAGGTCGGCAGCCAAGTTGTGGGCCACTTCCTGCAGCTCCGGCTTCTTGGACAGCGGCAGCACGGCGGCCTTGATCGGAGCCAAACGCGGATCGAGACGCAGCACGGTACGCTTGTCGACGCCACCCTTGGTGTTCGGTGCTTCGTCCACATCGTAGGCATCCACGAGGAAGCACATCAGGGAGCGGGTCAGACCTGCTGCCGGCTCGATGACGTACGGAATGTACTTCTCGCCAGTGGCCTGGTTGAAGTAGCTCAGATCCTCGCCGGAGTGCTTGGCATGAGCCGTCAAATCGAAGTCCGTACGGTTGGCGATGCCTTCGAGTTCACCCCAATCGGAACCCTGGAAACCGAACTTGTATTCGATGTCCACGGTGCGCTTGGAGTAGTGGGCCAGCTTCTCCTTCGGATGCTCATAGTGGCGCAGGTTCTCCGGCTTGACACCGAGGTCAAGGTACCACTGGGTACGAGCGTCAATCCAGTACTGGTGCCATTCCTCATCGGTGCCCGGCTTGACGAAGAATTCCATCTCCATCTGCTCGAACTCTCGGGTACGGAAGATGAAGTTGCCCGGAGTAATCTCGTTACGGAAGGACTTACCCATGTTCGCAATACCGAACGGTGGCTTGGAACGGGAGGAAGTCATTACGTTCTTGAAGTCCACGAAAATACCCTGAGCGGTTTCCGGGCGCAGGTAGTGCAGGCTGTTCTCATCCTCGACCGGGCCGAGGTGAGTGCGCAGCATCATGTTGAAGTCACGCGGTTCGGTCCACTCGCCACGAGTGCCGCAGTTCGGGCAGACGATGTCCTTCATGCCGTTCTCAGGCATCTTGTCGCCGTGCTTTTCGGCGTAGGATTCCTCGAGCTTATCGGCACGGTTGCGCTTGTGGCAGTTCAGGCATTCGACGAGCGGATCGTTGAACACGCTGACGTGACCGGAAGCCACCCACACTTCAGGCGGCAGAATGATGGAGGTGTCCACACCGACCACGTCGGGGCGGGTGACGACCATAGAACGCCACCATTCACGCTTGATGTTGTCTTTCAGAGCAACACCAAGAGGGCCGTAATCCCAAGCGGAACGAGTGCCGCCATAGATTTCACCGGCAGGGAATACGAAGCCACGACGCTTTGCGAGGGATACGACTTCATCGAGTTTAGATTGAGCCACAATGCACCTTCTGGTTTGAACGGTTTGGGGACTTACTTACAACCGCTTCAGGATAGCGGCATATCGTGACAGCATTCACCCCACGCACAAAGTGCCTACCGGCGTCCTGTGGTGCTTTCCCGTTCAAGAAGCTGCACCGGTATTAGTATCGAACGATGAACATGCCGATCGGCATTGACAATTTCATCCTCAAGCATTTGAGTGGCCTGTCTACCCACGTCGTAGCCAAATGGGGCGATGGTGGTCATTGGCACACGGCTCCCCCATGCTTCTGGATTGCCGTCGCACCCCATTACCGCAACATCCTGCGGCACGGACAGCCCCGCCGACAATACTCCGTCAATGATGCCATTCGCTAACTTATCGGTCATCGCAATCACGAAATCAGGCCGTTCTTCCGCAGGCATGGCAGCGATGCGCAACCCGGCAGACCGTCCATCATCCGTTGAGCGCCAATCATTCACATACAGCATATTCAGCGCAACCGATGCACCGGACTGCTCCAGTGCACACTGAATTCCTTTGAGACGCATGGTAAGTACGACCAAATCATCATGCACGGTTACTACGGTTACGCGGCGCTTGCCGAGCTCCAACGCATGCCTAATCGCAAGATTTCCCACCTGCTGATTGTCCGTGGCAACCATGCAGGCATCCGTCACGTCCCCATACACATCGATGAGCACTGTCGGCATATCATGATGAATCGGCGCCTTCCAAGAGGTTCCGGCACGGGGTTCCATCATTACGCCTGCCATATGGGCACCTTGGAAATAGTCATAATACCGGTTTTGCAACAAATCGTCGTTATCAGCGCTGGCAATCAGCAACTCACGGCCCGCCTCACGGGCGGCATCATGTGCGCCACGCTCCAATTGAAACGAAAAACCATGGTCTAATCCAGATACGATTAGCCCCAATGCGGAATTTCTACCGCCAGCCAGTACCCGGGCGCTGTTGTTGGGCACATATCCCAAGGTCGCAATCGCATGCTGAATGGTCGCTCTGGTGTCGGAACGCACACGGTCAGGATGGTTCAGCATGTTAGACACTGTGCCCAGAGACACTCCGGCCAACTTGGCCACATCAGCAATGGTCACACGTCCCATCCGCACACCCTCCATCGCAAAAGTTTCCCCGAACAACCATGGCGATGATGATACTTCCAGGAGACCGCGATCAATACAATCCGACTGATATTCAGAAGCATTGTAAGGCATCATGCACACATACATAGGGCGGTGCGTCACCGGTAACACACCGATGGAGCACCGCCCGAAACTGCTATCGCACATTAATACTGGGTAATGAAATGGTCACTGTGCAGCTCATGAGCTCATTCAGTCACCATGCCGTATGTCCTTGCATATACCCCTGACTCGGCCCATTCCTCATGCCCACAAACTTTAACCAGCGCTCGGGCGCCATGCGGCACAGTCAATGTCACCTTGAGGGAGTCGTCCTGCACCTGCCACGCGCAATCGATCACCCCATAGGGACTGTTGTGGCGCACATGTGCATGGTCGATTGCACCTCCCAGCATCGGGGATACCAGGAACTCCTTCCAACCCGGCGCCAATGGCTGATACCGCCAATGGTCTCATGCATCCATGTGGCCACGGAACCAAGCGAATAATGATTGAACGAGGTCATGCCTCCCGGATTAAAACTGCCATCGGGACGCTGTGAATCCCAACGTTCCCATGTGGTAGTGGCCCCCATGCTGACCTGATAGAGCCACGAGGGGCACTTCGTGGACAGGAACAGACGGTACGCCTCATCCAAGTGTCCGGTTGCGGTCAAAGCGGGAAGGATATACGGAGTACCGGCAAAACCGGTGCCCACCGTGTAATCCCCCGCGCGCACCAATGCAGCCAGACGATTGCCGGCCACCGATAATCCTTCATCATCGGAGATCAGCTTAAATTGAATGGCGAGCGCATATGCACATTGCGTATCCGAGGTCATTCGACCATCGGCCTTGATGAACCGACGCTGGAACCCTGTGCGGACACGATGCTCAAGAGCCTCGAAGTCGCTCTTATCACCGTCATTCCCTAAAATCTCAGCCATATGCTTCGCTATGGTCACCGATTGCGCATAGAAGGCGGTGGCTACCAATTCCTTGGCGGTCATTGCCTTGGCCGCGTCCTCGGGCGGAGCGGTAGGATCGAGCCAATCGCCCAGTTGTCCGAATTCAAGCTTGGGCGGCCTATCCCAAACCCCGTCTTCAGACAAGAGTTCCGAGACTTGCTCGATATACATGCGGGACAACGCGTATTGTCGTTTTAGCATGTGCACATCGCCGCTGGCCATATACAGCGCCCACGGCACCAGCACCGCGGCATCTCCCCAAATTGCAATATTCTCCGGTTTACGCCATTCGGCCAATGGAATAAACGGAACATAATAGGGAACGGCGTTATATTTGTCGGTTTCCGAGGCGACGTCCACCAGCCAATTCGAAAGGAAAGCCTCCGTATCGTACAGGAACGATGCGGTCGGAGCGAACAGCGCTATGTCGCCGGTCCATCCCATACGCTCGTCACGCTGCGGGCAATCCGTAGGCACCGAAACGAAGTTAGAAAGCATGGACCATACAACGTTGGAATGCATGGCGTTCACGATTTCGCTCGAACAGTCAAACCAGCCTATGCGCCGCATCACCGAGCCATAGACATGGCAGACAATATCTTCGGGGCGCAGCGTTCCCAGCCAGCCTTGCACCTTGGCATATCGGAATCCATGAATGGTAAAACGTGGTTCCCAAGTCTTGTTTTTTCCATCGGAAATGTAAGTATCACGTTGGATGCCTCTACGCAGTGGCCTGGTGAACAGATCACCATCATTATCAAGCACCTCGGCATGCTGCACAGTGATGGTAGTGCCCGCCGGCAGCGTAGACACATTGAATTCGAGACGCTGCGTGCAATTCTGACCAAAGTCAATGATCACCGATCCATCATCCAACGTATTCATGGAAACAATGTCATGACTGCCGATACGACGAATGGGATCATGCTCCGGCGAAGTCAGTGTGAGCGGATCGAAATCGATTTCCGTAACACGTTCCCATCCGGAATCATCGAAGCTCGCACATGACCAGCCTTCAGGCAGCAAACGCGCATCATACGTCTCTCCCTCACACAAACCGCTGGAGATAATCGGTCCTTTTGCCGCTTTCCACGCGCCATCGTACGCATTGGAAGCAACCATCTGCGTGCTTCCATCGGCAAAGGTCACTTCGAGCTGCGCCCAAACGCCCAATTTGCTGCCATACACATTGGGTTTGCCACCCCAGAAGCCCAAACGTCCACGGTACCAACCATCGCCAAGCCAAAAGCCCATGGCATTGTTCCCGGCATGCAGCAGATCAGTCACATCATACGTGCGATATTGCAAGCGTTCGTTGTAGAGCGTCCATCCTGGGTTCAGAATGTCCTCCCCTACGGGATTGCCATTGATCTCGGCATCAACCAAGCCAAAGGCACTCACGTAGAGTCGCGCACATTGAGGCGTGTCGCGCAGCTGAAGTTCCGTACGAATCAGCGGAGCTTGACGCCGATCACTCCATGGCTCTCTCCATGCAGGACCGACCATTTGCGAAAGAATATCGCCTGAATGAATCAGGCCTGGTTCAACATAGGCCTCATCAGACCAGATGGGCTCATCGCAATCATTTGCCAGCGCTACCGAGACATATGCTTGTTCCCTTTTCCCCAGCGGCCGGAACGGCCAGTCCCTGAGCACATTGTCTGAAGCGGAAGCAATAACCTGCTCGGTATGCTCATCATGACCGGGCAGTCTCCTTCGAACCCGAATCAGGACATTGGCATCTTGCGCAATGTCCACACGTGCATCATATGTCCAGGAAATTCGCGGAGTGAACGTTCCGATACCCATCGCAGGGCCAGCATAATGTTCAATTTGCAATGATGCTACAGATTTCATGTCTCAAGTCTTTCTGCCATGTATAGGAAGGTATGAACAGGAGTGCAAAGGTGCTTTTCAGTACAACCGTGGATGATTGGAGGACGGGAGATGGCCTTGGACTCAAGTCCTCTCAGCCATTCCCGTCTCAATCCCACTCAGTCATTGATTCAGTCGTTGATTCCAGCGAGCCTGTCGGCATCGGTGCCATGCTTCTTTTGCAGGGCAATCATAATCAGGCCGAAGATCAGGCTGACGGAGGCGATGCCGACAAAGCCCCACATCGTGCCCTTGATGTTCTCCGGCAGGACCAGGGTTGGGGTAATCAGCGCGAACAGAGCGCACAACACTCGAGAGGCGCCGTTGATGATGCCCTGCACGGTTGCGCGAGCCTTAACCGGATAGGATTCCTGAGTCCACACCTTGTACATAGCCTCGCCGGCCATCGGGGAACCGATGTTATACAGGGCGATTCCAGCCACGATAATCCACAGACCGCCACCGCCAATGGCCATGATCGCCACAGCTACGATCTCAATCACACCGCCGATGACGAAACCGGTGTTACGGTGCTTGCCGCTAGCCACAGAAGCGAAGAACATACTGGTCAGGAATGCGATGACATTGAGCACGATGCCCAAACCGGTTGCCAGGGATTGGCTGGCGTTGGCCTGCACCAGCATGTAGGTCTGGAACTGGCCCCAAGTGTTTGCCAGCAGATTCCATGCGGCGTAGAACACGAAGATGGCAATAAAGAAGGCGAGATATTTACCATTGCCCTTGCCGAACAGCAGGGAGAACACCGAGAACTTCTCGGAGTCACCGGAGGACTCGCCGATTTCAGCAAGACGCTTATCCGCTTCATCGTGGAAGTTCTGGAACGTCTTGGATGTGGTTCGCCAAATCCATGCGATGGCTGCAAATACCGTAAGAATCACAAACACGATTCGCGCACCCATCGCACCGCTCATGGCAGAAACCACGAAGGCGCAGATATAAGAGATGAAGATACCGGCCTGCCAGAACACCTGAGTGGAGGAAACCAGCTTGGCCTGAGTGGCGGAGTCCGGAGCGTCGTGGGAAACCACAGCCAAGGAAACCGGCAAATCAGTGCCGGAAGCCACACCTGCAATGACAACGCCTACGAGCAGAACCACATAGTTCGGCGCGAACACGCAGATCAACGCACCAATTGCATACAACAGATTAATCCAGTTGAACACCTTGACGCGGCCTACTGCATCAGCAAAGCGCCCACCGAAAATCGAGCCAAACGCAATGGCAAAGGTCAGTGCACCCGACACAATACCAACCTGCCCGGCTGTCATACCCAGTCCGGACTGCCATACGGTAATTGTCGACGCAAGTCCCACGATGATGCCGGAACCCAGCATCGATCCGATTCCAGCCGCTACAACAAGCGGGGCATATTTGCCGAGTTTGGCCTGCTGCCCGGCATCTTTGGTCACTGACATTATTGTTCTCCTTATTTATGTTGATGTGAATAACGAATACAGGTTGAAAATGAGCGGCTACGAGCGAGACTTAATCGCCGGATCGGCAACATGATGCCTGCCGATGAAACGAATAATCAGCATCGCCGCGATGTAGGAAAGGCATAGCGAACCCACCAACAACCACAGCAACGTCGTAGGCGAAGCCGCCATAATCGCCGGCGTAGCCAGACTGAATGCAGCCGTGATGAATCGCACCGCAGCGTATGTGAAGCCCGTGGCCGTGGCGCGCGCATTGACCGGGAATAGTTCCTGGCTCCATACTTTGTACAGCGGCTCACCATGCAACATGTTGGCTGCACAATAGACGAAGTAGCACACGGTGAACACTTGCCATGATGCACTTCCCGCCAATGCGGACAGTACGAAGGAAGCAATACACAAAATCAGGCCAATATGCATCATCGTGTAACGATGCTTCCCGTCCGCGAATCGGATGTAGATGCCATACAGCACCAACACACCCAGAATATTGGCGAAGAACGCGCATGCTGTGGCAAAGGATTGAGTTCTGCCGCCAACAGTCACCATGTAGTAGTTGAGGAACGATCCCCAGGTATTGGCTGGAATGTTCCAAAACAGGTAGAAACAGGACAATCCAATCAACGGCAGCAGATAGCGCGGTGTGGTCAGCAGCTTGCCCAATGGATATGCCCGTGACGTTTGTTCATGAGCATCCGACTGGGTTGCAGCACATTCAGCAGCCAGATCATCTTCGATTCGCTTGAATGAAGGACTTGCAACTCTGACCAGCCAGGTCAACAACGCCACAACGGCGATAACCACGAACAGCAATCGGATTCCGGTCATTGCCAATGATGAAACAAGAAATCCTATGCCTTGCGAAATCACGATACCGGCTATCCAAAAGATTTCCGTGGATGACACCACTCGACCCTGGTACTGCTCGGGCACACGTTCTGAAATCACCGCCAAAGAAGTAGGCAAATCAGCACCGGACGCCAATCCTGCAACCACCAGACCTACGACCAGCACCGGCATCGAAGGAGCGAGTGCAATAATCGTAGCACCGACGACGACTCCTAAAATATCGATGTTGAACACCAGCACCCTGCCGAAACGGTCGGACAAACGGCCTCCGAAGAAGGAGCCCGCACCAACGCAAAGCGTCAAAATGGTACTGAGCGCGCCGGTCCACCATGCATTGAGCTGATAATGCTCCTGCCAGGAAGCCAACGCGATACCTGTGGACACCAACAGCGCCGCATCGAGGTACGAAGCGATGCCCGCATTCCTTGCCAACTGCCAGTAGCGCTTGTCCAAGCGTTCATGTTGATTGACCAACTTTTGGTCTCCTTTCCGATTTCTCGTCATTGCAGAACGTGTCGAATGGCCGCTTTGCACATCCGGAAATTGAAGCGCTTTATTTGAACGCTTCAATTATGTGATTGAAGCGCTTTAATGTCAATGCGCAACACGCCGGGAACAAGTCAATATCCACCCGTAACGAGAAAAGGCCTGGTCGCGTACGTCAACGACATACCGACCAAGCCTTGTTACGAAAAATACCGGCGATTAAATCAACGAATCATCAACGGCAAGGGCGCGTGAGCGGCTCCCACGGTTCGAGTTCGACGGGTTCGGATTGCGCAATGGCCAGCGTCGCCTCGTCGAGCATGTCCTTGCGGATGATGAGTTCAGTGACGAACTGGTCGAACCAGGCGTCGGAAGCCACATAGTAGCCATCCTTGCCGTTGTCCTTACCCCAGCTGTTTTCAATCTTCCAACGGTTAGGCTTGCCGTTCTCGTCCAGATTCACACCAGTGAGCGTCATCGCATGATTGCTCGGACGGTCGCCGTACTCAAGGCCATCAGCCTTATCGAAGGTGAATTCAGTACCGAACAGCTGATCCACTCGCACAGTACCGCGATCGAACACGCCTTCACCACGCAGCGCGAATTGCATGCAATCGCAGGCGAACCAAATCGGGTGGCCAGCTGCGATCTGGTCAACGGCGGCCTTCTTGAACACGTCCAGCGGCACGTTGACGAATTCCATATCACCGGCTTCAATCACATTCGCGGTGTAACGGATACGGTAGCGCTTGCCAAATGGAGTGCGAGCCATCGGAGCATTAGAGATGGTGACGAAATCGTTCACATCCACCGGTACGTACTTCTTGTAGAACTCGAGCGGCGTGATACCGGTTTCGCGAATCTGTTTGCGTTCATCCTTGCCGGACTCGCTCTTGGCCTGCTCAGATTTGCTGCCCTTATTATCATCCTTGTCGTCATCGTCATCCTTGACTCGCGCCAAGAAGTCGAACGTTGCCGGCGGCTCGCCCAATGCGATGGCGCAGATGCGGTACACCGTGGCCATGTCCTCACGCTTCATCTCGCGCAGCGCTTCTGTCGATTCGCCGGAAGCATGGCGGCGGCGCAGTTCGGCGGCGAACTCACGCAGCTTGGTGTTGAGGTACTGCTTGAAGGCATCCGAGTCACGCGAATTGGCGGATTCAGGGTAAGCGGACTTCGGCACCAGACCATATTTATTGACCAGCGCGGCGAACATCTGCCACCAGCCGCCGTCATCGGATGGACCATCGTTGATGACCTCGAAGATACGGGAATCAGTGGGCTCGTCCAAGGTTTCCAACACATGCTCAAGATACGTGTTGGACTTTTCGATGGCGTCCCAGAAGAACAAATAGGTTTCGGAGAATTCGAAATCTTCCAAGTTCCAGCGGTGCATCAGCTCATAACGCAACGTGTTGAGCGATGCGAACATCCAGCAACGGCCTGAGCGTTCCTGATTGGTGATGGAGCCCTGCTTGAGTTCGATGGAAAAGTCACGGGGCAGATTGCGCAGACCTTGGTAATCGGTGGCTGCGGCAAGCACACCAGTGGAGACGGCAGCATTGGCGGCCACAAGATTGGCACGGTCAGCATTGAATACACGCGAGTATTCCTGAAGTTGATTGATATCAACAGCAGACTGATTAGTCATCATTCCTCCCGAAATTCTAGGGATTCCAAGCAAACGAACCTCATCCTACACGCGTGTCACAGCAAGAGCCCGCATAAATACCACGCGGAGCAGCGACGCGCCAGAGCAATCACATAAAAATCAACGATTCTGTTCGGATTTGTAAAGAAATTGTCCGCATGAGCGCATAGCGTCAGCACTGTAATGCAGGGGAACCCGCGTCAACGGCGGGTTGAGAATGGCATAACGCCTAACCCTTAGAACCTGTTGGTTAAGACCATCGTAGGGAGCAGTGATATGAGCGATGATTCGCACGTACATTGTGGTACACAAACATCTCGATCAAATGATTTGGCAGAACTACGTGAAGCCATAGCGCAGGCGGTGCGAGACGTAAAAGCCAAAACACCTCTGGCACAATCGTTCACGAATTTCGTCACCATCAATCTTGTGGCCAATGCACAGCTAGCCGCAGGCGGCACCGCAGCCATGAGTTTCCTGCCGGATGATGTGATTGAAACCGCGAAAATCGCCGGCGCAAACTATATCAATGTGGGTACGCTACTGCCGTTCTATAAGGACGCGTTGCCAACTATCGCACAACGACTCAACTATCTCGGCAAGCCTTGGGTATTGGATCCCGTAGCCGCTGGCATCGGCAAAACCCGCACCGCAATTTTGCAATCGTTCAAGGCTGCTCCCCCAACGGTGATTCGCGCCAATGCTTCTGAAGTCATCGCACTAGCCAATATGTGGGGATTGCTGGACGCGGATAAGACGAGCCGCCCGGCAGGCGTGGAGTCCGTGGATGAAGTGGACGCTGCAATCGAGCCGGCGAAGCTGTTGGCTCAGTTCCTCGCCGCTTCGGCACCGCAGCATAAGGCCACAGTGGCCGTATCCGGCAAAGTCGACTTGGTGACCGATGGCGAACATGTCTATCGACTGCCCGGTGGCAGCGCGATGATGGCCAAAATCACTGGTGCAGGCTGCTCGCTGGGCGGTGTGACCGCCACCTACCTCGCCGTTGCCGAACCGCTGATTGCGGCACTTGCCGCTTCCCTGCTGTATGACCGTGCGGCTGAAGTAGCCGAAGCCGAAGCTAAAGGACCCGGTTCGTTCCAGGTGGCGTTCCTTGACGCACTGTGGAATGTGACCGCTGAGCAGGTGGCCAGCAGCGAAATTCTGGCGCAGTAATTCTCTCTCGAAATGGCTTCCCCAGTCGATATGCAGCTTTGGCTCCCCTCAGTCGGCTCAGCCGGCAGCTCCCCCACTGAGGGGAGCCAACGAAGAGAAAAATCAGATAGACATATATACCTTTTCTGACACTATCCAAATCACACACAGACTTCCTCAATATCAATCAAAAGGAACAATAATGAGCAACGAATATCCGTACGCATCCATGCGCGACTCGTTCGACCTTTCCGCATACTTTGTGGTGGGCCCCGACGATTGCAAAGGCCGACCGTTGACCGACATTGTCGATCAGGCATTGCGCGGTGGCGCCACGTTCATCCAATTACGCGCCAAGAAGGCCGACGCCTCCGAGCTGACCGCAATGGCTCAGGACATCGCACAAATCATCGAAGACAACAACAAGTCCGATTCCGTGGCGTTTGTAATCGATGATCGCGCCGATGTGGTGTGGCAGGCTCGCCGCAAGGGCATCAAGGTGGACGGCGTGCACATCGGCCAGACCGATATGGAACCACGCGAAGCCCGCGCTCTGCTCGGCGATGATGCCATTGTTGGCCTTTCCGCAGAGACCGAAAGCCTAGTCAAGCTCATCAACGAGCTACCTGACGGCTGCATCGATTACATTGGCGCCGGCCCGCTGCATGTTTCCACCACCAAACCGGAGGCTTCCGTGGGCGGCAACGACGGTTCCGGCAAGACCCTTGACGCCCAGCAAATTAACACCATTTGCGCTGCTTGTGAGTTCCCAGTGGTGGTTGGCGGCGGTGTGACCGTTAAGGATATGGCCATGCTCGCCGGCACCAAGGCCGCAGGCTGGTTCGTGGTGTCTGCCATCGCCGGTGCCGATGATCCGGAAGCCACCACCAAGGCTATGGTTGAGGCATGGAAGGCCGTACGCGGCGACGCCAAGCATGGTTACGCCCCGCGCATTGTGACTCATACTCCGGCCGCTGATACTCAGGCCGCTCAGGAGGGTACTGCAGCTGCCGGCTCCGAAGCCACCGAGAAGAAGTTCACGAACGCCAAGCAGGCCAAGGACGCACAGAAGCTCGCCAAGCAGCAGCGTGTGGATATTGCCGCCCGCGGCTCCAAGCAGCGCGATAAGGCGCACATCCGCAAGACCAAGTCGGTGCATTTCGAAAACCAGTTCGGCGCTTACGATCTTGAGGTGCCGTACACCGAAATCAAGCTTTCCGATACTCCCGGCGTCGGCCCGAACCCGCCGTTCATCGACTACAACACTGAAGGTCCCAAGTGCGACCCGAAGGAAGGCCTGAAGCCGCTGCGCCTCGACTGGATTCGTGACCGCGGAGACATTGAGGAGTATGAGGGCCGCCGCCGCAATCTCGGCGATGACGGCAAGCGCGCCATCAAGCGCGGCCGTGCCACCAAGGAATGGCGTGGCCGCAAGCACCAGCCGATGCGCGCCAAGGACCATCCTGTGACACAGATGTGGTATGCCCGCCACGGCATCATCACCCCAGAAATGAAGTATGTCGCTGAGCGAGAGAACTGTGATGTGGAGCTTGTGCGCTCCGAGCTGGCTGCCGGACGCGCAGTGATGCCGTGCAACATCAACCATCCGGAAGCAGAGCCGATGATCATCGGATCCGCCTTCCTGACCAAGCTCAACGCCAACATGGGTAACTCCGCCGTGACCTCTTCCATCGATGAGGAAGTGGAGAAGCTCACTTGGGCTACCAAGTGGGGTGCCGACACGGTGATGGATCTTTCCACCGGCAACGACATTCACACCACCCGCGAATGGATTCTACGCAACTCCCCTGTGCCGATTGGCACTGTGCCGATGTATCAGGCACTGGAGAAGGTGGAGGATGACGCTTCCAAGCTCAGCTGGGAGCTGTTCCGCGACACCGTAATCGAGCAGTGCGAGCAGGGCGTGGACTACATGACCATTCACGCCGGCGTACTGCTGCGCTTCGTGCCGCTGACCGCCAACCGTGTGACCGGCATCGTCTCCCGTGGCGGTTCCATTATGGCCGAATGGTGTTTGCAGCATCATCAGGAAAGCTTCCTGTACACCCACTTCGATGAACTGTGCGATATCTTCGCCAAGTACGATGTGGCATTCTCCCTGGGCGATGGTCTGCGTCCAGGCTCGCTTGCCGATGCCAACGACGCCGCACAGCTCGCCGAACTGATGACCTTGGGCGAACTGACCCAGCGCGCTTGGGCCAAGGATGTTCAGGTGATGATCGAAGGCCCGGGCCATATTCCATTCGACACCGTGCGTATGAACATCGAAATGGAGAAGGCCATCTGCAAGGATGCCCCGTTCTATACGCTTGGACCGCTGACCACCGATACTGCCCCCGGTTACGATCACATCACCTCCGCCATCGGCGGCGTGGAGATCGCCCGCTACGGCACCGCCATGCTGTGCTACGTGACGCCGAAGGAACACCTCGGCCTGCCAAATAAGGATGATGTGAAGCAAGGCGTGATCGCTTACAAGATCGCGTGCCATGCCGCGGATATCGCCAAGCATCATCCGCATGCGCAGGATCGCGATCTGGCCATCTCGAAGGCTCGTTTCGAATTCCGTTGGCTTGACCAGTTCAACCTCTCCTACGATCCGGATACGGCCATCGCATTCCATGACGAGACGCTGCCCGCCGAGCCGGCTAAGATGGCGCACTTCTGCTCGATGTGCGGCCCGAAGTTCTGCTCGATGGCCATCTCTCAGAACATCCGTAAGCAGTTCGGCGGCGCTGCAGCCCAGGAACAGCTGGTGCAGGATACGCTTGCCGGCAAGATTCCGTCTGCTCAGGAGGCTCGTGGCGCATTTGCCACAAGCGCTGCGTCGAGCACCAATGCGGATGATATTGCCGCTGGCATGGCTGAGATGAGCCGCAAGTTCCAGGAGGGCGGCTCAAAGCTGTACCAGAAGGCACAGTAACGTACAGCCACCTCGCTACGCTCGGTACGTGTTACGAGTTTTAAAGGAGAAATTATGAGCACCACTTTGCCAGCAGTACTTGCGATTTCAGGTTCGGATTCGTCCGGCGGCGCCGGTATGCAGGCTGATCTGAAAACCATGCTGGCATGTGGTGTGTTCGGCATGAGCGCCATCACCGCACTCACCGCCCAGAACACCACCGGCGTGCGTTCCATTCAGGACACGAAGCCGGATATTCTGGCCGATGAGATCGACATGGTATTCGAGGATATTCCGCCTGTCGCCGTGAAAATCGGCATGGTCTCCTCCGCGGATATCATCAACGTCATCGCTGACCGTCTGACAGCCCATCACGCCACCAACATTGTGCTCGACCCAGTGATGGTGGCCACTTCGGGTGCCAAGCTCATCAGCGATGACGCTATTGCAGCGCTGACCGGCCGACTGTTCGGCATGGCCACCGTGGTAACACCGAACATCCCGGAGGCCGAAGCCCTGACCGACACCCTGATTCATGATCAGGAGGATATGGAGACTGCAGCTCGTCGTATCAGCGAACAGTACGGTTGCGCGGCTCTGGTCAAGGGCGGTCATGGTACTGAAGACGCCAACGACGTGCTCGCTGAGCTTGATGGCACGGTGACTTGGTTCGATGGCGTGCGTATTAATAATCCGAACACTCACGGTACTGGCTGCACGTTGAGCTCTGCCATCGCCTCGTATCTGGCTCTAGGCGATACGCTGCCTAAGGCCATTAAGCACGCGAAGAAGTATCTGACCGGCGCATTGAAGGCCCAGCTGGATCTGGGCCACGGTTCCGGCCCGATGGACCACTTCTGGAAGTACCGTTAGCCCTTCTCCCGTCTACAGTCGAGAACTACCCCTCAGTCGCCTATGGCGACAGCTCCCCTGCAAGGGAGCCAGATATGAGGAAAGGACAACTATGGCCGTTGACCGCAATGCCGTGAAGCAGGAAGTACCCATCGACCCCGAAACCGGCAAACCGTACCTAAACACCGTCGCAGCGATTCAGGTTTCCGCTGCTGGCGTGGGTTCCGAAGTTTCCCCTTATGTGTCTCAGGCCGTTGAGGTGATTCGCGAATCCGGTTTGCCGCAAGAAACCAACGCATTGTTCACCAATGTGGAGGGTAATCTCGACGATGTGCTCAAGGTGGCCGGCGAAGCAGCCAAGAAGCTTGCCGAGCAGGGTTACCGCACGTCTCTGGTGCTGCACATGGATATTCGCCCCGGTTTCACTGGTCAGCTGACTGAAAAGCCGAAATTGGTGGATGAAATTCTAGCCAAGAAGCATCAGCAGTAATACATGCATGATGATTGTCTCGGGGTGTCTCATAGTGAGACACCCCGTTTCATATCCGTTCACAATGTGACCCGCGCCGGGAGCCTCAGAAAAACACTCCTATAGTTCTTTTCTGACGTACGTGAGCCAGCTCACAATGTTGGCTCGGTAGGTGAATTCAAGACGTAGGCTTGAAATCGTTGTCTATCCCACACAATGGGAAGGCAAACGAAGTCGAACCCGCGCTATGAGTTCGTTGCACGGCAATAGACCGTTGAGCGGTTGCCTTGCAACAAGATGTAAGAAGAGGCGCTCACTATGACTGCTGCTGAACAGCAGATTTCCCATGATTCTGCAGTGAATACTGCCAAGGCTCGCACTGCTGAGAATCACGCGCAGGTAGAAGAAATTGTTTCGCGCATGGATCGTGCGCATGAGACCCCGATGTTCTATCGCATCGTCGCTCTGGTGGCGGCCGGCATGCTGATGGACAGCATCGATGTGTATATCGGCAGTGCTGTGGCTTCCAGTGCACTGTCCACCCACTGGTCCACTGTGGCTCAGAATTCCACGTTCATGTCCGCAGGCTTCCTGGGCCTGTTGGTCGGCTCGCTGCTGGCTGGATTCGTCGGTGATCTGAAAGGTCGCCGCGTAGCCTACCAAATCAACCTGCTGCTGTTCGGCGGCTTTACCTTCCTTGGCGCATTCGCTCCGAATATGGCCATTCTTTCCCTCTGCCGACTCGGTGCAGGCCTCGGCCTTGGTGCTGAAATCGTCACCGGTTTCGCTATGGTTAATGAGTTCGCTCCGATGAACCGCCGTGGCCATTGGTGCGCTATCGTTTCACTCGTTGCCAACTGCGGCGTGCCGATTGCTATGCTGCTGTGCGCATTCATTATTCCTCGTTGGAGCTGGCGTCCGCTATTCGTCGGTATCGGTCTTATTGCCGCTGTGATTTGGTGGCTGCGTCGTGATATCCCGGAGTCTCCGCGTTGGCTTGCTGTGCACGGCCGTTATAACGAGGCTGATGCCATCGTCAAGCAGCTTGAAGCCAACGGTTCTGAGCCTGCTGAAGCTGCTGCCAAGTCTGCTGCTGAATCCACTCGCAACGCCGGTGGCCGTTCGCTTGGCATCTGCCTGCTCGTGGCCATCGTGGCCGTGAGCGCCACCAACGTGTGCTCCTACGCCTTCACTTCCTGGGTGCCGACCATCCTGGTCAAGCGCGGCATCAACCTCTCCTCCTCGCTGACCACCTCCACAATGATGATGCTTGGCGCTCCGGTGGGCTGCCTCATCGGCTCCCTGCTTATCGACCGCATCGGCCGCAAGCGCACTATCGTGCCGGCGTTCCTCTTCACTGGTGTGTTCGGTATGCTCTACGCGTTCCAGACTTCTACCGTCGGCGCCATTGTTGTGGGCTTCCTGCTCATGATGTGCCTCTATGTGCTGATGGCTTCCGTGGTGGCCGTGTACGCTCCTGAACTGTTCGCGACCAAGGTGCGTTTCCGCTGCGTGGGTGTTGCCAACGCCATCGCCAAGCTGCTCAACGTGTTGATGCCTATGGTGGTGGGCTGGATGCTGATGAACCTCGGTGCCACATCCATCTTCGTGTCCATCAGCGTGATCGCCATCGCTTCGATGCTTATCGTCGGCATCTTCGGTGTGGAAACAGCTCGCCGTTCGGTGAACTGATAGTCAGTCTGATAGGTCATTCCAACGGGCTTGTCGGCAACCATTCGTGTTGCAGACAAGCCCGTTTTATTATGGAACTGTCAGCATGCATGCCGTTTTATTATGGAACTGTCAGCATGCATGCCGTTTTCAATGGAGAGGAGACATGCCATGACATCGCAAACACTTTCATCATCTCGTTCCACACGTCTCGATGCACGCGCCATTGGCTGCATTGCCGCCGTTGCCATCGTCTACGGCCTGTTGCTGATATCGATTCTCATGGGCGGTGAAGCCAAAATGGGCGGCGCATTGCTTATCAACTTTGCTATTCCACCGGTGTTGTTGATAACCAATGCTGTATACGCGTCTCGCGCTACGGCACTCGCTCATCCACTGCGAGCGCTGCTCTTTCCTCTACTGTGTTCGGCGGTTGCATTACCACTGCTCTTTGCACTGATTACTCCTTATGATGGCGAATGCTCGGCGGAATCTGTCTGCACGAATATGGGTACGTGGTATATCAATTGGTCCACGATGGATCAGGTGTGGTATTTCCTGCTGGTATTCGCAGTCGCAGCATTTGCGGGATTCGGCGTGGTTCTTTTCGTTCGTTGGATTATCACACGAGTCCGGCACACCTAAGGATCAGCGATGGAAAGCCATAGTACCGACCTCCACCACACGCTGCTGCGCAAGCGTAAGCACAAGGTTCGTATCGCCATCATTATGGTGGTCGTGCTTATCGCTTGCGCATGCGGTGGCGTGTGGTGGACTGTTGGCGATGGCCGATTCTTTACTGTGCAGCTGTTTAAACCAGCAGCCAAATCCGCCACACAGTCGGTGACTACCAGCTCCTCTGATTTCGCCTATCACTCTGCTTCGCTTTTTCTACAGATGGAGTCAGCTCAGAATAAGCAGGGCAATGTGAACTACTCCCCTGCCTTGATGTGGATGGCGCTGGCGATGGCCGCCCAAGGAGCGGATGGTACAACTCGATCACAGTTGGATAAAGCATTGGGTACCAAGTCGCTGAGTACTGAGGATTATCAATCGCTGTTGAGTTCCATCAATGGCCACTACAGTAGCTCGAAATCTCAGATGAGCACAGCAAATTCATTGTGGGTCGATAATCAGTACACGCTGAATAAGGATTTCAAATCAGTTGTTGAAAATGCTTTTGATGCGGATGTGCAGTCGCTGCCGTTCAATGATGCCGCAGCACAACGCATGAGTCAATGGATTGATCAACATACTCAAGGTTCCTTAAAACCACGGATCACATTGGAGGGGAACGAAGTCATCTCCATCATCAATATCGTGGTTGCGGATGGGCGCTGGCAGGATTCGTTTAAACCTGAATTCACTGATGAACAGACTTTCCACGGCACGAACGGCGATAATGATGTGCCGATGATGAATCAGTCATTCGATGGCATGGTTTGGGCACATGATTCCAACAGCACATGGCAGCGCATTTCCATACCGTTCGATAATGGTGGCGCACTGACTGTGCTGCTGCCCGCAGCCGGTAGTTTCGACGATATTATTCAAGACACCACGAAGCTGCGCTGGGCATTGAGCACTTGCTTGGGAGCTTCATACCAGTATGGGTGTATGACCGATGCTCCTGAGGGCTGGGGCGTGGCCGCCGAATCGGCTTTGGTGAGAGTCGCTTTGCCGCGTTTCACCATCGATAGCTCGTTTGCTTCCGATGATTCAATCCAAGCTTTGAAAACATTGGGTATCACCGATGCGTTTGATGCTGGCACTGCTGATTTGAGTAAGATGACGGATGCCGCTCCTGCCGGCGAATTGTTCATCGGTTCGATGATCCAAGGCACTCGTATTGCAGTGAACGAACATGGGGCAAAGGCTTCGGCGTTCACCAAAGTGGGGGCTGAAGCCGGAAGCGCACCAGTACAACAGCAGGTTGTGGAATTCACCGTGAATCGGCCATTCCTGTATATGCTGACTACGCCGGATGACGTGCCGCTCTTTATCGGAGCAGTGCGCAACCTGTAGTAGGTGTATCGTTTGACCTTATGGTTACGATGAAGGAGATTGCAAAGCAGGCAGGTGTGTCTGTCTCGACCGTGTCGCTGGTGTTGAATAATCGCGACGAGGGACGTGTGCGGGATACCGTCGCCAATCAGGTGCGGGCCATCGCATCACAGCTCGGATATAAATCCAATCCCCTAGCGAGTTCACTGCGTACTGGACGGACACATATTCTCGGATTCATTAGCGAAGACGTAGCCACTACGCCATATGCGGGCGGCATGATTCTAGGCGCGCAACGAGCGGCTCAACAGCTGGGCTACATGCTGATTGTGGTGAGTACCGAAGGCCCCAAAAACGAGGCTGAGGAAATCGAAGCTTTGAAACGCTACGGCACTGATGGTTTTCTGTACGCCAAGATGTCGAACCGTATGGCCACGATGCCTGAAGCCCTCAAAGACACCCCACTGGTATTGGTGGATGCCACTGATGAGGCAGGCATGACCCCAAGCGTCGAACCGGACGAATTCCGTATTGGTTATGACGCCACACAGCGACTTATCAATGCCGGATGCCAACGCATTGCCTATGTGGGCGCTGAAGATCCCATCATCGCCGAACAAGGCCGTATGGCAGGATATCGTGCCGCACTTGCCGAAGCAGACATGGCTTTCGACGGGCATCTCGTGGCACACGTCGGTAATAATGAGCCGGCCTTGGCAGCAGTCAATGCACTGTTCGACACCGCACAACCGGACGGATTCTTCTGCTTCAACGATGCTCGCGCCTGGTACGTGTATGAGTGCGCGGCACGACGTGGACTGACAATAGGCCATGATATTTCCGTAATAGGCGTGGATAATCATCGCGTATTCGCGGACACGCTTGTTCCACAGCTCACCACTGTGGAACTGCCTCACTTTGAAATGGGGTATTGGGCCGCATCCAAACTGGTGTCCATTATCGAGGAAAGTTCCTTGGCGGACATGGAATGGCCCGATACCACAGCTCCCCTGCCGCCAATCAAATCCCCGATTCCGGCAGCGATTCATTGCACGTTGATCGAAAAGGGATCTGTGCGCCACTAGTGCGCCCAGTCGATGCAATCATCGGACATTTTCGCTTCTTCTACCCGTCTCCTGTTTCAAAATCCTTTGTAAGTTCGCGCAATAACGAGCGCTGCGCAAACTAACAAAGGATTTTGACGGTGAAAATGTTTGTATGTTCACGACACCTTCGTAATTGCGCGAACTTACAAAGCAAATTGAGCGATATCAATAGCAAATACTGAGATGAGATGACACGCCATATTCGTCAATCGATTGACGTAAATCGATTGACGACCCATAATATTTCTTGAAATCAACCGCAACCGGACGCAACGATGCAACAGCTCCAGTCAAACAAAGGATTGTTATGACCGATTTCACACCGAAGACCCCGCAACTCCACCCGATTCTCGACCATAAGGCTGAGCTAGCCAAGGCCGAAGCCGGTCTTGCCGCATTAGAACCTAAGCGCAACAATCGTTGGTACCCGAAGTACCACATTGCTTCCAATGCCGGCTGGATTAACGATCCGAATGGCTTGTGCTATTACAAGGGCCGCTGGCATGTCTTCTATCAGTTGCATCCTTACAGCTCCCATTGGGGTCCGATGCATTGGGGCCATGTTTCCTCTACGGACATGATTCACTGGAAGCGCGAACCGATTATGTTCGCTCCTTCGCTGGAAGAAGATAAGCACGGCGTATTCTCCGGCTCCGCAGCCATTGGCGACGACGGCGAGCTCCGCTTCTACTACACCGGCCACCGCTGGCGCAATCCCGCTGATCGTACCGACGATTGGCAGGTGCAGCTGCTCGCCACCCCGGATAACGATGAACTGACCTCTGCCACTAAGCAAGGCATGATCATCGACAGCCCCACCGATAAAGTCTGGCATCACTTCCGCGATCCGAAGGTGTGGAAGACCGGCGAAACCTGGTACATGACTTTCGGCGTCTCCTCAGCCGAAAAGCGCGGCCAGATGTGGCTGTTCACCTCCGAAGACATGGTGAGCTGGAAGTATGAGCGCGTGCTGTTCGAGCATCCGGATCCGAACGTGTTCATGCTTGAATGCCCTGACTTCTTCCCGTTGAAGGACAAGGACGGCAATGAGAAGTGGGTTATCGGCTTCTCTGCTATGGGTTCCAAGCCGAATGGTTTCGCAAACCGCAATGAAAGCAATGCCGGTTACATGATCGGCACTTGGGAGCCGGGTGGCGAATTCAAGCCGGAAACCGAATTCCGCCCGTGGGATTGCGGCCATAATTACTATGCGCCGCAGTCGTTCAACGCTGGCGGTGAGGATGGCCGCCAAATCGTCTACGGATGGATGGCACCGTTCATGGATCCTGCCCCAATGATGGATGATGGCTGGTGCGGTCAACTGACTTTGCCGCGTGAAATCACCTTGGGCGCTGATGGCGACGTGATCACCGCTCCGGTGGCTGAGATGGAAGAGTCGCGCGAAGACACCTTCGACCACGGTTCCATTACGCTGGACGGCGATGGCGAGAAGATCATCTCCGACGATGCCGAAGCCGTGGAAATCGAACTGAGCATTGACCTGAAGCACACCACCGCCGAACGCGGTGGCCTGAAGGTTCACGCCACTGATGATGGTGCGTACTTGTATGTGGCATACGATGATCAGCTTGGCCGTGTGGTGGTGGACCGTCAGACCCTCAAGTATGGCGATCGCGGTTACCGTACCGCGCCACTGACTGAAGCAGAACTTGCCGCCGATACGCTTGATCTGCGTGTGTTCGTGGATCGTGGCTCCGTGGAAGTGTATGTGAACGGTGGCCACCAGGTGCTGAGCGAATATTCGTTCGCCTCCGATGGCCCACGCGCTATCAAGCTCACCGCCGAATCCGGCTCTCTCGCAGTCAGCTCGTTGAAGCTGCATCATCTGAAATCTATTGGCTTGGAGTAAGATCTTGCCCATGCTGTTCCCGCTGGCTCCGGCCAGCGGGATTTTTTTGTATTTCAATACGCCTTCCAAGCATGCGGCTATACTGAAGGGCGTTCGCGCGGTTGGTGGCAGCAGCCGTGCCCACATCAGTTGAATAACACTCCTCTGGCGCGTTATTGACACGCCAAGTCATTAGGGGTGTATGGTTTGATGTCTCGCGCGGGCTCCTCACCTTCCCACGCATGGGGCATCAGGCCGAAAGCGCGTAAGGCGCAGAAAGCAAGGTGAAAGAGAAGATGATGAATATCAAGAAGGGCCTGACCACGTTCGCGGCCGCAGCCGGAGCGATTGCCCTGTCCCTGACTATGGCTGCATGCGGCAGCACCAACTCTGCTGATTCCAGCAACTCCAGCACGCCTACCGTGTCATTCATGCTGGATTGGACGCCGAACACCAACCACATTGGCCTGTACGTGGCCCAGAAGCTCGGCTACTACAAGGATGCCGGAGTCAACGTAAAGATTCTTCCGACCGCTCAGGCTGGTGCGGAAACCAGCGTTGAAAACGGCGTGGCCAACGTGGGCTTCACCACGCTGAGCAATGTGGCTGCCTTCAACTCCCAGGGTGCCAAGCTGAAGTTCGTCTTCGACCTGACTCAGAAGCCGGTGGCTCGTTGGTGCGCTTTGGCTTCCCGTACCGATATCAAGACCCCGAAGGACCTTTCTGGTAAGACCTTCGTGAGCTTTGGCTCGGCCGAGCAGACCGCTGTGGTGCAGCAGATGATTAAGTACGCCGGTGGCACTGGCGAAATCAAGACCGCCACCGCTGGCACCAACACCTTCGAGACGCTGACTTCCGGCAAGGGTGATTTCGGCGGCTTCTATGTGACTTGGGAGGGCGTGGAAAGCGAACTCAATGGCCCGGCACTGAACTGCTTTGTGGCTTCCGACTGGGGTGTTCCTGGCAATCCGGATCAGCTTGGCTTCGCCGTCAATGACTCTTGGGTCAAGGATTCCAAGAACGCCGATGCCCTGAAGAAGTTCATTTCCGCTACCAAGAAGGGTTACGACTACGCTCTGGCCAACCCGGACAAGGCTGCGGACATTCTGGTGGCTCAGGCCAAGGAAGCTCAGCTGGATTCCAAGCTGACCCGCACTTCTATGGAAGAAATCGCCAAGAACGGTTACTGGACCACTGATGACGCCAAGAATCTGCCCGGTACCGTGAACTTCGATGATGCCCAGCCGTATTTGGACTTCCAGTACAAGGCTGGCACCTACAAGGACAAGGATGGCAAGAACCCGGCCGAAGCTCCGCAGGCCAAGGAACTCGCCACCAACGATTACGTGGCCTGAGCCTCTTTCTCACTCCCCTCATAGAGGGGAGCCAAAGGAATAACGGCTCACTTCATGAGTCGGTTCCTTTCCCAAACGAGGCACAAGAGGATGTAATGGCTCCCCTCAGAATGAGGGGAGCCAATCTATCAGTAAAGACTCTTATGAAGCAATTGAAATCTTGGCTTGCGCGTATCGCGCCACCGGCAATCACCATTGGCGGATTACTGGTGATTTGGGAGATTGCAGTTCAAGCCGGGCATATTTCCGAACGCGTGCTCGCCTCCCCCACGCAAATTGTGGCCTCAATGGTTGATACATGGCCTGATTTGATGACAGCCGCCACCATCACCACTTACGAGGGACTCACCGGTTTTAGCATCGCCATTATTGCCGGCATACTCATTGGCATTGGCCTATATGTGTCCAAAACCATGTATCGCGCGTTCTACCCTCTTCTGGCGGCAGCGCAGACGATTCCGCTGATTACCGTGGCACCCCTGTTTATGATCTGGTTCGGCTTCGAACCATTAGGCAAAATCGTTATTGTGGCCGTTTTCGGTGTGTTTCCCATCGCCGTGCAAACCGCACGCGGCTTGAACGCCGTGCCGGGATTCTACGAGGATGTGGCGCTGACATGCGGCGCAACCCGTATATGGACGCTTTTCCACGTCAAACTGCGTGTGGCCGCACGCCAGATTTTCGGCGGCGTTCGCATTTCCGCCGCTTACATTTTCGGCACTGCAGCCACCGCGGAATACTTGGGTGCCATGAACGGCTTGGGTATCTGGTTGCAAGCCGCCTTCAACTCGTTCCGCACGCCGCTGATCTTCTCCGCCACAGTGGTGGTCATCGCCGAAACCGCAATCCTCCTAGGACTTATCTCCCTGGTCGAATGGATTACCCTCGGCAACGGCAAAGACGAAGACCTCGATCAGTAGTGGACTGCGCCCACAGGAATCCATCGTATTGCGAAGAGGCGGTTGGTGGGATGTGCGTTGTTCGACTGTAAGCAGCGTAGGCGTGTGCTAAGCTCAGCGAGCACGCGCCGAAGCGAGGCCAAACGGCCTTGAGTGTGTCGAACAACGCACATCCCACCAGCCGACGTAAATACAACTATCCGCACTTATATTCACTTGGCATTGCCCAGCATTTTTTGACTGCCTTCGGCAGACTCAGCATTACCTCACTGGGCGCTATCACGCCCAGCTCGGCGGCGTGAGTGAACAGTCCACTGGACTGTTCACTTTTTCACGCCGCCAAATCGACGATCACGATGGATGTAGTCGTCGATGGCACGCCAGAGGACTTCACGTCCGCAGTCCGGGAACAATTCCGGCACGAAATCGAGTTCGGCGTAAGCAGCCTCCCAGGGCAGGAAGTTCGAGGTGCGCTGTTCGCCGGAGGTGCGAATCACCAGATCGCAATCAGGAATATCTGGGTTGTACAGGTGGTCGGCAATCATCTTTTCGGTTACACGATCGCCGGAAATCTTGCCGTCACGCACTTCGCGCGCAATCGCAGCACAAGCATCGGCAATCTCCGCACGGCCACCATAGTTGATGCAGAACACCACATCGATAACCTTATTATTCTTCGTGCGTTCCATAGCGGATTCCAGCTCGTCAATCACGGACTTCCACAGTTTCGGGCGGCGACCGGACCAGCGTACGCGCACGCCCCACTCATCCATCTGCTCCACACGGCGGTGAATGATCTCACGGGAGAAGCCCATCAGGAATCGCACTTCCTGAGGAGAACGCTTCCAGTTTTCCGTGGAGAACGTGTACAGACTCAGATAGCGCACACCCGCCTCAATGGCACCGGCGATAGTGTCGAACACCACTGGCTCGGCAGCCTGATGGCCGTTGGTGCGAATCATGCCACGCTGCTTGGCCCAACGGCCATTGCCGTCCATGATCACGCCCACATGGCGGGGCACTTTGTTTTTCGGAAAATCGGGGATACGGGAGGGGTCGCTGAACGGGGCAGCGGGAATGTCCAATGACGTGTAATCTACGTTCTCAAAAGCCATACTCATGAATCTATCAAGCGCAGCGAACGAATGGGCCGTTCGAGGTAATACTCCGCCCAATCTTCAACCAACTCTTCAGTAATGCGTTGCAACGGAGCCTCGTCCAACACAGTCCAGTCGCCTTGAATCAGGGCTTGGAGCTCTTGCGCTGCACGCGGTGGAACGCGCCGAGCATCAGTGGTGTGATCAGCTTCGCACATCACACCACCTGAGGCAATGGAAAGATATGCTCCCCCAGGGCGCCCACAAACCACGCAAGCGCCGAGTCGCGGCGTCCAGCCAGCCAAGGACATGGCGCGCATCACATACGAACCGCTGATGGCACGCGGCGCATGAGCATGCTTGGCCAACGCATTCAATGCACCAATCAACAGTCGATACTGTGCCGGCACGCATTCATGTTCGGTGTTGGCAAGCTTATCAATGGTTTCCACGATAACGTTCGCAGCCTCATAC
Organism: Bifidobacterium saguini DSM 23967; assembly: GCF_000741715.1. Classification (GTDB taxonomy): domain Bacteria; phylum Actinomycetota; class Actinomycetes; order Actinomycetales; family Bifidobacteriaceae; genus Bifidobacterium; species Bifidobacterium saguini. The sequence goes on along the minus strand of NZ_JGZN01000003.1, from coordinate 321,781 downwards.
GCATTGAAGTCAACGGCAATTGATGCACCATACGCAGCTATGGATTCCGCTTGGGAAACGGTATCCAACGTACGGCCTTCGGCTATAAGCAAATCAGCACGCATAAACGGCTCCAGACGAGCGCCGAACCGTGATTTTGTGCGTCGCACGCCTTTGGCTACCGCTCGAATTTTGCCGTGGTTGCGAGTCAAGATGGTGATAATACGATCGGCTTCGCCGAGTTTAGCGGTACGTAATACCACGCCCTCGTCTCGGTACAGTGCCATATCATTTACTCCTCAATCATCATCGCAGCGCCTATATGAGCGATGCGAACGGCGGATCACCGCCATCATTTATCATTGCCGCTCGCTGTGTCAGTAGATGAACAGTCCCCAGAACGCGAAGAACAGTAATACGTAAAGCATGGTGAAGGTGAGCAACCAGAACAGGACGCGGCCGAAGCGAGTGGAGGCTAGCACCGGTTCCTGGCCGGTAATGATGTTCTTGACCGCGTCCTTACGCGGCGGCCACTGAATCAGACCACGCTGCCATGCCACCTCAATCAGGCGCATGAATACGCGAGACCATGCCCATACCACTACGATGGATACCACTTGGATAACCGGCCAGCTCCAATACATTACACCCGGTGTTTCCGTGGGTGCGCCGCCCCAAGCGAGCTTGACCACGCCCATAACCACCTGTCCAAGTCCTGCAATGAAGATGAGCAATGCAGCCATTGTGGATAGGGTCAAAGTCAATAGTGCGTTGCCGAATCCATGTGCGAATCCCAGGGTCACCGGCTTTGGGGGAATACGCTCCCCAAGTTTTATGGCTTGATGCTTGCGTCGACGCCACCGAGCATCAGCCACTAGTTTGCGCCCTAATGCAATCAGAGACATCACAGCAGAAGCAAGCAATAGCAGCAGCATCGTAGCGTGAAGAATCACACCGTAGATGGTTCCGGTTCTGCGTGCTTTCAATGCTCTCGGCAGTCCGATGGACTGATATAGATTGGTGCCACCCACACGTTCACTGGTTTGGGCGAGACCTGCAGTGGTTCCGACCGACCAATCGATTAGATCATCAACATACGCATCAGCGAATGGAGTGCCTTCTTCGGATTCATCCCCCAAGCGCAGCACATGGTTGGCTACCGGATAGCTGCGAACTGTCACATTCCAGTTACCGGCCTTATGCGCGTTATACAAAATTGCGCGCACGCCTTCCACTTGCGCGGTCATCACATCCTTGGAACCGTAGGCCACATAGGTGGGTACGGCATAGGCACGAGGTACCAGTGTGTGAATATCGAAATTCGTCAGTCCGAACAGGCCCGCGTCAACACTGAACAGGCGCTGCACAATGGATTGATATCCATCATTGGCTCCCACCAGTGTGAAATCCTGAGTCACGAAGAACCCCAATGATTGCCTTGGGCTAAACACCATTGGGCTTAAGAGAATCTGGAATGCGATGTCCCGATCTTCCTGCAAGAGGTATGAGGAAATCCACGTCGATTCCGAGGTGGCGTAAATACCAACTTGTTTGGCATTCACATTGTCTAGCCCGCGCAAATATTCAATGACACGATCGTAGGCTTTGGCGGAAGCCGGGTAATCTCGGCTGATATCCGTAGTATTCCAAACCGGTTTATCAAGCACAGCTGTTACGAAACCAGCTGACGCAAGATCGGAGGCCACATCGCCGAAGGAATTGTCGCAAGTGCCATATCCTGCACCATGCATGAACACCATTGCCGGACGTTTGCCAGAAACTCCCTGTGGCTCGCGAATCAATACTTTGATGGCCTGCACACCATTGGCATTGGCCGTATTGCGTGTACCTTGTTCCTGGCTGAGCGAGCCGTCGCGAGCAATGTTCAATGTTATGTATCGCTCGGAAACATCATAACTGCCTTTTGATGGCAGCTGTTCCCCGGTTGTGTTGTCGAAGGTTACTGAAGTATCGCTGGTTAGCGTGGCCATTGACTGGCCTGTGGGCTCAATATTCCAAGGAACAGTAGTAAGATTGGAAATTGATACCAGTATGCCGATCAGCATGATGAAAATAGGCAGACTCACCATCAGCCGGTGGCCACGGGTCCACGGTTGAGGAGAATGCTGCTGTTGCTGATTTGACACGCGAATTATTGTATCCTCTGCACCACCTGAGGTTCCGTGTTCGCTGCGGGCAAGGAGTCTAAAGAGAACACGGAACCTTTGACGTATCAGTGGCCAGGATGCTGGATGGGCACGACTACCGGACCGGTAGCGTTGGCGGGCACCTGACCGTCTGCTTCCATCTGGGCGGCAATATCATTGGCGATGGTGAGCAGGGTTTCCACAATCTGATCTTCGGGCACGGTCTTAATGACCTTGCCCTTGATGAAAATCTGCCCCTTGCCGTTACCGGATGCCACGCCAAGATCGGCTTCGCGAGCCTCACCAGGACCGTTGACGATGCACCCCATGACGGCCACGCGAATAGGAGCGGTGATATCTTTGAGGCCTTCGGTTACCGCGGAGGCCAGTTGAATCACATCCACCTGGGCGCGACCGCAGCTCGGGCAGGAGATGATATCGAACTTGCGTGGGCGCAATCCCATGTATTCAAGCAGCTTGCAGCCTACTTTGACCTCTTCAACAGGCGGTGCCGAGAGGGATACACGAATCGTGTCGCCAATGCCTTCGGCGAGCAATGCGCCGAATGCAAGGCACGATTTGATGGTGCCCTGCCATGCCGGGCCCGCTTCGGTGACACCAAGGTGCAGCGGCCAATCACCCTTGGAGGCAAGCAGTCGGTACGTCTGCACCATCGTGATCACATCGTGGTGCTTGACGGAAATCTTGAAATCATGGAAGCCAACGTCCTCGAACATGTGGGCTTCCTTCAGCGCGGAGGCAACCAACGCTTCAGGAGTCGGACCACCATACTTGGCGTACAGTTCCTTATCCAGCGAGCCAGCGTTCACGCCGATGCGCAGTGAGATGCCGGCATCGGTTGCCGCCTTGCAGATGGAGGGACCGACCTCATCGAATTTGCGAATGTTGCCCGGGTTCACGCGAACGGCAGCGCAACCGGCATCAATGGCCTGGAATACGTACTTCGACTGGAAGTGGATGTCCGCAATCACTGGAATCGGCGACTTACGGCAGATCTCCGGCAAGGCGTCGGCATCATCCTGGCTCGGCACCGCTACGCGCACAATATCACAACCGGCTGCAGTGAGCTCAGCGATCTGTTGCAGTGTTGCCGGAACGTTCGCAGTCAACGTATTGGTCATCGACTGTACGGAGATGGGAGCTCCCCCACCCACCGGCACAGGCCCCACCATGATACGGCGGGACTTACGACGAGGATGCAGCGGGGATTCGCTGGTGAGTTCAATCGGATCGCCGGTTTTGCGGAACGGCTTGTCTACAGGATTCAAGCTTGTGCCTTTCTACCCCTCAGTCTCACTTTGCGAGCCAGCTCCTCTATTGAGGAAAGCTGAGAAGTTGCATTACTTGTTTATCAGCTCATCCGCAAAACGACGTGCTTCGAGCTCCAGTTGGTTCATTTCCTCCACGTTGGCGAACAATGGATTACTGCGAAGTTCAGCATCCATCTCGTCAAGTACTGCCTTGACCGTATCCACAATGCCTAAATACGGTAAACGATGGTCGAGGAAAGCGTGCACGGCCTGCTCGTTGGCGGCATTCAACACAGCCGTATGCTTTTCGGATGCAGCAAGGCAATGGCGAGCCAATTGAACGGCTGGGAATGCTTCATTATCCAATGGTTCAAAGGTCCAAGTCGCAGCTTGAGTCCAATCGCAGGCGGCAGCCACATTATTCATGCGGTCAGGAGCGGAAAGTCCCAAGGCAATCGGCAAGCGCATATCCGGTGGAGAAGCCTGTCCGATAGTGGCACCATCCACGAACTCAACGAGGGAATGCACAATGGACTGCGGGTGCACGGTCACGTCAATGCGTTCCGGAGGAATATCGAACAGGCGTGAAGCCTCGATAACCTCCAAGCCCTTGTTCATCAGCGTTGAAGAGTTGATGGTCACCACCGGTCCCATGTTCCACGTTGGGTGGTGCAATGCCTGTTCCGGAGTGATATGCTCCATATCAGCACGCTTCCAACCTCGGAACGGGCCACCGGATGCCGTGACAATCAGCTTGGCGACTTCCGCATGAGTGCCGGACCGCAAGGACTGCCAGATGGCTGAATGCTCAGAATCAACCGGGTTGATCTGTTTGGCACGCACCTGCGAGTCAAACAGCAGATGACCGCCGGCAACCACCGATTCCTTATTGGCCAGAGCCAACTGGGAGCCTGCCTGAAGCGCTGCGATTGAAGGTTCCAAACCGATTGAACCGGTGATGCCGTTGAGCACCACATCAGCGCCTGACCCGGCAAGAGCAATAACCGATTCAGGGCCACCACTGACCTTGGTCTGCTTGGCTCCAGCCTGAGTCAGGGCCTCTTCAAGGTCTTTGACCTTGGAAGCGTCGAACACCGCTACCTGCGGGACATGAAATGCCGCGGCCTGCTGGGCAAGAAGCTCAATATGAGAGCCTCCTGCGGCCAGTCCGGTAACAGTGAACCGCTCAGGATGACGCTGAATGACGTCAAGTCCTTGGGTGCCGATGGATCCTGTGGATCCTAAAATTACTACGCTGCGATTAGAGACTTCGCTCACTGTTCCTTCTTTGTGTCGTCATCGTTGAGCGTGGGGAATGAAAGATCCGGAATGGAGATGCCGAAATCGCTATCGAATGAAGGCATCATCGGGAAAACCGTATCCGGAATCGACTCCTTGTCGCTCGACTTATCGGCATCACCGGTAGTCGGGTCAGCTGGCTTGGCTTCCGGTTGCACCTGCGTAGGTGCATCTTGAGTTACAGCCGAAGAAGTGGAAGCGGTGGCATCAGCGTGTGTATGAACAGGCTGTGCTGACGGAGCGAAGGAAGCCGGCATGTCGGTGTTATGCACCGGTGCAGGGGTTTCGTGCAAGCGAAGCGCACTCGGCGTGTCCAAGCTCGGCATCTTCGGAGCGAATGAAGACGTTCCCACAGCCGGCATTTCCTGGGAGATTTCAGCCATATGAGCCAGTGCTGCAAGAGAAGAGTTATTATCTGCGGCATTGGTATAGGTAGCATCTGGCGCTACGGCCGGAGCCGGCTGCGATGTAGCCGTGTTAGCCGGCTTTGACGCCGATGCAGCCGTCGTGACAGGGGCTGCGGCGGCAGGTGCAGTAACAGGAATAGTCGGCTCAGCCGCTGTGGGAACCGGGCGGCCTGCAGGTTGGAATGATGGCAGCGGCTCGACGGTCTTCGGCGCGGGAGCCTTAGCTGCAGGCTGCGATTCGCTGACCGAAGCAGCAGGAGCAACCGATGGCGCGGAAGGCGTATATGCCACGGGAGCGGGGCTCGTAACAGGAGCGCTGGGCGTCGTCATAATCGGAGCAGTGGCGGAGGCCGGAGCCGGGAACAAGTTCTGTTCGGCCTTACGCAACGCGTCGAACGATTCGCCTGCGGCCACAGCAGCTGCGGTAGGCGCTACAGTGGTTGCAGCACGCTGGGCATCAGCGGAAATCAACGGAGAGACTGAACTGTCCGGCTGAGTTGCGGCAATTGCCGCAGTCGTTTCCTGCTTGGTAGCAGAGGAATCATCGGTGTCATAATCGCTGACGCGAGCGAATGATTCCAACCGGCTGAGCAACTGGACGCATACATTCAGGAAGTAATCAACCTGACGCTCGTCATAACCCTTCTTGCCCTTGCGCTGGGTGAAAATGACATTATTGACGGAAGCGGCGTTCAGATCGGCCAGTCCACGCACATCCTCCTGCGTGACGCCGTCCACGCCGAGCGCAGCGGCTGCCTTATCCACCACCTGATCGGCGATGCGATCCACTTGCTTCCTGTCATACGACGGATGCTTCGGCTCGCCCGGCTTGAAACGTTGACGCGGGGCACGCTCCACATGAGATGCGATTTCCTGATACAGCTTTTCGGTCTGAGCCTTCCAAGCCACACGACCTTGTTGAGCGATTTCCCAAGCGGTCTGCTTATCCACGACTGCACGTTCGAGACGGTTCAGCGTGGCATCAACCTGACTGATTACATAACCGTCTTTGGCCAAATCAAACGAAACGGACTGAATATCCTGCTGAGTGAGGTGGATGCCCTCGCTTTCGTACAAGGCGTGGGCACGCTCCAAAAACGCATCCACTTGCGCGGTATCGTATCCCAACTTGCGCTTACCGGCACGCGCGATTCCGGCCTTGCCGTCCCCTTCACGAAGTTCCTTCGCCATCGGCTGATCAACCTCCTGCTGGATAAAACACTCTGTTCACCACTCTACGTGAGTGTTACGACTCAGTAGTTCTTACATTCCGTAATTTCACAGTTTGTTGCGCTTCAGATGAACATGACCGCGCCAAAAAACAGCGTGCAACAGACCGAGCACCCTTACCGACTGCACATAATGAACAAGCCGCTCGGCTTTACTGGCGTAAAGCAGAACGGCTTGTTCCCCATCTTCTTCAATGGTGGGCAATGAGGGACTCGAACCCCCGACATCCACCGTGTAAAGGTGGCGCTCTAACCAACTGAGCTAATTGCCCGCGGGTGTCTACAATAGCGCATAACCAGCACAGTCTGTCAACTTGTTACGTTTGGGCGTGCCGCATGCCCTATCGCAGAAACCGATTGGATAAGAATTCCTATCAGCGGCCCTTGCCGAAAGCACGCAAACGAATACCGTTCCAATCCTTGCTGACGGTCAGCGGAGTGGCGGCGTTCATGCCTGCGGTTTGTGCTGCGGATTGCACGGTAGAGGAGCTGGCCGCACCGGGGCGTCCCGGCTTTGGAGTCAACACCCACAACGGAGCGTCGTCATCCAGCACTCCACATGCGTCAACAATGGTGTCGGACAGCTCGTCTTCATCGTCGCCGTCTCGCCACCACAGAATGACACCGTCCACAGCGGAGTTGTAGTCCTCGTCTACGAGATCCTCGCCCGTGAGCTCCTCGATTTTGGCGCGGATAGAGTCATCCACGTCATCGTCCCAGAGCCACTCCTGGACGATATCTCCAGGTTCAAACCCAAATTCTTCAGCGTTCTGTGATGCCGTTTGATTCACAGAGGCCACATTAGCAAGTCTTGGCGAACAATCACGTTAACTTTCATAAAAAATCTCGCTGTTTGACCATCATCATGATGCATCGTCGATGGTTTTGCCCTCATTGGTGAATCAATGACAAGCCCATTTTCTAGGCTCAGGCGGTGCAGTGAGGCAGCTGATCGCCCTGCCCTTTCCCGATGGCCACCAATGCCTGATACGCCTCATCCAAAGTGGCGACCTTCACATCGCGTAAACCTTGTGGCACATGGCCCACGACCTCGCTGCAGTTGTCTTTGGGAGCCAGGAACCATGTGGCACCATCTCGTTTGGCACCCAGCATTTTGAGTCGGATACCGCCGATTTTTCCTACTTTGCCCTTGGCGTTAATCGTGCCGGTACCGGCAATGGTTTGTCCGCCACTCTCGTTGGCCGCGGTGAGCTTATCAATCAGTCCCAAGGTGTACATCATGCCGGCTGAGGGACCACCGATCTTATCCACATGCATGGCAACATGTGCTCCCTGCAACAATGAGGCGTCAACGCCTAATTCGCTGGCATGATTCTTCACATACTTGAGGCCAACCGAACTTGCTTCGTCTTGCGAACCGGACATGTCCGAATCCACCTTCTGCTGGTATTCGTCGGCTGTCTGCCCCACGGGAACCACGGCTTCACGCGGCATAATCTCCATATGCGGATTGACCCAAGCCCACACCGCCTGCGCGTTGACGATAGGATATCCCGGCACGCCGGAAGCACTGACCGTAACCAAAAGCAGCTTGCCGGAATCCTTATATGTGCGCACCTGCGTGCCGGAAACGGCGATCACGTCATCACCGTCAACCTTTCCCAACACATCCTGAGTAGGCCCTGGCATCTCGATGACATAGGCGCTGGGCAGCACAAGCACCACAATGGCGAGCATCACCGCCACGGCTCCCGCAAAGTATTGCGGCGAGCGCGATGCCACATAGTGTTTCAGGCATTTGCAACGTGCGAACATATCCACAAACATAGCCAATAGTGTATGCGCAGGCAGGAAAACCTCGTTCCAATCCTTTCACCTTGAATGCATATTCTCGCTCGGCCTCAGGCGAACGGCGCGGGCACAGCATACACTTGTGGTAACTCATCTTGGAGAAACCATCACGCGGTAAAGAAGGACACGCATGGACGACAACGCTATTCACGAATGGCTCATCAAGTGCTTCGGCCCTATTCAGGGCGAAATAGCATGGCAGCAAATCAGCCAGCTTCCTGAGGAGATTCGCGAACAGCTGATGAGTCAGGATCCGAGCCGTTTGCCTGACCCGTCTGAAGTGCAGCAGATGATGGCTGCGTTTACCGCTGGTGGCCTGAATACCATGTCTGATATGCAGCGCACGGTTGAAGAGGGGCCGATTAACGTCAAGTTGGCGAAGTCCATTGCTCTGCAACAGGCCAACGCCTCCGGTTCTGATTCGAGCGTGTCTGCGGTGGATGGCGAGGCCGCACGCCGTGCGATGAGCGAAGCGAACCTTTGGCTGGATACTGCTTGTGAGTTCAATCCCGCCCCTGGAGAGCCGGATGTGCTCACCCGCGCAGCATGGGTGGAAGGCACTATTGATCAGTGGGCCAAGTTTGCAGCACCGGTTGCTGAATCCATGAATGATGCTCTTGCTTCCGTGATTTCCGAACGTCTCGGCGGCATGTTGGGCGATGGTGAGGGTGAGATCGCCGGCATGTTCGCCGGCCCTGTGCCGATTCCAATTCCTGACGGCATGAAGGATCCCGCTCAGCTTATGAAGCTGCTAGGCAATACGTCTTTTGCCATGCAATTGGGTCATGCAGCCGGCAACCTGAGCCATGAAGTGCATGGCAGTTTCGATCAGGGTATCGCACTGCTGAAGAACCCTGCGGGTGGTCTTATTGCACAGAACGCCACCGAATATGCGGCCCTGTTGAACGGACAGTCTTCGAACACCGCGGATTCCAAGGATGCTACCGCCAACCATCCGATAGGCTTTACCTCCGCCAGCTCGAATGCGGATGATTCGGATACTAATGCAGCTCAATCCAATGATGCATCTGCTCAGGATGCCAAGCTGAACGCGGAGTTTGAAGCGGCTTTCGCGGACTTCAATACCGTTGAGCACATTCCCGAATCCGAGGTGCTCTCCTTCCTGGCCTTGCAGGAGATGGCCCATGCTCGACTGTATGCATCGGTGCCTTGGCTGATGCCTCGTTTTGAAGCCCTGATCGGCAAATATGCACGCGGCATTTCCATCGATTTGGATGCTATGGAAGAACAGTTGCGTGACGCCACTGCTATGGATCCGGAGTCGATTTCCGGCGCCGTGAACCTCACCAAAGTCGGCATTCCGGATACGCCGGAGCAACGTGAAGCGTTGGCTTCGTTGGAATCCTTGCTGGCTATGGTCGAAGGATGGGTTGATTGTGTGGTGTGGCGAGCCGGCATGGCACATTTGCCGCATATCGAACAGTTGCGTGAGATGATGCGCCGCGAGCGCGCTATGGGCGGCCCTGCCGAGCGCACGTTCGAGAGTCTGCTTGGTTTGCAGCTGCGTCCGAAGCGTATGCGTGAAGCTGCAGGATTGTGGGATATGATTACCGCCGCTGAAGGCTCCGAAGCCCGCGATGCCAAGTGGTCCCATCCTGATCTTCTGCCGACGTTGCCTGCAGAACAGAGCAATGCGCAGTCTGCGGACAACGCTCAGGCAGGCTCGGCGGCGGACTCCAGCGACGCTCATACCAATCATCCGGCCGCAGACGGTAAGTCTTCGGATATTGATTGGGATGCCGAACTGTCCAAGTTGCTTGGTGAAGGCGATGCCGACACCAAGGATGGTGACGACCAGCCCACCGACGAGTAAGGCTTAGCCGTTCATATCATTCTCATCACGAGAGGAACCGGGACGGACGGCGCTGTTGGGCGCCGTATCCGTCTTTGGTCCTGGCAAAGGATACATGCAGTGAATCCTGTGCTCGGGTGATGCCCACGTACATGAGGCGTCGCTCCTCCTCCAATGCTTCGCCTGATTCCGGAGCACCATATGGCAGTAGTCCTTCAGAACATCCGATGAGGAATACATGGTCGAATTCCAGACCTTTGGATGCATGAATGGTGGATATGGTTACTCCGGGATCCTCAACGAGCGTATTCCCGCTGGCGTTTAATCCGAGAGCTTCCAAAATCGCTCGTTTGGATGCTGCATCATCAGCGAGCGCGGATGACTGCCATCCTGCATCTTTGCGTATTCGGAATTTCATTCCTGCCTGGCGCAAAGCTGCAGCGAAAACCTGCTGTTGCGCGTTGATGCGAGTCAATATCGCGCAATCGGATGGTTTGGCGCCTTGTTGAATCAGGCGCAGTATTCGGGCGACTACACCTTGCGCTTCTTCAATATCGGTTTCGTAAACTGTTCTGCTCACACGGGCACCGGATTGTCTGGCGGAAACGAGTTTGAGATAGTCTTGCCTGTCGGGAGCGGCGGCAAGCACCTTATTGGCGAGCGAGACTATTTGCGGCGTGGAACGATAGTCCGTGTTCAAATCGATGTCTGCGGCCAGGGGGCCGAATTCGTCGGCGAATCGGAGCAAATCCCAACTGGATGCGCCTGCGAATGAGTAGATGGTCTGCGCAGGGTCTCCCACTACGCATACGTTTCGGTTCAAGATGGTTGCGTCGTTTAAGCTTCCTCCGCCAAGCCACAAGGTCATCAATCGATGCTGGAGTGGGGAAATATCCTGATACTCATCCACTGTGAGCCAGCCGATGGATGAGCGAATCTGTGCGGCGGCTTCGGGAAAATCATCCATGATGTGACAGACCAGAAGCAGAATGTCGTCAAAATCAATTTCACCTCGAGATGTTTTCTCCTGCTCGTAGGCGGCGTAGATATCGGCGAATCGGTTCGGTTCAAGGCCTGCTGGCGGCAGGTGATGCGCGCGCATACACACACTGGCATAGTCTTGGAGGGCGATCAGGGAGACTTTAGCCCAATTGATTTCGGCGAGAACATCACGGACCATAATCGGATCCGTATCGGCATTGGCACTGACTCGTGTAATGGCACGGGATACCACATCTCTTTGATCTTCGATGAGATGCGGGAATGGAGCGTCGCACACGTCCTCCCATACGCTGTTGAGCTGGTGCAGGGCCGCGGAGTGGAAGGTGGCTGCGGTTACCCCGCCTGCGGCACCGCCGCGCGCATCGGCAAGACCGAGTTGGGTGAGGCGCGCGCGCATTTCGGCTGCAGCCTTTACCGAAAAGGTGACGGCAAGTACCTGTTCGGGCCTCCATGCTCCGGTGGCGCAGGCATAGGCGATGCGGCGGGTCACCGTGCGGGTTTTACCGGCACCGGCTCCTGCAATGATTCGTACAGGGCCCTGCAGCGTGGTGGCGGCCTTGCGCTGCCGCTCGTCAAGCCCTTCAAGAATATTCTGCGCCTGTTCCATGCTCTCCATTGTGACACGTTGCCAGTTTTCCCGCATCGGCGTCCAATTCACGAACTTTGAGCCCGCGCCACGCCCCTCAAAGCGCAAGGCATGTATTAGTGTGGAAGGGTGATGAGACGAAGCAATTACATGTTGGCGGCATTGACCTCGGCCGTCCTGCCGAATCTGGCCGTTGCCGGCGTAAGGGAGAGTACCCAGCAAAGCGCGACCGATCAGGCCAAGGGCATTGACCAGGCGGTGATACAGGATGCCTCCGGCAAACTGTACGACGTATATGCCACCGACACCAAGGAAGGGCGCACCCGTTTGATTCGGCGTGTACAGGCAGCGCAAACATTGTCTGCCGCCCGCGAGCCGGGCGGTCTTGGCTTCGGTTTGGATCGCATCATTGCATTTGCCCCGGGCAACGTGCCACAACCAGGGGCCACTTCCACCGCTCAGGCGCTAGATCAGTCTCCGGCCGCTGCAGCCAAGAAGCCAGTGAAACCGGGTCCCACCGGCGAAACGACGGTAATGATCGCCTCTCATCTGGATGGACAGGCCCGCTCGCTTGACTTACTCACCTTGGATGATTGCGCTTCCGTAGGCACCGCATTGGGCGCGATTCATCGTCTTCCCACCGCATTCCTTAAAGCTTCCAAATACCCTGTGTTCACCACTGGCCAGATTCGCTCGCAGCTGATTGCCTGGATCAAGCGTTTGCGGGCTGCTGGTCACGTACCGCAGGAAATCACCAACAGTTGGGCTCGCATTATTGAAACCGAGGGCTTGTGGTCGTTCGCCACTTGCACGGTGCATGGCGGATTCTCTGACGGTGATCTGTTGTTCTCCGGTTCCACCATTACCGCCATTACGAATTGGCAGGATATGCAGGTCAATGATCCGGCCCGCGATTTGGCTTGGATTTTCGGCAAGCTCGATGAGTCGCATCGCAATGCCGTGCTTTCCGCGTATGGCCGCATGATGGGCTCGCGTTTGGATGATCTTATTATGCTGCGAGCCAATTTGTGGCTGCAGATGGAGCAGGTGGGCGAATTCATTTCCGCATTGAACCGTGCGGATAACGATCGAATTATCCAGTTCAAAGCGCAGGTGGAGCGTCTTGCGCACCAGTTGGGTGTTATTAATCGTTCGACGGCCACTACCGCATCGCAGTCTCATGCTTCCGGCAAATCCGGCGATAATCCATCCACGATTACCGTGGGTACTTTGTTGAATGATGATGCGAAGAAGTCTCAGCACAGCAATACTGCAGCTCAACCATCTGATGTTGCTGCTGCATCTGCATCACCAGCAACATCAGATGATACGAACGATCCTGATCGCACAGGCTCTGCGGATATTATCGCAGCCGGCAGCGTTGATGTAACGCCTAAGGTCACCACTGCCGCGGTACGTCAAGCCGCCCAGACTATGGCGGCGGCAAATCAGGATGATCAGACCGCAAACCGTCCTGTGACCGCTACCGGTTCCACCAAGCCGCAGCCGGCAAATGAGCCTCGCCCGGCTTCCGCATCCACCATCACGTTGAAAGAGCTCATTGACATGAATGAGCGCGAGCAGGCGAAACAGTCCGCGGATGCCGTGAACGCTCCGGCACCGATGGATGCCGCGCAGCAACAGGCTGCCGCAGCGGATGACGATGACGACGACACCGGCGAACATGCCCCGCAGTCATGGAATTCAGTGGAAACCACGGTGATTCCGCTGTTGGAACGGGAGGAACGCGCGTTGCGAGATGCGCGAGCCGGTCTCAGCGGATACGATCACGAAGGCAATACCATGACCAGCCAGCAGGCTTCCACGCCACAGGCGTAACCCGCAAGCGTACGGCACAATAGCACATATAACCATTCCATAGAACAAGGAGCATTATGGATATCGAACTGGGCATTCAGAATGTGGCTCGTCCGGTGAACTTCAGCACCGAACAGTCCGCTGATGAAGTGAGCAACGCCATCGCACAGGCTGTTGCTGAAGGCACCACCATCGACCTGACTGACGATAAGGGCCGTCGCATCATCGTACCGGCCAAAGCTCTGGGCTACGCCATCATCGGTTCCGACACCAAGCATGCAGTCGGTTTCGGCGCTCTGTGATCGCCGGTCGAGATAGCTGAAAACAAGCGAATTAATCCCTCTGACCAAAACAGTCAGAGGGATTATTGTTTATCGCGTAGAGGCTCGTGCAATGACTTGCGATGAGCAGGTCAGCAGTTCCGGTTCGGTGATCTTTCCTCGAATGCGGCCGAGGATACGATTCACAGCAGTCGGAGCCGTCCATTCCAACCGGGAATCCATAGTGGTAAGTGGAATCTGCAAATATGGGGCTTCTTCAATGTTGTCGAAGCCGATGACCTGCACTTGCTTGGGCACATCGTATCCCGAAATGCGCAGCGCAGTCAGCGCCCCAATGGCCAATTGATCGTTCAATGCCACTACCCCATCGAATGGCACTCCTGAATCAATCAGCTGTTGGGTTACCCGAGCGCCAGCGCCGATGGTCCAATCCTGATTCGTAGCGCCAATCAGTCGCGGGTCAATGGTCAATCCTCTACGATGAGCCTCTTCAATCACGCCACGCAAACGAAGCTGTGCGTTACCTTCAATCGATTGCAGCAAAGCGGCTTCATCATATGCGCCTCGAGCACCAACTACAGCAAGACGACTGGAGCCATGATCGTAGAGATAGCCTGCCGCTTGAGCCGCTGCATTCACATCATCCGGAGTCACATGGTCGGCAATACCCCATGTGGTACGGGCACCGACCACGACCAGAGGAAAATCAACATCCAAATCGGCTTTGCTGATGTTCTCCACCTCACTCATGGAGAGAATCATGCCGTCAGACACGGTGGAATTGAATTTCTTCAACACATCGCGAGCACCTTTGGCGGATCCTTCGGCATATGTGGTCACGTATACGGAGTAATCATGCTGGCGTGCGGCATCAATCGTACGGTTCGCCAACTCGGCCAGATATGGAGGCGTGAGCGATGGCACCGCGAGCGTAATGAACCCGGTATGATTGCGGCTTAAATTACGGGCGGCCACATTCACCTGATATCCGAGTTCTTTGATAACCGCTTCGACTTTAGTTCTGGTCTCGCTGCTCATGCGGCCGGAACCGTTGATGACATTCGAAGCGGTTTTGAGCGAGACACCGGCCGTCTGAGCCACGTCGCGCAGTGTTACGCGCCTTTTTGCTCCCGGATGTGTCTCGCTCACCTGAAACTCCCTCGCTAGGCCATGCGTTGATTCAATAACAGCGTTATTCTACCCGCTTGGTGATGAGTATGGAATTTCTGTGCAACACGTATTCACCGCGCGTCGAACCGTTTGTGCACCGGTAAGCGATGACAGGTTCACCGTCAATGTTCGTCATACTCACCGGCTGCCAATCGCGGTTGAGATAGCAATCGAATCTGGTGCCATCCGCTGCTCGGCGAATGGTGTGCACAACCCGCGAATCATCGACTTCAATACCAAGCGACTCCGCCAACAGAGCGATGCCCTGCCGGTCCAGATCGCAGCCAACGTAGACGGCGGTTCCGCTCCCGTACGGATGGCTGGTGATGGCGGGAACAGCATCCAGTTCCCAATCGAAGGCTTCCGCACCTGCATATGAGGCTATAACCGTGGTATTAGCGGCAATGGAGGTCACATCATTCTGCCAGAGCTTTGACGTGCACCCATTGGTGAGCGTAATCGCGTTTGGCTCACCTTCGGCTTTATCCCCAAGAATGTTGAATTCTTCGCTGCGTATGCCGAGCATTTCACGCAAAAGTCCTTGCCCAGCACCCGGGTAGCCACCGAGTCCAACGCGGAAATGCTCATCGATAATGCCTGTGGCGTAACCGATGACCACTGTGCCTCCGGCTTGCACGAAATTCGCTATACGCTGGGCATCATGGTCGGATAGGATCAGCACTGTGGGCAGGATGATGGTCTGGTAGTTACTCCAGTCGTAGGCCAACGGCACCACATCGGCGCGATGCCCGGCATCTAGCAGACCTCGGTACCAGTCGCGCACGTCATGCCAATGGTTGAGTTTCATGCTCGGCAGCGTCTGGCTGCGTGTGGCCCATTCCGATTCGGCACTGAAGAGGATGGCTGTATCGGCGCGCTGCAGTTCCGTGCCTTGCAGACCAGCCTCAGACAATGTGTGCAATGCTTCACCTAGCTCGCGCACGCCACGGAAAATCTTGGAATCCTCCCCTGCATGCGGCAGCATCGCTGAATGGAATGCTTCAGCACCAGATGCAGACTGCCGCCATTGGAAGAAGTTGATGGCATCCGCACCCATAGCCACATGAGCCAAAGCGTCACGCATGAGTTCGCCGTGACGTTTGCGCGCATTCAGCGGCTTCCATTGCACGGAAGAAGTGGAATGTTCCATCACATACCAAGGTTTGCCCAAGGCGAGCGAATCCATGAGCGCATCCGAGCACAGCAGCTCATCCACATGGGATTCACCCTCATGGAAGTAGTGATCGTTGGATACGAAGTCCACTTCGTCCGCCCACTTGGCGTAGTCCATCGTGCACTGATCGGTGGAAACCATAAAGTTTGTGGTGAATGGCTTATCCGGGCAGATTTCAGCGATGGCATCACGCTCGGCTTTGTAGAAGTCGAGCAGCATATCGTTGCCGAACCGCTCATAGTCGAGCTGTTGAGCCGGGTTCACCATCGCGTCGCCACCCATATGGCGCGGCAGTAATACTTCGCTAAAATCGTTGACATGCTGGGACCAGAACGCCGTACCCCATGCTTCATTCAGCTGCTCAATACTGCCGTATTTGGCTTCACACCATGAGCGGAAAGCGTTGAGGGCGTTATCCGAGTAGTCGTACCGGTTATTCCATCCGTATTCGTTGCCCATATGCCATGCGGTGATATATGGATTGTTCTTATAATGTTCGGCGAGTTTGCGGCATAGGGTGAGCGCATACTCTTTGAACACCGGGCTTGTGGGCTGCCAGGATTGGCGGGAACCAGCATTGACGGTATGGCCATATTTATCTTGAGGCAGCACTTCCGGATGTTTGACATACAGCCACATTGGAGCTGAGGCTGTGGCGGAAGCAAGATCGACGGCGATGCCTGCTTCGCCCAGCTTGCTGATAACAGCATCAAGCCAATCGAACGTGAACTCACCTTCTTGAGGCTCGATTTTATCCCAGCTGAAAATAGCAAGAGCCACGGTATTGACATGCGCCTCGCGCATCAGGCGAATATCCTCATCCACCATGCTATCCGGCCATTGATCGGGATTGTAGTCACCGCCGTATGCGATGCCACGACCGTCGCTCGTCAACAATGCTGGCCATTGAAACGGTCTGCGTGCTGCCATGATGCTTCCTTGTATGTTGTTGATGCTGGCTCCCCTCTCTGGAGGGGAGCCGATAGTGAATTATTCAATCATTCCTTGACGGCACCTGCCGCGAGGCCCGATTGCCAGTACTTCTGCAGGCACAGGAAGGAAATGACCAACGGGATGATCGTAATCAGGGAGCCCGTGATCACCAGGTTCTGGATGGCCTGGCCACCAGCCGTGCTGGCCTGATCTTTCCACTGGTTCAGACCGATGGTCAGCGGGTACCAGTTGGAATCCTTCAACATGATCAACGGCAGGAAGTAGTTATTCCACGTAGCCACGATGGCGAACAGAGCAGTGGTCACAATGCCAGGGGCAAGCAGTGGCAAGGAAATCTGGAAGAAGGTGCGGAACTCTCCAGCACCATCCACACGAGCGGCCTCCAGCAGTTCATCCGGCACAGCCTGATCAGAGAAAATCCACATGAGGTACAGCCCGAATGTGGACACCAAGCTGGGGATAATCATGGACCACGGGGTGTTGGTCAGGTTCAGTTTGGCGAACAGCAGGAACTGCGGCACGGCCAGCGCGATGCCCGGCACGGAGATGGCTCCAATGATGATGGCGAAGCACAGGTTGCGGCCTGGGAAGCGGAATTTCGCGAGGGCGTAGCCACCCATGATGGCCAGCAGGGTTGCACCGCCTGCACCCACCACCACATAGAGGATGGTGTTGATGAACCAGCGACCGAAGATGCCATCCTGATAGGTGAATACGGTGACGATGTTGTCCCACAGGGCGAAGGTCTTGCCGAAGCCCATGCCGAAGGTACTGGTGAAGTCAGCCTGAGTCTTCGTGGCGTTAATCATCAGGTAAGCGAACGGGAACAAGCAGTAGATCGCGAAAATCGCACAGACGACGGTCAAACCGATGGAACGGGTCGGGTTAGCCGGATTGGAGAACCCATTCTTGGCGGCGCGCTTACGCTCGGCCTTCTCATCGGCGGCGATGCGCTTCTGACGAGCCTTTTCCGCTGCCTTAGCGGCCCTTTCCTGAGCCTTGAGCTCCGAGGCGGTGAGGCGTCCGGTTGAAGTCATAGTTGCAGTGCTCATGGTTACTTCATCTGCTCCTTCATGCTCTTAAGCTGCACAATATATGCAATGGCCATAGTGATAATTGCCATAACGATGGCCAGAGCCGCGGCATAATTCGACTGATTGCCGGAGAAGCTCAGGTTGTACGCGTACATGTTCGGCGTGTAATACGTGGTGATCGCGTTGCCCGGCACCATGTTCTGCAAAATGCTCGGTTCGTTGAACAACTGGAAGCTGCCAATGATGGAGAAGATCACCGTGATCGCCAGAGAACCCTTCAGCTCCGGCAGCTTGATCGACTTGACAATCTGCCACTCGGAAGCACCATCGATACTGGCCGCCTCATACAGGGAGTGCGGAATCGTGGACAGGGAGCTGTAGAAAATCAGCATGTTGTAGCCGGTGAACTCCCAGGTGTTGATGTTTGCGATGGCGGCAAGCAGCACATCTGGACTCAACACATCGATATGGGTGCCGAAGAAGCTGTTAAAGCTGCCGACCAGGCCGTATTTGGCGCCGTATACGAAGCCCCAGATTAATGTGGACACCACGGCGGGCACTGCGTAGGGCAAGAAGGTGGAGATGCGGAAGAACTTCGTGCCGTGCAGCTTCATCGAATCCAATGCCAATGCCATAGCTGCCGCGAGGAAGAGCATAACCGGCACCTGGAAGATGGTGAAGATTGCCACGCGACCGACCGAGCTCCAGAACTGCTGGTCGACAAGCAGTCGCTGGTAGTTCTCCAGTGCGACGAACTTGGTGCCGCCAATCATCTGCTTCTTGAAGAAGCTGATGTAAATGGCATAGCAAATCGGGATGATGAACACGAAGATGAACACCACTGCGAACGGCCACATGAACTTCCATCCACGCCAATCCGCCTTATGTTTGTTGATTCGTGCTTGGGGCATATGTGCCCCCGCCATTTCCGGGCTCACGCCTATTGGTTGTGTCATTGCTTTTCTCTTTCCATCAGCCTTCCGGGCATGAAAAGAGCGGGGATACTGGGGTGTATCCCCGCTCCTAACTACCCGGCTTGTGCCGGCGTGATTTTACTTGACGGTGACGGTGTAGCCCTGCTGTTCGCCCTGCTCGGCCAGCTTCTTGCCGTAGTTTTCAAGTGCCTGCTCCAAAGTGATATCACCGGTGTAGGCCTTGGAAACCTCGTCGCCATAAGAGGACTGGGCGAACGGGTTGTACGGCAGGTACTGGAACTTCTCGGTTGGGCGCTGTGCGGCCTCGGAGAGCACTTCGTTCACGTTCTGGCCGCCGAAGTAGTCGTTGGTCTTCTTGTTGGCTTCGGTGGTCGGATCGGTGAAGGAATCGGAGGCGAGAATCTTCTTCAGGGACGGGAAGGTACCGGTATCGGCCATGACCTGAGCGCCATCACCGTGGGTCATGTACTCGACGAACTTGTAGGCTGCAGCCTGGTTCTTGGAGAGCTTGACCACGGCGAGTGCAGAACCGCCATCTTCGGCGGAGACTTCCTGGCCTTCCTCCCACTGCGGCAGTTGGGCGACGCGCCAGTTGCCAGCCTGGTCGGGAGCACCGGTCATCAGATTAATCGGCATCCAAGCACCGATGGTCAGGGATGCAATGGTACCGTCGTTGAGCTCACGGTTCCAATCGTCGGACCAGTTCGGGGTCTTGGTGTCTACGAGGTCTTCGTCGATGAGCTTCTGGACGAACTTGATGTAGCGCTGCATGCCCTCGTCCTTGGTCATGTTGATGGTGATCTTCTCTCCGTCAACCTTCCAAGGCTGAGCACCGGCCTGCCAGATCTGTGCGGTGAATGGCTGGTAGTCGTTGGAGGTGCCAGCCAAGTTGGTGATGTAGGACCCGGTGGCGCGAATCTTCTTGGCCGCCTCGTAGTAGTCGTCCCAGGTCTTGATGGATTCGCCGTCCACACCGGCCTTGTCGAATACAGCCTTGTTGTAGAAGAACATTTCCGGGCCGGAATCAATCGGCAGTGCGTACGGCTTGCTGTTGTACTGAAGCTTGTTCCACGGGCCGGCTGCGAAATCATCGGCAAGCTTGTCCGCACCAAATTCACTCAGATCCACGAGGCCGTCAGTGACTGCGAACTGGGTGACGGTCGGGTCTTCGAGCATCACGACATCCGGAGCGCCGTTACCGGCTGCGATGGCGTTGGAAAGCGCGGTGGAGGTCTTCTCGGCAGTACCGGTGTTGTTGAACTTCACGGTGATGCCAGGGTTGGCCTTCTCAAACTTGGCGATAATGTCTTTCATGGAATTGCCGGAATCCCAGCCCCAGAACACCAGTTCGGCCTTATCGGCATCGCCCTTGTTGGCGTTGCTGTCGCCGCTGCCGTTGCCGCACGCTGCGAGGCCGACGAGGGTGGCGACTGCTGCCGTTGCCGCGATGACCTTCTTTGTGTTGCGCATGATGATTCTCCTCCTACCCCATTGTTCGGGATGTTTCTTTGGTACAACTGTGTACCAATACCACTGATGATACACCCGTGTACCAAAATGTCAAACTTCACGACACGCCACGACTATCATCGCGATTTTTCAATAAAACGGGCCGATAAGCCAGCCCCGCTTGTAGACCTACCGATACAGCGGCAGCACACCACGGCTTACGATTTCCGCCACGGTCGCCTCATCGGTGAGATTCTCCCCCAGCAGATTCGGCTTACCCTTGCCATGCCAGTCCGAACCACCGGTAACAAGCAAATGAAAACGACTGCACAGCCCAAGCAAACGCTCACGCTGCTCCGGTGGATTGCCCCGATGCCACACTTCCAAGCCATCCAAACCTTCATCAACCAGTGATGCAATCTGCTCGTCAGACAGTAGCCGGCGATTGCGACTCAAATCCGCTGCATGCGCCACCAGAATCACGCCACCGGCCTCTTTGATAGCCGCCACCACTTCATGCGTGGTGGGCGAAGGCGTTGGAATATAGTACTTGGACGAGGAGTTGACCGCATCGGCAAAGGCCTCGGAACGATTCTCATATACGCCGGCGCTCACCAATGCGTCAGCGATATGCGGCCGCCCGATGGTGGTCTTACTCCCCTCTTTCACCTGCGCCAACACCGATTCCCAAGAAATCGGATAATCATGAGACATAAGCTCAACCATCCGCTGCGTACGGCGCAGACGAGCCTCACGAGTGGAAGCGAACAGCTCAACAATGCGCGAATTCTTCGGGTCATACTGATAGCCGAGCATATGCACCGAAACACCCTGATCCGTAGCCGTGATTTCCGTGCCACGCAGCAGAGGCAATCCCACTTCGCGCGCGCCAGCTTCAGCATCAAGCCATCCGGCCGTCGTATCATGATCGGAAATAGCGACGCCCTTCAGCCCCTGTGCCCTGCATTGTGCAGCAAGAACAGCCGGCGTTTCCGTACCATCGGAAAACACGGTGTGGCAATGAATGTCCCAGCCGGTTTTCGGCGGGGCCACAGGCATCTCATATCCAGTCATACGTTCCATCGTAACCGCATATTCGGCATGTCTACGCCAAACAGAGCAGAACAAACCGTAGCAACGAATACTCACAGCACTGGAATCATTACCGCGCTTCTCTCAACCATCCCGAGTAATCCCTCCCAGCACCCTCACTGTTCAGTCAACCGTTTCAATGCCGCAAAGAGACGGCGAGGGGCGCGGCTATGGTAGAACACAATCGAACGGTAAGGGGAATCATGGCTCGCAACACTGAAAGCAAACAGAACACTAACTCTATCAGCGGCATCGCGCCAACACCGCTGACAGGATGGCGGCACAGCGCCACATGGACGTATCTCATCATGCTGATCGCCTCAGTAGTGGCGCTCGGCACCTCGTTTATTCTGTCCGCGGAAACCTTGCAACTGGCACGTCACCCTGAAGCACAGCTTGGCTGCGATGTGAATGCCGTCATCTCCTGCACTACCGTGGCACAATCCTGGCAAGCAGAAATCGTGAAGTTCGGCGGTTTGAGCTATCCGAATGCATTCTTCGGCATTGCTGCCGAATCAGTGTTCATTACGATTGCGGTAATTGGTCTCGCCCGAGTACGCGTGCCACGCTGGTTCGCCACCTGCACTTGGCTGGGCGGACTTGCCGCACTTGCATACTCGTACTGGCTCAGCACCCAGTCGCTGTTCGTGATTCACGCATTGTGCCCGTGGTGCTTGACGCTGATGTTCTCCACCACCATTCAGTTCATAGCGTTGAGTCACGCAACAGTGGCCGTGCAGGAACTGCCGCACAGTAAAGTCACTAGCAACGTGCCGGCAGGACTTAATAAGTACTATCGTCTGAATTTCGACTTGATGATTGATGTGCTGTGGATTGTGGCCATTGTAACATTGATATTTGTGACTGAAGGTGCCGCGCTGTTTGCCGCATAACAGACGGCAAACAAGCACGCACTTTTCTGGCTTCCCTCAGCCGGCAGGAGGTATTTGGCTCCCCTCTTTTGCACAGGGGAGCCAAATACCTTATTACCCTATGACTACAGCAGTGTGATATCGGCCACAAGAGTAGCGGCACCCGTGAGCTTCACATCCTCGTCGGTCACATCCACGCGCAAAGTACCGCCGCGCACCGTAATATCCCAGTGATCAATACCGGTCTTGGCTCGAAGCACAATGCCGGTAGCACACAAACCGGTGCCGCAGGACAGTGTTTCGCCACAGCCGCGTTCATTGACGCGCATAGTGGCTTCGCCAGTGCCAGCGGCCTCATCAATATCGTCAACGCGTACGAATTCCACGTTCTGGTCAGATTCGATTTCCGGAGCCACCACCGGCTTGGTCACCAAATCGAGCTCTTCAACTACCGGCAGCGAAGCGAACGCATCCTCAATCACCGCCACAACATGCGGATTGCCCATGTCCACGAAAGTGCCGCGTGCGGAACCGGCAGTGCCGGGAATCGTTACCTCGTACGCATCCAGTTCGCCAATCCTCCATGCGCCCATTTCCACCTGGAAGACATCCGCACCATACGGCTTCATATTGCCTTTAGGCGTCAAAATCTTCACACCTGCGCGAGTACCCAGACGGAACGGTTCGGTGGAGTCGGCAACACCTTCTCGCTGAGCAAACAGCGTGATGGCTCGCGTGCCGTTACCGCACATCTCAGCCAACGAACCATCAGCATTGCGGTAATCCATGAACCAGCGCGCGCCGCCTGCAAGCATTTGCGCTATCTGGTCATCATTCAAATCGGAGACGAAATCTGGACGGGTCAGGCGAATCAGGCCATCGGCTCCAATACCGAAATGCCGATCGCACAGGAAGCGCACCTCTTCCGCGGTGGGCTCATACTTGCCGGAGCGGTCAAGGTATACAACGAAATCATTGCCGGTACCATGTGCTTTGGTTACTTGTTTCGGAAGGCTCATGCCTTGTAAGAGTACTCTAGTAATCGACACAATGACAGGAAGGATTCAGGCATGAGTTCGTCGGCTCCAATTGGCGTGTTCGATTCCGGTCTTGGTGGCGTATCTGTGGCCCGGCAAATCGCCAAGGACATGCCAGCCGAGCATGTGCTGTATTTCGGCGATTCAGCCAACGCCCCGTATGGCACTAAGACACCCGAGCAGGTCAAGGCGCTGAGCTTTGCAATAGTTGAGCATTTTGTGCAGCAAGGCGTTAAGGCAGTGGTGATTGCCTGCAATACCGCCACTTCCGCAGCTGTCAACGACCTGCGTGAACATTACGACATTCCAATCATCGGCATGGAACCGGCGTTGAAAGTGGCGTGCGACCGGGGTGACGTACCCTCCGACCCGCATCATATCCCGCAACGTGTAATTGTGGCCGCCACTCCCCTGACTTTGCGCGAGCAGAAATTCGCGAATCTCATGCAGCGTTTTGATTCGGATAATGAGATTTACAAAGAGCCTTGTCCTGATTTGGTGGAAATCGTGGAATCCGGCCAGCTCGGCAATCATCAGCTGGTAATGGATACGCTGCACCGATATTTTGATCAATACGATTTGAACCGTATTGATTCCGTGGTACTGGGCTGCACGCATTTTGTGTTCTACCGTGACTATTTCCGTGAACTGTTGCCTGAGCGCGCAGCCATCATCGACGGCAATGAAGGTACCGTGCGGCATCTGGGCGTGGTGCTTGAATCCTTGGGCAAACTGGCACCGGAAGATGCACGTGGCCGTGTGGACCTCGCCAACTCCGACCCATCCGAGCGTATCGCCACGCTTACACACGAACTGTTGAATCGTTAAAAGTTGTTGAAAGAGGGATTTCTATGGCATATAAAACCGCAATGATTGATGTGGGCGGCGGATTCCGCGCGATTTTCGGCTGCGGCGTAATGGATCGCATGCTTGAAGACGGTATTGATGTGGACATGTGTTACGGCGTTTCGGCCGGCGCCGCCAACATGACCTCGTTCATCGCGCGCCAGCACGGGCGCAATCATACGTTCTACACGAAGTACGCCTTCCGCAAGGAATATGCCAGTGCGGAAAGCTTCTTCAAGAACCATAATTTCGCCAATCTTGATTACATTTATGGCACATTGAGCAATCATGACGGTGAGTACCCGGTGGATTTCGAAGCATTTGAAGCCAATCCCACTGGTTTCACCGTGGTGGCGTGCAACGCCGAAGATGGTTCAACGAAGTATTTCGATAAGTCTCGTATCCGCTTTGATGATTTCGATATCGTCAAGGCATCTTCTGCGGTTCCTGTGGCGTGCGAGCCATATGTGGTAGACGATGTGCCGTATTTCGATGGCGGCATTGCCGACCCGGTACCGGTGCAGAAGGCTTTGGACGATGGCTACGAGCGTGTGATTCTGATTCTTTCGCGTCTTCGTGATGAAGTACGCCAGCAGCGTAAGGACCTACCACCGGCACGCATTCTGGAACGTACGTACCCGGCCGCTGCGGAGCGCTTGCGCGAACGGTACAAGACCTATAACGATGAGATTGAATTGGCCAAACAGTATGAAGTCGAGGGCAAGGTGCTGATTCTCGCTCCTGAAGATTTATACGGCCTCAACACCTTGAAGAAGAATTTCGAGGGCTTGGAAATGATGTACCGCAAGGGATACGCCGCCGCTGAAGAGATTCCGGAGTTCCTCAGCAAATAGCAGACATTTTTTCGCGATACCGTGATACCTCCGCACCCCTGAAATCCGAACCTCTCATCCCGACTGTAGGTTTTTGAACACTGACTGTAGGGTATTCAACATTGACTGTAGGTTTTTGAACTTTGACTGTAGGATATCTGACACTGACTGTAGGTTTCTGAACGAATTACGTTCGATATCCTACAGTCAGTGTTCAAAAACCTACAGTTAAAGTTCAAAAACCTACAGTCAATGGAGGTAGTAGAAGCAGTGGAGGTAGGTGCTTGGCGGGATGGGAAACCGTCTGCTCCTACTTAGTTTCGGAGGCGGTGAGCATGGCCTTGGTGACCTGCTCATAGAGATCCTGATAGCCTCCCGGCGTGGAAGCCGGCAATACCACGGTCTTCGCATTGTTGGATTCAGACAGCGAGCGCATCACATCAAGATACTGGTTGAACAACACCACGTTGTTCACATCATTGATGTTCATGCCCACAGCCTGCAAACTCTTAATCTGGTCGACGATACCGTTGGCGATTTCGCGACGGTAGTTAGCCTGGCCTTCACCTTGAAGACGAGTCTTCTCAGCTTCCGCAGCGGCCTGGGTCTCTATCTGGATACGCTGCGCTTCAGCACGCTGACGGGTGGCTTCCTTCTCACGCTGGGCGGCGTTGATGGAATCCATCGCGTTCTTGACCTGCGGGCTTGGGTCGATGGCCGTAATCAGGGTCTTGACCACGGTGAAACCGAATCGGCTCATCTCATTGCCAACGGTTTTCTGCACATCGGAAGCCACATCATCCTTACGAGCGAATGCATCATCCAAGCTCAGGGCAGGGATGGCGGAGCGTAAAGCATCTTCCATGTAGCTACGAAGCTGACCGGCTGGATCACGCAGCTCATAGTATGCGGTAGCTACATCATTTGGATTAACGCGGAACTGCGTGGATGCCACCACGGTAACGAACACATTATCCAGCGTCTTGGTTTCCAATTGCACGTTCAACTGGTTCACGCGCATATTCGTTTTCATGGCAATGCGATCGACGAACGGAATACGCATGTGGATACCAGCGAACTGAACTTTCAGGAATTTACCGAATCGTTCGATGATATATGCCTGCTGCTGCGGCACGACGAAAATCGCGGCGAACACCAGCAGAATAATAATGATCAACAGAATCAGCAGCAACAGCATGGTTCCTCCCAACATGGCTGCAATAGTCATCGAAGCCCCCTTTCCAAGGGCTAAGCACGGCATATCGTTGTGCCGTGACCCAACAGTTTCCATGCTACCAGCGCAACAGCTGGAATGGATGGACCTCTATGCGAGTCATATCAGGCATATGATGAGATTTCACGTTCCGTTCACCATGTGCAGGCGAATATACAAAAAATGAAAAAGGCGCTTCATCAAGGAAGCGCCTTCAACCGAAGCATCAACAGCACTGTTAGAAGTGCTCGTTGAGTTTCTTCTCGCAATAGTCCTGCAGCCATCCCAGCAGCGTGCAGAATACCAAGTAGATAAGTCCCACTTCGATATACAGCACCAATGGCTCATAGTAGATAGCTACGATACGCTGCGCGGTCATGAACATTTCTACCACTGTGATATTTGCGGCCAGGGACGTATCCTTGACCAGCGCGATGAAGGAATTGAACAAGGGCGGGAACGCTGAACGGAACGCTTGCGGCAGAATGATGCGACGCATAATTGTGACGTATGGCATATTCGCCGCAAGACCGGCTTCAAGCTGGCCTTTGGGCACGGCCAGAATAGCACCGCGTAACGTTTCGGCGGCATACGCGCCCACGTTGAGCGAAAACGCAATCACCGCGGAAGGCAGTGCAGGAATCGTAATGCCGATGGATGGCAGACCGAAGAAGATAACGAACAGCTGCACCAGCAACGGCGTTCCGCGGAACACCCAGATGTAGAACCATGCAATCTGCGATGCCACAGGAACTTTGGCCACGCGAACCAACGCCACCACAATCGCCAGGATCAAACCGAGGGCGAAGGAGATCAGCGTCAGCGGAATGGTCACGGTAATACCGGGAATCAGTAGCTTAGTAAAGGAATCTACGACTATTCCCCATACTCGTGCATCCATTGGTTATCCTTTGTTGGTTAATACGTATCCATCAGGCCGATTATTATGAGCCTCTTCCCTGCTTGCTGGCAAGGGAACCGACATCGAGGGCTTACTCCTGAGAGAAGTCCTCACCGAAGTATTTCTCGGAAATCTTGGTCAGAGTGCCATCCTTCTGCAGCTTGGAGATGGCCTTGTTGACTTCCTTGACCAGATCGTCGCTGCCCTTGCGGAACGGCAGGTAGGCGGCCGGGGTCTTCTCGGACTTGGCTGCGATCTTGATATCCGCGTCAGGCTTTTGCTTCAAGTAGTCAAGGGCGGCGAGGCCGTCGTTCAGCGACACGTCTGCACGACCAGAGGTAATGGCGTCAACCTGCTGGCCGAAGTCATTGACCTGCACAATGGTGGCGCCCTTCTCCTGAGCGGTCTTGTTCCAGTTGGAGGTGCCGGTTTCAGCAGCACGCAAACCCTTGACATCATCGAAGGACTTCACATTCTTCGGATTCTCCTTGGAAGTGATGACCACACCGTAGGAGTAGGTGTACGGGTCGGAGAAGTCGTACTTAGCCTTGCGCTCGTCAGTGGCGGAAATCTGGTCGGCAACCGTATCGTACTTCTTGGCATCCACGCCGGCCAGCAGAGAGTCAAAGCTGCCTTCAGCGAATTCGGCCTTGACGCCGACTTCCTTGGCAATGGCCTTGGCCACTTCAACGTCGTAGCCGGTCAGCTCATTGGTTTTGGAGTCATGGTAGCTGAACGGAGCATACGTGCCCTCGGTGGCGAACACAATCTTGCCGGCCTGCTTGACCTGCTCCAGAGCGTTGGAGTTGGATCCGCCCGCAGATGCGGAACCGCAGGCAGCCACTGAGAACAGCACGGCAACGCCGGACAGCAAGGCAACGGCCTTGCGGATAAGATGATTCTGAGACATGACAAACCCCTCTCTTGATATTGTCATCAATGGTTGAATCAACAACTGTGAATTCTGGTGCTTCAGCTCGCCGCTATCGTGATGCGGGAATCATCAGCACATTATTCGTGGACGACAGGAATTCGGCGGTACGTTCTTCTCGTGGATGTTCGAAGAGCTGCTTCGGGTCACCCTGTTCAATCACATGACCACCCTCGATGAACACCACATGGTTCGAAGCTTCATAAGCGAAACGCATTTCGTGAGTGACCATCAGCATCGTCATGCCATCTTTGCCGAGCTGCTTGATGACTTCAAGCACACCGGTCACCATTTCGGGATCCAGTGCCGAAGTCGGCTCATCAAGCACCAGCAATTCAGGATTCATGGCTACCGCGCGAGCAATGCCTACGCGCTGCTGCTGTCCACCCGACAATGTGCTTGGGAATCGATCCTGATAATCGGCCAATCCCACACGATCAAGCTGTTCGGCTGCAATCTTGCGAGCTTCGTCGGGCTTCAACCCTTTGGCATAAATCAGTGGTTCAGCTACGTTTTCCAACGCGTTCTTGTTCAAAAACAGGTTGTAATTCTGGAATACGAACCCGATTTTGGAACGTACTTTGCGTATATCAGCAGTTTTGGTGGTGGTTAAATCCACTGCCCCATCACCAAAGTCAACGGTGCCGGAATCAGCATGCTCGAGAAAATCCAGAATGCGCAGCAGCGTGGACTTGCCGGAACCTGAAGGCCCGATAATAGTGACCACATTCTGACGAGGAATGTCAAGGTCAAGCCCGTCAAGCACCTTGGTGCCCTCGAAGCTTTTGCTCACGCCCCTGATCTGAATCATGCTGCTACTTCCCTTATCATTACTGTTCCGTACGCCAGAGCCGCTCCGCCGTACAACCATTCACCGTAGACTCGCCCATATGCTCATGTTTCGGCGTGGCTATATGCGTTACCTATGAACAGCTATTCACATCAATAAACAGCCGATGTCGAACAGCCAATTCCTGTCAATAAAAAAGCGATTGCACCGGTACGGCAATCGCTCAACGGTTCTGAAACTGTCTCTTACAATCCCAGTTCGCTGACTTTGTTCTTGATATCCACTGCGGAAGGTTCCACTTGGAAGCTGCCATCCGGGTACAGTACCACCGGAATATGCTGCTGTCCGCTAATGGCCACCGCACGATCGGCGGCACCATCTTCGGTTTCAATGTTGTGCCAGTTATATTCGGTGCCAAGTTCCTCAAGCGTGCGCTTTGCCTGCTTGCAATCGCCACACCATGTTGCACCATACACATCAATAGCCATGTTCTGTCCTTTCTTCACTATGTCAACCCCAAGTTCACAATGTCCTTAAGAATAACAGCACAGATTATTCTCACAACGAACAGCTGCAACGCTCAGTATGCATGAGCAATCGCCTGATCCAAATCAGCAATGAGATCGTTCACGTTTTCCAATCCGATGGACAATCGAATGAGATTGTCGCTCACACCGGCCGCGATACGCGCTTCAGCTGGCACCTCGCGATGCGTGATATGTGCTGGATCAACGATCAGCGAACGAGCGTCTCCAATGTTCGGCACATAGGAGAACAGCTTGGTGCCATCGATGATGCGGCGCACGTTATCCGCACTGCCATCTACCAGGAATGAGAGAATCTGACCAACACCGCGCGGAAAATACTTGCCTACCAGCTCGTATTGCGGCGTATAGCCCAGCCCAGAATAATTGACTTTCATCACATGGGCGGCACGGCTCAAATGTTGAGCGATATGCTGCGCGGAAGCCACCTGCTGGCTGACTCGCTGCGGCAATGTTTCCAACCCGATCAACGATAGGTACGCATTGAATGGACTGGCCACGGCACCGAACGTTCGCAAGTATTTGATGCGAATGCGCTTAATGAATGCAGCATTGCCATACTTGCTGGCAAAACTGTGCCACTCGTTATTGCGGTCGTCACTAATAACCTGCTGCCGGGTGGTGAACTGCGGAAATCGACCGTTGGCCCAATCGAATTTGCCGGCATCGATGATAGCGCCACCAATCGCATTGCCGTGGCCGGTGATGCCTTTGGTTGTGGAATGTACGACGATATCCGCACCGAATTCAATCGGACGCAACAGGTAGGGCGTCGGCACGGTGTTGTCTACGATCAGGGCGATGCCGTGGCTGTGCGCCAACTGTGCAAGCGGCTCGATGTCCAACAATTCCGTGGAGGGATTGGCCACGGTTTCCGTGAAAATCGCTCGCGTATCCGGACCAATACGTGATTCCACTTCAGACAAGTCGTTGATGCTTTTGACGAAATCCGTGTGGATGCCGAATTGTGGTAGAAAATCACCGAGTGCATCCACGCTTGCACCATATAAATTGCTGGGAGCGATGATTCTACCACCGCCCTCGCCTGCGCACATCAGCGCGTAACTCACCGCAGCCATACCGGAGCCAACGGCTACAGCTCCAATGCCGCCTTCCAGAGCGGCCAGACGTTTTTCCAATACGTCAACAGTGGGGTTGGCCACACGGGAGTATTCGAATCCGTCGATGAGTCCGCCCGCAAGCGCATCGCCACGTACGGCATTCTCCAAGTCGAATGCGGCGGATGCGTAGATAGGAGGCACTGCCGCATGTCCGTATTCCAGCGGATTGTATCCCGCATGAATCGCGCGTGTGGCGAACTCCTCGTTTTCGGATGCGATACCCATATGTATGTCAGCCCCAATTCATGTCTGCGATAGTCTGGGAAATGTATTGCACATTTCACATTCGCTAGGCGAATGCCTCCTCCGTTATTTGTGCGAACACGTCAGAGCCGGCATGACGCTTGAGGTACTGCTCATAGGCGATATCGAACGCCTGTCCCAAATCTTCGATGAGGTCGGCCGCATCTTCGATGCCCAAAGAAAGACGTACCAGTTCATCGGTGATACCGACTTTGAGGCGTTCTTCGCGTGGCAGTTCGAAGTGGGTCATACGACAAGGCAGTTCGGCCAGGGATTCGACCGCGCCCAGTGAAACGGCCAGACGGAATACATGCAGATTATTGAGCAGGTCCGCGGGATCGACTCCCGGAACAACCTCAAAGCTCAGTACGCCACCGGCACCCTTCAAACCTTTGGCCGCAAGACGCTGGTCTCCGGCTCCTGGAAGACCTGGGTAATGCACGGACTTCACCAGTGGGTGAGCGAGCAGGTAACGGCCCACGGCGAGCGCGTTCTCCTGCTGACGATCCATGCGCAGAGCGAGGGTCTGAATACCACGGCGTACCGCATCGCATTCGGCCGGTGCCAGAACGCCACCCAAACGATTCTGTGCGAAGTAGATGCGGTTGGCCAAATCCTCGCCGGATGCCACTACCAAACCGGCGTTCACGTCGGAGTGACCGGCCAAGTATTTGGTGGCGGAATGAATCACCACGTCCGCGCCGAGGGAAAGCGGCTTCTGCAGATATGGAGTGACGAACGTGTTATCCACGATGGTCAGCGCACCGAAACGGTGAGCGACTGCGGCAATACCGCGTACGTCGTTGACTTTGAGCAATGGGTTGGTGATGGTTTCAAAGTAGACGGCCTGTGCTGGCGCGATGCCGTTCTCGGGATCGCCCTGCACAGCTGCGGTGAGAGCGGTCAGGTCCTGCGTGTCGACGGCGTCGACTTGCAGACCCCAGCGGGTGAAAAATTCATTGAGCTGCGAGTAAGTACCGCCGTAGATATTGTCTCCCACTACAATGCGGTCGCCCGGCTTGAAGATGGAAAGCACGGCGTGAATCGCGGCAAGGCCGGAAGCGAAAGCGAATCCTCGTGTGCCTTCCTCGAGCTGTGAGATCTGGCGCTCAAGAAAATCGCGGGTTGGATTGCCGCTTCGAGCATAGTCATAGCGAGGCATCGCATCGACCCTCTCGAAGGCATATGTCGTGGAGTTGTAGATCGGCGGGTTCACGGCTCCGGTGTTGTTATCGTCAACCGGCAGTCCGTGGACGAGCTGAGTGTTGAACCTGGTCATTGCGCACCCCCTTTGAGTTGCTAGAATTCATTGGCCTTATGCAGCAAGGACATTCCTTGCTTGGCACAGTTTCGACCATAACGCAAAACGCCGGCCTTAAGGCCGGCGTTGTTATATGTGTTGGTTATGGAAGGCTATGTGTCAGAGCTCTCCGCCTTCTACCACAATCTCATCGGGATCCACTTCATCACCGTAGACCGGCTCGAGGGTCTGCTCGTAATCCTTGTGGAAGAAGTTCTCTTCGCCAAGCTTGGCGATTTCCTCGTTCACGAAGTCGAGCAGCTCCTTGTTGCCCTTCTGCACGGCGGGAGCAATGGTGTCATCATCGCCCAAGTGGGTGATACCCACCTTGAAGCCCTTGTTGGCCTTGGCCCAAGCCAGCACCTCGGTGTTGTCGGTGGAGAAGGCGTCGCCGCGGCCGTCCAGCAGCGCATTGTAGGCGTCAGCGTACTGGTCGTACTTCTGCAGCGTAACGTTCGGAGCGTTCTTCTCGAACCAGGTTTCAGCGGTGGTGCCCTTGGCGATAATCAGGGTCTTGCCATCCAACTGGCTCACATCGGTAATCTGAGCGTCTTCCGGGGAGACCACACCGAGTGCCACCTTCATGTATGGCTTTGCGAAGTCCACCTTTTCAGCGCGCTCATCGGTCACGGTAAAGTTGGCGAGCACCAAATCCACCTTGTTGGAGGTGAGCACGTCCACGCGAGCGGCCGGATCCACTGAAGTGTATTCCACGTCAACGCCCAAATCCTTGGCCAAGCGCTCGGCGAAGACCACGTCATAACCCTGGTACTTGCCGTCCTGATCCACATAGCCGAACGGAGCCTTATCGGAGAAGACGGCGATCTTGATCTTGCCGCTCTTCTTAATCTCGTCCAGCGTGCGCGCCTTGGCGTTTGCGCTGGAGCTGGAGGAGCTGGAATCGGAGGATGCGGAGTCGGACGGGGTTCCAGCGCTCGGACCGCATGCGGCCACGGAGACGGCCATCATCAGGGCCGCTCCGGTGGCGATGATTGTCTTGAAAGCGTTGCCAATCTTGATGGTCATTGGCTCTTCCCTTCTCTCTTATTATTTCTTGGTTGTGATGGGTTATTCAGTTATCCAGTTCAGTTATGAAGTCACTCAAATTCGAAGGTGCGCAGGAATTGCTGGGCGCGTTCGGTTTGCGGGTGGGCAAAGAACGCGTGCGCATCATGTGATTCCTCGACGATGTGGCCACCGTCCAGCAGAATCACATGATCGGCAATAGCGCGAGCGAACTGCATTTCATGGGTCACGATGAGCATGGTCTGCCCGGCCTTGGCCAGTTCGAGCACCACGTCAAGCACTTCACGCACCATTTCCGGGTCAAGTGCTGCGGTAATCTCATCGAGCAGCAGTACTTCCGGATGAAGAATCAGGGCTCGGCAGATGGCGACGCGTTGCCGCTGACCGCCGGAGAGCTCATGCGGCCAAGCGTTCTTACGATCGGCAAGGCCTACTCGTTCGAGTAGTTTCAGTGCTTCAGCTTCAACTTCCGCCTTGTCTCGCTTCTGTACGAGCACCGGTGCCATCGTAATGTTGCCCAGCACGGTTTTGTTCGGAAACAGGTCGTAGCTTTGGAACACCATGCCGATACGCGTACGCAGTTCACTGGAACGATTGGAGCGTCCGGCTTTTTCGGTGCCGGGCTTGCCCTCGTCAATTACCTTCTCATTGATGGAGATGGTGCCGCCCTGAATCGGCTCAAGACCGGCGAGGGTGCGCAATAGCGTGGATTTTCCAGAGCCGGAAGGCCCGAGCACCACCAGCACCGTGCCATGCTCTACCTTGAAGGAGATATCGTCTAGCACCGGCTTGTCTGCATTGGCATACTGCTTGACCAGATGCTTGACTTCGAAGCCTTTGCAGTCGGATACTGCAGAAGGCCCGGAAGTCTCGAATGCTGCGATAGCTTCGGAATTAACTGCGTTGGGCTGGGTTTGTTCAGTCATGCGACCACCTCTTTTCCAGACGGCGGGCCACGATGGACAGCGGCCAGCACACAATGAAGTACATGAAGAAGATTGCTCCGTAAATCCACAAGGTTCCTGTGGGGAATTGGAATCGGTTGGCGTCGATAATCTGCTGGCCCACCTTGATCACTTCGACCACACCAAGCAGCACAGCCAATGAAGTGGTTTTCACAATGCGCGTGGCCAGGTTCACGCTGGCTGGCAGCAGTCTACGCACGGCCTGCGGCAGAATCACTCGGGAGAACGTCTGCCACGGGCTCAAGCCAAGCACATAGCTGGATTCGTATTGCGCTTTGGGAATCGACTGCAATGCGCCACGTACCAGATCGCCAAGTTCCGCACCGCCCCACAGAATAAACACGAGCACGCAAGCGCCAGTAGCATCCAGATTCCAATCGAACCAGCGGGCAAAACCGTAGTAGGCGAGAAACAGCAAGGCCAGCTGCGGCATGATACGAATGAAGTCAAGGTAGACGCGCATGATGGCGCGCACCACCGGGTTCTTCAATGTCATCAGCCAGCCGACCAGCAGACCCACGGGAATGGATACGCCTACGGATACGCCGGCAATCCAAACGGTGACCCACAGTCCTTGCAACAAACGGGGGAAGACTCCCGGTTGAAGAAGAATTTCAGCGCCGTGCATAGTCAAACCTCCTCTCCAACCATGTACCGAAGATAGAAATCGGCAGCAGAATCACCAAGTAGGCCACGATCAGCATGAACAGTGACTCATAGGTGCTGTAATACATGCCGATCAGATCCTTGGCCATATACATCACGTCTGCGAGCGCGATGGCGGAGACCACGCTGGATTCCTTGAACAGGAAGATCACGTTGGCCACCAGTCCGGGTACCGCGGTGGAAATGGCTTGCGGCAGCACTACTCGGGTAATGGATTGCAGTGGTGTCAGGCCCAGCACGTAAGCGGTTTCGCGCTGCACATTCGGCACCGATTCCAATCCGCCGCGCATGGCTTCGGCCATATAGGAGCCGCCAAGGAATCCGAGACCGACGATGGCGCAGGTTTGAGCCGACCAGACCACACCCAGTTTGGGCAGGCCGAAGTATAGGAAATACAGTTGCACCAGCAGCGGGGTGTTGCGGCTTAGCTCAATGTACACGCGTACTATCTGACGGGCCACGGGAATGCGAGCGATTTCTATGCCAGCGCAAATCAGTCCCACTGCTATGGCGAGCAGGATGCCGAACACCGAAATGAATATGGTCATTAAGGTGCCGTTGACGAAGAAGGGTGCGTAGCGTTGTACAAACGACCAGTCAAATGCCACGGACGCACTCCTTTCTCTTCAGCTCTCTCATGTCTTGTTGTCTCTTAGTCTCTTCAATAGCGTTCATCATGATCACGATGCCGCAACCGGATAGGGCATCATGTGCAAGAAACGATTCGGGGGCTGAACAATCGATATATTCAAGCCCCCGCTGGTAATCGTAAAGTATTTCAGCGCTCAACGATACCGTTTGGTTATAGAGGTTGGTTATAGGGTCTTATGAATGCAGTGTGAGCGATGAGGCTACTAGACTAGGGGAACTATGAAGATCACGAAGGCTTTGACCCGTTTGAATGGCCCGGATTCCGCTCCTGTGTTCCTGCTGCTGCATGGCTGGGGTTCCAATGAATATGATTTGCCTGATTTATTGAACTATTGTGGCGCGGGCTCGGCTGATTATGCCAGTTTGCAGGCTCCTATCGCTTATGGCATGGGGTACACATGGTTTGGCGATTGGGCTCATGAGGGCGTGCCGGAAGGCGCTTCCCTTGATGTGCAGGCGCTCGAAGCCGCGCAAGCCATCGATACGTGGGTCAGTGAGAACATTCCTGCTAATCGCCCTGTGGTGACGATGGGATTCTCGCAAGGTGGACTATTGGCCTGCCATATGCTGCGCTTCAATCCTGAACGGTATGCTGCCGCTGTTTCCTGTTCCGGCTGGCTTGCTCCGGGCGCAATGCCCGGCGACGAGGAGCTGAAAGCCCTGCAACGCCCGGTGTTCTATGGCCACGGCTCAATCGACGATATTTTCCCCGCTGCTGACGTACAGGCCATGAGCGATTTCTGGGCTGCCCATAGCAAGCTGACCGAGCAGATCTACCCCGGTATGGCACACTCCATCAACATGCCGGAAATGCGCGATATTCAGCGATTCCTAGAATCAAACAGCTTCGTTCGCCCTCAGATTTGGTAGGCGTAATCGAGGTGCTTGAATTCCGGGACTTTGTACCATTTGACTGGATAGCCGGCACCGTGGGCGCAGAAGACCGAATCCGGAGTATTGTCCAAATCTGATTCCGGATCATATTGCGCTGCGCGAATCACCTGATCTTCGTTATGGCATGGCCGGTATCCGCCGAAAGTTGCAGAGAATCGGCCGCGGCCATGCGTGTACTGGCTGACGTCCATTGCGTAATCACGCATTTCGGAAACCGGAGCGGAACCCGTAATCACCGCATATTCGCCATCATCGGCAGGTGAATCGAAAGTGCCGGCCATACGCTGAATATCGCTCATCGCACGGCCGATCATCTCGCTCGGCACTTCCAATCTGAACCGATACCACGGTTCCAGAATGCGGCAATTGCCCACTTCACTGGTATCCGGACGTTCATCAACCGGCGTTTGCGGATGGCCGATCACGCCGGTATGCGCTTCCATCAATCCTTGGCGAATCGCACGGTACGTGGCTTGGCGGAAGTCACCGCCTTCCGTATGCTTCAAGTGCGCTTTGCCAGCCACCAAGGTCATCTTGATATCGGTGAGCGGCGCCCCAATCAGCACACCCAAATGTTCGCGTTCGGTCAGATGGGTGAGAATCAGTCGCTGCCAATTGCGGTCCAAATCGTTTTCGGACATGGCGGAGGCTACGTTCACGCCACTTCCAGGCTCTCCTGGCTCCAGCAGAATATGCGCTTCGGCATAGTGACGCAATGGCTCGAAATGGCCAACGCCTTCAATCGCCTCGGTAATCGTTTCACGATACAGAATCGAGCCCGCACCAAACGCCACATTCAATCCGAATCGTTCGGACAATGTCTGTTGAATAATCTCCAGTTGCACGGCACCCATCAGCTGCACATGGATTTCCTGCAGCCGCTCCACCCAGATCACGTGCAGCAGCGGATCTTCATCCTCGAGTTCACGCAAGGCAGCAAGTACCTTATGTAAGGTCAAATCATCGAACTTCGGAATCATCACCGGCTCAGCGGGCGATGATTCCCGAGCGTCAGTGGATTCGTCCGTGTCCTCATCATCGGATGCCGTATTGCCGCGCTCTCCTGCCGCTGACGCTTTACCGGAAGCCATTAAGTCAGCCATACCGGCTGCCTCGGCCGGCAATACCGTGTACGTAAGCACTGGCTGCAACACCGGTGCTTCGGCATTGGATTCAGCACCCAATCCTGCGCCCGGGAACGTACGGGTCAGGCCGGTGACCGCGCACACGCCGCCTGCCGGCACCTCGGTCACGGTCTCGAATTTGGCTCCGTTATAGATACGTACCTGATCGATTTTTTCCTGCCATTGTTCGCCATCCGACTGTGCAGGCGCGACGATAGTATTACCGCTCACCATCTCTTTGGCCTTCAGCACGCCACCGGTTACGCGCAACCATGTCATACGATTGTGCTGATTATCGTGTGCGATTTTGAATACTTGCGCCCCGAAATCATTCGGCCAATCAGGCTCCCGAGTGAATACCTCCATGCCGTCAAGGAATTCCTCCACGCCTTCGAGCTTTAAAGCCGAGCCGAAGTAAACGGGGAACAGCTCACGCGATTGAATCATCCGGCGTACCCGTTCAACCGTTATTATGCCTTGTTCCAGGTATTCATTCATCGCCTGCTCATCAAGCGTGGCGATGTCTTCAGCGTCATTGCCGAAATCCACTGGGACATCAGCATCAGCGCAGTCCTCTACCAGCGGGAATGGGAACACCGCATCACTTAATCGTTTGCGCAGTTGCGCCAGCACCGCTTCCCTATCGAATCCCGCGGCATCGCATTTGTTGACGAAGATGAACGTCGGCACATGATACCGTGCCAGCAAACGCCACAACGTTTCCGTATGGCCCTGCACTCCATCAGTACCAGATACCACCAGAATCGCATAATCCAGTACGTTCAATACGCGTTCGGTTTCGGCGGCAAAATCCACATGGCCCGGCGTATCCAGCAACGTGAGCTTGAGGTCGCCATGCTCCACCAATGCCTGATGCGCAAAAATAGTGATGCCTCGCGCCTTTTCCAACGCATTCGTATCCAAAAAAGCGTCGCCATGATCCACACGGCCAAGCTTGCGGATTTCACCGGAACGATACAGCAACGCCTCGGATAATGTGGTTTTCCCAGCATCCACATGCGCCACAATGCCTGCCACAATCCGTTTCATGCTATTCCCGCTTTCCGCCCGGCATAGTTCGTCGCCGTACCAACCACACCAATATATACGATGACGAGGCGTACCGAGCGTAACGTGCAACCTGCACGCATTGCTCTGTCGATCTGTGAAATGCTGTCGTTGCCTTCTGAACCATCGCGGGCGGTGATAGGCTGTGTGGTAAGCATTCACTTTTGGGGAGTCCAAAGTTGGGCTAAAGCGAATGTTGAGAGAAAGGACTCAAGTTCATGAGCGATGAACATTCCAACGACGATCCCATGCACAACAATGAGCAGATACCATTCGATCAGTCGACTACTCCAGTATCTGATGTCCAACCTGCCTCCAATCCAGCACAGCCGTTGCCTCATCAGCCTCAGCTGAACCAGTCACAGCCCTGGCAACAACAAGCCGCTCCGGGACAGCCACAGCAACCACAACAGCCACAACCCTGGCAGCAATCACCGGCACCTTGGCAACAGCCACTGCCCCATCAAACTGTTCCAACCAATCAGTCAGGCCAGCCGCACTATTACCCTCAGCAGCCTGTTCAAGGACCATCCGGACAATCCGCGCCGTGGCAGCAACCGGGCCAGCCAATTCCCAATCAGCATCAATTCGCACCGAATAATCAGGGACAACCCGCGCAACCTGGGCAAAACATTCCGGCATGGCAGCAGCCCATGCCCGCTCGTCCCGGCGCACCAGTGCCACCCGGCCAGCCAATTCCCGGTTATCCGCAACAACCGGGCGTTCCGGCACCTAAGAAGAAGCTCTCGCAGAAGTCGCTTATCGGCATCATCGTCGGCGCTGTTGCAGCTGTCGTTGTCATCATTCTTATTGTGGTGTTTGTGGTGAAACCCGGTTCGCTCACTCAAGACGACTATATTGACGCGCACCAGCAAACCACAGCAATGTACACGAAGTACAGCAAGGTTTCCGCCAGCCTAGTCGATGCTATGGCTACGTCGTATAGTTCATCCTCCAAATTCACCAAGGATGATGCAGCCAAAATCAAGACCAAGGTGAAGGCATTCGATGATGCAAACACTCAGTTCACTCAGATGAAGGCTTATCAGAAGGATGAGGATGTCAAACAAGCGTTTGACAAATATCAGGCCAAGGCGAAGAAATTCTCCACTTGGGCGAATAATCTTGCCGACACCGCCGTGCCAATGAGCGAAGCAACTAAAGCTTGCGATGAAGCGCCTACTGCATCGCTGTACGATAGCGGTTTTTACAGCGAGTACGATACCTATATTTCTGAATGCACTGCCGCTTTGGATAAGCTCACGGATTCCAAGGTCAGTGGCATTCCGGAATATGCGAAATCACTCAAGGACTATCTGGCTTCGGCGAGCGAGATTCTCAAGCAAATGCAAGCGTTGGGCGATCCGAACACCATCGAATACGGTACCGATGCCTACGACCAGATGTATAGCCTCATCAACAAATTCTATGATTTGCAGTTCCCCTATGACGCTTCGACCAAGCTCAGCGATGAGTTCAGGGATGCGGAGGACAATGCTAATCCATCAAAGGAACTCAACGATCTGACCGATAAGCTGCAGGATATCATCACCGAACAAGTGAAGTAATTCCCGCAATCCGGCTCCAATAGCCCCGAACCCCGTTGGTGTGTTCAGCTGATTCATCAGCAAGATATAGCCACACCAACGGGGTCTTACTATGTTGATTCCGTTACAATATCCAAGCGAGCATGTGCAGCATGCGTGCAAGCATGTGAACTGATACTTACAGCAACGAGGAGCCATCGTGACGAATTCCGGCATTACTGTTTTCGGAAGGCCTAATGGAATCAAGGCAATGCAGCACGAGGTGCCATCTGAGCTGGATGCATTAGGTTTTCCGCGCGATTATGTGACACTGGATTTGGAGACCACCGGCTTCTACCCGAATCGTTGTGCGATTACGGAGATCGGTGCCGTTCGCGTGCGCGATGGGCGAATTGTCGACCAGTTTCAGGAACTGGTGAATCCGCTGCGTCCGATCCCCCGACAAATAACGGCGTTGACCGGCATTAACGATGCTATGGTGGCGGACCTGGACCCGATTGACGATGTGCTCCCCCGGTTTATCAATTGGCTTGCTGCCGATTCACAGCGGGAATCCATTGCAGAACCGATTGTCGGCCATAATGTCAGTTTTGATTTACGGTTCCTTGACTACAACACCCGTCATATCGCAGGTTCGCCGTTTGCCTGCATGGATTATGACACCATGCAGATCAGTCGAGTACTATTCCCTGAGTTCAAACATCATCGTTTGGCTGATCTCATCGTTCGATTTGGCATTGCGGACAACGAGGAGCACCGCGCATTAAGCGATGCCATTCAGACGCAGGAATGCTTGGAATGGATGCATCAGTACACCGCGGAACATTGCGAGGCTTCGACTATTGATTGGCGAACGGTACCGGCGAAAACCAGTGCCGAGATTCTTCATCAGCAGCTTGTGCTTCGGTAATTCGAGGCAATACCAATGAAGCCCCTCTTTGTGAGGGGCTTCATGTGCTTAGCTGCGGTCACCCGCGTTTGGCGACTAGTTTTTCAGCATCCACGGTCAACGACTCCATAATGGCATGCTGAGCATCTTTCACATAGCCGAAACCGCCTGCATCAGCGAAAGCTTTCTTGACCTGCGGGTCATAGGAAGCGGCCTTGGTGACATGTGCGATGGCTACCAGCACGTTCGGCCATTGCGAGTCGGGCGCGTCATTGCCAAGTTCAGAGTAGAAACGAATGGTTTCCACATCATTGGGGTTGGCACCATTGCCTGGAGCGGACTTCAGAGCTTCAACGATGCCAGCCAGATATTGCTTCATTGGATATTTGGTTGGAATGCTCATACCTCATACGGTAGGAGCATTCCACCGATTTGTTAAGTAAGAACCGCCGATAAATGTATGGAGCTGTTCTTGCCTATGTGCGGGGCTTTTACAGGCCGTATTCCTTGGCGATAACGTTCCAGAGATCTTCAGCAGCCTGATCGACGGTGTTATTGACGATGGTCACATCGAATTCGTTTTCCGCAGCCAATTCAACCTTCGCGGTTTCCAAACGGCGAGCCTGCTGCTCCGGGGTTTCGGTGCCGCGACTGATGAGGCGGCGCTTCAATTCCTCGAAACTCGGCGGCGCGATGAACACATACACTACTTCAAGGCCGAGTTCGGCGGCGCGCTGCTTGACG
Source organism: Bifidobacterium saguini DSM 23967 (assembly GCF_000741715.1). Lineage (GTDB taxonomy): Bacteria > Actinomycetota > Actinomycetes > Actinomycetales > Bifidobacteriaceae > Bifidobacterium > Bifidobacterium saguini. Next base: position 280,123 of record NZ_JGZN01000003.1, on the reverse strand, counting down.
CGACGTGCACCTTGCAGATCGATTTCAAGAATCGTGGGCACACCCTGAGCCAAGTGTTCTTCGACCGGCTTCAACAGGGTACCGTAGTGGGCCATGCCGTGCACCACGGCGGTTTCCAAGAATTCGCCGGCCTTTTCCTTAGACACGAATTCATCTTCCGTGAGGAACCAATAGTTCACGCCATTGACCTCGCCCGGGCGCGGCTGACGGGTGGTGGCTGAAACCGAAACCCACACCTCCGGATGGTCGGCGCGCAGCTTCGCTTCAACGGTTCCCTTGCCCACAGCAGTCGGGCCAGTCAGCACAATCAAACGGCCTGTAGGCGTATGTTCGCTCATAGTTCCTCCTCGATAACAACCTGGATTCGTAATGAAAATATCGGCGTTGTCATTACGAAATGCCGATATATTCTGTGCGCGTTTTGCAGTCACGCCGACAGGATTCTTATGACCCCTTTATACATACGTATATCGCTTATGCAGATGTACAGAGCCATTACCCACGTTATTTTGTTTGGGTATTCTCGCCTTCAACAGTGGCTTCAAGCAGTGCCTGGCGCACGTCCAAGGCAATGGATTCGGTTGCTTGGCTCAGCGCCGCGATGTCCGGACCATGCGAAGCGATGAAGCGGGACACCGTAACCAGCACGTTGCCACGGGTGCCCTTGAACACGGTCTTCAAATCCTTGGCTTCCGCGCCCTGCCAGCCGTAACCGGGAGACAAGATCGGGCCGGTGAACTTGGAGGGATCCACACCAGAATCCTGCATCCACTGGCCGATGGTCGCACCGATAATCAGCCCCACAGAACCCATGCCTTCAATGCCGGCATTATGCTTCTGCGCGGTGGATGCGATGCCATAGGCCACGGTGCGGCCCTTGTATTCGCCACTTTGACGAATCGACGTCTGCAGGCTCATGCCTTCAGGGTTCGAGGTCAGTGATGCGATGAACACACCACGTCCGTTTTCCAAGGCTTCGGAAATCAGACCGTTCAAGGAACGTGCGCCATAGTATGGCAGCAGCGTGATGGCATCGGCCAGCATTGGTGCGCCCGGCTTGAAGTAGGCATCGGCGATAGCGGAGATGGTGGTGGATAGGCCACCGTGCAAGCAGTCCACGATGGTGATGACACCCATCTGGCGTGCTGCGTAGAGCACACGCTCGAGCGCTTCGAATCCTTTGGATCCGTAACGCTCGAACATAGATGATTGGAATTTCACGGCTGCAGCCCTGCCATTGGCGGCCTGCAGCATGCGCATAGAGAAGAGTTCAGCGCCTTCGGCGTCGACGTTATATCCCCAGTCGGTGAGGAGCTTTCGATGCGGGTCAATACCGACACATAATGGTCCGTATTTGGCCATCGAATTGCTCAACCGTAAACCAAAATCGGAACGCTGAGCTTGTAGCTCCTCGCCGCTAGAAATAACCATCAGAACTCCTGTCTCTCCAATTCGAACAGCTGCTTCGAATGATCCTGGATGCTCATGATCTGGTAATCATTATGCTTCACGGCCTCGATGGCGAGCAGCGCTGCCTGGAATTCCGTAACCGTAGTGAACTGCGGCAAATCGGCGGCAATAGCGGCCGCACGAATGGAGTAACCGTCCGAGCGGGAGCCGCGGGAGTTCGGCGTGTTGAGGATCATATCGATCTTGCCGTCCTCGATGAGCTGAACCACGTTCTTGCCCACGGAACCTTCGGCATGGTGCACAACCACCGGTGCTTCCGGATCGGTATCCATACGCGTGCTAATCTTGTCGACAATGTTGGAGTCGATGCCGTAACGGCGCAGCACGGAGGCGGTGCCTTCGGTTGCCCAGATCTTGAAGCCGAGTTCCACCAGACGTACGGCGAGCAGCGGCAGCTGACGCTTGTCGGTGTCGTTCACGGAGATGAACACGTTGCCGGAGGTCGGCAGGCCACCGTCATAGGCGGCAAGCTGGCTCTTGGCGAATGCGTGCGGGAAGTCACGGTCGAAGCCCATAACCTCACCAGTGGAGCGCATCTCAGGTCCGAGGAGGATGTCCACGGTCTTGCCCACCGGGGTGCGGAAGCGCTTGAACGGCATCACGGATTCCTTGACCGCCACCTGCTGGCCGCGGTGCATTACGCCACCATCGCCCTTGGGCAGCAGCAGACCGTTCTTGCGCTGGTCTTCGATGGTTTCGCCGGCCATGATGCGGGCTGCGGCCTTGGCCAGAGCCACGCCGGTGGCCTTGGAGGCGAACGGCACGGTACGGGAGGCGCGCGGGTTGGCTTCGATCACATACAGTGTGTTGGCCATGAAGGCGTACTGCACGTTGATCAGGCCCTGCACATGGCAGCCCTTGGCGATGGCGTAGGTGCCTTCCCTGAGGCGACGAATCTGATCATCGGACAGGGTGGACGGCGGCAGGGTGCAGGCGGCATCGCCAGAGTGCACGCCAGCCTCCTCGACGTGTTCCATAATGCCGCCGATGTACAGTTCTTCGCCGTCGAACAGTGCGTCGACGTCGATTTCGATGGCATCCTGCAGGAACTTGTCGATGAGCAGCGGGGATGGCAGACGGCCCGAGACCACGGTATCGGCCTGAGCCTCGGCCAGTGCACGGTCCACGTACTTGGTGAGCTGCTTGTCGTCGTAGACGATTTCCATGCCGCGGCCGCCGAGCACGTAGCTCGGACGCACCAGCACCGGGTAGCCAATGCGGTGGGCTGCATCCATAGCCTCTTCGAGGCTCAGAGCGGTGCCGTAGCGCGGTGCGTTCATTTCAGCCTTCTTCAGCACTTCGCCGAAGAGCTCACGGTTCTCAGCCAGGTCGATGGATTCCGGCGTGGTGCCCAAGATCGGCACGCCAGCAGCCTTCAGACGAGCTGCAAGCGAGAGCGGCGTCTGACCGCCGAGTTGCACGATAACGCCCTTGACCGGCCCCATCTTCTTTTCGGCCTCGTAGATTTCGAGCACGTCTTCGAAGGTGAGCGGCTCGAAGTAGAGGCGGTCGGACATGTCGTAATCGGTGGACACGGTCTCCGGGTTGCAGTTGACCATGATGGTGTCATAGTCCTTGCCGAGCTCCTGCACCGCGTGCACGCAGGTGTAGTCGAACTCGATGCCCTGACCGATACGGTTCGGGCCGGATCCGAGAATAATCACGGCTTCACGCTCGCGCGGACGAAGTTCGGTTTCGTCGGTGTAGCAGGAGTAGTAATACGGGGTTGCCGCATCGAACTCGGCGGCGCAGGTGTCCACAGTCTTGTAGACCGGGCGGATGCCATAATTCCAGCGCAGTTCACGGATGGTGTTCTCGCCTTCGTCGCCCAGACCACGCAGGTGTGCGATCTGCACGTCGGAGAGGCCTGCGAGCTTAGCCTTCTTGAGCAGCTTCGGCGTCAGGGTTTCAGCCGCGCGAACGGTCATGGCCATGTCGTTGATCAGCGTGATCTGCTTCAAGAACCACGGATCGATCTTGGTGGCTGCATACAACTGTTCGACGGTGGCACCGCCCCAGATGGCGCGCATCAGCTGCAGGTAGCGGTGCTCGGTCGGCACATGCACCTTTTCGAGCAGCTCGGCGACTTCTTCGGCGGACGGCTTCTCACCGTCCCAGTTGAAGCCCATGTGGCGCTTATCGATGGAGCGCATGGCCTTGCCCAGAGACTCCTGGAAGTTGCCTGCCAGAGCCATAGCCTCGCCCACCGACTTCATGGAGGTGGTCAGGGTTGGATCGGCACCCGGGAACTTCTCGAATGCGAAGCGCGGCACCTTGGTGACCACGTAGTCGATGGTCGGCTCGAAGGAAGCCGGGGTGGACTGGGTGATGTCGTTGCGAATCTCATCCAGCGTGTAGCCGAGGGCCAGCTTGGTGGCGATCTTGGCGATCGGGAAACCGGTGGCCTTGGAAGCCAGTGCGGAGGAACGGGAAACGCGCGGGTTCATCTCGATGACGATGATGCGGCCGGTGTCCGGGTGAATGGCGAACTGAATGTTGCAGCCACCGGTGTCCACGCCCACGCCACGGATGATGGCGATGCCGATATCGCGCAGCTTCTGGTATTCACGATCGGTCAGCGTGAAGCAGGGGGCCACGGTGATGGAATCACCCGTGTGCACACCCACCGGGTCAACGTTTTCAATCGGGCAGACGACCACGACGTTGTCGTTGCGGTCGCGCATGAGCTCGAGCTCGAATTCCTTCCAGCCCTCGATGCCTTCTTCGATCAGCACCTCGTCAGTCGGAGAGTAGTGGATGCCAGCGCCGGCGATGCGGTGCAGTTCCTCTTCATCGTGAGCGATGCCGGAACCCAGACCACCCATCGTGAAGCTCGGGCGCACGACCAGCGGGTAGCCAAGCTCTTCGGCAATACGATCGCATTCTTCAAGGCTGTGGGCGATGCGGGAACGTGCGGATTCGGCACCTGCCTCATCCACAACCTTCTTGAACAGTTCGCGGTCCTCGCCACGGTCAATGGCTTCCAGGGATGCGCCGATGAGCTCGACGTTGTACTTCTTCAGTACGCCGGCCTCGCCCAGTGCCATAGCGGCATTCAGTGCGGTCTGGCCACCGAGGGTCGGCAGCAGTGCGTCCGGACGTTCCTTGGCGATGATCTGCTCAAGAATCGGGGTGGCAATCGGTTCGATGTAGGTGGCATCGGCCATCTCGGGGTCGGTCATGATGGTGGCCGGGTTCGAGTTGACGAGGATGACGCGGATGCCTTCCTCACGAAGGACGCGGCATGCCTGGGTGCCCGAGTAATCGAACTCCGCAGCCTGACCGATTACGATCGGGCCGGAGCCGATGACCATCACGGATTTGATGTCGGTGCGCTTCGGCATATCACTTACCTTCCTTGATGTTGGCGTTGTTGGCGCGAGCGTCGCGCGGGTTGTTCTTCATCAGTTCGCAGAAACGGTCGAACAGGTAGGCCGCATCGTGCGGGCCTGCTGCGGCCTCCGGGTGGTACTGCACGGAGAATGCGGGGATGTCCACGCACTGCAGGCCTTCGACCACGTCATCGTTCAAATCGATGTGGGAGACGAACACCTTGCCATATTTGCCGTTTTCAAACGGGGCGTCCACAGTCTTGCCGATCGGCGCATCGACTGCGAAGCCGTGGTTATGGGCGGTGACTTCCACCTTGCCGGTGGTCACATCCTTGACCGGCTGGTTGATGCCTCGGTGGCCGAACTTCAGCTTGTAGGTGCCGAAGCCAAGGGAACGGCCCAGCAGCTGATTGCCGAAGCAAATACCGAAGAACGGGTATCCGGCGTCCAAGACCTTGCGCAGCAGTTCGATTTCCGGACCGGCCTGCTCCGGGTCACCCGGGCCATTGGAGAAGAAGACACCATCTGGGTTCAGGGCTTCAATCTGCTCGAACGTGGTGGTGGACGGCACCACATGCACGCGGCAGCCACGCTCAGCCATACGGTGCGGGGTCATGCCCTTGATACCGAGGTCAACTGCAGCCACGGTGTACAGCGGCTCCTTGCCTTCATATTCACCGCACGGCTCGATGGTGTACATCTCCTTGGTGGAGACTTCATCGTACAGGCTCAGGCCCTGCATCTGCGGCGTGTTCTTCACGTCCTGAAGCATGCTGTCGATATCACGCAGCTTGCCGTTTTCCGGATTAAGCAGAGCATCACCGGAGAAGATGCCGGCACGCATCACACCAGCGGAGCGCAGATGGCGCACGAGCTTGCGGGTATCGATGTGGCTCAGGGAGACGATGCCGTTCTTCTTCAAGTCGTCATCCAAGCTGCCTTCGGCACGCCAATTGCTGACGTTCGGGGAAGGATCACGCACCACATAGCCGGCGACCCAAATGCGGGAGGATTCAGGATCCTCGCTGTTCACACCGGTATCACCGATGTGTGGGAAGGTCTGCACCACGATCTGGCGATCGTAGCTCGGATCGGTGAGCGTTTCCTGGTATCCGGTCATGCCGGTGGCGAAGACGATCTCACCGGTCGTCTTGCCCAGGGCGCCATATGGCTCTCCCACATACACCTGTCCGTCTTCCAAAACGAGGACTGCATCGTCCTTGTCATACATCGGAATAGCGATGGTTCCGGACTCGTTCTGGCTCACCAAAACCCCCTTATGCTGTTTCGGGTATTCGTACCAAGGTTAACGGCCAGCTAAGACTCACACGCCGCCTGAGCGAAATGCAGCGCACAAACCATGCCTCGCTGGCGGAGGCAACCGGTTATACCGGCTCACATGGTGCAAGCGAAGTGTCACTTGCCCATGAAAAAGCCTCCCCACAATGGGGAGGCTTAATCAATAACTATTCTTCCGTCTGCTGATCATCAGCGGACGGAACTGCAGAATCAACGGCATCGGTGGAATCTTCTGTTGCCGGTTCAGCATCCTTCGCATTGCACACAGCGGAAAGCAAACCGTGAATGAACGCCGGAGCATCGTCATCGCACAAGGTCTTGGCCAATGCCAATGCCTCATCGATGGCTACCTTGCCCGGCACCTCATCATTAAACAGAATCTCCCAAGTGGCGATACGCAGAATGTTGCGATCGACCACACCCATGCGCCTGACCTTCCAGCCCGTGGAGCAATCATCCAGGGTGCGGTCGATTTGGCGACGATGTTCTGCCACGCCACGAACAATTTCAATGGCGTAGTCAGGAAGCGGGGTCTGAGCGCCCGGGTGAGCGATACGCTCATCGAGCAGAGACAGGATATCCTGGCTCTTTTCATCTGCCTCATACAGGGTGTTCAGAGCCCTCTTGCGCGCGGTAGAACGTGCCATACTGCTGCTAATCCTCCAGTGTTGTGGAAAGAATCAGTTCTCGCGGCCGGTGTAGGAGCCGTCTTCGGTGTTGATCTTGACGCGATCGCCTTCGTTGATGAACAGCGGCACCTGAATCTCGGCGCCGGTCTCAACGGTAGCCGGCTTGGTGCCAGCGTTGGAGCGGTTGCCCTGCAGGCCCGGCTCAGTGTGGGTGATGGTCAGAACCACGGAACCCGGCAGATCAACGTTCAGCGGGGTGCCGTCGTGGAAGGAAACCAGGCAGTCGGTGCCTTCGAGCAGGAACTTGGCCTTGTCGCCCACGAGGGTCTTCGGAACCATGATCTGATCGTAGGTGGTCATGTCCATGAACACGAAGTTGTCGCCATCCTCGTAGGAGTACTGGAGGGTACGGTTGTCCACGGTCTCGAATTCCATCTTCATGCCAGCGTTGAAGGTCTTGTCAACGATCTTGCCGGAAAGCACGTTCTTGATGGTGGTGCGCACGAAAGCGGGGCCCTTGCCCGGCTTGACGTGCTGGAACTTCATGACGGTCCACAGCTGGCCGTCCAGGTTCAGGACGGAACCGTTCTTGATGTCATTGGTAGTCTGTGCCACGTTATTCACCTGTTTTCAAATCAAACTTCTAGGGCAATGCCCAAAAATTGCCTCGGCAATTATGCCACAACGGGTATACAGCGCACCCATCGGGGTTGCGCATGCATGCCGGCACATGAGTGCTTGAGCCGCTTTGCAGCCGCAACATTTCAGTCGCTGCACACAATTGCCATACCATCATATGTACGGCGTGTAGTCGTTACAGGGTGTCACGCAATAGTAACCGGCGTACCTTCGGGAATCTGGTTATAGAACCATTGAGCATCGGCCACGGTCAGTCGAACACAGCCATGCGAAGCCGGCTGACCAAGCTTTTCGCCTTCGCTGGCAATGTAATCACCAGCCTCAGGCCCTGTGGGCACCGAATGGAACAGGTAGCTGCCTCGGAATCGCACCCAATAATCAGCTCCCATGCCTTCGGAAGCATTGTAGAAATGCGTGCCGCGCTGTTGAATCACATAATTGCCTCGTGGCGTGGCGTCATTCATGCCACTGCTGGCAATCATCGTATATATGGTTTCCCCATTGGATTTCACATACACTTTTTGCTCGGCAAGGTTCACGTCCACGCTCAAGTTGGAGTACTGCGACAGGTCCGGCTGACTGCCCGTGGGATTGGTCCACCGAGCTCGCGCCGCCTCCTGATCGCGTTGCTCCTGAATAGCCTGATTAGGCTGTGGAACATTGTCGCGCTCCACGACGGGGTCAATCGTGGAGAAAGGTGTTTGCGCCACGGTTTGCGCCGCGATATCAGACTGATTTCGGGGTGCGGTTCCTCGAGACCATCCACCCATTGCAGCATGCGCACTCAGGCCGGCCAAAAGAAGAACCAGTACTGCACACACGGCAACCACAGCACGACGCCTGGCATAAACACGTCTCATACGAACCTGTTCGTCGGCGCTTAACCGCCCATGACGCCCTGCAGCCATGATTGCCAATCCTTTACGATCTCTTCAATCCCGCTTGACCATTATAAGTCTCGCGCCCAATGCGGAGACAATACGCCCCGCGCCTCTCCCCCTCCGCCAACACCCCGCACCAACGCTTCCGCTGGTTTTCCCCTTCAGCATCCGTACGTTCGCGCAATTCACGGGTGCCGCGCGAACATACAAACGATTTTGCCGCTGAAATCCTTTGTAAGTTCGCACACCATCCGTCAATTGCGCAAACTTACAAAGGAATACGAGCGGATTAGCCGCCCAATCGGCAGGCAAGCTACATCACTCCGGGCTTTTTAGGGCGCCGACCATGTCGATACGGTCGAGAGAGCGGTTGGTGGCGAGACTCACCAGCAGCGTGAAGGCGAGTGCCAGCGCAGCCGCGCCCGCGTAGCAGAACCAGAGCACGTTCGGCACGATGTTCATGCCCGGCAGATCCAACTGGCTCACCAGGAAGCCAAGCAGTCCGCGTCCACACGGCATACCGATCGCAATGCCGATGACGCTCAGCAGCAACATTTCCTTATTGACATACCCATGCACCTCGCGCTTGCGGAAGCCGAGCACCTTGATAGTGGCCAGCTCGCGCTCGCGCTCGGAAATGTTCGTACTGGCCAGCGTGTAGAGCACCACCACAGCCAGGATTGCAGCCATGATCACGATGAAGCCGATCATTACGAAGAACAACTGGAAGCTCTTCGAGAAATCACGCTCCTGTTTGGCGGAACTCGTCACCGACAGGTATTCGCTCTGCTCGGCCAAATCATCCGCGAAAGCGATTTGGGCATCATCGTCGCCTCGCACATTGATGAAGTCAGCATTTGGCGCATAATCCGCATCAAACAGCTGCTCATATGTGGACTGAGACATGACTACCAGATTGCCGGTGTAGTACTGGGCAACTTCGTGCACGGTGGCATCGGTAGTGTTGGCCATCTGGTCGGTGAGGTTCACGGTGGAGCCGGAGGTAAGCGCCAGCTTGCGCGCCGCATTGGCAGTGACGACGATATCGCCATCCGCAAACTTCAGCTCGATGGGTGAGCCGTCCGACGTTTGCAGATTGATGTAGCCGTCCGTTGATTTGCCGTCCGGAATGACCATCAGCTGCGCAGCGAGTTTCGCATCGTCCGTGGTATCAGAGCCGGGCTGTTGTACCGGTGCAAGCGTGACGCTGCCAAGTTGCAGAGGCAAGGTGGATTTCACTTCGGAATCATTATCCAGCGCGCTCTGAGCCTTGTCATGATTAGCGGCAGAAGTCACAGCCATCACATCGTAGGGCGCAATCTCGCTGTGCTGGCGCGGCATCAGCGTCAAGGCCGAGCTGCCCATGCCGAATCCGGCAGTCATCAACGCCGTGCAGCCGAGCACGCCGATGATGACCATCAACGCACGCGACTTGTACCGGAACAGGTTGCGCGCGGTCACCTTGCCGAGGAAGCTCAAATGATTCCAGATGAATCCGATACGCTGCAGAAAAATGGTTTTACCAGCCTTGGGTGCCTTGGGGCGCATGAGTTCGGCCGGCTCCAACCTGAGCGAGCCAGCACAAGCAATCATGGCAGCGCCGGTAATGATGACCACGAACAGCAGTACGCCACCGAGTGCAAGTCGCCAGTCAGCCAGCAGCGGATAACTCGGCAGCACATACATATCAGTAATGACTTTTCGAGTGAACATGAACGGCAGGCCAATCAAGCCCAATACATCGCCGAGCAGTCCGCCGAACAGGCATGCAGCACCCGAATACACCAAGTACTTAAGCATGATTTCGTGACGCGTATAGCCGAGCGCTTTATAGGTGCCGATGAGTCCGCGATCCTCCTCTACCATGCGCGTGATGGCGGTGAGGCTTACCAGCAGTGCGATGATGAGGAACAGCACCGGGAACATCGTACCCAGGCGCGCGATCATTTCGGTTTGGGTTTTCACATCCTCGTAGCTGGTCACGGCGCTGCGGTCGCGAATAATCCACTTGGCTTGATGCACGGCGTCGGTGCGCGCTTGCTCACGGGTCGTTTGGATGTCTTCGATGTTGGCGACCGCATCATCAACGGCATTGAGATAGTCGTCATCATAGGTGTTCAGGGCCTTCGCTCCAAGCACTGTAATAACCACTGACGTATATGGAGCGTCAACGGTACGCAACGAGTCTTCGGCAACGAACATCGAGTAGACGGTTTTCGCACCGGAAACCAAGGCCAGCGGACCGGTCGGGTTCACGATATCATTCGGGTCGATCACTGTGCCGACGATGGTGTACTTACCGTCTGCAAACGTACCTTCCGAATCACCCGCAGCACTTCCGGCAGTGCCGGAATCATCAGGCTTGAAGGTCAGGGTATCACCCAGCGATTTGCCACTATCATTCAGGTACTGCTCGGTTACTGCGATTTCGTGGGTCGATTTCGGCAGCCTGCCATCCTTGAGATATGGCTGTTCGACGCCTTGATTGTTTAAGGTGGTGACGGTTGCTGAAGATTGCTTGCCGTCGATGGCCGTGGTCACGCTGGCTGAGTGTTCGCCAGCGACCTTGGCAACACCATCGACCTGTTTAAGCGCGGCAATATCGTCATCATCAAAGCCGAGAGTGGAGATGATGGAGACGTCGTGCATGGCTGTATTGTCGAAGAATTCATCCATGCCACCGCGAATATCCCGAGCTATGGTGTTGAGCCCGCCGAGCATCATCACGCCGACCGCTACGATCACGAGCATGGCGGCGAAGCGTTTGCCGTTGCCGGCGATGGCGCGCCACGCGTCTTTCCAGAGTGCTGTTTTCTTCATGAGTGTTTCCGCCGCTCCCCTACCATTCGATATCCGCGATAGGCGTGGGGTTCGGATTGCGCGTGATCTCGGTGACTTTGCCGGAGCGGAAACGAATCAGACGGTCGCCCATTGGAGCGAGCGCTGAGTTGTGAGTCACCAGTGCCACGGTAATGCCATGCTGTCGGCAGGAATCCTGCAGGAGTTGGAGCACTTCTTTGCCGGTGTTGTAGTCGAGTGCACCGGTTGGTTCGTCGCACAGAAGCAGTTTCGGATTCTTGGCAAGGGCGCGTGCGATGGAAACACGCTGTTGTTCGCCACCGGAAAGCTGCGCAGGGAAGTTGGCGAGACGGTCGCCGAGTCCGACTTTATCGAGAGTTTCGCGAGCGTCGAGCGCATTCGGGCAGATCTGCGAGGCGAGTTCCACGTTCTCAAGAGCGGTTAGATTGGGTACGAGATTGTAGAACTGGAAGACGAAACCCACATCGAATCTGCGGTAGTCGGTGAGCTGGGATTCGTTGGCTTTGGTGATGTCTTTGCCATCGATGATTACCGAGCCTGAGGTGGCGCGATCCATGCCGCCCAGAATGTTCAACGTGGTGGATTTGCCGGCACCGGAAGCGCCGAGAATCACAGCAAGTTCACCTTGTTCGATATCGAAATTGGCATGGTTCAGCGCCAGCACTGCGGATTCACCGCTGCCGTACTGCCGCACTACATCATGGAATTCAAGGAAAGCCACGGTATCGTAAGTCCTCTCTTGCGATGACTGTATTCGATCATTGAACCTACCGCTCTCTGGTTCCTCTGGTCAGAAGAACTGTCAGCTGCAGCTGGCTTGAGAGCAGACGTAGGCTGGATGCTGTTGGCACCACGCATCGCACTTCAAGAAATACATCACCCTGTTGGGTAATAAAATCCACGTAATTCAGCATTATGTTGGGTTTCCGCTTCAAAACCGCAGTATTCTGCGAAAAACACGATACGATGTTGAGTTATTGATTGACGTCAAACAGCAGTACGAAGGGCATATATGGCACGACCGAAGACAGGCGAGCAGAGTGCACCCGAAAGAATGCAGGATGCATTCTGGCAACTGCTGGAGCAAAAACCGTATGCGCAAATCACCATCAGCGATGTCACGCGATTGAGCGGCTTGAACCGCAGCGCGTTCTACTACCATTACGGCAACATTCCCGAACTTGCCGACGATGCCATCGCGTCAATCTATGGAGATCCCGATATCACCGCGTTCATCGCGCATATCATTCGGCAAGATGAAGGTATTGATGCGATCTGTGACTATGCCATCGCCAGCATAGCCACACCACAGCGTGTTGCCAGCATTCGGAAGCTGGCACTTATCGCCGGCCCACATGGCTCTACAGGACTGGTCAATCAGCTGAAAAGCCATGTCATCGAAATATGGCTGGCAACGCTCGGCTGCGATTCAGAGGCACTCAATCCAGGTCAGCGCATTGTGCTGGAATTCGCATCCAGCGGCATGCTTGGCATCCTCGCACAGGCGCCAGCGGTATTCACCCCGGAAAATATCACATGGCTGAGCCGCTCCATATTGCCGGATACCATCGCGCAGCTCATCAATTCACTGAAGAGCGATAGCAGCACGCCACAGCCATGATGAGGCCCACTACGGCCACACCAACCATTGACCAGAAGGCGACGGAAACACCACTCGGATTATTGCCGCACGCAACCATCACCGCCACGAATACTGCGGAGCCGAGCGCACCGGCAATCGTACGCAATGAAGTCAACAACGCGCTGGCATCGCTGGCATACCTGCGCTCCACCGACGCCAAACCCCAGGTAGCGGCCGGCATCATCACCATTGCCACGGCCACCGAACGCACGGCGAACACCACGGCAATCCACCAAATCGGCGTTGAGGAAGTCAGGAATCCAAACGGAATCATCGTAACGGCCAGCAAAGCCATGCCGCCGATAGCCAGCGGGCGAATACCGAATCGGTCAAACACTCGCCCGGTAACAGGCGAAGAGACCGCCATCACCAGCGAGCCGGGCAGCATGGCGAGCGCCGACATTGTCACCGTGGCACCGTTCATCTGCTGCATGTAAATCGGCAGAATTGTAGAGCCGGCGATAAGCACCGCGTACAGGAACATACTGAGCAGCACCGCCACAGTGAAGTCTCGTGTGGCGAAAATACGCAGTTGCAGCAGCGGATGATCAATCTTGAATTGGCGAGCAACAAACACGGCGAGGCAGATGGCGCCCACAGCAAGTGCCCCGAAAACCTGCCAGCTGAATGCAGGAGCCACGCCAAGATTACTGAAACCGAGCTGCAGCCCGACGAAGCCGAAGGCCGCAAGAATGAATGAGAGCATATCGAGATGTGCGCTGGCCGATGTGGTGAGCACATTGCGCATCACCGGAAACGCAATCACCAACACAAGCGCTGAAATACCGCCTGCCACCCAGAAGATAGACTGCCATCCCCAGTGGTCGACCATGATGCCGGAAATCGTCGGCGCAATCACCGGCGCCGCGGAAACAGCAAGCCCGTAGAACCCCATTGCCGTACCCACGCCGGATTCAGCGTACAGCGCGAGGATAATCACCTGCGTCATGGATAGGGAGATGCCCGAACCGAATGCTTGAACAATGCGCGCCGCCATCAGTAAAGGGAAACTCTGCGAGACGGCCGCCAGCAACAGGCCACCGGCGAACAATGCAAGACCAGTCAAAAACAGTGGCTTAGTGTTGAAGCGTTTCATCATGAACGCGGTAGCCGGAATAATCACGCCCATCGCCAATGAGAAACCACTGGTCAGCCAATTGCCGAGCACTGCGGAAATATTGAGGCTTGTCATGATGGCCGGTAGCGCGGTGGTCAGTGATGTTTGCGCGAAGGCGCCGGCGATGCACGCGGCCAGCAGTACTGCGAAAATCGCCGTGCGTTGCTTATCGGTTATTATCGTCTGCTTCTTCCCCGTCATATTGTGTCCTACTATCCCCTTTTCAGCACTATGAACCACGCACGTTTCACAACAGCGCAACATACCTCAATCACTCGAACAATAATCATGCAAGCAGTTCACTCGCTTTACGGCATACATCGTCGTTGAGATCGTACAGATGCTCAATGGTCTGCGCGTTGCGGCGGCTGGATGATGCGGCAATGGCACGGCATACCGGGTATGCGGCAATCCAGCAAGCGAAGCCGGGAATGGCGAGAACGATCATCAGCGCGATCATGGCGGCCAAATAGGCGAACGTTGCGCCGGCAAGGAATGCGCAGCCGACGAGCCCCAAGCTCAGCCCGGCGATACGACCATTGCGTACCGGAGCGGCATCCAAGTCGGCGATTTGCGCGGATTGCGCTTCAAAACGTCGCTGCAGGCGCACGAGTGCGGTTTTGTTATCGATGGCGCGTGGACGGCGGAACTGCAGTGTGCGTGAGGATGCATCCTGCAGTTCCCAGCCAAAGGCGCGGTAGCCGTCGGCAAGCATGGCGCTGCGGGCGGGTGCGGTGGCGACGGTCAGATATTCATAACCAACGTAGTCGTTGGCGGATTTGCTGGTGGGCTGGTTGACTGCGGTCATCATCGGCTCCTTGACTCATGTTCGTTTGGCTGATGATGCCTACCGTATGAGCGTTATGTTGGCCGACTGTTGAAGAATTGTTGGTCTTGTATTAAAAACCGGCCGCGGCAGGCAAAGTGACAGTGACGGTAGTGCCTGAACCCTGACTGCTGCGCACACTAATCGTTCCGTGGCTCAGATCAATCGCACGCTTGACCATTGCCATGCCCAAACCGTTGCCTTCAGCAGCATGCGCAGTCGCGCCCTGATAGAACTTGTCGAATATGCGAGCGGCTTCGGTCTCGCTCATGCCGCAGCCGTCATCGATGATTTCTACCGTGATTTCGCTCGATGTTGAGGTTTGGCACAGTTTCACATGTCCACCCGGTTCGGTGTATTTCAATGCATTGCCGAGCACGTTGCTCCAGATGAGGCTCACAATGCCAGGGTCGGCATGCACGGTGGCGTGATCCTCCACATCAAGTTCCAAGGCAACACCTTTGGCATCAAATAGATCGTACAGCGCCAATGCCGCATCGGTAAGTTGGCTCGCAACATCGTAGTCAGCGGCTTGCGCCACGATGCTCTGGCTTTCGAGCTTATTGAGCTTCAATGTGTTCGTGACCAATGTGTTCAGCCGTGTGGAAGCATCGACGATGGTGCGCACATAAGCCTTACGACGCTCATCGCTGATGGTGTCACGCTCCAGCGCCTTGGCATGCGTGGTGATGATGGCGAGTGGGTTCTTGATTTCATGGCTCACATTGGATACGAAATCATTCTTCATCGTCTCAATGCTGCCTAATTCAGCCACCATCGTGTTGAAATCAGCGAACATCTGATCCGTGGAATTCCATTGCCGGGTGCCCTCCACATGCCGAGGCGCCACATATACGGAGAAGTCGCCCTGAGCCACGCGACCGGCAGCCTCGCCCAAATCACGCATCGGCCGTTCCAACCGCTCATTAATCTGCCGGCCGATCAGCGCCGCAAATACTATGGCCAGCAGCAGCCAATATGCAAGAATCACTACGGCAAGATACCAACGGTTGGCTTCCGGCAGCCATCGCGGAAGCCAGACAATCAGACTCGTCTGGCCAGCTGCAGCCAAAACGAAGACCAGAAACGACCACAGCACCACGCGGACGGACACTGCGCCCAGAGCCAGCTTTTTGCCTTCGCTCAACAGTCTGCTCATCTTGGCACCGCCTTGTATCCGAGGCCACGCACGGTGACAATATCAAAATCTTTGCAATCGGCAAGCTTCTGCCGCAGCTTGGTAATGTACACATCCACAGCCCTGAGGCTCCCCGCATCGGCAGAATCCCAAAACTCCTCCATGAGCTGAGCACGGGAGAACACCTGCTTCGGGTAACTCAGCAAGCGGTACAGAATATTGAATTCGCGCATGGTCAGCGCAATCTCCTGGCCTTGCAGCGTTGCGGTCATCTGATCGGAGTCCATAACGAATGCTCCGATAGTCAGCCGCTTATCTTCGGCAATGCGCGCACGCCGCAGCAACGCTTCGATACGCAGCACCAACTCGTCCAAATCAACCGGCTTGACCATGTAATCGTCAACACCGGCGCGGAATCCTCGACGTTTCGACATGATGTCGTCGCGCGCGGTCATGAAGATGATGGGAATGTTCGGGTCGATTGCGCGGATGCGCTCGGTCAGCTCATAGCCGTCGACGCCGGGCATCATGATGTCGGAAACCACCAGATCGTAGAGGGTACCATGCATAGCGTCGAACGCTCGGTTTGCGTTAAGGCAGCCGGTCACTTCATAGCCGGCGTCGCGCAGGGTATCGCAGGTGATGTCGTTGAGTGCCTGCTCATCTTCCACAACCAAAACTCTGGTCATATGCCCTCCCCTGCCCAGACACTTAGGATCCGCCGCAGCGACGATGTGTCAGCGCATTCTTCTGACAGAAAAGTTTAACCATTTACAATGGATGCGTCGAATCTGCCGGAAAGGAGCGGAAGTTATGGAATTGCGCGTGCTCAGGTATTTTCTGGCAGTGGCCGAAGAAGGCAATATTACGTGGGCGGCACAACTGCTGCGCATCTCCCAACCAACACTTTCCCGGCAGTTGAAGCAGTTGGAAGAGGAGCTTGGCGTCACTCTATTCGAACGCGGCAGTCACACCATCACACTGACCGAAGAAGGCCGACTGTTGCGCGATCGCGCGCAAACCATTGTCTCTTTGGCGGACAAGGCGGAATTTGAGCTCAAGCAGTCCAGCTATGAATTAAGCGGCGATATTATGGCCGGCTGCGGCGAAGTGCGCGCTATGACATTCCTCGCCGACCGTATGGCCGCGTTCCGCACGTTGCATCCCGGCGTGCGCTTCCATGTGGTCAGCACCACTGCGGATGTGATTCAAGATCAGCTTGAACAGGGATTGCTGGATTTCGGACTGCTCGCCGACCCGGTGGATACCAGTCGCTACGAGTTTTTGCGCACCAATATCACCGAGCATTGGTGCACGATGATTCCGAACGGCCATCCACTTGAGACCCATGATCATCTTTCCCCCGCCGATCTGGCCAATGAAGCGCTGCTCCTGCCCTCGCGTGAACCGGTGCGCCGTGTGGTGCTGAACTGGTTCGGACCTTACGCCCCGCATCTCAACATCGCAGGCACCTGTAATCTGCCGGCGAACGGCGCGGCAATGGCGGCCAGTGGGCTCGGACTGTACCTGTGTCTTGACCACGGCACCACGTATCCGGGCGTGCGCGGAATACGTCTTGCGCCACCATTGGAAAGCAGCTCGGTGCTGGTATGGAAAAAGCAAGGAACCATTTCCCCAGCAGCTGCCGCATTCGCCAAGTTCCTGCAGACCATGTGATTGCTTTCCGAGTCCCCTGTGAGTTTGGGTCCCTCTGGTGAGGGAGCTGTCCATATTTGCATGACTGAAACCCATACATACTTGGCTCCCTCTGGTGAGGGAGCTGTCAGCCATCGGCTGACTGAGGGAGAGCAGCAAAAACAGTACAGTATGTTCATGCCCCGACGGCATGCAAGCGCATAAACCATAGGTATTAGACAGCACCAACCCTGCGCGGTTCAATGATGGCAGAACACGACCAAGGAGCCATCATGACCACCACAGCAGCCGACATTCTCGAGCGCGACCGCACCGGAAAACCAGTCAACCCATGCGATCCCGGCTATTGCGCCATCGCCACCATCATCAACGAGACCAAGCGGCTCTGCGCCGAGCTCAACACCGGCTACCACGAGCCGCAGGAGGCGCACACCCTGTTCGAACGCATCGTCGGCCATCCGGTTGACCCAACATTCCGCTTCAATCCGCCGTTCTACACGGATTTCGGGCATAACATCGAAATCGGCCGAGGCGTATTCATCAACTGGGGTTGCACCCTGATGGACCGCGGCGGCATTACCATCGGCGACGGCACGTTCATCGGACCGAACGTGCAGCTCATCACCATCAACCACAGCAAAAACCCGATGGACCGCGCCACCACCACAAGTCTTCCCATCATCATCGGCAAACATGTATGGATTGGCGCGGGCGCCATCGTACTGCAGAACGTGATCATCGGCGACGGCGCCATTGTGGGCGCGGGCGCGATTGTCACTCACGACGTGCCCGCGGGCAGCATCGTGGCCGGCAATCCCGCCCGCGAAATCGGACACATCTGAGTACAGCTCTTTGCCGCGCTAGGAAAACGCCGTATCACCACCATGCGCATCGACCAGCATCATGCCTCAATGACATCAATCAACACCAACGCATCCACCATTGGTATGGTGAATACAGCAATGCCACCCACCAATGCAAAGGAGTGATGATGGTTGCATTTGCTGTAGTCGATGACGATATCGAGGCGCGCAAACAAATCAGTGCATTCATCTCACGTTTCGCCGGCGAACGGCAATTAGACACGACCATCACCGCCTTCGCCGATGCCGCCGAGCTGCTGCACCATTACAAGCCGGAGTACGATGTCATATTTCTTGACATCGAAATGCAGCAGGTCGACGGCATCAAAGCCGCAAAAGTGATACGCGAGACCGATCCGGCAACCATCATCGTATTCGTCACCAATATGGCTCAGCTCGCCATCAAAGGATACGAAGTCGAAGCGCTTGATTTTGTGGTCAAACCTATAGATTATTACAGCTTCGCTATGGTGATGCGCAAAGCACTGCAACGCATGGAACGGCGTAGGTCCAGCACAATCAAGCTCATCACTCGAGACGCCGTACATGTAGTGCCGATTGACCGTATTGACTATGTGGAAGTGCAAGACCATTACATCACCTACTGCACAGCCGATGGCAATTACACAATCAAAGGCACGCTTGGACAAGCCGAACAAGCGCTACAATCCGGTAATTTCATGCGCTGCAACCGCTGGTATCTGGTCAATATCGACAACATCACCGGCCTGGAAGGCAACACCATAACCGTAGGCAACCATCGCATTGAGGTGAGCCGTTCCAAGAAGCAGGAAATACTGAGAGCCATTGCGCTTTCCGCAGGAGCCGCATGATGAATTGGCTGGAATTCCCAGATGTATTGTTCGGCACTGCGCCGTTGCTGAACTTGTTCAACATGGAGGCGGCATCCCTCGAACTGCTTGCGGCACAATTAATGTTTGCCCTGCGTTCGCCTGTCCGCTCTCCCGGTGCCAAGAAGCGCACGATGATAGCTATTCCGGTGATGATGCTATCCGCCCTACTCTGTGTGCAATGCACCATCGCCATAAGCACTATGGCACGATCCATCCTCAATTTTTCGCTGATCTTCATCATTTCCATAGCGCTCATACGACTGATTTGCCGATGCGATTGGCAACTGGCATGCGGCATCGCTATTTGCGGCTACGCGGTACAACATGTTGCAGCTGCAACAGAGGAGATCATGGAACTGGCGGTTGCCGGTATCGCTTCATTTTCCGGCTTCGCGATACTGACAACATGGCTGATGAACGAGCTTCTGCGCATCGTCGTGTTCATCTGTGTATATGCAGTGTTTTGGCATTGGTACATCCGCGCTTTTGACGTAGCAAAAGCACGTCTGAGCTCACCGGCATCCTTGGCCGCACTAACGGCCAGTACACTGGCAGTCACCATCGGCCTCAGCTCATATGCATACGCCAAGAATCTCGACGATTCAACAGAGTTCGCAATTCGCGCCATTTCAGCGTTGACCTGCATCATCATTCTGCTGTTATTCGGAGAAGTGGCACACAGCCAAGCACTTACCGATGAACTTGCATTCGTGCAACGCATGAATCGTTTACGCACCAATTATTACGAACAGCTCAAAGACACCATCGAAACCACCAACGTACGCTATCACGATCTCAAACATCAGATTGCAAGACTACGGTCTGCCACCGCACAAACTTCCGGCAGTACCAACGACAGCGCTCATTCGGCGCATCACATTCTTGATGAAATCGCAGACTCGGTATCCACGTATGATCACATCGCCAAAACAGGCAATGCTGCATTCGATGTGGTGCTGACTCAGAAAAGTCTGGAAGCCGAGCGCAAGAATATTCATTTCACCTATATGGCCGACGCTGCCTGTGTAAACTGGATGAGCGATTACGATATCTACTCTCTTTTCGGCAACGCCCTCGATAACGCCATCGAAGCCGTAGAGAAGCTTAACAATCCAGAGCAGCGGGTTATTAAATTGACCGCGACGCTACGCGGCAATATCGTCACCATTCATATCTCGAATTACTACAGCACCATTCACCGTGACGATGATGGCACATTGCGCACCACGAAAGTTGACACCGCGTCTCATGGCTATGGCATCACCAGCATGCGCATGATTGTCGAACGGCTCGGCGGCGATTTGGCCATCACCACTCATGACGACATTTTCGACTTGGGACTGATACTTCCCAAACCTGTCACAATAGCACCTTCACCAGAATCCTAAACCGATATTCTGATGTCATTCGCGTACGCTCATACACCGCTCGCGCACTTGAGCTACTCGCTTATTCCTTTCTTTCTTATCGTCGAAACATAAGCGGAGCAAGGCGTTGACGCCTTAGCCCAACGCTTAGAACAACCGCTCAACGTCACCGAAGATCGTTGACGGAAGAAATGATAAGAAGGAGACAACATGCTGGGAATCAACTTCTCAGATGTCATCAGCACCCTGCAATCCATCAGCGCCCATCTGATTGCCATTGGCATCACGCTTGCCGTAGCCTTGCTGCTGACTATCGCCATCAATAAACGAACCGTACATAACCAAGGCATTCGCAAACTTGTCCACTCACAGACCTGGATTGCAGCAGCCATCGCCACCATCGTTGCACTAAGCATGATGCTGTTTGGACCACTGAACACGATGCTCTCCCTGCTTTCCGGCAGCGGCACGCTCACCGAAGAGACAAGCGCCCAAACCAAGGAACTCGCCACAGATATTGAGCGTGAAGGCATTGTGATGTTGAAGAATGACAGTGACACACTGCCGCTCAGCACCAAGAAGGTCAATGTGTTCGGCTGGGCGTCCACGAATCCGATTTATGGCGGCACCGGCTCCGGTTCGATGAATGACCAGTACCCGACCACGTCAATCCTGCAAGGTATGGCGGATGCCGGCCTGAAAACCAATACCGAACTCTCCGATTTTTACACGTCGTATCGCGCCGATCGCCCGGCGAACGATGCCGGCAATCAGGATTGGACACTGCCTGAGCCACCCGCCAGCACGTATTCAGATAAGCTCATCGCCAATGCCAAATCATTCTCTGACACCGCAGTGGTGGTATTGGCCCGAACCGGCGGCGAATGCTTCGATTTGCCGAGCGATATGGCCGACACCGGCAAAAACCGTCAGTTCGGCCCAGGAGATAGCGCCATCACCGGTCCAGGCGAATCCAGCGATGCCGTATCCGTGTACCACAATAATTCCTCGGATTACAACGATTTTGAAGACGGTCAAGGCTATCTCGAGCTCTCCAAAAGCGAGCGCGACATGATTGATCTGGTGACGAAGAACTTCAATAATGTGGTTTTGGTCTACAACGGCGCCAATACGTTGAACTTGAATTTTGTTGATGATTATGCACAAATCAAGTCCGTGCTGTGGGCGCCACCGGCTGGTCAGACTGGTTTCACAGCACTAGGCGAGGTTTTGGCCGGCAAGGTCAATCCTTCCGGCCGTGCCACCGATACGTTCCTGCGCGATTTCTCCGCAGCTCCTTGGTCGAACAACTTCGGCCAGTTCCAGTACAGCAACATGGATGAGTTCGCCGTGGATACCGACTTCGCCGGTCAGGATCTGCATGTGGTGCCGAGCTTCGTCGATTATGTCGAGGATATTTACGTTGGCTACAAATATTACGAAACCGCTGACGATGAAGGCGCCATCGATTACGATGCCGTGGTGCAGTATCCGTTCGGCTATGGCCTGAGCTACACGACGTTCGATCAATCAATGGGCGACGTGACGTATGACAACGGCACCGTGAGCTTCGACGTAACCGTGACCAACACCGGTGACGTTGCAGGCAAGGACACGGTTGAGGTGTTCTACAATCCGCCATATACCAATGGTGGCATTGAAAAGGCCAGTGCGAACCTCATCGACTTCGAGAAAACGAAGGAGCTCAAGCCCGGCGAATCGCAAACCGCGCACATTAAGTTCCAGGACGAAGACATGGCATCCTATGATGCAGACAATGCTCGCGCCTACGTACTTGAAGCCGGAGACTATGGCATTTCCATCAATGCAAATGCACATGAGTCAATTGCCGAGCAGACTGTGAACATTCCGCAGACCATTACCTACTCTGGCGACAATCATCGTTCTTCTGATGCCGGTGAAGTCACCAACGAGTTTGACAATATCAAGCCGGCGTTCGAGACACTGTCTCGCGCTGACCATTTCGCGAACTTTGAGTCCGCAACCGCAGCTCCTGACAGCACTGAAATGCCAGAACAATATAAGGAGACATTCGTCAACGCATCGAACTACAAGAACGAAAACAACGATTCCGACGAAATGCCGACTACCGGAGCCAAAAACGGTGTAAGCCTGTATCAGCTCTATGGCAAGGATTACGACGATCCGATGTGGGATAATCTGCTCGACGAAATGACTTTCGACGAGATGAACCAGCTCATCGCTTTCGCCGGTTATGGCAATTCCGCAGTGACATCCATCAACAAGCCTCGCCAGTCTGACGTGGACGGCCCCTCCACGCTGAATAACAACTTCACCGGCGTGGGCTCCATCGGTTTGCCTTCCGGCGTTTCGGTGGCCAACACGTTCAGCAAGGAGCTGGCGCGCAAGTTCGGCGAAATCATTGGCGACATGGCACGCGAAATGAATGTGACCGGCTGGTATGCGCCGGCCATGAACATTCACCGCACCCCATATGCTGGTCGCAACTTTGAATACTTCTCCGAAGACGGCGTGCTGTCCGGCATCATGGCCGCCCAGCAGGTCGCCGGGGCACGTTCAAAGGGCGTATATCCGTTCATCAAGCATTTCGCATTGAACGATCAGGAGACCAACCGCGTGGCCATGCTCTGCACTTGGGCTAACGAACAGTCCATGCGCGAAATCTATTTCAAACCGTTTGAGCTGGCCGTCAAGGATGGTGGCGCAACCGCAGTCATGGCTTCATTCAACTATGTTGGCAACGGATACTCCTCCGCCAACGAGAACATGCTGAACGGTGTGCTGCGCGGAGAATGGGGATTCCACGGCTTCGTGGAAACCGACTACTTCGGCGGTTTCGGATATCAGATTGGCGATCAGGCGATTCGTTCCGGCAATGATGCAATGCTCGCGACCATCGAAGGCACCAATGTGATTACCGACCACTCTGCGACATCAGTGAAGGCTATGCGCACCGCTTCGCACAACATTCTGTATACGGCAGTGAACAGCTGGCTGTACGAGAATGGTCAGCCTAAGGTGGAAACGCCTGCATGGCAATACGTCTACTATGCAGTAGTTGCCGCACTCGCGGTAGTGTTGGTTGGGCTCGAAGTTCTTGCCATCAAGCGCTTCCTGAAACGTCGTACTACTGAGCGGACTGCGGTTATCGAACAGTAAATCTGCTCACGGCTGACGACAATACTGAAAGGCTCTGGAACTCACATCCAGAGCCTTTCTTTGCATTCAGTGGCGCATCATAATCAGCATCATTTTGGATGCTTTCTCGGCGTAGACCGCGTGCGGCAAGTGGGTTGGGAAGTGCAGAATGCCGCCTGGCTTGAGATCCACGGTTTTGCCGCCGCCGGTCACCTTGAGATGCCCTTCGAGGCATTGCACCAGCACCGGCATGGCGGCGGTGTGCTCACTGAGCTCCTGACCTTTATCGAAGGAGAAGAGCACCACATTGGCACCCTCCACCTGCATCACCGTTCGGGAGACGGTGGCCTCCGGCTGGACTTCGACCAGCGGATTCAGATCATCGATGAACTCCATGACCATCGGCTCGGTGTTCTCAGCTGCGGTTGTGGTTTCGTCAGTCATTTCAAGACCCCTTATATATAGGTGGCATGTGAGTAGTAGGCCTCAATGCCCGCTCTATGCGTTTTTTAATTAATGCTTAAAACGTCAGTTTAATCTCGTAACAGCGGCATTGCCGGCATCAATCCTTGCGCCGTGCCACGAATGCGATGCCGGTGAGCGCATCACCATAGGTGTTGAACACATGGCGCATTTCCAATACGCGCGCACGCAAATCCGGATGCGTCAGCACATTACGCATGATACGCAGCACACCGCCGATGCCCTCGTCCACCAGATTACGGCGCATCTTCAGCAATGCCATCGGCTCCACACCGCTCCACAACACTTCGAATCCTTCTGATTCGAGTACGGTTTGCCATTCAGCTGCAGTCAGTGGACGAGCGTTAACTTTGATGGCGCGGGCCAAGTCCTTACGAATCGAATCCTTAACGAATTCGTCGATATTGTCTGGAGCAAGGCCCATTTCATGAATCGCATACAAGCCGCCCGATTTCAGGATGCGATGGGCTTCATTGATAATCGCATGCTTGCCGCGCTCGGACTGCATGCTCAGCATCGCCTCGCCAATCACCACGTCCGCCGATTCATCCGGCAAACCAGTCTGCGCAGCGTCGGCATTGATGCATGTACCGCTCGCTGATGCAGCCAGCGGGCTGATGATCTTCACCACTTGTTCATCCCGGTCGACACCGGTGTATCCGGCAGGGCCAGCACCAAGAATCAATCGGATCGTGCGGCCCAGGCCCGGAGCGAACTCCACCACGCGTTTGCCTGCAATGGCCACATGTGCCAGCATGCGCTTGGTCAGTTTCTCGCCACCTGGCCTGAGCACGCGTTTGCCAAGTTGGGCGAGCACCCAATGGCCTTGCATATGCTCCGCGCCACGATCGGCCTGAGGCAGCTGCGATGATTCGATATTCGCTGTCGATATAGCATTATTGCGTTCATACATAGGCCTCAAGCATACGGAATCAATCACAGATGCAACAGACTGGTTTTTCAGTATCAAATGTGATATACGCTCGCAGGATTGCGAGCCGATTGCAGGCCAAACGTTACCTCAATCGCCCGTATGTTCGCGCAACTGACGAGTACCGCGCGAACATACAAAGGATTTCGATACGAAAAACGTCCGTATGTTCGCGCAGGGTCCGTAAAGCGCGCGAACATACGGACGTTTTTAGTCCGGCAGCAACAAGAGACAATAAAAAATGCTGTGGAAACCGAAGGAGGACGGCCGCCACAGCATGTGGGCAGTTGACACGAATACTGGGCAGAGCAATTCGTATCTTCAGGACGGGTCAGCAGCGCAGGAGTCTCACTGCGACCCACGATTGCTTCAGTTCTCGATGGACTCGAGGGAATCGCCAGGCTCGTTCGCCGCAGCGGTTCCCGCCACCTCAACCTTGCGAGCAGCCTGGAGACGCATCATGAATCTGCGGATGGCCAGCGTCTCTGCGGCGATGAGCGCAATGGCCATTGCTGCAATCACACCGTAGTCAATCCACTGCCAGACCGGAGTCTGGGTCTTCGGCTCGCCGTTCTCGTACTTCCAGCAGTTCACCGTAGTGTACAGAATGTTGTGTGCGGCGTTGCGCATGGCCAGCAGCGAGGTTGCGGAATGATCGGTGATGTGGTTGGTGGTTTCCGTGGTGGCGAGCATGATGTCGCCGCCGTTGCGGATTTCCTGGTTGGCGTTCTGGTAACCGATGCCGCCGAAGTAATCGGTGAGCACCATGCCTCGGAAGCCCCATTCGTCGCGCAACACCGTGTTCAGCAGGTTGGAGCTGGCACCGGCGTAGATAGTGCCGATGTAGTTGTAGGCACTCATCACGGCCTGCGCGCCACCATCCTTGACCGCCATTTCGAACGGCTTCAGGTAGATTTCGCGAATCGCCTGCTCCGTAGCCCAAGTGCACAGCATGGACTGGCGGTTGGTTTCCTGATCATTGAGCGCGAAATGCTTGATGAATGCGTACACACCCTTGGCACGAGCGGCCGCCACCTCATTGCGCACCATCACACCGGAAAGGAGACCATCTTCGGAGAAGTATTCGAAGTTACGGCCGGCAAAGGCGTTGCGATGGATGTTCATGGCCGGCGCATACCAACCGGAGGCATCGATTTCATGAGCCATGTCGCCGATGCTCTCGCCATAGCGGGTGGCCAGATCCTCATTCCAGGTGCAGGCCACAGCCACGGAAGCGGGGAAGCCAATAGAACCGGAACCGGTGAAGTTGTTGTTCAGTGCAGCCGGGCCATCGAGATCGTACTGCTGCACCTTGCCGATAGACTTGACCGCGCGAGAGCCGTAGCCGCCCCACGCAATCAAATCATCCATATCGTCAAAGGTAAGATTATCGAGCAGTTGATCCCAGCGTGCATCGTCATAATCGGCACCATAGAGATCAGCCAAACGAATGTCGTTCTTTGCACCGGTTGTGGGCATTTGGTCAGAATCATTGTTCAGCTCATCAGTGTTGTAGTTCGAATTGTTGATGAACTTGGCTTTGAGGTCATCGGACAACGTGAAGCTGGTCGGCGCTGCGGCGACCTCGTCATAGTTGGCGAAATGGTTGGCGCGGGAAAGATAGGTCACGTCGCCTTCGGCATTGTCGAACTGATTGGTGACGGTAGTCTTATCCGTGGATCGCGGATTTGACTCGTCGTAGACGATGGTGCTCGGCACGTTGATGTTCCGCTCGGCAATCACATGATGTGAATCGGAACGCAAAGAGATGCCGTAGTCTCCAGCTTCCAGCACGTATGCCTTGTCGTTCTGGTAATCATAGGAGGCCATATCCTCGTCGTTGAATTCGAGGGTGACGTTGGTGGATTCGCCTGGCTGCAATTCATCGGTCTTGTCAAAGGCAATGAGGTTGGCCGAGGCCTTTTCAATGCCGCCGTTGGTGTACGGCGGGTTGTAGTAAAGCTCCACAGCGTCGCGGCCTGCCACATCACCGGTGTTGGTGACGGTCACGTCAGCGGTAATGTGACCGTTCTCGTAGGTCACGTTATCAAGGCTCTGGTCAAAGTTCGTATAGCTCAGGCCATAGCCGAACGGGAACTGCACCACATCATCGTAGTTGATGAAGCCTTCATCCGATGCGGTTTCATAGAAACGGTAGCCCACGTAGATGCCTTCCACGTAATTCACGAAGGAAGGACGCATTGTTGTGCCGTAGAAGTCGGTGTTGTATTCGGACATGTTGTCGTAGCGGAAGTCACCGAAGTTGTTCCAGGTCGGCGTGGTTTTCAGATCCTTGACGAACGTATCAGTGGTGTGACCGGAGGGGTTCGTCTTGCCAGCGAGTACTTCACCGAGCGCGGTGAAACCAGTCTGGCCAGCAGGCGGGCACCATAGCACGGACTTGATCTGCGGATAGTTGGCAAGGAAACCGAATTCGAACGTGTTCGCACCGTTGTAGATCAGGGTGACGTTGTCGAAGTTCTTAGTGACCAGGTCGACCATATCCTGCTCAGTGCGGCTCAGCTGCAGGAAGTGACCGCCATCTTCGAAGTCGGCGTATTCGGTGGAATTATCGGTATAGTCGATGCCTTCGCCCTTCATATTCGTGGGCAGGTCGGCACCTTCACCACCAGGGCGGCTGATAACGATGGCCGCCTGATTGGAGAAGGACTTCGCATCATCGATGATGGTCTGCGAGTACTGTGCGGCCGGCACTTCCGGCAGGCTCCAATCCTGACGATCGTAGTTCACATACGGACGGTCGGCGCGGTACTTGGTGTAAAGGTCGCTCAGCTCGCTATTGGTTTCGATGCCGGCTTGCTTCATGCCTTCCAACAGGGAGACGGTCGGATAGTAATCGTTCATCGAGCCGGAGCCTGAACCGCCATAGATCGGATTGGTGGAAGACCAACCGAATACGTTGAGTTTCTTGGTTTGCAGCGGAAGATTATTGTCATCATTCTGCAGCAGCGTGATGCCTTCGCGCTGAATGTCAACAGCCAAAGATTCTGCATTGTCAATGGACTGCTGGCTCAAGGTGCCTTGGCCGGACGCCAAGGTCAGCACGCTGTTGAGCGGGCCGAACAGCATCATCTGTACAGCCACAATCATGGCGATAACCGCAACGATCCAAGACTGTGAATGCACCAGCTTGCGTGTGCCTTCGTTGGCTACCGTACGCTTGTTGACAGCGATAGTGATGATGATTGCCAACAGCAATGCGACACCTATTGCAATCAGCTGCGGCAGCAATGATTGGAGGATGTTCCACACATCATCCATATTGATGTTGAGCATGTGCCTTCTTCCTTTCCTGATGCATGGGCAGCGCTCTCATCATTCGGCACCCATGCCGCGGGGATTTGGGCCGGATCCTCAAGAATTCCGCCTTTGGAAATTTCGACATGTTCTTTAGGATTTTCAGCCCGTTTGACAGTTGCCATTGTGCGAAAAGCATTTTGCGATTCCCAATGCAGAAAGCACATCTCCGGTCATGCACAGTTCGTATAGCGACGCGAACGAGCACTCACAATGCCAGTAATTGCAACGATTCTGCATTGTTACCTCAACTGACTTACATGCCACTTCACCGCAAAGCCGCGCACATCCTGTCGCTTTCCGCACATATTCTGCATGGTTTCGATCGACATACGAATTCAGCATGACCGGGCATCAGCCTGAACATTGGCCGAAACTTTGCTACCGCGCTTCAATGATGATGTCAGGCAATGCGCAAGGTGACTGCGCCGCCAATCATTACCGATTATTGCCGTGAAACAAAACCACAGAACGTAAGAAGGACAAAGGAATCATCATGGCTAAGAACACTTTGGTACTGGTCTTCCACCCGCATCTCAGCGACGGCTCGCGCGCCAACCTCAAGCTGGCCGAAGCTGCCGCCGCCCTGCTGAACGTGACCGTGCGCGACGAGTACGCGCTCTACCCAGACTTCAAGATCGACGTGAAGGCCGAACAGGAAGCACTGCTCAAGGCAGACCGCGTGGTCTGGCAGTTCCCGTTCTACTGGTACTCCACGCCGGCACTCCTGAAGCAGTGGGAGGATTTGGTGCTCGAGCACGGATGGGCATACGGCCATGACGGTGATAAGCTGCACGGCAAAGAGCTGCAACTGGCCATCACCGTGGGCGCCACGGTCGACAAGTACCGCCACGACGGCGAGTTCGGTGTCACCGGCCTCGAACTGCTGAAGCCTCTGGAGACCACCGCCAAGCACATCGGTATGACGTTCGCCAAGCCGTTCGCCATCCACGGTATGCTCGGCATCACCGACAAGGAGCTGGACAAGGCCGTTGCCGACTATGTTGCGTTGCTGAGCGAGTAAGTCGCATCCCATCAACGAAAACCCGGTAGGTGTACCGAACACATGATTCGGTACACCTACCGGGTTTTCCTTATTGCGGCAGTCACTTGTTCGTTACCATGCGAACGGTTCATGGCAGATGTCTTCGACGGAGACACCGGTCTTGCGTAGCGTGCGTTTGACGGCATGGGTCATACCAGTGGGGCCAGCGATGAGGTAGATGGCACCCGGCGTGACGGCCGATTGCAATTCCCCTACGGTGAATCGTCCGACCTTGAGCGTCAGCGGATTGCCGGTACGACGGCTCCACGCCTCAAGTTGACCGCAGCACAGCAGCCCGGCTTCGTCATGCGCGCAGTACATGACCTTCACTGGACGGCGGCCGTAGCCGTAGCGGAAGATAATCGGCAGCAATGGCGTGATGCCAATGCCTCCGGCGAACACGACGATTGGCCGGGTTTCGCCATGATCGTCCAGTCCTCGCTCGTCAAGGAACCTGTGGTAGCGGCCATATGGCGGCAGCACATCGACGTCCACGCCATCGGTCGCCACGTCGGATATCACAATGAACGGTGTGACCGTGACGATATAGCGGATGGCATGAAAATGCACGCACACCAACGACACAGCCAATAAAACAAGCCTATGCAGCCACACACTAATTTCGTGGTGAAACACGCGTTCAAGATGTCGTTTCAACCATCCAATCAGCGGTATCGCATCGGCAATCCAACGCGCCATGAAGACGACCGCCAGCAGCACTACCGCGAACAGCAGCCAGAACGCGATACTGCCGTAGGCTTTCGCTGGGTCGAACGCGGGCAGGTCTGCACCTCTATGATGGGATTATGGAGTTTAGTGAATACGACATCGAGCATGGCAGGCAGTTCAAGAAGCCGGTGACACTGGACATTCGTCTGCTGAGGTATTTCCTTGCGGTGGCTGAGGAGGGCAACATCACCTGGGCCGCGCAATTGCTGCAGATTTCGCAACCCACGCTCTCCCGTCAAATCAAGCAGATGGAGGACGAACTCGGTGTGCCGCTGTTGGTGCGCGGCAATCAATCCGTGACGCTCACACCCGAGGGCCGGCTGCTGCGCGAACGCGCGCAGACCATCGTCTCTTTGGCGGATAAGACCGCGTTTGAGCTGCAGCATGCAGACGGCGAGCTGGAGGGCGAGGTAGCCATCGGCTGCGGCGAAGTGCAAGGCATGGCATGGCTCGCCAAAAAGATGCAGCAGTTCCGCGCCCTGCATGAACGCGTGCAGTTCGCCTTGTTCAGCTCTTCGGCGGACATCATCCAAATGCGTATCGAGCAAGGTCTGTTGGATTTGGGATTACTGTTGGAGCCAGCTGATACCAATCGCTATGAATATGTATCTACACACGTACAAGAACATTGGACCGCGTTAGTGCCGAACGACCATATGTTTGCCGGCAAATCCGCGCTTACTCCTAAGGATTTGCGCGGTATGCAGGTTATCGTGCCATCGCGCCGCCACGCGAAAAGCGCCGCGACAAGTTGGCTCGGCCCCTATTATGACGAAGCACTGGTGACCGGGCATTCCAATCTGCCTACCAATGCCGCGGCTATGGTCGCCGCCGGCCTGGGTGTTTGCCTGTGCATCGATACCGGCGCCCAGTACTCCGGTGTGACCGCCGTGCCGTTGTATCCGCCCATCAACACCGGTTCGATTGTGGTATGGAAGAAGCAGTCCACGCCATCGGCCGCGGCCGCGGAATTCATCCGATTCCTGCGCGGGTGAAGCGCACCCCATACGATTTGGCTATACATCCTCATGGCGTAAACCTATTGGATGTTCCGCGCTTTCCGCTGTTCAATAACGTCAGCAAATACTGACTGAACAGCGGAAAGGATCCCGACATGACGGATATGCCTGAGGAGGTGCACCAAGCGCGGTTAATCGGCGAGCGCGCCGAATTCTTCGCGCATGACACCACATACGTCGATGCAATCTTCACGGATGGCGAGTCGCCGTTGAAGCACGCCCACAGTATTGAGCTGGTCGATTGCGCGTTCCAGTGGAAATACCCGCTCTGGGATGGAATTCCAAGAACCTCACCTTCGAGAACTGCACCATCGAAAGCCTGCAGGGCATGTGCTACATCGACAACCTCGCGCTGAGGAGCTGCCGGCTCATCAATACCACGTTGGCGTTCGAATATTCCGCTGTGGACGCCGATGTGCGAGGGACCATCGGCAGCGTCATCAACCCGGCCGGTGGCACGATCCGGGCGGATTACATCGACGAGCTTATTCTGGATGCGAATAAAATCGACCCGGCACGAACCACCATCGTTACCAAGGAGCGGGTGCAGGTATGACCGATATGAACATGGACGACGAAGCGCCAGCCTACGATTTCGATACGCTAATCGACCGTCGGCACACCCATTCGCTCAAGTGGGAGGATGACGAGACCGGTACCGTTACGGACGAGCTGCCAATGTGGGTGGGAATCCGTCGCCTGATTGACGGACTCACAGTAGCCGCAAGTCTGTCACAATCGTGATTCGCAGCTCACTGTAGACAAGCCATCCTTTGTATGTTCGCGCAACTGACGAGTACTGCGCGCACATACAAAGGATTGTGAGACAGAAAACGTCCGTATGTTCGCATGGGGTACGTAAAGCGCGCGAACATACGGACGTTTTGCAATCAATGGTTGAATGCCATCACGCCGACGAGCTTGTGCGGCACGTACGGCTCCTCGAGGTAGGTGATCTCCTCGTCCGTGAGCTTCAAGGCCACGGCATCAAGCGCACCATCGACGTGATGCGGCTTGGTCATGCCGACCACAGGCGCAGTCACCTTGGTCAACAGCCAGGCGAGTGAAACGGCGGTCATCGAAGTGCCGTGTTTGGCGGCAATCTCGGCCACACGCTCGATAATCACATCATCCTGAGCCTCGGTGGCATCGTATTTGGAATGCGCCACCTGATCCTCCGTGAGACGCTTGGTAGCAGCCGCGCCGGGTTTGCGAGCAAGACGGCCAGCGGCGAGCGCGCTGTACGGGGTCATGGCAATGTTGTCTTCATAGCACAGCTTGGTCAATTCACGCTCATCTTCGCGAGCGATGAGGTTATAGTGGCTTTGGATGGACACGAACTTGAACCAGCCGTTGGCTTCGGCGAGCGCGTTCATCTTGGCGAGCTGATAGGCATAGCAGTTGGAGATGCCGATGGTACGCACCTTGCCTGCCTTGACGGCTTCGTTCATGCCCTCCATGATTTCGGCCATATCAGTGTGGTAATCCCACATGTGGCAGATGTAGAGGTCCACATAGTCAAGGCCAAGGTGCTGCAAGCTAGCATCAAGATTGTTCAGCACATGCTGCTGGCCGGTCACGCCGGCTTCACGCTCGGCATCCGTACGCGGCAGGAACTTGGTGGCAATCTGATAGTCCTCGCGCTTGCTGGCGATGGAGCGCAGCGCACGGCCCACGTATTCTTCGCTGGTGCCATCCGCGTAGCCGATGGCGGTGTCGTAGAACGTGATGCCGTGTTCGAAACCGTATTTGATAATCTCACGCGACTGATCGGCATCGAGAATCCAGGAATGATGGACTTTGGTCGCGTCGCCGAATCCCATACAACCCATGCAAATTCGTGACACGGTCACGTCGCTGTTGCCTAGCTTGGTGTATTCCATTGCGGTCTCCTTAATCTCAACATGGCCGAGCATGCGATGCATCATTACCAACGCTTAGCCCGGCCGCTCACAAGCTTTCGCAATGTATTACACAACGAGCCGCTTTCCGTGTCTAATACTCCTGCTTCATACCCAGCCATGCATGTCAAGCATGCAATTCGTATGTGGTTTGTACACTTGGCCACATGCAGTTGACGGTCAAACGGTTCGAAGAGCTCAGCGCGGCAGAATTGTATGAAATCTACCGTGTGCGCGTGGCGGTGTTCGTGGTGGAACAGCACTGCGCCTATCAGGAGGTGGATGAGGCGGACCGGCACTGCTGGCATGTGTCCCTGCATGATGAAAACGGCATCGCCGCCTACTGCCGCGTCATCGACCCGGGCATCACATTCCCCGAAGCGTCCATCGGCCGCGTATTAGCTACTCACCGATGGCAAGGCCTTGGCACCCGCATTGTGCGCGAGGGACTGAAAGTGGCACAAGAGCGCATGCATGTCGACACTGTGCACATCGAGGCTCAAACCTACGCGCGCAAGCTGTACGAGCACCTCGGTTTCACGCAGGTCTCCGACGAATTCCTAGAAGATGGCATCCCCCACATCGGCATGATCTGGCAGGCACAGTAAATTAATCAGTCTCGTCCATCATAAGATTGCGTTTCAGCCGGCATAGCACGGCGTATGAACTCGTCCATACCGGGTACGGTGAATGCAATCTGACCACGCTCCGGGGAATAAATCAGACCGAGTTCAATCAACGACAAACGAATCGAAGATAAATCGGAAACACTACGGCCCATATGGTTCGCCACTTGCGCAGACGTACAAATATCACCAATAGCCGCCATCGCAGCCAGATATTCGCGGCCTAATGGCGTGGCGCGCTGCCAACGCGATACATAAAGGCCCTGATCCAGCTCAGCCCGAGCAACAGGCTCGCCTTTTTCCACTGCATCAACGGTAATTGGATTGGAATCCGAAGCATCCCATGCAGCCTTGCCGTACGCCTGAATGAAATATGGATATCCATTCGACAAATCAATTAAACGACTCAACGCCTGATCATCGAACGCATATCCCAGTTCGCGCGCAGGCTTCTGGAAACCATCAGCAACAGCGGCATTATCCAAGCGGCCAATAGAACGATATTCAAACAAACGCTCGGCATATGAACGCGCTTTGGTAAGTACACCCGGCAGATTAGGAAGCCCAGCCCCAATGATGTAGAACGGCAGATTGCGCTGCCCCATCTTATGCTGCACAGTAATCAACGTCATCATTACTTCGGAAGACATATCCTGAAATTCATCCACAAACAGGAATAAGCCCAAACCATTTGATTTCAGCGCTTCAGCCAAACCCTCAATCAATAGCTCCAACCTATACGACGATGCTCGAACAGCTCGTTGTTCCTCGGCAGAACCATTCAATTCGATCTTCGCCGAGCCAAGAACAAAGTCCAGATTCACAGATCCAATATGCGAGAACACGCCCGAAAGACGTTCTCTAATATCAGGCTTCCTGACACGCATAATCGATAAGGACATTTCATGGAGCAGCTCGTCATACTCCGCCGCAGCGTCACCATTCGATTCAATCTGCACAGTGACCATCCCCTGCTGAGTCGCCATGTCATTAAGCTTGAGCAGCAGCACCGTTTTCCCCATGCCTCGCAAGCCGCTGTAAACAATTCCACGATCCAGCAATCCAAGTTTGGTACGAGCAATCATACGATCCATGAGTTCAAGATCATGCGTACGCCCCACTAACTCTGGAGGCTGTTTGCCAGCACCGGGCATAAACGGATTCAATGAATGCAACGGCAACTTTGCAACAGCACTAGCGTTCATCAAAATCTCCAACTCTTATACGAACCAGCACACGGATTATTGTATCGAAATTTATATGCTCATATATATACATATAGATTAAAAGTGAGCCATTTTCACTTTTATCTATCAATATCCAATCCACGACGCAACATAAGTTTGCGACTCACACCTAGAGTTATGGGCACTATCATTTTTTCGTATCGAGCAGGAGCTGGCCCCATTTCTCGAATTCTTTGAGGGCGGGGATGATGGCGTAACCGTTGGGCGTGAGCGAGTATTCAACGCGAGGCGGCACCTCGTTGTACTGGGTACGATTGACGAGCCCGTATTCCTCAAGGTCACGCAAAGTGTTGGTGAGCATCATATTGGTGATGCCGAGTTCACGCTTGATTTCGTTGTATCGCGCGGCTCCCCGTTCGCTGAGTACATACATGACCGGCAACTTCCACTTGCCTTCAATGGCTTTGAATGCGTAGCCCATCGCGCAGGTTGGGGCGGTGATGCTTCCAGCTCCAGTGTTCTCAACATGCTTGCTCATGACTTCCCATCCTAACATCGTTGCCATATCACAAAAATCAGTTTTTTATTCTAAGGACGAAAAGTATATGTACTGATGCATACTGTCCTTATCAAGAACGCAACGGCATAGCCGTACGGCATCGAAAGGAATAGGAATCACCATGACCAAGCACATTCTCGTCATCCAAGGCAGCCCCACCAAGGGAGGCAATGCCGATATGCTCGCCGACGCTTTCATCGAAGGCGTCGAGGCAGCCGGCAACACCGCAGCCAAGCTCACGCTCGCGAACATGAACATCGCACCGTTCACCGCTTACGACCAGCCGGCCGACGATATGACGCAGGTGATGGAGCAGATGAAGACCGCGGACGGCATTGTCATCGCAACACCGACCTATTGGATGCAGTTCTCCGCACAAATCAAGGCGATGATGGACCGTCTACCGTTCGACGCGCACGACGATCTTGCCGGCAAGGAATCCGCACTGTTGGTCGCCGGCGCCAGCCCCGAAGAAGTACTCACCAAAAACGTGTTCGGCTACTACCAAATGTGCTTCGGCGAAAGCCTCGGCTGGAAGATTAAGGGCTCGGTGATTGCGGCCGGCGTATTCGCACCCGGTCAGGTAGCAAGCACCCCATACCTCGATAAGGCCCGCGAGCTCGGCCGCGAATTCTGAGCCAACCGCTCCAAGCTCTCTCAACCACATATCATTTCAAGGAGCATCATCATGCAGATCGCACTCATCACCGGTTCCGGCCGCAAAGGCGGCCTCGGTTATGAAACCGCCCGTCAGCTTGGCGAAGCCGGCTATCATGTTATTCTCGCCGCGCGCCGCCCCGAGCTCGCGCAACTCACCCAGGAACTTATCGACCAAGGCATCTCCGCCAGCTATGTGGTGATGGACACCACCGACGAGGCAAGCGTCAAAGCCGCAGCCGCAGAAGTCAATCGTCGCTTCGGCCGACTCGACGTGCTTATCAACAATGCGGCCTCCATGCGCGCAGGCGACTCGGTGGAACAGCAGGACCTTACCGAGATGCGCATGGTGTTCGACACCAATGTGATCGGCACATGGAATGTCACCCAGAAGTTCATTCCGCTGCTGCGTAAGTCGGAGCATGGCCGCATCGTCAACGTGTCCAGCGGCGCCGGCTCTTACGGAGACCCGCAGTATGGTTTCCTGCATGGCAATATGGGCATTCCCGCTTCCGGATACGGCATTTCCAAGCTCGCACTCAACGGCCTGACCATCAAAACCGCAAAGGAATTGGCCGCCGACCATATTCTCGTTAACGCGGTCTGCCCGGACCTCACCGACTCCTTCGGTTCAGGCATGTTCGGACGCCCGGTTGAAGTCAGCGCGAAAAGCGTAACCTGGGCCGCCACTCTGCCTGACGATGGCCCAACAGGCGGCTTCTTCCGCGACGGCCAACCGCTGCCGTGGTGATCAGCGCCATCGGCACCTCATATAAGAACAAACCTCGCACGCGATAGCCAAAGTCCTGCGCTACCGCACTGCACACCGAGCTGTCGCGCGCAG
Source organism: Bifidobacterium saguini DSM 23967 (assembly GCF_000741715.1). GTDB lineage: Bacteria > Actinomycetota > Actinomycetes > Actinomycetales > Bifidobacteriaceae > Bifidobacterium > Bifidobacterium saguini. Next base: position 243,150 of record NZ_JGZN01000003.1, on the reverse strand, counting down.
TCATATATATAAACAACCTCACGCGCACCTCGGAGCTACCGAATCTATTCACATGTCAACCCCATCGCTACACTTGTCGCTGACATCGCCGGCAGGGGCTACGGCGCTGCAATCATGCGGCGTTGACCGAAATCAGCTGGATTCGTTTCCAACCAACCGAGGTACTCCATGAATTCCGTCGCGCCCGCGAACAAAGCAAACAAAACGCAGTCATTGGTACCGATCATTGTGATGATGGTCGGCAGCTTTACCGCAATCCTGAACCAGACATTGATGACTTCGGCATTGCCATATTTGATGCGCGAGTTCAATCTGCCCAGCAATACCGTGCAATGGTTGAGCACTGGATTCATGCTCACCAACGGCATTATGATTCCCATCACCGCATTTCTGATTCAGCGGTTTACTACACGACAGTTGTTCTTCTATGCGATCGGCATGTTCCTGTTCGGCACGCTTGTATGCACATTCGCACCCGGATTCTGGGTATTGTTGCTTGGCCGTATTCTGCAAGCAACTGGCGCAGGCATCCTAATGCCGCTACTGCAAACAGTACTGTTCATTACCTTCCCGCCAGACAAACGCGGTACAGCGATGGGCTGGTTCGGATTGGTCATTGCGTTTGCTCCAGCGCTTGGTCCGACTTTATCCGGCTTGATTATTGATTTCTTACCGTGGCGATTTCTCTTTGTGCCATTGATTGTTATTGCGGTCACCGTATTGGCTATTGCCATCCCAACCGTGAAGAATGTAACCAGGCAAACCAATCCAACGATCGACATGCTTTCGGTTGTGCTCTCCACACTTGGCTTTGGCGGATTGTTGCTTGGCTTCAGTATGGCTGGCCAGTCGGGCTGGCTCTCCCCTGATACACTTGGTTCGCTTATCGTTGGCACAGTCAGTCTGTGCGTGTTTATTCACCGTCAGCTGCATCTCGAACGCCCCATGCTTGACTTTCGTGTGTTCGCTCGACCGATGTTTGCCTTGTCGATGCTAGTGATAGTGCTGGTGTTCGTCACATTCATCGCCACGATGAATATTCTGCCCATGTTCATTCAGGATTCACTAGGCATGACCGCCCTACAATCCGGACTGCTGCTGATGGGCGGCGGCGTGGCCGAAGGCGTGTTCAATCCGGTTGCCGGCCGACTGTTCGACCGCGTCGGTATTCGGCGTATCGCGCCTCCTGCCATTGCCGTGGTCGCCATGTCCACATTCGCTTTGTCTCGTATGACCGCCAGCACACCGGCATGGTATCCGGCACTGTTCTTCACCATCATGATGACCGGTGTGGCATTTTGTCTGATGCCGCTCACCACCACGGCGCTCAACCAACTAGCCGGGCCGATGCTGCCTCATGGCACGGCGATGAACAATACGCTGCGTCAAACATGCGCCGCCATCGGCATCGCCATCAACTTCACCATCATGACAATGAATACGCAGCCGGTGTCCGTTGCCGGCTCGGCGGCCGCAGGTCTTGCACATGGCGTGGATGCGGTATTCCTCGTTGCCACCATCGTGGCAGTGGCAGCATTCGCACTGTCGCTCTTTGTGCGCGACCGCAGTTGATAAATATGTCACAACGGCAAAAAGCGATGGCATTCTGACGCGGTTTGCCCAGACCACGTCACTCTTGCGTCATCATCATGCCTCTGCGAAGCCATTCGGCCATCACCTGCCTGATCGGCTTCGCGAAAACGCGGTAAGCGAAGTCAAACGGGCAACGAATGGCCAACGGCTTCATTGAAACGAATTCAATGAAGCCACCCCTCCATCGTTTGCCCGGCTGACTTCATTAACGTCACCGAGCACAGCCAACCGGACACGGAATGGCCATCTCACATCACAACCAACCAGCCGACACCCATCAGGTCCGCAACGGCACCGGTTTGCGCGACAGCATCAGCACATACCAGGCGACCGGCAACGTCAGCAAACCGCCAGCGATAAACACCCATGCTATCGGAATCACGTCGGCAAGCGGCGCGAAGATGAGCATGCCCAGCGGCATGCCGAGCGTGGACAGCATAGTGTCGAGTCCGAATACGCGACCGACCATCGACTCATCGGATTCAGATTGCATCACGGTACGCATCGGGCCGACGCAGACTGCCGAAGCAACACCGTTCAGTACATCAATAATGAGGTAGAGCAGCAGGTTCCGGGAAACACCCAAGCCAATAACCGTGATGCCGACCATAGCAATGCCCAATGCGACGGCATACATTTGCGCGATATTTCTGCGCAGCAACTTGGGTCCGATGGCGGACATCAGCGCGCCTCCAAGCAGCATGCCGACGCTTAAGCCGAGTTCGTTGGCGGCAAGCTTGTCGGATGCGGTGGTGAGGTTGATGAATCCAAGATTCAAATCGATACCTTCGAATTCGCGGGTCATGAGCAGCAAGGTCAGGTTCATTGGCGCGACCGACATCAGGCAGGTCAGTGCATCGCCCAGAATCACACCCTTGATATGTGCATGGCGCATCGCATACGCCAGTCCGGCCTTGAGATCAGCGAAAGTGCGACGCAGTATCGCAATGGAATGGGCGGCGGCCGAGTCAGTGGTACCGGCAATTGCACCGTTCCCTTGTGCTTCCGCAACATTGTCCGGCACAGCACCATTCTGCACGGCACTATCCGGCACAGCCGCGCGAGGCACGCGAATCATCGCCACAAAGCCCACACCAATCACTGCAGTGGTCACATCCACCAGCAGAATCGCCCACAATGGCACCAAGTTGACCAGTACTGCAGCAAGCGCAGGCGCAGCGATACGATTCGCGGAATCAATCACGCCGAATATCGCATTGACACGCAACAATTTGCTTTCCGGAACCACGTCGGGAATAAACGATTGCACAGCCGGCTGCTGAATGCCACCGCCAGCTGAGCGGATAAGCAGCACCACGAAAATCAGCGACAGGCTTGCCCAGTCGAGCGCGAAACTCACGGACAGCAGTACGGTCACGCCGGCGATAATCAAGTCCGGCAGGATAATCAGCGCTTTGCGATTGTATCGGTCGGCCATCGGACCGCCGAAAACCGAAACCAGCGACTGCGGCAATACGCCGAATAAGGTGGCCAGCAGCATGGCCGAGCCGGTGCGGGTTTGCAGCACAATCCACCACCAGATAGCGAATTGCACCACGCTGGAGCCGAGCAGCGAGAAGGCCTGCCCTGTGAGCAGCAGCACGGCGCGCTGCATCCATCCGGTTTCGGACTGCGCTGATTCTTCCGAGAATGGGTGAGACATATGGGTGTTCTAATCTTTCTCTTTTTCACGCGCGATATACGGACGATACAGATTGGTCGTTGTACAGCACATCGATATCGCGCACTATTGATTTGCATATGACTGAACGGCACACCTGAACCGAGGTATGCCAAGGCCCACCCGCGGGCCTATCTACCCGTTAGATCGCGGGCTTCAGCGCGAATCGCGCTATCGTCATCATGCAACGCATAGAACACATAGTTGCCGACCATAATCATCGACGTTGACATGCCGTCTGCATCCAGCGTGCTATGTCCAATCCTTGGAACAAGGCTCAGCAGCATTGCAGCAACCATAGCCGCAGATATGCTAATGGCCCGCACACCGCAATATATATTGCGAGACGGGCCATTAACGTCTTTTTGGTATCGCTCAGTGGTTGCGAATAGCGTTGCGCAGAGGCAGCACGCTGGTAGGCGAAACGGACAGTTCGTCGAGACCGATTTCAAGGAACGTGTCAGTCAGGCTCAAATCAGCACCGAGTTCACCGCAGATGCCGCACCAGATGCCGTGGCGATGGGCGGCTTCGGTGGCCATCTTGATCATGCGCAGCACAGCTGGCGAGTGCGTGTCAGCAAAGCGTCCGAGGTTCGGATTCTGACGGTCGCAGGCCAGTGTGTATTGGGTCAGATCGTTGGTACCGATGGAGAAGAAATCGACTTCGGCGGCCAGTTCGTCAGCCATAATCACGGAGGCAGGCGTCTCAATCATGATGCCGACCTGGATGTGCTCGTTGAAGTCGATATGCTCACCACGTAGCTCGTTCTTAACCTCTTCGAGAATCTGCTTGGCATCGCGCACTTCCTGCACGGAGGTAATCATAGGCAGCATGATGGCGATATTGCCATACACCGAGGCACGCAGCAGAGCGCGCAGCTGCACCTTGAAAATCTCCGGACGGGTCAGGCAGATACGGATGGCACGGTAGCCGAGGGCGGGGTTAGCCTCATGCTCCAGATTGAAGTAGCCGACCTGCTTATCAGCGCCGATATCGAGCGTACGAATGACGACGAGACGGTCGCCCATCTTCTGTGCGACTTCCTTATATGCTTGGAACTGGAATTCCTCGGTTGGGTAGTCTTCGCTCTCCAAGTACAGGAATTCGCTACGGAACAGACCGATGCCTTCAGCATCATTGGCCAATACCGCGGCCACATCGGAAGGACGGCCAATGTTGGCGTACAGGCGAACCTTCTGGCCACTCTTGGTCTCGGTAGGCTTACCCTTAAGCTCCTGCAACAGGCGCAGATGTTCCTCGTACTTAGCCTTCCTGCCCTGGTATTCAGCGAGGGTCTTCTCATCCGGGTCAACGAACACCAGACCACTGGTGCCGTCAATCACTGCGGCATGGCCGTCGTCAGCCGGGTCGAAGGCATCGCCGATGCCGATGATGGCGGGCAATCCCATTGTGCGGGCCAAGATTGCAGTGTGCGAATTCGCGGAGCCTTTAGCGGTCACGAAGCCGAGCACCTTGGCGCGATCGAGTTGCACGGTCTCGCTAGGAGCCAAATCCTCGGCAAGGATGATCCGGCTCTCACCACCATCTTCGTCCGCGACACCACCGCGCTTGCCTTCGAGCACATTGATCACACGGTGAGAGACATCCTTAACATCGGCGGCGCGAGCTTGCATGTAGGAATTGTCCATTGCGGCAAACATGGCAGCGAACTGTTCGGCAGTGCTGTTGACCGCGTACTCAGCGTTCACCTTGCTCTGCGCGATCAGGTCCTCGATGCTTTCCACGTAGTCCGGGTCCCGGAGCATGAGCTGGTGGGTGTCGAACAGTTCGGCCTTGCCCTCGCCGAATTCGGCCGCGGTCTTGTCACGCAACTGCTTCAGCTGAGCGACAGCCGCATCGCGGGCTGCGCGGAAGCGTTCCACCTCGGCCTGCGGATCGTCGACCACGCGGCGTTCGACAGCGTGGTCGGCGGTGTCGAGCACGCGGATCGCGCCGATGGCGATGCCAGCGGATACGCCGACGCTTGTATCGTTCTCATCACAGGTTCTCCTTGAGGAACTGCTCGAATTCGGCGGCGGCATTGACTTCGTCGTTGCCCTGCACCTTAACGGTGACCTCGTCGCCCTGCTTGACGCCGAGTCCCATGACGCCGAAGATACGTTTGGCGTCCACGGATTTGCCGTCATGGCTGACGATGATGGTCGAATCATACTGCTGCGCCTTGGCGACCAGCAGGCCTGCGGGGCGGGCGTGCATGCCCTCGGGGTCGGATACGGTGAACGTGAATTCCTGAGACATGATATTGCTCCTTATACGTTTTACGCGTTTTATAGTTGTTCGCCGTTGGTGGCGATGACCTTCTGGTACCAGCCAAAGGATTTCTTGCGGCGGCGTTCGAAGCTGCCGTGGCCTTCGTCATCGGCGTCGACGTAGATCAGACCGTAGCGTTTCTTGAATTCGCCGGTGCCGAAGCTGACCAGGTCGATGCAGCCCCACACGGTGTAGCCCATGACTTCCACGCCGTCGAGGTCGATGGCCTTGCCGACCTGTTCGATGTGGGCGCGCAAGTAGTCGATGCGGTCGTCGTCGTCGATGGTGCCGTCCGGGTTGACGGTGTCGTATGCGCCGTAGCCGTTCTCCACGATGAAGATCGGCTTGCGGTAGCGTTCGTACAGGACGCTCAGCGCGTAGCGCAGGCCGACGGGGTCAATCTGCCATCCCCATTTGGTGGCGGGGATGTATGTGTTGCGTACCACGCCGGCGATGCCGGAGTCGAAATCGCCGGGGGTGGAGTCGTCGGCGGACAGGGCCATCGACATGTAGTAGCTGATGGAGATGAAGTCGACCGCGCCCTCGGCGATGGCCGTCTCGTCTCCCGGCTCCATGTGAGGGGTGATGTCCTCGCGGGCCCACATGTTCTTCGCGTAGTTCGGGTATGCGCCGTTGACATACACGTCGCCGAACACGAGCCGGTCGCGCATGGCGACTTCGGCGCGCATCACGTCGTCAGGATTGCAGGTGGCCGGGTAGATCGGCACGACGGCCAGCATGCATCCGATCTGGAAGTCAGGGTTGATTTCATGGCCTCGTTTGACGACCAGGGCGCTGGCGACGAACTCGTTGTGCGCGGCCTGCCAGACCTTGCGCTTGCGCTCGTGGATCGTGTCCGACTCGGAGAAGCGGATGCCGGAATCGGTATAGGCGAAGATCGGGTTGTCGAGGTTCATCTGGTTGTTGACCTCGTTGAAGGTCAGCCAGTACTTCACCTTGGTCTTGTAGCGTTCCATGACGGTGAGCGCGAACTTGACGAACAGGTCGATGAGCCTGCGGTCGGTGAACCCGCCGTATTTGAGGCTCAGGTTGAGCGGCATCTCGAAGTGCGAGAGCGTCACGACCGGTTCCATGCCCTTGGCCTTGAGGTCATCGAACAGGTCGTCGTAGAACTTCAGTCCGGCCTCGTTGGGCTCGTTCTCCTCGCCATTAGGGAAGATGCGCGACCATGCGATGGAGGTGCGGAAACATTTGAAGCCCATCTCCTGGAACAACGAGTCGTCGCCGCGGAAGCGGTGGTAGTAATCATTACCCCAGTGGTTCGGGTAGATCTTGCCGGTCTCGACGCTATCGGTGATTTGTCGGGGCACGCCGTGCGCGCCCGCGGTCATCACGTCGGCAATGGACACGCCCTTGCCGTCTTCGTTCCACGCACCTTCGAGCTGGTGGGCGGCCACTGCACCGCCCCACAGAAAGTTGCTTGGGAAACCCATGTTGTGTTCCTTTTCCTGATAGCCCTATGGGTCAGTTGATCTTCTTGTACAATGCGATGAGCTCATTGACCAGCAGTTTGACGGTCTCCGCGGCCATCATCTGGTCCTCGACGTGTGTCATGAGCAGGCTGACCTCGATCTTCTCGCCGGACGCCTCGCGCTGTACGAGGTTGGTGTGCAGGTCGTGGCCGGTCGCGAAGCTCTGGTCGCCGCTCTTGATGAGCTCGTCGGCCTTGTCATACTTGCCGGCCTTGGCCGCCTGCAATGCCTCGATGTAGTCGGATTTGGCGCTTCCCGCGGCCGTGATCATCTGGAAGCAGAGGGTCTCCCAGTCGAAGTCCTTGTTGTCTTCTGCCATTGTTACCACCCTTGGTTCGTTTGGTTGTGTTGTCTGTCTGTTTGGTGTCGGGTTACTTGGAGGCGATGGCGATGGCGTGGTCGAGTACCTTGTCGCCGCGCACCATGCCGTAGTCCTGCGGGTTGATGGCCTCGACCGGCTTGCCGGGCAGCAGCTTCTTGACGTGGTCGAGCTCGTAGCGCACCTGCGGGCCGAGCAGCACGGCATCGGCGTTCGCGGCCTTCTCCTCGACCTCGGAGATCGGGTAGGCGTCGATTTCGGCCTCGATGCCCTTGGCCTCGGCAGCAGCGCGCATCTTCTTGACCAGCATGCTGGTGGACATTCCGGCGTTGCAGCACAGTACGATCTTCATGGTGTTTTCCTTTCAATGGGTCCCACACCGATTGTGGGACGATTGGTTCTCTATATGCGTTGAGTTTTGATAAGGCGGGAGCCCGGCAAGGGTGGTCGCTCATACCGGGCTCCCATGATCCGATTGTCGCCAATCGGAAGAACGGAGCCGTTCCGCCCGCATCTCAGGCCTTGGCGGCCTCGGCGGCGGTCTGGAGATCGGCGTCGTTGGCGGACTGCTCGGCGACCCATATCTGGTCCTGCTTCTTGACGAACGGCAGGTAGACGACCACGGAGATTACAAGGATGATGAGCTGGATGAGCGCACCCTTCCAGCCGCCCAGCAGGAAGCCGGAGATGATCACCGGGGTGGTCCACGGCACCTGGACGGCACCGAACGGGGGCATGAAGCCAATGTACATCGCGCCGTAGGTGATGATCATGGCGATCAGCGGGACGACGATGAACGGAATCAGGAAGAACGGGTTGAACACGATCGGCAGGCCGAAGATGACCGGCTCATTAATGTTGAACAGACCGGGCACGATGGACAGCTTCGACATTTCCTTCATCTGGCTGGACTTGGCCACGATCAGGCCGGCGATGAGCAGGCCGAGGGTGATGCCGGTGCCGCCGAACTTGACGAAGCAGTCAACGATCTGCGGGGTGAGGATATGGCCGCCGTCGGCGGTGTTCACGGCCTTGCCTGCGTCCATGAGGGCCTGGTTGGCCACGGAGTTTGCGGTCAGCAGCGGGGCCATGATGCCCATGACGACGTTCGGGCCGTGGATGCCGCACCAGAAGAGGATGGAGATGAGCAGGGTGATGATGATCGCGCCGGCCCAGTTGTCGGTGAGGTTCTGCATCGGGGTCTGCAGGATCTTGAAGATGAGTTCGGTGAAGCTCACGCCGCCGAACACCTGGCACAGGTGGTAGATGACCGCGGAGCCGAGCACCACGAAGAAGCCGGGGATCATGGCGGAGAACGCGTTGGACACGCCTTCAGGCACGGAGTCGGGCAGCTTGATCTTGAGGTTGTGCTTCATGCACTTGACGAACACCAAGCCGGACAGCAGACCGACGATGATGGCGGTGATCACGCCGTTGCCGCCGGTCCATGAGGTGGAGATCGCGCCGGACACGGACGCGGTGGTGCCCTCCTTGATCGCATCGACGGTGCTGTGGTCGATGCTCACCGAGGACGGCGAGAGGATGAAGAAGGCGACCAGGGCCAGCAGACCAGAGGAGATGCCGTCTTCCTTCTCATTGCGCGCGTAGGCGTAGCCGATGCCGACCGCGATGATGACGGCCAGGATATTGAACGTGCCGGCGGACACCTGGTTCAAACCGATGTTCCATTTGTCGGTGAGCAGATTGTTCATGAAGTCCGTGTAGCCCTCGAATGGCAGGTTCGCGAGCAACAGGAACAGCGAACCCACCAAGGTGGCCGGCATCGTGAGCACGAAGCCGTCCTTCAGAGCGGTGACCGCCTTGGTCGTCGCGAATTTCATGAAGCCGTTGAGCAGTTTGTTGCCGAACTCCTTCATTCTCGTCCTCCTTTGGACTGGTTGATGTCCCCGGGCCGGCGTCCTTGCTGCCGGTCCGATTCCTCTTGTTCAGTATCAAGTCATTCGAATGAATAGGCGTAATCCGAATGACTTGACTACAATATACGAGTTTCATTCGGCTGTGTCAAATTCATTCGAATGATTTTTGGATACGGAGTGTCGCCTTCCCGAGGGAATACCGTGAAGCGGCGTCACCCCCACCGGCGACGCCGCTTCACGCGCATAAGGGACTACTTCAGGTCGGCGAAATTAAAAAACGTGGCCTTCTTGTAGTGGTAGTAGACCGTGCCGGCGTTGAACATGCGGCCGCTGGCCAGATAAGCGTCGTCCTCGACCACCAGGGCGGGGTCCCCTGCCGACAGACCGAGGAGGTCGGCCCGTCCGTGATCCAGCTCTCGCGCGTATATCAGCTTGTCCGCGAAGCCCGTGCTCAGACCCAGATCCTCGCGAATGTACGCGTAAATGGAGCCACTGGCGATCTCCTCGTTGAGATACGGCACGAACTCCTTGAGATACAGGGCGTACTCGATGGCGAACGGCTCGTCGTCCAGCAGGCGCAGGCGTGAGACGCTGTATACCTTGGCGTCGGCGGCGCATTTGAGGCGAGCGGAATCCTCGCCCGCCTCGCGCTGCTCCAGTTTGATCAGCTTGGAAGATACAGAATGGCCGGGGAACTCCGAGGTCATGCCCCTCGTGCCGTTGATGTTGAGACAGCCCTCGCGCCTGTTCTCCCGGACGAACATTCCACTGCCCTGCACCGGGTACACGTCGCCAAGCTCGGCCAACAGGGCTATGGCGTTACGCACGCAGTACCGGGTCGCGCCGAACTGCTCCATGAGCTCGGGCTCGGTGGGCAGCTTTCCCGTGTCACGGTATTTGCCCTTATCGATCTCCACCTTGAGAATCTTCGCCAGTTCACGGTACTTCATATGACACACCCTCCGAAATCGCATCATCCAGCCGCGCCATATCGCCGCAGCACACATAATCCATATTATCGCATGACTCATATTCATTCGAATTACAGACACATCCAGCACCCACAATTGCATGATTCATTCGAATGAATTATTCTTAAGGGGATACCATTTACAGTTCAGACGCCGATGTCGACATTCCATAGGAGAGTACGCGCATGAGAAAGCCCACGCTAGTGTTCATCGACATTGACGGCACGCTGCTGGACAGCCGTCACCGCATCCCCGAATCCGCGCGTAAGGAGTGCCTGCGCGCGCAGCAAGCCGGACACAAACTGTTCATTTGTTCAGGCCGCGCGGCGCTGGATATCGACCCTCCGGTGCTCGAACTTGGCTTCGACGGCATCGTATCCGATGGCGGTGCCTGCGCCGAACTCGACGGCAAGACCATCATCGACGAGCACATGCCCGAAGAATCCATCCATGCAGCAACCGCGTTCTTCAACGCACACTCCATGCCGTACGCATGGCACTGCCCTGATGGTATGCACGCCACCATACCCTTTTTGAATCGGATTGGCGTGTGGAAGAAAATGCTGCAATATCCACGGATGCGCGGATCCTGGCATACCATTGCCGACCCCGACGAACCTCCGACAGTCGTCCGCAAAGGCACCTTCTACATTCCCGACGACGGCAGCCTCACCATTGAGGACGTGCAGCACGCACTCGCCGGATACGCAACCATCATCCACGGATCCATCCACGCTTCCAGCGACGACAACGGTGAAATTCTTATCCCCGGAGTCAATAAGGGAACCGCACTTACCGCTATTGCCCAGCGTCTCGGAGTACCGCTATCCGACACTGTTGCCATCGGAGATAGCGAAAACGATCTTGAGATGATTCAGGCCGCAGGCATCGGCGTGGCAATGGGCAACGGCACGGCACCCGCCAAATCGGCCGCCAATATGATTGCGCCGCATGTCGATAATAACGGCTTGGCCGCAGCACTGCATCGGCTTCTCCCGTAACAGCCCGCCCGCCGTGCACTCTCACCGCTATCGCACGGCGGTAATCGCTTCCACGAACAGCTTCACCGCCGCGGATGGAGTCATCGGATAGAACAATCCATAATCAATGCTTACATTCCACTCCACCGGCATGGTGCGCATCATCGGGTGGATGTCGGTGCCGAATGTTCGCGCGACGATGAGGTCGCCATTGGCGGCACATGTATTGAATTCCTCGAAGGTGTATTGCTCCATGTCAATCAACGTGACGCCGGGAATTTTGCTCAGCAGGTCACGCGCCTGGTCCATCGCGTCATTGTTGCCGGCCTGAGGAATATGAATGTGCTGGCCTTCCAAATCGCTGAGACGAAGTGCGGGAAGAGGTCTTGCGTACAGTGGATTCGATGCCGGAACACCCATCTGTAGCGGATACTCCCCCAGCTTCAACACTTGACAGGGATATTTCTGGTGTTTCGGCGAAAAGCCGTTGGCCGCCACATCCACCATTTCGCCGAGATGATCAAGTGCATTCATGTATCCGTCGGGCGAATCCGACATGGAAACCAGTTCCAAACGCAGGTGCCGCCCACGTTGTTCGAGCCAAGCCGAGGCGCGCGGCCAGAGTTCCAGCAACGGAGTCGCCGGGCGAAGCATCGAGATGGCAAGCCGGACCGTCATGTCTTGCCCATGTTCCAATCGATGCGCATGACGCAGAGCTTGTTCGCTTTGGCGAATGAGATCCTTGGCATCTTCAATCAGCGCCCGACCGGAGGTGGTAAGCCTCACACCATTGCTGCTGCGCGTAAAGAGCGTAATCCCATATTCGTTCTCGAATCCCGTGACTTGTTTGATCAACGCGGTTGCCGAAAGATGCAACTGCCGCGCCGCCTGATTGAAACTGCCGCATTCCGCCGCCGCAATGATGGCATCCAGGCGCCGGTCATACATAAGTGCCTCCCCGTCCAACTGATTACAGTCAGATGACTGCAATCAGTTCACACCAAAAGAGTGAACTCAACCCATAATAGAGAACAAGTGACTGCCGCGTACACTTATGCGATTCCCTACAATGCATTGCTTGGAAGTGCCGCACAAGGTCTACTGACAATTGGCCCACATTCGCAGCACAACATAAGGAGAGCATGCATATGCCAGCATTATCAGCGCAAGCGCAAGGTTCTGACAGCATCAACGGTCCTACAGACAATGACTCGTTCATGAACGGTAGCATCATCCTGATCATGGCGGCCGCCTTCTTCTACATGTCCGGCACGATGATGGGCACCACGTTGATTGTCGGCTACTCGCACACTTTGGGAGCGAGCGGAGAGTTCGCCGGCATCATTGCCGGCACAATGAACATCATCTCCCTGTTCTGCAGGCCCTGGGCCGGCCATTTGAGTGACCGCGCGCCGCTCAAACGCTTTGCCGCAATAGCCATCGCACTGCTGATTGCCGCCAATGCCGGATACCTATGCTCGCCTAATGCCACAACGTTGTTCGCCGCCCGCATCATCAATGGCGTCGGCTTCTCCTGCTTATCCGTCTGCCTTGCAGCCTGGCTGACCGCATTGATTCCGCTGGCGCATATCGGCAAGGGCATGGGATATTACGGCATGGTCAATGCATTAGCTATGGCGCTTGGCCCGGCGGTCGGCATTCATATGCGCTCGGCTTTGGGGTATCGTGCAGCATTCGCCATAGCCTGTGCGGAAATGATCATCGCACTGGTACTGGTATTGATGGTTTGCAAAGGCGGATCACGACCAACACAGCGCACACCCGCTACGGTAACCGTGTCTGCGCTTACACGAGCCCAACAACAGCCGCAATCCGCGAACCTACGCGACCGCATTGAACAGACCATATCCGTCCGAGTAATTCCAGTAGCACTAGTGTTCATGCTGTTCGCCATCCCCTACTGCGCCACGCAGTCCTACATCGTCACCTATGCAGAGGCCCGAAACTTGAGCGTGGATGTCAGCCTGTTCTTTCCGCTTTACGCTGCGGCATTGCTGATATTGCGCGTGGCAATGCGTAATCTATTCGACCGCCGCCCATTCTCATGGTTTCTGTGGGCCTGCTCCGCATGCATGATTGTTGCGCTCGGCGCGCTCACCGTCCTCGGCAATAATGGCATACTGCTTATCGCTGCGATTTTCATGGCCGCATCCTACGGCATTATGAGCTCGGTCAGCCAGTCCGACGCCGTACGCTTGGCCGGAACTGGGCATGGAGGCCGCGGCAACGCCACGTATTACATCGGCCTCGACCTAGGCATGGCACTGGGCCCAATCATCGGCGGCGGGCTCTACGCCAATGTTAATCTGGCGTGGTTTTACCCGATATTGATGCTCACCATACCTGCTGCCATCATTGTTTATCTGCTGACGAGCCACCATGCATCAAAGGCGACTGACTGTCATATATAGGGTTGCCGCGATATTCGGCCGTCCAGAAGTCGAACATGTTCCGCTTGCTTTTCGACCCCTAGCACTAGTATCCGGTTCCGGCTATTGGAAAAGAGAGGAAGGAAGTTCTTATGGCCGCCATTACTATCGCAACTATCACCACCCTTGCCGCAGCAGCACTCTGCCGCCTGTAAGGATTACGCAATAGTTCTTGCATAGGTCGCTGCGCGTGCGCTGATTATTCAGCGCATCGCACAGCGGCCTTTTTCTATAACAATTCAGTAAAACCGTGGGATTAGACTGCGCACATTGCATACAGTTTCGCTCGCAATAATCATCACAATGGAATAATCGTCATATCCGCTGGAATCATCATGCTGTAGTCTCCTTCCTTTCAAGCGTTGCGCACACTCCAAGGAAACTACGATGGCAGTAGACCGTGGAATAAGTGCGGCAATAGCATGCCACATTTCAACTGCGAACGGATTCCAAGCAAAGGAGCGATTATGACCGTTAATTCATACGACGTCACCGCCGATCTCACCCCGGAAGGACTGGTGGAATGGCAGCGCATGGTGGCCGGCGAGGTCTATGAGGACTCGCATCCGGAAATCGAGCGCAAGCGCGTGGAAGCGAAAAAACTGTTCCGCGCCTACAACCAGCTTGATTATGATCAGGAGGCCGAGCGCCGCGCGATTATGGAGCAGCTATTTGCCGCAGTCGGCGAGGACGTATTCATCGAACCGAATTTCCGCTGCGAGATGGGCCGCAATATTACCATCGGCTCGCATGCCTACATCAATTTCGATTGTGTAATGCTCGACAACGCACCCATCACCTTGGGCGACTACGTGTGGATTGCGCCGATGGTGGGCTTGTTCGCCACCAATCATGCGCTCGACTTCGAGGAGCGCAAGAATGGTGCCTGCCAAGCGAAGCCGATTGTGATTGAGGATGGTGTCTGGCTTGGTGGCCATGTGACGGTGCTCGGCGGCGTGACTATTGGTCGAGGTTCGGTGATTGGCGCGGGCTCCGTGGTCACCAAGGATATTCCGGCCGGCGTGGTCGCGGTCGGTAACCCAGCCCGTGTGATTCGCCCGATTACCGAAGCGGATAAAACCGGCTTCTGCGAGCGCATCGCCGCCCGCAACGCCGCGCGCTGAGCATCCGCAAGCGCGCCGACGTCCCTTCCTTGTCCGTACTTTGCACTCTGTCTCCCGCCCTGGGTTGGGTTGGATTGATCACGTCACTTACGATCAACCACCCAACTCAGGTTTGCCGGCGCATGCGCCAATCAGCGCTTCCCACTGATGTCACTGTCCTGCGCGCGGGTCCTTCAATCCTTCACGCACGATGGTGAAATCAGTGAAGTACCGCTTGCCGCCTTCGCCGGTAGGCGACTGTGCTTCGAACCCCACGTGGAGCGTCTTGGCGAACGGCATGCGCGCCAGGCGGGACATGTAGTAGATGTCGCCGTCATACGAGTAGTGGATGGAGAACACGTCGCCTGTACGGGCCAGCTGGAGCCAGATGGAGTCGCCGGGGATGGTCACGCCATACCCGTCATCGGAATGATCGTTGGTCATCACCGTGACCACCGATTTGAATCCATAGTCGCCCTGCTCGAAGCAGGCCTTCACCCAGTGGGTATCGTCCTGGAAGGCGAACAGGCCGGCGCCGTCGAACTGGCTTTTGTGCTCCAACCGCACTTTGGCGCGGCAGGTGAAGTCGCCTTCAATCGTCGTATACGCAAACGCGGCGTCCGCCTTGACTTCTCCGCTGACCGGGTTGGCGAAGTAGTCCTTGCCCGGCTCCGCTTCCATGATCAGCATGTTGTCTTTGATTTCGAAGGCGCAGTTTCCTTGCAGCATGATGGTCTCCTTTGGTCGTCTCGCCCGCAGCCCTTTGCCGGGATACAGGCGCTGTATAAGTACGGGGTTTGGTTTTGCGAACATGGCTTGTTGAACCATGCGTACTATGAGATTAATTCCAGAATTATTGTGTCATCACCACAATAATGGCTGATTTTCACTATTATTTAATCAGGATATGCAATTATATTTCCATCACCATTGCGATAGGCAAGGAGCCAACCATGCCGGCCGAATCCATCTCACCATCCTCGCCACATGTTGCGCCGCCCGCCGCGAGACGTACGGCCGACGCCCTGAACAGGGCGGTCCCCGTCAATGACGATTATTCGGAGGACATCCACTATGACGACCCGTCCACACCGATTCATTTCTGCATGGATTACTTCGATACGCTGATCGGCCATGAGATCAACATCCACTGGCATACGGATTTCGAATTCGCCTTCATGCTGAGGGGAGCATGCGATTATCACTTGCACGGCACCTCGAATACGATTCGGCTGCAACAGGGCGACGGCGTCTTCGTCAACTCCAAAATGCTGCATTCAGCGGACCATCCCACGCCGGGGGCAGTGATGAGCTGTCTGACCGTCTCCCCGCTGTTCTTCTCGGGACAGCCGGTCGGCACCATCTATCTCGACCACGTGCTGCCGGTGGCCAGCAAGCCGTTCGCGGGGCTGAAACTCACCGCCGAGCGAGATGCCGCCATACTGAGGGAGATTCGCGCGCTCACCGCGGTCGGCCGGCACGATCCCACGCGAGCATTGGACTACATGGCGCACATGGCCGCACTGTGGAAGGAGCTGCTTCGCACACTGTCCGCAAGGGACATCCCGGAAGCGCCCAGCGTCGAGCAGCGCCGCGAACAGCGCATGCGAGTCATGCTCGTGTTCATCCAGCAACATTATGGCGAGCCAATCGACCTGAACGACATTGCAGCGAGCGCTTCGGTCAGCCGGACGGAATGTTACCGCCTCTTCAAAACCCATACCGGCAGTAGTCCCGTGGACTATCTGCTGTCGTACCGGCTGAGACAGGCGGCCGCAAAGCTTGCCTCCGACGATGACAACATCACCCGTGTCGCCCGTATCTGCGGTTTCGCCAACGCCAGCTATTTCGGCAAACGCTTCCGTGAGCACTTCATGCTCTCCCCCGGCGCATATCGCCAGCAATATGACGGCCGTGATCCGTCAGCTTCGTCAGCCGTGAGAGGAATATGACACGCCGTCCGCCGGTTGCTACACCGTTGCGTATATAGTTCATTCTGAGATATACCGGCTTGCAATATTACTGAGTGAGCCATATGAACGCTTTATTAAGGAGAAGCAATATGAAGACTCTGGTGCTTGCATTCCACCCGTCCCTGAAGGGCCAGTCCCACGTCAACGCCGCGCTGGCCGAGGCCGCCGAGGGCCTGGAGAACGTGACCGTACGCGACGAGTACGCGCTGTACCCGGACGGCAAGATCGACGTCAAGGCCGAGCAGGCCGCCGTCGAAGCCGCCGACCGCGTGGTGTTCCAGTTCCCGCTGTACTGGTTCTCTTCCCCCGCCCTACTGAAGACCTGGGAGGACGACGTGCTGGAGCATGGCTGGGCGTACGGCTCCGAAGGTCACGCCTTCGAAGGCAAGGAGTTCGGCGTCGCCGTCTCTACCGGCTCCCCGGAGTCCAAGTACCAGCCGGAAGGCGATAACAAGTTCAAGATCGAGCAGGTGCTCGTGCCGTTCCAAGGTACCGCCAACCACATCAACGCCACCTGGATCAAGCCGTTCGTGACCTTCGGCTCCTTCGGCATTTCCGACGAAGCTCTGGCTGAGGCTGTCAAGAACTACAAGGATTACCTGACCAAGTAACTTCAGGTTTCCTTACACAATCAATGGCTCCTTCGCTACTGAAGGAGCCATTTTTTATACCCCTTTATTTCACCGCAGTAAAGAAGAACCGTGGGAACGGGAAGATGATGCTTCCATCCGACTGGGTCGGATACGCCTCACGCACGCGAGCGAATACCTTGGCCTCAAAGTTCTTGCGAGCTTCATCATCCGGCAGCGCTTGCAGATACGGGCGCAGTCCGGTGCCGCGATACCAATCCATAATCGCCTCATGCGAGGGCAACGTATGCATATACGTAATCTTCCACATGCGGAAGTGCGACGCGTGCTCGCGCAATAGTTCCCAATATTCGGGCGGCGTCAGATTATAAAACTCCCGCTGCTGCGGCAGCTGGTCCACGTATTCCGGCGAATGCACAATCTCAGCAATAATGCGGTGAATCGGCTCCTCATAATTCATCGGCGTCTGCACAGCGAGCACACCGCCCTGCTTAAGCCGCGCAAGCAATTCAGGAATCAGTCGCTGATGATTCGGCACCCATTGAATGCAAGCGTTGGAGAACACCACATCAAAGTCATCGGGCAAGCTGCCGAGTTCTTCAGGATTCGACACATCGCATAGCGCAAAGTCGATATCCGGATGAGCCTTGCGCGCAGCTTCAATCATTTCAGGTGAATTATCAACACCAAGGATTTCCGCATGCGGATATCGCTCGCGCAATACCGCAGTGCTGTTGCCCGGGCCGCAGCCGATATCCAATACATGTTTGACCGTGCCGTCATCAGGAGGCAGCTGCATCGCCAAATCACGCGAAGGCTGCGTGCGTTCATTCTTGAAGCGCAGATATTGCGCGGAATCCCATACGACCATGCGGTTCACGCTAATCCTCGCATCAACCGCGTCCATAATATTGACCACATTGCGAACTGAAGCACCATCGGGAAAGTTGCCGCACAGCCATAGCCATGCACCCCGCCGACATCCACAGCGGCCACACCCGAACGGCTCCGCGTACTCGCCTTATTCGCAGCCGAAAGTTTCCGAACGTACCATAGAGACAAAGAACACCGAACAATCAGATAGGTTACCGACGAAGGAGCAGTCACCATGAAGACTCTGGTACTCGTATTCCATCCCAATATGGCAAAATCTCGCGCCAACGCAGCGCTGATGGCCGCGGCTCAGGCCTTGCCCGATGACGGCAACACGACAGTCACCGTGCGTGACGAATACGCGCAATACCCGGATGGCAACATCGACGTTGCCGCCGAGCAACAGCTCATTGAGGCACATGATCGCATCGTGCTGCAATTCCCGCTCTACTGGTACTCCTCCCCTGCGCTACTCAAGGAATGGGAGGATCAGGTGTTGGCGTTCGGCTGGGCATACGGCCCGGATGGAGAGGCGCTCGAAGGTAGGGAAATCACGGTGGCCACCACGGCGGGCGGGCCGGAAAGCGAATACCAGCCGGAAGACAATGGCGCCACGATGCGCGAGGTGCTGTCGCCGTACCGCATGATGGCCCGCTACGTGCACGCCACTTGGCGCGAGCCGTTCGTGGTCTTCGGCTCGATGGAGCTTTCCGACGAGGCTCTGGCCAAAACCGCCAAGCAATACCAAGTCTTCCTCACGGATTGACCTCTTTATGGGTTTCCGAACGGAAAACGGCTGAATGTATGGTTACCGCCAATTAGCCCTATGGCCGCTCCCCGTCTCTCCGACCACCACGCTTAGCCTCATTACCGCGCGCGAACGATGGACCGCTGACGATAGGCCCCTCGAAGACCGCCCCCACCACCCCTCCTCCCCTTTCGCGCAGTTACTGCCTGTTTTCAGACGAAAAGAGGCAGTAACTGCGCGGGCATCACGTTCATCTGCGCAGTTACTGCCTGTTGCAAAGTCAAAACCGGCAGTAACTGCGCGCACCTCTCGTCACAGCGCGCATTTACTGCCTGCCCCGCAATCACAAGACCTTCGGCAACAAGTGGATACAATCACAAAGACACACATTCGCACAATAACCCACCGAAGTTATCCACATTTTCCAGCAAAAACGAAGCTAGAACCACATACCCCGTTCGAGCTTGCGCTCGTCAACACATATCCATGACCATGAAGTCATGAGAACGCATACCGAACTTGAGCAGCTCTGCAACGAAGCCGAGCGCAATTTACGATGTTTTTATCCAACTACAAACGCTATTCGCCGAGCAACTCACGTTCGTCTGCAGAACGGATATATCGTTCGACCATTTCGTAACGTTTATGCAAGAACCGCATACTGGTCAACACTCAATCCTGCAGAGCAGATGCGGCACATCATTCGCGCACTGTCACAGCAATTCCCCAACCGTATATTCGCCGGCATTAGCGCAGCGGCAATGATGCATCTTGATTACAACTGGAAGCTTCATGCCGATGGCACCATTTTTATTGCCGGCAAAACAGGAAACTCCAAGCAGACATATCGAAAGCTACGCAGGATTATCGTCGCCGATCCGCCCACGTCAGTATTGTTATCCTCTCGCGAAAGAGGCGGCAAAATACGGATGACGATGGCTGAGAACACTTCTGCCACCCAGGTCACAGCAACGTCCGACATCATTAATGCCGTAACGATCACGTCGCCAGCCCGCACCTTGGTTGATTGCGGGTTGAGATACTCCTTCGCCCAATCTCTTTCACTATTTGATTCCGCTATGAGACAAGGACTCACCACGACTGAACTGATAATCGACATTTGTGACGATATGCAGATCGATTGCGGGCGAATATTCAGGCTGCTGTACTACATGAGCCCCTTGAGCGAAAACGGAGGGGAATCGCTCTGCAGAGCGGTAATTATCGAAGCAGGCTTCGCGGTTCCTCAACTGCAACGCGTATTCGCCGACCCGGATGCTCCTTGGAAGCAATACCGAGTCGATTTCTGCTGGCATACGCCTGACGGCCGATTAATAATCCTGGAATATGACGGGACACAGAAATACGTCAATCCTGAAATGACGAATCGGCGCAGCATCCAGGATGTGGTGCATCAGGAAAAAGAACGCGAAGACGTATTACGTAAAGCAGGCGCAACAACAATTATCAGGGCGACTTTCGATGAGGTGCTACTGCAAACGCCTCTCATCCAGAAGCTCATTGAAGCTGGAGTACCCCTAGCCGGAGCGGTTCCGTCATTCGCAGCTCCGACAAACGCAGGATGGCAGAAGGCATGTTGACCGTTCATCGCGGCAGGCAGTAACTGCGCGCTGGAACACAGTTGACGCGCAGGTACTGCCTGTTTTCGGGCACAAAGCGGCAGTAACTGCGCGTGTGGCACGTTCATCCGCGCAGTTGCTGCCTGCTACGGTCCCAAAACAGGCAGTAACTGCGCGAAGGTGGCCGCAGCCGTAGGATACTCGGCTCGTCACAAGACCTCTCCGCCAGCCTCAGAACTCTCCAGCCGGCAATCCAGTCCGGCCACCCAAGACGGTCACCCAAGACGACCGCCCAGTCCGACCACCTCCACAGCGACTATACTGAAATGGTAACGCAAACATCATTGGAATTATTGGGACAGTGAGGTGGCAATCATGGATAATGCGAAGCGGCGCGAGGAGCAGCTCCCCTACCATTACGACGACCCGAGCATCATGGACGGACAGCTCGAATATCAGGAAAAGCTCTGGAAGTTCAATCAGACGCACCCCACGGACCAGGCCGGCAAACAGAAGCTCCTTAAAGAAATGTTCGCCGAAATTGACGAGGGCTGCCATGTGGAGACGCCGGCGCACGCGAACTGGGGCTTCCACCATGTTCACATGGGCAAAGGCATCTATTGCAATGTGAACTTCACCTGCGTGGATGATGCCGACATCACTATCGGCGACTGGTGCATGTTCGGACCGAACGTGGTCATCGCCACGGCTGGCCACCCGGTACTGCCAGTGCTGCGCGAGCATCATTACGTCTACGCAATTCCGGTGACCATAGGCCGCAACGTATGGGTCGGCGCAAACGTAACCATTCTGCCCGGCACCACCATCGGCGACAACTGCGTCATCGGCGCCGGCTCGGTGGTGAGCCACGATATTCCGGCGAACTCCGTGGCCTATGGCGTACCCTGCAAGGTCGCACGCCCGATTGGCGAAAAGGACAAGGAATTCTACTTCAAGAATCGCAAGCTCGACGTATGGGAGTAGTCGGAAATCACAAAAGTCAAGGAACGATGGACACGCCGCACCACGCAACAACCCCAAGCGCATCACGAGCAACGTCACACATATCAGAGTCGACGCCGCCCGCACAATCAGCCCATTGAACCACGATTGGGCGCTTCTTCGGCTACGACGAATGCAACTACACCTACACGCCTGAAGGCCAGCGCATGCTGGAGCGGTTCGGCAAGCTCGCCGACGCGCCGTATTATGTGCGCACGCATTTCATGTTCTGCAACGGCAACTGCACGGGCACGCAGAAGTTCGGTTCCACGAATATCTACCATGAGGATGCGCATGGCAATCCGGTGCATGATTTTGCCTATATCGATCTGATTCTCAATACGATTCTGGAGTCTGGCAACAAGCCGTACGTGGAGCTCGGCTTTATGCCCGAGGACTTGGCGGATCCGAGTTTACGCAGGAATCCTTGGCTTGGCGGCTTGGACCCGTATCGCGAGTCCGGCTGGACGTATCCGCCGAAGGATTACCATCGCCGGCATGATTTCATCCGCACAGTCGCCCAGCATTTAGCTGGTCGGTACGGCAGCGAGGAAGTCAATAATTGGTATTTCGAGCTGTGGAACGAACCTGATATCTTCTACTGGTCCGGCAGCAATAAGGATTACTGCACACTATTTGACTACACCGAACAAGCACTGCATGCTGTGCTGCCGAACGCTCGGCTCGGCAGCCCGACATGCACCGGAATCTTTGACCAAGGCGGTGGCCGGGAACTCATGCAAACATTCCTGGAGCACTGCAAAACCGGAATCAATGATGCGACCAAAGAAACCGGCACTAGACTTGATTTCGTTACTTTCCACGTCAAAGGTGCGGAATTCCCGCGCGACGCCAATGCCACTAAAGCAGTGCCCAGCGTAGGCAATCTGATACATCAGGTTGTGTCTGGTGCGGAAATGATTAAAGCAGCTGGGTACGGCGGCCTCGAAATCGTACTGTTGTCTGAGGCTGATCCGGATACGTGGGCGGCAGGAGGCATCAACGACAATGCCAATATGCGATTCCGCGACACCGAGTATTACGCTTCGTTCGTCATCTGCGCTTACCAGCGCATCGCTGAGATTGCACTCAACTATGGCGCTCCGATTCATCCGCTGGCTTGGGCGTTTATATTCCCGCAGGAGGAATGCTTCCCGGCAACCCGCACGTTCGCCACGCAGGACATCGTAAAACCAGTGTTTCGAGCGTTCGATATGTTGAGCCGGCTTGGCTCCCATGCACTTAAGCTCAGCAGCGACGGTACTGCAAATCCTGCTTTGGAGCGTAAGCTCGACGCTGATTACGGCAAAGCCACGCCACATCATTACTCAGGATTGGGTGCACCAACCATCGTCTCCGGTTGGGCTGCGCGCAACGACATCGGACAAGTACAGGTGCTGCTGTATTCCCACTGCGATGATATCGATGCGCATAGCGAGCGAACTATCGAACTGCAGCTCACCGGACTGAATCCGAATCAACGCTACCGGATGCGGCATTGGCGCATTGATGCCACACATTCCAATGCACACACGCAATGGCTCAAAGAAGGTCGACCAAAGTATCCCACCAGTGAGCAATACGACCGAATCAAAGCCGCAGAGGCATTAGATATGCTAAGCCCAGCGGAAACCATAGCCGCCACCAGCGTGGGCACAGCAACCTTACGGTTCAACATGCCCACGCACGCGGTATCGTTATTGACGTTCGACCTTCAGTAGCCGACAGCGCCGCCTAATGTTCGATGTGGCGGCTGGGCTGCTTGCTCATGGAGCCACCCCGCCACCACATGATCGCAACGTGGATGAGCCCGGTATCAATTCAATGTCAGGCGAATAATTCCGCAGCTCTATTGGGCAGCTTCAGACGCCTCTGCAGCATCCTCTTTGAGCGCACGCAGCAATGCTTTGTCGCGCTGCTCGATGACCCGCTTGCCATCCTCACCCTGCCAAGAGAAGAAACCTCGCCCGGTTTTGGCGCCAAGGTTGCCTTCCTTGACTTTTTCGGCGAGCAGCGGCGAGGGACCAGTACCATTGTCCATGTCGTCGAACAGGTAGGTGCTGATGTTGTAGAACACGTCGAGCCCACCGAGGTCGATGCTGGCCACAGGACCAACCAGATTCCAACGGCGGCCGAGACTGTACTTCATTACATCATCCACGGTGGCGGCGTCGGCGATGCCTTCCTGAATGATATGGAATTCCTCTCGCAGCACGGCCAGCTGCAGTCGGTTGCCCACGAACCCGAGTGATTCCTTCTTGATTTTCGCCGGCTTCTTACCGATGAGTTTCATAAGGTCAAAAGTCACATCCACCACATGCGGGTCGGTATGGGCCCCGGGCACCACTTCCACTAATGGCATCAGTTGCGCCGGGTTCCAGAAGTGAGCCACCACGAATCGCTCAGGCTTGTCCAATACCGACTGGATGGCCGTGGGGCTCAGACCTGAGGTATTGGTGGCGAAAATCGCATCCTTTGGCGCGAATCGCTCAATTTCACGCCACACCTGCTGCTTGACTTCCAGATTCTCCGACACCGATTCGATGACGAAATCAGCATCGGCCACACCCTGCTCGTAACCGACGATGGGCGTGATGCGCGCGAGCACATCATCCACAGTCTCACCAGCATGCAACAGCCCAGCACCGGCGAAGGTCTCAGCATCCGCACGAATGCGACCCATCGAGCGGTCAAGTGAACCCTCACTGCGGCCGACCAATCGAGTCTCATAGCCGGCGAGCGCGAACTGCAGAGCGATGGCATGCCCCATTGTGCCTGTGCCCACGTTCGCAATTACCTTAATATCACTCGCCTGCCCTGCATCCGACTGCGCCATCGCCACCATCTCCATTCATCTTCGACGTTGATGACCTAGCAGTTCCTGATTATGCCACTGATTGAGCGCTCTCGGCAGTAATGGCGAAATCCTTCCAGCGCAGCAGTTCGAACACCAGCACGTATACCAGTAGTAGTGCGGAGGCGAGGAACACCGACCGTAGCGCAAGATCCAATGAGGGTAGGAAGGTGGCAATCACCCCGAACACCGCCACGCCAATCGCACCACCGACTTGGCGGAACGTGTTGAACATGGCGGATGCGATGCCGGCTTGCGCAGCATCCACGCTTTTCAGCACCACTCCTGCCGCAGCCGGCGTGGTAATGGCCGCGCCGAAACCGACCACGCTCAGTCCCGTAGCAATCACCCATACGGGAATCTGCTGAGGAGTCAGAAACTCAAACAGGAATCCGGCAATCATGATGGATAGGCCTAAGGTAATCGAGAATTTCGATCCGCGTGCGGTGACAATGCGTCCGCCCATCAGATTGCCGAAAATGGTTACGAATGCGGATGGCACGAATACCAGCCCGGCCGCGAATGGGTTCATGTTGAGCTCGTTCTGCAGGAACATCGTGCAGATGAACACCATGCCATACCAGTTGAAAATCATGATGAAGCCGATTTGCAACGCCACTTGCATGCCACGCACATGGAAGAGGCCGAGCGGCATCATTGGGGAAGCGACTTTGGCTTGCGAATAACCGAACGCCACGAGCATCACCACGCCAACAATCAGTAACACTAGCGTTGAGGGCGCGGATAATCCCGCGGAGCCAACCTGAATAATGCCGGCAACCAATGTGCTCAATCCAATCAGAGCCAGCACCTGACCAATCCAGTCGAACTTGGTCGCCCGCCTTGGCGAGGGCGCGATACGCGGCGTAACCGCCAGAATCATCAGGCAGAACGGCACGTTGATGGCGAATACCAGACTCCAGTGAATCGGCGTCAGCAATCCACCGAGCAACGGCCCCACCGCCGAAGCCGAAGCACCGCCTGCGCCCCAAAGGGCCAATGCCCATGCTCGATAGCGTGGATTCGGGCTTGCCTCATTAATCAGCGACATTGACGCTGGCAGCAGTAGAGCCGACGCAATGCCGAGTACGCAGCGGCCGGCGACCAAGGCCATCATCGACCATGCGAATGAGCAGAACAGTGAGGCGGCACCGAACAGCGCTGCGCCAATGATAAAAATGCGCTTGGCACCGAACTGATCGGCGAGACTGCCAGCAAGCAACAGCAACGCGGCAAACAGCAGGGTGTAGCCGTCCACCACCCACTGCTGCACCGCCATGCTGCCGCCCAGTTCTTTGGCGATGGTGGGCAGCGCCACATTGACGATGAGCACATCCATGCCAGCCAGGAATGATGCGACTGCGGCCGCTGCTGTGGTGAGGTTTGAGGAAAGCTTTGATACAGAATTCACAAGTACTCTTATCTCATATACTATTGGTTACTGCGTGAGATACTGTACGCTTGAAAATCGTTGCAAGATATCGGTTTGTAGATGATTGTGGTTTATAAGCTATAAACCATTGGTTTACACAAAGGTTGCACCATGTATGACAAGCGATTGGATGCGGTGATTGCGGCGGCGGATACCGGCAGTTTCGCCAGCGCCGGTCGTATGCTGCACATTTCCACGCCGGCATTGGCCAAGCAGATCAATACATTCGAGAAGGAATACGGGCTGAAACTGTTCACCCGTTCGCGCAGCGGCGTGGAGCTCACCTCTCAGGGACGCGATTTCGTTGCCGATGCGAGGCCGGTCATGCATGAATGCAATGAAATCATCAGTCGCGCGCAGCATCGTTCGGCAGCTAACGTCGAACCAGTGCGGCTCGGCGTCTCGATATTGCGCTCTGGCCGGCGCATCCTCGACCTTTGGCAGAAGGACGCCGGCAAACATCCTGAAATCCGTTTGGAATTAGTCTCCTTGCCGGATAACAAAACCACCATCAACGACATCATCACACACTTGGGTGAAACCGTGGATATGGTGTCTACTGCGTTCGATACCGAT
Organism: Bifidobacterium saguini DSM 23967; assembly: GCF_000741715.1. Taxonomy (GTDB): domain Bacteria; phylum Actinomycetota; class Actinomycetes; order Actinomycetales; family Bifidobacteriaceae; genus Bifidobacterium; species Bifidobacterium saguini. The sequence goes on along the minus strand of NZ_JGZN01000003.1, from coordinate 216,783 downwards.
TATTGGGCGCAACATTGCGGTACCTTGACACTTGACTTCGAGCCACTTTGCCTCGCGATTCCACGAAATAATCCTTTGGCCCGCAAACCAATCATTACCTTGGATGATCTCGACCGTAGCCACGCACGAATCCGTGTATTGAAGCATCGTCACGGCGGCGATGAAACCGCACGCGCCTTGCTCGCCCAATATCCGGGTATCACACTGATCGATATCGATCATTATGACCTTGACACATTCAACGACTGTGCACAAAGCGGCGATGTGATGATTTCCAAAAACATGTGGGCCGGCGTGCATCCGCAGCTAGTAAATGTGCCCGTGGATTGGCCGGTTCGGGTAGGCCTATCCTATGGCCTGTTATATTCGCTTAATCCATCCCCCGCCGTCGCCGCATTCATCGAGCGCATTCGAGAGCTTGCCGGCACCTCAGTCTGATGCACGAACGCGCTATGCCGCCAGCGGCAGCGTAATCAGCATCGTGGTGCCACTCGAAGACGTGGATTCCACGCTCAGCGTGCCGCCGTAGCGATTGGCCACATCGCGTGCAAGCGCCAACCCCAAGCCATAGCCCTGATGTTCGGTGCCGTCATCATCGCGCGCGAATCTGCGGAACAGTCGCTCCGGGTCCGAACCGATGCCGCTGCCGCAATCGGTGACGCGAATGGCCACATCACCGTGATGATGGTAGCCGAGCGACACCGTGACCGGACCATCAGCCGGCGAATGCGCGATGGCATTGTCAAGCACAGCTACCAAGCAACGTGAAAGCCCTACAGCATTGCCGCGCACCACAAATCGCGCAGAATCCCCATCAATATGGGTGCGCAACCTCACGCCGCGCTTATCTGCCAAAGGCCTTACCGAATCCACAGATTGACCGATTACTCCGGCGAGCGCCACCGGTTCAGCATCCACAGCGCCACGCGCAGCCACCAACAAATCTGTGATAATGGCGTTCATGCGGTCTACGTCGCCACGCAAATCGCTGATGGCGCTGTCGATTGGCTGTCCATGCGCGCGGCGGAATTCAATCAGATCGATGCGTGTGGAAATCACGGCCAACGGGGTCTTCAACTCATGACTGGCATCTGCCACGAAATCCTTCTGCAGTTCGAAAGCGTGCTCGAGCGGCGCGACTTCCTTGCGTGAATAATACCGGCCAACCAGTGCCACCGCCGCGATGACGCCGAGCACAAATAGCACAGTAAAGCCCACGGCTTTTTTAGTGTCGATCACCATCATGCCTGAGCCGAATTGTTCGGTAACGGACATGGCATTCGGGTCGAGCCCACGCTCGGTGAATTCATGGCGTGAACCGAGCAGCACGCCGGCCACAAATATAATCCCGCCGACCACAGTAATAATGGTCATCGCGATGGTCATACGCAAACTAATCAGCCCGGCCACGCTGCTGGCATGATGCTTGTGATTGCGCTGCGTTTGCTTATCGCTTGCCATAGTTCACTCTCCCCTATGCAATAGGTCTAATCCTGTGGCTGGCCAATGCGGTACCCTTTGCCGCGTACGGTGGCGATAATGCTTCGCGTGGTTTTTCCTCGCGCATACGACACGTACACGTCCACCGCTCCAATATCACTGCCGGTTGAGAATGCGTTCTTGAGCAGTTCCTCGCGACTGAACACATGATCCGGCGCTGCGGCGAGTGTGGCCAGCAGTTTCGACTCCACATCCGTCAACGGCACCGCCCGCCCATCCGGGTCTTCGATGATGTTAGCGCTAGGCTTCAGAAGCCAGTCGCCAATCATGATGCCGGCCGCCTGCGCATGGAAACCGCGCAGCAACGCGCGCAATCGAGCTTCAAGCTCCACTACATGAAATGGTTTGGTGAGGTAATCATTGGCACCGGCGTCAAGCCCATCTACGATATCGTCCACTTCGGCAAGCGCGGTCAGCATCAGCGCAGGAGTAGCGACACCGCCCGCGCGCAAACCGCGAATCAAATCCAATCCATCACCGTCCGGCAGTCGACGGTCCACAATCAGCGCATCATAGGTGTTTGCGGCAAGACGCACTCGCGCATCGGCGATTGTCTGCACCCAGTCCACGCGATAGTCGAGCCCGAGCATTTCCGAAGTCATCGATCCCAAGTTCGGATCGTCCTCGATAAATAGCACGGCAGGCAGCAGTAGCCGCTCCGGATCAGTCGCGTATTCGTTCGCCGTCGTCATTCGCCTATGCCTTTGCAGTAATGCCACCGCCGAGCCCCCCGCACATGGGTTCCCCGCCAGGGAACTGCTGGCGCGGATTGGGAGCTCGGACCAAGCAACAAGCCTTTTCTTACGGTTATATCAGACCGCCAACCGTCTAAGAGTCCGCTAAGAAACGCGCGAACGTTGCGCAATGCCGCAAGCGAAGTAACGTGCGCACTATGAGCAGTACGAAGCATGTATTCACCGCAAGTGGGGTGACTTGTATCGTCCCGGCGCAAGGTGAGCGCCGCACGATTTTTGAGAATCTTGAGTTTGCGATAGCCCCCGGCGAAATTGTTGATCTGGTCGGGCCGTCCGGCTCCGGTAAAAGCAGTCTGCTGACTGCGTTCGCGCGATTGAATCCGCACGCAACCGGCACATTGACGCTGGGTGGGCATGATTCCAGCGAGTTTACGCCGCAGCAATGGCGGCATGAGGTGGCGTATCTACCGCAGAAGCCGATTCTGCCGGGTGAAACGGTGGCCGAGGCGATTCGACTGCCGTTCACTTTAATGATTCGAGCGGGGGCTGATGGTATCGGCAGCCAAAGCGACGCCGCTGGGGCAACTGCTGCGATTACCACGACCAGTGCGGCCGATACATCTGCTACCACTGGCATCTCCACATCGCATACTACGTCCGCCAGCAATTCCACCCCACATCGCATCGGCAAAGTCAGTTTGGGCCGCAAATTCATGGCCTTGTTCCGCAACAATGATCAGCAGGCACGCAAACTGCTCACCGATCAGAAGATTCGTATGACCTTGGATGCGATGGGATGCGAGGATATCGATCTCGCCCGCCCGCCGCATGATTTGTCCGGCGGCCAGGCAGCACGCGTCTCCCTGGCACGCACGCTCTTAACCGAACCGAAAGTGCTGCTGGCGGATGAGGTGGACGCTGGTTTGGATGACGAAAACGCCGAAAAGGTGGCCGATATTATGGCCACCGCCGCAGCCCGCGGCATGGCAATTATCCGCATCCGCCACCGCCCACCGGACGGTCGCGCCTCGAGAATCGTGACGCTGGCCAACGGAACATTGAGTGAACAAGCTGGTGAACAGGCATGACTCCACTAATGGCTCCCCTCTCTGAGGGGAGCTGTCCGCTAAGCGGACTGAGGGGAGTAAACCGTGAACATATGAAGGAAAGCATCAGGCATGACCGGTAACGCATACGACATTGATATTTGGGGTCTCTTGGTCGCATTGGTTATGGTGGCCATTGCGGCTGGCATCAGCGAACTCATGCGCATCAACATAGGCAAGACACTGCTGTGGTCCGCATGCCGTGCGCTACTGCAATTGTGCGCGATGGGCTTCATCATCGGTTATGTGATTCGCGCGAACAATGTATTTCTGGTGTTCGCGGTGATTGCAGTGATGTTGGTGGCCGCTGTGCAGATTACTCTCTCGCGCGCCAAAGGTGTACCGAAAGGCTTGGCCGGCCCGGTGCTGCTCAGCCTGACCATCACGATGCTGCTGATGATTTCATTGGTCACTGAACTCGTGGTGCGCCCGCACCCGTGGTATGCGCCGCAATTGGTGGTGCCGCTAACCGGTATGCTGCTCGGCAATACGGTGTCCGCACTGGCGGTGGGGTTGAGCCGATTCTACGAGAGTATGAACGAGCGCCGCGACGAGATTGATACACTCCTGGCCTTGGGGTCCACAGCTTGGGAGGCCGCTCGTCCCTCGATTGTCTCTTCGATTCGACTGGGCTTGCTGCCTACTACCGCTACGCTTGCCTCTTGCGGCATCGTGACGATACCGGGCATGATGGCCGGTCAGGTCATCGCCGGCGGCGACCCGCTTGAGGCCGCCAAATACCAGTTCGTGGTCTTTGCGGCCATCGCCGCACTGACCCTAGTGGCCGATAGCCTCATCATGACGATGGTCTACCGCACCTGCTTCACCACCGATGACCAATACAAGCCCCCGGAAATGCGGTAGCGGGCAATTTGTCTGTCCATTAACAAAAAGGCTTGATTCCTTCGTGAAAAGAATCAAGCCTTACTCATTACGCCAGCTTTTTGTAGGCTTCCTCGTCGACTGGTTCAAGCCATTCGGTGGAGGAGCCTTCCTTCTTGGGCATCACGGCCACATGGGCGAATGCCTCGGTGGGCGCGGCACCATGCCAGTGCTTGGTGTCCGGTGGAATGTAGGCCACTTCGCCAGGCTTCAGCTCCACGGGCTCTTGACCTTCGATCTGGTAGTAACCACGACCGCCCACGGCCAACAGAATCTGGCAGATGCCGTGGTGGATATGCCAGTGGTTTGTGCAACCGGGCTCGAAGGTCACGTTGGCTACGTTCACCTGATCGTCGCCGGCCAGCGGCGCCAGGTAGCTTTGACCTTCGAAATACTGGGCGAAGGCATCATTCGGCTTGCCCAGCGGGAATGCGCTTGGATTTTCCATATGTTTCCTTTCAGGTATCTGTGTACTTTTGTTTATTTCTTTGCAGGCACACACAAAACCCACTACCCCTCAGTCGGCTACGCCGCCAGCTCGTCCTGCAATTGACGACGAACTCCGTTTCGCTGCCTATTGGCTCGCCTTCGCCTCGCACATTGCCTGCAAACGGCCTTGCCGTTTGCTTCACGGCAATGTCCTGACAAGGGGAGCCTAGGATAGCGTGAATTACAGATTGAGGCCGGCGACCCACTTGGCGAGTTCGGATTCCTTGACGTTCGCAGCCAGACGACGGCCGGCGACCCAATGTGCGGCCGGCGCGGAATCGTGCAACTGCACGCCATCGGCGCCACGCGTGCTGGAACCAGAAGTGGCGAACGTCACAATGGTCTTGCCAGCCCAATCCTCGCTTTCGAGGAACGTGCGCACCACGCGCGGCGCGGTCTCCCACCACAGAGGGTAGCCGACGAACACCACGTCATACGGCTTCACGTCAATCGGCTTGGCCAATGTCGGGCGCATCTCACGATGTGCATGCTCCACAGACGAACGGCTCGCGGTATCACGCCAGTTCACATCAGCAGCGGTATACGGCTCCGCCGGCTCAATCTCGGTCAAATCCGCACCAATAGCCTTCGCCAAACGTTCCGCAACCGCACGCGTAGTGCCAGTGGCGGAAAAGTACGTAACCAGAATCTTCTTACTCATATCGATTCCTCCCTTACAAGTTCAGCTCTATTGAATCGCTGATACCCACATCCGTCCAATAGAAAACAACGATGATTTGCTATACGCAAAATGCATGATTGGCATCGCCACCAGCCATCGTGTGGCGCTGCTCGTCTGGTATGTGGTGGTGAAGGTGCGTTCACACCTTGAAGCCGTGCAGGAATGATTCCGCTTTGGCCTCATCAGTGCGATACGCTTTGCCATATTCATCGATGAGGCCGTGGAATTCCTGTAATTGCGCAACATCTAGCCCAGAGGCCAGCACCGCTGGCTCAAAAGCCTTATGGAATGATGGATAGCCAACCGGCACAGTAAATCCCAGAAATGCAAAAAGTCGCCGCGCATACGTATCGGCCACGAATGCGCGGCGGCCAAACACATAGAGCACCAGATCATCAGCGGTCTCCCCGCCAATGCCGAACAATCCCAACAATTCATCACGCAGCTCATCATCTTCGATATCCACCGCACCTTCCGGCCTGGCACCACACCGTTCGATATACCACCGACTTAATGACTGCAGTGTTTTTGCCTTATTGCGGTAGAACCCGGATGGGCGGATCAAATCCTGCAACTCTTCCGATGTCAATTCCACTATCGCATGTGGCTCCAGAGCATCAGCGTCTTTCAATGCTCCAAGCGAGCGATCCACGTTCCCCCATGCGGTGTTTTGTGTCAGCACCGCACCGACCATGATTTCAAACAGAGTCTCGGCAGGCCACCAGTCGGTCGTCCCAAGCTCGCGCTCCATCACATCGTATAGCGCCGCAATGTAGTCAGGCGAGGGGAGATTCAATACGCGCTTTGCCATACCAGAGCTCCCTTCTCCTATCAGCCACCATCATTCCACGGATTTCAGCGACGATACCGGGTCGATGCGGTCGAGCACCGGGTTCGTGAACAATTGCACCAGCAGCGCGAACGCCAGCGTCACGACGGCGGCAATCGCATAACTGGTCCAGCGTACGGTCACCGCGAAATACAATCCCGGCATATTGAGCGCGGCAGTCAAAAGCCCACCAATCCAACGGCCGAGCGGAAGTCCTACGGCGATGCCCATTAGCGTCAGCAGCAGCATTTCGCGATTGACGTACTTGTGCACTTCCCTATCGTAGAAACCGAGCACCTTGAGCGTGGCCATCTCGCGCACGCGTTCGGACACATTCGTATTCGCCAATGTGAACAGCACCACCAGTGCGAGCGCGCCAGCGAGCGCCACGATCAGCGCCACCACCGCGCCCATCAGGTCGAAGCTGAAACCGCGCTGCATATCCGCCGTACTCACCACGCTCAGCACATCGGCATCCTTGGCGAGCTTGTCCGCGTAAGCGATCTGGTCATCATCGGAACCTTGGTATTGCGCGAATATCGCGTTCATTGCTACACCATTGGCCACGGTGTCCGCGGAACTATCACTGCCGGCAGTATCTGCGTTCGTGCCAAAGATGCGACTGTAGTAGTCGGCAGTCAGATAGATATCCGAGCCAATGACCGATTTGCTGACGGCTGCAACGCGCACGGATTCACGCTCGGCATCGCCGTTTTCCACAGTGATGGAATCGCCCGCATGCACGTCAAGCGCATTGGCCGCACTTTGCGAGACAATCACTCCCCCATTGCTGCCGGCGATACTGCTCACATCAATCGGCTCGCCGCCATCGACGTTGCGTAGGTCTGCGATGACCTTGAGATCGGCGGCTTCCGGCACAGTGACCAGTTGCACGGTTTCGGATTCCTCGGCTGCATTGGTCAGTTCGCCGCTTTCGACTTTGGCGAAAGTACTGGCACTGTCAGCTGTGCGCACCTGCGAGTTGTCCTTGAGCTTCTGTAGCACCGCGTCGAGCTGATCATGGTCAGTAACCACCATCAATTGATACTGGTAGATATCCTGATACTGCGTGGCAGGCAGTGCATCCACCGTATCGTTGATGGCCAATCCGCAGACGATGAGCGCGGTGCAGCCGGCCACGCCGCCGATGGTCATGAACAGGCGGCCTTTGAAGCGGAACAGGTTGCGAGCGGTGACTTTGTTGAGGAATTTCATGCGCCGCCATAGTGGACCGATGTATTCCAACAGCACGCGCGACCCGGCTTTTGGTGCTTTCGGCCGCATGAGCGCAGCGGGAGTCTGGCGCACTTCACCCCAGCACGCGGCGATGGTGGCCGCACCAATACCGAGCACGAACAGGGCCACACCCGCCGAACCGTAGAGCCAGTCGTAGAGCATCGTGACATTCGGCACCACATACATGCCTTCCAACACAATCAACAGGAATGCCGGAATACCAAGGAAACCGATGAGGTCACCGAGCCCGCCACCAATGAGGCAAGCCAGCAATGCGAACAGCACATATCTGGATGCGATGGCAGCGGAACCATACCCGAGCCCCATATAGGTGCCGATGAGCCCGCGCTCCTCCTCGACCATGCGGGTCATGGCGGTGAGACTCATGAATACGGCAACCAGCAGGAACACGATAGGAAACGCGCGGCCAATGGATTCAATCGAACTCAAATCGGATTTGAGCGAGGAGAACGTGCCCGCCGAAGAACGCGTGTTTACATACCAGCGCGCTTGCGGAATATCGGATTCAATCTTCGATTCCTGTTCATCAAGCTGGCTGGTGGTGTCGGTTTTCTGTTGGTCGAGTTTTGCTTGTGCATCATCCAACTGTTGCTTGGCTTGAGTGAGCTGTGTATTCGATGCGATGATTGCGTTTCTCTGAGCATCATCGCCGGCTTTGCCGCCTCGAGCTTGGATAAGTGCATCAACCTGGGCGTTGAATTGCGAACGTTGGGCATCAATTTGCGATTGTGCATCGGCGAATTTCGCATCCGCTTGCGAGCGCGCATCATCGATCTGCTGTTTGGCATCATCAATGAGCTGCTGGCGGCGTGCCCGCTGACGCTTGGATTGTACCTGCTGTTCGATGCGGTCGCGTACTGTGCGCACAGCAGAATCATAGGAATCGGTGAAGGTATCAAATGCGGCAGTGCCGTCGAGTTCAAGGGAGATGGCTGTGTATGTGCTGCCTGTTACGCCAGCGGACGGTAGGAAAAATGTGTATTCGGAGGTAGCGGAGCTGCGGAACGCGCCTTGCGAGTAACCGTCTGGGTTCTGTAAATCGAGTGGGTCAAGCACGATGCCTGTGATGGTGAGTTTGGTTGGGAATTGCGGTGTATCGTCGTCTGATTCATTCGATTCGGCATCGTTCTCGTCACTATTGGTATCAGCAGTAGATGTTTTCGGCGCGACGGTCAGCGTATCACCGATGTTCAGCCCGCTATCGCGCACGAATTTACGTGTCACCGCCATTTCGCCAGATTTCTTGGGAAGCCGTCCCTGCTGAAGATACGGCTGGTTCATGCCGTCCGCGCCGATTTCGCTTAAGGTCACCGACTCGTCTGAGCCGTCGACCTTGACTGTGGCGGATTCGGTACGTTCCGCTTGCACTGATTTCACGCCATCGATGGCTTGCAACGCGGAAACGTCGTCCTTGGTGAGTCCCAACGTTGAAATGACTTGGATATCATAGAGCCGCTGCTGGTCGAAGAAACGGTCGGCACCTTGGAACATGTCTCGGCAGCCGGCGTAAATACCGGTAAGTACGGCCACGCCGAGCATGGAAATCACTGCTAAAGATACAAATCGTTTCCAATTGCGGCCCCATGCACGCAGCATATCCTTGGCAAATGCGGCAGACCACATACTTGCCCGCGACTGCCGCTCAAGCTGTCCACGCCGAGCCCGCGTCTTCGCATGCCTACCACGAGTCATCATCCGCCTACCATTCAATGTCAGCTATCGGCATCGGATTAGGATTGATTTCTTCACTGGTCACCTTACCGGAGCGGAATCGAATCACCTTATGCGCCATCGGCGCAAGCGCAGAATTATGGGTGATAATCATCACCGCCATGCCCTGAGTTCGGCAAATGTCCTGCAAGAGCTCGAGCACTTCCTTGCCGGTTTCGTAATCCAATGCACCGGTTGGCTCATCGCACAGCAATAGTTTTGGTTTCTTGGCGATGGCGCGGGCGATGGATACGCGCTGCTGTTCTCCACCGGAGAGCTGGGCCGGGAAATTATTGAGTCGATCGCCTAGGCCGACTTTGCGCAACGTTTCAGCCGGATCGAAATGATCGGGGCAGATTTGGCTGGCAAGTTCTACGTTTTCCAGTGCGGTCAGATTGGGCACCAGATTGTAGAACTGGAATACGAAGCCGATATCGTTGCGGCGGTAGGTGATGAGTTCACGCTTTCTGAAGTCCGTAATGTCTCGCCCGCCAACCACCACGCGTCCCGAGGTGGCTACATCCATACCACCCAGGATGTTCAATGCTGTGGTTTTGCCGGCTCCGGATTGGCCGAGAATCACTGTCAATTCGCCTTGATCGGCGGTGAAGCTGGCCTCATCGAGCGCACGAATCGGCGTGCCGCCTCCGGATGGATATTCCTTCACCACATGGTCGAATTCGATATAGGCCATTGCATCTCCTTCCACCACATAGCATGCGGGGCTGTTCTACGTCGAACAGCCCTCGCATTGTTTGTTGAAGCGTGTACTTCTATTGTGCCGTTTTCTCTCGGCTTTCGCTATCAGACAACACCGAGTTCCTCTTTCAGCCATTGGCGTTCGGCGTCGATTTCGGCATCGTGCACCAGAATGATGGCACGGCGGTATTTATCTTCCACCTTGTCGTTATCAATCGGTCCTTCGCCGTCGCTGTAGAGACGGCGAACGTCGGATTCGAGTACGTCAAGACGGCGCTGGAGCACAGCGCGACGGTCCGCCTCATCAGGAATCACTGAGAGGAACGACATGACAACCGCCCATTTGGTGATGTTGGTGAGGTTGTAGCCGCTGGTTTCCTTCAGCTCTTCGATGAGTTTGACGCGCCCGGCCTCTTCGAGATGGAATTCACGCAGCCGGCGGCCGTTCACCACATTGAAGGTTTCACCGATATAACCGGCCTTGACGAATTTGTTCGTCACCGAATGCAGGGTGCCATCGGATACGGCCTGCATATAGCCCTGCAGCTGTTCCATCTTCTTGCGCAGACGGTAGCCGCACAAGGGTTCCTCGGAAAGGAAACCTAAAGTCATCAGTTCTATCGTGTTCATCATGCCTTCCATGATATCTCAAGTCGAGATATCTCAGAACGACACGCCCGAGTCAAAGCTATCAGCAATGCTCACAAACCCTTTTATTTCAGTCATTTTCAATTCGATATAAACCTTTCCGATATATCTCAGTTTGAAATATTTCTTGCTGAGGTGCATACTGGCATCAACGCGAACGCAGCGGAACACCAACCGAAGCAATCGCCAGCAGAAAAAACAAAGACGAGGTACACACCCATATCGAAAGGACTCATCATGAGCAACATCACCATCTTCGGCGCAGGCAACATCGGTTCCGCAGTGGCGGGCATCGCAGTCAAGTCCGGCGCTTCCGTGCAGGTCATCGATCGCAACCCAGACAAGGCCGCCGCCGCAGCCGAAGGCGTCACCGGCGCCAAGTTAGGCGAAGCCACCATCTCCGGCGATATTGTGGTTCTGGCCCTCCCGTTCCCGGCCTACGACGAAGTGCTCGCCGCCTACGCCGATCAGCTGGCCGGTAAGACCGTGGTGGACGTTGCCAACCCGATCGATTTCACCACCTTCGACCTGGCTCTGCCGGAAGGCTTCAAGTCCGCCGCCGAGTATGTGTCCGCTAAGCTGCCGAATTCCAAGGTGGTCAAGGGCTTCAACACCACCTTCGCCGCTACTCTCGCCACCGGCGAGAACGATGGCGCTCCGACCGTGGTGCAGCTCGCCTCCGACGATGAGGACGCCAAGAAGTCCGTCGCCGCCTTCATCGAGGGTGCGGGCTTGAAGACCGTGGACGCCGGCCCGCTGAAGCGCGCCCAGTATCTTGAGGGCTACGGCGCCCTGCAGATCATCCTCGGCGTTACCGAGCAGACCCCGTGGACCGGTGGTTTCAAGGTCGTGAAGTAAGCGAGGTCCTGCACCCATCCTCCACCTCCGCGCAGTTACTGCCTGTTTCAGGACGAGAACCGGCAGTATGTGCGCGTCTCAACGGAACCTCCGCGCAGTTACTGCCTGTATTCGTCGCCAAACAGGCAGTAACTGCGCGGGGTGTACATGACGAATGGGTGGCGATGCGAGCGTTCCCGCACAAGTCCCCGCGAAGCCGCGAGCCTAGCCGCGAACCTAAATGGCATTCGCACGAACGATATCCCTGAATCGGAACGCCGAATCCTTCCAGATGCGCGCTTCGGTATCATAATCCACGCGAATAATGCCGAATCGCTTGGTATAGCCATACGCCCACTCGAAGTTATCGAGCAAACTCCAGGCAAAGTAGCCAGTCACGTTTGCTCCGGCCTTCAAAGCATCGGCAACCGCTTGCACATGCGCATTCAGATAAGCCACTCGATGTGGATCATGAACAATAAGACCATCCGGCGCAGCGGAATCCTCACTGACCTCATCATCCCAAGCCGAACCGTTTTCCGTAATCACTATCGGCAGGTCAGGCCAGCGTTCGCTGAGTTCGCAGAGCAAAGCAGTCAGCGCTTTCGGCTCCTGGTTCCACCCCATTGCCGTCAATTCGCCGGTGGGAGGCAGTGTTTCCACGTTCTCCTGTGCCGGCATCGCATTGGCATGACGATCACCAGCAAAAGAGCCGGCATCAGCGGCAACACAACCGCGCACATGATTGGTTGAATAGTAATTGATACCCAATGCATCAATTGGCTGGTGTGCGATCTCAACGTCACCGTCCTGAATGAAAGACCAATCAGTAACGTGCTTGGTAACCTCGAAAATCTCCGGATCGTATGTGCCATCAATCATGGGGCCTAAGAACACCTCATTGGCCATAAGATCGGCACGATGCTTGGCGGCAATATCCTCAGGCGTCTCGGTTTCGGCCACATTGGCGGCCAGGTTCAGTGTGACGGCAACCTTGGCCCGCTCCCCCAATTCGGCACGTATCGCCTTGACTGCAAGACCGTGGGCCAGATTGAGATGGTGCACGGCAGCGAGCGCCTTGGCATGGTCGCGCAATCCGGGCGCATGAGCGCCATTGCCATACCCCAAATACGCGCTGCACCACGGTTCGTTCAGCGTAATCCATGTATCCACCAGATCACCGAACTCATGTACGAGCACCGCAACGTAATCGGCGAATCGCAATGCGGTTTCCCGGTTCACCCATCCGCCACGGTCTTCCAAATATTGCGGCAAATCCCAGTGATACAGCGTTACAGCAGGTTTGATTCCAGCTTCATGCAAAGCTTCCAGCACTCGCCGGTAGTAGTCGATGCCTTCCTGATTCACCGGCCCGCCATATTCGGGAACGATGCGCGACCATGCCACGGAAAGCCGGTAAGCCCCTACGCCAAGCTCTTGCATGAGCTTGATGTCTTCAAGGTAGCGATGGTATTGGTCACATGCGAATTCACCGCTGGAGCCGTCCAAGATATTGCCCGGCACTGCACAATATGTGTCCCAGATGGATGCGGTGCGGCCACCTTCACGAATTGCGCCCTCCACTTGGTATGAGGCGGTAGCGGTTCCCCATGTGAAGTCTTTCGGGAATGTGAATGTCATCGTGGTATCTCCGTTGATAGTTGACATAACAGTTAGCTTCGGCAGCGAGCCGAAAACCGATCATTTTAAAAAGGCTTTGTTAAAGCAAAATTGATACAAATCGGGCGGGACTACCCCTCAGTCGGCTTCGCCGCCAGCTCCCCTGACAAGGGGAGCCAGAATTTGGTTTAACAGAGCTTAAAAAGAAACAGGGCGATCATTGCGATGCAGGAATCCTGCCCGTCATGATCGCCCTGTGCCTAATGTGTGAGCTTTACAGCACTACAGTGCCGGATTCGGCCTTGACGATTTCACCGTCCGAGCCGAGGCGTGCGCTAAACGCACGGCCATCAGAGCTGGAGACTTCCACGCCAGCCGGAGTACGGCGGGCGGTGAAGGTCACGGAGGAGCCGTCGATTTCGCTGACCACCGCTTCGGCGGATTCGGCATCGGTCAGGAACACGGAAACCAGAGCGTCGGTGCCGTAGACACGGTCCGGCTTGGTTTCGCCCGGGTTGGTGACGATGACGGAGCCGTCGCGCACCCACAGCGGGATGGAATCGTAGCCGTGCACCTCGTTGCGCCACACGCCACCCTGCGCCTTCTCGCCAGTGAGCCAGTTGGTCCACACGCCTTCCGGCAGGTAGTAGGAAACTTCGCCGGAGTAGGTGAATACAGGGGCCACCAAGAAGTTCGGGCCGAACATGTACTGGCGGTCCAGCGTACGGCAGGTCTGGTCATCCGGGAATTCGACGAACATGGAACGCATTACCGGAGTGCCGTTGATGTGCGGCTTCAGGCCGGTCTCGTAGACGTACGGCATGAGTTCGAGCTTGAGCTTGGTGAACTTGCGGGCCACGTCCACGGCGGTCTGACCGGGAACCAGCTCCACGCCGTTTTTCTTGTCTTCCTCGTCGAACAGCCACGGCACGCGGTACACAGTGGAGCCGTGCAGACGGGAGTGGGAGCCCAGAAGGCCGAATGCCACCCAACGCTTGTAGACTGCCGGATCCGGGAAGGCGCCTTCGAAGCCGCCAATGTCGTGGCTCCAGAAGCCGAAGCCAGAGGAGGTCAGGGACAGACCTGCGCGCAGGGACTGTGCCATGCCGTTGAAGGTGGATTCGCAGTCGCCGCCCCAGTGCACGGGCTGCTGCTGGCCGCCCACGGTTGCCGATCGGGCGTACAGGCATGCGTTGCCCTTGCCGTAGGTTTCCTCAATCGCCTCGAACACTGTCTGGTTGTAGAGCTGGGTGTACCAGTTGTGCATGGAGAGCTTCGGGGAGCCGTCATACCAGACCACGTCGCGCGGAATACGCTCGCCGAAGTCGGTCTTGATGGCGTCCACGCCCTGGTTCAGCAGCTTCTTAACCTTGCTCTTGAACCATTCACGGGCCTCAGGGTTGGTGAAGTCCACCAGACCCATACCGGCCTGCCAGAAGTCGGTCTGCCAAACTTCGCCATTGGCCTTCTTGACGAGGTAGCCCTTGTCACGGCCTTCCTTGAACATGTCGCCACGCTGGCCGATGTACGGGTTGATCCATGCGCAGATGTGCAGGCCCTTGTCCTCATGCAAACGCTTCAGCGTGGATTCGATATCACCGAAGAAGCGCTTGTCCCATTCGAAATCGCACCAGTGGAATTCACGCATCCAGTAGCAGTCGTAGTGGAAGGCTGCCAGCGGAATATCGCGCTCGGCCATGCCGTCGATGAAGGAGTTGATGGTCTGCTCATCGTACTTGGTGGTGAACGAAGTGGTGAGCCACAGGCCGTAGCTCCATGCCGGCACGTTGGCCGGGCGACCCACGAGCTTGGTGTAACGGTCGAGAATCTGCTTCGGGGTCGGGCCGTAAATCACGCAGAAGTCGAGGCCTTCACCCGGCACGGAGAACTGCACGGCTTCGGTGTTCTCGGAGCCGATTTCGAAGGAGACGTGGCCGCGGTTGTTCACCAGAATGCCGTAGCCGTTGGAGGTCATGTAGAACGGCACATCCTTGTACCCCTGCTCGGATGCGGTGCCGCCGTCCTCATTCCAGATGTCGACGGTCTGACCATTCTTCACGTAAGCGCCGAAACGTTCACCTAAGCCGTATACGTTCTCGCCAACCGCAAGGTGCAGCTGGATGGCGGTGAACACGTCGGATTCGTCGCGGGCGGAGCCGTCCATCGTCACGCCGAATTCACCCACCGGCTGTGCAGTGACATTGGATTCCGCGCCGAGCTTGAATCGGGCCAGGGACTTGCCTTCCGACTTGGTCAGCACCTTGCCGTCTTCGCCGAGGAAAGTCAGGTTCCAAGGTGAGCCTTTGACGACTTTGGCGGTCAGTCCACCGGTGGTCAAGGTAACATCCGCACCATTGACGCCGACTTCGCCATCACCATTGCCATGTGCGGCCACGCTCACATAGTCGCGGTTGCCGGGCTCGTCTGCATTGAGCGGGAAGCCGGGATACTCGATGGCACCCTGCCAATGCTCGGCACGTACGCGAATCACGCCTTCGGCCGGCGAGGTGATGTCCACATCGAATGTGGGCAGGTTCAAAGTATCGTAGCGGCCACGCACCACAGAGGTCGGGGCGAGCACGTTGAGACGCTCGGCTGCAGTGTCGGCGCTCAATTCATAGGCTTCTCGTGCGTAGAGGGCTTCGACGCCGTCGCGAATCATCCAGTAACCGTTGGTGAACTTCATTGTTGCTGTGCTCCTTGTGGGAGAGGCGGTTCCGGCCGGCAGGGAATTAGAACCGGCCGGAACCTTGGTTTATCGGGTTATGTTGGTTTGTATTATGACCCTGGGTTATTACTTCGGGTCGTTATTGCACTACTTGACTGCACCGGAGGTGATGCCGCGGGACAGCGTGCGCTGGAAGATCAAGTAGAAGATCAAGGTAGGCACGATGCTGATGAGGGATGCGGCAGCGGTGGTGGTCACATCCATCAGACGATCGCCGGTCAGCGAGCTGACTGCAATCGGGATGGTCTGGGTGGAGTTGTCGATGAGGAAGGCCATTGGAATCATGTACTCGTTCCAGGTCCAGATGAAGAAGAACACGAGCATGACGCTCAGGGTGGGCTTGGAAATCGGGAACACGATGTCCTTGAAGATGGTCCAGCGGCTGGCACCATCGATGGTTGCTGCTTCAAGGATTGCCTTCGGGAAGGTGCCATACACGGAGGAGAGCAGGTAGGTGCCGAATGCGGACTGAATCACCGTGAAGATGATGACAATGGCCCACGGGCTGTTGTACAGGCCGATCTCCTTGAACATGATGTACAGCGGGTACAGCATGGCTTCCTGCGGCAGCATGTTGGCAAGCATGATAAGCAGCACGATCCAACGGCAACCCTTGACGCGGCCGATGCCGAGCGCGAAGGCGTTGAACATGGAGAGAATCACTGCGAAGATTGCCACAAGGCCGGAGGTCCAGATGGAGTTCCAGAGCTTTTCAGGGTAGTTGACGCGGGTCCAGAACTTCACCAGACCGTCGAGGCTGAACTCATGCGGCCAGGCCAGAGGGCCGGAGGCATTGTAGTCGGCTGTGGTCTTGAATGCGTTGAGCAGCAGGACGATGAACGGGAAGAGCATGATCAGGCCGCCGATAATCAGCAACACCATGATCGTCCAGTCGCCGACCGTGCGGTTCTTGTGAGCCCTAGGAATATTCATTTTGCGTGCGGTTGCAGAAGTCATGGTCTACTCCTCATCTTCCTTCGCAACCTTCTCCTGAAGGTTGGTGAACACAACGGCCACAATGATGATGACGATGGTCAGAGCGGTAGCAATCGCGGCACCGTAGCCAACCTGCTGCGACTGGAAGAACTGAACGTACGAGTAGTAGGACGGCACGATGGTGCTGGTGCCTGGGCCGCCCTTGGTCAGCATGTAGACCGGACCGAACACCTTCAGGGCTGCGATGGTGCAGGTCAGGGCCACCACGAAGATTTCAGGCTTGATGGCCGGCAGGGTGATGGCGAGGAAGCGCTGCCACCAGTTGGCGCCGTCGAGGCTTGCGGCTTCATACAGTTCCGGATCGACGCGCTGCAGGCCGGACATGAAGATGACCAGCGGGTAGCCTACCTGAATCCAGATCATGATGAGCATGAGGAAGATCAGTGCCGTATCTGGTTTGCCGAGCCAGTCATGTTGGAGGTTGCCGAGACCGATGGCTTCAAGCAGGGCGTTCAGTGCGCCATTCTCCGGGCGGAAGATCCAGCCCATGACCAAGGATGCGACTGCGATAGGCAGCAACTGCGGGAAGTAGTAGATGGCACGCATCGTGGATGCGGCCTTCGGTCCGAACTTCTTCTGCACCACGTCGAAGACGAGGGAGGAGAGAATTAGGCCGAGCAGAATCGGGATGACCACCATTGCAATAATCATCCAGATGGAGTTGCGGAAGGAGGTCCAGAAGGTGGTGTCCTTCATCAGTCGAGCCCAGTTGGTCAGGCCTGCGAAGGTTGGCGGCTTGATACCACGATAGTTGGTGAAGCTCAGATAAATGTTCCACACAGCCGGGATCACGATGATCCACAGCAGCATGACAAAACCTGGAATCAGGTACAGCCAGAATCGGCTTGATGGGCTGCCCGGAATGCGGGACATTCCCTTCTCACGCGCAGTTGCATCCTGCACATGCTTCTTGGTTTTCGCTGTTGCGCTCATAACGGCTCACTTCCGTTAACGTCATTGGTATTGGAATTCGGCACTGCGATGTGCGAGTGGCTTGATTTTGGGTAGGCTCACGCCAAGCCTAAGGAAAAAACAAAAATAAAGGGCGGGTTTGCCGGTTAGGATTTTGGAGGAAAACCGGCAAACCCTGAATTTATCGGAGGAGGAAGATACGTTTACTGCTGCTTTACGCCAGCGGCTTCGACACCCTTGTTGTAGTTGTCTTCCATCTGGCCGAGCACGGTCTTGACATCGGAGGTGCCGTTGACCAGTTCCTGCAGCGAGGAGTTGAGCTCGTCGTAGAAGGTGGAGGTCGGCCAATCCGGGTAGAAGCCGAGGGCGTTATCCTTCAGCACGCCGTTGAAGGAGGTGATGAGTTCCTTGGTCTTCTCGTCGGTGATCTTGTCCGGATCAGCGGCGATCGGCAGACCACCGGAGTTGCCCATCAGGTTCTGGACTTCTTCGCTCAGCGTGATGTCGATGAACTTGGCAGCGAGATCCTTGCGCTTAGAGTTCTCAGGAATGACCCAGATGTTGCCGGAGGAGCCGACGACCTTCTTGGATTCAGGGAACAGGGAGAAGGTCCAGTTGGTGTCAGCCATGTCGGACTGGAAGCGGCCGAACCACCAGGTGCCGGAGAAGAACATCGGGTAGCTGCCCTTGATGAAGTTCTGGCCGGCATCCTCGGCCTTCAGACCAGTGGAATCCTTGGAAATGTAGCCCTTGTCGACCCAATCCTTGATGGTCTTGGTGGCGTAGGTGGTTGCTTCGCCCTGCCAGTCGACGTCACCGTCGTACATCTCGTAGGCCTTGAGGAACTTGTCGGAGGCCTTCTGCAGAACCAGCTGCCACCACAGGTGCTGCAGCGGGTATTCGGCCACACCTTCGGAAAGCGGGGTCACGCCGGCATCCACGAACTTCTGCATGGCGTCTTCGAGCTCGTCCATAGTGGTCGGGATTTCGATGCCGTACTTGTCGAACATGTCCTTGTTGTAGTACATGACGATGTCTTCACCGTAGTTGGTGATGCCGTACCAGTCGCCGGAGCCCATGATGCCCTGCTCGTTGTACTTGCCGGTGTCGGCGAGGGAGCCGGAGACCTTCTTATCCCAGTTGTACTTAGAGACGTAATCGTTCAGGTTGCTCAGCAGGCCCTGGCTGGCAAGCAGGCCGGCGGTAGCGTTGCCCTTGTTGTATTCCATAACATCAGGGGCTTCGTCGGAGTTCAGAATCTGGGAAGCGTTCTGGCGAATCTGCTCGAAGGACTTCTTCTCGAACTCGACCTTGACGCCGGTCTCCTTTTCGAAGATTTCCATAGCCTTGGCCCAAGCCTTGCCCTGAGCGCCGTTGTCTTCCTCATAGTGCCAAATCTTGATGGAGGTTGGGTTCTCCTCCTGGGCGGTTTCACCGCCACCGCAGCCGGCCATGCCAATCATGGTGGCTACTGCGAGAGCTGCAGCAACGAATTTGCGGGTAGCTTTCATCTTGTCTCCTTATTCAGCGCCATTACTGATTGAAAAGCTTCGAAACGATTCGAATGTTTTCAGTAATTAAGATAACGGATTGATAACATCGCCCGCAAATTATTTCGATTGATTTCGATAAATTAATTCAACGAATGAACAATGTGAACGTTCACGCTGCAATGATAACGTTCACTTCATAAATGTTTATTTTCCTTACAAAATAAGGGCTCCTTCGCACACCTCACCTCGGCATCAATCTTTGAATCACAGACGCTGCAGTCACTCACCAACGAATGCGGGCACATTCAAACCAATTATTTCGAATCATTTCGATTCCCTCCGGTCTCCACCGCACAACAATCGAACAACTCAAGAAATACAAACAAGGCTGAGCCGTTTTCACGACTCAGCCTTGTTTATCTATCACAGGATGATGTGGTCCAAGATTCCAATCAACCTGTGATTACTGCATCATTCAGGCCTTCTTCACCTCGACGGCGAGCTCGGCACCTTCCTTGACTTCCAAGGAAGTGGCGAGGGTCTCGTGGGCGATGAGGTCCTTGAACTGCTCGACCTTGGCCACATCGGCAGCCGGCACGGTGAGCGTCAGGGCGATACGGTCGGAAATCTCCAGACCAGCGTCCTTACGGGCATCCTGCACGGCGCGGATGGCATCGCGAGCGTAGCCTTCGGCCAGCAGATCATCAGTCAGCGCGGTATCGAGAATTACGAAGCCACCGGTCGGCAGTGCTGCGGACACGGAAGCGGCGGCCTCGGCAGCGTTCTCCTCCTCCACGCGGTTGATGAGCTCGTATTCGCCTTCCACCAGAGCAACCTCGCCGTTCGGAGTTTCCACCACCGGAGCGCCGGAGGCATCCACATGCCAGGCACCGGTCTTGGAGGCCTTGATGGCGAACTGCACCTGCTTGCCCAGGCGCGGGCCGGCGGCACGGGCGTTGACCTTGAGCTGGTGCACGATCTTGAGCCCCTGGGAGCCGGCGTCCTCCATCGTGCAGAACTCGATGTCCTTCACGTTAAGCTCGGACTTCAGCACCTCTGCATAGGCGCGCACGTCTTCCACGTCCTCGACCACAACGGTGAGCTTGGAGAGCGGCTGGCGCACGCGAATCTGGGAGGCCTTGCGCAGGGACAGGGTGCCGGAGACAACTTCGCGCACCTTCTCCATAGCATTGACCAGCTTCGGATCGTCGACCAGCACGCGGCCGAGTTCGGTGGCTTCGCCGGTCTTCTCGTCCACGACGAACGGCCAGTCGGCCAGGTGCACGGATTCGCCACCGGTGAGGCCGCGCCATACGGATTCGGCTTCCATCGGAGCGAGCGGGGCGAGCACGCGCATGAACACCTCAAGCACGGTGTACAGGGTGTTGAATGCGTTCGCGTCCTCGTTCCAGAAGCGGTCACGGGTGTTGCGGATGTACCAGTTGGTCAGCACGTCGATGAAGTCGGAGGCTGCATCGCAGGCATCGGAGATGGCGAACTCATTGAGCGACTTCTCCACCTTCTCGACCAGGCGACGAGTACGGGCCAGCAGGTAGCGGTCCATTTCCGGCAGACCGGCGACCTCATCAGCGTTGAGGTGACGGGCGTCAAAGCCCTTGCCGCCATTGGCTGCGTTGGCGTACAGCGTGAAGAAGTAGTAGGAGCTCCACACCGGCAGCATGACCTGGCGAACCGTGTCGCGGATGCCTTCGGCGGTGACGATCAGGTTGCCGCCGCGCAGGATCGGAGAAGACATGAGGAACCAGCGCATGGCGTCGGAACCGTACTTGTCGAACACGCCGTTCACATCCGGGTAGTTGCGCAGGTGCTTGGACATCTTCTGGCCATCGGAGCCGAGCACGATGCCGTGGCAGATCACGTTCTTGAATGCCGGGCGATCGAACAGTGCGGTGGCCATGACGTGCAACAGGTAGAACCAACCGCGGGTCTGGCCGATGTATTCGACGATGTAGTCGGCTGGGAAGTGCTGTTCGAACTTCTCCTTGTTTTCGAACGGGTAGTGGAACTGCGCGAACGACATGGAACCGGATTCGAACCAGCAGTCGAGCACGTCCGGAATGCGGCGCATCGTGGACTTGCCGGTCGGGTCATCCGGGTTCGGGCGGGTCAGATCGTCGATCCACGGACGGTGCATGTTGATGTTGCCGTCCTTGTCGCGCGGATAGTCGCCGAAATCGTTCTTCAGCTCTTCGAGAGAACCGTAGACGTCCACACGCGGGTACTTCGGATCGTCGGAAACCCACACCGGGATCGGGGAGCCCCAGAAGCGGTTACGGGAGATGGACCAGTCACGGGCGTTGGCGAGCCACTTGCCAAACTGGCCGTCCTTCACGTTCTCCGGAATCCAGTTGATCTGCTGGTTGAGCTCCAGCAGGCGCGGCTTGATCTTGGTCACGGAAACGAACCAGGAGCTCACCGGCTTGTAGATCAGCGGGGTGGCGCAACGCCAGCAGTGCGGGTAGGAGTGCACGTAGCTCTTCTCCTGGAAGAGGATGGCGCGCTTGTCCTCATCGATCTGAGCGAGCGGACCGTCACCGGCACGCAGATTGCGCAAGATCGGCAGGTTGGCGTCGAACACGAACATGCCTTCGTATTCCGGGCACTGGGAGGTGAAGCGGCAGCCTGCATCGAGCACGTCGGTGCTCTTGATGCCCTTGGCGTTGAGCGTGTTCATATCGTCTTCGCCGTAAGGTGCCTGATGCACGAGGCCGGTACCTTCAACGGTGTCGACGTAATCGGCGGTGAAGATGGTGTAGCCGTTCGGACCGGGCACATTGCCTTCGGTCTCGGCCTTCTCACCGGCGAAGTATGGGAACACCGGCCAGTAGCGGCGGCCGGCCAGTTCGGAGCCCTTGAGCTCACGCACGACTTCGTAGTTCTCGCCAAGTTCCTTGGTGTAGTGCGGCAGCAGGTCCTTGCCGAGGTAGAACTTCTTGCCGGCGAACTTGCCTTCGGTCGGCTGGACTTCCACGTAATCGATGTCGGCACCGACCACGATGGCGAAGTTGGTGGGCACGGTCCACGGGGTGGTGGTCCAGAAGACGGCGTAGGCGTCTTCATCGCGCAGCTTAACGGCCACGGAGACGGTGGTGTCCTGACGATCCTGGTAGACGTCGGCATCCATGCGAAGCTCGTGGGCGGAAAGCGGCGTGCGATCCTTCGGGCAGTACGGCAGCACGCGGTAGCCCTGGTAAGCCAGCCCCTTGTCGTACAGCTGCTTGAATGCCCACATCACGGATTCCATGTATGGAATGTTCAAGGTCTTGTAGCCGTGTTCGAAGTCCACCCAGCGAGCCTGACGGTGCACGTAGTCCTGCCATTCGTGCGTGTACTTCAGAACGGATGCGCGGCAGGCATCGTTGAACTTATCGATGCCCATCTTCTCGATCTGATCGACGGAGTCGATGCCGAGTTCCTTCTGCGCTTCGAGCTCTGCCGGCAGACCGTGGGTATCCCAGCCGAAGACGCGGTTGACCTTGCGGCCCTTCATGGTCTGGTAACGCGGAATCACGTCCTTGGCGTAACCGGTCAGCAGGTGGCCGTAGTGCGGCAGACCGTTGGCGAACGGCGGGCCATCGAAGAACACGAATTCGTTCTGGGAGTGGTCGCCGGAAGGGTTGCGTTCCACGGACTTCTGGAAGGTATCGTCCTTATCCCAGTAGTCGAGAACGGTTTGCTCCATGTTGGGGAAGCTTGGGTTTGGCGCTACGTGTGCGGTTTCGCCGCCCTCGTTCGCCTTGGGATATACGTTTTCGCTCACCGTAAATCTCCTAGTAATACTGTGTTGGTCCTTGCAGGAGCGGCTGCGATGAAAATTCCGAGCAATGAATCAAATCAGCATGATTCCCGTTTGCGATGGCGCCAGCGGCAACCCTCGCAGTTCGGGAACAGCCATTGTTCCGCCCGGAATGGTTTCATTCCAACCATTCCTGCCTACGAGGACGATGATGAACGCTATTGTTGCGCCCCGCACCGCGGTACCACCTCGCTTATCGCCACCATCACAGCAATAAATCAGATAAGAAACCCAATCTATTGCTGACGATCGTGCGATCGCTTGTGTTCGGCTATTTCGGGCCGAACCCGTCGGTTCTACTGAGCAGCTTCAGCCATCACATCCGGCCGCACCTGCTGTTCTTCCGAAGACTCCCCGCTGATAACGGATCAACGCCTAACAACGGTGCACATCGTAGCACGCCGCAACGCCAAATGATTCTCGTATGACTACGAGATAAACAACGGATACGTCATCACTGTTATGTTTCAGTGTGCGGTCACCGTGCCTCGCGCTTGATACCGCGAAGGCAGCAATTCCACATGGCCCACGTCACTGCGTTTGCCCTCCAACACTTCCATCATGAGGTCAACGGCTCGCGAGCATGTTTCATTCGGCATCATCGGCATTTCATCAACACGCTTGGGCAGGGAACCTAAGCCGTACGTGCATGCGGCAAGTACGGAAACATCCTCAGGCACTTTGATTGCGCGGGCTTGCAAACATGCCAGCACATTGGAAATATGCGCGGCATTGGTTTGACAGATAATCAATGAAATCTCCGAATCTTCAGCGAAAGCCTCATCCAGCATCAAATTCACGTCATCGCGGCCAAAACCGGTAGATGGTTTGAACATCACCGATACACCGAGATCATCACCCTTTTTGACGGCGGCATCACGGAAACGAACCAGATAATTCGACCCATCCTCATAGGCATTGCGTTCCGAACCTGCAATCAATACATGTCGATGGCCAAGCGCATGCGCCTTTTCGATGGCTTCGCGCCCCATGCGCTCGAAGTCCAGATCCACTGAATAAATACCATCTGAATTGCTCGGATATCCCACTGCCACCACTGGTATGTCCAGGGTTTTCGCCACATCGGCACGAGCATCGCACATCAATACATCCAACAGCAAAATACCGTCTACCATGCCGCTGGAGGCAATGCGTGAAAGTTCCTGATCGCCATACTCATGCATAAGCAGCAAAATGTCATACCCATAGCGCTTAGCACGCATAGCAAGCGCGAAGAAGAACACCGCATAGTTGGAATAATCCGTGTATTCGTGAATAGGGGAACTCAACGCCAGAACCTTGGTGGGTTCTCCTCTCAGGAATCTTGCCTGCGCGTTGGGCATGTAGCCGAGTTCTTTAGCGGCGGCAAGTACCTTCTTCTTAGTCGCATCGCCAATCGAGCGCTTACCACTCATCACATATGAGACCGTGCTAATCGAAACTCCCGCCAGCGCCGCCACATCTTTGATGCCCGCCATTGCGCATCCTCCTCATCGATATGCAGTCGAAACGTTTCTATGAGTGTAGTCGATAACGAACGAAAGCACCAATAATGGCTGAGAGCGGAGCATCACGAGGCTAGAACACCACCGCGGAAACCACGGCAAGCGAGCACAGGGAGAACAGTGTGCTGACCAGCACGAATCCCACCGCATATTCGGGCATATTGTCCTTGCGCCCAGTGAACATGGCAATGGTGGTCATCGTCGGCAAGCCTGAAATCACCGTAATCATCAGCATCATGTCATGCGTGATCGGCACGGCGAACGGCAGCGCAGTCACAACGGCGGTAAGCAGCGCATAGAAAGCCAGCGGGAACGCAATCATCTTGGCAACAAGACCCACATACAGCTCGTAACGCTGCAGTACCTTCCACCAGCGGGTCAGTGCGAACAGGCCACCGAGATAAATCAGCGACATTGGCGTGGCCATATTGCCGATGGTATGCAGCGGCTTCAAAATAATGGCTGGCACTTTGACACCCAGAAGAATCAATGCAAGCGCAATCATCACACCGATGAACGCCGGGTTGATGAAGCGGCGCAGCAGGGAAATCACTTTCGAGCCAATGGAGGGGCGCGACGCTTTGCGAGCTCCCACAGCAGCGACGGATTCCGCTGATTGCGTCGCCGTCGCATCATTAGATTCTTTGACCGGTTCGCATAACCAAACGCCATACGTCCACAACAGCGCCTGATCCACAATGGACATCAGCGCCACATAAATCGCGCCTTCCTTGGGAAACAGCGCCATAATCAGTGGAATACCAATAAAACCAGCGTTGCCGAAAATCAAGGATGCTTGGAATATGTGACTGCGTGAACCTTTGAGTCGCAGTACATGGGCAAGCGCCCAAAACACAAGAACCAACAGCCCATACATAACCGCGGTGAGCAGCATCACACCCCAATTGGCGGCAAGATGCGAGCGATCGGTACCGTCCACCGCATTGGAGAACACCAGCACAGGAATCAGCACGTTAAGCAGCAGCGAGCACATGCCATCCAATGCCACCTTGCCGTAAAAACGCAGGCGCACGCAGCCGTAACCCACCATCAGCATGATGAAGAAGCCGACCAGTTGGCCGATCATTACCCCAAATTGGTCCATTGCTCTCTCCTACTTTACACACTTACCGCTAGACGCGATTCTGTGCGAGGAACTTATGCAAGATATACCTCATAAACGGCACCGTGGTGATAAACGTCAGCACATCGGAAACCGTTTGCGCCACTTCCACGCCAGTGACGCCCATGAATTGCGGCAAGATCAGCACGACCGGAGCCAAATACAATCCCGTGCGGCAGACCGCGAGGAATGAGGCGATACCGGTTTTGCCAAGCGTCTGACTGATCATATTGCCCATCATGTTCACGCCGTTCAGCGCCACCGACAGGCATTCGAAGTGCAGCGCGGCAACGCCTACCGACACCACGGCCGGGTCGGAGCGGAAGATCTCTACGAGCTGTGGCGCAATCACCCAAATCAGCGCTCCAAGCACCACCAGCACGGCGGTCGATAGCTTGACGCAGAACCAGAAGCCTTCACGCACGCGCGCAAACTTGCCGGCGCCATAGTTGTAGCCGCATACCGGCTGGAATCCTTGGCCGAGACCGATGATCACCGAATTGACGCCGAGCATGATGCGCATCACGATGGCCATGCCGGCGATGGCCGCGTCACCGAACGGATTGGCGGCGATGTTCACGCATGTGGTGGCTATCGAACCTGCACTTTGGCGGATCAGCGATGGCAGACCACCGCCCAGAATCTCACGCAACAGCAGCGGATCCGGTTTGAAGTTGCGCAGCGAAAGCTTCAGCACGCCAAACTTCGCACTCATCACCACAAGAATGATGAAGCTCACCGTCTGGCAGATGCCGGTGGCGAGGCCGGCACCGAAAATGCCCATGTCAAGCACAAAAATGAACAGTGGCGCCAACAGGAAGTTCAGCAACGAACCGGTGACCAGACCGATCATGCCGTATGCCGATTGCCCTTGGTATCGCAGCAATCCGTTCAGCGCGAACGATCCGCATACGCAAGGTGCGGCCACCAGGATCGGCGTCAGATATTGCACGGCATAAGGGGCAATGGTGGCAGTGGATCCCAGTAGCATGACCAGAGGCCGCAGAGTCGCCAGACAGATGATGGCCACGAGCAGACCGAAGCTGAATGCCGCCACGAATCCAATGGCCAGCAATTTGGATGCGCGGTCGATGTCGCGCTTGCCGAGCTCGCGGCTGAGCGAATTACCGGCACCCTGGCCGCAGAAGAAACCCAGCGCCTGCAGTACGGTCATGATGGAGAAGGCGATGCCAATCGCACCCGATTGTGAGGTACCCAGCTGGCCAATGAAAAACGTATCGGTCAGATTGTAGGCGGTAGTCACCAGGTTGGAGACGACCGCCGGCACGCTCAGCGTCAGAATCAGCGAGGGAATCGGCTGTTCGGTCATCTGATGGTACTTTGCGTCCGCATTCGCGCGTTTGATGCCATGTACCTGATTCACGCCGGTTATCCTACTCCCCTGCCGCACCTAAGCTCTCTTATTCGCCCGCCATACGAGGCATATGCTGTATCAGCAACGCACTTTTCGCGCAAAAAGTACTGTGATCGCAGCACTTCCGCGGCTCAGCGCACGCTGAGATACCTGCCGGTGATACTCACGGGATCAGATGCAATCTGTTCCGGCGTACCAGTGGCTATGATGCGTCCGCCCGCTTCTCCACCGCCCGGTCCCAGATCAATCACCCAGTCGGCATTAGCGATGACATCCAAGTCATGTTCGATGACCACTACCGTGGCACCGCTTGCCATCAACCGGTCGAATACACCGAGCAACACCTGCACATCGAGGGGATGAAGGCCGATGGTCGGCTCGTCGAAAACAAACACCGCGTCGGATTGCGCACGACCCATCTCACTGGCGAGCTTCAATCGCTGCGCCTCGCCGCCGGAAAGGGATGGCGTGGGTTCGCCAAGAGTCAGATAGCCAAGCCCCAAATCATGCAAGGTGATAAGGCGTGCATGCACTTTTCGCATATCAGCGGTCACGGCCAGCGCCTCGTCCACGCTCATGGACATCAGTTGCGGCAGTGTTAGCAAGCGCGACACCTCGAAAACATCCGAGGTAACAGCGTTACCGCTTTCGTCTGCCACATTCTTCGCAGTCTTTCGACCGGTTGAGGATTTCGCAGCTTTCACCTGCCGATGAATGGTGCTGGCTTCCGGCGCATAACGCGAGCCCTGGCAGTCTGGGCAGGCAATGGTCACATCCGGCAGAAACTGCACATCGAGCGAAATCGAACCGGTACCATCGCAGGTTGGGCAGCGCAACCGGCCGGTGTTATAGGAAAAGTCGCCGGCCTTATAACCAGCCGCTTTGGCTTCCTCGCAACGTGCGAATGCTCGGCGCAGCTCATCATGGATGCCAGCATACGTGGCCACAGTGGAACGCACATTCGCGCCGATGGGCGTGGCGTCGATGAGATTGGCGCGTGTTATACCGTCCGCCTGCAACGCATGCACATGCTTCGGCAATGATTCACCGGCGGCCGCGGCTTTCAGCGCTGGAATCAGCGACTCCAGCACCATCGTGGTTTTCCCAGAACCGGAAACACCGGTGACGGCCACTAATCGGCCGCGCGGAATATCCACGGTCAATGGCTTGACCGTATGCAGCGAACCGGTCTCCATGTGAATACGTCCGTTGGCGAACATGCTTGATTCCGTTGATGCTGCTTCAGGTCGGCTTGGCTGCGGCATCGTTTCGGAAGAATCATCGTGGACAGCAACTCGCGCGCGAATCCGTTGCTGCCCGTCTTCGCTCAAGAAAGGCGCAATACGGCTGTTCGCATTATGCGCCACCTCACTAACCGCACCCTGTGCAATCACATAGCCACCGCCGGCACCGGCGACCGGCCCCATTTCGATGAGATGGTCCGCGGCTTTGAGCACGCGCACATCATGGTCGACCACGACCACGGAATTGCCGTCCGCCACCAGATCATGCATCACGCCAAGCAGACCGTCTACATTCGAGGGATGTAGCCCGATGGACGGCTCGTCCAGCACATACAGCACGCCGGTGGTGCGGTTGCGCACGGCACGCGCCAACTGCACGCGCTGGCGTTCGCCGGTGGACAAAGTGGAACCGGCACGATCCAGTGCAAGATACCCAAGCCCGAGCTCGAGCAGCCGCTTCGCCACATCGAGGAAAGACTCACAAATATTGGTGGCCATCGGGCGCATGTCAACCGGCAATGATTCCGGCACACCGTGCATCCAAGCCACCGCATCATCCAAGGTCATAGCCGTGGCTTGCGCCAGATTAATACCACGAATTTCAGGCCCTCGGGCCGCCGAGCTCAGCCTCGTACCACCACAGTCATGGCATGGCTTTTCTTCCAGAAACCTCGCCACACGCTTCAAACCCTGCTCATCCTTGGCTTTGGCGAGCGCGTTTTCCACCGTGTAGACCGCGTTGTAGTAGGTGAAGTCCAGTTCAGCGAAATCGTCACCTTTCTTTGGCCGGTACAGAATATGCTTTTTGACTGCCGGACCATTGAAGACGATATCGCGCTCTTCAGGTGTCAATTCTTTGAACGGCACATTGGTGCGCACGCCCATCGCACCGCACACCTGCTTCATCAGATCCCACATCAGGGAACCCCACGGCAACACCGCACCGTCATCGATGCTTTTTGACTCATCTGGCACCAAGGCCGCACGGTTCACTTCGCGCACAATGCCGGTGCCTGAGCAGGTAGGGCATGCGCCAGCTGAATTGAATGCCAATGATTCTGCGCCCGGAGCTTGGAATTCCTTGCCGCAACTAATACAGATCATCGGCAGTTCAGCTGCCACATTCAGCGTGGGTTTTTGGCGCGCGCCGCAATATGGACAGACATGTGATGCGCAGCGGGAGAACAGCAATCGCAAGCTATTGAGCAGTTCGGTCATTGTGCCGAACGTTGAGCGAATGCCGGGAACTGCCGGCCGCTGATGCAGGGCAAGCGCAGCCGGCACATGCAACACTTCGTCGACTTGCGCGCGGGAGGCCTGGGTCAAACGGCGACGCGTGTATGTGGAGAGGGCTTCGAGATATCGCCGGGAGCCTTCCGCGTAGAGCACGCCTAATGCCAGGGAGCTTTTGCCTGAACCGGAGACGCCGGCGATGCCAACCAGCTCGCCCAACGGCACATCGACGTTGATGTTTTTAAGGTTATGCACGCGGGCGCCGCGCACTTCTATTGTAGTTGGCTTCTGCTGCTGCCCTTGTGTCATGAAGCTCCCCTCCCTCCCCCGCAGCGAATGGTTCTCATTAACAACCGTGCGGGGATTGACGCACTCTCAAACGAACATCGTAACCGCATTTTCCCTGCGATTCCAACGATGGTAGCAATGCGCTTTTGTTCGATTGTGTGCGTAATCCCTGCACGGTTGTTAATGAGAATGATTCGCTGCGCGGTTACTCAGAAGGAAAAACGCTCCCTGATCTGCGCCGCCGTGCCATAGGATGCTTGGGCACCGTAACCGGTGGCCGCATAGGCGGACACATATGATGCCAGGCTGGCCGCCTCGCGCAGCGCAAAACCAGAGGCAAGCCCCGCCAGCACAGTACCCATGAATGAGTCGCCGCACCCGGTGGTATCCACAGCATCCACCTTCACCGGCGCAATACGCGTGCATGCGGAATCCAGTACCATCGATCCATCACCGCCTAAAGTGACTATCGCCTGCTTGAACCCGTATTCGTGCATGCGCTGCCGTGCGGTCTCCCAGTCAAACGTTGACCAATCATCATTCTCAGGCTCTGCAATCCCTAGCAATTGCACCATTTCATGTTCGTTAACCAACAGCACATCAGCAGCTTCGATGAGCTCAGCTGGCAAAACCGGCGTGAACGGTGAATTATTGAGCAGTACCTTGACTCCGGCCTCATGACACATGCGTGCCGCCGCAGTCACAGCTTCCATCGGACTTTCCAAACACAGTCCGAGCACACTGGCGCCGGTCAATGCCTCGCGTGAGGCTTCAATATAGTCCGCTGTGACTTGTGCATTGGAACCCGGTGAATACACGATGGCGTTCTCCCCTGCCGCGTCCACCATAATGACGGTGGTGCCGCTCGGTCCAGCCACGCGACGCACATTGGCAGTGTCTACGCCAGCATCGTCTAAGGCTCCCAGCAGAAAATCAGCGTTGCTATCCGAGCCGACCGCGCCAAATATGCGCACATTGGCACCTATACGCGCTGCTGCAGCAGCTTGATTGCCGGACTTGCCGCCAGGCAAGATCTGCAATGGTCCGCCTGCAACCGTCTCTCCCGGGCCGGGAAGACGTTGTGCGGCAACGGTGTAGTCAGCGTTCATTGAGCCAACCACGCTGACCGAACCGTGAATATGGTCGAGCAAGGCAAGCACATCATTATTGGAAGAGGTAGTGGAAGAGAAGAAAGAAGAAACAGAATCAGACATGAGAGTTGCCTTTTCGTGAGGTGAATTGATTGGGAAACTGAGTGATTTTCGCATGAGAACGGCCGTTGAACCGGATATAAGACCGGCCCAACGGCCTTGATATGGCTACTATATTCGGCCGTAGTATCACAGCCGTCCGATGGTTGATCGGAAGTATTGCTTACTTATCGGTGTAGATCTTCTTGCGGAAGGCGAAGAACACAATCAGACCGAGGATCGGCGCGCAGCCGGCGAGAATCAGGATGTTGGAGTAGCTGGCGGCCGCACCGGAGGCTCCAATCACGCTGAATCCGGAGAATGCTTGCGAACCCATGAGGCTGGAGAACAGTGCGATGCCGATGGAGGGGCTGACGTTCATGGCCAGATCGTTCATGCCCACGCCGCGGCCGGACTCGTCAGCGGACAGCGTACCAAGCACGGTGGTAACGACCGGCGAGTACATGAGGCCGCAGCCTGCGTAGAAGAAGCATGCGCACAGGGTGAGCACCACGAATCCGGAGTTGACAGCCAGACCGGAGGCGATGAAACCGACCGCCATCAGTGTGCCGGCAATGGGCAGGGCACGCTGGATGCCGATTTTGCCTACGATGCCGCCCGAGCAGATGCCGAATGCAGCGGCCACGAGGAAGGCGAACACGATGTGCAGGGAGACCTGCGTGGTGGTCATACCGTAGATGTTGGTGCCGATGGCGTTGAACATCGGGGAGATGAAGTAGTTGGTGAAGTAGAACACCAGAATCAGGCTGATGGCGCACAGCCAACGCTTGTTCTTGAAGAATTCCGGAGTCACGAACGGCTTGGCAGCCTTGGTGATGTACACGGCGAAGACCACGAACAGTGCGATGGCCACGGCGAGCATCCACCATGCCATGTAGGAGAAGAACAGGGTGAGGAATGCGGTGGCCACGCCGAAGATGGTGAAGCCGAGCCAATCGACTTTCTCGCCATTGCCCTGCTTGTCCGGCAGGTTCTTGAGCAGCAGCGGCAGGAAGACGATGGTGACGGAAGGAATGAGGAACAGGTATTGCCATGCGATGGAGCTCAGGATGCCGGCAGCGAATACGCCAATGGATGCGGACAGCTGGTAGCCGGCAGTGAACAGGCCGAAGAAAATCACCTTGAGCGATGGCTTCAGGTACTTGCTGGCCACCACGAGGAACGCGGAACCGGCCACCTGCTCGCCTGCGGTCTGCAGGACGCGGGCGATGATTACGGTCCACAGGTTCGCGGCAAAGAAGAAGTTGGCCACGAAGCCGAAAATCGAGCCAATGAACAGGGTGATCAGACCAACGACCACGAGCTTCTTCAGGGAGACGAAATCACCAAGGGAGCCGTAGATGAAGCAGACGATGCCGAGCACGATGCCGGGGATGGCAGTGATCAGCGAGGCCTGCGCTGGTGCGCCGACGTCTGCACCGACTTGGGTGAAGACCAAGTTGAAGCCCTGCAGACACAGGGTGCCGAGAATGAAGGTGATGAGCAGCGGAATCAGGGCCTTGACGGCCATGCTGCTGCTGGTTTCCGGATCGGCCCACGGATCAGCGGATGCGTTTGCAGGCACAGTTGCGGTATTCGACATGATTGAAGTCCTTATATATATGCGATGGTGGTATTACTCGGCGGCCTTGGCGAGGTTAGTGATGCGGGTCATGAATTCGTTGAGGAAGCGCGGCACATCAACCTGCACGGCGGCCTTGGTGGTGTCAGCCGGTTCGCTCAAGCGGGTTTCGTCTCCGATGGTACGGCCGCGGGTCGGGACTTCCAGATCGACCTTCATATTGAGTGGCAGCAGGGTGACAAGACTTGGGTCGATGGCCACCGCCACAGCGAGCGGATCATGCAGACCGCAGCCACCGAGGTGTGGCGACGTGGTCTCATAGGCTTTGATATAGAAGTCGGTCATATCCGCGAGGAAGTTGCCGGCCTTGGTACCGAGATCACGCCACTGCTGGGTTTCCTTATAGGTCAGCAGCGTGCGCAGCGTTACGTCGAGGCCGACCATAGTGACAGGAGCACCTGAATGGAACAGTTCGTTCGCGGCTTCCGGATCTTGGGAAATGTTGGCTTCCATGCAAGCGTTGCAGTTGCCCGGTACGGTCAGTGCGCCACCCATGAGCACGATATTGCCGATTTCATCCTTGATTTCGGGAACTTTCTTTAGAGCTGCGGCAATGTTGGTCATTGGACCGGTGGGTACGTAGATCAAATCCTTACCGTAGGTCTTTACTGCATCGATGATGAAGTCGACCGCGGATTCGGTTTCCGGCTGACGCGGAGAATCCGGGATTTCGACTTCTCCAATGCCGTTCTTGCCGTGGATGAAAGCGGAAATGTCGAGCACTTCAAAGGAATCGGTAGTGCTGGAATGCGGCAAGCCCTTATACACCTTGACTTCCGGATGACCCAGCAGATCGGTGATAGCCAGTGCATTGCGTACACCTTGATCGAGCAGCACATTGCCGTACGTACCAGTGATGCCGATGAGTTCGACCTCCGGGCTGCCCAGTGCATAGGAGATGGCAAGCGCGTCATCTACACCGGTATCGAGATCGAGAATGAGCTTCTTCATTGAGTGCCTTTCTTCATTGATGGCGTTAAACCGGTCTTCCGCGACCGGTGATGATGGGCGTTGTGGTCTAGCCCGAAAGCTTTGATTTAACGTTTTATCATCTGACAACATCAAAGATAAAACGTTAAATCAATATTGTCAAATAACCATTGCCCTTTTCAGCGTGTTGCATATCAGCACGACAGCACTCAGCCTATACACATATAGGCTGCCCCAGCCGTCATTCTTGCTAGCCGGTGCGTCAATCAGGAAATCCATAGAGGCCCAACATCATACGACTGCGACACCGCATGATCCGCGCATATGCAATACCGTGGGCACATAGTGCGTATGCGCAGCCACTTCAGTTCCCGAAGCGATACGCCGTATCAGCATCTCAACGCCAAGCCGGCCCATCGCATCGGCCTGCTGAGAGATCACGGATACTTGCGGAACCATCAAACGAAATGCCTCGATGTCATCGAACGAAATCAGCGACACCGCATCGCCGATGGCAATGCCACGTTCCTGAAGCAGCCCCAACATGGTGATGGCATCCGGAGAATACGCACAGATAATGGCCGTAACCCCCGCATTGTTCAAACGCTCCAGAGCAGAAGATCTCGACTCGACCGTTGAATTACAGTCAACCACCACGCCGGTCCCGCCAGGAATCCGCTCTCGAATGGCAGCGGAAAACGCCTTCGCACGTTCGTTTACGCTGAACGACCCCAATGCGGAATGCGAAACAAATCCAATTGCCCTGTGCCCCAGCCCGGCCAGTCGTTCCAGAGCCTCCTCCAAACCAGGTTTGGGATCGGAAACCACAAACGGAACATTCTCCGCTCCCGGCACCAGACGATCCACAAACACCAACGGCAACTTACGCTCAATCAACAGTTGCAATCCTTGGGAAAGCCCACCTTGCGGCACTACGATGGCCCCATCGATACGCTGGCCGAGCAGACTGCGCAAGAACGCATCCTGCCTATCCACCCGTTCACCATAGGAACCAATCAACGTGGTAAAACCTCGTCTATACAGCTCCTCCTCCATCGAGGAAACCATGTCGGCGAAATACGGGTTGCGTAGGTCCGGTACCAGAAGTCCTACGGTTTGCGTGGCGGCCGAACGCATCGCACGAGCACGCTGGTCGGGCACATACCCCAATCGTTCGGCGGTCTGACGCACCAGTTCGCGCGTCT
The DNA here is from genome assembly GCF_000741715.1 of Bifidobacterium saguini DSM 23967. Taxonomy (GTDB): domain Bacteria; phylum Actinomycetota; class Actinomycetes; order Actinomycetales; family Bifidobacteriaceae; genus Bifidobacterium; species Bifidobacterium saguini. The sequence goes on along the minus strand of NZ_JGZN01000003.1, from coordinate 182,148 downwards.
GCTGAGAGAAACGGCCTTTATCATGCAGAATCTGCGAAACCGCCGTAACGGAAACGCCGGCTTCCTGCGCAATATCTCGAATGGTCACGAATGCCATAAGGCCCTCCCCTACCTCAATATCAGTAGAGCACACTCCTGATGTAACGATACATCAATACCGTACCGGAATATCCTAGTACACATGCGCATACACATCGTATGACGCATATGCCGGCAAATCGTACGTCTCGATAGAAAACGCCTTGGCACTGCCCTGTGCGGGCTTGATCACATTGGTATTGCGCCCATATACGATCTGTCCCTGTTTATCACGCAAGACAAGCGTCACACTGATGTCGTCCGCATATAAGCCTTTGCCATTGTCATCATCACGCTCGCACACCACTTCCCCGCTGAAGGTCGTACCGCCCAAATCGATCTTGCGCGCTTTGACTCCCCGAACAGTGAACGACTCCGCGCCACCGGTATCCAACAAATCATCCGCTGATGGCTTCTCCACCGTGAATTCCACACTCGCCGGTTTCTCACCGTCCCCGGCCTGCCCTGCGAAATACGCAGTCTCTGAGGCATACACGATAGCGAACACCTGTGTATGCGAAAACATCACCGATCCATCGGCACTTTTACCGGTAACCGTGACCTGAGGGAACTGTACAGCATACGTAACATCCGTATTATGCAGCGCAAGCGCATATTCCACATACCCGTTTGGTGCCGACCATCCAGATTCGGTCAGTTCAAGAGGGTTATTCTGCAACGCTTCCTTCCCATCGTTACTGCCAGCTGACGATGAATCCGGCGAGGAATCGCCACCGTTCTTATCAGGAACCTTACCGGTTGAAGTTTGCGTATCGGAGCTCGATTGCGCAAGCCCACCGCCAAGATTCCCACGCAACAGCGCATATCCGGTAATGCCGCCGGCCACAATCAGCACCATTACCAGCACCGCAGCAATCCACATCACCCATCGTCTGCGCAAACGCCGCACCGTACCACTATGCGCTGCATCAGGCGCTTCCCCACTGCCGTACGCGCCTGCCGACCCAGCATTCGCGGAATACAGCAATCGACGCAAGGCTGCCGCATCCTGCGGTCGAGCACTTGGCTCAAACGCACATGCCTGCTGCACAATGAAGCGAATGCGCGAATCAACCACATCAGCATCCGCAAGCAGCCGCTCATAGTGATTCTTATCTGAAGGCTGCACACCGGTAACCAAAAATCCCAATACACATCCGATGGCGTACACATCGCTACGCGCATCAGTGGCCGCAAAACCATACTGCTCCGGAGCCGCAAAACCCCAAGTACCCAGCGTGGTCGTATCATGCGAGCGCGGCATACCGTTGGCTCCATCAGCGCCACTGTGTTCGCACGCAATGCCAAAATCGATAAGATGCACGCCGTCAGCAGCCATGATGATATTCGCCGGGGTGATGTCGCGGTGCACAATACCGCACCGATGCAATTCGTCTACCGCTTCGCACAATTGTGCAACAATGCGAATCGCCGCATCAGCAGATAAACGTCCGCGCTCGGCCATGTACTGTTCGAGCGTGACACCTTGCACATAATCGTAAATCACCACAAACCAGTCAGGCAGCTCATATGTGGCTTCAATCTGCGGCAAGCGTGGCGAACGGCATTCAGCAATCGTTGACCATAAGCGTCTGCGTGCGAATTGCAGAGGAATCTTTTTACGAACAAACGGGCCGGTGCCATCGAGCGTAACCAGCTCGGTAATGCCATACTGTCCGTTCGCCAACACTTGCTCAACATGGTAGGCATCGTCCAGCATCATGGCATGCATCGTTTGCATATCATCCATGACGTGCCCTCCCCCAGTGCCGCAATCGCTCAGTTTCTGGAGCATTGCAAACATTGCATGCTCCATATTTTCTCTATGCTAATCCACGCTCAGCAACGTCGGTTCGCCAAATCGATGCAGTTCATCATCCGTAGACGCCCGGTCGAAGCCCTGCTGCACACACCATAAGATAATGGCATCGCGCCGCTGCCGGCACCACAGCTCAGAGACACCGGCAAAACGCAGTACACGCTGGGTTTCTCTCACGTCGCACTGCAACCCGAACGCCAGCATAATCGCATGATCGCGCCCCGGCCTGCTCTTACCGGCGAAAATGTCATACACCACTGTGGCGTTCAGACCGAATGCACGAGCCACGTCAGCACGTTTCAAACCATGCCGAGCCAACAGAAACTGCAGATAATCAACCAGCTCGCGGTCCTTAATTTTCTCCTCATCCAGATATGCCTCGATGCTGTTGCTGGCAAGTAACCGGTCCAGTAGTTCTTCGGTAAGGATTTTCTCGCCTGAAGTACCGTTCGTTCTCATGCCTTCCTTTATACCGCTGTATTGCAGGCGAGCAGAGTCAGCCATCAAACAAATTCCTTGAAATTCAGTTGGCAACTGAGTAATTCAGCAGCCAGCTGAGGAATGCTGTTTGGTTCTACGCAATAATTTCCGCGAGATTAGTGGCTTTTGATTGGAAAGGAGAGAAGATACTATGACCAATCAATTCAATCAGCCGGCTCCGGCACAGCAGCCGAACGGGCAGCCCAGCCAACCCACTACGCCAATTGTGTATCCAAACGGACCTGCTAACCCTACAGGAATTCCAACGAATGGTCCCGCCATTCAGCAACCGAAACCGCATAAGAAGACTTCGAAACTTGCGGTTTTCGCCATCATTGTGGACGCAGTGTTCCTGCTGAGCACTTTCATCGGCATAAACTCTTGGAGCACACTGGTGGTCCTTGCGGTTTTGCCAGTATTGCTTTCCGGCTTCTCCTTGTATGTGACGCGTAAGGATGGCAAAGTTCAAGGCCGTGTACTCGCTTGGGTGGCAGTTGGTATTACCGTAGTGGCGCTGATTATCGGCGGCGTTGGCATTGTGCGCGCCGGCGCCAAGAGCGCAGCTGATGATGCCGCGTTCAAGGAATCCATGAAGGTGACGTGCAAAGCGTATAGCTGGCCGTCCTCTGACCTGGTCGCACAGCTGCCGCAACCGCAATCCACCACCGGTAAGATCGAAAGCGAAAGCTCCAGCCTATTCTCCATCTCCGTATGCGATACGGATTCCACTGCATATACGGCTTATATAAAGGCATTGCAGGACAAGGGTTTCACCGCCGACTATTCCAAGTCCGACGAGGCATTTACAGCTAAGAATGCAGCTGGCTACAGTGTGCATGCATCGGTGAATGAATACAACACGAATGTGATGGATATTTCCATCTATCCACCAGAGGACTCTTCAGGTTCCTCGGACTCCTCTACCGATGATTCCACTGCCTCTGATGATTCTGCGAACACCGACTCCAATGCGTCTTCCAGCCCATCCGAAAGTGATTTCAAGGCCGCAATGGATAGCTACGAGAAAACCATGAACGACTACGTGGACTTCATGAACAAGTACAACTCCGAAGGTCATCCGGTTTCCATGCTTGCCGACTACGCCAAGTGGACCAAGCAGTACAGCGACATGGTGCAAAAGTTCGATGCCGTGGACGATGGTTCGCTGACCGACGAAGAACTGCAGTACTACATCGAAGTGCAAACCCGAGTTAATCAGAAGCTCGGTACACTGCAGTAGCGACCGATACCGCAGCGAATCATTCTCAATAGCAAACGTGCGGGGATTGACACACCATCAAACGAACATCACAGTCATACCTTCCTCGTAATCCCAACGATGGAAGCAACGTGAGGATGTTCAAGTGCGTGTGCAATCCCCGCACAGTCGTTAATGAGAACCATTCGCTGCGGTAATTCAGAAGCGAATCAGGGACTTGATGACCTTGCGCTGATCCATTGCCTCATAAGCTTCCTGAATATGGTCGAGGTCGAACTCGGCGGTGAACACGCGACCGGGGTTGATTTCGCCCTTCACCACGGTGTCCAGCAGGCCGGACTGCAGATCGTAATGACGCACGGGAGCCGGGCCACCCTTGATACCGATGTTGCCGTAGAACGTGCCCTCGGCGCTGATTTCGACATCATGCGGCAGACCAACACGGCCGATCACGCCACCGCGGCGAATGAGACCGATGGCGGTGTCGAAGGACTGCTTGGAACCCACACATTCGAGCACGGCATCTGCGCCATAGCCGCCGGTCATCTCCAACACCTTGTCAATGGCGGCCTGATCGCGTTCAGCCACAATATCCGTGGCACCGAACTCACGGGCGACCGCGGCACGATCTTCGTGACGGCTCATCGCGATAATGCGCTTGGCACCGAGCATGTGCGCGGACAGCACGCCGCACAGGCCAACCGCACCATCACCCATTACCACGGCGGTGTCGCCGGGCTTGACTTCGGCGGAAACTGCTGCGTGGTAGCCAGTGGACATCACGTCAGCGATGGTCAGCAGCGAAGCGAGCGTGGCATCATCGTAATCCTCAGGAGAACCGGGCACCTTAACCACGGTGCCATCGGCTTCCGGTACGCGCACATATTCGGCCTGGCTGGCACCGAAGTAGCCACCGTGCGGGCATACGGATTCGAAACCGGCCTTGCACACCGGGCACTTGCCGCAGCTGTACGGGAAAGGCAGTACCACAAAATCACCGGACTTCACAGACGTGACTGCCGAACCCACTTCCTCGACCACGCCAATCGACTCATGACCAATCTGCGCGTGTTCGGGGTGCGGGCTCAACCCACGGAAATACCACAGATCGGAACCGCACACACAAGCACGCACAACACGCACAACCGCATCATCATCCTGTTCAAGGCGTGCCTTCGGCACCTCTTCCACAGCCATCTGTCCAGGCTTGACAAAGATGGCAGCTTTCATGGTCTCGCTCATTGTTGCTCCTTTGATTATTGATATTGACTCCTATTGAACAACTATTCGATAGCAATATCCAATACCCATTGACCATGCACAGCTATGCCTAAGACTTATGTCCCACTGCTAATTCATACAAATTTGATACAGGTGTAAGCATGCGTCACATACAAGAAATCCCCTCCGAGTTTCCTCGAAGGGGATTTCCTATAACGCTAGTTCAAACGTAGATTCTTGCGTGATTCAGTGAATCAGGCGAGGATCTTGGTCACACGACCGGAGCCAACGGTGTGGCCACCTTCGCGCACTGCGAAGGTCAGGCCTTCCTCCATTGCGATGGGCTGAATCAGCTCAACGGTGAAGGTAGCGTGGTCGCCCGGCTGAACCATCTCGACGCCTTCCGGCAGCTCGATGACGCCGGTGACGTCGGTGGTGCGGAAGTAGAACTGCGGACGGTAGTTGGAGAAGAACGGCGAGTGACGGCCGCCCTCGTCCTTGGTCAGCACGTAGACTTCGCCCTCGAACTTGGTGTGCGGGGTGACGGAGCCCGGCTTGGCCACAACCTGGCCACGCTCGACATCGTCACGGCCGAGACCACGCAGCAGCAGACCGGTGTTGTCGCCAGCCTCGCAGGCGTCCATGGTCTTGTGGAAGGTCTCGATGGAGGTGACGGTGGTCTGCTGGGTCGGACGAATACCGACGATCTCGACCGGGGTGTTGACGGCCAGCTGGCCACGCTCGACACGACCGGTGACAACGGTACCACGGCCGGAGATGGTGAAGACGTCCTCGATAGGCATCAGGAACGGCTTGTCCAGGTCGTGAACCGGGGTCGGAATGTACTCGTCGACAGCGTCCATGAGCTTCTTGACCTGCTCAACCCACTTCTCGTGGTCCGGAGCGTCATCATGCAGAGCGCCGTAAGCGGAGACGCGGATGATCGGGCAGTCGCGATCGAAGCCGTTCTCGTCGAGAAGGTCACGGACCTCTTCCTCAACGAGCTCGATGAGCTCTTCGTCCTCGACCATATCGCACTTGTTCAGAGCGACGAGAATCTTCGGAACGCCCACCTGACGAGCGAGCAGAACGTGCTCGCGAGTCTGAGCCATCGGGCCGTCGGTGGCGGCCACAACGAGGATAGCGCCATCCATCTGGGCAGCACCGGTGATCATGTTCTTCACGAAGTCGGCGTGGCCCGGGCAGTCGACGTGAGCGTAGTGACGCTTAGCGGTCTGGTACTCGATGTGGGCGATGTTGATGGTGATACCGCGGGCGGCCTCTTCCGGAGCGGAATCGATCTGGTTGAAGTCGTACTCCGGGTTGACATCCGGGAACTCCTCGTGCAGCACCTTGGAGATGGCGGCAGTCAGGGTAGTCTTACCGTGATCGACGTGGCCGATGGTACCAATGTTAACGTGCGGCTTAGTACGCTCGTACTTTTCCTTTGCCATTACTCTTGTCCTCCTGGACGTCTCGTGAGTTTCCTACGCCCTTTCGCGTAGGCACTCGCTCTATTCTACTGGGTTTCTGGGTTATGTGCCACTTTGAAGAGCCAGAACCCAGTCAGCGGTACACGATATTACCGCTGACTGGAGACACTAGCGAACTTCAGTTAGTGGCGCGTGTCACTCGCCGCGCTGAGCCTTGATGATCTCTTCAGCGACGCTCTTCGGGACCTCATCGTAGGAGTCCATCTCCATGGTGAACATGGCGCGGCCCTGGGTCTTGGAGCGCAGATCGCCGATGTAGCCGAACATCTCGGACAGCGGGACCTTGGCGTCGATGACCTTGACGCCGATGGCGTCGGTCATGGACTGGATGTTGCCACGACGCTGGTTCAGATCGCCGATGACTTCGCCCATGTACTCTTCCGGAGTACGGACCTCGACCTTCATGATAGGTTCGAGGATGACCGGCTTAGCCTTCGGAGCAGCCTCCTTGAAGCACATGGAGCCTGCGAGCTTGAAGGCCATTTCGGAGGAATCGACCGGGTGCATCTGGCCGTCGGTGACGGTAGCCTTGACGCCCACAACCGGGAAGCCGGCGAGAATACCGGATTCCATAGCTTCCTTGACGCCAGCCTCGATGGACGGGATGAACTCCTGGGAAATGTGGCCACCGGTGACGGCGTTCTCGAACTCGAAGGTCTTGCCTTCGGTGGTGTCGAGCGGCTCGAAGTTCATCAGGACCTTTGCGAACTGGCCGGAACCACCGGTCTGCTTCTTGTGGGTGTAACCCTGGTCCATGACGGCCTTGCGGATGGTCTCGCGGTAGGCAACCTGCGGCTTGCCCTGGTTGCACTCGACCTTGAACTCACGACGCATACGGTCAACGATGATGTCGAGCTGGAGCTCGCCCATACCTGCGATCAGGGTCTGGCCGGACTCTTCGTCGGTGGTGACCTGGAAGGTCGGATCCTCTTCAGCCAGCTTGGCCAGAGCGATGCCCATCTTCTCCTGATCGGCCTTGGTCTTCGGCTCAACGGCAACCTGGATCACCGGATCCGGGAAGGTCATGGAGTCGAGGGTGATCGGCTCGTCGATGGCGCACAGGGTGTCACCGGTGGTGACGTTCTTCAGGCCCACGAAGGTGTAGATGTTGCCGGCATCGGCCACATCCATCGGGTTCTCCTTATCGGCGTGCATCTGGAAGATCTTGCCGATACGTTCCTTCTTCTCGCGGGTGGAGTCCAGCACGGTGTCGCCAGGCTTGACGGAACCGGAGTAGACGCGCACGAACACGAGCTTGCCGTAGAACGGGTGGGTGGAAATCTTGAAGACCAGTGCGGAGAACGGATCGGACTTCGTCGGGTGACGATCGATCTCGACGGACTCATCGCCCGGCTTATAGCCCTTGATAGCCGGCACGTCTTCAGGAGACGGCAGGTAATCAACAACGGCGTCCAGCATCGGCTGAACACCCTTGTCCTTGAAGGCGGAGCCGCAGAAGACCGGGAAGGCCTTCTTGGCAATCGTCAGCTGACGAATACCAGCGCGGACCTCTTCCTTGGAGAGGTCACCTTCCTCGAAGAACTTGTCCATCAGCTCGTCGTTAGCCTCAGCAGCGGCCTCAACAAGCTTCTCGTGGTATTCCTCAGCCTTGTCCTTGAGGTCCTCCGGGATCTCAGTGGTGTCGTACTTAGCGCCGAGGCCCTCGGTACCGTTCCAGACGTAGGCCTTCATTTCAACCAGGTCGACAACACCGGCGAAGTCGTTCTCAGCGCCGATCGGCAGCTGCATAACGATCGGGTTAGCACCCAGCTTCTCCTTGATGGTGTCGACGGAGTAGTAGAAGTTGGCGCCCAGCTTATCCATCTTGTTGACGAAGCAGATACGCGGAACGCTGTACTTATCAGCCTGACGCCACACGGTCTCAGACTGCGGCTCCACACCTTCCTTGCCGTCGAACACGGCAACGGCACCATCGAGCACGCGCAGGGAGCGCTCCACCTCGGCCGTGAAGTCCACGTGGCCAGGGGTATCGATGATGTTGATCTGGAACTTGTCCTTGGTGTCGTGAGTCTGACGGTTCCAGAAGCAGGTGGTAGCAGCAGACTGAATGGTGATGCCGCGTTCCTGCTCCTGAGCCATGAAGTCCATGGTGGCTGCGCCATCGTGAACCTCACCGATCTTGTAGCTCTTACCGGTGTAGAACAGAATTCGCTCGGTAGTGGTGGTCTTACCGGCATCGATGTGAGCCATGATGCCGATATTGCGGACGTCGTGAAGGTCCGAAATCTCTTGAGCCATCGTTATTCCTTATTCTCCTGGATTAATTACCAGCGGTAATGAGCGAAGGCCTTGTTGGCCTCTGCCATCTTATGAGTATCCTCGCGGCGCTTGACAGAAGCACCGAGGCCGTTGGAAGCGTCCAGAATCTCGTTGGCGAGACGCTCGGCCATAGTCTTCTCACGACGAGCGCGGGAGAAGTCGGTCAGCCAGCGCAGAGACAGGGTGTTAGCGCGGTTCGGCTTGACCTCGACCGGCACCTGGTAGGTAGCGCCACCGACACGGCGGGAGCGAACCTCGAGGGACGGACGGATGTTGTCCAGGGCGCGCTTCAGAACAGCGACCGGCTCCTGGTCGGACTTCTCCTTGACCATGTCGAGAGCGGAGTACACGATGTCCTCGGCGATCGACTTCTTGCCGTCAAGCAGAATCTTGTTGATGAGCTGCGCCACCACGGTGGAACCGTAGATCGGATCGGGCAGCACGACGTGCTTCTTGGAAGGTCCCTTACGTGACATATCTCTTACTTCGCCTTCTTTGCTCCATACAGGGAACGACCCTGCTTACGGTCCTTGACGCCCTGGGTATCGAGTGCACCACGCACGATGTGGTAACGCACACCCGGCAGATCCTTCACACGGCCGCCGCGCACGAGCACGATGGAGTGCTCCTGCAGGTTGTGGCCTTCGCCCGGAATGTAGGCGGTGACTTCGATGCCGGAGGACAGGCGCACACGGGCAACCTTACGCAGAGCCGAGTTCGGCTTCTTCGGGGTGGTGGTGTAGACACGGGTGCACACGCCACGACGCAGCGGGCTTCCCTTCAGTGCCAAAGTCTTGGACTTCTTCGGCTTTGCCTGACGTCCCTTACGGACGAGCTGTTCAATAGTAGGCAACTTGAATTCTCCGATTCAGTGGTTTCTCTTACTTTCGTGTGACCGCCGCACTGCGCCCACACTTTTCACTGAATCGCTCTCACGCGTATTAAATCCGCGTCTGACGAATAGTCAAAAGTTAGCCCAGTCCACCGGCCCGATGGCCTCCCCGCCTCCCGCGTTCGCATTGCTGCGTGCGATCATCGACTTGAAGGATATCCCAGCGCGCACACCTGTTACATAAGGCATGCCGTTGGCACACACGAATATCTATATTACGGATTGGCCAGACAACGACGCGCCGGATCAATCCGCAATTGACCACTGGATGGTTGAGGTATCCGTTGTTCGACACACTCAAGGCCGTTCGGCCAAGCCTACGGTCTCACAACGGTTACCCCAACCATCCAGCTCCGTGTGGATTATGAACTTTCCCCACAATTCCCCCAAACAGCAGATGCCCCCGAGGAGTCCATGTCACTCGGGGGCACCGCCAAGGAGGGAAACACCATTACTTAACTAGCTATCACCTAATTAACTACTGTTGCCTGTTGGTTGTTCTGTTATGGAAACCGCTTGCGGAACCGGCATCCTCGCCGTTTCTTTTCAATGTTTTCCGCGGTTCCCAGTATAGCAAAACCGCTCCTGCAAAACGCCCGATACATCAATCGGGAGTAAGCAGGAGCGGTTCAGAGATCAATCAGTCTGAAGCGTGCAGCTTTACCGTTTCAGACCAATGCTGAATCAGGCCTCGACCTTGGCAGCAGCCTTGTCGGCATCGAAGGCATGCACAGAGTCAGCGCCCTTTGCGGAGCCCTTTTCACCGTTATCGGAATCCCAGTGAATCTCGTGCTTGTCGTCGTGGTTACGCCACCAGCTGGAAAGGATGGAACCGGAGATGTTGTGCCACACGGAGAAGAAGGTGGACGGCACAGCGGCGATTGGGTTGGAAGCGAAGGAAGCCAGAGCCAGGGTTGCGCCCAGAGCGGAGTCCTGCATGCCAACCTCGAAGGTGATGGCCTTCTGCTGAGCGTAACGGAAGCCCTTCGGATAGATCTTGTACATCAGCTTGGAGAAGCCGAAGCCCAGAGCGTAACCGGAAAGGTTGTGCAGAATGACCACCGGGATAGCCATGAGGGAGGAAGCGACGAACAGCTTCGGGCCGTTGGCGGCAACCACAACGCCGATGATCAGGAGGATGGCGACCTGAGAGACGATAGGCAGAGCCACAGTGACCTTTTCAATCTTCTTACCAAAGATCATGTGGCAGATCACACCCAGGGCGATCGGGAAGAGCACCACCTTGACGGCGTTGAGGAACAGGGACTCAACCGGCACAGTGACGTACTGGGAAGCCAGCCACTGCATGAGCAGCGGGATCATGAACGGAGCGCACAGGTGGAGAGGATGCCGATGGAAACGTCCAGAGCACGTCACCACGGGACAGGTAGCTCATCACATTGGAGGAGGTACCGGACGGGCAGCAGCCGACGAGGATCACGCCGACGGCCAGAGCACCATCGAGACGGAAGATCCAGCACAGCAGCACAGCGATAAGCGGCATGATGACGAAGTGGGCGATGGTGCCGACGATAACCATCAGCGGCTGGGTGAGGATGCGCTTGAAGTCATCCAGAGACAGGGTCAGGCCCATGCCGAAGAGCACGATGCCCAGCATGTAGCCGGTGTATGCCTTACCCCACAGGCTGGCCTGCGGCACGAAGTAGTTAAACACGGCCCACACGATCACGATGACCGTGAACCACTTGGTCAGCCAATCGGCGAACGCTTTAACCTTTTCCATAGTGTTTCTCTCTCTCGTTTGGAAATGTCAAGGTACGAAAGTAGGCCAGCAAAGACGTAGGCGAAACACAGTGTTCACATTGTGGGCGTAGTCACATTTGCCTGAACAATGCGGATGTATCACGCATGAAACATCGCAAACTTTCCTTTCACGTCGAGGTAGCCCATATCCCCGCTCTGCGGCATGGCTGCACTCATCCGCATCGGAAAAGGCAACAAACAGTGAAAAATCGCTGCAACAATGAGCTTTTCGAACAACAGCACCCATCACGACACGCCGATGCGCACAGCACGAGAAACTCGTGTATAGTATCCATCTGTTGCGCAAAAGCACTGTGTGATTGTGCATCGATGGTGGCCATAGCTCAGTTGGTAGAGCATCTGATTGTGGTTCAGAAGGTCGCGCGTTCGAGCCGCGTTGGCCACCCCAGTACCCCTCCGATAAGTCGGAGGGGTTTTTCGTTTTCTGCGCCATACAAACCAGCGTTGTAGACTCGAGGCTATTGCTTTACGAGCCACAAAAAGAAAGATTCGCAATGCTGTCTTTTGAGAATGATTATTCCCGCGCCGCTCACCCGTCTGTGCTCAATGCCGTGGTACGGGCTAATGAACACCTGTATTCCGGCTATGGCTCAGATGAACTGACTGCTCAGGCCAAGGCAAAGATTCGCGAAGCCTGCGACTGCCCAGACGCCGACGTTTGGTTCCTGGTTGGTGGCACGCAAACCAATCAAGTGGTGATTGACACCATCACTCCCGTCTACGCAGGCGTAGTCACCGTGACTTCCGGCCATCCGAACGTGCATGAAGCCGGCGCTATTGAATTCAGCGGGCACAAAGTACTCACGCTCCCCCATCACAACGGCAAGATGGATGCGAATGAGCTTGATGAGTTCTGCAAGACCTTCTATGCGGACGGCAATTACGAGCACATGGTTTTCCCCGGCTGCGTGTACGTATCACAAAGCACCGAATACGGCACTATGTATAGCAAAGCCGAGCTGGAGGCACTAGCCAAAGTCGCACATCGGTATGACATGCCGCTGTTTGTGGACGGAGCGCGCCTTGGCTATGCGCTGACTGCCACCGGCAGCAATCTGACCCTGCCCGATCTGGCCCGCATTGCTGATGTGTTTTACATCGGCGGCACCAAGGTTGGTGCGCTGTTCGGTGAGGCCGTGGTGTTCACCAAGAACAACACACCGAAGCATTTCCTCACGCAAATCAAGCAGCATGGCGCATTGCTGGCCAAGGGATTCGTGCTGGGCGCACAGTTCGATGCACTGTTCACCGACAACCTCTACCTCAACATCGCCCGCAATGCCAATGTTGCCGCCGACCGTATCCGTGAAGCATTGAAAGCCAAGGGTTACCAGCTCACCTTCGAGGCCCCGACTAACCAGATTTTCGTGACTCTCGATCAGCCGACCATCGACCGTTTGGCACAGCATGTGAAGCTTGGATTCACCGAAAAGGCCGATGATACCCACACCGTGATGCGCATCTGCACCAGCTGGTCCACCACCGAAGAAGAGGTCAATCAGCTTATCGAGCTGCTGTAAACAGGCGCACCAATAACACATTGACACTAACGGAGTAGCGGTTGTAATGCACTATGTGCCGGACCGTAAAGACTTGGCCTGAGCGGCCCGGAGCGTGTCCGGCATACAGTGCATTACAACCGCCACGGTCATTGAGCACTCAATCACGTGAGGCTATTCCCTGATAGCCTCACGTTCCATGTCCACGAACTTGTGGACCGAGGCCTCCACAGAATAATGAGCTTTGGTATTCTCAGCGTATTTGGCGCTCCACTCGGCGCGCTCTTGCTGATGTGAAATCCACCAGTCGATGCGACGCGCCAGTAAAGCGGCATCACGCACGGGGAACAGCGACTCATCCAGCAACGCAAACTGGCTTGCCGCAGACAATTCGGAAGCGGCAATCACCGGCACAAGGCCACAGGCCATCGCTTCGATAACGCTTACGGATTCAATATCCGCAATCGAACAGTGCACGAACAAATCACCTGACCGCAGCAATTCCGGCATTTCGGCATGCTTATGGAAACCAATATCTGCCTTACGCGCCAAGCGTCGCCCAGCACGGAATGACAGGTACCGGCGCAACGGCCCAGTTCCGGCAATCACCAGTTGAATATCCGCAGCATGGCGAGACATGGAAATTGCTTTAATCAGCGTGATCTGATCCTTTTCGCGAGCCAGTCGGCCGGAGGCGATAATGCGGAATGGCACTGGAGTAGGAGCTGCAGGATCAACCGACTTCAACGGCTTATAAGCTGGCGAGTATCCATTAGAAATCACATGCAGCTTGGCCTTGTACCCATGCGCACGCAGCAAGCTGGCGGTCATTTCAGTAGGCACATGAATATGGTCAATGCGCCTGTACAGCCAATGCTTAAACAGCCAGTACAAGAAGCTCGAAACCCCTGGAATATGGCGCAACGGACCTGCGGAATACAACACGTTTTCAGGCTGCAAATGGAACCCGGCAGTCACCGGAATACCCATTTGGCGAGCGACTTTAGCGGCATGCCTGCCGAATTTGAACGGCATATAAATGTGCACCACATCCACGCCTTGGAAAGCAGTACGGAACAAGGTATCGCTCGGCTGCGCAAACTGCATCAGCTGCTTGGAAGCCACCCAAGACACTAGCGGCACTTTGTTCACTCGTGCGGGATATTCGGGAGCACCGACTCCCACCAATCGCACATGATGGCCCTGACGTTCAAGTTCAGCGGCCCACTGCAGTGCGGAATTCGATGTACCGTTGCCCTGATTTCCTACCGTATCCACCACCAAAGCGATAGTCAGCGGTCGGTCAATGCTCTCTTCACTCCCGTTTTCACGCATTGCCTCATCTTAAGCCACGTCCATACATCGCCCGGCATGTGGCGGGAGCAAACGCTAGCACACATTCGAAAAATAGTGTGCTGCAAGGCGCATTGCCTAATTTTTAGTCAAAGTTTCCAATGCGCGACGAATTCGCGAAACAGCCTGATACAGCTCAGCAGTATGCCTTAGCAAACTGATACGAACCCAATAATCGCCCACTGTGCCGAAGCAGGAACCCGGAATCAGAGCCACACCGGCATTCTTAAGCAGCCAGTCAACAAACGCATCCGAATCGCCGGCATCATCCGGCACACGCGCCCACGCAAATAATCCACCATGCGATTGGCTGACTTCCAGACCACTACCGCTGAGACCATCGCGCACTACTTCGAAACGATGCTGATACTGCGCTGCCAGCTCCGCTACCGTGGACTGGTCGGAGTTCAATGCCAAGGCTCCTGCATGCTGAATCACACTGGAGGCAAGCACAGCAGTCTGCCGGTGCACGGCCTTGACCGCAGCCAGCACATCAGCATTACCGGCGACGAACCCACCGCGCCAGCCAGCCACCATATACATTTTGGAAAGTGAGCCCAACTCCAAAGCCACGTCAAGAGCACCCGGAGTTTCCAACACACTCAGCGAGCGCGCACCGCCAAATTCAAGCCCTGCATACGCAAAATCATTAAGCACAATAAACCCGTACTGCTGAGCCAGCCGCACAGCAGTTGCATACAGTTCAGGGGTTGCGTCGGCACCAGTCGGATTGTTGGGGTAATTCAAAATCAGTAGTTTGGCCCGCGTCCACAGTGCCGAATCCACTGCTTCCAAATCAGGCAGAAAACCATGTGACTCACTGGCTGGGATCGTTTCGAATCGACCGCCCGCAACCGCTGTGGAACCTTCATACTGCGGATAGTATGGGTCCACCGCCACCACCGTGTCCCCTGGGTCAATCAGCGCCTGAATCACCGTGGCAATGCCTACTGATGAACCGGAGGTGGCGAGCAGGTTGGCGGCAGAATCAACATTGACTCCATGCTCACGCTCATACCAGCCTGCGATAGCGTCAAGATACTGAGGCAAACCATCAAACGGAGGGTAGCGGAATTCAGATGGGTCATGCGCCGCGGCAGCAAGTGCATCTTGAACAAACACGGGAGGCTGCCCGTCTGGATTGCCTTTGCTTAAGTCAATAACGTCATGACCTTGAGCGATAGCGGCCGCAACTCTCGCATCTGCCTCGGCGAAGGGATTACCCGGCAGATTGGCCGCTCGTTTGGAAATCAGTGCCTCGTATTGCACCGGCATGTCCAATCCCCCTCGTTCATCCACTTGCGAAGCTTCCAAGCGCATTGCCTCGCAAGTGTTCCCCTTCAAACGTTGGCCCGACCGCGCTGAACAAATCGGCCGGTAGTTGATAAGGTACGGCACTGCTTGTGCCAGTGCAACGGCGTGTCTATATGCAGTATTTATGGCAGGTTACAGGCAATAAAATTCGTGTGGCATGGCACAATGTGGGTATGACTGAGACTGCTGTGAATACTGTTGCCAACTCTCTTGTTTCCTTTGCCGCTCATCGTCCGCTTGGTACTCCGCTGGGCAAGCACGCCACCCGCGTACTGTTTTTGGGTTCCGGCGAGTTGGGCAAGGAAGTCACCATTGAGCTGATGCGCTTGGGCGCTTGGGTGTGCGCCGCGACTCCTATGCCGGAGCTCCGGCTCAGCAGGTGGCGCATGAGTATCGCGTGTTGGATATGGCCAATGCTGATGAATTGCAGGCACTGTTCGATGAGATAAAGCCGGATATTATTGTGCCGGAAGTGGAGGCTATTGCCACCGACGTGCTAGCCGGAGCGGCTGCAGCTGGCGCTCAGGTAGTGCCAAGCGCTGAGATTGCTGCAATTTGCATGGATCGCGAACGGTTGCGCGTGCTGGCTCATGAGGAGCTTGGTTTGCCGACTACACCGTATCGTTTCGCTGGTTCTGTGGAAGAGCTGCGCGAGGGCGCTGAAGCTGTGGGTTACCCGTGTGTGGTAAAGCCGGTGATGAGCTCGTCTGGCCATGGTCAGTCTGTGGTTCGTTCGGCTGATGCGATTGATGCCGCTTGGGTTGAGGCTCAGGAAGGCCGTCGTGCCGCCGATGAAGGCGATGTGTCTCGCGTGATTGTTGAGGCGTTGGCTCCGCTGGATTATGAGCTAACTGTGCTGACGGTAAGTTCTTCGGCTGGCATTGTGACATGTGCGCCGATTGGTCAGCGTCAGGAATCTGGTGATTATCGTGAATCCTGGCAGCCGGCCACTGCGGCTGATGTGGTGCTGGCTCAGGCTCAATTAATTGCGCGCGGCGCGGTGGAAGGCTTGGTGACTCGCGCTCAGGCCGCTGGGGAAACCGGCTGGGGTGTGTTTGGCGTGGAGCTGTTTGTGCTGACTGATGGCTCGGTGCTGTTCAACGAGGTTTCTCCCCGACCGCATGACACTGGTATGGTGACGATGGCTTCTCAGCGGTTGAGTGAGTTCGCATTGCATGCGCGTGCGATTTTGGGCCTGCCGATTACCGCTGAACATGTGGCATTGTCGATTCCGAGTGACGCTGTTGCCGCCAGCCATGCGATTGTGGTGGAGGGCGACGGCGAGGCCGAATTCACGAATGTGGCTGGCGCTCTGGTGGAGCCGGGCACTGATTTGCGTATCTTCGCCAAGCCTGAAGTGCACGGCCATCGTCGTATGGCGGTTGCACTAGCCATTGGAGATGATGAGGCCGACGCTCGTGCCAAAGCCGCCCACGTGGCCGACGCACTGACCATTACCGTGCGGTAGTAACTGCAAGAGTGTCAGCTATCGTTGATACCCTTTTACCGTTAGTTCACCCAGAATTCCACTCCTGAAAGGCGAGTTATGGAGAAGCTGGAAAAGCTCTACGAGGGCAAGGCCAAGCAACTGTACGCAACCGACGATCCCGACATCCTGTGGGTCGAATACAAGAACACCGCCACCGCTGGCGACGGTGAGAAAAAAGAAGATTTCACCGGCAAGGGCCGTCTGAACAATCTCATCACCACCATCATTTTCGATCTGCTCAAGGCTCGCGGCATCAACAGCCACCTCGTCAAGCGTGTGAACGACACTGCACAGCTGGTGCGCAAGATGGACATGTTCCCGCTGGAAATTGTGCTGCGTAACACTGCCGCCGGCCATTTCTGCTCTCGTTTGGGAGTTGAGGAAGGCCTGCCGCTCAAGGAGCCAGTGCTCGAATATTTCCTGAAGAACGATGACCTGCACGATCCGTTCGTGAACGATGATGATCTGGTGGCTCTGGGCGTGTGCACCCGTGAGGATCTCGCCGAGATCGCTCCACTGGCCCGCAAGATTAACGAGGCTTTGATTGATATCTTCGCCAAGATTGATGTCAAGCT
Source organism: Bifidobacterium saguini DSM 23967 (assembly GCF_000741715.1). Lineage (GTDB taxonomy): Bacteria > Actinomycetota > Actinomycetes > Actinomycetales > Bifidobacteriaceae > Bifidobacterium > Bifidobacterium saguini. Next base: position 164,651 of record NZ_JGZN01000003.1, on the reverse strand, counting down.
CGTGGACTTCAAGATCGAAATGGGCCGCGCTTCCGATGGCACCCTGCTGCTGGCCGATGAAATCACCCCGGATTCCTGCCGCCTGTGGGATCAGCGCGACCACTCTGACAAGGTTGAGCACCTTGACAAGGACCTGTTCCGCCGTGGTCTGGGTTCCATCATCCCGGCTTACGAAGAGATTGAAGGCCGCTTGGCTGAGCTCGCCAAGTCCGAAGGCATCGAAGTCGCCTGAGTAATTCGCACATTATCTGGCTCCCCCTCCAGAGGGGAGCCAAACTTGTTTTTAATCAAAAGAAAGGACTCCCATGGTTTTCCGCGTATACGTGGAGAAGAAGCCCGGCTTTGATGTCGAGGCACAGCAGCTCGCCGGCGAGCTGAAGACCATTCTGGGCGTAAGCGGGCTCTCAGATTTGCGCATCGTGAACCGTTACGATGCCGAAGGCATTTCCGAAGACCTGTTCAACCAGACCGTGCCCACCGTGTTCAGCGAACCTCAGGTGGACAACGTCTCCTACGATTTGCCTGACTTCGGCAACGCCAAGGTGTTCGCCACCGAATTCCTTCCTGGTCAGTTCGATCAGCGCGCTGATTCCGCCGCAGAGTGCATCCAACTCATCTCCCAGGGTGAGCGCCCGACCGTGCGTTCCGCCAAGGTGTACGCGCTCGAAGGTGACTTGACCGATGCAGACGTGGAAACCATTAAGCACTACGTCATCAACCCGGTTGAAGCTCGCGAAGCCAGCCTGGAAACCAAGGAAACCCTGAAGACTCAGGTGCCGGTGCCCGGCAAGGTGGAAGTCATCAAGGGCTTCAACGAGATGGATGCTGAAGCTGGTCAGAAGTTCATCGATGAGCGTGGCTTGGCCATGGATCTCGCCGATCTGGAGTTCTGCCAGAAGTACTTCTCCGAGGAAGGCCGCGAGCCTACTATCACCGAAATCAAGGTGATTGACACCTATTGGTCTGATCACTGCCGCCACACCACGTTCGGCACTGAGCTGGATGAAGTGAACATCGATGATGCCGTAGTCAAGGCCGCTTTCGAGCGTTACCTTGAGATGCGTCACGAGCTGGGCCGCGATGCCAAGCCGGTGTGCCTGATGGATATGGGCACCATTGGCGCCAAGTGGCTGAAGAAGAACGGCATCCTGACTGGTCTCGATGAGTCTGAGGAAATCAACGCCTGCACCGTTAAGGTCAAGGTTGATGTGAACGGCCACGACGAGGATTGGCTGTTCCTGTTCAAGAACGAAACTCACAATCACCCCACCGAAATTGAACCGTTCGGTGGCGCAGCTACCTGCATCGGCGGCTGCATCCGCGATCCTCTGTCCGGCCGTTCCTACGTGTACCAGGCTATGCGCGTGACCGGTGCTGCAGATCCGACTGTGCCGGTTTCCGAGACTCTGGAAGGCAAGCTGCCGCAGCGCAAGCTGGTGACCACTGCCGCCGCTGGCTATAGCTCTTATGGCAACCAGATTGGTCTGGCTACCGGTCAGGTTGACGAAATCTATCACCCGGGCTATGTGGCCAAGCGCATGGAAGTTGGTGCTGTGGTTGCCGCTACCCCGGCCGACCATGTGCGCCGTGAGACTCCGGCTCCGGGAGACAAGATCATCCTGCTGGGTGGCCGTACCGGCCGCGATGGCATCGGCGGCGCTACCGGCGCTTCCAAGGCTCACAATGTGGAGTCGCTGGAGCTTGATGGCGCTGAAGTGCAGAAGGGTAACGCTCCTGTGGAGCGCAAGCTGCAGCGCCTGTTCCGCCGCGGCGACGCATGCCGTCTGATCAAGCGCTGCAACGATTTCGGCGCTGGCGGCGTGTCTGTGGCGGTTGGCGAGCTGGCTGACGGCCTGTTCGTGGACTTGAACACCGTGCCGAAGAAGTACGAGGGCCTGGACGGCACCGAATTGGCCATCTCCGAATCTCAGGAGCGTATGGCTGTGGACGTGGCCGCCGAGGATGTGGACGAGTTCCTCTCCTACGCCCGTGAAGAGAACCTTGAGGCTACCGTGATTGCCACGGTGACCGAGGATCCTCGCATGGTGATGACCTGGAATGGCGACGAAATCGTCAACCTTTCCCGCGAATTCCTGGCCTCCAACGGTGCTTCCAAGCATCAGATCGTGCACGTGGAAGCCCAGCAGGCTTACGCTGTGCCGTCCGCTTGGACCACCGGTTCCCTGTCTGAGCGCATGCACGCCCTGGTCACCGATTTGAACGTGGCTTCCAACAAGGGCCTGTCCGAGCGTTTCGATTCCACCATCGGCGCCGGCACTGTGCTGATGCCGTTCGGCGGCGTCAAGCAGCTTACCCCGAATGAGGCCATGGTGGCCAAGTTCCCGGTGTTCGGCGAAACCACCACCGCTTCCGCTATGGCATGGGGCTTCAACCCGTACATTATGGAGAAGAACCAGTTCACTGGTGCTTACCTGTCTGTGGTCGAGTCACTGGCCAAGCTGGTCGCCGCTGGCTTCGAACATGAGAAGGCTTACCTGAGCTTCCAGGAGTACTTCGAGAAGCTGCGTGACGAGCCGGAACGTTGGGGCAAGCCCACCGCTGCCGTGCTTGGCGCTCTGATGGCTCAGGTCGATCTCGGTGCTGGCGCTATCGGCGGTAAGGATTCCATGTCCGGTTCCTTCGAGAATCTGGATGTGCCGCCGACACTGATTTCCTTCGCTGTGGCCGTGGGCAACATGAAGCGCGCCACCTCCCCTGAGTTCAAGGGTGCCGGCCACCGCATCGTGCGTATTGCTCCGCGTTACCTGGCCGATGGCCTGACTCCGGATAAGGATGCGCTGCTCGATGCATTCTCGCTGGTTGAGGAGCTCACCGACTTCCACACTGCTCTGGCTGTTTCCACTCCGGGTTACGGTGGCACGGCTGAGGCTCTGTTCAAGATGACTGTGGGCAATGGCATCGGCGTCTCGCTGAACGATGGCATCAGCCTGGATGATCTGTTCACTCCGGCTTACGGTTCCTTCATCGTGGAGCTGAAGGATAACGAGAAGATTCCGGCTGTCTCCAACCTAGTTGAAGTGGGCGAGATCGGTGTGACCACTGAGTCCTACGCGTTCACCGCAGCTGGCCAGACCATCTTCCTGAACGAACTGCAAAACGCTTGGGAGAGCGGCATCGAATCCGTGTTCCCGTATCGTTCTAAGGGTGCTGAGAAGGATCAGACTGTGGAAACCGTTGATTTCCATACTGAATCCGCTGGCATCAAGAAGACCGTGTACACGGGTACTGGTGTGGCTAAGCCGCGCGTCATTATTCCGGTGTTCCCTGGCAACAACTGCGAATATGATTCCGCTGCCGCTTTCGAGCGCGCTGGCGCCGAGGCTCATACCCTGGTGATCAACAATCTGACTCCGGCCGCTGTGGCCGAATCCACCGCCGCTCTGGTTGAGGAAATCAACAAGAGCCAGATCGTGATGATCCCTGGCGGTTTCTCCGGTGGTGATGAGCCGGACGGTTCCGCCAAGTTCATCACCGCGTTCTTCCGCGCTCCGGCCGTCACCGAAGCGGTGCGCGACCTGCTGAAGAACCGCGATGGCCTGATGCTCGGCATCTGCAACGGTTTCCAGGCGCTGATCAAGCTGGGTCTGGTGCCGTTCGGCGACATCGTGCCGATGACCGCCGAATGCCCGACGCTGACGTTCAACACCATCGGCCGCCACCAGAGCCGCCTGGTGCGTACGCGCGTGGCCTCTGACCTGTCTCCGTGGCTGTCCAAGACCTCGGTCGGCGATGTGCACACCGTGGCCATCTCCCACGGCGAAGGCCGTTTCGTGGCCTCCGACGAGGTGCTGTCTCAGCTCAAGGCTAACGGCCAGATCGCCACCCAGTACGTGAATGAGGCGGGCGTGCCCGGCATGGATCTCGACGTGAACCCGAACGGTTCGCTCCTGGCCATCGAAGGCATCACCAGCCCAGACGGCCGCGTGTTCGGCAAGATGGGTCACTCCGAGCGTTCCGGCAACGGCCTGTACGTGAACGTGCCCGGCGATAAGTACCAGCCGATCTTCGAAGCCGGCGTGGAGTACTTCGCCGCGTAAGCAATCACGACTATTCAGTCGATGCGAGTAAATAGGGGAGGGTCTTCCACTTATGCGGAAGCCCCTCCCCTATTGCTGTTTCATTGTTGGCTTATCCAGCCTAGTAAGGCCACGCTTGCGGCTGAAGGTTGTAAGAAAGACGTGAAGGGTGTTTAGGACTTCCATTCTTGTTGATTCCGAGGCATTCGACAGGACGTCCGATGATTGCCATAACCGCATTAATTCGTTCGGCAGGAGCATTATTGCCCCATGCAACAATGATACGAATCCCACTCGCGGCCACAGATTTTAGGATTTCATCATTTTGGGGTCCAATAGGAAAGCCTTGTGCTTCAAGTTCTTTAGGATACGTTGTCCTATACGCGTAGAGGTTGTACATGCTGACGGTCCCGTATCCCCATCGCCTCGCATATGCAACACAATGCTCTACTGTACGGTCATCAGTATATGCATCTGCAGTCGATGGGTTCAGCAAAATGAATGCGATGGATGGCAACGCATCATCCCATGTACGACTAAGTTCATATCGGTATCTGCCATCTTCGCTTATGTCGGCCAAAGATCGGATATATGTATTAGGCATCTCTGCTATGAGCCTCCTCACCACAACCTGTTATCAAAGGATTCTGCAAGTATTTTTATTGTAAATTGGCTTTGTCAGCTACGACCGCTGCTTTCAATCTGGCAAAAACTATGGCCTCTATCTTCTCTCCATTGCAGCGGGTAACGAAACATCTATCGGCAGCAAAAACAATCAGCAGTCAGTTAGCGAGGCATCTTGGTCCGAAAAGACTTTTGAGTTCGGCGAACAGCGCTGCGTCTCGTTTGACACGGAACCGATCGCCAAGTGTGAGCACCTGAGCATTGCCTTGCCCATCCAATAGAGCGAGTTGAGTTTCACAGAGCCCCGGGTATTTCAACAGCACTGGCCTGAGCCTGTTCATGTTCGCGCGATGGGCTGCGTTCCACGGCAAGATGATAGTCAGTGAGCGCGTATTGCCATCCTCTAGGTTAAGGACTTGCAACTCTGTGGAACGTAGCGATACAGTCTCATCGCGCAATTCCACATAGCCGCGAATCTGTACCACGGAATCCAAAGCCAGCTCGGAGGCCGCAGCTTCATACGCTTTACCGAAGAACATGCACTGGATACGGCTTTCCATATCCTCGATTGTCACGATCGCCCACGGATTGCCCTTCTTCGACATACGCCGATCCACACCGGTAATCAAACCCGCAAGCGTGACCTGCTGATCATCAGGCATCGTCTTAGCCCGATCAATCAAATGCGTGATTGACATCTCACGCAAGCCAGCCAACACTGCCTGCAAACCAGAAAGCGGATGATCGGACACATACAGGCCAAGCATCTCACGCTCGAAATTCAGCTTGATCTTCTTATCCCACTCCTCTACATCAGGCACGGTAATACCAGCATCACCCATAGCATCAACCCCGCCAGCCTCATCATCGGAGAACAGATCAAACTGGCCTTGCTCCTGCTTGCGCTTGATTGGAATCATCACATTAATAGCAGCATCGCTCACAGCGTTCAAAGCACGACGACTGGAGTCGGTGGAATCAAACGCACCAGCCTTGATGAGGGAATCAATCAGCTGGCGGCTCAGTACCATCAACGGAATACGACGGATGAAATCCATGAAATCCTTGTATTGGCCGCGTGGCCCTTCACGTTCGGCAATGATTTCGGCAACGGCCTGCTTGCCTACGTTGCGGATTGCTCCGAGGCCGAAGCGTATGTCATTGCCTACAGCGGAATACTCATAAACCGACTCGTTGATATCCGGGGAGAGCACCTGGATGCCCATGCGGCGCGCTTCGCCGAGATACAAGGCAGTCTTATCCTTGTTCGCGGCCGCGCCTTGCAGCAAAGCAGCTATGAACTCCACCGGGTAGTGAGTCTTCAGGTAGGCATTCCAGTAGGAAATCAAGCCATACGCAGCAGAATGCGCCTTGTTGAACGCATATTCAGAAAACGGAACCAGAATCCTCCAGATGGCTTCAGCTGCTTCCTCGGAATAACCATGTTCCTTCATACCGGCAAAGAACGGCACTTTCTCGCGAGCCAGTACTTCAGGTTTCTTTTTACCCATCGCTCGACGCAGCACATCTGCTTTGCCAAGCGAATAGCCTGCCAAGATTCGAGCGGCGGACTGCACCTGCTCCTGATAAATAATCAGACCGTACGTTTCATCCAGCACCTGTCTCAACGGTTCATCCAGTTCGGGGTGAATGGGTTCGACTGGCTCCAGACCGTTCTTGCGTCTCGCGTACATGGTGTGCGATCGCATGCCCATCGGGCCAGGCCGGTACAGGGCAATCAACGCGGCGACATCATTAAAGCAGGTAGGTTTCATAGTTTTGAGCAAGGACCGTATGCCATCGGAATCGAGCTGGAATACGCCGAGTGTGTCTCCTCGAGAGAGCAGCTGATAGGTCGGCTTGTCGTCTAACGGAATCTTCGTGTAGTCGATGGCCGGCTTACCATTCGCCTCAATATTGCTGAGCGTGTCACGAATGACCGTCAAATTGGACAAACCCAGGAAATCCATCTTGACCAAGCCCAATGTTTCACACGTATGGTATTCGAACGTAGTGGTGATAGTGCCATCCTTGCGTTCCAGCAAAGGTGAGACATCGGTGATGGGAATGCTGCCCATGATGGTGGCGCAAGCGTGCACGCCAGTTTGACGAATTAGCCCCTCGATTCCTTGAGCTTCCTCGGTGATGCGCCTGACATCCGGATTGGAATCGTACAGTTCACGGTATTCGCGTGCCTCAGCATACCGTTCCGCATTCGGATTGAAAATGTCATGCAGGCTGATGTCCTTGCCGCCTGTTTCAGCCGGAGGCAACGCCTTGGTAGCTGCATCACCCACCGAAAAGTCGTAGCCCATGATGCGCGCCGAATCCTTCAGAGCCTGTTTCGTCTTAATCGTGCCGTAAATCACACATTGCGCCACTTTGTCATGCCCATACTTGTCAGCCACGTATTCAAGCACCTTCGCACGGCCGACCGGGTCGAAATCCACATCAATATCAGGCAAACTCACACGTTCCGGGTTCAGAAAACGTTCGAAGATCAATCCATGTTTCAACGGATCCAGCTCCGTGATGCCCAGTGCATAGGCCACCATCGCACCAGCGGCCGAGCCGCGACCTGGGCCGACCATTACACCGTGCGTTTTAGCCCAATTGATGTAGTCCGCCACCACCAGGAAATAACCACAGAACTGCATCTGGCAGATTACGCCACACTCGTAATCCGCCTGCTTCAGCACCTCCAACGGCGGATTACCGTCATAGCGATGTTCAAGGCCTTCTTCAACCTTCTTCAAAAACAGGCCGGTTTCATCCCAACCATCGGGGCAGGGGAACCTCGGCATAAACGCTCCGTCTTCGTTGTCATCGAACATGACATTGCAGCGCTCGGCAATAGCCAATGTATTGGCACAGGCCTCAGGATATTCCCGAAATAACTCGCTCATTTCTTCGGCCGACTTGATGTAGTAGCCCGCACCAGCGAACTTGAACCGGTCTGGATCGGCCAGACGCGCACCCGAATTGATACACAACATCGCGTCCTGAGCACTCGCGTCTTCGGCACGCACGTAATGTGAATCATTTGTGGCGAGCAACGGCGCCTTCAGTTTCCTCGCAATCATCAGCAAATCATTGGATACCTGGTTTTCAATCTCCAGACCGTGATTCATCAACTCGATGAAGAAATTGTCTTTGCCGAAGATATCTTGCAGCTCGCCCGCTGCACGCAACGCCTCGTCGAACTGACCAAGCCGCAGACGAGTCTGAACAATGCCCGACGGACAACCCGACGAGGCAATCACGCCCCTCGAATATCGAGAAAGCACATCCTTGTCCATGCGCGGATATTTCGCCACTCGTCCTTCGAGATTTGCGATAGAGGATGCCTTGATGAGGCTGGAAAGCCCCTCGTCGGTTTCCGCCCACATGGTCAGATGCGTATACCAGCCGCCTCCAGACACGTCGTTCGGGTTGCGGCGGCGATGTTTCTCGTCAAGATCAGGGTTCCAGTTCGTATCCCAGTTGACGCGCATAGGATCCTGACGCGCTGTTTCCGGCGTTATGTACGCTTCAATACCGATGATCGGCTTGATGCCACGGTCTATAGCAGTGCGCCAGAGTTCGTACGCGCCGTGCATATTGCCGTGATCGGTAATGCCAACGGCCGGCATGCCAAGTTCGGCTACCCGATTCACCAGATCAGGGATTCTAGACGCACCATCCAATAGCGAATAATGCGTGTGATTGTGCAGGTGTACAAAACTCCCGGTTCCACTCATGTGTCGAACCGTATATTCCGATAACGAGTACCGGTAGATAAGTACCGGATGCTTGGCGAACCAGTATGGAATCGGATTCGTTAACGGGATAATCTGCGGGAAGCATGCCTCTTTCCAGAGTCGTTTTTCCATGTACTTGGTACAACGCTAGAAATCTCGTGGTCGAACCTTCACCGGCAAATACCATCCAATATCGATAGCTAGGATGGACAACATGAATGCAGCATCGGCTAAACAGTTCATCCATGTGGAGCATGAATTCGGACCAGTGTGGAATAGCGAATCGAGAATCCTGATTCTCGGGTCAATGCCGAGCCCTAAGTCCCGCGAAGCGGCGTTCTACTACATGCATCCGCGCAATCGGTTTTGGCCGGTCATGGAAGCACTATTCGCCGATCCCGCCAACCTGAACGATCGTGCAGGCGATTCGGCTGAATCCCGCCGCGCATTCGCCTTGCGCCACGGCATTGCACTGTGGGATGTCATCGCCTCCTGCGATATCACCGGCGCCAGCGATGCCAGTATTCGCAATGCAGTGCCCAATGATTTAGTGCCGATTCTGCGCAACGCACCAATATCGCATATCTTCACTACCGGCGCGAAAGCCGCACAGCTTTATCGCAAACTTATCGAGCCGCACCTTGTCGAATCCGGCATCGCCATTGGCATGATTCAACTGCCCTCCACCAGCCCAGCCAATGCCTCGATGCGACTGCCGGACCTTATCGCCGCCTATCGCAGCGCTTTCCAGCGGGAACACCTTGCGTTGAACTACTAATATATGAGTGATTTAGGCCTTAAATACCAAGAATTACTCATATATTAGTAGTTCTTCTATGTCGACAGGCAATTATCTGAGGCAGCCAATACACATTCGGGGCTGACATGAGTAGATTAGGCATCATGACTGAATCGACTGCGATGAACAACAATGGTTATGCAACGACGCTTACTGGCGGTTTTGGAAGTATTCGCGGCTCGCACTGCCCCGGTATAGAGGCATTAGAGATTTTTGCTTCGGCAGCAAACGACGGCAATAACGCTCCTTCGATTGCATTGCGCAAAGCGGGCGTGCTGGCCGCCATACCCTCCCCCACCTGGATTGAGCGCGACGGCAATCTGCTCTATGCCGTGCTTGAAGACACCAATGAGGTAGCCGCATTCCGCATTGAACAGGGCAACAGCAACAACGTGCACCTTACCGAGCTTTCCCACGTCGCAACACTGGGAGCAAGCCCCACCCATGCCGTGATCTGCGCGGATGATTCAGGTAACAAGCATCTCATCGTGGCCTGCTACGCCGACGGTCATGTCTGTGTGCATCCGATAGCCGCCGATGGTGCGGTGCTGGAGGCTGCGCAGGTGCTGACCGGAGAGGGCCGTGGCCCGCTGCCTGCTCAGGAAGGACCTCATGCACATTGGATTCTTCCGTTGCCTGATGGCCGCGTGCTCTCCACTGATCTGGGTGCCGACCGTATTTATGTGCATCACTGGGAGTCCGGCCAATTGGTACGCGATGGTGCCGTGCATCTAGCACCTGGCACCGGCCCGCGCGATATGCATCTTCTGCCGGTAGCCGGCAGCACTACTGCACACGACTGGCGTGTGGCAGTAGTCGGCGAGTGGGGCAATACGGTCACATTGCTTGGCCCTACCGCCGACGCAGACACGCCTATCGATATCCAAGTGCTGCAAACCGTTGAGCTTGGTGGAGACCCGGCTGACCAAGCGGCTTCACTAGCTTTTGAGCCTTGGCGCTCGCTGCAACCTGACAATGCTGCGGCGAGCAAGATTGCAGGAATTACCTATATTGGACTCCGCGGTTCGGAGCGTATCGTGGCACTGGGCTGGGATGGTGAGCAATTGCATCGTTTGGCTCCGACAGGAAGGCCAGGCTGGCAAGGTCACGGCATTGATTGTGTCGGTAGTCGTCCGCGCCATATTCTACCGCTCGGCAATCTACTGCTGGTAGCGAATGAGGTTTCCAATAATGTGACCGTATTCCAGCTTGATGACGATGGCACACCTACGCGCACTGCTGATCTTCCTTCTGGTTCTCCTACCGTGTTCGTGCAGCTATAAACAACCTATGCTTTGAGCATAGTTCCTCGATAATGCGCGACAGCGGCAGTACATAGAGAAAAACAGCTGCGATAAGACTGGACGTGGGCGCATTGATGGTGGCCAATGGCACGGCACCGGCAATCGCCCACGGTACCATCGGCGCAATTACCACGGCCGAATCCTCGATGGAGAGCGCCAACCGAGAGCGACGATCAGCATCGGCTGCCGCAGCGCGCTTGGCATCAGAGGGATTCCCACTGTGCACGGCTTGCTGAGGTGAACGATACAATCCTTCGCAGAGCTGATGCGTGAGCATGATGGCCAAGGTCTGGTTGCAGGCCAGCATGGCTGCGCCCACCGCCGTAATAACAGTGGCCGTAATCGTTCCAACGTGTTCCGACAATGCCAATATCGCGTCTTGTAGATGATTCAACATATGCGTTTGCGCGAAAATGCCTGAATAGGCAGCGGAAATGCATACGATGGCCATCACGGTAAACATGGAAATCATGCCTCCGCCATTGAGCAGCACGGCGACCTGAGGATTACTGGAACGATATCCAAATACCAGCAGGTGCAGCAAATCGACCACTCCCATGTCCTGCAATGCAACACAGACCACCGCCGAAACGGCAATGCTGGTAATCATGATGAGGCGAACATCCACTCGCATCAGCGCAAGCACTACTACGGCTACAGCCGGCAAGATTGTTACCCAATGGAGATGAAAGGTCGAGGAAAAGAGCGCAGCAATACTTGCCGAGCTGTTTATTGACGAGCCAGCCTTGCCAATGGAGCCTGATGATTGCGTTCCGGACACCGTATCCAGCACCGCAAACGCCACATAAATCAGACAACTGATCACAAATGGTACGGCACCGGTGCGTACCATGCGTCCAAGATTGTTGAACAGATTAGTGTGCGTGAGCTGGGCTACGAGCAGTGCACTCGTGGATACAGGTGAGCATCGATCGCCTACATACACGCCTGCTAGAATCGCGCCTCCTAACATGATTGGATTTGCGTTCATGGTCAGCCCGAGCGACATGCAGATGGTGCCCATTGTGGCTGCGCTGGCGAATGATGATCCGGTAAGCACGGACATGCCTGCACATAAAAGAAAACTGAGCGGAATCACCGTAATCGGGTGAATAACCGACGCCGCATGAGCCACGATATAGGCAATCGTGCCGCTTGCTCGCCATAGTGAAGTCAGCAAACCGATAAGTACGAATGTAATTAGTACCGTTGAAGCGGCGCGCATGCTACCGGCAGCTTGCTTTGCTATGTCACTCAATGGAACTTTTCGCGCCAAACCGTAACCGGTGAATACCACTACGCCGATAAGCAACGCTGGAATAATCGACCATCCGAATCCGACGCTGACGAACAGTGCCACGCAAAACACTGCTATCGTCGCCGCTTCCGCCATATTGTTCCTTTCATCGGCGTAACCGCACACCAAGATAACAATCACGGGGCTGCCATAGCGTTCAATGTCCATATCAGGCACGACACGCGCGACCAACTCATGTCAGCTTGCGTTCAAGTGTGGTTGAACTGTTTCAATATGAATTGTTAGCGCTCACGGAGACACCGTGATATTATCGATAAATGGCATGTGCGCGTATGGGAGCCACCGCAAACCACACCGCGCAAGTACTCAACAACGAAGGAGCAACAATGAAGTATCGCAGCGTTGGCAAGTCCGGTCTGAAAATCAGTGAGGTCGCACTGGGCAGCTGGGTCACCGACCTCAAGGGCACCGCCGCCGAAGATGTAGCCAAGCAAACCGTGAAGCTGGCGTACGATAACGGCATCGACTTCTTCGACTGCGCCGACGCCTACTCAGGTGGTGCAGCAGAGCGATTCCTCGGCGAAGTGCTAAAGGAATATCCACGCAAGGAACTGGTCATCTCCAGCAAGGTCTTCTTCCCCACCGGCGAAGGCGTGAACGACCGCGGCCTGTCCCGCAAGCACATCTTCGAGAGCATTGATCAGACGCTGAAGAACATGCAGCTTGATTACCTGGACATGTACTTCTGCCATCGTTTCGACGAGACCACCGATCTGACCGAAACCCTGCGCGCCATGAGCGATCTGGTGGCTCAGGGCAAGGTGCTCTACTACGGCGTTTCCGAGGAATGGGGCTCCGCTCGTCTTGAAGAGGCACAGCGCATCATCGACCGCTACAACCTGTACCCGATCACCGTGGTGCAGCCGCAGTACAACCTGAACGACCGCTACATCGAGCATGAAATCATGGGCACCTGCCGCAAGCTCGGCATCGGCATCACCACGTTCTCCCCGCTGGCTCAGGGCCTGCTGACCGGCAAGTACCGCAAGGGTCAGCCGCTGCCGGCCGGCTCCCGTGCAACCTGGCAGTCCGACCATCAGATCAACGACCTGCTGACCGACGAAAACCTCGACAAGGTCGAGCAGCTGCGCAAGGTGGCCGATGAACTCGGCACGAACCTGCCGATTCTGTCAATGGCTTGGATTCTGCAGCATCCGGAAATCAGCTGCGTCATCGCCGGCGCATCTAAGCCGAGCCAGCTGGAAAACAACATCAAGGCTTCGGGCTTCGAAATCCCGGCTGATGCCATGACCGAAATCGACAAAATCACCGGCTTCCACCGCTTCGAGCGTCACGTGGGCTGATTGATTACCACAGCCCTCATAGAGCAAGTGCCGCGACCATAGCGAATCATCGCGTGGTCGCGGCACTTGTTTGTTGCAATCATCCTCTCAGAGCACCAATATGACGCAAACCTATTGCGTTGTACTCACCTCACAACCCAAGAATCTGTTTCTTCTTGGCGTCAAACTCATCCTGAGAAAGAATGCCAGCGTCCAGCAATTCCTTAAGCTTTTTCACCGCATTCAGTTGATCGTCCAGCGACAAAGCCTGCGGTTTCACAGCAGACGCTGATGCAGCTGGTTCAGCAGGTGCAATCTCAGAAGACGGATTCGTTACCGATGCGGCAGTTGGCTGCCCCGGCCAAGCACCAGCTCCAGGAGTACCCGGCATCTGTCCCACCGGCCCAAGACCTTGCGCCATGTTCATGCCGAATAGCATGCCGCCCATCTCGCCCAAACCGCCGTCTTGAATACCCTGCGCGATCTTCTGCTGAGCCGCCATGTTGCCAGCTTCAACAGAAACGCCCTCATATGCTTTGACGTTCATCTTATTGGACGAGAACTGTTTGACCAGCTCGCGCGATTCCGGCGAGAATTCAATGTTTTCAATAGAGACTTTGACGCAGTCAAATCCGAAACGCTCACGCCATGTTCCAGCATTTGCCGGATCCGAATGAACGCATTGTGCTATTTCATTGGCTTTTGCCGGCAATTGCGAAATGCGGCATTCTGCAGACAGCGAATTAACAGCCACAATAAACGACTGCAGAAAGTCCGAAAGCACTTGGGAGCGCGCAGCAGGATCATCAAACGTGTACGACATAACGTTCGGCGGCACAAAATTACGAACGAAACGCACTGGATCAATCACTTTGATAGCGAACGACCCATACGCGAAGATTTCCAAATCCGTGCCATAAAACTTGTCGTTATACATCAGTGGGCCGCGGGTGCCGAATTTAATATCGCGAATTTCCCGCAAGTTTACGAATGCGATTCGCTTGTAATCGCCGCTGATACCACCGTAACCGAGGCGCTCGCCCATTTGGCTGAACAGTGATTCACCGATGCCGCCACCATTGAAAATCGATTGTTGTCCATTCTGGTACTCGTATGTGCCCGGCTGAGAAATCACATTTTCGATACCGGAGCCACTGAAAATAAACGCTGCCGTGTTTTCCGGTACATAAATCAGCGAACCGCTGGTAATAACGCCTTCGGATCCGCGTACATTCGCACCCCGCCCACGGTTCGTACTCTGCAGCACGCCCGGTGCCACTACGACGTGTTCATCAAATCTTCCTGCAGTGAAGATGTCTTTCCACTGATCGGCGAGCGTTCCCGAGAATGAATCGCCCAGTGCTCTCAATACGCCCATGATGTTTCCTTGATTGAGAAAATTATGTATTTACAACGTCTGTTTGGTATCGCAGTATTTGCACACCACAAGCTGACCTGGGATTCCAGACAGCGGAGCGTGGCATCCCTTGCACTGTTTATTGATAGGTTTGCGCACAACAGGTACTGGCTGCTTGGCGCTCTGCCCAGTCCAGGTTTCACGTACCGTATCTACTGTGCCTTTGATGGTGTCGGCCAGCCAGGCAACGCCAGGAATGGCTTTGGCAGCGCTTGAATCCGCAGGCTTGTCCGCTGGAACGCCTGTCAACTGCATACTAATGGCATCCATCCATTGAAAAATCTCATTGCGAGCTTCTCTTGGCTTATCCGACCAAAAAATAAAGAACAATTCCTGATCGCGTAGGAACAATCGCAGTTCCTGATCATTTTCGCTTGCGGCATTGCGCCAATATTGTGCCTGAACCTTGCCATCAACAATTTTGATGCGGTCCAGCGGGTATTCATCAACGTGTTCAATGTTTTTGGAGAATAGCTTTGGGATGCTCCACCGATGGATAATGCGCCGGTTAGTCAGAATCAGTTCATCAGTGGAACCTGACTCCAAGCTTGTGCACCTCGCGCTATTGGTCTGCAGCAACACAGCTTCATCGGAATATAAATGGAAATTCTTCACTTCCGCTCCTTTTGCCCCTCATTACCAAGCAAATTCTTGGATCGTCGTGTGGCAACTAACGCATGGAAATGGCCACTGATTCCAACTGGAACAGGCCGGTGGAGGAATCGTATGACTTCACTTTCGCTTTGACATGCACTTTCAATCCCAAACTGAAAGTATCGGGAGCATTTGCACTGAGATGCAAATCCGAATAATTCACGTCAGCGAACTGGAAATTCGGACCATGCGCACTGGCATCGTCATCTCCGGCAAGAATCAAGTAATCGAAACGAGTTTTGTAATTACCATGTGGTGCCACACTAGCTACGTAACCGTCATATTCGATTACGTGATTTGCGTATTTCGTAGCGAATGCGCTTACCGATGAACCCATATCAGGACCGGCAAGCAGAGCCGCAAATTCAGGATTGTTCTGTTCGGTCATGCCAGCACTCTCCGCAGATTCACTGGATTGTGTATCGGTTTCCGATGGGTTCTCAGTTTGAGTAGTGTCAGTGCCAGTTGAAGGCGATGATTCTTCGTTGCCGCTGGAAGTATCCGACGATGTATTGTCACCGGAACTGTTGCCCGAGGGGAAGGCATGGTAGGTCACGACGATTTTCACATCGGACTTGAATTGTTCCGAAGCGGAGAAATCGGTTTCCCCGGCGACTGAAATCTTGTCCACTTCGCCCTCTTTGGTCATCCATCCGGTAATGAGATCTTCCTGAGCTTTGGTTTCAATATTGGTGAATCCGGCATTCTTCAGCTGTGTGACGACATCCTCATAATTCTGCCCTTCGAACGTGGCGGCAGATTCGGGCATTCGAGACATGCCTTCCGGTAACGGTGCATGTTCACTGGCAATGCCGCAACTAACAACGCCTATGAGAATCAGCACAAACAGCACGCCAGCGGCTATCCAAGCCAACGTAGTCCGCCCTTTACGGTCCAAGCCAGCAAACCAAGCTACAATCATCGTTCCAATTCCCGGCTTGCTCCGCGCTCCTGTTGTGCCATTCATATTGCCGGAGCTTCCTTGTGCCGTCTGCACTGGCACAGACGCGGATGCGAACCGCTGCGGCGTTGGGCCGGCCCATGTTGGTGAGTTGACCTGTAATTGCGCCGTCAAATCGTTGCGGAATCGCTCTGTATGCTTGTGCGCCAAGCCATCGTCAGGATCGGCTGCATACAAAGTCACTGTAGACGTATTTCCCTCATTGGAAACTACTGCAGTAAGGTCACAGCCG
Source organism: Bifidobacterium saguini DSM 23967 (assembly GCF_000741715.1). Lineage (GTDB taxonomy): Bacteria > Actinomycetota > Actinomycetes > Actinomycetales > Bifidobacteriaceae > Bifidobacterium > Bifidobacterium saguini. The sequence continues at coordinate 148,282 of NZ_JGZN01000003.1, read as the reverse complement.
CCGTCATACGCCGCACAAGTTATAGACCGAGACGCATCATCGCAAGATTTCATCATGAATTCGGCACTAAAAGACAGCATATTGCGCATTGCGTCATACACATGCTGACCATCATTTTCGAAGCTGAATGTCATCAGCACCCGTCCATTAGGCTGAACTGTCGGTTCTGCCCCATTCTGCGCATCAGACATGGTCATGATTAGTTCCTTTCAGTGGCTGCAAACCGGTACCAGCGGAATTGGCATCTACGCCTTTGCCCGTATCGGAGGTTTCGTCCGATTGCTTTTCGGATATATCACGTGCGGCATCATCGACCGCACGCATACCGTGGAGGATGGCAGTTGCCAGTTGCGTGAATGCCTGTGTCATTCGTCCCCTCCGAATGACACAGGCAAGGGACTACCTAATAGGTGCCAGGCATTGCGAACAGAATCAGGCGTACGCACAAGCGGCGAGCCACCATTGAGCTCGCCCATGCTATGCGCCCACCGTGAATCCAACTTGCACCCTCCTGACGCTATGAGAGGAGGGACAGTAGCGCCTCAGTCACGTACTGAGTTTTGTTAAGAACCCCTACTCTGCACTTCTGTGTTCCATCGTGAAGGCGGCAAGTTATTATGTCAATGACATAATATGTTATAAATACACCGCTAAAAGAAGGCTTTTATATACCATGAATGATATAAATCGGCAGAACGCAACAATCTGGCGAGAACGACTCAAGCAATGCATGGAGGAACGCGGGTTGACGCAGCTGTCTTTTGTTAGTCAACTCAACAAGCAGTACTTGACCAGATATCACCAGAAAGATGTCAGCCGCTGGCTAAACACCGGCAATCGCACGGCTTCGGGAGAAATCGGCTTCCCCAAATACGAAACAATGGCGATGATTGCCGATTTCTTTGACGTGGACGTCGGGTACCTGACCGGTGAGACCGATGAGCGCACCTTTGACATGAGTCAAGCGTGCGCTTACACCGGTTTAGACAGTGCTTCAATCGAAGCTGTGCGCCAGTGGATTTTCCAAGATGCTAACGATGCCGTCATGAAGCATTACCGCACGGATACACTCAACAAGTTCCTTTCCTCACCGCGGCTTAAGGAACTACTCGCCAAACTCATGACGCTGCATGAAATGTCGACAATATGGAACAACGAACCCGACAAATTCGGCACACTGATGGCTACATTGGCCGACGACAGCGAGCTACCCACCGGTTTTACCGTCGAGCTCATCACCGGAGCCTTCCTCGGCCTCGCCAGCGAATCATTCTCGCAGCTGGTGCGGGAAACATACCCGACCCCACGAGCACATGAACAATGAGACCACCACATTGCAGTCATGCATTGCAAGCCCCATGCATAGAGGTCTACGCGCCGAAATTGCTATCGCCTTGCGCCTCAGCCTTGGCAATGGCGGTTGCGGCGTTTTTGGCTGTCCGATCGAGCACCTGCTCATATCCGGTCAGCGCCGCGAACGGCATGAACTGTGCAGCGCGTTTGCTTCGCGGCATCTGCGGATGCTTGCGTGACACATGATGAGGCAAACCGATGATGTCGTCATACGCATGGGTTTCTCGTAATGTCATGCGCGATGACCTCCAATCTGTCCGTTACGCTCCATGCCCGTAGCGCCTTCTTCCATGTTCATGGCCTTGACGACGGCATTTTTACCAAAACGCTGCTTGATTGTAAGCAGCGTGCGTTCAATGGTTTCATCGCTCTCAGCTCGACCGTGCTCATCACTCAGACACATCGACATTGAGGCATCTCCTTCTGAACACACCACTGACCCCGCACTGCCCTCAATATTCGACTTCGCCTGCTCAAACAAATCGAGCTGCTCATACCGTTTGCCTGCCGCAAGTTCTGCCGGCGTGGCTATGTCATCGGCAACCACCGTCAAGCGCCGCACCAATAGCAATGGATCCGCAATACGCTCGAACAGCAATGCCATTGCTTTTCGAATACGTTCGGTGGATGCCGTGTAATCGCCTAATCCGATAGAGCCCATTGCAGGTTTAGGCACTTTGCGCCCGTAATGGTCATAGGCCACCGGCCCGTGATATTCCTTTGCAGCCCGCTTCGCCAAAATGCGCATGTCACGATCTTCGCAATCGTCGAGCTTATCAGCGTCAAGACTGCCAATGTCATACCCCACAACCAGTGTGAGGCGATTGGTTTTCACACCTTTATCCACCAAGTCAAGCGCGAGCGCATCCGCCATCTCCTTGGTAATCAGCCGGGCTGTATGCCAGACCGCAGGCCCGGTAAGCACCTGACCGATACTGGTACTGTGCGCTTCCGGCTCATAGGCCTTGATATCCGCCATCGTGCATGGCTCCCAACCCCACGCGTGATCAATCAGCAGTTCCGCGTTCACGCCGAACATTCGGTAGAGCAGATCTTCGTTGTAATAGTCCGAAGCACGTCCCAACGAGCATCGAGCGATATCCCCCATAGTGAGCAGACCGATTTTCTCGAGCTTGCGCGCATAACCGTGCCCCACTCGCCAGAAATCCTTCAACGGCCGATGCCCCCACAGCAATCGCCTATATGACATTTCATCCAGTTCGACAACACGCACACCATCTTTATCGGCGGGCATATGTTTGGCCACGATATCCATCGCCACTTTGGCCAGATACATATTGGTGCCGATACCAGCAGTGGCCGTGATGCCGGTTTCGGCAAGAATGTCCCTCACTATGGTCATGGCCATCTCATGTGGCGTCATGCCCAATGTCTTCAAATATGGCGTGGCATCAATGAACACCTCGTCAATGGAATAGACATGAATATCTTCAGGCGCGGCATACCTCAGATAGATGCCGTAAATTCGGCCGCTTACTTCCAAATAATGCGCCATACGCGGCGGCGCAATCACCATAGTGGCCTTGAGACTTGGGTCCAAGGCCAGTTCGCGAGCGCGATAGGACGCCCCCACAAACCGCCCGCCGGGAGCATGAATCGCCCGTTCCATATTGATTTGGGCCAATCGCTGCTTGGCCTCAAAGAGACGTGGGCGCCCCGGAATGCCATATGCCTTCAGCGAAGGAGAGACCGCTAGACAAATGGTCTTATCCGTGCGCGTTTCGTCCGCCACCACCAGATGCGTGGTCAGTGGGTCAAGCCCGCGCGCCACACATTCCACGGAGGCATAAAAGGATTTCAAATCAATGGCCAAATACACGTGGCCACGCTGATCATTCATCTCTGCACCTCCTTCCGCCAGCAGTGGTCCTATCATAGCAAGGTAGTCGAACATTTGTTCGATGTTCTTGCCATAAGTGTCTCTACAAGGCAACGTGCAAGAAAACACGGTGATGTAGCCGCCGATTGGTAGGGTTAACAGGTAGTGAATCCCCCTGCTTGAAAAGGAGCTTTGGCTTGTCGGCTGAACTCGAAGACATTCATGAGGAATGTGGCATCTTCGGCGTATGGGGCCATCCCGACGCCGCCCGACTCACCTATTTCGGCCTGCACGCACTGCAACATCGCGGCCAGGAAGGTGCCGGCATTGTCTCCAACGATAACGGCCATCTCACCGGCCATCGCGGACTCGGCCTGCTTACCCAGGTGTTCAGCGATGAGCGTGAAATTGAACGCCTGAAGGGCAATCGCGCCATTGGTCATGTGCGTTACGCCACCGCCGGTTCCGGCACCACGGACAACATCCAACCGTTCATCTTCCGTTTCCATGATGGCGATGTGGCCCTGTGCCACAACGGCAATCTGACGAACTGCCCGTCTCTACGCCGCAAGCTCGAAGACGAAGGTGCTATCTTCCACTCGAACTCCGATACCGAAGTGCTGATGCACTTGATTCGCCGTTCGATGCAGCGTACCTTCATGGACAAGCTCAAGGAAGCGCTCAACACTGTGCACGGCGGTTTCGCCTACCTGCTGATGACCGAGGACGCCATGATCGGCGCACTCGATCCGAACGGCTTCCGCCCGCTTTCCCTCGGCAAGATGAAGAACGGCGCCTATGTGCTCGCTTCCGAAACCTGCGCACTGGACGTGGTCGGCGCCGAATTGGTGCGCAACATTCGCCCAGGCGAAATCGTGGTGGTCAACGATCACGGCTACAAGATCGTGCAGTACACCAACAACACGCAGCTGGCCATCTGCTCGATGGAATACATCTACTTCGCACGCCCCGATTCCAACATCTACGGCGTCAACGTGCACTCCGCTCGTAAGCGCATGGGAGCACGCCTCGCCGCAGAATCCCCGGTCGAAGCCGATATGGTCATCGGCGTGCCGAACTCCTCCCTTTCCGCCGCATCCGGTTATGCGGAAGCTGCGGGGCTCCCGAACGAGATGGGTCTGATTAAGAATCAATATGTGGCCCGCACCTTCATCCAGCCCACACAGGAGCTGCGTGAGCAGGGTGTGCGTATGAAGCTTTCCGCTGTACGCGGTGTGGTCAAGGGCAAGCGCGTCATCGTTATCGATGACTCCATCGTGCGCGGCACCACCTCCAAGCGTATCGTGCAACTGTTGAAGGAAGCCGGTGCCGCCGAAGTGCATATGCGCATCAGCTCCCCGCCGCTCAAGTACCCTTGCTTCTATGGCATCGATATCTCTACCACCAAGGAACTTATCGCAGCCAAGATGAGCGTGGAAGAAATCCGCGACTACATCGGCGCCGATTCCCTGGCATACCTCTCGCTTGACGGCTTGGTGGAATCCATTGGCCTGAACGCCGATGCCCCGTACGGAGGCCTGTGCGTGGCTTACTTCAATGGCGACTACCCCACCGCTCTTGATGATTACGAGGCTGATTTCCTGAAGTCGCTGACTCCGGAAGACCGTGTTCGCCTGCCTGAATTCGCTCTGTACAAGAGCAAGTACATTGGCAACGAATACAACACCGTGCAGCCTGAAAACGAATAATCAGGACAGCTTTCTTCATCTATCCTCAGCAACAGCACACCATTCAAATTTCAATCAATAACGACCACCCCTCAGTCTCGCTTCGCGAGCCAGCTCCCCTGACAAGGGGAGCCAGGGGCATCAGAAAGGCCCTTTCATGCCAAAAGCATATGAGAACGCCGGCGTAAGCGTTGAAGCCGGATACGAAGTCGTCAAGCGCATCAAGTCCCATGTGGCTCGCACCAACCGTCCCGGTGTGGTGGGCGGCATCGGCGGCTTCGGAGGCCTGTTCGATCTGGCTTCCCTGGGTTACAAGGAGCCGGTGCTGATCTCCGGCACTGACGGCGTGGGCACCAAGCTCATGGTGGCCAAGATGGTTGGCAAGCACAACACCATCGGCATCGATTGCGTGGCCATGTGCGTCAACGATATCGCCGCTCAGGGTGCTGAACCGCTGTTCTTCCTCGACTACATCGCCTGCGGCAAGAACGATCCGGCCCTACTTGAGCAGGTCGTAGCCGGCGTGGCCGATGGCTGTGTTCAGGCCGGCTCCGCACTGGTCGGCGGCGAAACCGCTGAAATGCCGGGCATGTACGACGAAGACGAATACGATCTGGCCGGCTTCTCCGTGGGTGTAGCCGAAAAGTCCGCTATTGTGGACGGCTCCACCATCACCGAAGGCGATACGCTCATCGGTCTGCCTTCCACCGGCGTGCACTCCAACGGTTTCTCTCTGGTGCGTAAGGCCCTGTTCGAGCAGGCCGGCTACACCGTAGACACCGAACTGGATGAACTTGGTGGCGAAAAGCTCGGCGACGTATTGCTCACCCCGACCAGGATTTACGTCAAGGCTCTCTCGCCGCTGTTCAAGGCCGGCGTGGTCAAGGGCGTGGCCCACATCACCGGTGGCGGCTTCATCGAGAACGTGCCGCGCATGATTCCGGACGGCCTCGCCGCCGAAATCAACCTCGGCTCCTGGCCTGTGCTGCCGATCTTCAACGTGTTGGAGAAGGCCGGCGAAATCGATCACAAGGAGATGTACAACATCTTCAACATGGGCATCGGCATGGTGCTCGCCGTTTCGGCAGAGCGCGCCGACGAAACCCTGAAACTGCTCGAATCCAACGGTGAAACCGGCTACGTCATCGGCCAGATCACCAAGGATACCGACGGTTCTCAGATCACGCTTAAGTAACGCTCAGCAATTCGTATCTTGGCTCCCCTTGATTGAAGGGGAGCCAACTCATTGGAAAGGACAATCATGGGTCAGAAAGTTCTCGTCATCGGCTCCGGTGCACGCGAGCACACCATCGCATACACCCTGCTCAAGGGTGCAAGCGTCGATGAAGTCACCGTGGCCCCGGGCAACCCCGGCATGGTCAAGGACGGTATTCATATCACGCACCTGAGCCAGTCGAATCATGCCGCACTCATCGAATTCGTGCAGCAAAACCATTATGACTGGGTGTTCGTTGGCCCTGAAGTACCGCTGATCGAAGGTCTTGTGGACGACTTCGCAGCAGCTGGCATCAAGGCATTCGGCCCGAACAAGGCCGCTGCTCAGATCGAAGGCTCCAAGGACTTCGCCAAGCAGCTCATGGAGCGTCACAACATTCCGACCGCTAAGTACCAGACCTTCAGCGACCTGGAGCTTGCCAAGGACTACGTCAACGATCATGGTGCCCCGATTGTTATCAAGGCCGATGGTTTGGCAGCTGGCAAGGGTGTGACCGTGGCTATGGACCTGCATACCGCCATTCGCGCACTGGAAGATATTTTCGTCGACCATCGCTTCGGCTCCGCTGGCGCCAAGGTTGTTATCGAAGACTTCCTCGAGGGTCAAGAATTCTCCCTGATGAGCTTCGTCAACGGCACCGAATTCTGGCCAATGCCGATTTCTCAGGACCACAAGCGCGCCTACGATGGCGACGAAGGCCCGAACACCGGTGGCATGGGCGCCTACAGCCCGGTTCCGCAGATTCCGCAGTCCGTGATCGACGAAGCCATCGAAAAGATCGTACGCCCCACCGTCGAAGGCATGGCCGAGGAAGGTACTCCGTTCACCGGCATTCTTTACGCCGGCCTGATCGCCACCGCCGATGGCCCGAAGGTCATCGAATTCAACGCTCGTTTCGGCGATCCGGAAACCGAAGTCGTGCTCCCGAAGCTCACCTCCGACCTCGGTGCCGGCATCAACGCCATTCTCAACAACGGCAACCCCGAGTTCACTTGGAACGAGTCCAACGCCACTCTCGGCGTGGTCATCGCCTCCAAGGGTTACCCGGAGAACGTCATCAAGGGCGCCCACGTTCCCGAAATCGACGTTGATGAGGATTCCCACGTTTACTACGCCGGCGTCACCTCCGACGACAAGGGTGGTCTCATCGCCAACTCCGGCCGCGTACTCCTCGTTGAAACCTCCGCCCCAGACATCAAGTCCGCCCAGGATAAGGTCTACGCAATCATTGACAAGCTGGAACTGCGGGGACTGTTTTATCGCCACGATATCGGCTTCAAAGCCCTGAAGTAGCAGAAGCAGCACATCTGCCGCGTTGCAGTCTCGTCGACGTACCTTTGTACGCCTTCCTCGACGCGCCTTGCAGCTGCACTACTTCTGCTACTTCAGGAACCTGAATGTGCGACCGAGGAGCAACGCATCTGCTGCGTTGCTCCTCGGTCGCGGTACCGTTGTACCGCTTCCCTCGGTGCGCCTTGCTACCGCACACATCATCACACATTCAGCGAGCTGAGGTAGCGAACACAACGCATGCCCCTGTGCCTACATAGGTACAGGGGCAAAGTTATAGTTGACGACAGTTTGTTCGGAAGGAATTACTGTATTCATGACGAAGTCCCCCCCTCTACCCGTACTCGTAAAGTTGCGGCCATTATCGCCTCTGTCGCAGCTCTTGCTCTTCCGCTGGGTATTGTGCCTATGGCCACCGCCGCAGATACCGCAGCCGTTACCACGACCTCCGCCCGCGCATTCCCCGCAGTCAAAACCACTCGCCACATTTCGGTAGGCACTGAATCCGTTGCCACCGAAAGCGACGGCAACTGGGGCGATGTTGAATCCCTGAACGTTCCGCAGACCCAGTCTCAGGCAGAAAAAGACGCTGAAGCTCAAGCTCAATCACAAGCCGCATCTGAAGCAGCCAGCCGCAGCTCCAGCCGTACCAGCATTGCCGCCAGCGACGTTCCGGTGTCCGGCAGCGCCTCTGATTTGGTAGCGTATGCACTGCAGTTCCAAGGTTCCCCATACGTATACGGTGGAACCACTCCTGATGGCTGGGATTGCTCCGGCTTCACTTCCTATGTGTTCGCTCATTTCGGCATCACGCTCCCCCGCGTTGCCGCCAGCCAAGGCTCTGCCGGCACACTGGTGTCCGACCCGCAGCCTGGTGATCTGATGATCAGTTCGACACACGCTGGCATCTATATCGGCAATGGTCTGATGATTCACGCCATGACTCCGGCTCTCGGCACACGAGTCACCGCAGTCATGAGTGGCATGCAGTATTACCGCGTGCTGAAGTAAGCATCAACGCATAATTCCAATTCCTACAGCGAGGGGTTAATGAGTATCACACAGCTCATTAACCCCTCGCTGTTATTTCCCAGGTTTCAGCTCAACTTGGACAGCAATGTAATCAACGCGGTACGTACTGTATGCAATGGCGGATAAATCATCTGCAGCGTATCCGGAAATTGCGGCTTGGAAACCACGGTTTTGATATGACTCATCGTATCGAAACCAGCTTTGCCATGATAGGCACCCATACCGGAGGCTCCTACCCCACCGAACGGTAATCGGCTGGACAGCAACTGCGCCAACGTCAACGAATAACCAAGAGCACCGGAAGACGTTTGACATTCAAACGCACGCCTAACTGCACGGCGGTTTGAAAACACGTATGCGGCCAGTGGATGCGGACGATCATTGATGAACCGAATAGCGGATTCCACATCTTCAACCACCAGGATCGGCAGAATCGGGCCAAAAATCTCCTCCTGCATCACCGGCGCATCAGGCCGCGTGCCCAAAAGTACGGTCGGCGCAATATACCGTGCTTCCCGGTCGGCCGTTCCACCGCATACCACACGACCATCCGACATGAGACCACACAATCGATCGAAATGACGATCATTGACAATCCGCCCATAATCAGGCGACATTGCAGGATTTTCCCCATAGAACTCGGTTACCGCCAGCGCAATTCGCTCCGCCAACGCTTGCGCAATATCCGCAGTGGCAAGCACATAATCGGGAGCCACACAGGTTTGGCCAGCGTTGGAGAACTTGCCCCATGCAATGCGCCGGGCAGCAACGTTCAGGTTCACAGTACTATCCACGAAACATGGCGACTTGCCACCAAGCTCCAACGTGACCGGAGTCAAATGCTTGGCTGCAGCAGTCATGACAATCTTGCCGACTCGTTCGCCACCCGTATAGAAGATGTGGTCGAACTCGCATTCCAATAGTCTGCCGGTTTCCTCTGCGCCACCTTCCACAACTGTGATGGCTTCGCCGTCCAAGTATCGCGGAACCAGCTTGGCAATCAATTGTGATGTATGCGGGGCAAGTTCGGAAGGCTTAATGCACACAGCATTACCCGCTGCCAATGCGTCAGCAAGCGGTTCAAGAGCCAGCAACACCGGATAATTCCACGGCGCGATAATCAACACCACGCCTTTCGGTTCGGCGATAGTCCATCCTGCTGCTGGCTGCAGTGCCCACGGCATAGGCTGAGGATGGCGAGCAGTCCAACTGCGCAGCCGATGGCGAACGAATCTGGCCTCCGACGACACCAGATTCAATTCCATCAGCACGGTTTCTGCAGCTGGCTTACCAAGATCAGGCAGTCTCAGCTGCAATGAAATCCTGCGTATGCTTTGCAATCATGCGTCGAAGTGCATCCAATTGCGCACGGCGCCAAGCCAGCGGCCGAGTGCGGCCGGACGCATAGGCATGCTTAAGCTGGGTAACGGATTCAGAAAACATAAGCATACCGTTCTTTCAGAACGTAGAGCCGGCAAGGTATGAAGGAACACGCCAAATGGCTTGAGCGCGGCCAAAGTACGTAGTGCATGTATTGCCGGCGAGCGCATCCGCGGTAATCGGATTAGCACTGGCCACACCGAGAAGTTCCGCCTGGCTCAGCAGTTCCCGCAATTCGGCATCTGCAGATGAGGTATGCGCAAGCACGCCTTCTGTCGCCGCAGCCAAATCCTTTTCACGGCTGGCCTGCGTTACCGGCATATCGTCGCGTGAAACATCATGTGAAACAAACTGTCGGCGGCTCACACCATCGGCATCATCCGATACCGCCGCGTCAACTATCACACTGCCATCTGGCAGTACGGTAATACGGCGATCATCGGTAGCATGCACAATGCCATGAGCGTCGGTCAGAGCAATGGACTCATAAATCAGTTCGCTTGACTCCCATCGCGAATCATCCTGCGGATACGGGTTGAACGCATGCTCAAATTGCGTGGTGACTTGCATTTCGGCACTTGCGGAAACCAGCGAACTGCTGGAAATAGCGCGATCATGAGCATCATAAGCCGTGGCAACCAGTTTCCCTGGCTCATACGGCACATGGAATTCAGCCATGCACTGGCGTACCGGAGCGGTGCCGACCACGTTGCCATTGAGCGTCAGCTGCACGGTTTTGCCGCCTGAAAACACTTGCACTATCGCGTCACGTCCCTCATAGCCGCTCCATGACCAGCTTTCCACGCCGTCATGCCCACGCTCGATGAACCGCAACGTTCGCCCGGCACGAGTGGCGCCATCCCCATAGAGCAACTGCATGGGCCGCACGGTGATGGCCGGCGCGCGCCGCACCCCGGTAACAATCTGCCGATACAGCATCTGGCTGGTTGCCATGCCAGTGATATCGATAAGGCCTGAGCCACCCAGCAATCCCGGATAACGACGATACGGGCCCGTGGCGCGGCCGCGAATGGCCATACGATGACCGTATTCGCGCATCCAACCATACGGCTCAGGATGGGAATACGCCCACGCACTGACCGAGGCTTCGCCAATGTAATCCCACCCGGTCCACACAAAATCACCAATCAAATACGGCAATCGTTTGGCATCAGGCCAAGTGTAGGCAATCTCCTGAGGGTAGGTTTCACTGGCACAAAACACACGATCAGGATGCTTGCGGTGGAAATACTCAGGACCTTGGCGGCAATAGTTCAATCCGGCCACATCAACCTCGTTGAATACCGCGTTGGTTTGCCTATCCATAATGCTGGTAGCGAGCGCCGCGGGCATCAGCTTGTCCACAACCGTGAGCATTGCCGGGCCGGAAGCATGTTCGAGCGTGGTGTTGAGGCCAGGCTCTCCTTCCACTGCAGCGTCATGCTGGTCCATATCAGCCTGGGTTTTAGCAGCCAAAGACAGAGAGATTGGATTTACGCAGTCGATGATTGGTCTGTTTGAATCAAATCCTCGGATAATGGAGCACATTGAGCGTGCGGCATCAGCGGCACGCGGCGACTTGGTATCCGCTATTTCATTGCCAATCGAATACAGCACTACACTGGGATGATTGCGGTCTTTGCGCACCATCGAAGCCAAATCCTCGGCGTAATGTTCCCGGAAAGAGCCGGCGTAATCGTAACTGGTTTTATGCATCCACCACATGTCGAATGCTTCATCCATCACCAGCAGACCAAGTTCATCGCAGGCGTCAAGGAAGGCCTTGGAGAGTGGATTATGGGCGGATCGAATGGCGTTGAATCCTTGGTTCTTCATGATTCTGGCGCGACGGTATTCGGCCTGCGGCAGGGTTGCGGCGCCGAGAATACCATTGTCATGATGCACGCAGCCACCGTTGAGGATGATGCGTTTGCCATTGATGCATAAGCCATGTTGAGCATCGCAGGTTAATGTACGGATGCCAAAACGTTCCGTATGTGTGTCGAGAATCGTGCCATCGGCATCATGAAGCGTGAGCTGTGCGGTGTATAACGTCGGCGAATCCGGCGACCATAGTTGCGCAGAGTCAATGATGCCCGCATCATCTTGAAATTCAGCCACCGTACCACCATTGGCATCGATGATGGCCGTGTTGAGATATTGGCCGAGAATCGGTGGATTATCGAGATTGACAGTTACCGTTGCGCTGGCCGTTGCGCCCGCACTCACTACAGTGTCAATGCGCACAGTATCCGGGCGAATCACATCAGTATGCTCCCCAATCCATAGCCATACCGGACGATAGATGCCGGAACCGGAATACCAGCGGGAATTCGGCACATGGGAGTTATCCACGAGCACGGTGACGGTATTGGAACCGGTGTGCAGGAGATCGGCGATATCGAGGTAATAGTCGCCATAACCGTAGGCGAGTTCTCCGGCTGGCTCATTATTGACCAGCACCGTGGCCCCTGGATAAACGCCTTCGAATTCCATGAGGCATGCGGCCGGCAGGTCGATTAAGTCCAGCGTAGTGCGGTATTCGTAACTGCCGCCTGGATAGTAGCCAGTATTGTAGCCGTTCCCTGTGCGCGGGGTGCGCGGCTCATGAATCATCGCGTCATGCGGAAGCGTGATGGACTGCCAAGCACCCTTGCCTGCACTGCTTATGGAACGGAATTGCCAACCGGAGTTGATATTGACGCGCTTCATGGCTTTATTGTAGGCCGTTCTATGGCGTGTGCCACACGATAGCAATATGCGAGTTTATGCACTCTCGTGACGGCTCGCCACGTTGCCTACAAACCGAAATCCGTATGGATTTCCGTCGCGGCACAGCCGCTCCCCTCACCTACGGACAGTCCACCGGGATTTTGATTATCAATAATTCCAACGGTTTTCAAGGATGTTTTAAGTAGCAACCATATTTAGCAACCATTCTTGTTCTTAAAATCGATGTCGTTTATTATAGCTGGTTTATCAGTGCATATAAGTGAACACGCCGATGAAAATCAAGAAAAACGGGGTTTGTGGGCTACTATACATGAATACATAAAATGAACCCCCGGCGTTAAAACCGGGGGTTCATTCATAGAAGAAATATTTATGACTTTTCAGTTTACATTATTTGTAATATCTGATGTCAGATAAAACAAAACCACGGTGGTCGATGCCGTGGTTTCATTTTGTTTGTTTTTAATTATATCAAGCCAATATAAGACATACATAATGATTTGATTAGGGGTACAAGTCATTACAATTATTTAATATCATGTGAGCATTGTTTTATTGCATGCCCCCTGTTAATCATTGCACGGTTTTATCTAAAACTCATTAAACAGCCGCTGTTGTCCCTGTTAGCCTGAGCATGATAAATGATACCTGTTTTACATGAACGGCGTTCTATGACCCCTTTTTGTGTGTTTTAGAACCATGTATGAAATAACCCCCGGTTTGAACGCCGGGGGTTGGTATCAATTACTGAAACTGTTTGTTGTATAGAGAAACTTATAAGTTGTTAGTATATATTCCTTCACTTACTTTTATAATATCATGTGTGCATGGTTTTATTGCAACCCGTTTTCAATAAATTGAAAAAAGAAAAAAAGAAAAAGATAAAATGACACGCGTCCAGCATTTTCAGCACACGATTCAAACACAACCATCATAAATTACGGTGATGAATGTAATAGTTGCGAGAGTGGTAGGGCGTTTTTCGCCGCTGCGTTCTTAAAGCTATCCAGTAGTTAATATAAGTGCGTTCAATGCCTGTCATTGTTAGCATTTTTATTCACTGCTGTTTATGTAATTCATCTATTCTATTTATTGGTTTGTTTGTTTGGCTTTTTTGTGGATATAAAAATAAGAAACCACTTTTAAAGCGGTTTCTTACTTATTCATACATCACCAGTGAATGACATCAAATATGACATTCGAGTTGACATCATAGTTGACATCTGAAAAGGTCGAATCCCATATAGCTATTTGATAGTAATCCAGTCGTAAGATTCCATCACTTGACTTAATTCATCAAACTCTTTTTTGTCATTGAATCCATAATAATTGGATGTTTGAACATTGTTTGTAAGCTCGTTTTTGATTCTTGTATATAGATTTTCAAGAAACTTAGTGGCTTGTTTGTATTGTTCTAATTCATCATCATCAGGTTCATCATATTCATCAATGTTTTCATAGTAGATGTTGATTTCATCACTCATCCATTCCATTAGTTCCTTGATGGTACTGGTTTCAAACCATGACAAATCTGATTCATCAGCTGGTATGCTATCATTCCATCCCTCATTATTGTCAATGATGGTTTGAATGACATCATCGTACTGGTCGTTTTCATTATCATTTAAGTGTTTGTTTTCTAACATAACTTAATCCGTTCTCTTGTGTTTATTCGTTCGTAGTTGTTTTCAATGTTAGCATGTTTTTAATCGTGCGTATAAATCTTGTGCATGATTTTTTTGTGCTACATTATTCAACTGGCATGATGTGAGTTTTATTCCCATAATCACATGTTGAATATGTAATAACCGCCCAGGTATTTACCTTGTTGGTATGAATATGTTGATATGTGAATCTTGTCAATGGTTGCCGTGTTGTTTATATCCGATTCAAGTGGATTGCAATATACGCCGACCATGTTGCAATTAGCTGATTGGTATATTGTGTTTCTCATTCCAACGGTTGGTATTATGTTCTTTTGTAAGTCGACTGGTAGTTTGTTAAAAACCTCGATGTTGACTTTCTTTCTTAATTCAGAATCACGCCATGTTGATAATGCTGTTTTTGTCGTATCAACTGCGAACAGTTCAGGATTGTTTGAATATGAATATATTTCAAATGTCAGTGCTGTTTTCTTACTGGGGTCGCTTGCTTTATCATCGGTGTTCAATCCATATGGCATTGCTACATCGTATTGTTTGTTATCTATAAGAACTTTGCCACCGCCACTGTTATTCAATATGGTTTCATACCATTGGCTTTTATTACCATTCTTACTGATATCATCTGCAATCTGTTTCATTCCATCCGCGTTGTATCTGACCCCGTTCAAGTCATAGTAGAAACCATTGCAATCAGTTATGTTATTGCATATGCCATTAGCAATGGCATGATTGGTTTCTATGAACAGCGCCGTTGTGAGCACGGTCAGTGTTGCAATGAATGCAATTGTTAGTGTTAGTATCTTTTTCATGCATACCGCCTTTTATTTTCTCTTTATCAATCCCATTGGTTGACCTTTTGTAATGATTTGTTCTAACACTTGATTAGCTGTTAAACCGTTTGTAGCCCCCTCGTAAATCAGTTTCTGCCATGTTGGTTTTGTTCGGTTGGGGTAGTACTCGATTGCTGTTAGCATTAGTTCATAGTCAGCATTGAATGTTTGAGCTAACAGTGTTGCACTTACCATTTGTGATGGTTTGTCTACATTTGTGGACTTTTCTTTTTTTGTTTCTCATTTTTGTTTGTCCTTTTTGTCATTGGTTGTGTTTTCATGTTTGATTTCTCTTGCACGGCGTAGCATTCTGAAAATCGTTGCTTCTGATTTTTTGAACTTGATACATAGATCACAGATATCAAAATCCTTGTTTTCTCTATAATCCAATGCTTTCAATGCGTCCTTGTCAGTCCATGTTGGTGGGCGGTTGGTTGTCTTACCTTGTTCATGGGCTTTTTTACGGCCTGCTTCTGTTCGTTCAATGATCATGCGTCGTTCAAGTTGGGCTATTGATGCCATGATTTGTAAGTAAGTGATTCCAACCTGTGTGCTGGTGTCAACGCCCTCTTTAAGAGCTATGAGCGTTATATCCCTTTTATTCCAATCATCAGTTATGTTCACTATGTCTTTAAAGTTTCTACCTAAACGGTCGAGTGAGTGAACAATAACGGTGTCCCCCGGGTGTAATGCAATCTGTAATGTGTTGAAACCGGGGCGTTGCATGTTTTTACCGCTTACTGATTCATCTGATAGAACATGTTCTGCGCCTGCCTTTATAACGGCGTCCTTTTGATAATCAAGTGAATAACCATATTTTGTTTGTTTGTTAGTTGAAACTCTTATATATCCATATTTCATATAAACCCCCTTTAAAGTTGTGTTTAAGTTTCAATTATTAAATATCAATCAAAATCCATACATTTTTGATATTTTTGAAAAAAATAAAGATTTTTCTGTAAAATCGTGTGTTTTTTGATTAAATATTGTCTTTTATCTATCTATCAAATGTTGTAAACTTTTGATAGTGCTATTTTTGAACCAAAAACAGTGTTTGATAGATAACCTGCTGATAATTCATTTTCATAAATATGTTTGAATGTGATATTATTGATTACAACTTGAAACAACGGCGTCCATTGAATTGGACTGGTCGGATTAAGATAGTGGTTTATGACTGCTGTTGAAGAGGCCTGTTTTAAGTTGTTAGTATAATTTCATAGCAATGGTGGAGTGCGCCGGAGTTCTTGTTTTATAGAACAGGTTTAATAGGTGAATCCCTGACAAATCCCATAAAAGTAAGTTCAGGTTGTTTTTTCACATCAGCATGAAAACTGAATGCAAGTCATTGATGTATGCATGATTTTCTAACTCATGTATAACTGATAGGCGTAGGATTTTGAATGGTTCAAGAATTGTAATGGATGCCTGTAAAAGCGGACGATTGTCTTAAAAGTAGCTCAATGATTACAGCGTTTGAACCAGCCTGTTAGAAACTGACATTGAATAGTTTGTTTATATCTGTTCTTGTTAGTGGTAATCTGAAACGCGGGGGCTTACAATCAGCCGGATGGTCGATGGTGGTATATGTGTTGGTTGTAAGTAGGACGGTTGTTAAAATCAGTCAGGCGTGTAGAGGTACAAGGCGGAGCCGTCCATTAAAAATAAACTGTTTCATTTGCAATCAATGAAAGCGTGTAAAAGCCAACAAAATAAGACGCTGTTGGTAGACCTTTTATTCCTATAAGAGATATATTATTATGTGTTAGTGGTTAACAGTGTTGTTAGCATTCATCATTCATAGAACAGTAGGACCAGCATGGACCTTTACGCGGCCGTTTCAAAAAAGCCTGTAAGCGCCCATGCTGGCCTTTTCTTTATCAATCCATGTCATTAGCCGTGTCAGTGTGTGAACGCCGTTCTATGACCCCTTTTTGTTCGTTTAACATGGTATCTATGTTCATTGCTTGTTCTATGCCATAGTTCAAACTTGTCATTTCGTGTAGCATGTTGTTTTCAAATCGTTCCGCCGTTGCTTTCATCATTGATGCTGTTAAGTGTGTATAGTATTCAGTCATGGACGGGTTCATATGTCCAAGGATTGCTTGTGCTATTTGAATGTTTTCGCCTTGTTCTGCTAATTGTGTAGCTGCCATGTGTCTAAATGCATGCAATCTTATGTATGTTGGTTTAGTATCATCATGTAGCATAATTCGATGGTATTCATCTTGTATTCTTTTCCATATGTAAGTTAGATTGTTATAATCAAACGGTTTGTTATTCTTAATGAACAGTGCATGCCTTGTTTCATTTTTCATGTATTCATCATTCAATTTAACAGGTAGTGAAACCGCGTCTTTATGTTTATTGGTTTCATCAAGTATTGCTTGTTTGTACTGCCTGCCAATTGGTATTGTTCTTGAATGAAAATCTGTTAGCTTACCTTTTGTTCCTAATTTCAAATAGTAAGCGCCGTTTTCTTTTCTTAATTGTGTTGATACTGTTAAACTACTATCAGCATAATTCAATGATTCTTGTGTTAATCCTATTAGCTCACTGGCTCTTAATCCTAATGTGAGCAATAAAAACATGTTGTAGTATTCATGGTATTTACATTGCTCGTAAGACAGCATATTGATGATACCTTTTAATGTTAGTATTATCTGATTTGTCTTATCTATTTCCAATGCACGAGTTTTGTTATTATATGCTGGCTTGTTAACACTGTTTGTAGGATTGAACTGGATATAACCGTTCTTAATTGAATATTCAAATAGTGCATGTAATAACTTATAAATCTTGTTCTTATTGCTATCAGTTGTTTCTAATTCATTGAAATACTTGTTTAAAGTTTTTGAATCAACACTGATATCCATATCTGATAAATATGGTTTTATGTGTTTCTTATACATGTTGTTAGTGTTCTTATAATGTTTTTCACTAATTTCATGCTTTTTATCCATTGATTCCAACCGCTCATAAAACACAAAATCAATGGTATGTACTGGTTTTTTTACCGGTACTGGTTTCTTAACTACTGGTTCATCGACACTGATATTGCCCAGTTTTGCCACTCGTGCGAGTTGTTTTTCTATACAACGCTTTTTGTTATCATCGTAAACATAACGCCATGCGCCGTCTTGTTTCCATTTACAACACCATTGTATTCTTTTGTTATGCATTGTTTGAAATGGTTTCATAGCAACAAGTTTAGCAACCATTCAAGACTGCATGAAACTATGGAACCACTGTTATTGCAATGATTCCATAGTTCCACCGGACTGTCCGCTTTACGGTTCGGCGGGTTGTTTGCTTTACGGCAACGGTACTGCAATTTCGGACGGGCTACGCCCGCATTCTGCTGACTCGCCTATCGGCTCGCCACGTTGCCTACAAACAACCCACCGGGTTGTTTGCTTTACGGCAACGTCATAAAGCTGGTGTCTTTGAGGTAGTTTTTGCCAGCGGTGATGTCATACTGGATGAGCTTGTAATCGGCAAGCAGTTGCTTAGTCTCCTCGTCGAAGTCCTCTTCACTCATCGGATTGCCTTCCTGATCCAAATAAATACTCTGCCCTTCAGGAATGCGGTCCCAGCCCTGAATCTTATTGACCACTGGCGGTTCCATAGCAGCAATCTTGGAGTGCATTTCAGTCAGGAATGCAAGATACGGCGATACCTTGGCATCCATATGCTCGGCGGCCTGAGCCACGAAGAAGTTCGGCGAAGAGTAGGCGGCATCATCCGTCTTATTGCCTTGCGAACTGGAAGCCTTGTTCGACCAGATGAAGTAGTCGGTCAAATGCAAGGCCAACGAATTGTTCTCGTCTTCGCTAGCCGAAGAGTAGATGCCAGGCAAGTGGTCGCCATAGAACACCACGGTGACCGGCTTGTCGAGCGCATCGAGCTCATCCAGGAATTCCTGTGTGGCCTGATCGGTAATCTCCACACCCTTCTGATAGGTTTCGATGGACTCCTGCTCATCCTTTTCCAGAGGCGTGCCCGTGGTGGATTCGGCAGTGTAGTCGTTGTTCTTGTACCACTCGTGATACGGCATGTGGTTCTGCATCGTGATGATCTGGATGAACTTGTTCGACTTGCCGGACTTGATGCCCTCGAGCGCCGAATCATACGAAGACTTATCCGAAACATACGGCGAATCGTCGATCTTGTCCTGATACTTGATCACGTCCGGGCCAGTCAGCGTATAGAAGTGTGAGAAACCGAACTTCTTATAGTTCGTGGCGCGCGAATACATGCTGGACTCATACGGATGGTAGCCGAGCGAATTGGCGGGCGCACCCCACATCTGGTTAATGGTCGGTGTCCAATGCGCGCTCGGTACCAGCTGCTGGTATGGGCTGGTCAAGGAAGAATCGAAATTAGCCATGCTCAGACCGGAAAGCCCCATGTATTCAAGGTTCGCCGTGCCGCCACCATAACCGGAGGAAAGCATAAGGCCCGAAGTGGTGTTCTCCTTGATTTTGCGAATATTCGGCATCGAATCCTTATTGACCTTAAGACCCGGCACTCGGCTCGGATCCGAGAAGGATTCGGAAAGCACATACACCACAGTGGAATCGTTGAGGTTGTTGGAGCGGGAGGCGTTGATCTGCTTGGCCGTCTTGGTGTATCGAGCCGCAACCTCCTTCATGGTTTCCTCGGAATAGTTATCCGGCTTTTCCATGACTTTCGGGTTGAGCTGGCGGGTAAAAGCCACCAGCGGACCGTTACGTTGCGCATCATAGACCGAATCCCACATGGACGGCTTATCGCCCATGCCTTGAGAAAGCTTGTTGGCCCAGGAATCAGTAGTGCTCACTTGCATGCAATACAGCGCAAAACCGAGCAACGGTAACAGCACCAGAATGAGGCGAGACGTGAGATTCAGACTCATGTTCTTGGTCTGAATCATACGCCCCTTGCGTCCGTCGAAATGGCGCAATACCAACACGAACGCCAATAGTGCGGCGAATGCTCCAAGCGCCACAAGAATGGTCACATGCGCACCAGCCGGAATGAACGTGAGCATATTACCGGTGTTGGAGCCGAGGAATCCAAGATCC
Organism: Bifidobacterium saguini DSM 23967; assembly: GCF_000741715.1. GTDB lineage: Bacteria > Actinomycetota > Actinomycetes > Actinomycetales > Bifidobacteriaceae > Bifidobacterium > Bifidobacterium saguini. The sequence goes on along the minus strand of NZ_JGZN01000003.1, from coordinate 128,169 downwards.
GCAGGCAGAATCGCCTCATAACGAATCTCCACTTTGAAATGCTCAATCGCCGCAACGATAATGCCAGCACCCATAATCACAATGCTTGCTGTCCAGAATCGGTTGAACAGCATCAGCAGCATGAGATACAAAAGTCCAACGAGTATCACGTTGAGCAGGAAAACGAAATTACCTTCCGTCCACATCTTGCTGACGAATCCGAATCCGACCGTGGGGCTGGAAACCTGCACACGGGTGGAACTGGAGGAAACGCCGATTTCAAGCGCGGCAACGGCAACAATGTCAAAAACAACGAACAAGATGCCGTATAGCCAGCCGGGGAATGGCTTATGCGGATGCTTAGGCGTGACCTCGTCCGCTTCAGCTCGACTCTCCCAGAGCCTCCAACGGAACTTGGACGCAGTGTTACTACTCGTATTCCTAATGTTCTCGCTCATTCGCCTACAGTTTCTCGGTTACTTTTCCAATGGCATATTGTGGCCGCATAACCTTGGAAAATCCATAGCGGCACAGTTTTCCTCACTGTTTCCTAACTATTCACCCTAACGCAAAGGGTGCCTTGGATTTTTCCAAGGCACCCGAATATGCACAATGGCTTTCCCAGCGCACTGCCTATTGACTCCGTATTCGCTTTCATATCCGCACAGAAACAGCACAGAGCTTGGTGCAGCTTTGATTCAATACTTACTTTGCAGCTTCGGTGAATTGGTCGACCAGCGCACTCATCCAGTCAAGCAAATCATTGTATTCAGCAGGCATTTGCTCGGTAAGTTCCACAATCGGCACACCAGCACTGTTCGCAGCAGTCGTGATCTGCTCGTTAGTCGAATTGGATTCCTGGGTATTGAGCACCAGCATGGTGATGCCGCCAGACTTCAGCGCATCCTGGAATTTCTTGATATCGGTGGGCGTTGGTTCGCTCTCATTGGCGGAAGCCTGCGCGTAGCCCTTCGGCGTGGCATCTTTCATCTTGAGGTCGTCGGCCAAGTACCATGCCACGGATTCGGTCGCAGCGTATGGCAGATTCTTGGTTTTTGCAGACGCTTCCTCAAGCTTGGTTTCAAGCTTGTCCGCCTTGGCATGCCAGTCTTTGTTGAGCTTGGCATAATCAGCCTTATGCGCTGAATCCGCTTCCTGATAGGCGGCGGTGATGGCATCCGCAGCAGCGGAACGAGCTTTGGCAGAGAACCAGATGTGTGGGTTCCCACCGTCTTCAATACCTGCAGCATCGGCAACATTAACCAAATTAGTGTTGGTTGATTCGGCAGCTTTCACCGCCCAGGCATCGTAATCAGCACCGTTCACAATAGATACCTGAGCGGAGTGGAACTTGGCCACATCTCGGCTTGTAGGCTCGTAATCATGGGCTTCCACATTGGTTTTGCTCATGATGTTGGTGACTTCGACATATTCACCACCAAGATCTTCAGCTATGGAGCCCCACTGGTTGATGGATGCCACAACCTCAAGCTTGCCGCTGTTTGACTCAGCAGTGTTTGAATCACCTGATCCACATGCCGCCAATCCAGCAATCATCAATACCGATGCAGCCAATGCCGTGATCTTCTTCCATGCAGTCATACCGTTGTTTCCTCTTCTACCTTGTGATTACCGCGGTTGACATATTGCACTATAGCATCTATTGAGAACCATTATCATTTTCAGTTCTTTTTGGCGTGTCGCAGTAGTACACAAAAGCCGGCCCCTGCAGATGCAGAGTCCGGCTTTCAATCAAATATTCGGGCAGCAATCACCAATCACGGCTTCTGGCACTCCGGGCACAAACCGAATACCTCCAGCGTGTGGGATTCCACGGTGAAACCATGCCCCTCAGCCACCTTGCGCAGCCAAGATTCGCTGGGCGGGTCGATTTCCACCGTGCGACCGCACTTCTTGCACACCAGATGATGGTGATGCCCATCATCGCCGCACAAGCGGAACAGCTGTTGGCCATCGAGCCTGATCGTGTCCGCGGCGCCCGCATCCGCCAATGCATTCAGCTGGCGGTATACGGTCGCTAAACCGATTTTCGAGCCCTCATCCTCTAACTTGCGGTGCAGATCCTGAGCGGAGATGAACTCCTCACAATCGGCCAATGCCGCACGGATGGCGTCCTTTTGCTTGGTTTGACGTTCGATATGTTCAACCATGCGATAAGGTCACGCCTTCTTCTTCAGGTCATCCCAGCAACCAGTGGCCTCCAGGTCGGCGACCGTGCGTTCCGGATCATCGGTAAGCACGGTAATGTGACCCATCTTGCGGTCGTGACGCACTTCGGCCTTGCCGTAGTCGTGCACGTTCCACTCCGGGTGGCTGGCGATCAGCGCGCGCGTAGGCTCCACATGCTGGCCGAGCACGTTCACCATTACGGCCGGGCTCAGCAGCTTCGGCTCAGGCATAGGCCAACCGGCGATGCCACGGATGTGCGCATCGAACTGATCCATCGAGCAAGCCTCGATGGTGTAGTGGCCGGAGTTGTGCGGGCGCGGGGCGAGCTCGTTGACGATAACCTGATCGTCCTTGGTAATGAACAGTTCGATGGCGAGCGTGCCGGCAAGCTCGAAGCCCTTGGCCAAGCGGATAGCCAGTTCGTGAGCCTCGCGCGCCACATGTTCACTCACCTTTGCCGGCGCGATGGTCATGTGCAGAATATTGTTGCGATGCTCGTTGCGCACGATTGGGAAGGTCACATAGTCCTTACCGTTGCCGGAGACCAGAATCGAGGCCTCGAACGCAAAGTCTACGAAGCCTTCCAAGATGCTCGGTGGGAAGCCACCGCCGCGATCTCCGCGGGCGCGAATCTTCTCCAAATCAGCATCAGAGCGCAGCACCATCTGGCCGTGGCCATCATAGCCACCGGAGACGGTTTTCAGCACGGCCGGGTAGTGAATTTCATCCAGTGCGGCATCGAGCTCATCGAAGTTGTTGACCGCGCGCCACGGAGCAGTGGCGGTGCCGTGATCGTTGATGAACTGCTTCTCATGTACGCGATGCTGAGTCACGCGCAGCAGATCAGTGCCCTGCGGAGCGGCGGCAATGCCACGCACCTCATCAATGGCGTCAGCGTCCACGTTCTCGAACTCGTAGGTGAGCACGTCGGACTGGACGGCGAGGTCATGAATGGCGGTTTTGTCGTCATACTCAGCGGTGATTTGGAAATCAGCCACCTGAGCGGTCGGGCAGTTTGGCGTGGGGTCAAGCACACCGACCTTGAATCCCATGTAGCGAGCAGACAGGGCCATCATACGGCCAAGCTGACCGCCGCCAATAATGCCGATGGTGGAGCCCGGCATCAGCATGGAGACGCGGCCGTTAGTTTCCTCAGACAAGCTGGGCATTGGATTCGGCCACCTTTTCCTTCAGTTCGTTGCGGTAGTCTTCAAGCTTCTGAGCCAGGGTTTCATCGAAAGCGGAGAGCATCTGCACGGCGAGCAGGCCGGCGTTGGTGGCACCAGAGTTGCCCACAGCGGTGGTGGCCACCGGGATGCCACCCGGCATCTGCACGATGGAGAGCAGGGAGTCCCAGCCGGACAAGGCGTGGGAACGGACCGGCACGCCAATCACCGGCAACGTGGTCTGAGCGGCAATCATGCCCGGCAGGTGGGCAGCGCCACCAGCACCAGCGATGATGACCTTAAGGCCGTTCTTGCGAGCATTGTGAGCGAAGTCCGCCATAAGTTCCGGCGTGCGGTGTGCGGAAATGACCTGCTTGTGGTAGGCCACGCCAAACTGGTCGAGGATATCGCAGGCGCGCTTCATGGTTTCCCAGTCGCTGGAGGAGCCCATCACCACGGCGACCTGGGGCTTGGTTTCATTTGCCATTATCATTTACTCCCTAGTTATTGAGAATATGCCCTCACTGTACTCCCCTGACTCCCCTGTTGCGAACTCGCCACTAGGGCATTTCGCATCGGCACATGGTGGCACCTGCGGCGTTCTTTCAGCGCAAGAAATTCGGGCACGGAACCCATATCTCCCAAAATCCTTGCACTGAACCCTTCTCAGTGCAAAGATTTCGGGAAAACAGCCCTAATATCCTGAAATTCTTGCACTGAGGCACAGTCAACGCAAGGATTTTGGGAGAGATAGGCTCTGTATCCGAATTTCTTGCGCGGAATTTACAACGTCATTGACAATCTGGCGCCAATCGTTTTCCTGATATCCTTTCACAGCTCCAAAGCACGTCCAAACCCCAACTTTTATCGTTCAACTACGACTGTCAATGTGGATAACTCGGCAAGCTAGAACCACATAGGCCGATTCGGCTTGCGCACATCAAACGAACCGTCTTAGCGTCAATATATGAAAACACACAAAGAAGTGGAAAAACTGTTACGAACCGCAGAGCGAGAGCAACGCTGCGCTATCGGCGATGGCGGAAAACTGTATCACGCCCTAAGGCGACGAGTTCAGTGCGGTGAAGTCACCTCACCATATCCGAACCTGTTTGCCGCTGCTTCGTACTGGTCAGCCTTAAGCCTCGAGCAGCAATCCATGCACATGATTCGTGCACTGGCAAAGCTTCACCCCAAATGGATATTCACCGGTCTCAGTGCCGCTTGCGTCTACCAGTACGACCATTCCCACACCTTACATGACGGAACGGTAAACATCGCCTCGACCAGAGGAGCCAACAAACACGACAGTAAAGGTCTACACCGTATATATGCGCCAAATAATATGAAGTGTTACCTATATCGCGGCATTCCGGTAACTTCCCCAGCCCACACTCTCATTGACTGCGCCACGTTACCATTCGACAGGGCTCTGTCTATCTATGATTCGGCACTGCGCTGCAAACACACCACCAAACTTGAAGTTGAAACCTTGATGCTTCAAAGCGTTTGCGATGAGCAAGCAGTGAAGACCCTACTTCGGCACGCAAATCCTTTACGAGAAAACGGAGGTGAGTCATGGGCGTATGCACACATGATGCAACTGAGGTATGCAAGACCTCTGTTTCAGGTCAATTTCAATAATCCGGATAACCCAAATGCTCCCTATCGTGTTGATTTCTGCTGGAAACTTCATGACGGACGGATCATTGTTGTCGAATATGATGGCGTTGCCAAATACAAAGACGCCAGCAATCTCAATAGAGCCAGTATCAAGGCAAAACTCGAATATGAGAGACGGCGCGACCAGCATCTCAAAGAAGAAGGGGTTACGAGCGTAAATCACCTGTTCTATGAGGATGTTGCCGATCTCCAACGCTTGGATATGATTCTGAGTGCAGCCAAGGTACCTAAAGTTCGATGAAACTCATCTGACTGCCGCCATAGAAACTTGTTGACGAATGTTACCTATTGAATTGACACCCGGTCCGTTATGAGCTGATGCCCCTATCAACTCGTCGATATCCGTTAGTTGATTAACCATCCCAGTGCAAGAAATTCGGGAGATCACGCCTGTTTTCCGGAATTCTTTGCACTGACGGTCACTCAGTGCAAGGAATTCCGGACGATGCGCCGCGAGACCCTTAAAGTTCAATCACCACCTTGCCGAATACATCGCCACTGTTTAGCTTAGCGAAGGCCTGAGGCACTGCATCGAGTCCGGCGAAGACGGAATCGATTACCGGATGGATATCACTGTGTTCCACAAATCGCAGCAGACGGCCAAAATCTTCCCTTGAACCCATTGTGCTGCCTTGTACACGAATGTCCTGGAAGAAGATTCGCGTCAATTCGGCGCCCGGCTGGTCACCGGTGGTGGCACCACAAATGGCGATGGTGCCGCCAGGACGCACAGATTTAATCGAGTGACTCCATGTGGCCGCGCCCACGGATTCAATCACCGCATCCACTTTACGAGGAAGACGTGCGCCGGATTCAAACGCAGCATCCGCCCCCAGTTCCAAAGCTTTGGCGCGTTTCTCCGCATCGCGCGAAGTCACGAATACCTCAAGGCCTGCAGCATGGGCGAGCTGAACCGCCGCCGTGGACACTCCTCCGCCCGCACCTTGAATCAGAACGGAGTCACCTGGCTTGATGCCGGCTGCATTGAACAGTAGCGAGTATGCGGTCAACCAACTAGTTCCAAGCGCAGCCGCCTCGGTAACGCTTAGGTTCGAAGGCTTGGCAAACACATTGGCCGAAGGCACAGCGGTTTTCTCGGCCATAGTACCTGGATACTTCTCGGAGAGAATCGAACGCCGCTCCCCTGGCGCTACACCATTCCCATCCGCCCCAACGAATGTGTACAGTACCACTTCACTGCCGGCTTTCAGCCCATGCTTACCGGGAATGTCTTCATCCAGAACGCCCACAGCATCGGTGCCGAGAATCATCGGCGTCTGCTCAGCGGCGAGCCCCACACCCTTCAAAGACCAAAGATCATGATGGTTCACGCTCACGGCTCGCACCGAAACAGTGGACCAATACGGCCGCTGCGCTGGCGCTGGTTGATCGCCCACTGCGAGCGCGCTCAGCGGATCGTCGTTATTAACGGTGGATGCGTATACGGCCTTCATTGGCTTCGCTCCTTATGAATGATGTGCTGCAATACGGCTAGCACTCATTCTTCCATACTGGGACGGTTTATGTGGAAGCACTCGCATGCTATCTGCTCTACAAGGGGTTGATTTGATGAATATACGGAGATGTTGGGGGTATTGCCGTGTGGCTCACATGTCCGGCCACACATGGCACTAGCATGTCGAATTCGGAAGTTTTATGAGAGGGGAGTCACGAGGGTATGAGCGAGATGTTGGGCAAAGGCTTAATACTGCCGATTCCGACGCTATGAACACTACCCCCTATGCCGCTGTCGTTACACCCAACGCTGCAAACATCGAAGTCAACGCCCCGCTCCTGCGCAACATCACTTCTCCTGCCGACGTTAAAGCCATGCCCGCAGTTCAACTCAAGGAGCTGTGCCGCGAAATCCGTACCACGCTGCTGAATTATGGCCATGCGCATGGTGGCCATATCGGCTCCAATCTCGGCATGGTGGAGGCCACGGTGGCATTGCATCGCGTATTCGACTCCCCGCACGACCGTATTGTCTTCGATGTTTCCCATCAAAGCTATGTGCATAAGATGCTGACCGGCCGCGCCCTCTCCTACCTCGAACCGCAGCATTTCAATGATGTCACCGGCTTCACCAACCCAGCCGAAAGCGAGCATGACCAGTTCGTACTGGGCCACACCGGCACTTCGATTTCGCTGGCTTGCGGTATTGCCAAAACACGCAACGCTGAAATAAGCGCCACTGGCACCAGCAGCATCGGCAATGTGGTGGCCGTCATCGGTGATGGTTCTTTGAGCTCCGGCGTGGCTTTTGAAGGATTGAACAATGCGGCCGAGCAGGGCGGCAATCTCATTGTTATTTTCAACGACAACGAGATGTCCATCGCAGGCGATTTCGGCGGCATGTATGGTCCGCTTGCCCGCCTGCGTGCGTCCGGCGGCACTGCGCAGCCCAATATTTTCAATGCGTTTGGATTAGATTACCGCTATGTTGAAGCCGGCAATGATGTGGACGCGCTGATCAAGGCTTTTGAAGAGGTCCGTGATATCGATCACCCGGTGGTGGTGCATATCCATACGCTGAAGGGCGCGGGCTACGAGGGCAAGACCAACACCGTCGATGCCGCTCACCAACAGCTCCAGCACACCACTGCGACGGACAAGGCCGAAGGCATTCCTTCCACCAATAATGTGCTTCACGATGAGCCCTGGCATTCCGATCACTGCAATCTCTCCGACCATGAGCCGCATGAGGGCCAGTGCGAGGCTTCGCATTGGCAGAATCCTGATGCGTCACTCGGCAAGCCAGAGGATCCGCGCAAGTATTACGGCAAAATGGCTATGGCAGCGCTCGAGCCGCGTTTTGCGTCTGAGCCAGGTTTGGTGGTGATTTCTCCGGCGACTCCAGGTTCCAATGGCATTACGCATGAGTTCCGCGAGCGCGCGGGTGCGCATTATGTAGACACTGGTATTACCGAATCGCATGCGGTGGCGTTTGCAGCCGGCATCGCTCGCGCTGGCGGCACTCCTGTGGTTGCCACGACTGCATCCTTCTTCCAGCGCGCCTACGACCAGTTCTTCCAGGAGATGAGCCTCAATCGTTCGCGCGTAACAGTGCTTGATTTTCTTGGTGGGCTTTCCGGTTCGGATAATACGCATTCTGGCGCTTATGATCTGGCGATGTTCGCCAATATTCCTCAGGTGACGATGCTGGTGCCGACTTCCGGCCGTGATTTTTTGGATGATTTGGCTTGGGCTACTTTGCCGGCTAATGCTGAGAATGCACCCACTGGTTCAGTGGTGATTCGTGTGCCGGGTGAGGGCGTACTGGCCGCTGAACGTGATGCAACGCTGCGTCCGATTACCGGCGCACAGACCGCTGCCTCTCAGCCGGTCGACTCGGTATTTTCTGACATGTTGTCGTGGCGTATTAACCAGTCCGGCTCTCAGGTGGCGATTCTCGGCTTGGGCAATACGTATCCGCTGGCGGAACGAGCGGCGGCGGCATTGCAATCCGAGCATGGTATTACTGCCACGGTGATTGATCCGCGGCAATGCACTTCGTTGGATACTGATGCGCTGGAATCCTTGCGCAAGAATCATGCGCTGGTGATTACGCTCGAAGATGGTCAGCTTGAAGGCGGCTGGGGCGAAAAGGTGACCTCCTATTACGCGAATCATTGGCAACACAGCGAATCTGCGTTAAATCCGCGCGTGCTGAACTTCGGCGCTACCAAGGAATTTACCGACCGCGTGCCGCTGGCTGAGCTCAATAAGCGCTATGGCCTGACCGTAGACAACATTGTGAGTGCAGTCAACCGGTAAATGGAATTGGTCTTTGACCGATATATTACTTCGCGAGGCTAGCGTTTACGCGACTTCTCTCCCTTACCCGGCTTACGCCGGGAGCTCCCTCATCGGAGGGAGCCAAGAAACAGGTACAACACCGATACCGCGTCACTCGCTGTTTTTTATGGCGTCTAGGGCCGGGATTTTCACCGCCTTGTTGGCTGGGCCGAAGCCGAAGAGCAGACCAATCAGTGTGGCGAACAGGATGGCAAACGCATATAGCCACCACGGAATCACTGAGTAACGGGTCACGTCATCGCCACCAACCGTCGCCTGCCAGAGCATCGTCCATATGGAGCCGCTGGAACCGTCACCGCCCGAACTGGATGACATGCCTCCGCCAAGATATGACATGCCCGCTATGTTGATGCCCAGCGAGAATATCGCGCTGATAATGCAGCCAATCAGTCCACCGAGGAATCCGATGGCACCGGCTTCGGTCAGGAACATCACGCGAATATCACGCACATAGCAGCCGAGCGCTTTCATAATGCCGATTTCGCGCGTGCGCTCGGTTACCGACATCACCATCGTATTGGCGATGCCGATAGCCGCCACCAAGAGCGACACCGCGCCGATACCGCCTAGAATCAGCTGGATTGCACGGGATTGCTCTTCCAACGACTTACGCAGGTCCTCATAGGAGGACGTCTCATAACCGAGCGCCTTGATCTGTGATTCGACTTCCGGCACCGAAGCCATATCCTGTGCTTTGACCAGCACCTGATCGTAATTAGTGGTTCGTTGCTTCGCCACGGACGGATCGACTTTGGCGATGAGTTCCTTCAATGACTTCAAATCCATGACAATGCCATCGGATGTGGCGAAGCCCTTGTTGTAGTCGGAAACGGTTACACCGGTGATTCGCATATCCGCAGTGACATTCTGCGATTCACTTGCATTACCGGCACTAGACGAGCCGCCACCAGTGCCATACAGGTTTTGCGTATACGGATCACCTTGGTAATTGGCGCCGGTGGTCAAGGTGAGCTGCGTGCCAATGAGCTTGAAATACGGATCCTCGTCTTCATACGGCTCGCACTGGGCGGTGTCGTTATTCCACATGCAGCCTTCACCACGTGAGCTTTCGCGCATCTCACCGTTTTTGAGCGTGTCCATGAAATCATAGGCAAGCCATTCGCCAGCGAGCACTTCACCGTCACGAATGGGCATCGAACCATCTTTGAGTTTGAAACCCATCTGGTCGAATTGCGACATATCGATGCCCATGATCTGCACGTAATCGTAGAGGTATCGTCCACCGGCACCGGTTCTGGCGCTGGAATTGTAGTTGTAGTTCATCACCGGAGTCACGCCGGCAACTCCAGGAACCGAGCGGAATGATTCCACAGATTCATCGGTGAGTTTGACGTCCTGAGATGAGGATGAGGATGATGCACCACTGCCCATCATCATGCCGCCGTATCCGCCATTGGTGTATACGGTGACGATGGATAGATCGCCCATCGATTTGAGCATTTTCTCATTCTGCTCGTTGATGCCTTGGCCGAGGGAAATCATGAGCACAATCGAGCAGCAGCCCACAATCACACCGAGCACGGTCAAAATCGTGCGGGATTTGCGCCGCCACAGGTTCTGCCGGCAGAGTCGTAAGATGTCGCCGAATCGCATGGTCGGCTCCCTACTTGCGATGTGTTGCGGAATCGGCGGCGATAGCTGCCGCGGAATCGACTGCAGCAACCGGTTCCAGCACGGTGGTCGGTGCTGAATCATTCGGTGACGCACCAGCCGGCACAGCAGCATTGTCTGATGCCGCAGCTGACTGCGTAGCAGCAGCGTCAGCAGCCGAGTCACCCTTAGCAGTTCCCTCTGCCCAATCGTCCCATTCTTCGTCGAGCTTGCTCTTTGATTTCTTCTTGCGATGACGACGCACCAGCAGCACAATCACCACGATCAGCACCACTACAGCCACGGCACCAACTGCCCACGCCCACACGGGCACCACCGGGCCGGCAGGTTCTACAACCATATTGTCCATGTCAGTGCCGTCCATCACAGGAGCGTCTTCCACATTGACCTTGACCGGGAATTCCTTGGTTTTACTTTGACCATCGGAATCCTCATACGTGACTTTGATAGTGGCGTTCAGCTCGCCGGAAGCCTGCGGTGTGAACGCGTACCCGATGGAGCCTGTAGCGCCGGAAGCCACATTGCCCACGTACTGGTTCTTCATGGTGGCGTCGAACCCTTCGCCTTCCATCGTGGCTTCCACGTTGGAAATATCACCCTTGCCCTTGTTCACATATTCCATCGTGATGGTGGTTTCCTGGCCGGCGATGGACTGGTCGGGAAGCACCGGGTCGCTCACTTCGAATCGGTCGGGTTGGCTGATTGGCACGGAAATCTTGATATCGGACTGTGTGGAGGAGCGTGAACCGGAATCAAGGTACTCGTATTTGAAGCTGATGCTCACCGGCTGCGCACCGCTCGTTGCGGAAGCGAGCGCCTGCATCGGCACGGTTTGGGTCAGCGAATAACCGGCCCATAACGCGTCCACGTAGAAGGTGTTCGTGCCGCCTGCGATGGCGAAGCTTTCGCCGCCGTCCACAGTGACCACCATGTTCGTTACCGCCACCTGGCCTTTGTTCTGGAAGGTGAACGCCAGATCGAATTTGGAGCCGGCTGCCACGGAGTCACCGCCGTAGGTGAAGTTGGTCACGATGATGTTCGGCACCGGACCGGCCACGGGAGCGGCCACCGTGCTGCCGCTTGTGGAATCGTCGCCATCATCGGCAAATGCGTGGGTTGGTGCGAATTCTACTGCGCACAGGAATGCAAGAGCCATCAGCATGGCCAGCACGGCGGCGCACATGCGGCGCACTGCGGGTGCGGCGAATTGTGCGGCAAGGAAGCCTGCGTGAGTACCGGATTGACCGGATGGGTTGGTGTGGATGTTCATCGCGAGGCTCCTTGATTGGTTGAGATAGTTGACTGTTGACGGATTATGGATGGTTGGGTTGGTGTTGGAGCGGGAGTTGAGGGTGAGATGGCCGGCTGATTCGCTCGATCGCTGACGATGTTGCCATCCAATAATGTGACGATGCGGTCAGCGTAGGAGGCCATTTGCGGGTCGTGCGTGACGAGCACGATGGTTTGGTTGAAATCGCGCGCGAATGAGCAGATCATTGCCATGACCTCGGCTTTGGTTTTGGAATCAAGATTGCCGGTGGGTTCGTCGGCGAACACTACTTCGGGTTTGGTGACGAATGCGCGGGCAATGCCAACGCGCTGCTGCTGACCGCCAGACATCTGCCTCGGATAGTGACTCAGTCGATGGCCAAGGCCCACGCGTTTGAGTACGGCTCGCGCCGTGCGTTCACGTTGGTCTTTGGAAACACCGCGGAACATCAACGGCATGGCCACATTTTCCAATGCGGTGAGGTTCGGCAGCAGATTGTAGGACTGGAACACGAAGCCGATATGCTTCTGCCGAAAGGCGGCCAGTTCGCGCTCGTTCAGCTTGCTGACTGGCACTCCCCCGATTTTGACTCCGCCGCGCGTGGGCTTTTCCATGCCTGCAAGCTGGTTCAATAATGTGGATTTTCCGGAGCCTGATTCACCGAAAATACAGCAGATTTGCCCTTGGGGAATAGTGAGATTCACTCGCTCCAAAGCCACCACCGTTTCATCTTCCACCGGATATTCCTTGCGCAGGTTGCGCACCTCGATGATGGGGCGAAGATCATGTTGCGCCATAGGCACCTTCTTCTCTCGTTCGTCGCCTTTGGCGAGCGGGCTGCACCACTGTTTTTGGAACTCTTCTCTTCAGATGACTTTCAGCAAGTCTATAGCGGCAGCGCCGTCATCGCACCCCCTAGGGGTGTTCCCTGAGCGCGTTGAGCGTGTCGGTTCAACAGGTCCGCCAGGTGCAACAAAAAACAAGAAGACTGCGTTTCCTTCGCAACAAGCCAACGGAAACGCAGTCTTCCTTACATGTGCCCCCGACCCGACTCGAACGGGCAACCGACGGATTAGAAGGCCGTGGCTCTATCCATTGAGCTACAGGGGCATCAGCGGACAAACATACTATCCAGCCGAGACGCGCAGCCTCGCCCCCCAATATCATCCTTCGAACACACGGTCGCGAATCATGCGGCCGGATTCGTCCAATGCGGTGGAAAAACGGCCGTAATCGGAAAGAATCACACCCATGTAGAGCATGTCTACGAGGGCGGTATCGGCCACACGCGAGAAAATCGCATTGCCGTAGATGGCATGCGAATCGCGGCCCGTTACAAGCACTACATCAGCCCAGCTGGCCAAGGGAGCCCCCATCGCGTTGGTGATCGCAATGGTTTTCGCCCCACGCGACTTCGCCAACCGAAGCGCCTTGACCGTATCCGCTGAGCTTCCGGAGTGGGAGAATGCGATGGCAACATCGCCATGAGTCAGGTGTCCGGCACCGATCTGCTGCAGGTAAGCGTCCGTATTGAGGCGGCATGTGAGCCCCAGATACTCGAACTTCGTGAACAGATCCATAGCCGGCGTCAGCGAATTCTCCACGCCGAAAATATCAATTAATCCCGCTTCGGCAATAATCTCAATCGCCTTACGGTACGCTTTGGCATCCAATGCCCCGCGCATTTCATCAATCAGCGCCTTGGCACCATCCGCAGCCTTTGATGGGATTTCGTCAACGCTGTCCCACGGATTCAAATCGAACCCGGACAGCGGATCGAACGTCACCTCATGCGCGGCGGTCGGATGCCGCAGCACATAACGCAATTCACGGTAACCGCCGAAACCAAGTTTGCGAGAAAAACGAATAACCGTGGGCTGACTGACATGCGCCACATCAGCCAACTGTCCTACTGTGAGTTCGGCAGCCTCATCCGTGTGATCGCGAATATACTGCGCCACAGCTCGTTCGGCCGGACGTAATGTTGGATATACGTGGTCGATACGCTCGCGTATTCCCACCGAGGATTGCACAGGCCCGCTCCTGATCGTCGCCATCATTAATTATTCACTGCCTTCGAGCGTACCGGCTCGCAAGTGGAAAACCCCCGATTTGCATTAACCGCAATATGAACTGTGAGCGAACTATTTTCGTTTACCTTCGCCATGCCATCACGCAGCCAGCACCTACAATTGGAGGCATGGTTCGGATTACGGTCTCAGACCCTACTCATCGTACGAGTGAGCGGCTGTACGGCGTCTTTTTCGAAGATATCAATCACAGTGCCGATGGTGGCCTGAACGCCAATATGGTGAATAATTACAGTTTCGACGGCGTCTATCTCGACCATCACACTTGGAGATTTTCCGGCTCTGATCGTTGGCGTACCGAAGCCGACCCGTTACGCTTCTGGCATTTCATCAACTGTTCCGCTGAAAGTTATGGCACGGAAATTCGCGGCGAGCATGGTCAGATACTTGCCACATACTGCCCTGATCCTCCGATTCATGCACACAGTCGGTACGCACGCGTGCGCGCCACGCTTCCCGCATATAGCTGTCAAACCGATGCTGTCGGCACCGCTCGTTCGGACGAGTTTGTTTGCATTGAAAACTTTGGTTATAACGGCGGCGGCAGCAACGGCAACGAGCCTGCTTTTTCCATTGTTGACGGGCATTCCTATGACATTGACTTCCAGTTGCGCCCGGTATTGGGTCGCGCTGTGCTGGACGTCAGTGTGATTGATGAGCAGGGCAATCCACTGACTGAAGTCGCCCGATTTGATTGCGTCGCCACGCATTCCATTGACTCCGGCAATAAGGCTCACCATGATTCCGAGGATTCCAAGGATTACGCTGGCGAGCAGAGCAGCTGGGTGCACTGTAGAGCCAGGTGCGCGGCATGGGGACCGACTATGGCATTTTGCGCATTGCCGTTGAGCCGGCACCCAGAGACGATACTGTGCCCAATGACTACACATCAAGCGATGATGCACCGACCGCCGCCGACTCCCCTACTACCCCTATCCGCACTGGTGTTATGTTTGATCTGGACACAGTGCAATTCATGGATGCCGATTATTGGGGCGCGGGAGACCCGAAATGGCGCTATGGCAAGCTTCGGCGTGATTTGGTGGAAACCATTCAGGCGTTGCATCCAACCTTTATGCGATTCCCCGGCGGCTGCATTGTGGAAGGCGTCACTCCCGGCAATGAATATCGTTGGAAGGATACGATCGGCGCGCTTCCCGCTCGGCGCCCGCAGTATTCCATGTGGTCGTTCAAAATGCCGGATGGTTCCAGCTACTGCCAGAGTTATCAAATCGGCTTTTATGAATACTTCTGCCTATGCGAGGATTTGGGTGCCAAGCCGCTGCCGACGTTGTTTGCCGGTATTGCATGCCAGTCTCCCGGCCGCGATCCGAAGCATATGGATATTGATTCCGAAGCGTTCCGGCACAATGTGGTTCAGGATTATCTGGATTTGATTGAATTCGCCAATGGGAACCCGGATACGAGCCCGTGGGCTGCGGTTCGCCGAGACATGGGGCATACGGAACCGTTTGGTTTGGACATGATTGGCGTGGGCAATGAGAATTTCGGCACGGATTATGTGGCGAAGTTCACGCGTATCAGCGAAGCGATTCATGAACGCTACCCGCATATGCTGTGCGTGATGAGCGCTGGTCTTTTCCCATTCCAGCCTGCAATGAAACGTACATGGGATTATGCGCGCACTGAGGCATCCACCGGCAAGGGAGCGCAGGATTCCGCCACCGGCGATGCAATCATCGTGGATGAGCATTCCTATCATTCGGCACAATGGTTTGAAGCGCAAGCCTATCGTTTTGACCATTACCCGCGTTGCGGTGCCGGCGTGTATTTTGGCGAATACTCCGCGAACGGGTATTTTGCAGGCCAGCCACAAACCGAACAAGGCGCGAATACGTGGAGGTCGGCGCTTGGCGAGGCCGCGTTTTTGACTGGCTGCGAACGCAATTCGGATGTGGTGGAGATGACGTCTTATGCTCCACTACTGGCTCATATTCCAGCGAAGGGTTGGGCACAGAATCTTATTGAATTCAATCCGGCGCATGTGAACCCCACGTTGAACTATGAGGCGGAACGCATGTTTTCCACGCATGTGGGCGAGCTGACCTATCGGGTGGATACGGAAAAGACCGAGGAAGCGCAACACTTGTATGTGAGCGCGACCGGCGGCAACAAGCCTGGCAACTATCGGTATATCAAAATCGTCAACACTGGTGCCACTGCCGTGGATGTGACGTTGGAAATCGAACGCGGATTGGCGGTATTGGGCAGCAGCTCCAATAGGACGGGTGCGGTCCACCTTGATATTGAGACGCTGGCCGCCGCGCCGAAAGCCAAAACCACTATCGACTATCGCGGTGAGGCGCAGGGCGCTATTGTTCCAGAGCTTCGCAAAGTATCTTTGCCTGCCACGAATTCGCTGATGGCAATGAAAATCAAGCCTTACAGCCTGACTGTGGTCACCGCTCGCTGGCAGTAAATCAAATCATCGCTATTCGATAATCCAGCTCAAGCCTACGAGTACTACGAGGAACAGTACGTTGACTGCCGAGTAGATGGCCAGATAACGGCCTTTCCTATCGGGATACTGACGTACCACGTTCTTGTAGGAAATCAGCGAAGCCATTGAAGCGATCAATGTGCCCATACCACCCAAGTTGGTGCCGATGATCAGTTCACGCCACTGGTCGCAGAAGCCGGAAAGCAGAATTGTAGTCGGTACGTTGCTGATTACCTGGCTGGAAGCCACGGCCACTTCGAGCGGATGGCCGCCGACCAGTGAGCGTGCCAGTTCATAGAATTCAGGCACGCGCTTCATGTTGCCGATGAAGATGAAGAACATGCAGAAGGTGAGCGGCAGGCCCCAATCCACGTAGCGGAATACGCGGCGGTCGGTGAACAGGAACACAACTATCACAATCACGCACATGGCCCACAGCGGAATCACATCGGAGACGGCGAGCAGGCAGACCACGAACAGCAGCGTGTAGACCACGGTTCGCCAGCCGCCGTAGCCGGCTCCATAGCCGGTGATGCGGATTTCGTCAGGCTGATGCTTGTTGCGTTCAGGGGCCAGTACGCCGGTTTCAAGGTTGCCGAGATTGCCGACCGGCTGCTTGCCGAATACCACGCTGGCCACAATCACCAGCAGTATGGCGGCAACGATGGAATATGGAGCCATGATGCCGATGAATTCCAGCGTCGGCATGCCAGTGAGGGCTTTTAAGTACAGGTTGTGCGCGTTGCCGATCGGGGTGAGCATACTTCCCACGTTGGCGCCGATGGTCATCAGCGTGACCACTAAGATCGTGCGCTCCTGCTGGCCGGCCATGATGAGCACGGCTACTGCGAACGGTACGAATGTCACCAACGCCACATCATTGGTGATGAGCATGGCGGAGAAGAAGGTGAGCGACACCAGTGTGATGACGAGGCCGCGCATTGTGCTGGTTTTCTCCAGCAGACGCGAGCCGATGATACGGAAGACGCCGATGCGCTGGAATCCGCACACCACAATCATCAGACAGATGAGCTGGCTGATGGTGCTGGCGTGAATGTAACCCTTGTAGTCGGCATCTGGCGGAACTATGAAACAGGAGATGAGTGCGAGTACTGCGGCGACCACCAGAATCGTCTCGTTCTTCAGCAGCTTGATCAGCCAGCGCCGCATGAATCCTCCGTGTTTAAGCCATTCTGACGTGGTTAATAGTATCGGAACGCCTTGCCTAGTACGTAGTCTCGGCGTGCTGTTTTCCGACCTTTTTTATGCAAATTGGCGCTTATCCTTACTGGCGATTGGGCTGCGCTCCCGACTTTTTTATTAGAGCCTTGTTTACAGCAGGGTGAACGGATAGCAAATTGCAGATATATGCATGTTGTTGGAAGTAAGGCCGTTGGCAAGAACTCAGCTCATTCGTTTTCGAGGCAGCGCACCTACGCAATTATCGACAAACTACGGCGACTACGGGTAAAACATGTAGTTTTACTTACTGTTCACCGTCACTTCCTTGAGCTTTCCCCAATGTAAGATTCACGCCACCCACTTTTGCCGGACTATGAAAGTACGACCTAGCGGTTTTGGCCGCGCATAACTGAATGTTGAATATCCGGAAAAATTCAATTCTGCAGTGAGCTGCGGAAGGCAAGTTGGGAAATATGCTCGAACTGAAAAACATCACCAAATCGTTCGGTGACACTCATGTGTTGAACGGCATCAGCCTCACCTTGGGCGATGGCCAAATCATGTCCATCCTTGGCCCCTCCGGTGGCGGAAAAACTACGCTGCTCAACATCATTCTTGGCATTACCGATGCCACCAGCGGCCAGATCTTGTACAACGGCGAGGATCTGACCCAGGTGCCGATGGAGAAGCGCGGATTCAACATCGTGTTCCAGGATTATGCCCTGTTCCCGAACCTCACCGCTTACGAGAACATCACCTATGGTCTGCGCAACAACCCCGGCATCTCCTCCGAAGCGGAAATCAAGGAGCTTATCAAGTTGCTCGGTTTGGAAGAGCATTTGAACAAACACATCGACGAGCTGTCCGGTGGTCAGAAGCAACGTGTGGCTTTGGCCCGCACACTGGTCATGAAGCCGAAGCTGCTGCTGCTCGACGAGCCGCTCTCCGCATTGGACGGCGTGATCAAGGAATCCATCAAGGCCAAGATCAAGCAGATCGTGGACCAGTACAAGCTCACCACCATCATGGTCACGCACGATCCCGAGGAAGCCTGCACGATGAGCGACAAGGTGCTCATCATCAACCACGGCAAAATCGCCCAGTTCGATACGCCGGAGAACATCATCGAACATCCGGCGAGCGACTTCGTCAAGAAGTTCATCCTGCACCAGCTTGAGGTGAAGCGCAACAACATCTACTCGCTGTTCAACGAAGCCGAGGCCGACGAAAAAGCTCACGCGCTCGCAGGGCAGGAGGCCTGAGCCATGTCCGTCGAATCCATTCAGGCAGGCAAGCAGCTGCCTAACATCCGCCCTGAAATCGTCAACTATGAGCGCCGCCCGCGTACGCCGAAGCAGACTGAATTATGGACGCTGCTGGCCATCGTGGCCATCTGCTTCGCCGCGTTCCTCGTGGTGCCGATGGTGCTGGTCATCATCCGCTCCTTCACCACGGCTTCCGGCGCCGCAACGCTCTCCAACTATGCGGCCGTGCTCTCCCGCCCGGAGTTCACCCGCTCGATCACTAACTCACTGGCCGTTTCCGCCACCTCCGCATTGGTGGCCGTGCTGCTCGCATTCCTGTTGGCCTACACCATCAACTGCACGAATGTGCCGGCTGGTTTTAAGAAAGCCGTGGCACTGCTCGCTCAGCTGCCGATGCTGCTGCCGACCATCACCTACGGTTTCGCCATCATCTACTCGTTCGGCAAGCAGGGCCTGATCACCCGCCTGTTCGGGCACCAGCTGTTCGATATCTATGGTTTCAACGGCCTGTTGATGGGCTACGTAATCTACACACTGCCCACCTGCTTCCTGCTGATCAACAACAGCTTCCAGTTCGTAGATAAGAAATTCATCATCGTCTCGCACATCATGGGAGACAAGCCGCTGACAACGTTCCTCAACACCGTGCTGAGGCCGTTGATCGGCACGATGGCGGTGGCGTTCATCCAGTCGTTCTTCCTCGCATTCACCGACTACGGCATTCCTACCTCGGTCGGCGGCGAGTACGACGTGCTGGCCATGACCCTGTTCAACCAGATGCTCGGCTCCATCCCGAACTTCAACCGTGGTGCCGTGATCGCCGTGTTCATGCTTATTCCTTCGATCATCTCCATCATTTTGATGACCGTGCTGGAGCGTTTCGCCATCCGTTACAAGCAGATCAGCCAGGTTGAACTGCCGAAGGGCAAGCGCCGTGATTGGGCGTGCGGCATCGCTTCCGTGGTGGTGCTGGTGTGCACGCTCTCGGTATTCGCCGTGATTCTGCTGATTCCGTTCGTCACCGAATGGCCGTTCAACGTGGCGCCCACCTTCTCGCACATTACGAACATGTTCACCGACTCCGAACTGACGCAAGTGTTCACCAACTCGCTGTACGTGGCCGTGATGACCGCCATCGTGGGCTGCCTGTTCGCTTACGCCGCGGGTCTCGTGACCTCCCGCTCCAAGTTGCCGAACTGGGCGAAGCGCTCGGTGGACGCAATCTCCGCAATCATCAACACCGTGCCTGGCATGGTGCTCGGCATCGCCTTCCTGTTCGCCTTCTCCGGCTCCTCGCTGCAGAACACGTTCTGGATTCTGATTATTGCGAACATCATCCACTACTTCGCCACCCCATACCAGATGATTAAGGATTCGCTCTCCAAGATGAACGCCGGCTGGGAGACCACGGCCAAGCTCATGGGCGATAACTGGATCAAGACGATTGTGCGTGTGGTGACACCAAACGCATGGCCCACGATCCTGCAGGTCTTCGGCTATTACTTCGTCAACGCTATGGTGACGATTTCCGCAGTGGTCTTCCTGACCGGCGCCCGCACGCAGGTAATCACCACGAAGATCTCCGCGCTGCAGCACATCGCCAAGTTCGATGATGTGTTCGTGCTCTCGCTGCTGATTCTGGTCACCAACCTGGTGGTCAAGGGTGTGATTGCCTTCGCCACACGCGACCGTTCTGCCGAGCGTGCCAAGGCTGCCGCCCGCGCGACAGTAAAGACCCCGCAGCTGGCCGCCGCTCGCTCCACAGTCGCCGCTGATACGCGACTGACCGCTGCCGCACAGGCCGCACACAACGGTACGCCTGACTTCCCGCTGCCGACTTCCGGCAACCGCAAGGCTCGCAACGCCTTCACTGCAGGGCTGTCCGCGGTGCTCGCCGTACTGCTGGTCGGCTTCGGCTTCGGTGCTACGGCGACCGCAAGCACCAATGGTCAAGTGGTGATTTACACAAACGCCGACGATGAGGCTGTAGTGGCCTTCCAGCATGCTCTGGATAACAACGGTTTCAAGAACCAGTACATCATCCAAAGCTTCGGCACCTCCGAACTCGGCGGCAAGATGCTCGCCGAAGGCAAGGCTCTCGAAGCGGACATGCTCACCATGAGCTCCTACTACGTGGATTCTGCGCAGGACCGCAACCATATGTTCGCCGATCTGACCGACGTGCACTCCAAGCTGCTCGGCACCTCCGAGAATTCCAAGGCTCCCGCCTACCGATCCCCCACCACTGCGCAAGAAGGTGCGATCATCGTGAACACCACCGCGCTGAAGGAAGCCGGAGTGCCCGAGCCGAAGAGCTTCAAGGATCTGGCCGACCCACAGTACAAGGGTCTCATCTCCGTGCCGGATATGGAAGGCTCCTCCACCGGTTGGCTGATGATTCAGGCCATCGCCGACGCCTATGGTACCGGCGATGAAGGCAAGCAGATTCTGACCTCCATCTACCGCAACGCGGGCCCGCACCTTGAACAGTCCGGCTCAGGACCGTTGAAGGCCGTGCGTTCCGGCGAAGTGGCAATCGGTTTCGGCCTGCGCCACCAGGCCGTGGCCGATAAGAAGAAGGGCCTGCCGATCGATTACGTGGACCCTGAGGAAGGCAACTACTCGCTGACTGAATCGGTGGCTGTGCTCGATAAGGGCACCAAGACCAACCCGAAGGCACAGAAGATGGCCGGCGTGATCATCGACAAGGGACGCAAGGAGCTGCTGAAGACCTATCCGACGCCGCTCTACCAGGGCGAGAAAGCTCCGGCGAACGCCTCCAAGCGCTCCAAGACCTTCCCGAAGCCCCTGACCGTAGACCTGTTGCAAGAGCACCAAGACTTCTCGTCCGAATGCAAGCGCCTCGCCCAAGGCGAATAATCACAGGTCTTGATTCTACAAATCATGCATTGCGCAGCGTTTGGTTGGGATGTGTGATGCCCGACCGTAAGCAGCGAAGGCGTGTGCTAAGCTCCGCGGGCACACGCCGGAGCGAGGCCGAACGGCCTTGAGTGTGTCGGGCATCATACATGCCAACCAAACGCGCCAACACTCATCACATACAGAACTACATACGACACTCCGATTGTCTTTATAAAACTACGTAGAAGATTACAGACACTACATGGCTGATTAGACTCGGCCGCAGAATCCAAGAAAGGAAATCCACCAATGGCAAACGAATACAAGCTGCTGACCCCCGGCCCGCTGACCACCACCCGCACGGTCAAGGAAGAGATGCTCTTCGACCACTGCACTTGGGATGAGGATTACCAGCAGATCACCCAGAAGATTCGCCGCCAGCTGCTCGAACTCGCTCATGTGAACGCCAACGATTACACCGCCGTGCTCATGCAGGGCTCCGGCACCTTCGGCGTGGAAAGCGTGCTGACCTCCGTAATCGGCAAGGACGAGAAGGTGCTGCTGTGCACCAACGGCGCTTACGGCGACCGTCAGGCCAAGATCTGCGACCACGCCGGCATCGCCTACACCCAGTACGCCGAACCGTACGATCGAATCCCGGACGCCGCCAAGGTTGAGGAATACCTTTCCGCCGACCCGACCATCACCCACGTTTCGATGATTCACTCCGAAACCACCTCCGGCCTGCTGAACGACATTCAGGCCGTGGCCACCGTGGCCAAGAAGCACGGCTGCACTTTCATGGTGGATGCCATGAGCTCCTTCGGCGGCGTGGATATTCCGGTGGCCGACTGGGGCATCGACTTCCTCGTCTCCTCCGCCAACAAGTGCATTCAGGGTGTGCCCGGCTTCAGCTTCATCATCTGCAACAAGGCCAAGCTGGAAGCCTCCAAGGGCAAGGCCCGTTCCCTCTCCCTTGACCTGTGGGATCAGTGGAACACCCTCGAGAAGGCCAACGGCAAGTGGCGTTACACTTCCCCCACCCACGTTGTGCTCGCCTTCTCCAAGGCTCTCGATGAAATGTTCGCCGAAGGTGGCATTCCGGCCCGCTCCGCTCGCTACACGCTCAACAACCATCTACTTATCGCCCGCATGAAGGCACTTGGCTTCCGCGTGTTCCTCAAGGACCATCAGGGTCCGATCATCACCACCTTCCTCTACCCGGAAGGCACCAAGTTCGACTTCCACGACATGTACGAGTTCATCAAGGAACGCGGTTACGCCATCTACCCGGGCAAGCTCACCAACGAAGACACCTTCCGCCTGGGCAACATCGGTGAAATCTACACCGATGATATTGAAAAAGTGACCGAGCTGCTGGCTCTCTACATGGGTGAGCGCGGCCTGCTTCAGGCCGCTACCGGCTCCGACTCCGTGCCGGAAGCCATTGCCGCTATGGACAAGGCCGGCGAACCAATCAAAGCCGCCGCCCCCGCCAACGTCAAGCTCACCGCCTGACTATTGCCGGTTTGGTGATGTGGTGTGTGCTTCCCGACACACTCAAGGCCGTTTGGCCTCGCTCCGGCGCGTGCTCGCAGAGCTTAGCACACGCCTGCGCTGCTTACAGTCGGAAAGCACACACCACATCACCAAGCCTTCCTTACATACCGCATTCAACGATAAAGGAATTCTCACATGACCAACCGTTTTGAAGCTGTTATTTTTGATTGGGCCGGCACCACTGTGGATTATGGCTGCTTTGCTCCGGTCCGTGCCTTCCAGGAGGCGTTCAAGGAATTCGGTATCGAGCCCACGATGGCCGAGACCCGCAAGCCGATGGGCATGCTGAAGCATGACCATATCAATACGATGCTGCACATGAATCGCATTGCTCGCGCTTGGGAGGATGAGCATGGCGAAGCCCCCACCGATGCGGATGTGGATGCCGTCTACAGCCATTTTGAGCCGAAGCTGCTTTCCATTCTCGATGGTTTCGCCGACCCGAAGCCGGGTGTGGTGGATGCGGTCGCCGCACTGCGTGAAGCCGGCATCAAGATCGGTTCCACCACTGGCTACACGGATAAGATGATGGAGATTGTAGTTCCGAAGGCCGCCGAGAATGGCTATGCTCCGGATTTCTGGATTAGCCCGGACGGTACGAACGGTTTCGGCCGCCCGTACCCTTACATGGTGTTCAGGAATCTTGAGAAGTTGGGCGTCACTGATGTGCGCAAGGCCGCCAAGGTGGGAGACACGCTTTCCGATATTCGCGAAGGCAGGAATGCCGGTGTCTTCACCATCGGCGTGACGGAGGGCAGCTCCCAAATGGCGCTCTCTGAGGACGAGTTCAACGCATTGTCTGATGCCGATAAGGCCAAAGCTCGCGCAGCCGCACGCGACGCGTTCGTCAATGCTGGCGCCGACGCCGTAATCGACACGATGGCCGAGCTGCCGACTCTCCTCGCTCAGCTTGCCTGAGCAATCGATTCGCAAATCATCCGGATGCCGTGTTCAATATCAGCGGCATCCGGATGCACCATATTCAAGCGGATATGTGAATCATCCGTTTCGTCAACATCAAAAACGCTTCCTGGCATGAACGTGACGCCTTTCGCACGGCATCGGTCAAGTACATCCAGCGAGCGCACGCCTTCAGGCAACGTCACCCAAATGTAGTAGCCGCCTTCCGGTACATTCCATGTCATGCCGCCAGTCGCATAGCGTTTCAATGCCGCCACCGCCATGTCTCGTCGCTTGCGATAAGCGACCGTCAATGTTTTCACATGCTCGGCGATGCGTCCTTCTTTGAGCAGTTCCAAACAGATGCGTTGCGATGATGTGCTCGTATGCTGATCGACCATGCGGCGCAAGGCGGCCAATCGCCCGATCACATGAGGGTCCGCTACAATCCATCCGGTTCGCAATCCTGATGTTACGGTTTTTGAGAAGGTGGAGAGATACATTACGTATCCTGCATTTTCCATACCTTTCACCGGCACCGGGCGATTGACATCACCATTTGCTGCATCCGCTCCCCCATACCAGAGTTCCCCGTATGCATCGTCCTCGATGATGAGGCACTGATAGCGTCGCGCCACATCGATGAGTTCTTTGCGGCGTGCTGCCGGCATTGTTGAGCCAGTCGGATTTTGGAAGGTTGGGATTGTGTAGATGAATTTTGGATGGAACCGGGCACAGTAGCCTTCCAATAGGTCGGTTCGCATACCGTATGCATCCACGGGTACGCCCACGATTCGAGCATCGGCTGACCGGAAGGCTTGCAGAGCCGGGAAGAACGTGGATTGTTCTACGAGTACGCAGTCACCGGGGTTGATGAATGCACGCACGCACAGATCGATGCCTTGTTCGGAACCTGATAGCACCATCACATTGCGTGCATTGCAATGCACGCCTCGGGAGCGCATGTGTTCAGCCAATAGTTCGCGCAGTTCCGGGAATCCTTCAATCGGGGATTCCGGCTGACCGTCGAATTCGTGTGATGAGAATGCTTCCAAACTCACCGAGCGCAGCAGATCATCAGGAATATCAGCTGGGTTTGGCGAACCGGTGGCGAAGTCAATCAGTGATTGACCATTTTGCGCACGATTCGCCACAGCAATGTCATGGTACGTGAATCGGTTGGAGTAATCGCTGAACAATACGGACCACGGCGGGCGGATGATGGTTGGTTCGATATCATCCGTCGCCGGCTGCAAATCGCCAGTAACCGTTTGCGGCAATACGAATGTGCCTTTGCCGACTTTGGATGCGATGAATCCTTCATCTTTGAGCTGCTGGTATGCCTGCAACACTGTGGTGCGATTGACTTCCAGCCGTTTTGCAAGCTCGCGTTCGGGAGGTAAGCGGTAGCCTTCCGCAAGAGCGCCGGAGACGATTTGCTCACGCAATTCACCGGCCAGCTGCCTATACAGCGGCACGCTGCTGCGCCGGTTGAGCTGCAACTGCATAATCGTCTCCCCTTCCCTACCGTGCTGCAATTAGCTGCAATTATTCCACTGCGGGAGATTACAGCGCGAGGAACAGCTCGTGGATGCGCGTATCGTCCGTCAATTCCGGGTGGAACGCGGTGGCAAGAATCTTGCCTTGGCGCAAAGCGACCGCATGACCGTCCACTTCGGTTTCCACGGAGGCTTCAGGACCAACGGACACCACATAGGGGCCTCGAATGAACACCAGCGGGAAGTCGGCAATATAATCCCGTGAACCCGGCTGCCCGAAATTCGCGGTGGCGGCGAAACTGCCAAGTTGGCGACCGTACGCATTACGGCGCACCACGGCATCCAATGCGCCAAAATACACGTTCGGGTCGTTATCGAGCTTTTTGGCCAAGAGAATCATGCCGGCGCAGGTACCGAACACTGGTTTTCCGGCCTTGATGTGTGCGTCGATTTTCTCAAATAGACCAGTGGAGCGCAGCAGCTTGCCTTGCGTGGTGGATTCTCCGCCCGGCAAAATCACACGGTCAATGGAATCATCGAAATCCTCGGCCGAGCGCAGTAGTTTCCACGGAGCCCCCAGCTTGTCCAGTACGGCGGCATGCTCGGCGAATGCGCCTTGCACAGCCAGAATGCCGGTTACGCCGTGAGAAGTGGATTCGGCATCATCTGATTCTTCTTTGGATATGTATTCAACAGCTACAACCATTGTCACTCTCCACGGGCGGCCATGATGGTCTGGATTTCGTCTTCGTTGATGCCGACCATAGCTTCACCAAGGTTTTCGGACAGTTTGGCGAGCAGATCCGCATCCTGCCAGTTGGCGGTGGCCTTGACGATGGCGGCGGCACGCTTGGCCGGGTCGCCGGACTTGAAGATGCCGGAGCCTACGAACACGCCTTCCGCGCCCAGTTCCATCATCAGTGCGGCATCGGCCGGGGTGGCCACACCGCCGGCGGCAAAGTTCACTACAGGCAGACGGCCGTTGTCGTGCACGTACTTGGCCAAATCGTAGGGCACGGCGAGCTGCTTGGCCGCCTCGTATACTTCGTCATCGCGCAGGGAGACGAGCTCGTGAATCTGCTTGTTCATCGTGCGCATGTGGCGCACGGCCTGAATCACGTCACCAGTGCCGGGCTCGCCCTTGGTACGAATCATGGCAGCACCTTCAGCAATACGACGCAACGCCTCGCCCAGGTTTTTGGCACCGCACACGAATGGCACATCGAACTGGTTCTTATCGATGTGGTAAACATCATCAGCAGGAGAGAGCACCTCGGATTCGTCGATGTAATCGATATCAATGGCCTGCAGGATGCGGGCTTCGGCAATGTGGCCGATACGCACCTTGGCCATAACCGGAATGGAAACGGCTTCCTGAATGCCCTTGATCATGGCCGGGTCGCTCATACGGGAAACACCGCCAGCTGCACGAATATCGGCCGGAATACGTTCCAGCGCCATGACCGCGCAAGCGCCTGCATCCTGGGCGATCTTCGCCTGTTCGGGCGTGGTGACATCCATAATGACGCCGCCCTTGAGCATCTGAGCCAAGTTTCGGTTGAGTTCCGCACGATTGCCTGCCATGAGTATCCCCTTCGTTTGAAAGTGAACGTTATCGTCCCGCTCATTATTAGGCACGCATATAAGCACACCACCAAACCAGTCCAATTTGGATGGGGCCAATCGCCAACCTCTTCACCCATCCAATTCCGCCAGCTTCCGCATAGCAAAAGCGGGAATATGCCAATACCCAGCACATTCCCGCTTCAAACCACCGACAATCAGTTGGCCAGCCAACCAATCAGTCGGCCATCGAGGGCATTAATCTGCCGTATCATGCACGACGACGAACCGCCAGCACCACACCACCGGCAACCACCAGCACGGCGACCGCCGCGGCAATAGCGGCGATATCGCTACCGGTCAGCGGCATGCCCGGCTTCTTGGCAGAAGGCTTTGCCGTATTGGCATGATCCTTATTTGCATCCCCGGTGCCAGCGCTCGGCTTGTTGCCGCTGTTACCCTTATCGGCAGCTGCGGCCACGAAATGCACGGATTGGCTGATGTCATCGTCCGCATCAGGCGCAGAGTTCAAGCCGTCTGCGGCGATGGAGAGCTCACTGTCCGCATCCTTGGCCAGCTTCGAATAGTCAAGCTTCAGCGTCACGGTAACCGGCTCGCCAGCTTCCGCAGTACCTTGCGCCTTGGTGTCTCCACTGCTGAGCGTAACCGCGGACACCGAACCGCCCACCGTGGCTCGCACTTCAACCGTACCGGTCAGTCGCGTACCATCAGCAAATGCAGTCCACGTATTGCCGCCGTCCGTGGAGTATTCCACGCTTTGCACCTTGGGCTGCGGCTGATCCTTGGTCACGGCAGCATAGGCGTTCACCAAGCCGGCACCGCGGAATTCAGCACCATCGGTAGGCGGTGCGATGAGATCGTAATCGTAACCGGCCTGCTTCTTGAGCAATTCAACCGTCTGAGCGGCGGTGAAATCAGGGTGAATGCCACGAATCAGCGCCACCACGCCGGTAGCGTGCGGCGTGGCCATCGAAGTGCCGCTGAAGGTGTCGTACGAAGCCTTATTCCAATCCACCGGCGTGACCGGAGTCGTGGAATAAATACGGTCGCCAGGAGCGTTCACGGTAATGGTCTTCTTACCGTAGTTGGAACCATACGGGTCATCCGGGCGAGTCAATGGGAACATGCCGGCTCCCGGATTGGTTACGGAAGCCTTGCGACTGGAGGAAACGATTACCGTTCCGGGCAGCATGGATGGCAGCTGAACACCATTGCTCACATCACGGTCCGGGATGGCGGTGCCGTCATACGGGCTTTCGGAATCGGTGGTCGGGTGGTCCAGATCGGAGTTTTCATTGCCGGCGGCCACCACGGTCACCACGTTCTGCGAAGTGGCGTATGCCACCGCACGGCGAATGATCTCATAGCCGGCGGTCTGCGTGGGATCGCTCGGCACCCAGTACAGCCACGGGTCAACACTGTAGCTGTTGTTGGTGGCGGCGAAATGATGGTCGGCAGCCCACACCATTGCACAGGTCACATACTCTGGGTACAGGAGACCATCATCATTACCGGTCTTTACTGCGGCGATGGTGGCCTGCGGGTCTACACCGTCCACGCCAATGCCGTTGTGCGCAGCGGCCACAGTGCCTGCGGTATGCGTGCCGTGCGCGTTCGAAGTCGGGCGCCATGCGCCATAGGAATTATCCGGGATACCGTTCACATTGCAGTTGGCGGAATCGGCGGCATCGAAGTTCGGCGCAATATCCGGGTGGGTGTCGTCCACACCGGAGTCAAGGATGCCCACCACGGTTTTAGCGAGCTTCACATTATGTTCGATAACCGGCAATGCCTGGCTTGCACCGGTGGCAATAACACCCCACGCCTTGTCTTCCGTCACATCCGGATCCGATTCGCTGGATGCCGTAGGCCCATTGGCATTCGTGCTGTCGGTATCGGAAGCATCAGCATCCTTGGATTGCGCAGAATTCTTGGCGGTCTTATAGGACTGCGATTCCTCGTTTTCCAGCTTTGCTTCCGACTGTGCGCTCACATCAGCGCTAGTGTCCGCACCGGAGCTGTCATTGCTGCTATCGCCACCGAACAAATCCTCTTGGCCGGTGACGACTGCGGTACGCGTGGCTCCAACCGAATCCAATGTGACGCCGGCTTTCTGAGAAGCGGCGGCAACCTGCTGTGCGAAATCTTTGGCTTGCGCCTGAACGAACACGGCGTGCAGCTGCGGATATTGCATAAGCGGCTTGGCGCCCAATTGTTCGGCCGCGTTCACTACTGCGGCAAGCTGATTTGCAGACGTGTTTTCCGGCAGGTTCAGCACGTAGTTGCGCACGCCGTCTTCTTGGGCGGCTGGCGAAACCACAGTGGAGGCTGTTTCTGCTTGCGCGCTTGATGCCAGACCTGCTAGGCAGAGGCCGGCTGCAAGCGCGATGCTTATGCCGCATGCGGCAGCATTGCGCAATGTTGTCATGTCTTCCCTCTCATGTGCGATTGTTGTGCGCCATCGGCGCACAAAACGTTCGGCCACATGATAATTGCGGGAATGTTTCAAATCTGAACTTTTTCTCAATTTTGAGAACATCATCATCGGCAGGAATCAAAAATGCGTCTCCTCTGCAGAGGGCAGAGGAGACGCATTACGAGGCGACGGTACGTTGCAGCACATCAGTATTACAACGCCGCATCTATTGCCTACTTGTAGTTGCCAGCTTCGGAGGCCAAAGTCCAGCCCTGCTCAAAGGCAAAATGGTCGGTCACGTCGGACGGCTTCTTGAGCTGATACTTGTCGTAGGCCGTGCTGCCGGTATCATCCCATGTGGAATCGATGAGCAGCCACTCACCATTGATATGCACGTAGTTCCACGCGTGAGATATCTTCGCTCCAGATACGGAGCCGACCACCACACGGCTATCCAATCCCGCAGCCTTGGCCAGCACCTGATACGCGTAGGCGTAAGACATGCACACGCCCTTGCCGCTAACCATGCCGTACACACTCCATGCGTTCGGATACTTCTCCAGCACATCAGTATTGCTGTTGTCAAACGTACTCTTGGAAGTATTCTTGTCTCCCAGCGTGCTAATCGAGTCATAGTCATATTCCATCTTGCCAGCCAGGTACTGGTCGATGGCAACCGCCTTGTCGCTGTCGGAGCCCTGGAACTGCCCCTTAACGGAGTTCACCAAAGACTCGACTTCCTTCTGGCGCTGCTGGTAATTCTCGGGATACTTGACCCACATCACGGTCTTATCGCCATTCTTACGAACCGTGTAACTCACACGCGTCGAATCGACGGCAATATACGGATTCTGGTAAATCACCTCGGACATCACATCCTGCGTGCTGGTCTGATATTCGTCGCTGGCATACTTGGTGATGTCAATCACTTCATGGCCATTGAGAATATTGTTCGCCAGATATTTGCCGAAATCAGTGGACGCGTAGCTGAAGAACGGCGATTCCTTGGTGTCGGAATCAATCTTCTTCTTGTCGTAACCGGTCCAGTCCGTTTTGCCGACCGAATTCAACCGATCCAAGACGCCACCAGCCTTAGGCAGCGCATCCGTGGCAGCCTTGGTGATTTGGCTGAAGGTCTGAGTGAGGTCGCCTTCGTAATACAAATTTCCAGTGTTCTTAATCTTAGTTCCCGGAGCACTGTAAATGAATTTCCAGCCATTGCGGCCGTTACTCGTCAAATCACTGAATTCGCTGGGAACAGCCACAGTGGCTCCGTTCGCCATTTCCACGAACGTGTACACGTAGGCCTGCATGTCTTCCTCAACGGTGTTGTCTTCACCAAAGACACCTTTCAGACCGTAAGACCATTGATCGGTCTGAGCCTGCGTTGCCTGCCCGATGGGTATGGTGGGCACCAGATTATTGGCGTCAATAGCATGCCAACGGCCTTCGTGGCCATCCTTATCCACTGCCGTAACCACAAAGTACAGCTTGCCGGCCGACTCGGCATCCCAACCGCCGCCTGCTTCCTGCAACGCTTCGGCACAATATTCAGACGTGTCCTTCTCGCATCGATTCAGGTAATCCTGACTTTCCACAGCCAGCGACTGGAATGCCATGTTTTGCTTCAACACGCTAGTGCCGAGCGTATCATCCTTGTATTCCTTGGGCTTGTCGTAGTCGGCGGACAACAGCTGCGTCTTGCTGGACGATCCAATCTTCTCCAGGCTGAAGTGCTCCGGCGAGTAGTTCTCGTCGCCCTCGTTACCTCGCGCCTGGAATCGAATGTACGCATATACGTTGTACGACTTCGCGCCATCGACCTTGTCCCAGGAAATATCGACGCCACCGTCTTTGTTCACCACCGGCGTCACATTGTTCACCTGCGGCAAGCGGGTGATATCCGTGTGTTCCTTGACGCGGAAGAACTGCACGATGGGCTTGGAGAGTTTCTTGCCGTTCGCGCCCACATATTGCACGTAGTAATAACCGTCCGAAGGCAGGAAACCGCGCTCCTTGCCGATGGAATCACCGTGCTGCATGTCTTTCGGCAAATCCATGTTGCCCGACACCGTGATGGTGCCCGTGCCTTCTTTGTCGTTAAATGGTTCGGTGGCAATCGTCGATGTGGGCACTGGCACGCCGAATGAGGAATCCTGGTAGACGCGAACACAATCATCAAGGCTCAGATCAACGCCCGTCATCTGGGCCTCGCCCCACTTGACGCTGTCTTTGATCTTGACCGGATCCTTCATGATGAGTTCGAACTCATAATAGGTATCTACGGCAATGGGGTCTTTGAACTGGTATTTATCGCTGGGCATGCCGGCATAGGCCTGCTCTTTGTTGGGCATGGTGGAGTCGGCCATGATGCCGTCGATGGCACCGTCCGCCTTCAGCATGTAGTATCCGGCAACGGATGCGATGCCGAATACCAAGGCCAACGCCACAACGATGGCGATGAGAATGACCCACCATTTCGGCTTGCGCTTTTGGCCTTTGGGCTTAGCTTGTCCTGTCTTGTTTCGTTGAGGATGCTTGGCTTTGTGTGAAGTGCTCCGAGCACCGGGCTGTGCTTGGGTTGGATAGCTAGTCTGCTGGTTTGGATTCTGTGGCCGGTACGGTTGCTGCCCCGGCTGCGCGGCTTGATACTGCTGGTATGGCTGCTGCCCTTGTGGGTATTGAGGTTGTTGAGGGTATTGAGGAGACTGCGCCCACTGGGTTTGCGGCTGTTGCGGGTTGGGCTGCTGTGCCGGGTTGGGCTGGTATTGCTGAGGGTACTGTTGCGCGGGGTATGGCGGCTGTGCTGGATATTGCGGCTGCTGTGGCTGCGCGTATTGCACTGGTTGATATTGCGGCTGCGCAGGTTGAGGCGGCTGCTGACCATATTGGTTGTATTGACCGTACTGGCCCTGTGAGCTGTACTGTCCTTGCTGCGGCCACTGGTTCGCGCCGGTGTTCTGCCCAGGACCTTGTTGCCATTGCCCGGATGGCTGGGATGGTTGGTTGTTGTCGTTGTGTGGCTGCTGCGATTCCACGGTGATTCGCCCTTCTCAATATTTCCGAGATACTTCGGAAAACCCCTTCGTTCTGTACCGCCGTGACATTACTCACGTTGAGCTCGAGCTTAGCACTGAAAGATGTAGCGCGAAATAATCGCGCTACTGATTTTCAACGTGTACAACCATTGTTCATATGTGCATTACTCATTATCCGACGGTATTGCCATATACCTGTGCTTGCAAATCCTTGCGCGCGGTTTCCATACGAGTGATCTGCCCAAGCAGCGCAATCTTCTCTTCACCGTCCGGCAGTTGGGCCATACGGCGTTTGGCCAAACCAATCTGACGCATGAAGCCCATGTCCAACAATCTAGTGAGCAGCTCGGAGGCATACCGCTGCTCTTCCTTGGTGGCGGGGCGCAATTGCACAGCCGCAGCATTGCCTGGCACGTTGGGTTGCGGAGGCTGAGCTCCGTTACCTGTGTCATCTCCCGGCAATGGCAATGGCATAACGGCCAGCTCATTGATTACTTGATTGAGCATGGGGCCACCGGCCTTAGTGAGGTTATGCATCCACAGGCCTTGCGGAGTGTCATCGGAGGGTAATCCTCCTGCTGCCGCAATCGCTTGGAATAGGGTGCGGAACACCGGGCTCATGAAATGGTCGAGCGTCAGTTGACTGAACATCGTGCGGTCAATGGCGCGCGGCACTTGAATAAGCGTGGCCATGAACTGCTGTTCGGCAATGAATACGGCATCATCAATCTTGAAGTACGCTTGCTCCTTGGCATCTTGCCGTTCCAATGCTTTGCGAGCAGCTGGGTTGGCGTATGGATTGGTGCCCGGTTCCACACGCGGGGCTTCGTTTTGGAAGCGGCGTTTGGCGGCGTACGCGTCTTCGTCGCGCACATGCATTTGGCGGCGTGCGGTCATGACTTCGCGGCGCATTACTTCCAAATCCACGCCTATGCGTCCTGCGGCTTTACGTGCATATGCATCCCAAAGGGAACGGTCGCGGATTTGCGCCACGAGCGGTGCCACCGCCTTCATTGCACCCACTTGGCCGGGCGTATACGTCAGGTCAAAGCGCGCAATGGCGGCATCAATCACGAAATCGTAGAGCGGCTTGGCATGGGCGATGAGCGAGCGCACTGCCTCATTGCCTCGTTCGATTCTCAAATCGCAAGGGTCGAGATTGTCATCGGCCACGGCCACGAACGTTTGGGAAAGGAATGCCGAGTCCAAGCCGAATGCATGCAATGCGGCTTTCTGACCGGCCGCATCGCCATCGAATGTGAATACGATGCGCGAGCTCAACGGCTGGTCCTTAACCTTAAGCGGACCAACCAATTGCACAGCACCCAGTGAATCATCGGCGATGAGGCGACGCACGATTTTGGCATGTTCGGCACCGAATGCGGTACCACAGGTGGCGATGGCGGTGTCGATGCCGGCCAAATGCATGGCCATCACATCGGTGTAGCCTTCCACAATCACCACTTGGCGTTTTTTTACAATCGCGGATTTGGCCAAATCAATGCCGTACAGCACTTGGGTTTTACGGTACAGCTGTGTATCCGGCGTATTAATGTATTTCGCCGCGATCTGGTCATCCTCATAGAGTTTGCGGGCACCGAAACCGAGCGTTCGGCCGGTCGAATCGCGGATAGGCCAGGTTACACGGCCGCGGAAGTAGTCGTAGATACCGCGCTGGCCTTGGCGTGCCAGACCGGCGTCAAGGATCTCTTTTTGTGTAAAGCCTTTGGACGCCAAATGGCGTACGAGATTATCCCAGCCTTGCGGCGCATAACCGCAGCCGAAGCGTTCGCAGTCGGCTTGCGAGAAATTACGGCCTCCGAGCAGCTTGCGCGCGGGCAATGCTTCCTGGGTCAGGATCTGCGAGACGAAGAACCGCTGCGCTTCCTCGCAGGCTTCCAGCAGACGCGTACGTTTGGAGCCGGTGCCGTCCGGACGGCTTGCGGCATTGCCGCTGTTCTCGTAATGCAGTTCGATGTGGTATTTATCCGCAAGCAGTTCCACGGCTTCGCGGAAGTCAATGTTTTCGGACTGCTCCACGTATTTAAATACGTCGCCGCCCAAACCGCAGCCGAAGCAATGCCATACGCCAAGCGAAGGGCGCACATTGAAGCTGCCGGTTTTCTCGTCATGGAAGGGGCACAAACCTACATACGTACCAGTGCCGGATGGCTTCAGCGTTACGGTCGCGGATACGATGTCATATAGGTCCGCGGCAGCGCGCACCTTCTCAACGTCTTCTTTCTTAATCATCCCGACCATAGTTCTCTAGACTACCGCCTGATTACGGACAGGGTAAAATTTTGCCCTCCGCTTTCAATCCTGATGAAAGAAGTTATGTCAGCACAAAATGGAGTGGAGGGCTAGGGCGGAGCCGTCGGTCAGGGAGGCTACTTGATCGACGGCGACGCGTAGTCGTTCGTCGTCATTGGTGGATTCGTTCCAGTCTTCCAAGAATTGACTTTCCAAGGCGTCTGAGGGAGCTGGAGAATCAGCCATGAGCACGTCAATCAGGTCTTCGACGATTTTGAGTTCTTCCTCATGGAACGGTTCGCGTTCGCGCGGTGCCATAACGAAATACACGGCAATGCCTTTGAGTGCCACAATCTCGTAATTGGTTTCCTCGGGAATCACGATATTGGCGGAATATCGCGTCAACGGACCGTTCCCATACGTGTCTCTGGTGGCGGTTTCCACCGACCAGCAGAATCGTCCAATCAAATCGGATGTAATGTTCTTCAGCTGCGCTAAAGCCTGCCGCGACCCGTTGAAGTGTGCGGGGAACACATGTTCGCGGCGGAATCGCATGAATGCGGCGAGTAGCTTATCGGCATCCCATTTCGTGCCATACCAGGCTCGCGTCTGCTCAATAATATGGTCGAGAATCTGCGGGTCGGCCAATACAATCGGATCGAACGCACCGGTGGCGATGGAATCTTCCACATCATGCACCGAGTAGGCAATGTCATCGGAAAGATCCATGATTTGGCATTCCATCGGCTTAGCAGCCTTAGGAGCGCGCTGCTTCAGCCAACGGAATACAGGCTCATCATCTGGGTAGACGCAGAATTTCTTGGACCTTTCCCCTTTCGGGTGCTGATCGGCTTCTGCCAGAGTCCACGGATATTTGACTGCCGCATCCAACGCGGCACGGGTCAGGTTCACGCCAGCCGAGCGACCATCCGGGTGGAATACTTTAGGCTCCAAACGGGTCAGGATGCGCATGGTTTGCGCATTGCCCTCGAATCCGCCAATGTTTTTTGCGATTTCAGCAAGGGCTCGTTCGCCATTATGTCCGAATGGCGGGTGACCGAGATCATGAGCAAGACACGCACAATCGACCACATCCGGGTCACAGCCAAGCAATGCCCCAATTTGGCGACCTATTTGAGCGACTTCCAACGTATGAGTGAGCCGCGTGCGGGCGAAGTCATCGGTGCCGGCCACCAGGATCTGACTTTTGGCACCGAGCCGCCGCAACGCAGACGAGTGAATGAGTCGCGCACGATCGCGTTCGAAAGCGGTGCGCGACTTGGATTTAGGAGGTTCCGGAGCCCAACGCTCCTCATCGAAAGCACTGTACCCCTCGTTAACCAGTACCGGTTCCCCATCCCGTGTTGTTTCCATAACCCCAGCATAGAGGGCAACCGGACACACGTTAAGAACGAAACTAACCAGATTTCCACCACATCCCGCAAAAA
This sequence comes from Bifidobacterium saguini DSM 23967, assembly GCF_000741715.1. Classification (GTDB taxonomy): domain Bacteria; phylum Actinomycetota; class Actinomycetes; order Actinomycetales; family Bifidobacteriaceae; genus Bifidobacterium; species Bifidobacterium saguini. Next base: position 91,872 of record NZ_JGZN01000003.1, on the reverse strand, counting down.
AGCCTTAATCGGATACCCCCCCCCAGGCCAATTTTCGGTCTCGCCGGGTGCGGTCTCTTCGCCAGCGGCATCGTGGATTTCGACGGGATGGAAATGCTGCACCTCTTCGAGCTCATGCTTGGTCTCTTCAAGATCGTGCTCGAGTTCGGCGATGCGACGCACCTGTTGTGCAATCAGAAGATCACGTAAATCCCGTTTACCGTTACGTACTCGTAGTTTCGGCGTGAACGTACGTTCATTGGTACGGTCAGCCACAAAGCTTTCCACTTGAGAGTGAGCATCAGCATTGATAGGCTCAGCAGCCACCTCATCACCGTAATGGGCACGCCATCGAGCAATACAACGTTCGATGCGCTTGTACCCTATCAAAGATGAATCCAGCCCAGAATCATGGAAAATACGCGCAGGAGATTCGCCAGCCAGATAGCGTCGGATACATTCTCGTTTAAACTGCTCCGTATACCGTATACGCCCGTTGGTTACGCGTTCTACAGCCGGCAACGAACGCAGATAAGCAATCTCCTCGTTCGTGAACTCGCCGATTTCCACAGCGGCCTCCGTTCGACTCACTCGCATCACATTGAAAATATGTTCGGAATGCGTCGCTTGGCATAGCTGTGTCAGCCAAGCACTGCAATCGTTTAGATATCTAGATGGTATCTATAACGAACCTAAGTATGCAAGGACAATTAATTCAAAAAGGCAACAAAATTAATTACGATACGGAAAAGGACGCGCAACCGATTTGGCTGACGCGTCCTTTTCCTTATTACACATGCATCTTGCTCGTGACAAACAAGCTACATGCTATGCATCACGCGTTCAGTGCACGCTTGGTACCGCGGCTCTTGGTGAACACGGTCACGCCAGCGCCAGCCAGCAGCAGTGCCACAACGGCGAACAGTGCAGTGCCAGCAGCACCAGTCAACGGCAGCTGAGTGATGGACTTGACGTTCTTGACGGTGAAGGTCTTGTCATTCAGGGTAACGAGACCCCAAACATCACCCTGTGCCAGAGTCACACCACCATTCTCGGCAATCGTGACCTTGAACTCAGGCTTGTTCTGCAGGTAACCGGTCGGAACCGAGGTTTCCTTGACCGTGTACGTACCAGCAGCCAAGCCGGAGAAGGTCAAATCACCATTTGCATCGGTAGAAAGTACGTAATCCTTGCCATCACGCTGGATAGCAGCAGTGCCATCTTCGTTGTACAGGGTGAAGCCAGCACCTTCCAGAGCGTTACCGGCAGCATCGGTCTTGTGGATGGAGAACTCAAAGAGGCTGACGGTGGTCTGCTTGTAGGTACCATCGTTGCCCTGCAGTTCGTTGACAACCTGATCCTGATTTGCGGCTGCGCTGTTAACAGTTGCAGAGTACTTCACCACAATGGTCTTACCCGCATAATCAGCGAGCTTATCGGCCTTGATGGAAACAGCGAAGGTCTTCGTACCATCGCCTACAAGCTCGGAATCAAGACCAGTGACAGTGTAATCATCAGCAGGTACAGCAGTACCATCAGCGGTAACCGTAAATGCAATGTTTGCTGCGACGGTCAGGCCAGTGCCCGGACGATCGGTGAACTCGAAGGATGCGGGTGCCGGGTTAGCAACCTTGCCGGTCAGCGTGTATTCAATCGTGTCGCCAACCGAGACGCTGTTCTTGTCAGCAATCTTGGTCTTGTCGGTGTTCTTGGAGTTCTTGAAGTTCACGGTTGCGCCAGCAGTCGGGCTGGTGATAGCACCGTTCGTGACAGTGCCGGAAGCAACAACCATTGGAACAGCCTTGGTGATTTCACCGGTGGCAGCAGTATTGTCCACAAACAGGTAAATGCCTGCAGGAAGATCCACGGTTGCAGAGTAAGCCCCATCGCCAGTGCCACCATCAACTGGAGCAGCATCACTCAAAGTAACGGGCTCTCCACCAGTCAAAGTAGCTACGGCAAGGTTGTTGGCAAACTTACGAGTGGTACCATCAGTCCATGCACGAGTGCCCGACTTATCCAGGAAACCAGCAGCAAGAGCATTAGCCAGATAATCAGCCGTAACATCCGTCTGGCCAGCAGCCTCAAGAGCAGTCTTAACAGCCTCGGCATTGCCAGCAACAGTTTGCACAGCATAGGCGGCATTGTCGCCGGTGCCATACTGCACATACTCACCAATCTTGTATGCGGTAACGCTACGTCCAGTCAGCTGCTCTGCAGTCTCAGCGGTGAACGTAAAAGTGGCGTTATCGGTGACAGCATCACCATTAGCCGCGTTAGCGGTGGTGGCGCTGATGGCCAGGCCACCGAGCAGGGTCGCCGCAGCGGCGAGACCCGCGAAAAGCTTCCTCATCTTCATGAGAAATCCTCTCTTCCTTATTTACTACTTGTGCCGGCAGAGGAGACCACCGGCAGGTGTTTTCTTGCAATCGCGGAGGCTCGGGCCCATTCCCATGCGCCTTCGCGATCCGCAAATCTTTGATTGTGCGAGGGATAAGCGTGTGCCGCTCCCCTCAGTCGCCTGTGGTGCCGGCTCCCCTCAGGGAGAGGAGCCAGAGACCACAGATATTCAGGTCAGAGCATCAGCCCGTTGCGCTTGCGATACTCGTTGACGATCATCGCGGCCACCGCAGCGGCAACCACAGCAAGCCCGCCGAAGATCAGCCAGTTACGAGCCGACATACCACCAGTCAGCGGCAGTGCGGAAACCGGAGCAATGTAATGGTTCACGAAGGTCGGAGCGGCACCAATCACGCCGTTCACGGCTTCGCCAGTTGCATCTCCATAGGTAATAACCGCAGTTAGCTCGCCGGTAGTGTCGTTCCTGGTAACCGTGATCTTGACGGAATAACCGTTTTCACCGTTCACGCTCGAAGTGTCATACTTCCAGTTCTTCTCGGCGTTGGCCGTATCTTCCTTAAGCAAGAACGTGTAAGTACCTGCAGCGGTGAACTTAAGTTCCGGAAGAGCGCCAGCGGTAGCAGTGCCATCAGCATTCAAGCCAACAGTCTGAGTCTTGTCCTTCTTGATCGCACCCACCGTATGAGCAGCGATCTTCTTGACCGTATTGTTCTGGGTATCGGCAGTGTCGCAAGATGACCAATCAAGACCGGTCACATCACACTTCAGCAGCTTTTGAGGCGCATTATTGCCAGGAACCGTCACGTCTCCAGATTCGTTGTCAGTACGAATCATCGTGAACGTAAAGTTCTTGCCATTCGCTCCGGACCAGTCGCCACCTTCAACCTTCTTGTTCATCTCAACACGAGCGTGAGCATCCGTGGTTTCATCGGCCACACGAATGATGGTGGAACCAGTGAAGAGAGGCGAGGCATTCTGCAAATCAGCCGGAGCATTGCATCCGTCAGGAGTGGTGCTCTTGGATGGGCACGGCGTCACCTTGACATCGGAGAATCCATCTTCCGATTCAAAAGTGGTCTCCAACAGGGTCTGATGTGCGTACCTATTCCAGCCACGATCGAGGGCGAAGTAACCGTACTTCAACAGCGGCACGTCGGCATCGGCACCATAACCATATTGGAAGTGTCGGATGGTCTCACTGCTCGTATCGGCATCGATCCAAGTGATTGCACCGTTGTTTTCCGTACCGGTTTGCTTAAGACCGTTTACGAACTGCAACGGATCGTCGCCACCATCGCCAGCCCACTGCGTCATGGTTCGCACCAACGTACCCAGACCGACATTAACCGTGATGTTATCGTCGGTTCCAGCCTTCACCTGGCTCATAGAGCCATCGGCATTCTGGACATAACCAGTGGCATCCGCGTGTACGCCAGCGTCATCCACAATCACCTTGATCCAGTGATCATTGATGAGGTAGCCCTTCGGGTGAGCAGTTTCCTTTACCCAATAGGTCTTACCGGTTTCCAGAAGAGAAGCCGTATCATTCTTATCTGACGGGAAGCTCACCGCACCGGCCAAGCCGAGACGACCATCAGCGACATTTTGATCCGTGGTCTGCTTGTCGGAAAGCTTATCTCCTGGCTGACCATTGTTATCGGCATACAGCGCGAACGTTGCCTTTTCGTCATCAGAAGCGTCCGTGGTTTTGTCACCGGACTTGATGACCTGACCATCCGCATCGGTCTTCTGCACTACCAGAATGTTCTTGATGTTCGGAATTTGGAGCACACTCGCGTACTTGCGGTCGTAATTCTCACTATCCAAGTGGTACATTCCAGCAGTGCTGGAACCACCTTGCAAGGAACTCGTTGGAATGTAGAAGTAGCCAATGGCATAGTTGATGTCTGCATTATTGGTGGCGGCGTAATAATACTCATTGATTTCGCCGGGCAGATCGTTCACATCAACGGACCATTGAGCGTTCTCGTTCTTGGCAAACGTGTTGTACAGAGCGCCATGCTTCTTGTAGTTAAGCTGAGCTGCAGCAAGAATGCTGGCGAAGCCCGTCAACACATTGCCATTGGAATCCGTGACCTCGGTCCAACCGTTTTCCGCATCGCCAGTGACTGCGACCCAGCAGTTCTTACCGGTGCTGCCATCAGGGCAGGACGTGCTCGTATTAAAACGCATCGGGACAGCAACAATCTTGCCGTTCTTCAGCATGTCATCCGTAACGGCCGTAGAAGTGGAGTCCGCCTTGCCCTCAGCCTTACCAGTAATACTGGTGGCAGTAATCGTGGTCTGTACACGAGGCGATGCAATAGCTCCAGTCTGGAACTTATTGGCAGCCGTGGCATACACATTGCCCTTGGCATCAGTCTGCAGCTTCAACTGCATAGGCTGCGCCTTGCGATAACCCTTAGGCGCCGCATTTTCCTCAACCACGTAATACGGATGAGCACCATTGCCGTACAGCTCACTCAAAGAAAGCAGCTTGTTGGAACCACTCTCGGTGAAATCAAACTGACCATTGGGATCAGTCGTACCATCGGCAACTGGAGTGTCACTGGTCTTGTTGTAGTTGGCATCTGCCTGATACAAATCAAAGTGAACACCTTGAATCGCGGTACCAGTCTGGTCCACCTTAATGAGCTCATTAGCTGGGCGAGTAGCAAGGTTGGTCTCGAGCTTCAAGTTGGAATTGCCGTTGCCTCGTTCGAGGTAGAAGAAGTCAAGCGTGTGTTCGCTATCGTTCTCCAAGGTGGTGGAATTCAAGCCAAGCGCCTTTCGCAGCGTGGTGTTGACTTGAGACCACGTAGTAGAGTCGTCGTAGCTTGCACCATTGGTCACGGAAACAATACCCGTGGCGAAGTTGATGCTCAACTGCAGACGATCATGCATACCACCAACATCGCCAACAAGCTTGCCATCAATGAATACCCACACATCGTCATCGCCGGAGAAGTTGAAGACCATGTCTTTGCCGTTTACCTTGCCACCGGTCGGCTGCACGAATTCGGAACGCATGTGCAGACCAAAGTAATGATTCATTACTTGGTTAGTGGAGTATAAGCCATCCTTGGCTGTCAAAGTTTTTTGGCCGTCAGTCGGCGTATTAAACACCTGATTAGCCGTGTTAAACGGGAAGAACTGGCCATTAGACTGATCAGCCACCGAGTTATCGGTATTCACGGCAGCGCTGTCATACAGCTTGAACGAATTGGAAGTCTGATCGTAGCTAGCAAAATTTTTCTGGCTGTCATAGGTGTACAAGCCATCATCATTGATTTGGAACAGTCCTTTGACGTTGCTGTACACCGCCTTGCCGTCGGCAGCGGAGTTGTTGAACAGGTAGGCCAAAGACTCCTGCGAAGTAGTGGCACCCGTATCGGTGGACAGTCGATTACCGTTATTCCTGGTATCTTGGCCCTCGTAATACTGGCCAGCCTTCAATTGCGGATAACCATCATCATTAGGTTGAAGGTCAGATTCAACCATTCCAGCAAACGGACCGCCCTGATTGTTGGAGCTTTTACCGGTCCAAGCATTCATGCTGCCGCTGTTAGCGCTGCGGCCTAAATTACCACCTTCAGAGCCATAGCTCTTACGCAGGAACTTCAGCTGATGGCCGGCATTGATACCTTCATTCAACGTAGAAGAAATATCGTCATTGTTGTCTTGGTCGTTTTGACCGGTCAGCCAGTAGTCAAACAGGTCGGTGGTGATGTTCGTAGGAGAGTAACCAGTCACCGTGTGCGCGTCGAATGCATCATCAGCCTGTGCAGACGGCGTATCAGCCGCAGTGTTCGAGACCTGCTCGGTCGATGTGTTTGAAGCAGCCGAATCGTCGGACTGTGTCGCGTTGGCATCCGTATTTTCGGTTGTCTGAGCATTCTGGGCATCCGCAGCCTGACCATCCACGGTCTGAGCTTGAGTGGTTTGTGTCTGAGCGTCAGAGGCATTCTCGTCTTGGGCCATAGCCGTAGCGCTTACGCCGGCAACCGTGCCCAGCATGGCGAGCGCAACAATTGCAGCCGTCGCCCGGTTGACGGTTGTACTGGTCCTCTTCTTCGCCGCGTTCAGCAGATCCGCAATCTTCCGCATTGCCGTCTCTTCTCTTCCCGCATTTTCATGCGTCAGCGTTCTCGTTCTTGCGGGCCCCGAAGTTTTACCCCTTCAACGGGTATGCACAACCTCTTCAAGGCCTCATACAAAACGCATCGTAACGGCTTAAAATAGCGGTTTACAGCCCCCTAAAATGACTCAAGAAATGTGAATATACCCCCTTTTACGCAGGGTTACCCATACATCGCAAGGGGTATTAAGAGACACCCTCTCATAGGGGGTTACGTGAAATTAACCACAAAATGTGAAACGCTCACCGGCGTGGCGCGCAATCACTACACACATCTTGTTAGTGAGCACTCGCTAACAATAGCAGTGTTGGCCGCAAAACACAACGAGGTCTTCCGAATATATCGGAAGACCTCGAGTAACTCTATATAAAGGAGTAATTTACCTTGTGTTTACCGTTGTCTTGTATTTATCACCGGTCTTTACCCCATTTCCGGCCTTTATTCCAATCACCGGTCTATATTCATCTCCCCACCGCCGCTAAGTGCATCTTCCCTACCGCAGAGCGCAACTTATTCGGGCAGCGAGTCCACACCTCCCAAAATTCTTGTACTGAGAGTCCGTCAGTACAAGAAATTCGGGAGAATAGGCCACACTACCCAAAATCCTTGTACTGAGAGGGACTCAGTACAAAGATTTCGGGAGATTACCGTTGTTTACCCGAATTTTGGACGCTGACAGAACCTCAGTGTCCAAAATTCAGGAAGATTCCCCTACACCGGAGCCAATCTCAGACTCAACCGCTTTACAACAAGGTGGCAGCGTCGAGCTTGGCCAAATCCTCAGGCGGCAACACCTCAGCGGCGTGCTCGTAGAGGCGCGGGATGCGGTTCCTCAAGCAAGTGAAGATCTCGTAGCTGATGGTGTCGGCGGCGCGAGCCCAATCATCGGCGGTCGGCTCGGCAAAGTCCTCACCGCGGCCAGGACCGAACAATTCCACCGTGTCACCCTCATGTACGCCAAGCTCAGCGGCGGAACCGTGCAAGTCCACAATGAACTGGTCCATGCACACGCGGCCGCACACGCGCAACAGGCGCGGACCCTGAGTGGTCATGATGCGCACCGGGCCGCCTTCCTTCTCCACATGCTTGGCGCCTTCCATATCAAAACCGGAAGCCGAACGGTGAATACCGTCCGCGTAGCCGAGCGGCACGATGGCGGTGGAAGTATTGTCCGGAGTCAAATAAGTGCGGCCATAGGAGATTCCGTGGCCGGCTTCCACATCCTTCACGGTGCCAAGCTGGGCCTGAAGGCGCATGGCCGGGGTCAGATGCCAATCGCGCGGAGTGCCCATAGCCGGGTCCGGCTCATAACCGTACAGTCCAATGCCCGGGCGGGTCAGTTCGAAGTGAATCTCCGGACGATCCAATGTGGCCGCGGTATTGGCCAAATGGCGAATCTGCGGCGGAATGCCAGCGGCTTCCATACGGCGGGTGAAATCCTTGAACGTTTCAATCTGACGATCAGTAGAAGCCACAAACTCCGGCACATCCGGCGAATCAGCCACAGCCAAATGGCTCCACTGGCCAATAATCTGGATCACGCCTTCCTTCGCGAGCGGCACCAGTTTGGCGAGCGCCGCTTCAAAGCCAGCCGGAGTGAAACCATTGCGGCCAAAGCCGGAGTCCACCTTCACATGCACGCGAGCCGGCTTACCCATCTTACGAGCAGCGGCAGCCACGGCATCAATGCCCGGCAGAGAGCCCACGGAAACATCAATATCGGCGGCAATCAGCTCATCGAACGGAACTTCAGTGCCGTTATAGACCCAAGTCAAAATATGGCAGCGGTCAGGTCCGATGCCCAGCTTGCGCAGCAGCAATGCTTCATGCGATTGCGCAGTGCCCAGCCAAGTGGCGCCGCCAGCCAAAGCAGCCAAAGCAGCGGGCAGCAGACCGTGGCCGTATGCGTCCGCCTTCACCACGCCCATCACCGCAGTACCGGAGTTCGGGCCGCCAACCACGGAAACCAGATGTGCCATGTTGTCTCGCAAGGCCTTCAAATCCACAATGGCCTGTGCGGGGTATTGGCGACGGGCGGCCGCATAATTGACCTTGCCCTGCTCGCCGGAAAAACTAATATCAGGTGCTGCATTCATGCTCATGAGTCCCTATTCTTGCGCGACAATGTGACGTGTGGGGCGTAAGGCCACATTTCAGCAAACTTTGAACGAAAAGTAACCCAAAAGTTACACATAAACGGCCCTTATCGCGGACTTGAAACATTGTTGTCCGCAAGTGCAGCGTAGACTTACCGAACTATACGGTTCTTAAGCATAATTCCAATCAATTACGCGACCCGTTGTTTGATTCCCGGCGTTGAGGCGTGCCGGGATCCCGGAAATCCGTCCGGTTTAGCCCCATAAACCAAGTTCATGAGAGAAGAACATGGATCTCTTCCGCAAAAAAAGCGTGGATCAGCTTGTATCTGAATCCACTCCTCTAAAGCGCACTATGCACACGTTTGATCTGACGATGCTTGGCATCGGCGCGATCATCGGTACCGGTATCTTCGTGCTTACCGGTAAGGGTGCGCTTACCGCCGGCCCGGCACTGTCCGTCTCGTTCCTGCTTGCCGCTATCTGCTGCGGTTTTGCAGGCCTGTGCTACGCCGAATTCGCTTCTATGGCACCGGTTTCCGGTTCCGCTTACTCCTATGCCTATCTGGCGTTCGGCGAACTCATCGCCTTCATCATTGGCTGGGATCTTATTTTGGAATACGCTCTGCAGGCGGCCACCGTGTCTGCCGGCTGGTCTGGCTATTTCAACAAACTGCTCGAGGGCTTCGGCCTGCATCTGCCAGTTGAATTGACCGCCGCTTATGGCACGACTCCGGGCGTCACCACGTATTTCAACCTGCCTGGTTTCGTGATTGTGCTGCTGATTACCTGGGTGTTGTCCATCGGTATCAATCAAACTAAGCGCACTAACGACATTATGGTGATGATCAAGCTCATTATTATTGTGCTGTTCATCGTCTGCACCGTATGGTTTGTGAACCCGGCCAATTGGAAGCCGTTCTCTCCGTATGGCATTTACACCTTCCAGCCTGGTTCCACTCAGCCGTATGGCATTGTGCCCGCCGCTTCGATTGTGTTCTTCAGCTTCATCGGCTTCGATGCAGTCTCTTCCTCCGCTGAGGAGACCGTGAACCCGAACAAGACACTGCCGAAGGGCATTCTGCTTTCCTTGGCTATTTCCACGGTGCTCTACATTGTGATGACGTTCATCATGACCGGTGTGGTGCCGTACAAGGAGTTCGCCAACTTCATCGACGCTCCGGTCGCCGGCGTGATTCTGGCCACCGGCCTGAACTGGCTGGCCGTGATCGTGAACCTCGGCGCTCTAATCGGTATGACCACGGTGATGCTCGTGCAGCTCTACGGCCAGTCCCGCATCTGCTATGCCATGAGCCGCGACGGCTTGTTCCCGGAGTTCTTCGGCCATGTGCATGAGAAGTACCGCACCCCGTTCAAGGGCACTTGGTTCTTCGGCATTCTGACCGCTATCGCCGGTGGTTTCATCAACATTAACGTGCTGTTCGAGCTGGTGAACATCGGTACACTGTCTGCATTCATTATTGTGTCCGCAGGTATTCTGTGGATGCGCAAGACGCAGCCGGATGCGCACCGCGGTTTCAAGGCTCCGCTCGTACCGTTCACACCGATTATCTCCATTGTGTTCTGCTTGGTGCTGATTGCAGGTTTGAACTGGGAGACTTGGGTGCGATTCGCCATTTGGTTCGGCTTGGGTCTGATTGTGTACTTCGGCTACAGCCGCAAGCGCTCCAAGCTGGAGCATGACAACAAACCTGAAGTTACCGATGATTATGTCGAAGCCGCTGAAGCTGAGACAACCAAATAATCAGCATCGCTGAATGGTAGTAATAAAGCCCCTCATTTTGAGGGGCTTTATTACTACCATTCATGTCTTTGATAGGCAATTCTGGTGGTATCCGTGGGGCGATCCAACAGTTGAATCAGGCCGCAGCGGGCGAATCCTGCGGTTTCCAACACATGCTGCATGGCCTTATTATTCGGGTGCGTATCGGCGCGCACGTTGCCGTAATGCTTCAATGCCCAAGTAATGCAGTCGCGCGCGGCATGGCGCACCAAACCGGATGAGGCGATACGGTGAATGGTCACGTACGTGTCATTATCAAGCCACGCGCCATCGATGGAAGCATACGTCGGGTCTTCGCCCGGGCAGAGGGCGAACTGGGCCAGAATCCGTTCGCGACCATTATGCACATCGACCAGCAGCATCGTGCGCTGATTGGCAATGTCATCGATAATCACAGATTCGCGTGGAAATTCCGTACCCCATTGCGTAGGATTACCATTCGCAGCCATGAGTGCGCGCGCATGTGCGTAAATCTTTTGCATTTGAGGCAAGTCGTGCATTGTGGCACGGCGGAATCGGCGGCCCGTCGCCTTATTCGCAATATTCGCCTGAGTCACCTCTTACCTCTTTTCTGTGCCGTTCGCATACTGCCCATCATGCAAAAACGAATGGTTGAACTGACGGTAAACCTATCATGACGTTGATATAGGAATCCCCGCCCACGTCATAGCGTGGACGGGGATTGTCTCAAAGACGCTCAGCTAACAAGCGAAAATTCAATCAGACAACTTTGCGTTCGAATGGATCGGAGCTGATGCCTTCCTCGAGAATCTGCTTCGCCCATTCCTTAGCGGTGAACAAGCTGTGATCACGGTAGTTGCCGCAGCTCTTCTCGGTAGTGGCCGGCACATCATCCCAAGTTGCCTTGTAGGCAATGAATTCCAATGATTCCTTCAACGCCTTGGCTACTTCCTCAGTGGGATGCTCACCCCAGGTCAGCAGGTGGAAACCGGTACGGCAGCCGAACGGCGAGCAGTCGATGTAGCCCGGAATACGTTCGCGCAGCAGCACGGCAATCGTGTGCTCGATGGTATGCAGACCACCGGTCGGAATAGCCTGCTTGTTCGGCTGGGTCAGGCGCAAATCGTAATTGGAGATCACATCGCCGTGCGGACCCTTTTCGGTATCGATGTAACGCACATATGGAGCCTTGACCTTCGTATGATCAAGCTGGAACGACTCGACAACAGGCTTTTCCTGAGTTTCTTCTGCCATGCTTCACCTTTCTACTGTGTTTGCACTTGCTCTGTTTGACCATCGTAGCCAGCAATAACGGCTTGTGCGCGCGCGACTTGCAGGCTCGCTATAGACGTTTGTTATTGATGCTTATTACGAGTGCTTACGCATTACCAGCATTAAACGCGGCAACAACTTCCATGAATCTCTTACCGTAGAGCTCAAGCTTATGCTCGCCCACACCGTTCACAGCCAGGAATTGCGCATTGGTAACCGGCCGAATCACAGCCATATCACGCAACGTCTTATCCGAAAAGACGATATATGGCGGTTTGCCGATCTCTTGCGCAATGGTTCGGCGAAGTTCACGCAGCTTCTGGAACAGTGCTTCAGCATCACCGTCCGGCACATAGGAGCTCAGAGGCGTATCAGAGCCGGATGCACTGCCATCGGCCGCTCCTCCAGCGTATGTGCCACGATTCGCTGCGTGAGGTGTTGGCTTGTGGTCCACTTTCTTAATCTCGTAATGGAAATCAGGTGCAACGGTTTTCGCAGCATGCTCACCGAATTGCACAATGGGCAATCGCCCCTCGGCAATGGAGAGGTAACCGTCTGTGGCCATCTGATTCAGCACATCGCGAATCAATGCGGTATTGACATCTTTCAGCATGCCAAATGTAGGCAGCTGTTCGGGATTCAGCCATGCCAAATCCTGAGCCTGAGAGCCGCGCAATATTTTGACGATCTTGCCCGAGCCAACGCGCTGATTCACATCATGTACGCAACGGCTGATGGCTTTCGCCACGCGAGTTACATCCGTGGTATCGAACTTGCTTTCACAGTTGGAGCATGCACCGCACTTGCCATTGCCGCTATTAGCAGTATCAGGCGCAGTCAGATCCAGCTCTTGACCAAAATACCGAGTCATATACCGATGCAGGCAGTCGGTGGTGCGGCAATAACCAATCATGGAATTCAGCAAATACCGTTTACGCTGACGATTCCTCTCCTGCCGTTCGGGAGTCATGCGCTCGTTTTCGTAGTCATCGTCCAAAAAACGGCGACGGGTCACAATATCCGATTCATTCCACAGCAACGTGCAGCGGCTCGGCTCACCGTCTCGCCCGGCACGGCCGGCCTCCTGATAGTAGGCTTCGATGGATTCCGGCATATTGTAATGGATAACGAAGCGCACATCGGATTTATCGATGCCCATACCGAACGCGTTGGTGGCCACTACCACCGGCACCTTGTCGGTGATGAAATCACGCTGGGCACGTTCGCGCACATCAGCGGCCATGCCGCCGTGATAGGCGACTGCCGTATGACCCATATCATTTAAGGTTCTGGCGATTTCTTCGGTGGTCTTTCGCGTAGCACAGTAGATGATGCCGGACTCATCCGCATGCTCGGCAATATAAGAGGCCACCCATGCGGCCTTGTATTTGGTTTCGAGCTTGACTACGTCAAAGAACAGGTTCGGCCGGTCGAAACCGGTCACAGTGACCGCAGGATTGCGTAGACCAATCAGTTGGATAATATCGCGCCGCACATCTTCAGTGGCGGTGGCGGTGAATGCGCCAATCGGCGGGCGTTTGGGGAGCCCGGCGATGAATTCACCAATCCCGAGATATGAAGAGCGGAAATCCTGCCCCCATTGGGAAACGCAATGGGCTTCATCTACTGCGATCAAGGAAATCGGCGTACGGGCGGCAAAATCGCGGAATCGCCCAGTTTCCAAGCGTTCCGGAGCCACATACAGCAGTTTGATTTGCCCTGCAGCGGCTTGGGCAAGCACCATAGCCTGCTCGTCCATGTCTTGTGTGGTGTTAACGAATGCGGCCGGCAGACCAATATCATTCAGAGCATCCACCTGATCGCGCATGAGGGAAATCAGCGGCGAAATCACTAAAGTGACACCCGGCAGCAGGGCCGCAGGAATCTGATAGCACACGGATTTGCCGGCACCCGTGGGCATTACACCCAATACATCACGGCCGGCGAGCAAGGCTTCAACAATGCCTTGCTGGCCGGGCCGGAATGAATCGTAACCGTAATACTGTTTGAGCGCGGCGAGCGCTGCATCCTGTGCCGTCATGGCTCCCACCATAGCGCATCGAATGCAGCGCCGCGTTGTGTCACAAAGTATTACAGGCGCTCGAGGGCCTGCTTGAGGTCGGCGATGAGGTCGTCGGCGTTTTCGATGCCCACGGAGATGCGCACCAGATTGGCGGGCACCTGCAAGGTGGTACCGGCAACGGAAGCGTGGGTCATGGCTGCCGGCACCTCGATGAGGCTTTCCACACCGCCCAGGGATTCGGCCAGCGTGAAGATCTGAGTGTGGTCCACGAAGCGCTTGGCGGCTTCCGCACCGGCAGCAAGCTGCACGGAAACAATGCCGCCAAAGCCGCCGTGCATCTGGCGGGCGGCGATCTCGTGGCCCGGATGGGATTCGAGACCCGGGTACCAGACGCGCTCAATCACGTCAGCCGGCTGAGATTCCAGCCATTCGGCCACCTTCAGCGCGTTGGCGCTATGGCGCTTGACGCGCAGATCCAAGGTCTTCAGGCCGCGGATGTCCAGCCAGGAGTCGAACGGGGAGGGCACAGCACCGGCGGCATTCTGCAGGAACGCCACCTTTTCGCGGGTCTCCTCGTCGTTCAACACCACGGCACCGCCGACCACGTCGGAGTGGCCGCCAATGTACTTGGTGGTGGAGTAGACCACCACGTCGGCACCATCGGCGAGCGGGTGTTGGAGGGCCGGGGATGCGAAGGTGTTGTCCACGGCAACCTTGGTGCCGTACTTGTGCGCCACTTCTGCAGTAGCGGCGATATCAGTGATGTTGAGCAGCGGGTTGGATGGGGTTTCAACCCACACGTACTCGTAATGCTTGGAAGACAGAGCGGCTTCCACGGCGGCAAGGTCGGTGATGTCCACCACGTCAAGGCCCACGCCCCACGGCACGAACACCTTGGAAAGCAGACGGTAGGTGCCGCCGTACACGTCGTTGCCGAGCAGGATGTTGTCGCCGGGCTTGATGGTGGAGCGCAGCAACACGTCGATGGCGGCAAGACCGGAGGAGAAGCTCAGCGCGTACTTGGCACCTTCCACGGATGCCAGCTGCTCGTCGAAGCTGGTGCGGGTGGGGTTGATGGAGCGGGAGTAGTCATGGCCGCCGCGCAAGCCGAGAACGCCATCCTGCTTGAAGGTGGAGGTAGCGAAAATCGGTGTCACCACAGCGCCGGTGGTGGGGTCAGGCTCCTGGCCAGCGTGGATGGCACGGGTGGCGAGGGCGTTCTGTGCGAACTTGGCATTGTATTCAGCGGACATGGTTGTAATGTTCCTTTCCATTGTGCTGCCTTCGAGAGTACGACAGCTGCCGGCTTGTGCGGCGTGTGTTGGTATTGGTGTTATTGATATCGGGTTATTGCAAGGTTGATTATGTTTTTTAATGCGACTACGTCGCATGTCTCTCCCTCAGTCAGCTTCGCTGACAGCTCCCTCATCAGAGGGAGCCTGAGCAAGGTACTGCTCGGCGAGGGAAGGCTTGGTGGTGCGGTCCACCACGTCGCCGTAGCCGTTGGCGCGCATCCAGTCGTCGTTGAAGATCTTCTCCATGTAGCTGCGGCCGGAATCCGGTGCGAGCACCACAACAAGCTGGTTTTCGTCGAGATCGTTGGCGAGCGCGTACTTGATGGCGCTGGCGACAGCCATACCGGAGGAGCCGCCCACGAGCAGTGCTTCTTCGCCGGCCAGACGGCGGGTCATTTCGAAGGCTTCGGCATCGCCTACTTTGACGATGTCATCGGTGATGTTGCGGTCGAATGCCTTGGGGTAGAAGTCCTCCCCCACGCCTTCGATGTCGTACTGGTGCACGTCGGCGAGCGAGTCGGCGGAGTAGATGGAGCCTTCCGGATCAGAGCCGATGACCTTGACCGCTCCGTTCGAAGCTTCCTTGAGGTAACGTCCTGTACCGGAGATAGTGCCGCCGGTGCCAATGCCGGCAACGAAATGAGTGACTTTGTGGTCGGTGGCTTCCCAGATTTCCGGGCCGGTGGTGTAGTAGTGGCTTTCCGGTCCGTTCGGGTTGTCGTACTGGTTCGGGCGGAAGCCGCCGGGGATTTCATTGGCGAGGCGCTCGGCCACTTGGTAGTAGGAACGCGGGTCGTCCGGGCCGGCATCAGTGGGGGTCACAATGACTTCGGCACCGTAGGCGCGCAGCACTGCACGCTTGGACTCGGAGACCTTGTCCGGCAGGGTGAAGATCGTACGGTAGCCACGCTGCTGGGCCACGAGGGCCAGTCCGACGCCGGTGTTGCCGGAGGTGGGCTCGACGATGACGCCGCCGGGCTTCAGCTGGCCCGACCGCTCGGCCGCGTCGATGATGCGCTCGGCGATGCGGTCCTTGGAGGAGCCGCCCGGGTTGAAGTATTCGACTTTGACGGCGATGGTGGCCTTGACTCCAGCCGCCTGGGGAATATGGTTCAGCTTGACGAGCGGAGTGTTGCCGATGAGTTCCGCGAGGCTGTTGTGGATGGTCATGTGAAGTCCTTTGGTCCAGAGTTTACGGGGTTGTTATTAGGTTGCTGGGTTAGGTTGTAAGCGATTCGGTTCTGTTGCTTTCGTGAACCGACGTTCCCGGACGAGCGGACATTGACGTTATGTTGATTGGAGCATCCATACCCCTTCATTCGCTAAGGGTTATGCTGCAATTCTGTGTTTCCAGTGTTGTGATGCGAACCATCACACCGCGCCAACTTCCGCGGTTCAAGTTTATGGAAAGATTCGCAGCCATCCTGCTGCGATATGAATGCTCGTTCTCAAGTTATGCGTCACTGACCGTGCGCCCAGGGGCGTCGGTTAGCGACAACAACATGAGAAAATCTGCATGCCTCACACCATAGCACAGGTTGCGGCATGCGCGTGTCGCCGGCGTTCATATTGCGGAAACGGCTCCCCTCTTCTTGAACAGAGGGGAGCCGCAACTCTCATCACCCGCGCTGGCGTGCGGGGTGGATTTCTCGGCGTTTGGTGAACATCCAGATAATCCACATGCACAATACGAACAGCACTAGCGATTCAGCGAGTGGAATCCACACCACATAGGTGCCGATTTCCACACCATCAGCCGTATAGCTGACTACGCGCCCAGACATGGCCTGCACCAATCGGTTCTGGGCAGTTCCTAGTTCATAGAAATTGCTTATCACCTGCATTTTGGGCATGTATATCAGCATTGAGGGCGAAGAACTCAACTGTTGCGCCGCATACCAAAGCACGACAACACCGATGGAGACTGCCCAGATTCCTCTGCGAGCCAGCCAAGCCAGCACCGCACCAATCAGTGCACCAATCGCCGTATATGAAAGCATCAGCGAGAAGAACTTCAGTCCCACAAACAATGGCCCAGCCGGCAAGGCCGGAGAATATTGTGCTTCCCACATCGAAGGAGCCCGATTCCAATCCATGCGTTCCCACGCATACATGAATTGTTCGGACAGATGTGCATAGAACGGGCCAGTGATCCGGCATCCATCCGATTTCTCATAGCAAATCGCCGTTCCTGTTGCGATAACCACGAATCGAGCCATCAGATAGAGCACCGATAGCAACAGCGGTACCACGGCGGCACTGATCGCGGTCGCTTTCATGTACGATTTACGCGAAACCCCGTGGCAGAGTGCCGAATCGAAGAAGAACCACTGCCATGCCATTGCCGTGAATAACAATATGGGGCGGAAATATAGCTCAACATCGTTGATTCCGGGAAACACAATCGCGCTCGAACCGGTATATCCGAGCATTACCGACTGATAGCACAGTGGCACGAACAGTAGCAACCCTACCGCAAGCACCACGCCATATACCGTAAGGCATCGGCGCAACGTCAAAAGGAACTGCCTGCTCAATCCTTGGGTTTTGCCAGTCATGTCATTGACCTTTCTGGATGTCGGTTGCCGATGTGGCGCGTATGACGTATTCCTGCAACCCGAGTCGGTTGGCAGACACATCGGATGGCAATTCGGATGTATCGACCTGTCCACGAACCACGACGGAAACCAAATGCCCCATCTGCTCGCGAGCAATGATTTGCAACTGATTACTGGCGATAACCATATTCACACGGTCCGATTCGCCGACCAGCACGGTTGCCCTCGAACCCACCGATTCGGCACCGAATTCATCGATGATTCTGCCTTGGTCGAGGATGGCGACTCGTTCCACCACGTGCGCGATTTCGCTGATGATATGGGTCGAAAGTACGATGATGCGCGGATGCTCGCTGAACGATTCGAGCAGGAACTTGTAGAACAATTCACGATTGGCGGCATCTAATCCAAGCACAGGCTCGTCCAGCAGCAACACGTCCACCGGCACGCACAGGGCGGCTACCAATCGCACGATCATGCGCTGGCCAAGCGAAAGCTGGCCGTACAAGCTGCCCGGCATAATGCCAAATTTGGCGAGCATGCGTGCGCTGAACGCCCAGTCGAAATCACCATAGTACCGTTCTTCTCGCTTGAAAATCGTGTTGAGTCGAACGCCCACCATGAATGGCACGGTTTCATTGAGCAGGTAGATGCGCGATTGTGCAGTTTCGTTCTCGAAAACGCTCGCACCGTCCAGCTCAATCGAACCGCCGCCCGGCAGTAGACGATTGGCTATGATGCCCATCAACGTGGATTTGCCGGCTCCATTGCGCCCGAAGAGACCGTAAATCGCGGGCCGTAGCGTAAGATTCACGCCATTCAATGCCACAGTTGAGCCGTATCGTTTGTGCAAGTCAGTAATAGTGAGCTTCACAGCGGCGACTGCATCCGCAGCAGCCGTAGCGTATTCACTTGCGCTCATGATGCATACTCCTTCTCAATCAGCTCGGTGAGTTCTTTGGGGCCGAAGCCCAGACGCCGCGCTTCGGCAATGAATTGCGGTAGTTGGTTAGAAAGAAACTCCTCGCGCTTGTCATCGCGCGCCCGCATCACCGCACCAGGAGCCACGAACATACCCAGACCGCGGCGCTTTTCCAGCAATCCTCGCTCAACCAGTAAGTTCATGCCTTTAAGCACGGTGGCAGGATTGATACGGTAGGTAGTGGATATCTCAGTGGTACTCGGTACTTGGTCGCCTTCCTTATAGAGGCCCAGCACAATGGCCTCGTTCAGCTGGTCGGCCACTTGCCTGAACAGTGGCTCGCCACTGGAATCATCGAAGTGCAAGGTTTGGTTCACCTCCTGCGACTGTGGTTTGGCATTGGAATCAACGATGGTAGGAACAGTCTGACCGATATCACTCGGCTGACCTCATGGAAATAGCAGAGCAACCACTTCATCAGTTAGTTACTTATGTAACTAACCATATAACCAAAGCAAGCAGCAGTCAAGTTCGCAATGAATCAAATCGCGGGCCAGTGCATACGCGGCAAGTCGCTGTTGTGCCGCAAAGCCGAGATCATTTACGCCGCTTGACTTGCTGCTTCACTAAGAGCCCCAGTCCGCGGTACAACCCGCGCAACAGCATGCCGGAACACAAATACTGATACCAATGCTGAGGTGATATCCGAGATGGGCTCGGCGGCAAAGACGCCCACCACACCGATGAATTGCGGCAGGATAAATGCCAGCGGAATCAGCAGGATGATTTTGCGCAAAATGGCCAGAAACAGCGACGGTTTTGCTAATCCCAAGCCGACCAACGTGCACTGCACACCGCATTGAATGCCGAATATTCCCCAGCCGCATACGAACAGCGGCATCATCGAGCCGGCAATGGCAATAATGTTGGCATCGGCAGTGAATAATCGCGCGAACGTTTCGGGAACCATCGCAATTACCGTCACCATAGCGGACATCACCACGAGCAATAGCCCTATTCCCAACCGATACGCGTATCTCACACGTTCGTAGTTCCGAGCACCATAGTTGTAGCTGATGACAGGCTGCAAGCCTTGTTGCAACCCGTTGTTCACCACATAGATCAGCTGCATGATGCTGGTGATGATGGTCATGGCGGCCACATAATCATCGCCACCGAGCCGGGAAAGCTGACTGTTGAACACCACGTTGATCGCACATTCGGTCAGCTGCATCACAAATGGCGAGGCGCCCAGCGCCAGCACCGGCAACACGGTTCGATTAATTGTCAGCCGCACTGATCGGTACCGTATGGCACTGCGCGGCGAAGCGAGGAACGCGATGATCCAGGCTGCGGACAGGAACTGAGCAATCACATTGGCCATTGCAGCGCCGCGCACGCCCATATCAAGCCAGAAAATGAAGATTGGATCGAGAATCAGGCTCGTACCGGCGCCGATCAGCACCGATGCCATCGCCACCATTGCCTTGCCCTGCGCGGAAATAAAGGTATTGAGGCCAAGTGTGATTTGTACGAACAGCGTACCCAGTAGATAGATGCTCAGAAAATCCGAAGCGTATGGCAACGTGTGGTCGCTAGCACCGAACGCTCGCAACACCGGCTCTTTGGTAAGCTCCAGCAGCACGGTCAACGCAAGCGATATGGCAATCAGCGTCGCGGTACTAGTGCTGAGGATTCGTTCGGCACCTCGTACATCGCCTTTGCCCAATGCTATGGAAGCCAGTGGCGCGCCGCCCGAACCAATCAGCAACGCGAACGCAGTCACCGCAATGGTCACCGGAAAACAGATGCCGATACCCGCAATGGCCATATCACCGACTTCAGGAATATGCGCGATGAACAGACGGTCGACAATGGTATACAGTGCATTCGCCGCCTGTGCCACAATCGCCGGGCCAGCCAGAGAGAGCACCAGAGGAACAATCGGTTTGCCCGCCAAATCCTTCTGAGCATCCGTTTGGGCAACCGACTGTTCACTCATCCGCACACTTCCCTATCACCCATGCATTCACTAACGTTGCCTCCCACAAGCTACAGCACCGACTATAGCGAGGCTGCGGCGATGAGTTGGCGGGTGTAGTCGGATTGGGGATTATTGAGCACGGTTTCGGCGGTGCCGGATTCGACTACTTTGCCTTCGTGCAGCACGAGAATACGATCGGCGATGTGCTGTACTACGCCAAGGTCGTGCGAAACCATGATGATGGCCGGTTTAATGGGCTGACCAGTGTTTGAATCTATGGCTCGCGAACCTTCGCCGGAAAGAATCGACTGGAAGGTTTCCAGGATTTGCACGCGGGCGGCCACATCGATGGCGCTCATCGGCTCATCAGCCAGAATCAGGCGCGGTTCGTTGACGATGGCTCTGGCGATGGCTACACGCTGGGCTTGGCCTCCGGATAGATCGCATGGATAGCGGCCCATGAATTCACGCGGGTCGAGCCCGACTCGGGCCAATGCTTGTGCGGTTTTGCCTTCGACTTCGTCGGCAGCAAATCCGAGCGCGCGGCGGCGCAGCCATAAAGGTTCGGAGACCGAGCGTTCGACAGTCCAACGAGGGTCGAGCGAGGAGAACGGGTCTTGGAACACAATGGAGGATTCGGCTCGCAATGTGCGCATACCTTCCGAGCCGTGACGAACTTCAGCGCCACGGTATTCGATCTGGCCGGAATCAGCGGCGGCAAGGCCAAGCATGATGCGAGTCAGCGTGGTTTTGCCCGAACCGGAGGCGCCAATAACGGCCAAGCACTCCCCCGCTTTGACTTCCGCGGAGACGTCGAAGAGCACTTGGCGGCGAGGCGTACGGCCGAAATCGAACAGTCCACGACGCATATTGCGATCCGCAAAGGATGCGTTGATATTGCGCGCGGCAAGCAGTAATTCATCACTCATGGAGGTCCTCCTTGGTGTTGCGGAGGGTGAGGCTGCGGGCTGCGGAGACCAGGCGCTTGGATTCGGGCGTCTGCGGGTTTGCCAGCACGTCGGCAGTCGCTCCGGAATCCACAATACGCCCGGATTCCAGCACATAGCAGCGCGTGGTGGCGTGCGCGAGCACGGAAAAATCATGGGTGATGAACAGCATCGAGGCGCCAGCATCATCCACCAGTGAGGTCAGCAAATCAACGATCTGACGTTGCGTAATCGAGTCCAAGGCGGTAGTCGGCTCATCGGCGATGATGAATCGCGGTGAGGTAATCAATGCCGTGGCAATGCCAACGCGCTGCTGCTGGCCACCGGAAAGCTCATGCGGATACTTGCCTGCAACCTCTTCTTGAAGCCCGACTTTGCCAAGCATTGCGGCCACGCGCTCAGATCGTTCGGCTTCAGTGAGGTCATAGTGAAGCTTCAACGGCAGTCCCATCTGCTGAGCCACCGTCATCACCGGATTCAGCGAAGCGGCTGGATTCTGAAATACCGTGCCCACGTAACGGCCGCGCAAGTCCGCAAGCTCACGCTCGGGAGCGCCTACAACCTGAGCATCTCCTAAAGTAATGGAACCGGATACCGTGGCGTTCAGCGGCAATAATCCCAGCATAGCCTTGGAAATCATGGATTTACCGGAGCCGGAAGAGCCAATAAGTCCTACTCGTTCACCGTCCGCAATGTTCAAATCCACATCAGCAACAATCGGCTTACTACCGATGGCAATATTCAAGCCTTCTACGGTAACGCTCATCACTTGCCTTCTTTCTCGGCAACGCTAGCCGTCTGCCGCAAGGCTGGATTCGCCACTGGATCGATGGCATCGCGCAACACGTCACCGAACACGTTCAACGCCACAACAACCACCGTAACAATCAGACCCGGCCAAAGCACGGTCAAAGGAAATACATTGATGAGCTTGACTGAAGTGGCAAGCGAATGTCCCCAGCTTGGCACGCCGGAAGGCACGCCAATGCCAAGGTACGTCAATCCGGATTCAGCCAGCACCGCAGTGCCCGCAGAGAGTGACAACTGCACGGCCAGCACCGGCAGAATATTTGGGATGATATGGCTGATTAATACTCGCCATCCACTTGCACCATTGGCCAGGGCTGATTCCACATAGGCCGAACGGGCAGCCAGCAGAGCAGCCGGGCGAGCCACACGGGCAAGATTGAGGCCATAACCAAATCCACAGGCAATCACAATCACAGTAATGGAAGCACCCATCGGCACAGCAAGAATCAGCGCAATCAGTACGGTCGGAATGGAAATCAGCGCGTCAATTACCACGACGGACGTGCTGGCGAGCGCAGAATTACGCGCCACCATTGCGGCGACAAGCAGTAATCCCCACAGAGCGGACACCACTACAGTGAGCAGCACAATCAACAGGTTGGTGCGCGAGCCAGCCATCAACCAGCTGAACACGTCGGCACCTGTGCCGTCGGTGCCAAGCCAGTGCGCGGCAGACGGTTTGGCCCACACATGGTAGCCATCAGTGGTCCACAATGATTGCGGCGTCCAGACCAGCGAAACCAGCGCCACGGCCAACCAAAGCGCGAGTACAATCAGCGTGAATTTGCCCTCGCCACGCTGCCAGATGGATCGCACAATAATTCCCAGCTTGTTAGGCCTCTGTTTGCTCATGCGTTCACCTCCGCAACGCTGCCGGCGTTCTTCAAACGCGGGTCGAGAATACGATGCAGCACATCCACAATCAGCCCTATCCCTAAGAAGAATGCGGCAAGCAGGAATAGTTCACTTTGCACAGCAATTAGGTCGCGATTGCCCACGTCAGTGACCAGACCATTGCCGATACCGGGCAGGGCGAAAAGGTTTTCGATGACCATGACGCCGGTGATCATGGATGCGAACGTCAAGCCGATGACCGACACCAACTGCGGCATAGCGAGACGCAAGCCAACATTGAGCACCGCTTGGGTGCGGGTCATGCCGCAGGAACGAGCCATATCGATATAGCCGGAACTGGCCAAATCCCCAAGTGCTGCGCGCGTGTAGCGCATCAGCGAAGCACCGACGATAATGCCGACCGTGAGCGCCGGCAGAATCAACGACACTATCGCGCTGCCCGGTTGCTCCCAGCCGTCCAACGGGAAGCCTTGCGAAGGAAGGATACCGACGACCCCAACGCCTTTGCCGAACAGTAGAATCAGCAGCAGGCCACCCCACAATGCGGGCACAGAGCCGCCGATAATAGCTAGTACATGGAATGCCGCACGCACGCGAGGCGAACGCGCCAACACTGCTGCACAACCGAGCGGCAGTCCAATGGCCATTGCAATCAGCAGTCCCAGAATAATCAGCGGGAAGGTAATGGATGCACGCGCACCAATCAGGGAAGTAACGGAGCGGCCAGTCAGAATCGAAGTACCAAAATCTCCGGTAACCAGCGCACCCATCCAATCGAAGTATTGCGCGATCAGTGGCCGGTTCAAGCCAAGCTGTTCGCGCAATTGTGCCACGCGGCTGGCGGGTGCATTGATACCGGCCATGATGGATGCCACATCACCGGGCAAGATGCGCAAAGCCGCAAACACCACCACGGATATGCCGAACAGTGCCACTACAAACAGCAGCAGTCGGCGAATCACAAATCGCATATGCAGCTCCTTTGCTCCAGCATCTTTGGCTCCCCTCAGTCAGCTGAGCTGACAGCTCCCCTCAAAGAGGGGAGCCGGGGAATAACACTACTGCTGATTGAATTCAGCGAGCGAGTAGGTCACGTTGTAGAGGGGCAGGACGGTCTGGTTCAGGTCGAACGGGAAGCCCTTCACTCCCTTGGCAGTAACCGTAGTGATGCGGTAGTTGAACAGCCAGTCAGCCGGCGCATCTTCGGAGATGAGCTTGGCGGCTTCGGCGAACTTGGCGTCACGCTCCTTGTCGGTGGTGGCGGCCACACCCTCGTTGTAGAGCTTCTGCACTTCAGCGTTGTCGTAGCCGAAGTAGTAGGTCGGATCGGCCCAAGAGTAGAAGTCGTGGCTTTCGTTGTGGTCCACCAACGAAATGTCGAAATCATGGTTGGTGTACACATCCTGCAGCCAGGTGGAGAATTCCACCACGTTGACCTTCAGATCGATGCCGATCGGCTTCAACTGCGAGCGCAGCTGGTCGCCGATTTCCGTGCCGTAGATGTTGGCGTAGGTGAGGCTCAATTCCAGAGGATTGCTTTCGGAATAACCGGCTTCCTCCATCAGCGACTTGGCCTTGGCCTGATCGTACGGATACAGCTTGGTCAAATCCTCATAACCGGGGTCGAGGGAAGGAATCGGGCCACCGAGTGCCTTGTCTGCGCCACCACGGGAGGCGATGATCTCCTTGTGATTGATGGCGTAGCGGATGGCTTGGCGTATACGCTTGTCGGCGAGCTTGGAGCCGGAAGCGTTATTAAAGCCGAGCACATACTTGTCGGTGCCGTTGCCGGCTTTCACCGTGTACTTGGCCGAGTCGGACTTGAACGGACCGGCCAGGGTTTCGGTGATTGGGGCGAGCACTTGCACATCACCGGACTTCAGCGCATTCACGGCGGCATTGTCGTCAGCCAGATACTTGATGACGATGGTCGGCGTCTTGGCCTTGTTCTTGCCCCAGTACTTCTCGTTGGCCTTCAGCGTGATGGAATCGTTCTCGACGAACTTGGCCACAGTGTACGGGCCGGAGCCCACGGCCTGGGTCTTCAGGTCATACTTGGCGTCCTTGTCGAACACCAAGCCGGCGCGGCCGGTCAGAGTCCACAACAGGTTCGAGTTCGGGGTTTTGAGCGTCATGACCACGGTGTCGGCATCCTTGGCTTCCACCTTGCTCAAGGCGGTGAGCGCGTCGGCATCATGGTATTGCTTGTCGATGAGCTCGTTGATGGACCATGCCACATCCTCAGCGTCCAACTTATCGCCGTTGGAGAAGGCCATGTTCTTGTTGAGATGGAAAGTGTAGGTCAGACCGTCCTTGGATTCCTCCCAGCTGGAGGCCAAGCCGGGTGCTACCTGGTTCTTGGAGTCGCGGGCCACAATGCCTTCGTACACGTTGCCGATCAGCACCTGGTCGAGCGCGGAGCCCGCGGTGTTGCGGATGTCAAGGTTGGTGGGGGCCAGTTTGAGGCCGATGGTCACGGTGTCCGCATACATGTTGCCAGCGGAAGCGTTCGTGGAATCATCCTTCTTGCTGTACGCCAGAGTTACGCCGATCACCACGGCTACTGCCACGATGACGGCGATGAGGGAAATCAGCCACCATTTCGGGCCGTTCTTCTTCGGATTTTTGGCGCGCGAAGCCAGGCTCGCATCCGTGGTTGCTCCATTTGCGCCGGTTGCGCCGCCCTGAGCGTGCACACCATTGTCTTGAGACATAGTTCTTCCTCTGTCATTCCTTGATGTAATTATTCGTTGCAATCGGTTGGCCGCCTAAATCGGGTCGACCACCGAAGTTCAATCATAGGCGCGGGTGCGTAGAAGGTGCGTAGAATTGGCCATGAAATCCATCTCAACGCTGGAGGGTTATCATGCTGGTCGCCGTTGATATCGGCAATACGAATATTGTGATTGGTTTTTTGGACGGTGAGACGGGCCGCACGAACGTGGGCACGTATCGTATCACGTCCAAGGCGAACCATACGTCGGATGAATATGGTCTGTTTTTGACTGAATTCCTGAGAATGAGCGGTTTCACTCCGCGCGATGTGGATGATGTGATCATCTGCTCGGTGGTACCGAAGGTGATGCATTCCTTCCGCTCATCAATCATCAAATTCTTTGATATTGAGCCGATGGTGATTGGCCCCGGCATCAAAACCGGTATGAACGTGCGCGTGGATGATCCGAAGTCGCTCGGCGCGGACATTCTGGCCGATTGCGCTGGAGCCTATAACGAATACGGCGGCCCCGTGCTGGTGGCTGATTTCGGCACGGCGACCACGTTCACGCATGTGGATGCTCGTGGTGTGATCGATTCCGGTGTGATCACCACCGGCATTCGCACAGGCGCCGCGGCCCTCTGGGGAGATACCGCACAGCTGCCGGAAGTGGAAATCACCCGCCCGTCTACGATTCTGGGCACAAATACCAAGACCTGCATGCAGGCAGGCCTGTATTACACGTTTTTGGGTGGCGTGGAGCGTACCATCAACCAGTTCCGCAAGGAGCTTGATGGCGAGGATTTCAAGGTAATCGCCACCGGTGGCCTGGGCCGCGTGTTTGCCGACGACACCGATCTCATCGATGTGTACGACCCGGACTTGATTTTCAAGGGCATGGCGCACATTTACGCACGCAATATGCGCTAGCGACCGCTATTTAATGGTGAAGCCTTGATTGAAGCCGTACTCCTTCAGATCTTTCTGCCATTGGGTTAGGCCATCTTCAAGGCTCACCTTTTTGCCCGGGTCTTCCAAAGGCTGCAATGGATTGCCGTCCTCATCCTTCCATCCCAGATCGATGGCGGCCTGCCTGCGCTGATATGCCTGGAAGCTGCTCGACCATTTATATGCTTTGCCCACCGTGGTTTCAAAATCACTGCGCGCATACACTTCGAACGGCAGATACTGGTATCCCACAGATACATCCTCGGCGGCCTCGGAAAGCACACGGTTGAACTTCTGCCCGCCAAAATACGGGATTTCCATACCGCTTTCATTGGTAATGGTGGTTTTATCCAAGAAATCCTCGGAGTTCAGCGTCGCATAATCCGCGGGGAACGCGCCGCCCGCCACGCGTGCGCTGATGCCTTGTGTGTCATGGGTGACGAAATCCACGAACCGGTATGCTGCATCCGGTTTGCGTGTGAGCTGCAGCACGGCGAGCGCTGAGCCGCCGCTTTCCGCATTAGTTGGGTTGCCATCATATGTGGGCATAGTGGTCACACGCCACAAACCTGCCGCGCCTGGCACATTGGAGAGCAACATCGATGGCATCCATGCCCCCATGAATACGGAGGCAATGGTGCCGTTGCCTACGCGGCTTTTCCATCGGCTTGACCATGTAGCCGAAGTGGTGTCTACCAAACCTTCATCGATCATCTTCTGCCAGAATGCAGTGAAACGTTGCGCACCTGCATCATGGTCCAAGTCGATGGTCACGGTTTTACCATCTGAGGAAGTGTGGAATGGTTGGCCGCCAGCGAGCCAGATCATCGCATCGTAGAAGCTGCCGTCACCGGCATCGGCTGCAATATATACGCCAATGTCCTTGAGCTTTTTGGCGGCCTCGTAATAGTCGTCCCATGTCTTGATTTGGGTGGCGTCAACGCCGGCCTGCTCGAATACATCCTGATTGTAGAAGAATCCCATCGGACCGGAATCCATCGGCAGACCGTACGTACGGCCGGCGAGTTGTACGGAAGACCATGTGCCGAGGGTAAAGAAGTTCGCGTAATCGGAGCCGATGCGGTCGGTCAGGTCCAGCAGCTGGCCGGAAACCTCATACTGTGGCAGTGCATAGTATTCGATTTGCGCCACGTCTGGAGTGCCGTAACCGTCTTGGATGGCGGTGTTGAGATTGTTGTAGCCGGAAATGTTGGTCCAATTGACTTTGATGTCCGGATTGGCCTTCTCGAATCGGCTGATGACCTTGCCCATGCTGGGCTCCCAGCTCCACACTGTGATTTCAGTGCGATTATCTTGGGTGGCTTGCCCGCATGATGCGAGGGATACGGAAAGGATGGCGGCCACTGCTGCGGTTGCTATCCTTCTGATTCGCCGGTCAATCAAACTCATAGTGCTGAGTCTACTAGTATGCCTGCGTGTCAGCCGCGTTCTGCGCAATCGCACATAAGCAATACAGCAAAAGCAAAAGCCTCGAGCACATTTGCACCCGAGGCTTTTGCTAATCAGTTTATGAAGTTATGACTGGAACCGTGAGGCTTACTTCACAGTGAAGCCCTGATCCTTGCCGTAATCCTGCAGTGCCTTCTGCCAAGCAGCGACACCGTCAGCGAGCTTCTGATTGCCGGTGTAGGACTTGCCAACATAGTCGCCGAAGATGGTGCGAGCCTTGACTTCGAACGGCAGGAACTGGTAGTCGGAGGAGACGTTCTCAGCAGCCTGAGCAAGAACCTCGTTGTACTTCTGACCACCGAAGTAGTCCACATCCTCGCCATCGGAGTTCTTCACAGTGGTGGCGTTCTTGAAGGAATCGGATTCCATAGAAGCCTTGTCTGCCGGGAATGCGCCGCCAGCCACACGGGTGGCCACGCCATCGCCGTGGTTAGCGTACTCGATGAACTTGTAGGCAGCTTCAGCCTTCTTGGAGGAAGACAGCACAGCCAGCGAAGAACCACCGTTCTCGGAGTTGGTTGCGGAGCCGTCAGCGGTCGGCATCTGGGTCACACGCCACTTGCCAGCGCCGCCAGCAGCGGAGTTAGCAAGGTTTGCAGGCATCCAAGCACCGGTGAGCAGGGAGGCGATAGTGCCGTCGACCATGCCCTTGAACCAATCCTCGGACCAGCCAGCGGTCTTGGTGTCAAGCAGGCCCTCGTCCAGCATCTTCTGCCAGAACTCGTTGAACTTCTGCACGTTCTCGTCACCGGTCAGGTTGATGGTCACTTCGGAACCATCGGAGGAGGTCTTGAACGGCTGACCGCCAGCAAGCCAAGTCATCGAATCATAGAAGCCAGCGTCGCCGGTATCGGAGGTGATGTAGTAGTTGTCGCCCAGAGCGTGAATCTTCTTGGCGGCCTCGTAGTAGTCGTCCCAAGTCTTGATCTGGGTGGCATCAACGCCGGCCTTGTCGAAGACTTCCTTGTTGTAGAAGAAGGCCATTGGGCCGGAATCCATCGGCAGACCGTAAACCTTGCCGCCGAACTGCACGGATGCCCACGGGCCAGGAGTGTAGAAGTCGGAGTAGCCGGAGGTCTTGTCAGTGATGTCCAGCAGATTGCCCTTGATGGCGTACTGCGGGATGGCGTAGTATTCGACCTGAGCCACATCCGGAGCGCCGTTGCCGGCCTCGATGGCGTTATCAAGCTGAGTGTATTCCTTGGTGTTGGTGCCGACGTTCTTCAGATCGACCTTGATGCCGGTCTTCTTCGTGAAGTCCTTAGCAACCTGAGTCAGTGTGGGTTCCCAAGCCCACACGGTAATTTCCTGTACATCCTTTTCCTGCTCAGGCTGAGAACCAGCGCTGTCAGAACCGCAGGCAGCAACGGAAGCCAGCATGGCGACTGCGCCAGTGAGAGCGATGGCCTTCTTAGCAGTAGTGAACTTCATCGTTCTGTTCTCCTTCCTCGAATCGTCCAGAACGATTCAACTATGTTTGTCGTTCGCAATCATTGTCTTTGATTGATTCAAACTCCTTGGAATTCTCCTCAACCTCGAGAAGTGGCTCCTCTCGCCATTTCCAAAACTATGATTGCGATAACATTTATCAGTATACACAGGAGTCAAGCATTGGCAAACAATTACGCTCGGCGTGTTATCGTAAACATAACCGATATTTTCTAGTAAACATTTACTACCTACAACCTACTGCAGGCATTTTGCGCCTAGTTATCAATGATTTTGACCCTTAACTCGACATATTTCACCTGCAGATTACTTACAAGTGCATGTTTTACCGGCAAGGCATCACTACAACAGCTGTATTCCCATTGGCTTACAGATATTTTGTGTCATTAAGACGTTGGCCTTCCTCCGCTCAGGTGGATACAGGGCAACATAAAAGGGGTTGCTGGAAATAGTTCCAGCAACCCCAGTCTTTGAGCAGGAGACAGGATTTACGGTATATGCAGGCTTGCGCTGCACATACGCACAGTCCTTACAGCTTCACCACCAGCACACCATTCGGCTGGATGGCGGCCGTATGTTCGGACTCGTTGACCTGAGCCAACGATGCGACCAGCGGTTCGCCTTCCACATCCACCACGGCAATATCATGCGTGCGGTTGAACAGGAACACGAAGTGGTTCTCATCGTCAGCATCAGCACGTTCGACGCGCAGCACTTCACCGCGATCGTCTTCCACAGGCGTATCGATGCCGAACTCCTCCAGCAGGGTTGGCAGAGACTTGGCCAAGCCTTCACGGCCCAAGCGGGCACCGATGTATGCCGCCTTGCCGTCACCATATTCGTTGACGGTAATGGCAGGGGCACCATCGAAGCCAGTCCACTTATCAGCCTTGAAGGAAGCCACCACATGAGCGGTTGGAGCCACGGAAGTGATGACATCGGCGAAATCATGCGCCACTGTGCCGTTAGTCAGATCCAGATGATCCATAGCACCGGGGAAATCATTGCCCATAGCGGCAAATTCCTCCACGCGAACGCCCACAACGTCTCGAATGGAACCGGGGTATCCGCCGAGCCAAACGTGATCCTTCTCGTCCACCAAACCGGTGTAGTAAGTTACGAACAGCTTGCCGCCGTTCGCCACATACTCGCGCACTCGGCGTGAGGTTTCTTCGGAAAGAATGGTCAGGCTTGGCAGCACCACGGCTTCATACTCGTCCCAGGGTCCACGAACCGGCACCACATCTGCGGTGAGACCGTTATCCGCAAGCGCACGGAACCATGCGAGCGGTTCGGTACAATGGCGTACCTCCTGTGTAGGCGTGGCGGTATGTTCCGTAGCCCACTGGGACTCGTAATCAAAGACTACTGCGACTTTGGACTTGACCAGAGTCGTATCCAACAGACCTTCGTCGGCCAGCTTGTTCAGATCGGCACCCAGTTCACACACATCGCGGAAAATCTGGGAGTCAGGACCCGCATGCGGCACCATCGAGGAATGCCACTTCTCGGCACCGGCCTTGGATTGGCGCCACTGGAAGTAGCAGATAGCGTCGGCACCCATAGCCAGATGAGCCAGAGAGTCACGTACAAGCTCGCCGGGCTCTACACGGTAGTTAACCGGACGCCAGTTGACGGCCGAGGTGGAGTGTTCCATCAGGAACCACGGCTTCTTGCGGGCAATGCCATCGCACAGGGAGGCCGAGTAGGCCAGCTCGTCGAGGTGCACTTCGCCAGGAGTGAAGTAGTGGTCATTGGCAACGAAGTCGACGTCGTAGCCCCACTTGTCGTAGTCAAGACCTGTGCCGCTGGCAGACACCATGAAATTGGTGGTCTGCGGCTTTCCAGGGGTGATTTCAAGCAGCGCATCACGTTCGGCGCGGTAGAAGTCGAGCAGCGCGTCGGAGCTGAAGCGCTTCCAGTCGAGCAGCTTGCCCGGGTTCATGAAGTTGCCGTCGCCGATGAAACGCGGCGGGATGATCTCGGAGAAGTTGTTCATGCGCTGCGCCCAGAAGGCGGTGCCCCAAGCGTCATTGACAGCATCGATGGTGCCATACTTCTTCTCGCACCATTTCCGGAAGGCGCGTTCGGCGTCTTCGGAGTAGTCGAAACGGTTGTGGCAGCCGTATTCGTTGCTCACATGCCAGGAGACGACGTATGGGTTGTCCTTGTAATGCTCGGCCATCTTACGGCAAAGGTTCAAGGCGTAATCCAAGAAGACCGGGCTGGTGGCACGCCAATGCTGGCGGGCGCCCGGCTGGCAGACGTCACCGCGGTAGTCCACCCACAGAATCTCCGGGTGGGCTTGGGTAAGCCACATCGGCGGGGATGCGGTACCGGTGGCGAGGTCCACGGCGATCCCGGCTTTGCCAAGCTTATCGATGACGCGGTCGAGCCAGTCGAAATCGTAGACGCCCTCTTCCGGCTCAAGCTTGGCCCAGGAGAAGATGGCCACGGAGACCAGATTGACTCCGGCCTTCTGCATCAGCTCGATGTCTTCATCCCAGACTTCCTCGGGCCACTGGTCAGGGTTATAGTCGCCGCCATACCAGATGCGCGGGCTTTTGCCGGCAAGTGGCTGCGGCCAGTTGAATGGACGGTGTTCAGTCATGTCTTACTCCTTGACTGCGCCTGCCGCGAGGCCGGACTGCCAGTACTTCTGCAAGCACAGGAAGGCGATGACCAGCGGGATGATCGTAATCAGGGAGCCCGTGATCACCAGGTTCTGAATGGCCTGGCCACCAGCGGTGGATGCCTGATCCTTCCACTGGTTCAGACCGATGGTCAGCGGGTACCAATCAGCATCCTTCAACATAATCAACGGCAGGAAGTAGTTGTTCCACGTTGCCACGATAGTGAACAGGGCGGTGGTGACGATACCGGGAGCCAGCAGCGGTAGGCTGATGGTCCAGAAGGTACGGAACTCACTTGCACCATCCACGCGGGCGGCTTCAAGCAATTCGGTCGGCACGGCCTGCTCGGAGAAGATCCACATCAAGTACAGGCCGAACGGGGAAATCAAGGACGGGATAATCATTGCCCACGGAGTGTTGGTGAGACCGAGCTTGGCGAACAACAGGAACTGCGGGACAGCCAAAGCGATACCCGGCACAGAGATGGAGCCGATGATCACCGCGAACACGGCCTTGCGGCCAGGGAAGCGGAACTTGGCCAGTGCATAGCCGCCCATGATGGCCAGCAGGGTTGCACCGCCTGCACCGACAACCACGTAGAGCAGGGTATTGATCAGCCAGCGGCCGAAGATACCGCCCTGATAGGTAAAGACGGTGACGATGTTATCCCACAGGGCAAAAGTCTTGCCGAAGCCGAGACCGAACGTACTGGTGAAATCGGCCTGGGTCTTGGTGGCATTAATCGCCAGATAGACGAACGGGAACAGGCAGTAGACCGCGAAGATGGCGCACAGGATGGTCATCAGGGTGGAGCGGCGCGGATTGTTGACGTTCGCGAAGCCGGCCTTCTCGCTGCGCTTGCGCTCAGCAGCCTCATCGCGGGCGATACGCTTCTGGCGTTCCTTCTCGGCCTTCTTGGCGGCCTTCTCCTGAGCCTCAATTCCGCCTCGGTCAGGCGGGCACTTGTTGCTGCACTCATCACGCACGCTCCTTCACAATCACAGTCACAGTCATTTCATCAATCAGCATTCGGCGCATCACTTCATCTGCTCCTTCATGCTGTTGAGCTGGACCGCGTAGGCGATGGCCATAGTGATCACGGCCATGACGATGGCCAGGGCCGCGGCGTAGTTCGACTGGTTGCCGGAGAAGCTCAGGTTGTACGCGTACATGTTCGGCGTGTAATACGTGGTGATCGCGTTGCCCGGCACCATGTTCTGCAGGATGCTCGGCTCGTTGAACAACTGGAACGAACCGATGATCGAGAAGATCACCGTGATGGCCAGCGAGCCCTTCAACTCCGGCAGCTTGATCGACTTGACGATCTGCCATTCGGAGGCGCCATCAATCGAGGCGGCCTCATAGAGGGAATGCGGGATCGTGGAGAGCGAGCTGTAGAAGATCAGCATGTTGTAGCCGGTGAACTCCCAAGTGTTGATGTTGCCAATGGCGGCAAGCAGCACGGAAGGCTTCAGCACATCAATGTTGGTGCCGAAGAAGTCGTTGAAGGAGCCGACCAGACCGTACTTGGCGCCGTATACGAAGCCCCAGATCAACGTGGAGACCACGGCGGGCACTGCGTAAGGCAGGAAGGTGGAGATGCGGAAGAACTTCGTGCCGTGCAGCTTCATCGAATCGATGGCCAATGCCATTGCAGCCGCGAGGAACAGCATGATCGGCACCTGCACCACAGTGAACAGGGCCACGCGGCCGACCGAGCTCCAGAACTGCTGATCAACGAGCAGACGCTGGTAGTTCTGCAGGCCAACGAACTTGGTACCGCCAATCATCTGCTTCTTGAAGAACGAAATGTAGATGGCGTACACAATCGGAATGATGAACACGAAGATGAACACCACTGCGAACGGCCACATGAACTTCCATCCACGCCAATCCGCCTTATGCTTGTTCACACGCACCTCGCCTGCCTTCACAGGTTCAGCAGTGATATCAGCTGAAGCCATTCCAACCCCTCTCCTTCGAAGGTTGATAAAAATGTTTGCGTTATCATCATAACACGATTTCAAACATTGTCCACTTGTGTTGAATTCAAGGTTTTTAGACATGTCTGATACAATGGTCACGAAAACAATGATGTTATCGTTACCGTTTGTTCGATGATGAATGGCATTATTCGAGAGAGCACAGTTGAAGTTGATACTGACCGGGGGTCATTATGTCACGAGCATCACAAGTCTCCATGCAAGATGTAGCAAAGGCCGCAGGTGTCTCTCCCCAAACCGTATCCCGAGTGGCCAATGGCAGCGACGCCGTCAAGCCCGAAACTCGTCAACGGGTCGAAGCAGCCATGCAAAAGCTCGGCTATCGCCCGAATTATGCCGCGCGAGCGCTGAAACGCGGTAAATTCCAAGATATCGGCGTAGTGATGTTCAATACTGCCACATTCGGCAACTCCCGCATTCTTGATGCCATCATCTCCTCCGCCGCCGAAGACGACTACTCCGTAACCATTCAAACCATGCGTCATGGTTCCGAACGAACTTTGGCGGCCGCAATCGAGCGTATGCAGCAACAGCCAGTGGACGGCGTCATCGTAGTGCTTGAGGAACGCATCTCCGACTTCATCGGGTACAAGCCGCCAAAGGAGTTGCCGGTCGTACTGATTTCCGAGGGAGCTGCCGACTACTGCCCCACCGTGGATGCCGACCAATACGGTTGCTCCACCGCCATCGTGGACTACCTGATGAGCAAGGGCCACAAAACCGTCTACCATATCGCCGGCCCCGCTACCTCCCGTGCCGCCGAATCTCGCGCCCGTGGCTGGCGAGAGGCCCTGGAGCAGATGGGCGCAACTGTGCCCAGTATGTACATCGGTGATTGGTGCGCGGATTCCGGCTACCAGGCAGGTGTGGCTTTGGCTCACAACCCCGATTGCACAGCGATTTACGCAGCCAATGATCAGATGGCATACGGCGCAATTCAAGGCCTGCAATCCGCAGGCAAGCGTGTACCGGAAGATGTGAGCGTCGTAGGCGTGGATGACTCGCTGGTGGATATGGTGCCGCGTCTTAATCTGACCACCATGCGTATGCGTTTCGACGATATTGGAGCGACCGCTTTTTCGATGATTCGCCGTCAATGCGAAGGCGAGAAAGTACCCACCGGCATCAAAACCGTTATTCCCACCGAACTGATTGAACGAGGTTCCGTACGTGATCTGAATTGAGCAGTATCAGCTAAGCGGCATACGCGAGGTGTATTCGAGTAACTCTCCGGTGATGGGATCGGTAAATGTCAATGTGCGTGCAACCAGCGCCAGTGGCTGACTGAAATCGTCGTAAGGGCAATTCTGAATGCGTGGATAATAATTGTCGCCGACAATGGGCAGCCCCAACGAATTCATGTGCACGCGCAACTGATGCGTTTTACCGGTTTTCGGATGTAATGTGTACCGGCAAACCAGCTGCTTGCTGTCTTCCAGTGGACCGCGCTCGATTATTGTTTCAGCATTGACGGCACCAGGCTCTTCATAAGCGGTCATAATGCCGCGAATTTTGGTGATATGCGATCGCCGTAGCAGTGGGAAAGGCCGAGGCGATTCCAGTTGCGTCACTGTGCCAAACCGTGGCCGACTAATCGGCTTGCATGGAGCCAAGCATTCATACATCTTGACCGCCTGCTTGTTCTGGAACAGCATCTGATATGCGCCACGGCATGACTTATCACGCACGAACACCAGCACGCCTGCCGTCATACGATCCAAACGATGCGCTGGAATGATATCCGGCTCACCATACTGCTCGCGCAGCCGAATCAACGCCGTTTCGCGATACCACATGCCGCGTGGCATCGTGGCAAGAAAGTGCGGCTTATCAATCACGATAAGCCGCTCATCCTCATAGAGCACATCCAAATCAAACGGAATATGAGGTTCCTCAGTCACAAATCGATGTGGCCTCGGCATTAGGCTCACTCCACGGTAACGGACTTGGCGAGGTTGCGTGGCTTGTCCACGTCATAACCCTTGAGCTTGGCCATATCCATTGCGAACAACTGCAGCGGCACCACATCCACAAGCGGACTCATCAATGTCGGGCAAGCAGGACGCCAGAACACCACGTCCGCGTAACGCTCTACATCCGGGTCGCCCTGCTCGGCCACTGCGATAATGTATGCGCCACGAGCCTTGACTTCTTCGATGCCGGAAATCACCTTGGCATGCAACACATTGCGGCCGCGTGCTGGCGGCACGATGAACACCACAGGTTCGCCTTCGTCCACCAAGGCAATCGGGCCATGCTTCAATTCGCCGGCTGCGAAGCCTTCGGTGAAGGTGTAGGCGATTTCCTTCAACTTCAGTGCGCCTTCCAATGCCACCGGATAGCCTACGTGGCGGCCGAGGAACAGGAACGAGTTGGCGTTCACCATGCGCTCGGCGGCAGCCTGAATGGTCTTCGGCTGCGTGTCCAGCACCCACTGAATCTTGCGCGGCATGTCCTTCAGGGAGTCAAGCACCTGATGAATCTCATCACGGAACATCGCGCCCTTGACCTGAGCCAGGTACAGGCCCAGCAGGTAGGCGGCGGTGATCTGCGCCACGAAAGCCTTGGTGGAGGCCACTGCCACTTCCGGACCGGCGTGCGTGTATAGAACGGCGTCGGATTCGCGCGGAATGGACGCGCCCTGGGTGTTGCAGATAGCCAACACCTTGGAGCCCTGTTCACGCGCGTGACGCAATGCCATCAGCGTATCCATCGTTTCGCCGGACTGCGAGATGGCCACCACCAGCGTGCGCGGGGTCAGAATCGGATCACGGTATCGGAATTCGTGTGCGAGTTCGATTTCCACAGGGATACGCACCCAATGTTCGATGGCATACTTGGCCACCTGGCCGGCATAGCTTGCGGTACCGCAAGCTACGACGATGATTTTGTCGATGGATTTGAAGTCGTGTTCGTCGATGCGAACTTCATCGAGGGTGATGTCGCCGTTCTTATCGAAGCGGCCAAGCAAGGTGCGCTGTACGGCAGCCGGGTCTTCATGGATTTCCTTATCCATGAAGGAATCCCAACCGCCCTTTTCGGCGGCTGAAGCATCCCAATCCACGGTGTAGGTCTTCGGATGCTCTATTACGTTGCCTTCGAAATCAGTGACGACAACCTTATCTGCGGATACGCATACGGCCTGATCCTGATCGATTTCCATAGCACGCTTCGTGTAGGCCACGAATGCGGCCACATCGGAGCCAAGGAAGTTCTCACCTTCGCCCAATCCCACTACGAGCGGGGAATCATGACGCGCACCTACCACGATATCCGGCTGGCGGCAGTCGGTGGCAAGAATGGTGAATGCGCCTTCAAGCATGCGGGCCATGCGGCGTACGGCCTTGAACAGGTCTGGATGGCCTTCTTCTTCGATGATTTTGTCAACGATTTTGCCCAGCAACTTGGCAGCCACTTCGGTATCAGTGGCGGAGGCGAAACGGAAACCTTCAGCTTGCAGGTCGAGGCGCAGCTGGGAGGCGTTTTCGATGATGCCGTTATGGATGATGGCAACCTTACCGTCCATGCTGGTATGCGGATGGGCGTTCACATCGCTCGGCTCACCATTGGTAGCCCAACGAGTGTGTCCAATGCCTACGGTTGCGGCCGGCATGGGCTTGCGCTCGATGTCTTCGACCAGGTTCTTCAAACGGCCAGCCTTCTTGCGCACAGCCACCTTATCCATGCCCGGCGCGCTCAAGGCCACACCGGCCGAATCATAACCACGGTATTCCAGACGAGCTAAGCCCTGAAGACACACTTCCAGCGGCTTGCCGCAAGCGGTTTCAACATTTCCTGCATATCCAACAATTCCACACATAGCCTATAAGCCTAACAACAATGCGTAACGTACTCACATAAGGAGCTGAGGGAGGTCGATATCTGCTGTACGACCGTAAAGACTTGGCCAGAGCGGCCCGGAGCGTGTCGCTAAGCAGATATCGGCCTCCCTCAGCGGCCATGAACTGCACAAAATAACTACAGAACTAATCACAGCACATGCTGCAGGCGGAGCCGTCAAGCGGGCAGTCCAGTGAACTGCCCGCAGGCGACGCCGAAGCACGACAGTGCTGAGGTAATATGACTGCCTTCCTACAGCACATGCTGTAGGAAGTCCTTAAAGCGTGGCTCGGTTGGGTTGTCGATGATTTCGGGGCCACCCTTTTCGACTACGACTCCCCCATCCATAAACACCACCTGATCAGCCACTTCGCGAGCGAAGCCGATCTCGTGGGTCACGCACACCATCGTCATGCCTTCCTTGGCGAGGGAACGCATAACGTTGAGCACTTCGCCCACCAGTTCCGGATCGAGTGCGGAGGTCGGCTCGTCGAAGAGCATGATTTCCGGCTTCATGGCCAGTGCGCGCGCAATGGCCACACGCTGCTGCTGGCCACCGGACAGCTGAGATGGGTAGTAGTCGAGTCGGTCGCCCAAGCCGACGCGCTGCAGTTCGGCGACGGCCTGCTCGTGGGCTTCCTTCTTGGACTTGTGCTGCACATGGACCGGTGCTTCCATCACGTTTTCGATGGCGGTCATATGCGGGAATAGGTTGAAACGCTGGAACACCATGCCGAGTTTGGAGCGCTGTGCGGCAATCTCCTTGTCGTTCAGCGTCTGCAGCATGTCCTGCCCGTTCTTTTCCACATGCTTGTAGCCAACGAGTTCGCCGTTGACTTCGATGGAGCCACCGGTCAGGGTTTCCAACTGGTTAATCAGGCGCAGGAACGTAGACTTGCCAGAACCGGAGGGTCCCAGAATCACGGTTACCGTGCCCGGCATCACGGTCAGGTCAACGCCTTTGAGCACATGCAACGTGCCGAACGCCTTATGTACCTGCGTGGCTTTGATGGCGGGAACAACGGCGGAGCTGTTAAGAGTTTCAGTCATGATTGATTCACCTTTCCTGCTCACGCGGTCATGCCGGTGAATGCGGCTTCGTTCAGCTTGTTCACATCATCTTTGGGCTCGCCTTCGGTTTTACCCGGCAGCGGCGGCTGCTTGCCGCGAGTGCCCATAGCGCGAGCATCGAAGCCCTTGCCGAAGTGCTTCTCCAAGCGGGACTGCAGCACCATGAGAATGGAGGTGATGAGCAGGTACCAGAAGCAGGCCACGAGCAGCAGCGGAATCGGCTTGTAGATTCGGTTGGCGATAGCATTGGTGGCGAACTGAAGTTCCAGAGTGAACGGCACTGCGGTAACCAAGGATGTAGTCTTCAACATGCCGATGGTTTCGTTGCCGGTGGGCGGGATGATGATACGCATGGCCTGTGGCAGCACGATACGGCGCATAATCAGCGTACGGTTCATGCCCAGTGCCTCTGCAGCCTCGGTCTGACCGGGGTCAACGGCTTCAAGGCCAGCACGCACGATTTCGGAAAGGTATGCGGCTTCGTTCAGCGCCAAACCAATCCATGCAGCGTTGAATGCGGTGACTACCACGTTGGAGTCGATGCTCCAGAATTCAACGGAAGTGAATGGAATGCCGAGGCTAAGCTTGGGAATCAGCACGGAGAACAGGCCCCAGAAGATCAACTGCGTGTACACAGGGGTTCCGCGGAAGAACCAGATGAAGAACCAGCTGACACCACGCAGCACGGGGTTGATGGATTTGCGCATAATGGCAAGAATCACCGAAAGAATGATGGCCACCACCATCGAAATCACAGTGAGCTCAAGCGTGTAACGAATACCTTCGAGCACATTCTCGTTGAACAGGTATTTCCACACGGTGGGCCAATCCAGTCGCGGATTGGTAATCATGCCCTGAATGAGCATTGCGGCGAGCAGCGCCACAATCACTGCGGCCACAATCGGACCCGGGCGCTTAACCGGTAGGGCTTTGATGCGGTTGGGGATGTCGAGTCCTTCGCCGTCAACTACTTTCTTCGCCATTGTTGATTCCTTGTGTACATATTGAGGTCGCTGAAGGCGACCATAAGAACTAACGTTGCACCTTAACGCATGAATGGGGCGCCCGTGTTACATGCAACATAAGCGCCCCATTCTTTATACAGGGTGAGCTACCCCTTGAGCCAGCAACTACGACTAGCGATCACTCGACGTCGGGGTTGACTTCAGCCTTGGTCAAAGCACCGGATTCAACACCCCAGTGCTGCAGAATCTTGCCATAGGTGCCATCATCCATCAGCTTCTGCATAGCCTTCTGCACGGCTTCGGTGGTGCCGGTGTCGCCCTTCTTGATAGCGATGGCGTTCGGCACGGAGTCGAAGTCCTTGCCCAGTTGTTCGAGCTGACCATCGGTCTGCGCGATGGCGTAGCCAACCACCGGGGAGTCAGCGAAGAACACATCGGCCTTGCCGGTCACCACTGCGGTGGTGGCATCGGTCTGCTGCTTGGAGGACTGAATGGTGATGTCCTTCTTGCCGTCGGCCTTACACTGCTTGGCGGTTTCGTTGATGGCTTCCTCTTCAACGGTGCCGGTTTCCACGGCGACGTTCAGGCCACACAGATCGCTGGCGTCAACCTTGTTCGGGTTGCCCTTGGCCACGGCGTAGGCCATGCCGGAAGTGAAGTAGGAGACGAAATCAACTGATTCCATACGTTCCTTGGTAATGGTGAAAGCCGCGATACCCAGGTCGTACTTGGAGCCGATAGCCGGAATGATGGTGTCGAAGTTGGAGGAGACGATTTCAGTCTTCAGGCCGAACACGTTGCCCAGAGCGTGAGCCAGGTCCATGTCGTAGCCAATCTGGGTCTTGCCGTCGGAATCCAGGAACTCTGCCGGAGCGTAGGACGGGTTGGTGCCGATGGTCAGCTTGCCATCCTTGGTAACGGATTCGGGCAGCAGTGCGGCGATGGCATCATCCTTCTTGACGGAGCTCACATCGTAGCTGGTGATGGCCTTGGCCTCACCGGAACCGGAGTCGGAACCAGAACCAGAGGTGGCTTCGTCGGTGGTGCCGCAGGCAGCGGCGGTGAACAGCATTGCCGCGCTGAGAGCGGCGGCCGCGATGGTCTTCAGCTTCTTGGACTGCATAATTGTTTCTCTTCTTCTCTTGGGCGACCGGCCTTGATGGCCGGCCGTCATCAATCATTAGGTATAGTTATACACTAACGTGCATACATATACGATTTGGTTGGCATGGCACAGAGTCCTGACACCATATCACTCGCGTGTATCACTCAGATACATCAGGGTTGATTTCAGCCTTGTCGACAGCACCCGAGGAAACGCCCCAAGTATCAAGAATCTTCTTGTAGGTGCCGTCATCCATCAGCTTCTGCATAGCCTTCTGCACAGCTTCGGCGGTAGCGGAATCGCCCTTCTTTATGGCCACGGCTTCCGGGGTCACACCGGTATCGTCACCAAGAGCGGCCAGCGTATCGCCGGTCTGTTCAATGGCATAGCCAGCCACCGGGGAATCGGCATAGAAGATGGATGCCTTGCCTGAAGCCACAGCGGTGGTCACATCAGTCTGCAGCTTGGAGGACTGGACATCAATCTCAGCCTCGCCATCGGCCTTGCACTGGTCGTTGGCGGCGTTGATTTCCTCTTCCTGCGTAGTACCGGTCTGTACAGCCACTTTGACACCGCACAGGTTGGAGGTATCCACCTTGTCCGGATTGCCCTTCTTGGTTACCCAAGTGGAGCCAGCCTTGAAGTAGGTGACGAAATCGACGGCATCCAGACGTTCCTTCGTCACAGTGAAGGACGAAATGCCAATATCATATTTGGAGCCAACGGACGGAATAATCGAATCAAAAGTAGACGAAACGGTCTTTTCCTTAAGACCAAATACAGCGGCTAGAGCCTTGGACAAATCAACATCAAAACCGACCGGCGTCTTGCCATCCTCAGCCAAGAACTCAGCCGGAGCGTATGAAGTATCGGTACCGACTGTCAGCGTGCCATCTCCAGCAACAGAATCCGGAAGCAGCGCGGCAATGGCATCGTCCTTTTTGATGCTGCTGGTATCGAATCCTTGCGTGCTATTGGATGAACCGGAGTCGGTATTGGCCGAAGCGGTATCGGCTTTGTCGGTAGTGCCGCAGGCGGCTACGGCGATAAGCATTGCCGCGCTCAATGTAGCTGCGGCCACGGATTGTATTCCCTTGCTTAGAGACATTGGATTTCCTCTCTCCATCTAGTCAACCGGGCGGGTATGTTTCCCAGCTGGCTCCAGAGCGTAGGTTCGCAATGCTACGGAGTGGTTAATATTGCGAGATACTGCTCACGTTGTGGACACCAATCATTGTGAGCGGCATAAGAAAAGGGCTCTTCTCAGAAAAGAGAAGAGCCTTTAGCGGCCGAGCACCAGCATCAACGGAACAGTACTTAGTGACGCATATTGGCGTAGCGCATAGCACGCAACGCCTCACGCTTGTCTTGTTCCTCGCGCAACGCCTGACGCTTGTCGAATTCCTTCTTGCCTCGAGCCAGCGCAATGGAAGCCTTAACCCTGCCATCCTTGAAATACAAGCTCAGCGGCACAATGGTGTAACCCTTGGCTTCGATGCCACGGGCCAGCTTGGTAATCTGCTGACGATGCAGCAGCAGCTTACGCTTACGTTTCGGAGCGTGATTATTCCACGTACCGTTCAGATATTCGGGAATATTGGCACCTTCCAGCCACATCTCTCCGCGGCGATCAATGGAAATAAACGCTTCAGACAGTGAGGCACGCCCCTCACGCAGGGATTTCACCTCAGTACCAGTCAACGCAATGCCGGCTTCATACTTG
Source organism: Bifidobacterium saguini DSM 23967 (assembly GCF_000741715.1). Taxonomy (GTDB): domain Bacteria; phylum Actinomycetota; class Actinomycetes; order Actinomycetales; family Bifidobacteriaceae; genus Bifidobacterium; species Bifidobacterium saguini. Next base: position 48,943 of record NZ_JGZN01000003.1, on the reverse strand, counting down.
TCTTCAATGGCATAGTCATGACGAGCCTTCTTATTTTGCACAATCAGCTTTTCACCGGTTTCCTTGGCCATAGGGTTTCCCTCCTTTCATTCAATAATCCCCCTCCCAAGAATAGGAGGGGGATTGTCTAGCTTAATAGCTTGTCCAGCTCACATATTCGCTATGAGCAGCTTAGGCGTTGCGCATACCGCGTATCAGTGCACGTACCAATACGCGCTGGCGTTGGACAGCGTTCGCCAGCTGATCACGTATGCGCCCTTGACGTTCATTTCGGAAATCGTCACCGTGTTTCCGGAAACAGATTCCACCACCGCCACATGGCCATACGTACCATCAGCACCGGCAACGCCAGGCGGGAAGGACAATGCCGCACCCACCTGAGGCACATGATCCACACGCAAACCGTATCGAGGAGCATTCAGATACCATTCGCCACCGTTGTGCAGGTAGGACGGCGTACCGATGCCCATTTCCTTACGACGATTGTAGGCGTACCAGGTGCACTGGCCCGGGTAGTAACGGTTGCCGACATCACCATTCGAAGTGCCTTGGCCCGTGCTACCACCAGCCGAACTGCTGCCACCGGAAGACGTACCACCACTGGTGCCGCCACCAGTACCGCCACCACCTTGCTGGCCATTGTTCACCTGACCGCCGGCAGCAGCCTGTTCCTTGATGTACTGCTGGTTGTAGGAATCCACGCGGGAAGCCAGCAACACCGTCTGAGCCGCCTGGGCCGCCTGCTGATCCTTCAGGTTGGAAACCATCGAGGTCAGCTCGTTACGGCGCTGCTCACCCTCTTCACGAAGCTGTTCGAGAGCATCACGCTCACTCTGAGCATTTTCAGCAGCGGTTTGCGCCGCGGCCGACTTCTGATCAGCCTGCGTCTTCAGCGTGGCAATCTGCTTTTCGATGGCGGCAAGACGCTCGCCACGATTCTTAGATGTGCTCAAATCACTGGCAGCCGTAGAGGCAGCATTGGCCTCATTGCGAGACAATGCATCACGGGACTGCATGGAATTGACGAAGTCCTGCGTGCTGCTGGCACCAGTAACCACGCTCATGACTTCGGACGTGCTAGAACCATGCATGCTGTCTCGAGCAAGCTGAGCCACAGCGGCATGCGCGTCATCATAGTCCTTGCCGGTCTGCTCAATCTGCTGCTCAAGCGTTTCCTTATCTTTTTGAGCGGCTTCGAGACGCTGAGCCGCAGCCTGAGCCTCTTCCTGAGCGGCGGCCGCATCGGCATTGGCTTGCGTAACCTTATCCTGAGCAGCAACGATCTTGTTGTTGGTCAGATCGTCCAGCTCCACGATCTTGTTTGCAAGCTCGCTGCTGACACCGGCCAGCTGCGCTTTGAGCTGCGCCTCGCGTGCCACGGAAGCCGCATGCTGATTCTGCGCGCTGACCAAATTGGAGTAGGTGCTCGCTTCAGCAGGCTGTGCAGGAGCCATCACCAATCCGGCCACGCAGCACATACCCGCCGTCAACGCTGCCAGCGCGGGTTTTATTGTGTTGGTCGTCTTATTCATGGACGAAAAGATCCTTTCATTGCCATACAAGTGCACACCATAACATGCGAATCTGAGAATGCATGCGGTGTTGCGCAGTGCTTACGCTCTCAGATAACGCCTCAGCGAAATCGTGGAGGCAATCACCGACAGCAATACCGCGCCAAGTATCAGGAATGGCGAAATCATCAGCACTGTGAGCTGATTCACATACGGAATCCATGTCACCGACTGTGCCAGCCATCCGGTGATGAATACGCGCACGATGACCGAAAGCATCAGACAGGAGAGCACCGAACCCAGCAGGGATGCTATCGCACCTTCCAAGATGAACGGCAATCGAATGGTCCAGTTGGAGGCTCCGACATATCGCATGATTTCGGTTTCCGTACGCCTGGACGCTGCGGACATGCGAATCGTGGTTCCGGTCAGCAAGATGGCCACGAGCACCATCACGCCTGCCAGTACTGCGGTCACTGCGGTTGCACGGTTCAGCACGGCGAACACCGGGTCGAAGATCTGCCGTTGATCGGTCACGTCCTCCACGCCTTGCTTACCAGAAAGCACCTCGGCCACCACCTGATATTTGGTGGGATCCTTGAGCTTGAGCCACAACGAATCCTGCATATCATCCGCAGTGAGGGTTCGGCCTTGGAATTCGCCGTTTGGATACTGCTTGGTGAACGTGTTGTCGTAGAAATCCTGCTTGCTGACGTAATCGATTTTGGCGACTACATCATTGAGCTCATCGCGAATAGTCTTCTGCAAATCAGTGATTTCCTGAGCGGAAGGCGACTTGCCCGAAGCACAGTTGGCAGACTGGCTGGTGCCGTCTGGGCAGAGCCAGACCACAACCTCAACCTTGTCGTACCAGTCGCCTTTGGCCTTGGTAATCTGCGCCTGTGTCAGTACGGATGCACCAATGAACAGGAAGGAAATGAACGTGACCAGCATCAGCGACAGCAGCATGGCCAGATTTCGACGCAGATTGGTCCATGTTTCAGACAGGATGAATTGCGCACGCATGACTTACTACTCCCCCTTCTTGTCAGCGTCAGCAGTACTCGTATCAGATGGCGCAGGTGCAACCTCAGCAGTAGACCGCTGAGCCGGAGGTGCAGGAGGAGCTGGCGGAGCCGGAGGTGCCAGCGGCGCGGCTTCCTGAGTTTCCGACACACGCGGCGGAGCGAATCGGGAATCATCACGCTCATTGGAGGAAGCCGCGGCATCATCAGCCGTATCTTTCAGCGGATCGAAAGCCTGCGTTTGTTCCATTGCGGCAGCCTGCTCATCGAGCGGCAGCCCCTTGCCCCAAGTCAACGTATCTTCAATCGGCGCAAACGTTTCACCATAACGGCCCGTGCGGCCGGAATGCACCGAGTTTGCCAAACGGGCGATGCCTTCGGACGGCCCCTCCCCCATGTCAATGGCAGCGCGCGTGGGGACAGTAATGTGATTCGCCTTATCGGAGCGCGCCTCAACCTCGGCATCCGGGAAGAACAACGCGGAATCATAGGAGCCATGAGCCTCATCACGCACAATCTTGCCGTTATGCAACTCCACCACACGTTTGCGCATCGAGTTCACGATTTCCTCGTTATGCGTGGCCATCACCACGGTAGTACCAGTGCGGTTGATGGAATCCAGCACCTCCATAATGCCGAGCGATGTGGTCGGGTCAAGGTTGCCGGTAGGCTCGTCGGCCAGCAAAATCTGAGGATGATTCACATACGCGCGGGCGATGGCCACACGCTGCTGCTCACCACCGGAAAGCTCATGCGGATAATTCTTTTCCTTGCCGGTCAAGCCCACAGTATCGAGCACTTTAGGAACCAGCGACTTGATGGTCGAACGGCGAGTGCCAATCACCTCAAGCGCGAACGCCACGTTCTCCCAGACCGTCTTATTGTTCAGCAGTTTGTAGTCCTGGAACACAAAGCCCAAAGAACGGCGATACTGCGGCACCTGACGGTTCGTAATGCGTCGCAAATCATTACCGGCCACGCGAATCTCACCGCTGGTGGCCTCCTCTTCGCGCAGCAGAAGACTCAATAATGTGGTTTTACCTGAACCAGAAGCACCCACCAGGAACACGAAATCGCCGCGCTCAATATCAAGACTGATATTGTCCAGCGCCGGACGCGTACCCTTAGGGTAGATCTTGGACACTTTGTCCAGTGAGATCAATGCCATATCCGTTTTCCTTTGTGTTTCCCTTATATTGCCAGTGCTGTAAGCGGTATTGCAGGCTCCCCGATAAGGGAGCCATAACCAATACTCGCTGCAGTTTTTAGCAGATCTGGACAGGTTTTCGGAGAGTACCGATTACTTTTCTTACTCTTCGGATTCAGCCTGACGGCGCTCCTCGTGACGCCAGCGGATGCCAGCCTCGATAAAGCCGTTGATGTCGCCATCGAACACGGCCTGGGTCTGGCTGGTTTCGTAACCGGTGCGCAGATCCTTGACCATCTGGTACGGGTGCAACACGTAGGAACGCATTTGATCACCCCAGCTGGCCTTGATATCGCCGGCGAGCTCCTTCTTCTTCTTGGCTTCCTCCTCATGGCGCAGCACCAACAGTCGAGACTGGAGCACAGCCATAGCGGAGGCACGGTTCTGAATCTGGGAACGCTCATCCTGCATGGTCACCACAATGCCGGTGGGCAAGTGGGTGATGCGCACAGCGGAGTAGGTGGTGTTCACACCCTGACCGCCAGGACCGGAGGAGCAGTAGGTATCCACGCGAATATCCGTATCCGGAATATCGATGTGATCGGTGGCCTCAACCAGCGGCACCACTTCCACAGCGGCGAAGCTGGTCTGGCGGCGGCCCTGATTGTCGAATGGGGAGATGCGCACCAGACGATGCGTGCCGCCTTCCACGGAAAGGCGACCGTATGCGTACGGAGCGTCCACCTGGAAGGTAGCAGACTTGATGCCGGCTTCTTCAGCGTAGGAAGTATCCATCACCTTGGCCTTAAAGCCATTACGCTCGCAATAGCGCAGGTACATGCGCAGCAGCATCTGTGCGAAGTCCGCAGCATCCACACCACCGGCACCGGAACGAATGGTGACCACGGCGGAACGCTCATCGTATTCACCGTCGAGCAGAGTTTGGATTTCCATCTGATCGAGGTCCTGCTGGATTGCGCCGATTTCGTTCTGCGCGTCCTCCAACGAATCCTGATCGCCTTCCTCACGGCCAAGCTCCACGAGCGTTTCCACATCGTCAATACGCTGGGATGCGGAGTTCAGGCGCTTGAGCTGAGATTCGGTAGCGGAAAGCTTGCTGGTCACCTTCTGCGCGTTTTCGGGATCATCCCACAAGCCCGGGGCTGCTGCCTGAGCCTCGAGTTCCTTGATCTCGGCCTTGAGTCGGTCCACGTCCAACGCCTTGGCGATGGAATCATACTTAGCGCGGGCCTCGCCGATTGCCTGGGTAAAGTCAAATTCTGCCATCGTGTTTTACCTTACTGTTGATTCTTGAAAGTTCCTTGATGCCACGTCCTTGTTGACAGCCTGTGCACATTCCGTCGCCAAACATTACTTGTTGATGATGTCTGGTGCTATTGCCGCGGCAGTAAATGCTTATGATTTCGATTGTCCAGCATCGGCCAGTGATGCTTGTTGTGTTCCGCTGACCGCGCAATTCGAATCATTAGGCATCAGACGTGAAAGCCGCAAGCACGAATGCGCACAGGCAGCGTCAAAGTCCAGCGTAAATTGCCGGGATAACCAGGGAGCCAAGCATGGCCACAGCTATGACAACGCACACCACGCGCACCATAGTGCGGCGGCGGTTCTCACGCTGCTGACGGCTGTCCTGATACTCACTCACGAGGTCAGAAGTATAAACGGATCCTCAGACCTGTCGAGGAATCCAACATCACCCTATCAACGCATAATTGTGCAGCTTTGCATACAGAGCATTCATGGTCTCAATCGCACACCACTCTGTGCCGATGCCCATTCACCCTTGGCTGTAGGTTTTTGAACACTGGCTGTAGGTTTTTCAACGTTGACTGTAGGAAATTGAACGAAAAACGTTCAAAAGCCTACAGTCAGTGTTCAAAAACCTACAGTCATGGCAATCATGGTGACGCTGAGATAGGGTAATCGGTTTACAGTGCGAAGCCGAGTTCTTCGGCGGCCTCGGTGGGCACCGGGTCGTTGCACCAGTAGTCCTCGAGGTTCTCATAGGTGGTCAACGAGCGAATCTCCGCACGATCAATGTAGAGTTCGCCGCTCAAATGATCGGTTTCATGCTGGAAAATACGTGCCGGCCAGCCGTGCAGACGCTCCTTGTGACGGTTTCCGTCCTCGTCATCCCATTCAGCATCGATATCAAGCCAACGCTTGCGCACGGCCTGATAGCCGTCGAAACTCAGGCAGCCCTCGTAGAAGGATGCGGTCTTGTCGCTGGCGGGCGTGTACTTGGGGTTGATGATCACATGGAAGGGGAATTCCGCGATTTCACGCGGATCGTCCTCATCGTCACGCACATGGTCTTCGACCACAGCGAGCGCCAGGCCAAGACCAATCTGGGTAGCGGCGAGACCCACGCCCGGAGCTTCGAGCATCGTGGTGTGCATCGTGTCGATGAGCTTGACCAGCGTGCGCTTGGAGAGCTGGCCATTGTAGGCCATAGTCTGTTGGCGCAGTACCGGTTCGCCAGACTGCACAATGGGCAGAATCTTCTCCTTGCCGCCGGTTTTGATGAGCTGCTCAACGATACGGTTGAGTTCGAGATCGACTTTGGTGTTCTTTCCAAACATACGGGTTCCTTTTGCGGGATTTCCTTTGCGGAAGGGACTACTTCAGTGCAAGCTCTTCAGCCACGATCTTGGCCAGACGCGTGCACACTTCGTCGGCATAAGCCTGGGTGGCGGCCTCGGCCATCACGCGCACGAGAGGCTCGGTGCCGGAGGGGCGCAGCAGCACACGGCCGGAATCGCCGAGCAGCTCTTCTTCGTGAGCCACGGCCTCCTGAATGCGCTTGTTGGTGGACGCCGCCTTCTTGTCCACGTTCGGCACGTTGATCAGGGTTTGCGGCAGCTGCGGGAAGTCGGCGGCAAGTTCCTTCAAGCTCTTGCCAGACTTGACGACTTCGTTGCACAGGGTCAGCGCGGTCAGGGTGCCGTCGCCGGTGGTGGCGAATTCGCGGTTGATCACATGGCCGGACTGTTCGCCGCCGAGTGAGTAATCACCCTTGAGCATTTCCTCGAGCACGTAACGATCGCCCACGGAGGTCTCCACGGTCTTGATGCCCATATCTTTCAGGGCGAGCTTCAGGCCGAGGTTGCTCATCACAGTGACCACGAGCGTATCGTGCTTGAGCTTGCCTTCGCGCTTCTTGGCGCGGGCCAGGATGCCCATGATCTGATCGCCGTTGACCATATTGCCGTCTTCGTCCACGGCAAGGCAGCGGTCGGCGTCGCCATCGAAGGCCACACCCATTACGGCATCGGTGGCCTTGACCATCGCCTGCAACTGTTCGGGGTGGGTGGAGCCGGCGTTCTTGTTGATGTTGTAGCCGTCCGGGGATGCGTTGATCACAATCACATCGGCGCCAGCGCGGCGCAGAGCCTCAGGAGCCACCACGGAAGTGGCGCCGTTGGCGCAATCGGCCACAATCTTCAAGCCCTTCAGCGGCTTCGGCTGGGTTTGATCGTCGTTAAGCGGAGCGATGGTGGAGACCAGATGGTCGATGTACAGGTTGGTAGCCGTGGTCTGATCGTGGCTCACGCGGCCCACGCCGGCACCGGTCGGACGCTCCCAATCCTGGCCAAGCACAGCCTCGATTTCGTCTTCCTTCTGATCAGGCAGCTTGAAACCGCCACGAGCGAAGAACTTGATGCCATTGTCCGGCATCGGATTGTGGGATGCGGAAATCACGGCGCCCATCTCCACATTGAGCACGCTGGTCAGATAAGCCACGCCCGGAGTGGGGATAATGCCAGCGTCAATCACGTCAAAACCACCGGCAGACATGCCTGCAGCAAGCGCAGAAGCCAAAAAATCGCCGGAAACTCGGGTATCGCGCCCTACGAGCGCACGGCGACGACCCTCAGGCTGGTCATCCTTTGTGCCGGCATCGCCCAGCACGCGCACAGCCGCATCTCCCAAATCAAGTGCCAAGCGCGCGGTCAGATCCTTGTTGGCTAGTCCTCGAACACCATCAGTTCCAAACATTTTCGGCATACTATTGCATCCTTCACTTGAGCGGTCTGATACCGTCTCGTTCTATAACGAGCACTATGGTAATCGGCTCAGCGCACGATGTCATACCGATTGACACATTGCTGCTCAATTCGGTTGCATTTGCTTGCGATAATCACGCTTCAGTAAGTCTTGAGCGCCAAATCGATGGTGAGTATAATACCGGCGACCACGGCGGCGGCACGCATAATATTCGCGGGTATCTTGCGGGTGATGGGAGGAGCGATGTAGCCGCCGATGAAGCAGCCGACGCACAGCATGATGGCAGCTGGCCAATCGACTGCGCCGCGCACAATGAACACCACGGATGCGGTAATGTTCGCACCGGTACCAATCAGGGTTTTCAGTGCATTAATTTTGTGGAATGGTCCGATTTTAGCGGCATCAAGTACGGCGAGCGCGCAAGTGCCAGCGCCAGCACCAAAGTAGCCGGAATAGATGGCCACGGCCCACACGCCGACCCAGACCCACCAGGAGTCTTTGTTCATCGGCTGCACCGGCTGGTCGATGGAAAGTTTGGACGCACGCTCCTCGGCCTTGTGCTGTTCAGCAACCGATTCCGTTGACGTGGCTTGCTCGGCGGCATTGATGTGGTTCAGCTGGGCCGCGGCATCAGCGGCCGCCTGCTTCGCTTGCATGCGCCCACGAGGATTGACGGCAATAATCAGCGAGCTGAACAAAATCAGTGCGGGAGCCGCAAATTCAAAGACTTTCGGATCAAGTTCCAGCAGCAAATATGCGCCGATCACACCACCGATAGCACCGATGGCCACATACGTGATAACGCGCAAAGTCTGGCCTTTAAGCTCGCGACGTGCACCCATCACGCCGCCAATGCCAGTGCCTACCACACCGACCGTATTCGATGCATTAGCAAGCACCGGTGGAATGCCGAACGCAAGCAGCGCCGGGTAAGAAACCAGCGAGGATGCACCCACTGCGTATCCCACGAATCCAGCTCCAATGCCGGCCAGCAGAATCAGCAGTAGTGAGAGTATGGAAAAACCCGCAATCATCCTCGTATCCTTCGCTTGTTCGGGCCGGCACATTGCCAGCCTTGAGCGAGGATACGCTGTTGAGGATTGCTTGCGGGTTTTCTTTTGGTATGTGGACTGCTGCTCTGGGGCAGCTCCCCTCAGTCGCCTTGACGACGGCTCCCCTCAGAGAGGGGAGTTAGGCGAAAACACAATCACAGGGCTGCGTTGTAGTCGCGAACCTTAAGGGTGCGGTGCGAGGAGGCCACGTTCTCGACGATCAAACGCTTCAGAGCGTTGTCGGCAGCGAAGTGCTCCTCAAGCCATGCGTCACCGAGCTTGGTGAGGGTGGCCGGGTCGGCGTAGCCGGGGTAGAGACCGTTGAGCAGCGCTTCGGCCATGTGGTAGGTCTTGTTGGCCCAAATCCAGTCCACGGTCTCGAAGTACTTGGCTGCGAACGGCTCGGCCAGCTCCGTGTTCGGAGTGGCGGAGAAGCCTCGAGCCACGGCTTCCAGCTGGGAGTTGGTCAGCTCAGTGTTGTTGAGCGCCTGATCCCAAGCCCATTCCTTGGCTTCAGTGGTCGGTCGTGCGGAGCGGGCACCGAGTGCGAACTCACGGTTGACAATCGAATCCTTCTTGGCCAGCTGAGCCTCAACCTCGTCATCGCTCAATGCATTAACGGAGGTGAGGGACTGGATGATGGTCCAGGTGAAGTTGTTGTCAATCTCCAGACCAGGCAGGCTCACCGTGCCGTCGAGCAGGCCGTGAGCGTTGGCAGCGAATGCTTCATCGCCTTCCTCACCGTAACCGAGGTATGCGGTGATGAGCTGGAACTGGTTGTCGGAACCGGCTTCGGCGGCGTTGGCCAGCTTCCACAGTTCGGCGGCTACGTGGCGCAGCACTTCCTCACGGCGAGCAGGTGCCACGTAGTGGTGGGCGGTGGTGCTCATGCAGGCCAGCGCGTAACGGAAGGTGGTGGATTCGGTTTCGGTGGCCAGAAGGCGCAGGGTCATGTCTACGAAGCGCTCGGCCGGGAATTCGCCATCACGAGTCATATCCCAGAAGGCCAGCCAAGTCACGGCGCGAGCCAGTGCATCGTCGAAACGGTGCAGGTTGGCTTCGGCGAACGCCTGGGACTCGGCATCGAAACGAATCTTCGTGTAGGTCAGATCGTCATCGTTGATGAGGATCAGAGCCGGACGCTGCTTACCTGCGGCAGCCTCCACAATGGTGGTCTCGCCATCCACGTCAAGTTCGATCTGCTCGGTACGCATGATCTTGCCGGTGGTTTCATCTTCGTTGTAGAAGCCGATGGCCAGACGGTGCGGACGCAGCACCGGATGCTCTTCGGAAGCGGTCTGGGTGAGCTTGAGCTCGGCAATGGTACCATCAGCGGCTTCGTCTACCGAGGCGGCGATGGTGTTGATGCCGGATTTCTCGAGCCACTTGGCGCTCCATGCCTTCAGGTCACGGCCGGAGGTCTTCTCCAGCTCGCCCAGCAGGTCGGCCAGGGTGGCGTTGGAGTAGGCGTGACGGTTGAGGTAGCTGTTGATGCCCTTGAAGAACTGTTCGCGGCCCACGTAGAAGGCCAGCTGCTTCAGCACGGAAGCGCCCTTGGCGTAGGTGATGCCGTCGAAGTTGACGTAGGTATCGTTCAAATCATTGATCGGGGCCACAATCGGGTGCGTGGTCGGTAGCTGATCCTGACGCAGGGCCCAGCTCTTCTCGCCGGAGCAGAAGGTGGCCCAGGCGTCATGCCATTCGGTGGCTTCAGCGGTGGCCAGTGTGGAGGTGAATTCAGCGAAGGACTCGTTGAGCCACAGATCATTCCACCACTTCATGGTCACGTAGTCGCCGAACCACATGTGAGCCAGCTCGTGCAGCACGGTTACCACGCGGCGTTCGGCCAGAGCATCAGTCACCTTGGATTCGAACACGTAGGAGTCGCGGATGGTGACCATGCCGATGTTCTCCATAGCGCCGGCGTTGTATTCCGGCACGTAGATCTGGTCGTACTTGGCGTACGGGTACGGCACACCCCAGGTCTTGGCGTAGAAGGCGAAGCCCTTCTTGGTGATGTCGAACAGATAATCCACGTCCTTGGCGAATGCCTCGGCAAGGGACTGGCGGCAGTACTGAGCCATCGGCACAATGCGGCCGTCTTCGTTGTGGTATTCGGTATGCCATTCGGCGTACGGGCCAGCGCAGATGGCAGTCAGGTAGGAGCTCATGACCGGGGTCGGCTCGAAAATCCACAGGCGGCTGGACTCGTTCGGCTTTTCTTCCAGAGTACCGTCAAGGGTTTCGCGCACATCATCTTCGACGCTGGCGGCAGGCATGTTGGAGGTGACAATCCAGCTCTTCGGAGCAAGCACCTTGAAGTCAAAAGTGGCCTTCAGATCAGGCTGGTCGAACACGGCGTAGACACGGCGGGCGTCCGGAACCTCGAACTGAGAATAGAGGTACACGTTGCCATCGGAAGGATCGACCGAGCGGTGCAAGCCTTCACCGGTGTTGGAGTAACGGCACAACGCGGTGACGGTGACCTCGTTCTTGGCCTTCAGGTGGGTCAGCTCAATGCGGCTGTCCTTGTATGCCACGGCCGGATCCAACGGCTCACCATTGAGTTCGATGGCGGTCACTTCGTCGGCGATCAGGTCAAGGAAAGTGGAGGATCCTTCCTCGGCATTGAAGCAAATCAGAGCTTTGGAACCAAAGTTCTTCGGGCCCACGGTCAGGTCAAGATCCACATGATAGTGAATCGGTGCTTCGACTACGGCCTTGCGTTCTTCGGCCTCAACACGGGTCAGGTTCGATCCGGGCATAGTGTTCCTTTCATACAAAAACCTCCCGGTTGGCGGGAGGTGGCGCAGTGCGCCGGAATGGCATAACGACTTTTTAAGTAAAGGTTATATACGACTGTAGCGGGTCAGGGGTATTACTCCACCTGACCCGCTACTTTCAGCGTCGCTCAGTGCTGATCCGCGATTTCAACATCCTGAGCGATATCGGCAACAACCGGCACGATCATCGGCTTGCGATGCAGCTGGCGAGCAACCCAGCTGCCCAGCGTGCGACGCATGATCTGCTGCAACTTGTAGGTGTCGCGGGTGCCCTGCATCAGGGCATCATTCAGCTGTTCGACGATCTGGTGGCGCACCTTGTCGAATTCGCTTTCGTCTTCGGCCACGGCATTCAGGTAAATCTTCGGGCCGGTAACCACTTCACGATTATCGGTATCCACTACCACGAATGCGGAAACAAAGCCTTCAGTGCCGAGGATGCGGCGCTTCTCAAGCTCATCATCGGTCAGCTCGCCAACGGAATCGCCATCGACGTACACGTAACCGCATGGCACAGAGCCAACCACCGCGGCCTTGCCGTGGTAGAGGTCCACCACGTCGCCGTCTTCCGCAAGCACCACGTTCTGCGGGTCGACGCCGGTCTTGACGGCAATCAGGCCGTTGGCCACCAGATGACGGTTCTCACCGTGGATAGGCATGGCGCACTTCGGCTTAACGATGTTGTACATGTATAGCAGCTCGCCCTCATTGCAGTGGCCGGAAACATGCACGGCGGCGTTATCGCGGTTCACTACCTTGGCACCAAGCTGCACCAGCTTGTTGATCACCTTGTACACGCCATGCTCGTTGCCTGGAATCAGGGAGCTGGCGAGAATCACCGTATCAAACTCGTTGATGTGAATATCGCGGTGGTTGCCGTCTGCGATGCGGCCAAGCGCGGCCATCGGCTCGCCCTGGGAACCGGTGCACATGTAGACGAGCTTGTCATCCTGAATATCATTGGCCTGCTTCAGGTCCACAACCGTGCCTTCAGGAATATGCAGGTAGCCAAGATCGGCGGCAATGGACATGTTGCGCACCATCGAACGACCGACAAACACAACCTTGCGGCCGTACTTGTGGGCGGCATCCACCACCTGCTGCACACGGTGCACATGGGAGGAGAAGCTGGCCACGATAATCTTGCGGGTAGCCTGAGCGAATGCCTGATCCAGTGCCGGGCCAATGGAGGTTTCCGGCTTCACGAAGCCCGGAACCTCAGCGTTGGTGGAATCCATCATCAGCAGGTCCACACCCTTTTCGCCGATCTTGCCGAATTCCACAAGATCGGTGATGCGATGGTCGAGCGGCAGCTGGTCGAGCTTGATATCGCCGGTGTCGATCAGGGAACCAGCCGGAGTCTTGACATATACGGCCAAAGCATCCGGAATGGAGTGGGTCACGTTGATGAATTCAAGGTCGAATGGACCCACCTTGAGCTTTTCACGACCGGAGACCTCCACCTTGGTGGGGTTCTGATGATGTTCCTTGCACTTGGCATCAACAAAGGCAAGGGTCAGCTTGGAGCCGATCAGCGGAATATCCGGGCGCAACTTCAGCAGATACGGCACACCGCCGATATGATCCTCATGACCGTGGGTCAGTACCAAAGCATCGACCCTGTCCAGACGATCCTTGATGTAGCTGAAATCGGGCAGAATCAAATCAACGCCCGGCTGCTCTTCTTCGGGGAAAAGCACGCCACAATCGATGAGCAGAAGGTGACCATTGTATTCGATCACGTTCATGTTGCGGCCGATTTCACCCAGACCACCAAGCGGCGTGATGCGCATGGAACCCTTGCGGTACTTCGGAGGCGCAATCAGCACGGCATCCTGCTGAGGTGCGGTAGGTGCCTGATTAATCTTGCGGGACTGGTTGTTGCGGCTACCGGCGCCCTTGGCTCCCTTGCGAGAAGAGGAGCCGCGGCGCCGAGAGTTATTGTTCTTTGTTGTCTTCTTTTGTTCTTGTGCCATATCTTCTTGGATTATTTCTGTTATTTGTGCTTCTGCTCTGTCATGCAGAAGCGGCGGGCTGGCAACCCGTGTACAGCAGCTGCTTACAGCAGTCCAGCGGCGCGCATGCCCTCTTCTGCCTTATCAAGCTGAGCGGCATCCGGACCGATATTGGGCAGGCGCATAGTGGTGGAAGGAATATATCCCTTGACCTTGAGCGCAGCCTTGGCCATGACGGCCTGGTAGCCGTCACCGTTCAGAGCATGGACAAGAGGGGCAAGCTGATTGGCAAGACGACGGGCAGTGGTGATATCGCCACGATCGAATGCCTGAACAAGCTGCTGCATGGGGTTGGATGCAACGTGGGCAATCACGGAAATGATGCCAACTGCACCGATGGAGAGGAACGGCAGGAAGAGACCATCATCGCCGGAATACCAGGCGAGACCAGTGCGCTGCTGCTTCTCCACTGCGGCTGCAAGATCGCCGGTGGCGTCCTTGACGGCCTTGACGTGTTCGAGTTCGGCCAGACGGTCGTAGGTTTCCACCTTGACCTTCAGACCGGTACGGCCGGGGACATCATATACGATGATCGGCTTTTCGGCGGATTCATCGACGGCCTTGTAGTGGCCGACGATTCCGTCCTGCGAGGGGCGGGAATAGTAGGGCATAACGACGAGCACCGCGTCGGCACCGGCTTCCTGAGTCTGCTCAACCATGCGCACGGTATGAGCGGTGTCGTTGGAACCAGCTCCGGAAATCACCGGAACATCCACTGCTTCCTTGACGGCCTTAACCAGTTCGACCTTTTCTTCCATGTGGGTCACAGGCGATTCACCGGTAGTGCCATTAACCACCAGACCGTCTGCGCCATCGGCGACGAGATGCTTGGCGAGCTTGACCGCCGCGTCAAAATCAACGCTGCCATCTGCCTTCATAGGGGTAACCATTGCCGGCAGAATTCGGCCGAAAGGCGCAGGGTCAAGAAGATGCATGTCATGCTCGCTCATAATGTTCACCGTACTTCCCATTGTGGACGCTTCTGTAATGTAGAGAAACGTACGTTTGTGTGTGATGGATGTAATTGGTATGTGTGATTGATAATTGATATGTGATTTGTCTGGATCCCTTAAGATCACAGGCGTGCATCACAGGTCAAGGAATTGATCAAGGCCCACGGTCAGACCCGCCGGAGCGTCGCCGGTCAACTTGCGTACGGCCAGCAGAACGCCTGGCATGAAGCTGGTTCGATCGAAGCTATCGGCGCGAATGGTCAACTGCTCTCCAGCATTGCCGAACAGCACTTCCTCGTGGGCATTCAGGCCACGTAGACGTACGGCATGTACGTGGATGCCGTCAATTACCTGGCCGCGGGAGCCACCATCGGTTTCGGTGGCGTCCGGCACAGGAGCCATGCCGGCTGCCTTGCGAGCTTCGGCAATGCCGCGTGCGGTGTGGATGGCGGTGCCGGAAGGAGCGTCCACCTTGGTCGGGTGGTGCAACTCGATGACTTCGGCAGATTCGAAGTACTTGGCGGCCTTGGTGGCGAAGTAGTCGGCCAGCACTGCGGAAATGGCAAAGTTCGGCGCGATGAACACCTTCTGCGTTTCCGGCTTCGGCCCTTGGGCGATGGCGGCTTTGACCTGAGCGAGCTTCTCATCGGTCCAACCGGTGGTACCCACCACCACGTCCACGCCTTGTCCAATCAGCGTCAGTACATTATTGAGGCTCACGCTTGGCACCGTGAATTCCACCACCACATCAGTGTTGGCGGGAGTGATCTGGGTCAAATCATCGCCGGCGTCCAATGCGAGCGCGAGTTCGGTATCTTCGGCGTTGTTAACGGCTTCGACCACATGAGAGCCCATACGTCCTTTGGCACCGACCACGGAAACCTTAATCATGATTGTCCTGCTTCCACTGCGCGTTGACATGCTGGCCGCCCAGCGTACCGAGCGCCATCTCGTCATCCATTTCCATACTTTTCCTAGGCGTTGCGGTGCTCATGCAATCATGTATTTCATGCGCATGGGCATCATCATGTACGCCGTTGAATCGGCAAACAGATTATCACTCTGCCGTATGCAGTCCAATGAAATGTCCATGAACTACGAGTCATGGCAGATGTGTGTTGCCTCAGGCACGGCGTTTGGCGAGCCACCATCCACACAAGGCGATGGGCACTGCTGCCAGAGTGAAGAGGAACGGCAGCATCATACCGATATGAGGACCTGCTGAATCCAAAGCGATTCCGGCTACCGAGGAACCGATTGACGTGCCCACAGTACCTGCTGTGGTGACCCAGCTGAGGCCTTCCGTCAACGATTCGGCCGGCACAAGATCCTTGACGATCAAGTTACCAGTGGCGAACAGTGGCGAAACCGTCAAACCGGTCAGAATCTCCACGATTCCCAACAGGATGAGATTATCCATCGTCAGGCGGAAGAACACATACCCTATCGTGAGCAGCGCAAGGAACATCACCATATGCGCCCAGTGCGAACCTTTGAGCTGGCGGGAGCCGAACACTAATGCGCCTACGCATGAGCCAACGGCGAACATGGCCAGCTGAACGCCCAGGAAGGGCTCCAGCTCCATAGCTTTCATTGTTGCGGTGATTGACACGTCGAACGACGTGAAGCTCATGTTAAAGACGATGAACACCGCCAATAATGGCAGTACACCGGCGTACAACAGCACGCTCTTAGGCTTGGGCGCATGGGTTTTCAACTGTCGCAGCGTCAACTGGTCGGCGGCATTCGCAGCTCCCGATGCAGCTGCTGCGCTTGCCGTCTTTGCTGACGAGCCGATGCCGTCACACTGTTCCGCTGTGCGAACCGGTACATCGATTTCTTGCACAATAATGTTCGGCTGAGTGGATTTCAGAGAGAAGAATATCGTTCCACCAATGCCACAAGCCAATGTAGGTACGAAAAGTTGCGAAACCGGATGCACTGAGGTGGCGAGCCAGGCCGCCAGGATCGGCCCAAGAATGAATACGATCTCATCAATGGCTGCTTCCATAGCGTAGGCGGTATTGAGCAGCTGATCACCATCTTCCACCGTGCGTAATGCATATGCCCAACGCGTTCTGACTAATGCACCGAACGAAAACTGCGTGAGTCCCATGATGATGGCGAGCACAAATAACACCGCTATCGGCACGCGGATCAGAGCCGCAAAGGCGAACGACAACATAGCGATTATCTGCACGGCGAGTGCAATGCGGCCGACTCGAGCTTGCCCGAAACGGTCGAATGCCCTGGCATAAAACGGCGTAACGCAGGACATGGCAAGCACATAGACGGCGCTCATGGTGCCGGCTATGGTCCAATTGTCATACAGATGGTTTAATGCCAAGACAATGCCGAGACTCATCATGGAGATCGGCAAACGAGCCACCGCACCGGAAATGCAGAAAGCTTTAGCCCCTGATAATGCGAACAGCCTCCGATATGGGGAGGGGTGGGCAGCATACGACTTGGTACCAACACGAGTCGTAGACACAATGTACTCCTTACTGGTAATTCGTCCGGCATGTGCGCCCGCCCACACATGCCTTCCGAGGGTAGCGGCCCCTGAGCAACGTCACGCGGTGCGTTTCTCCCGCGGACAGGCACCTTGATGTTCAACGGTCGAAACACACTATGTTCGACGTGTCTTCATGGCACCCAGTCATAAGCGCTGGTGCGCTTAGTCGTTGTCAGATTGTTCAGGGATTCCGGAGCTCAACTCGGTAAGGATTTCCTGTTTATTTTTGCCGCGAGCATGAATCTCACGCAAGCCTTCCTTAGGCTCACTGACATAGTAAAGGGTAGCGTCGACACTCTCCAGCTCTACTCCTTCCACTACAGATAGCAGCAGGCGATACATGTCCAACTGTGCTAATTTTCGTTCGACTTCTTCTGGCTTGATAGGACGTTTACCGGTTTTCCAATCAACTACGGTGAACTGTTTGGACGTATCCTCCAAGTTCAGCCCTCCAGCGAAGACGGCATCCAGTTTGCCGTTGACAATGCCAATCCCGGGAACGTTCACCACGATGGAGCGTTCGGCCCATATCGGCACACGCTGCGCCCAATGTGACTGGGCAAGCCGCTTAGCCCATATCGGCAGATGCCCTTCTTCTGGAACAGCTACTCCCCTATATTCATCGCCGTATTGACCCGTGTACTCATCCAAGTATGTGCCAGTCTCAAGCGATAGTCCATGCTCCGACCGTTCCATTGGATTGCCGGCATTCACAAAACGCTCCGCCCAATCATGAAAACGGGTGCCCTCCTGCGCCGCTGGTGAGGAGATGCGCGGCACCGGGCGTACAACGTAACGCCAATAATCGCGCTCTTCACGCTCACTCATGCCACCAACGCGAGCCTGCAAACTGGTAACGTTTTGTCTGCCCGCAGCAAGAATACGCTGCGCCTTCGCTTTCACCATGTCGTCGAGGATGGCACTGCTTTCATTACTGCTCATCAAATCGGCATCATCGGCTAGAAGTTGCGCGCGTTGAGAGAGCGGACCGCAAATCAACGTTGAGGTTTTGCCGCTGGTCGTCAGAGTCTGTTCGGCTTTGGCAATAGCCTGATGAACAGAGTCAACACCGTGGTTCAGTCGCTGACGAATATCCGGACTCAATAATGAAGGCCACCACAAATCATTGTTTTCCGTTCCATGTTCCAATGGTGTGCGCCAAGCGTCGGCTACCACGGCTTCACAGTATTCGCGGGACGCATCTCCCGCAAAGAATCCTTGAGGCGCTGCAATAGCATCACCCTGTTGAGTAACAAATACCGCCTTGTCTCCCAGCTGAGACACGCATTGTTCCGCACTTACTGCATGTGGGTGTGCATGTAAGGCATCATGAACTTCCATCCAGAAGTTGGAAGGAGCGGACTTTTTTGCGCCTTTCTTTACGGTGGATGGATCTCTGCTGGGTGCATTCGCATGCACGCTATAGGTCATCAACACATCATTGCGGGCTCGGGTGAGCGCCACATATGCCAGTCTGCGCTCGTCGGCATGCAGTCTGCGACCATACTCTTCTGTCTGAGTCAGGTACCAGACGCTACGATCGGAGTCTTCCACGCCATCTCCGATATCACGCAATGATCCGAATGCTTCATCATCGATGGCTTCCACACCTTCCAATGATTGAAGCGCGGCAATAGGGTCAGCATTGATATCAGCATCGTGAGGGAAACGGGGCAATATGTCGGCATCAGCTCGCATTGGTGCCGGTACCGCTATGGGCTTGGTAAGCCACGAATTCGCTGTTTCGTGATATTCGGGAGCCCGCCATTGGCCTTGTTCCATGCCGCCTTCGTGGCCTTCCTCCAACGTCACGGTAAGATGATCGCCCTGGTTGCTGGGGAATCCTCCCTGCGTCATGCCCACGACCGCCACGGCATCCCATTCAAGTCCTTTGGATTGATGCACGGTCATGAGTTCCACGTCTACTGGAGCGTCCGGCAAATTGGCCGCCTCATCTTGCACACTGCTCAGATAATCGGCCCAGGCCATGAAACCGCGAAGCGTCGGCGTTTGATCGGCAGCAATTTCTTGTGTGTAAGTATCGACCAAATCCACGATGGAATTCATTGGCATTCGGGCAACGGTCGGGTCAAGACGCCCGTCTCCTCGCACGGCATGAGCCACGACAGTGTCAATATCGAGGTTCAGCGCCTCAATGGCCACGCGAACCACTTCCGCCAACGGACGCCCAACGGCATGCTGTACCTGCTGCACAGCCTGCGCGGCTTGCATAACGCCTTGTTGGCCATGTTTGCTTAATCGGCTCAAATTTGAGGCAAGATCATCATGCAATAGCAAATCGGGAACGAACACTGCATTGGCAACTTGGTCTCGATGTTCACGCACTACTGCTGCCTGTTGTGACGCAGGAGTGTCAGCGGAAACCAATCCAGCTTCCACTAGCGCCCTGAATCGCTGTTGAGTGTTGAGCTCTTCGGCAATTCGCGCCAATGCCGTCAAATCAGCCGCAGAGAGATTGAACCGCGGAGTTGCCAGCAAACGCATAAGCGCCTGTGTATCCGTCCGGTCCGATGCCACATGCAGCAACGCCATGATGTCGCGTATTTCCGGGCGTTCCAGTAAAGCGGAATACCCTACTACAAATGTGGTCAAACCTGCCTGTTCAAGCGCTTCTTGATACAACGGCATCGGTATTTTGGATCGGAACAATACGGCCACATGCGCTTGATCATATTCATGCTGGCCGTATTTTCGCACCGCATGCTTGCAGAACCGCACTACCGCATCGATTTCCTGTCCGCCCGTCTCGAAACCAAGCACGCCAAGCGTGCCTTCCGGAGCGTTATCTAATGCTTGAAGTGACGAAACATCGACTTCCCGCATCAGTGAGCTTGAGGGGCGCGAGGGGCGGGAACGCAAAGGCAACGTCAAGTCATTAGCAGCTTCGAGCACAATCCGGCTATTTCGTCGGGTAACAGATAATGGGAATGGACGCGATTCGGATGGCATATGGAAGTCATGCTGGAACATGCGGAAAGCGCCAGGGCTGGCACCTCGCCAAGCATAGATTGACTGGAACGGGTCACCCACGGCATTGACGGCGCATCGATGGTCATCATCTGGGTGGAATAGCGCCGCAATGAGGGCAGCCTGAGTAGTGGAAGTGTCTTGATACTCGTCCAGCAACACATGGCTGTATCTGCGCCTCGTTTGCTCCCCGATGGAGGGGAAACGCTCAATCAACTGATAGGCAGCAATGGTGAAATCGGAGAATTCCGCCATGTTCCGTTCTCTTTTGGCTTGCGTATACGCGCGCACTAACTGCAGCAATACTTCACGCTTACGTGTTGCGGCGAGCAGTTCGCCACACCGGTAGACGCATAACGCATGCATTTCCTCAGCTCGAGTATCCAATTTGGCTTGCCAGCTGGCATCAGTATCTTTTTTAGTCTTACTGATGTTATGAACCTTGGGCTCACTATCAGGTATCGACTCCTCTTCAAGGTTCTTATTCAATACGTCAATGAAGGCGGTATCCCATCGGCTTACCCGATTCATGGCGTCCTCGAAATCGGTGCATCCCGCGCCAATCATGGCGCTGCCAATAGCTCCGGATAATTTGATGACTTGCTCTGCCACCGTGGTAAGCGCACCAAAGTCTTCACTGAACACCAAGTCCATGTGCTGGTCGATGACTTCGATGGCAAGCTGCAGTGCACTGGCTTCGCTTAATGGCTGCGTATTCTGATCGAAGCCGACCAGCAGGCCATATTGTCTTACCAATGTTTGGAAAAATGCGTCATAGGTGAAAATCGCGGGCTTGAAAAAAGCATGGTCCCATGACGTGCCAGCATGATTGGCGCGAGACGCATTCCCTGCCAGATCGGGTGAACTGCCAGATGAAGTATGTGTCTGCTGATTGCCGGTATCTCCCACTGCGGCCGAAACTCGGTCAAGTAGTTCTCCTGCGGCTTTGCGCGTGAACGTCAAACCAAGGATACGTTCAGGAGCTACACCCCGGTGAATTAGGGCGATAATGCGTTGAGTCATGGTAAAGGTCTTGCCGGAGCCAGCTCCGGCAACCACCAGTACATCTTCATTCGCAGGAGCATCGATGATGACCGCCTGCTCTGGACTTGGGGTAAAAGCGCTCATGCCTGCCTCGTTTCAAATACGGTGTCCACCTGACCTGCGCACGCTGGGCATACGTGCTTCATTCGACAGTATTCAACGTGCGTGGATTGCGGATGCGCATCCAGTTTTGCCGACCGACTAGCTGCGGCAGCATAGAATACGCGCGAAATCATGGTGAGCGACCACATAGCTTGGGTACCCGCCAGACTCAGGAATTGCCGCCATGCCTCCTCGCTTACCCCATGTGGTTTATGTTCCGGCGCAAGCACAGGCATATCGTAGAACTTGTCTGGCTTGGTGTAGAAGTATCGTTGGTCGAAGGGTTCTGCATTAAGACTTCCATCAGTAAATAATGGCGGCTGGAAGGCACCTTCAGGCGCTCGGCTTGCCGCAGGAGACGCATTCTTCGCAACATGGAACAACATGCTTTGCCCTATTGCTGGAGCTTTACGCAACGCGGCTTCTCCACGGGGGCCCTGCTCCGAGAATATCAGCCCCAATTGGTAGCACACCAGCTGAAGATCGTTGAAAACCTGTTTGAGAACCGGCACAGCACCAGTTTTATAGTCAATCAGTCGAATATTACTGCTTCCATCCGCAAGAATTCGATGCTCCACACGATCCATGCGTCCGGAAAGCCGCACGATCAGGTTTTCGCACATACCCTCAGGCCATCCTCCAACCAGCATTCCCATCAACTCCAGCAATGTGGAGCAATCAATAGGAGCTACACCGGGAATAGCATTGTATGCCGCGAGAATATCGTTCAAATCAAATCGAGCAGCAAACTGCAGCTCGCAATCGACCTGATGCAATGCACCAATATTGAATTTACCGAAGTTTTTCCCAAGGTATGATTCCTCCGCGGATGTCACGAAATAATCGGCGATGTTATGCAACATATCCGCAGCGGCATCATCTTTACGCGTAGCCTGATACCGTTCTCGCGTATCAGCCACCGCATTGGGATCAGGCCGTTTATCTTCATACAGCGCCATCAGCCTGTCGCTAACCGCCTGAATACGCTGTTCCCTACTTGAAGAAGCATCCAGGCCCAAAGCCTGAAGCGCCTGCTCATCGACGCCAAGACGGTCCAGATGCTCTTCGCTTCCTTGTTGGGCTACAGCGTGAATCAACGTACCAAACCCAGCATTCACCGACCCTGGTTGCGGGCCGGCAAATTGATGCTCTAACATCCAGCACACAGGGCATGCCCATAATCCGTCGACCGCCGAGGGAGATAGCGTAACCACCGGCATGTTTTCTGCTGCAGTTGCAGTAGCTGCACGCTCATCTTCTGGTTCATTCATGTCCGAATCGCCTTGGGCGGTAAACGCCCAATTGTCGGGATGGGCGACTTCAATGCCGTGCGCGGCCAATATGCCCAAAGCTGTAGCCGCATCATGCTCCTGAGACGCATGTTCTGATTCACAAACGAGTGAGGCGCGTGCCGCAGCAACTAAATCTCGTGGAGAACCATCCAATCCGGCACATGCAGCAGTATCCGAATCTTCCACCTCGCCGGTCTGCCCACTTTCGCTATAGCCCACCGAAGTAAAAGTCGCTTCTTGCTTGTTGCGGGAATAATGTTCCGGCAAATAACCAAACAGGAAGTCCGAGGGACTTGCATCATCATTCCATACCGCGCTGAGATACACCTGCTTGGATGCTCTAGTTAATGAGACCAAGAAGCTTTTCTTCTCACTGGAAAGTACCGACACGAATCGCGGATCGTGACCTTGCTCATCAACACTCGCCAACGTTCCTCGAAGAACCAGTTCTGCAAGCTCTTCCCCGCCGAACATGGTGTTGCGCCCGGCAAGATTCGGCCATACGTCTTGTTCAATCTCAACAATCCACACATATGGCCAATGGCGGCCGGCTGCACCTGCCGGAGTGGCAAGACTTACCGCATCTTCTACCGGGCCAACATGCGCCAGAGAGTCTGCCTGAACCTGCATATTACGTACTTGAGTGATGAAACCCACGATGCTGTTGCTGGCAGTAGCATCTTCGGCGAATTGGAATAATCGCATAACCGCATCCAGCCTGTCATTGGAGGCTCGACCATCCGGTGTGTTCGCGAGCGCTATCTTCTGCCATGCCGACGCGACACCTGCGGCTTGCCAAGCAATGGACAATGCATTGCTTGGCATATTGCGCTGGTCTTCTGGCAGTGAACGCAACCCTTCGCTGACGCGATTGACAAGATTCCATAGATTCATGAAAGCCTGTGCCTGCACATCGTTGCCCAATACAGCATGTATCGAAGCAAGTACCTGCTGGGCCGGAGCCGAACTCACATCCAAAGCGAGCATGACATAGAGTGCATCAATGCCAAATGCAAGTTCCTTATGAGAGTCGGCATCCACAAGGGCGTCGTCAACGTCAACCGTCAATTCAGCATGCTGCGCAATAGCATCCTCTGCCGAATCCGCCATGCACTGAGAGTCAGCAAGTTCGCTCAGCGCATGCCATCCTTGCATTAATGCGAATAACGCGCCTTCATCGCCGGAGATGGTTGATAATGATTCCAAAGCATTCATGGCGGATTCAATTGGAGCCAGACGCGCGGTTCCACCCTGCCCGGGTTTTTTCCCCGAAGTAATCAAAGGACCATTCATCAAGGTTCTCACCCGCGCACGCGCATATGAGGCTATCTGGGCCATCGTCATATTGCAATGGTTGATGCCATTCACACGAAGAAGGGCAAGTTCAACAAGAGCAAACAACCCTTGAATACAGGCTCATCTTTAAGAGGCCGAGTGACCGATGAATACCGGACCGGCACTCCATCGCGACGAAGACGTTCGCCAAATACTCGCACAGTGGCATTGTCGTGCGCGATGACCGCCATATCATTCCATCGAACATGCTGGTCAAGGTGGGCTCGTTTGATACGCCACACCACGTCATCCAGTTCTTCGCGCGAGGAACGGTATAAACCGGAAAGCACCGAATCATCCTTTGCGGATATTTGCATCCCCGAACGTAAAACCGCGGTCAGCTTGCCCGGTCGTTTTGCGGGAGGGAGTTCTTCCTCTTCCTCAGACGGAATGGACAGCGATACTCGCGAAGCCACCACATGCGCATAATCCGCCGCCTTTCCTGGCTCACCTGCGTTTTGAGATCCTAGAGGAACCACGGCAGCATTCAACGGCCCCGAACAAGCACGGCGCATAAGATACTCAGGATAGGATCCTCGGAAGGTCTGCACTGCTTCGTCCGGATTGCCAACCAATACAACTGCCGTGCCGGACTGATGTAATTCCTCAAGAAAACGCATGCCTGCCAAAGTGATATCTTGAACATCATCCACCACAATAAGCCGCGGCAGAGTCGGAAGCTCCAAATCTGATTCCGTTCGCATTGGCCCATCTTGAGCCAAATCGTTCCTATTTACACGGATTTCCTGCACTTCACGCGCACCGGCTACTAATAAATACGACGCGTCCAAACGATATTGGCCAGCATATGTTTCGACTTGCGCGCGAATATATTCAGCGCGCAGAGCAAAAGCCAGACGCCATTGCACCGATAGGCGTGAGTCGGCGGCAACCGACTGTATCAATGATGGTTCCTCGCGCGGGCCAACGCCGAGTTCATCCAATCGCGCAAGCATATCTCTCAACTGACTAATGAACGCATCCGAAATGCCTCTCGCCATGATTTCTGCGCTGGTGGAGCCTCCCGCGACAGAACCGCTAGGATCCATAATCAACGATGCCCATTGAGACTGCGCGAAATATTCACTGAGAAGTCGGCAGGTTACACATTCATCGCCCGCTATCACATGACTCATATGAACAGCCATGACCTGCCTGAGCAACATATCCTGTTCGGCACCATTCAGCAAACGCGGAGCAGGTAAATTACGCGAAGCACGGGATGCCGCAATCACGCGGAACGCCACCGCTCCTAATGTGGTGACCGGTCTTGCCTGGGTTGAGAACCCTCGCTCGCGAATTACGCGATTGCCCAACTGATCGGCTGCAATACGCCCTGACACCGTCATTACGGCGTGAGCATCGCCATACCTGCGCAATCCTTCCAGCAATAGTGCCAATGCATATTCCGTTTTCCCGGCACCGGGCACACCAATGACCAGCCTCGCCGCACCATCGCGCTCGATGCCGTCCAACAGTAATGAAGGGTTCACGTTCTTACTCATGATTCAAGACTAAGCCCCATTGTTCACTAGGGAAAAATTATTCCCTACCTCAATATTGCCTTTATGCTGGCAGTATCCTGAACAAGGGGAGTATTGTTCAAGCGTCAAGGGGGAGGCTCTCGATGTCCGTTACCATCGCACCGCCGCAATTGCCGGGCTATGATTTTGTTCAACGCTTAGGCTCTGGCGCCGCAGCCACGGTTTTCCTCTACAATCAACGCATGCCGCAGCGCCCGGTTGCGGTAAAAGTCAGCAATGCCACACTGGAACCCCATGCCGCCGCCGCTTTCAGCCGCGAAGCGAACTTCATGGCCAAGCTTTCCTCCAACCCATATATCCTGTCGGTCTATGATGCCGGAGTAAGCGCTAATGGTCATGGTTTCATGGTTCTTGAGTATGCTTCTGGCGGCTCATACAACAGCGCTATGAAATCACGCTCCATGTCATGCGAGCAGGTGCTGGATCTCGGCATCAAACTCGCAGGTGCGTTATATACCGCGCATCGCAATAACATCATTCACCACGATATCAAGCCTAGTAATATCCTCATCACCACGCAGGGGCTACCCGTCCTCAGCGATTTCGGCATTTCAACCGATGTATACGATCGTGCAGCCACCGGTTTTTCTCTTCCCTGGGCTCCCCCGGAAGTACTTGAACATCGGACCAATGGGTCGGAAACAGCAGATATTTATTCGCTTGCGGCCACGTTATATGCACTGTTGGCAGGATGCTCGCCATACCAACATGAGTATCATCCACACACATCATCCGAACTTGCCGAACTCATTATCAACCAGCCATTGCCCCGTATTGGCAGACCAGATGTACCGGCAACGGTGGAATCGGTACTCGGCAAGGCTTTATCGAAAAATCCTGATCAACGCTATTATTCGGCACTTGAATTCGCGCGCGCTATGCAACGAGTCCAGCATGAAGAATACGGACAGATCACTCCACTAGTCGCCGAAGGGATACCCCCATATCCCAAAGATGCCAAACGCCGTATCAAGAATGCAACAAACACGCATACACCCAATCGAACGCATCGAACCTGGCTTAAGCCTGCAATCATCACGGGAGCGGCGTTAGCAGCGATTGCAGTCGTAACCTCGACGTTCGTCTTTGTGGTTCTTCCTCATATGGATTCTGCCTCAACAGCCACACCCACACATGTCGATGCATCCGGTGTAGACGATTCAACACGCAACCGCAGCAATACAGATGATTCTGCAGCCGCAACGCTTAATAACCAGATACCATCTCCTGAGAATCTTTCCGGACAATATTCTCAAGACGGCTCTTCAGTCACTTTCACCTGGACGAATCCCGATCCACAAAACGGCGACAGCTATGCATGGTCATTCATCCAGTCCACAGCAGCTGATCAGAGTGTGCAAACCACCACCACTACGGATACTTCAATTACGGTCGATGCTCAGGACGGCGCACAAACCTGTATTCAGGTTTCCATAGTGCGCAGCAACCGGCAGATGTCCACCAGTCCCGCAGTTGCTTGTACAGCAAAACCTGAATCAGACTAGGCTATCAAGAGGGACAACAGGAGTTCGGGGGAATTGTTATGGTCACGCCATCTCAGCCGCGCAACCGGCATCGTTTAGGTGCTCTTGTGCGTCACGTTTTGCCCTCCAAGAACCGCACATGGCTTATGCCTGTGTTAACCCTCCTGGCATTATTGGCGCTTATCGCCGGAGCAGTCATCGTCAGCACCATTACCCGCCGCCATGTGCAATTGGATGATGGCACCGTATGGGTAACTTCGCTGAATCATCAAAAAGCCGCACGATTTAATGTCAAGAATCAGGAAGCGGATGCCGGCATTTCATCGTCAGCACCGCGATTCGACGTTGTCCAGCATAATAGTGACACCGTTTTGACTGAGCCCAATCAGGCTACTTTCATCAAAGCATCCACGGTCAGCGCTGACGCAAAAACCGATATCAAAGCCAATACCACAGCCATCGAAGGTGGAGGCACCATTGCCTTCATCAATGAAAAAACCGGCAATGTGTGGGCAGGTTCATCCGATCAACTTGATTCGCTGACGCCAACCACTGACTCGCCTCAGATGCAGCTGGGGTCAGGCGGCCGTATTGCGGTAACCCATACCGGCGAGGTATATGGCTATCGACCATCAGATGGCATGGTTGTGGTGCTTCACCATCCCAATGATGCAAAAGCACAGGAGATGGAATCATTATCTGACGGCAAGCCGCAGCCTGCTGAGAGCTTCACCATTATCGGTGATACGCCTGTAATCTCATCCGGTAATGTACTGCTATTCAAAGATGGTCGAGTGAGCATGAAAACCACTGGATCGCTCACGCTTCAAGCCCCTTCCACCGATGGTAAGCAACACGGATGGGTTGCCGCCGCTTCTGCACAAGGTCTGGCCATAGCCCAACTCGGCAATCATAATTCGGCGCGATTATTCTCCACAGGTGGCAAATCAACCGCCGCTCAGCCAGTATCCACCAACGATTGCGTATACGCAGCATGGAGTCAACGAGCCAATAACTATATTCGCGTATGCTCATCCGAAGGTTCAGACAAGGATTTCCAAACTCTTGAATCCGTCAACACCACTTCCGAATTGGTATTTCGCACCAATCACCGGCTGGTAGTGCTCAATGACGTGACCAATGGCAACGTATGGAACCCTAATCATGACACCAAAGTCATCAAAATCCAGTGGAATACCATACAAACCGAGCAGAACGCGCAGGATCAGAACACCAACGATTCCGCAGACAATCATCATGATTTTTCGAAAACCTGTTCCGCACAGTCTGGTCAAATTCGAGCCGTAGATGATCATATCGGGGCTCGTGCTGGATCCGAACAGATTCTTGACGTGCTGCGCAATGACGAACAAACCGACTGCTCGGTGCTGAACATCACTCAGGTCAGTGCGGTAAATGGTACTAACGTTACCGTCGCTCCAATTTATGATGGCCGATACTTGCAATTGGATGCCTCATCCGCGTCACCCGGAACGGCAACATTTTCCTATGATATTTCAGACGGACGAGGGCAGACTTCCAACGCCACAGTAACGGTTAATCTCACAGGGCAAGGCAATCATGCTCCCTTGCAATCAGACACGCCTCCGGAAATCAGTGTGGAACAAGGGGCAAGCTACACAGCCAACGCGCTTGGCAGCTTCACCGATCCGGATGGCGATCCGTTGACATTGGTCGCCGCCGTGCCTGAAAACAGCGACCAAGTGCAGGTCTCCACACGAGCAGATGGGCAACTCACTTTCAATACTGGCGCCCAATCATCAGGACGAGTAGCCGTGGAAGTCACGGTCTCTGATGGTGAAGCCACTGGCAGTGGCCTGATGTATTTCTCAGTAAAACCGGCAAATACATTGGCTGCCATCATCGATCCCGTAACAAAAACCACTACGCCGGAAACCGATACCGTTATCGATCTTACCCCGTACGTGCATGGCACTTCCGCGCAACCCGCACAGCTCAGCCAAGTGGACACTCCCAATGGAGCGACCACTACCACTAATGTTGCGGACATGTCCATTTCATTCAGGGCATCCAACCCGGGCACCTATTATGTGCCGTACACCATTACACAAGGCTCTATTCCCGCCACGGGTCTGGCTCGTGTGGAAGTTCAGCCGGTCACTGGCGAGTCAGCCAAACCGATTGCCGCCAATGATGTGGCGCTGCTAGGAGCGGACAATACCGCTATCGTGGAGCCGCTCACCAATGATGTCGATCCAATGGGCGGCATCTTATCCGTCACTTCAGTAAGCGCGGCCGCCGATTCCGGCATCAAAGTCGGTCTGGTAAGTCATAAGCGCGTGTACATCACCGCACGTCAGGTTCCTACAAAGCCCACATCCATCAGTTACACGGTGGCTAATGCAGCTGGCACTTCCACCGGCACCATCGTGTTGCAGCCTCCGGCTCTGACCGCGTCAAGTTCTACCCCCAAGGCCAGCAATATCAACACGCAGGTGCGTACCGGAGGCATTGTTTCCGTGGACGTGCTCGATCATGTGGATTATCCAGATGGCACTACCGTACGGTTGAAAAACAATCTGCAATACGATAAGAAAACCTTCAAAGGGCTTGCCTTCGTATCCGCGGATACAGTCAGATATCAAGCTTCACAAGACGCCGGCGTATTCCCTATTACGTACACCGTGGAAGACAATCTCGGCAATGTAACGTCCGCAACCATCACCATTACCGTGCATGAGAGCAACGCCGAAAGCAAAGCACCTCCTACCCCGCATAATACGCAAGCACAGGTAGCTGCCGGTCAAAAGGTACGTATTCCCATTACCCTTACCGGCATCGATGCGGATGGCGATGACGACCAGCTGCTCGGCTTAGGCAATAAGGCTCCTTCTCTTGGTCGTATCACCGAGGTCGGTTCTGATTATCTGGTCTATGAGGCATACCCGGACTCTTCCGGTACGGACACTTTCTCATACGCTGTAGAAGATTGGACCGGCCAGCGCGCTCAAGCTCAAATACGCGTAGGCGTATTCCAAGGTGCTTCTGACTCCGGCGTATATGCGCGCGATGATGAGATTACGTTGCGTCCCAATACCGCAGCTACCGTGCCAGTGACACAAAACGATATTTCCGGGGACAATACCGACCTGATCGTCGATAAATCCGTTGAAGCGCAAGGTGTAGAAGGCGTCACTGTACAAAACAATATGATTTCCTTCACCACACCCGCCAACGTCACCACAGCATACGTTGCATATACCGTTCGAGATAAAGCCGGGCTCTCTGATACCGCTACATTGAGTATCAACGTCGACCCCAATGCTCCAATAGAGCCGCCCACGGCATACGATTATCGCGTACCATCTGCTGCAACCATCGATAAAAAGTCCGTCGATGTGGACGTTTCCCAATGGATTGCAAACCCTTCAGGCACTGCAGATGAGCTTACTGTTGGCGTACATCCTTCCGGCGCCGACCACGCACGCGTCAAAGGTGGCGATCATTCAACCATTATTACGGTAGATCTCACATCTGAAGCTCGTGCGGTTCCTTACACGGTGACAAACACGAAATACAACATCACGTCTACCGCGTTCATCCAAGTACCGGCCTACGGCGTTTTTCCACCAACTCTGCGCCCCAAGGCTCCTGAGCTGAAAGTCAATGCTCGAGAAACCATCCAAATCAACATCAACGATTACGTACGAGTAGGCGCCGGTAAAGAGCCTCATATTGAAAGTGCAAGTTCAGTCAGCGCAACCAAGGCATCAAATTCCGACCTATATGTGAATGACACTACGTTGAAATTCACGGCGAATGGCGATTATGCCGGACCGGCATCCATAACGTTCACTGCCGTGGATGGCAAACCCGGCTCATCGAAGACCAAAATCATCAATTCCGCTGTGATTACTCTCCAGATCACGGTTATCGGCCGAGACGTTCCGCCGCCTACATTCTCCTCTCCCACCATCGATGTCGAAGCGGGCGCGGAAGCAAAAACCATTGATCTGACCGCACTGACTCATTCTCCAAGCGGCTTGCATGACGATGAGAAGCAATACACCTATTCGGGTGGAGCCTCCTCGGGACCGATAAAGGCAAATCTGTCGTCCAGCGGCCTACTGAAAATCTCCGCAAATGTTGACGCGGCACCTGGCACTACTGTGTCCATCCCCGTAGCAATCAAATACAGTAAAGGGACCGTAAATGCAGGAATTACAGTACGCGTAGCCGTCTCTACACGTTCATTGGCACGACTCAGCAATACCTCGCTCACTATCAAAGCCGGTTCCACTGAGTCGATGAACATATTGGCCAACGCATACAATCCTTTCCCTGAAACGCCACTGACCGTAGTCAATTGTCGTACCGATGATGCAGCCAAACTTTCCGTAACCGGTTGCGGAGCCTCTGGCACCATTGAGATATCGGCCGCTTCAGATATCGGAGCATCCTCGAACACAGTATTAGTTACCGTCCAAGATGGAACGAAGACCAAGGAGCGAGAAGTTACAGGCAGCATCACGATTTCGGTTATCGATAAGCCTGACGCACCCTTGCTTTCTCCCATAGCTGGCGATCCACAAGATGGAGCGGTCAATCTCAACTGGACACCAGGCTCCGCCAATGGCAGCCCTATCACGGATTACAAGGTGCAGTGGACCGGCGCCGGCACAGGAGAGAAATCATGCGGAGCGGTAACCGCCTGCCAAATCACCGGCTTGTCTAATGGAAAAACCTACTCATTCACGGTCAGCGCCAAGAATGAAGTGGGCTGGTCCAAATCCTCCAGCGCTGTCGAAGCAACACCGGATCGAGTACCGTCAGCGCCTTCCAACGTCACTGTGCAAGGCGGAAACAAGAAAGCCACAGTAACGTGGAACCCTCCCGAGGGAGATTTCAGTTCCATCGACAATTACATCGTAACCGTCAGCGGAGCAGGAGCCCCTCAGACCAAGGAAACCGGAGGACCCAGCACTCATTTGTCCTTTGACTTCAACAACAACGATATCTCCGATGGCGCCACCATTACCGCCACAGTCAAAGCCCACAATAAGGTGAATTGGGGCCCTGAATCCGCTGCATCCAGCCCACAAGATATTTGGGGAGACCCTGATAAGCCCAATGTGAGTATGGCCAATGATGGCACAACGGTCACCCTAACCGCGTCTTCCGCCAATAATCGCAATGCGGGTTGTACTGAAATCGCCCTTACCGGCGCCTTGCAAACAACAGTCGCTTGTTCCAATGGCACTGCCACATTCACCGTGCCAGAAAATGCACTCAACGTCCGCGAATACACCATTACGGCAGTCGTGCATCCCACGCGTAACGCCAATGCCGCATCAGCAGAGGTTGCATACACGCCTCAGTATCAGGTTCAGGCGCCTAGCAATGTGCGAACTTCCGGTTCCGGCAATCAATGCATCGTAAGTTGGTCCAAACAAGGCTATGCCCAGTCTTTCCAAGTTTCCGCAGATGGCATAGGTTCCGCAACCGTTGAAGACAAATCATCTCATTCATTCACCATGTCTCCCTGGGCAACCTGCGGCAACGCCTCAGTGCAGCAGATATTCAACGGAGCAAGCAGCGAACCGGCTACCGGTGGACCTTCCTCAGAAAGTCCCTACACCTATCAGGTTCCGGCATCCATCACAGCACCGAATGAATTGCAGTGGAGCGATAACGAACATATCGTTACTGTCTCTGGAGGATCCGTCAACACATATGGCAAAGATGCAACCGTTCAAATCATCATTAACGACAAGCCATTCACTTGGACGCCCGGCCAGCCTTTGGACGTGACCGGACTACCAACTGCGGACTCGTACACCTGGAGTGTGAAAGTCACTGGCAACAACGGATTACAGGGGCTCGATAATACCGCTACCGGTGGCACTATCCAAGGCACGCGATCTTCAGCGGCCAGCGAGTCCGCATCGTTGAAAGCCTCCGCACGAGTCACCAGACTCATGGCGAACCCTTGGATATTAGGACTCGCCAACACCCCGAGATAACAAGCCCATATAAGCACCTTTCATTCGACCACAGTCCTCACAACAAACAGCATCCAGCAGGAGAGAATAATGAGCGAGCACATCAACGACGAAACGCAGCTTTCCGATGCCACACAGCTATCAGATCGCACTCGTCTCGGGCATCTGCCACATACGCATGCCACCACTCCGTCATTCGACAAAGACAGAGTGCGCATTCCCGACGAATCAGCGACACCAACCGCACCATCGCTGCCGGCCAGGCCACTTCCCACGCCTTCTACCGGCCTATTGACTCAACCCACTGCGGCCATTCAAGCATTTCAACGCTCATTCAACGACTTGGTCAATAACATTTCCACAGTGGTTATCGGTAAGACCATACCCATCAAGCAATGTGTTACCGCGTTAATGGTGGGTGGACATGTGCTACTGGAAGATAATCCCGGTACCGGGAAAACTCAGCTGGCTCGAGGCCTTGCCAACTCCATTTCCACCAGTTTCAAACGCATCCAATTCACCCCGGATTTACTGCCGTCAGACGTGGTGGGCGTCACTTTCTATGATCAAAAGCGTGCAGAGTTCGAATTTCGCAAAGGTCCTATCTTCGCTTCCATCGTGCTAGCCGACGAAATCAACCGAGCTTCACCAAAAACACAGTCCGCATTGTTGGAAGTCATGGAGGAGCAGAAGGTTACGGTGGATGGCACAACGCATGCGGTGCCGCAACCATTCATCGTAATAGCTACACAGAATCCTATTGAGCAGCTAGGCACTTATGCGCTTCCCGAAGCACAGATGGATCGTTTTCTCATTAAAACCTCTATCGGCTATCCCAGCCATGATGTTTCGGTGGATATTCTCAAGCAAGTGGATGTCACGGATCGCGCACAAACCGTTTCCCCCGTATTAACTGGAGACGATATTATTCGACTGCGCGCCACCGCATCCGACGTATATGTGGACGACGTCATTCGCGAATACATCGTGCGCATCGTTGAGGCAACACGGCACCATGAACGCATTACCGTCGGCTCTTCCATGCGCGGTGCACTTGCGCTCACACGATGTGCCCGAATTTGGGCAGCCGCGGATGGACGCGCCTATGTTGTGCCGGATGATGTCAAAGATCTTGCTGTGGCAGTGCTGGCGCACCGTATTGTGCTCACTCCCGAAGCGGCTTTCGATGGCACTACTGCCGAAATGCTGATTGCACAAATCCTCGATGACGTTCCCGCTCCCACCATTGGTGCCTGAAAGAGACGATCATGGCTACTCAATTTGTTGCAGCATCGCGTTTCAGCAAACGTCGTGGACGCGCGCTGAAACGCATGTTGAAACACTACGCTCACCGCATCAAACATGCCTTTGGAGCATATGTTTCACCGTGGGGATGGGCAGTAGGAGCCACTGCGGCAATCAGTCTATCGTTATTCCCTGTTCTGGGATGGCACGAACTTCTAGCGCTTGGCATCGTGGCAACGGTAATGCTCTCAGCGGCCATTGCACTATCCTTGGGCAATACTCGATTTGACGCACATATCAAAGCATCAAGCCAGCGCGTGACCGTGGGCGATTCCATGCGCATCATTGTCGATATCAACAATACGGGGAAAACAGCCACCACTCATGCGCGAGGCGATTTGCCGCTCGGTGAAACTCATGAGCGTTTCACCATCCCTATGCTGGCCTCGGGGCAATCCAAACGTACTGAATTATCATTCCGCACAGTGTCTCGAGCGGTGCTCGCCGTAGGCCCTCTGCGGGTTCGCAAGGGCGATCCTTTCGGGCTTATCCGTCATGAAAAGCAATTGGGCGAGCGTCTCACCATTTTCATTCATCCCAAAACCGTAAGACTGAATACGCTTAATGCCGGCGTTCCTCGAGACCTCGAAGGCCAGCCGTCCGGTCACATCGTTGACGATGATCTCGATTTCTACGGGCTTCGTGAATATACTCCCGGCGATGATGTACGCAACGTACATTGGCTCAGCTCAGCAAAAGCCGGATCGTTAATGATTCGTCAGTATGAAGCAACCAAACGAACGGACACTTCATTGACTATTGGCGTTGATCCCAATGATTATGCCACTGCGCAGGAATTCGAAATGGCTGTGTCCATTCACGCATCCATCGGAGTGAAATGTCTGTTCCAGGATAGGCCGGTGTTTACGCACGCAGGTCAATCCTATACACGCCCACGCAATGCTATGGAATTGCTTGATCAGGCAAGCGGTATCACGCCTGACCGTGAGGACAACCCCAATCTGGCGGTAAATACCCTGACACATGCCCCGGATGCTTCATTCTATTTCTTTACCGTGGGATCGTTGAAAGGCCTCGATCATATCAAACGTATGACCAAAGCTTTGCCCCGTTCAGCCAGATGCGTGGTGTTGCAAGCTCATCTGGGGGCAAACCGAACCATCAAGCAATTCAACAATTTCACTTTGGCCACGGTAGGCGAATTGGATGATCTGCCTATCATCATGGGGGTGCTCGCATGACCAATAGCATTCCTACGGCACCGGCGCTTCAATCATTATCCGAAGATGACGCGGCGTTTAACACGTTTGCAGCAGTGTCTACCACCGGATCATGGGCAGATTCCACTCATTCCGTAATATGGATGACTCGAGGCGGCATGCGGCATGGGCTGCAGGGAGCCCAGAAGGCATCAGTGAAATACGGTATAAGTCTTGCCGTCATCATGCTGCTTATGTTGTTGGCCCAAGCCAACCTTATCGACGTATACGGAGCACCTGCACAGTGGGTAGCAGCCGCTTTGCTTTCCACTCTGTTTGGCGCGCTCATTGCACTTGCCGGCACGCAACCTGCATTACGCCTATGGTGGCAAATCGTATTGTTGGTCATAGCCCAGTTCATTCTCGGACCGATAATCACACTGAATTCCACAACCATCGCTCACATCATTCCCAGCCTCACCACCTTGAGCCGAGGCTGGGAAATGACGTTCGGCTCTTTCAAATACTTGATTGCCATTGAGCCCCCTATAGGTGTTGCCGACGGCAGTCTCATGGCCATATGGACCATTGGATTGTGGCTGACATTTTTCGCTTCCCTATTCACACTCAATATCAACGCTTGGCTGTCATTACTAAGCGCACTACCGTTGATGGCAGCTATGACCGTATGTGCATTGCTCGGCACACATACCGGATGGCATCGTGCCATCAGCGGTATTGTTTTCGCGATACTCCTCATCGTATGGCTTTCCTGGCGGCTTGGTTTGATGGAATGGGGCCGGTGGATTTCCGCATCAATTATTCTGCTCTTGGCTGCAGCATTGGCGTTTGCAGGCACTACTGCGGTTCCGCAAAACCGTATGGTGTTAAGAGATTTTTATGATCCGCCTATCAGCCTTATGACTACACCAGTCCGCTAAGCGGTATGCGATCCTATGTAAAAAACCACAAAAACGATGTACTGCTCACGGTAACCAATCTGCCAGCCGGTACGCCGGTTAGATTGGCGGTTATGGATCGTTTCGACGGTTCGGTATGGAATCTTTCCGATTCCGCTGAGGCTTCGGATTCTTCGAATTATCGCAGAGTGGGTACTTCCATCGTCACTGATGAGCAAGGCAAACGTTTTACGGCCAAGTTCACCGTGCATGAAGGTCTTACCGATACCTGGCTTCCTCTGGCCGGTGCCGCGTCAAGCGTTCGATTCGCCAACCAGCATGATGCGGACACTTTTTATTACAACAGTGATACCGATTCGGCCATTTTCTCCTCTGGTACTCGCAAAGGAATGACGTATACCGAATCTGGCATCATTCCCACTATTCCCAGTAAACAGGAAATCGAAAAAGCCGATTCAGCTCGAATCAGTCAGCCTCGAGCCGAGGAGGTACCGGATTCGGCAAGCAAACTAGCCACCTCTATTGCTGGCGGTCAAGCTTCCGGAGGCGCGGCGGCAGAAGCCTTGACCACTACATTGAAGGATTCAGGCTGGTTCTCACATGGTTTGCAAGGTGATTATCCTTCGGAAGCTGGGCATGGTAACTACCGCATTAATAAACTGCTATCGGGGACCGCTATGGTAGGCGATTCCGAACAATACGCCTCAGCTATGGCTTTGATGGCTCGAGAGCTCGGGTTACCTTCGCGTGTGGTTATGGGGTTCCTACCGAAAGATAAGGATGGCAGTATTTCCGAAGCCCGTACGCAAACCGTTTCTGGTCATACCACCACAATCGATTTCACTGGCAATGATGTCACTGCCTGGGTGGAAATCAAATTGCGAGGATACGGCTGGGTGGCCTTCTACCCCACCCCCAAGGAGACCAAGGTTCCGGATGATAATCAGAATCTGACTCCTCCCAATCCTCAGACTTTGGTGCGTCAACCACCAGTGCCGCTCACGGATCCGCTGCGCGATCAGGCTCAAGCCACGGGTCAAAGCTCACTTTCCGGCGCTGATGCCGACGATCAACCAACCAGTCTGTTCTGGCTGCGATTTTGGCGCACGACTCGTGCAGTAGCACTCTATGGCAGCCCCTTGTGGACGATTCTGATGATTTGCGCATTGATTATAGCCGGCAAAGCCGTATTGCTGGCCAGAGCTCGACGGCATGGTTCCCCGCAGACCCGCGTAGCTTCCGGCTGGAATGCCATCTGCGCTTTGGCCGCGGAAAGTGGTGTTACCGTGCAAGGCACTCGACGAGATCAAGCCGATGATATAGCGCGTCAGCTCAATGCCTCTGAAGAGATATTGCATCAATTATGTCGAGAAGCTGACTATGCCGCGTTCTCCGGCAATGCCGTGCAATCAGAACAGGCCAGCCGATATTGGGTCCAAGTTGATGCGCTACGCGCAACAATGCTGCATTCGTTACCTTGTGTAAGGCGTTTACAAGCACGTCTTTCCTTAGCAAGTGTGCGTATACTGGCACACAAGCGTCCAACGAAGCCGCAAGCCAAATCGTTCATACTCATTTCACGCAGACCTTCTAAGGGGAAGACATCATGATCGTAGGTTCCATCCGCATAGCGATGACCAGCGATCGCGGTCTCAAACGGCGGAATAATCAAGATGCAGGTTTTGCCCAGCAGGGCGTATACATGGTCTGCGATGGCATGGGCGGCGGATTCGGCGGAGAACAAGCAAGCCAATTAGCCATTCGGCAACTCAGCCTGCTTGCAAACCTGCCCACTCGGCATCGTCAGGATATCAGCGAGACTCTCACTGCAGCGCAACAGCATATTCTGGCATTAGGCAAGCAGCTCGGGGGCGTAGCGGGGACTACGATTTGTGGATTGGTGTTACCGGCACGTCCTTTGTCTGGAGCCAGCTATCCGTCAGGAGCTGAGCATTCACCCAACACAGATTGCGATATGGTCGAGATGCCAGTCGCATATATGCCAGATTCAGCAGCTGATGCGCAAACAACCGATATCGATGACTCCACTCTGGATAGCTCACGTTCTCACGATCTCGGTCAGACGTACATCATCAATATCGGAGATTCCCGCACATATCATATGAATCCATGCTATGCACACTCCCCTAGCGAATCTGTAATGGCACAACATAGCCCAAACACTCAAAACATTGGTCACACTAGCAACGTTGCCATGTGGGATGCTGCTTCGCTGGCTCGGATCACGCATGACCATTCGCAGCGGCAGGAAGCTATCGATTCAGGATTGATGACACCGGAAGTAGCCGAAGCGCTTGTACCGCGCAATATCATCACCCAGTGTCTCGGCGACCCGGATGGTATTGCGCCGGATATCTATGTTGCCGATATGTCTGGGCGATTCATCATATGTTCCGATGGCCTGTACGGCGAAGTACCGGACCATCGCATCGCAAGTATTGCTGCCGCCCATGCAAGTCCTCGAGCAGCGGTGGATGCGCTGGTTGCTGCAGCGCTTGATGCCGGAGGCACCGACAACATAACAGTCATCGTGGTGGATATACCCGATTCGAAAATGCCCACCCACACGTTTAACGCGTTTCGTCTTGGTGCTGGCGAAGACCTCGGCGTCATCGAAGATACCACGTTGCAAACGTTACGAACCAGCCGTGCAATTCAGCCGTAGTGTATATAAGGAGGTTATCTCATGGTTGATTATGATGTTGCAGTTGCAGCAGTGCAAGACCCTCACGCGGATCCGATTCTTTTAGCAAAAATCGCCTACGAAAATCCAGAGTTTGGCGCGAATGTAGCCGTCAATCCACGTTGCTATCCCGGTCTCAAGCGCTGGCTTGCAGAGTTTGGCGATGCACGTGCCCGCGAAACTCTAGCACAAATCGGTTTTACCGCCGATGCCATTGGCGGCCCTATTCATGATCAGCAGGCGTCCGCAAACGTGCAGTTTGTGCAGACTGCACAGCCTGCGCAAACTGCACAGCCGACTTCTACAGTGCAGACTCAGCCTACTGCGGAAGTGTTGCAGAATACTGCAATAGCATCTGAAGAGCATATGACTGCAGCTGCCGCACAAGCAACGCAGCAAACCGATCAAGCTACACAGGCAGCACCGCAGACATCCCAGCAAGCAACCCAGCAGGCAACGCCACAATTCGAGGAGCCGATTCCTACTAATCCATATGGTTTTACCGTTGAGCAGGCTTTGCATACTACGGATCAGATGCAAATCGCTCAAATTGCTCAGTATGCGCCGGAATTGCGCGTATGCATTGCTCGTAACCCCAATACATATCCAGCATTGGTGGATTGGCTACATCAATTAGGCGATCCTGCTATCGAAGCCGCTTTGGCCACGCGCCAGTGAAAGGACGCGCCATGTCGGTTTTACCGTATCCTCCCGCGCCGGAGCTTGGCTGGTACGAAGATGACCCTCAATTCGATACCACACCGCAAGCGCATAACGATGATTCGCAGCAGAATCTGCATGATAATCATATTGAGGATTGGGATAGCACCGTGCTGTCCTCCTCGTTTACTGCCAAGAATCCGCAGATCGCTTATGTGCTTCATAATGATGTGACTGGCCAAGACATCGTTATCAAGACCAGCACATTACTTGGTCGCAAGCCGTCGCTTGATGTGCCACAGGGAGCCCAGTCCGCACGCATTGATGACCCGACTCGCACCATTTCGCGTAATCATGCGGCTATCAGCATTGACGCCAATGGCTCACTGTGGATTGAGGATTATGGTTCTTTGAATGGCACCTATATTCTTCATGATGGGCAGGAGACACAGGTATTGAAAGACTCGCCGGTGGAGATAACTGTTCCGACGAGCATACGCTTGGGAGATTTGTTCTTCGAGTTGACTCAGCAGTCCGATTGATTATCGAACTGATTATTCAGTGCACTGTTGACGTACTGATCAATATCAATCGTCGTCTATTTCAGCAATTATCAGTGCATAACGTAAAGGGCGGTTCGGAACCAGAAGTGTTCCGAACCGCCCTTATGCATTGCGCTTAGTGACTCGAATCAGTCAGTGTGAGCTCACTGCTGATCGTCACCGTCAGTCAGACCGCCCTGATCGGAGTAGAAGTCGTCAGGGTTGAAGTCGTCACCGAGCTTCAAATCACCGAACTCGAGGTTCGAGAAGTTCAGGTCAGACAGGTCAGCATCGGAGAAGTTGGCATCGCCAAGGTCACCGTCGCCACCCAGACCGAAGTTCGGGTAAATGGTGTCGCGGATGGCCTTGTCAGGCTCCACCACAGCGTTGCGGTAACGGGCGAGGCCGGTACCAGCCGGGATGAGCTTACCGATGATGACGTTCTCCTTGAGGCCCTTGAGGTCGTCGACCTTCTCGGAGAGTGCGGCTTCGGTGAGCACGCGGGTGGTCTCCTGGAAGGATGCGGCAGACAGCCAAGAATCGGTAGCCAGGGAGGCCTTGGTAATACCCATCAGAGCCGGACGGCCGACTGCAGGCTTGCCACCGTTCTTGACCACGTTGCGGTTGATCTCGCGGAAGCGCGCGTTGTCCACCAGCTCACCAGGCAGCAGATCGGTATCGCCGGAGTCGATGATGGTGACGCGGCGGGTCATCTGGTGCACGATGACTTCGATGTGCTTGTCATGGATATCCACGCCCTGGGAGCGGTACACAGTGTGCACTTCTTCCACGATGTTCACCTGAGCAGCACGCTTGCCGAGGATGGTGAGGATCTTCTTCGGATCCACAGAACCTTCGACCAGCTGGGTACCGACCTTGATGTGATCGCCATCGGCAACCTTCAGCGGCACACGCTTGGACACCTGGTAGGTGATCGGCTTGATGATGCCCTCTTCCTTCGGAGCGCCGGAATCGGCATCCGGAGTCAGGATGATCTGGCGACCGCGATCGTTCTCCACAATCTTGATGGTGCCGGCGAACTCGGTGATCGGAGCCTCGCCCTTCGGGGTACGAGCTTCGAAAAGCTCGGTAACACGAGGAAGACCCTGGGTGATATCGGATGCGGCGGCCACACCACCGGAGTGGAAGGAACGCAGCGTCAGCTGGGTACCAGGCTCACCAATGGACTGGGCGGCGACGATACCAACGGTTTCGCCAACGTCGACCAGAGTGTTGGTGGCCAGAGACCAGCCGTAGCACTTGGAGCACACGCCACGCTTGGACTCGCAGGTCAGCACGGAACGGCACTTGACTTCTTCCACACCGTGGGCAACGAGGTCGTTGAGCACGTCCATCGACAGAGCATCGTCACGCTTGTACAGCACGGTCTGGCCATCTGCCGGGTCAATGACATCGGCAGCGAGCAGACGGGAGTACGGACCACCGTCAGCGGCCTTGACGAGAGTCAGGTTGCCATCGGCGTCGCGATCGGCCACGCGAATCATCAGGCCGGCCTTGGTGCCACAGTCTTCCTCACGGACGATGACGTCCTGGGAAACGTCCACCAGACGACGGGTCAGGTAACCGGATTCTGCGGTACGCAGTGCGGTATCGGCCAGACCCTTACGTGCACCGTGCTGGGAGATGAAGTACTCCAGCACGGACAGGCCGTCACGGTAGTTGGACTTCACAGGACGAGGAATAATCTCACCCTTCGGGTTTGCCACGAGGCCTCGCATACCTGCGATCTGGTTGATCTGCATCATGTTGCCTCGTGCACCAGACTGCACGATGATAGCCAGGTTGGAGGTCGGATCGAACTTATCCTCGACTTCCTTAGAAACGGCTGCGGTGCACTCGGTCCACAGGTCGATGAGTTCCTGACGACGAGCTTCCTCGGTCAGAAGACCCATCTCGTAGTTGGCGTTGACCTTATCGGCCTTAGCCTCGTACTCGGCAATCTTCTGGTCGCGCTCCGGAGGCTCGTTCACGTCGGAGAAGGCGAAGGACACGCCAGACCACGGTGCACGGGTGAAGCCAAGATCCTTCAGAGCATCCAGCGTTACGGCCACCTGCTGGGTGGAGTAGCGCATGGCGATGTCATCGACGATCTTGGACAGACGGCCCTTGGCCACCTGGTCGTTGACGAACGGGTAATCGGTCGGCAGAGTCTGGTTGAACAGAATGCGGCCGTAGGAGGTGGCGAACAGCACACTGCCATCGTGGAAACGCTCTTCCTTGGCAACGTCGCTCTCACCTTCACGCGGGTCGAGCACCTTGACTTCGCCCGGTTCCCAATCCTTCGGCAGCACGAAGCTCTCCGGCAGGCGGATAAGCACCTTGGCCTGCATGTCGATCTCGTGACGGTCAAGAGCCATTTCGGCTTCCTCGAGGGAGGAGAACACACGGCCCTGGCCCTTGGCGCCTTCCAGCACGGTGGACAGGTAGTACAGACCGAGGATCATATCCTGAGACGGCATGGTCACGGTGTGGCCGTCTGCCGGCTTCAGGATGTTGTCGGAAGCCATCATCAGGGAGCGGGCTTCAGCCTGAGCTTCGGCGGAGAGCGGCAGGTGGACTGCCATCTGGTCACCATCGAAGTCAGCGTTGAAGGCGGCGCAGGCCAGCGGCGGCAGGTGGATAGCCTTGCCTTCCACCAAGATCGGCTCGAAGGCCTGAATACCCAGACGGTGCAGCGTAGGTGCACGGTTCAGGAGCACCGGATGCTCGGAGATAACCTCTTCGAGCACGCCCCACACCTCGGAGTCGCCACGGTCCACGAGACGCTTGGCGGACTTCATGTTCTGCGCGTAGTTAAGGTCCACGAGACGCTTGATGACGAACGGCTTAAACAGCTCGAGTGCCATCGGCTTCGGCAGACCGCACTGGTGCATGCGCAGAGACGGGCCGACGACGATCACAGAACGACCGGAGTAATCGACTCGCTTACCGAGCAGGTTCTGACGGAAACGACCCTGCTTACCCTTGAGCATGTCAGACAGGGACTTGAGCGGGCGGTTGGAGGCACCGGTGACCGGGCGACCACGACGGCCGTTGTCGAACAAGGAGTCGACGGCTTCCTGAAGCATGCGCTTCTCGTTGTTGAGCATGATCTCCGGAGCGCCAAGCTCGATCAGTCGCTTCAGACGGTTGTTACGGTTGATCACACGACGGTACAGATCGTTCAGATCGGAGGTGGCGAAACGACCACCGTCGAGCTGAACCATCGGGCGCAGATCCGGCGGGATGACCGGAATCACGTCGAGCACCATAGCCTCCGGCTTGTTGCCGGTGGTCAGGAAGGCGTTGACGACCTTCAGGCGCTTCAAGGCCTTGGTCTTGCGCTGCTCGGAAGCGTCCTTGATCTCCTCGCGCAGTTCCTTGGAGATAGCCTCGAGATCGAGGGACTGCAGACGCTTCTTGATGGCTTCGGCGCCCATGCAGCCGTCGAAGTAATCGCCGTAGCGATCCTGCATTTCACGCCACAGGTCCACATCGTCAACCATGTCGCCGGGCTTGAGCTTCTTGAACTTGTCAAAGACTGCGTCCACGCGGGCGATCTGATCGTTGTAACGGGTACGGATGGCAGCCATGTCGCGCTCAGCACCGTTGCGCAGCTTGGCACGAGCCGGGCCCTTGGCTTCGCCAGCCTCTTCGAGGGCGGCGAGGTCCTCTTCCACCTTCTTGGCGCGGGCTTCGATGTCGGAGTCGCGACGCTGCTCGAGGCGGGCGATCTCGGAATCGAACTCGTCCTGCAGGCCAGGCAGATCGTTGTGGCGCTGCTCATCGTCCACTTCGGTGACCATGTAGGAGGCGAAGTAGATGACGCGTTCCAGATCCTTCGGGGTGACGTTCAGCAAGTAGCCGAGGCGGGAAGGCACACCCTTGAAGAACCAGATGTGGGTGACCGGTGCGGCCAGTTCAATGTGGCCCATGCGCTCACGACGAACGCGGGAACGGGTCACTTCGACACCGCATCGCTCGCAGACGATGCCCTTGAAGCGCACGCGCTTGTACTTACCGCAGGCGCACTCCCAGTCACGGGTCGGACCGAAGATCTGCTCACCGAACAGACCGTCCTTCTCAGGCTTCAAAGT
This sequence comes from Bifidobacterium saguini DSM 23967, assembly GCF_000741715.1. Taxonomy (GTDB): domain Bacteria; phylum Actinomycetota; class Actinomycetes; order Actinomycetales; family Bifidobacteriaceae; genus Bifidobacterium; species Bifidobacterium saguini. The sequence goes on along the minus strand of NZ_JGZN01000003.1, from coordinate 4,749 downwards.
ACGGTAATTGATGGTTTCAGGCTTCTTGACTTCGCCGTGGCTCCAGCCGCGAATGTCATCCGCGGTGGCCAGGCCGATGCGAAGCTTGTCAAATGCGTTGACGTCCAGCACTTATTAATCCGTTTCTATTGAAAAATTTCGTTCACGCTGTGTGGAGTCGTAAGCCTGCGTATGCCTTGCATACTGCTGGATTGCGCCGGCCTCAGCAGCTCTTACTTGAGCTTGAGGCCGGCCAATCAAGTGGGCTTACGACCCGTGGGATCACTGGTATTCGGGCTCTTCTGCCTTCTGGTCTTCCTTGGCGGCCGCATCAGGGCGGGCACCAATGTTGAAGCCCAGATCGTCGGCGGAGCTCACCGGATCGTCTTCCTCATCCTTCATGTCGATGGCCACGCCTTCGGCGTTGAGCACTTCGACGTTCAGGGACAGGGACTGCATTTCCTTGAGAAGCACCTTGAAGGATTCAGGGATGCCTGCCGGTGGCAGGTTCTCACCCTTCACGATGGCGCCGTAGACGCGCACGCGGCCGTCGACGTCATCGGACTTGGTGGTCATCATCTCGTGCAGCGTGTAGGCAGCACCGTAGGCCTCGAGGGCCCACACTTCCATCTCGCCGAAGCGCTGGCCACCGAACTGGGCCTTACCGCCGAGCGGCTGCTGGGTGATCATGGAGTACGGACCGGTGGAACGAGCGTGGATCTTGTCGTCGACCAGGTGGTGCAGCTTCAGCATGTACATGTAGCCAACGGAGATCTGCTTGGTGTACGGTTCGCCGGTACGGCCGTCGAACAGGGTTGCCTTGCCGTCCGGGCCCACAAGTCGATCGCCATCGCGGTTCGGCAGCGTGGTGGACAGCAGGCCCTTCAAGACTTCCGGCTTGACACCGTCGAACACCGGGGTTGCCACCGGGGTGCCCGGCTCAGCCTTCTCGGCACCGGACGGAATCAGCTTCTTCCACTCGGCTTCCAGGTTCGGGTCGAGGGAAATGTCCCAACCGGAGTGAGCAATCCAACCAAGGTGCAGCTCGAGCACCTGGCCGAGGTTCATTCGGGAAGGCACACCCAGCGGGTTCAACATGATGTCGACCGGGGTACCGTCGGCGAGGAACGGCATATCCTCTTCCGGCAGGATGCGGGAGATGCAGCCCTTGTTGCCGTGGCGGCCGGAGAGCTTATCGCCCACCGTGATCTTACGGTGCTGAGCGATGTAGACGCGAATCATCTGGTTCACGCCGTTAGGCAGCTCGTCGCCGTCTTCCTCGGCATCCTCACGGGTGATTTCCTTAACGCCGATAACGGTACCGGTCTCGCCGTGAGGCACACGCAGGGAGGTATCACGCACCTCGCGGGACTTCTCACCGAAGATGGCGCGCAGCAGGCGCTCTTCTGGAGTCAGCTCAGTCTCGCCCTTCGGGGTGACCTTACCGACCAGAATGTCACCAGCTTCGACTTCAGCACCAATACGGATGATGCCGCGCTCGTCGAGGTTGGCCACTGCGTCCTCGCCGACGTTCGGCAGGTCGCGGGTGATTTCCTCGGCACCCAGCTTGGTTTCGCGAGCGTCGATCTCGTACTCCTCGATGTGGATGGAGGAGAGGGTATCGTCCTGCACAAGGCGCTGGGAGATAATCACAGCATCCTCGTAGTTGTAGCCGTTCCAAGGCATGAAGGCGATGAGCAGGTTCTTACCCAGAGCCAGGTCACCGTTCTGGATGGCGGGGCCGTCAGCCATGACCGAGCCGGCTTCCACACGCTCGCCGTCGTGCACGATCGGGCGCTGGTTGTAGCAGGTGGTCTGGTTGGAACGCTGGAACTTGGCCAGCTTGTAGGAGCTAGTGGTGCCATCGTCGTTCATCACGCGAATCAGATCGGCGGAGACGTAGGTCACCACGCCGTCCTTCTCGGCCTTGATCACGTCGCCGGAGTCGTTGGCAGCACGCCATTCGGAGCCGGTACCCACCAACGGGCGCTCGGATTCGATCAGCGGCACGGCCTGACGCTGCATGTTGGTACCCATCAGTGCACGGTGGCCCTCATCGTGCTCCAGGAACGGAATCAGGGAGGCGCCAAGGGAGACCATCTGACGAGGTGAGACATCCATGTAATCCACGGAGCTCACCGGCACATCGACTGCTTCTTCTTCGCCGACTCGGGCAAGTGCGGACTTCTGCACGAAGTTGCCGTTCTCGTCGAGCTCCTGGTTGGCCTGGGCGATGACGTGGTCGAGATCGCGGTCTGCGGTCATGTACTCGACTTCATCGGTGACGTGACCGTTGACGACCTTACGGTACGGGGTCTCGATGAAGCCGAACGGGTTCACACGGCCGAAGGTTGCGAGGGAGCCGATAAGACCGATGTTCGGGCCTTCAGGAGACTCAATCGGGCACATACGGCCGAAGTGGGACGGGTGCACGTCTCGCACTTCCATAGATGCGCGGTCACGGGACAGACCACCAGGGCCCAGAGCGGAGAGACGACGCTTGTTCGTCACACCGGAGAGCGGGTTGTTCTGATCCATGAACTGGGAGAGCTGGGAAGTACCGAAGAACTCCTTGATGGTGGCGTTCACCGGGCGAATGTTAATCAGAGACTGCGGGGTGATAGCCTCGGCGTCCTGAGTGGTCATACGCTCGCGTACCACGCGCTCCATACGGCTCAGGCCAGTACGCAGCTGGTTCTGAATCAGCTCGCCAACCTGACGGATACGACGGTTGCCGAAGTGATCGATATCGTCCACATCCACGCGCAGATCGATGTTCTCGCCATTGCGGGTGCCTGCGAAGGTCTTGGCGCCATCATGCAGAGCCACCAGGTACTTGATGGTAGCGATGATGTCTTCCTGGTGCAGGGAACGATCATTGAAGTCAGCCTCAAGACCGAGCTTGCGGTTGATCTTGTAGCGGCCGACGCGGGCCAGATCGTAGCGCTTGGTGTTGAAGTAGAAGGAATCCAACAGGTTCTTGCCGGCTTCCGGAGTCGGGGTGTCGGCCGGGCGAATCTTGCGGTACAGGTCGACCAGAGCCTCGTCCTGGGTTTCCAGGGTCTCGCGCTGCAGTGCATCGAGCACCAGCGGGCAGTCCTTGAAGGCCTGAGCAATCTCGGGCTTGGTCATGCCGATGGCCATCAGGAACACGATGGCGGACTGCTTACGCTTGCGGTCCACGCGCACCTGCGGCTGGTCCTTCTTATCGATCTCGAACTCGAGCCATGCGCCGCGGGACGGGATAATCTTGGCGCCGAAGACTTCCTTGTCGGAAGTACGGTCCTGCTGACGATCGAAGTAAACGCCCGGAGAGCGCACAAGCTGGGAGACGATGACTCGCTCGGTGCCGCCGATAATGAAGGTACCGTGCGGGGTCTGCAGCGGGAAGTCACCCATGAACACGGTCTGAGACTTGATTTCGCCGGTATCGCCGTTCTCGAACTCAGCGTTCACGTACAGCGGTGCGGAGTAGGTGTAATCCTTCTCCTTGCACTCCTGGACCGTGTGACGCGGCTCCTCGAAGTATGGGTCGGAGAAGGTCAGGGACATGGTCTGGGCGAAGTTCTCGATTGGGGAGATCTCGTTGAAGACCTCATCGAGACCGGAAGTGTGAGCCACGGTGTTGGTGCCGTTGGCCTCGTCTTCCTCGACGCGCTTCTTCCAGCGCTCGTTGCCGATCAGCCAGTCGAAGCTGTCGGTCTGTACGCCCAGCAGATAGGGCACATCGATAGGCTCTTTGATGGAGCCGAAGTTCACGCGATCCGACGCCTTGTGCAGGTCAATGTCATGCTGGTCGGCGCGTGCGATGATGGTAGTGGTGTTCGTCGTAGCTGTATTAGCCAATGGACGTTCCTTATCGCTCGCTAAAGTTGTGGTATTCCCCTGGGAGCGCGCGCATGGCCACCATATGCCTATGCGGACGCTTCATTGTCGGTGGTATGCCCGCAATATGACACACCTCATGCAAATTACAAAGATTAGCGGTATGTAGCGACAAGTCTTCTAATGATTACAGACATCCTGCATTATCAACGATTGCGATGCCAATGATTCCGTACATCCTCGTAGAGCTTCACGACGTATCACAGTTAATTGGCTACGCTACTTCGCGCGCCTTAAACATGGTTCAAAGCGTGTTTGTTTGCATCAATCACATTTGTTCGCGCATATGCGAAGAGGGAGGAAACCGTTTGGTTCCTCCCTCTCTCTAACGTGTTGATGCGGCGGTGTGCTACTCTCCCACACCCTGTCGGGTGCAGTACCATCGCCGTGCCAGGCCTTAGCTTCCGGGTTCGGAATGGGACCGGGCGTCTCCCCTGGGCCATGACCGCCGCAAATCTTCTGTTATACGGTCCAAGACCATGTCTTGGCCGGCATGTGGTGGTTCGGGGACCGGATGGTGGACGCTTCCTGATGTTCGTTTTCCGATGTTCCGCGACGATGCAATGTCTTTCTGTCGTCCGCGTGTCATTGTGCGCAGCACGGTCGCCAACTCGAAAAAGGTTGGCGTAGGGTTTCGCCTTCCCCCGTTAGTACCGGTCGGCTCCACCCCTCGCGGGGCTTCCACGTCCGGCCTATCGACCACGTGTTCTTCATGGGGGGTTCAGGATCCGGGGATCCATGGAATGCTTATCTTGGAGCAGGCTTCCCGCTTAGATGCTTTCAGCGGTTATCCCTTCCGAACGTGGCCAACCGGCCGTGCCGCTGGCGCGACAACCGGCATACCAGAGGTTCGTCCACCCAGGTCCTCTCGTACTATGGGCAGGC
>NZ_JGZN01000002.1 GCF_000741715.1 Bifidobacterium saguini DSM 23967 | reverse complement strand
GGGGCCTGAGGTTGCTGCCGAGCGAATCCTTGATCGTTGTCGCGTTGGCACTTCGGCGTCTGTGCCGGCGTTGACGGTGATCGTCCAGTTGACCACGGTGACCTGCACCGGCTTGCCGTCCTTGCCAAGTACCGGCTTGCCGTTCTCATCCGTCTTGTCGACGGTATTGGCCTTGCCGTTCTTTTTTCACGGACCATTTGCTGTTCAGCCAGATACTCTGTTCAGTGGTCTGCTTTTTCGCATAATCGTCGCTGTAGTACTTGACCTTGTTTTTGACGAGGTCGGTACCAACGTTATCGGCGACTTGCTTGCGGTCGATTTTCACGCTGTAGCGCGCGTACAGCGCCTGACCATCGGTCATCTGGTCGATGTTGACATTGAATCCGTTGGGGATGGTGTCGGTCTGCTCCGTGTGTTCCCAGTTGCCGGTGTACTCCTGCGTGCAGTTCGCATCGGTGTACAGCTTGAGTGAGTCCGGCACCAGATTGAGCAGTTCACCCATCGAATCTTCGAGCTTGACGTTCTTGTTGCTGCCTTTGGCATGCACTTCCACCACGAAATCGAATACGGTGGGGTCTTCGGTGGAAATGGCGCCGTTCTTCTGCGCCCACAGGCTGTGCTGCTCGTTCACGTTGACTTCCAGCTGCCCGATGCCCGGGAATTCGAAGCTGGCCTCGCCGCCGTTGTTGTCGCCCGTGGACGACTCGGTGATGGTGCCGTTGACGGTGACGTAGATCTTCTTGTTGGAGCCGGTATCGTTGCGGTTGAAGGTGGCCACGAGCTTATTGCCGTTGACGGTGAATGTGCCGCGCTCACCGCCATCATCACCGTAGATAGTGTATGTTTCGTTGGATTTGAAATTCAGGCCTTTCGGCAGATCATAGGTGAACTGATCGCCCTCTTGAATATCGATGCCATTCGGCATCGTCCAATACAGCTTCATCTTGACCGGGTCGCCGTAGTTCACCGTCATGCCGGTGGTGTACGGCTTGCCGTCGATGGTGATCACCGTATCGTCCTTGAGGACCGGAGCCTGTGCGCTGCCGATTTCATACGTGGTTGCAGCTTGAGCAATCGGCACTCCCACAATTGCGGCGGCCAACAGCATAGCGATGACCACAAGCATCGATGACAACGTTCGCAACAACGAATAACGGGGATGCTGCCTACTTTGAACGAACATCTTCTCTCCTACCATGGCACTACGTCATCGATTGATACCACTCAGTCGTCTAGCCTCCAGCATACGTCAGTCCATAGTCTTTTTGCAAACGATTGCCGCATGTCAGATTTTCTCATCAAATACGCTTAATAAGCCGCTTCTAGCAATAATTTCTTTTGTATTACTTTCATGAAAACACATTGCAATTGCATACGATGGCACAGCAGAGTACAGAAAGGGGCGGCTGCCTTATCAGCAACCGCCCCTTGAGCTGGCGAACCGTCTGTTGAACGGCTTAGTAGCTCCGGCAATTACAGACTTGCCTACGGCAAGGCTCAACCTGCCCTCACTCGACTATCGTCTCGCTCGGGGCTCGCCTACAGACAGTCCACTGGACTGTCTGCTTAACGGCTCGCCCATACCGCTGCATCCGGATCGTCGTCGGGGTTGTAGCCGTCGTAATCGCCGTAGGTGTACTCGTCGTCCACCACGCCGGAATCGGCTTCGGCGTTCAGCTCGTCCACATCCTTCTTGTCCAGCTTGTACTGCGGCAACACATTCTCGATGTAGCTGGTCACGGCCTCGCCCATCGGCACATCGTGGCCGGCCTTCTCGGCCAGGAACCAACGGTGATCGAGCACCTCATGGAAGAACTGCGCCGGCTCGATCTGGGAACGATAGTCACGCGGAATCATGCGCACAGTCGGCTCATACACTTCGCGCATCCAGTCGGTTGCCACAATCTCCAGCTCCTCGCCATCGCGCCAAGTCGAGGCACGATAGGCATCGAGATCGTTGAGCAGACGACGGGCCTGATTCTCCTGCACATCGAGACCGGTCAGACGCAGCAGCTTGCGGTTGGCGTAACCGGCGTCCACCACGCGCGGACGCACCAGCACACGCTTGCCATCCTCGGCGGTCTTCATTTCCAGCTCGTCCACGTCGAAGCCCAGCTCATTGAGCTTGTTGACGCGCTGCTCGATCTTCCACATCTCGTCCGGACCGAACTTATCGGTATCGGTCAGGGCGCTCCACAGCGAGTGGTAGCGGTCGACCAAGCGGTTGCCGACTTCAATCTCGTCCACATCGCTAGGCAGCAGGCGACCGGATGCCAAATCCATCAATTCGCCGATGATGTTTGTGCGCGCCAGGTCGATATCGTATTCGCGCTGGCCATCAGTCAGCTGCACCTGCAAATCACCAGTTTCGGCATCCACTAGGAAAGCGGAGAATGCGTCAGCATCGCGCAGGAACAGCACGTTCGAGAGCGACACATCACCCCAGTAGAAGCCAGCCAAATGCAGGCGAACCATCAGTACGGCAAGCGCATCAATCAATCGCTCAGCAGTGTCATGCTGCAGATTACGAGCGAACAGTGCACGGTATGGCAGAGAGAACTTCAGGTGACGGGTCACCAGAATGGCTTCCAACGGCTCGCCGTTCTTATCATGGCGGCCAGTGACCACAGCAATCGGGGTAACGGTCGGCAGTTCAAGCTTCTGCAGACGGCGCAAAATCTCGTATTCTCGCTCGGCCACCTGGCGGGTGATTTCCTTCATGGCGTAGACTTCATCGCCCACATGCACGAAACGCACCACGTGGCGGGAGATGCCTCGCGGCAGGTTGGCGAGCAGATCCTCGGGCCAAGTGGCCAACGGCTTATGCCACGGCAGCGTGAACATCTTCGGGTTCGAGCTGGCGGCGGTAATCTTCAGCGCCTGAGGCTCGGCGGAATTGGCGTGCTCATCTTCGGCCTTTACGGAGGTGGCCTTCAACGCACGCGGATCCATCTGGGGCAGATTAGTTACTTCCATAGCACTCCATCGTACTGAATCGAGGGGAACAGCTAGTTGTCATTATAGAAGCGGCACAGCATGGGTAAAAGAAAAGCCCCGCAGCTGTGCAGGGCTTTTCCAACGAGGTCATAAGAGAGGAAGAGAATAACCTCGTTTAATGGTTGACGAAGCGGTTAGACCTCGCCAAGTATCTACTAGTTCAGACGCAGCTCGGTCGACGGAGCGAACAGGTGCATCTTGGCCGGGTCAATCTTGATCTTCACGGTTGCACCGACCTTCGGGAGCGCACGCGGGTTCACACGAATCGTGGTGAGCTTGTTCTGGTCGGACATAACCTGAGAAGCCTCAGCAGCGGAGCCATCGGTGATGATGTTGCCGTAGATGTAGCCGTCGGAGCCCAGATCCTCGACGTTCACAACCTTCAGGGAGAAGGCGTTCGGGTCGTCGGAAGCAGCCAGGCTTGCGTCCTCAGGACGGAAGCCGACCACAATCTGGCCGTTGTCTTCAGCGGTGAGCTTGTTGACAGCCTCAGCCGGCAGATCCACGGTGTCCTCACCGATCTTTGCCTTGCCGTTGACCACCGGGTGGGTGTTCAGGTTCATCGACGGGGAGCCAATGAAGCCAGCGACGAAGACGTTGGCCGGACGATCGTACAGCTCGGTCGGAGCGCCGACCTGCTGCAGAATGCCGAGCTTGATGACGGCAATACGATCGCCCATAGTCAGAGCCTCAGTCTGATCGTGGGTCACGTACAGGGTGGTGACACCCAGCTGACGCTGCAGAGCGGCGATCTGGGTACGGGTCTGGACACGAAGCTTTGCATCGAGGTTGGAGAGCGGCTCATCCATGAGGAAGACCTTCGGCTCACGGACGATTGCACGGCCCATAGCAACACGCTGACGCTGACCACCAGACAGAGCCTTCGGCTTACGGTCGAGGTACTCGGTCAGGTCGAGGATCTCAGCGGCCTTCTCGACGCGCTTGCGAATCTCTTCCTTCGGGGTGCCGGCGATCTTCAGAGCGAAGCCCATGTTGTCGGCGACGGTCATGTGCGGGTACAGAGCGTAGTTCTGGAACACCATTGCGATGTCGCGGTCCTTCGGCTGCATCGTGGTGACGTCCTTGCCACCGATGAGGATGCGGCCCTTGTTGACCTCTTCCAGGCCGGCGAGCATACGAAGGGTCGTAGACTTACCGCAGCCAGAAGGGCCGACGAGGACGAGGAACTCGCCATCCTTGATATCAAGATTCAGATCATCCACAGAGGCTTATCGTTGCCCGGGTAGATACGAGTGACGTGGTCGAATACGACTTCTGCCATAATTTCAATCCTTTCAGAGGCAGGTACGTGCCTCACGATCCGTTGTAAAGGGATTTATTTCCTTTTGCTTCTACCCACAACACCGACACACAACGTCGCTTCTCGGAACTGCAAGCTTCAGCGTTTACTTTTTCCGGTTCAGTGAAGGTTCTCTTCGTTGAGCCAAGATTCACTATACACGCGGCATGTACAAAAACAAGGCGAACATGCGAAACATTTCACAGAGCGTGTCGCCATGTCAGCACCGTGCGAGACGCATTCCTAGGAAGACACTTCAAACCACACGTTTCACGATATGTTTCACGCCGCGATCTTGCCAATTCCTCGCCGCAGGCTCCTCGTTAATTCAGCATGATGAAGCTGCACGGCGAGACCCGGCGTTAGGCTTGAGACATGGAACATGAGCCGTTGGTCAGCATCATCATCCCGGTATATAAGGTCGAGCAGTTCCTTGACGCATGTGTGGCGAGCGTCACCGCACAGACCTACCGGAATCTCGAAATCCTGCTCGTGGACGACGGCTCCCCCGACTCCTGCCCTGCCATGTGCGATGCATGGGCTGCGAAGGATCCTCGCATCCGCGTCATTCACAAACCCAACGGCGGCCTTTCGGATGCGCGTAACGCCGGCATCAAACAAGCCACTGGCTCCTATATGTACTTTGCCGACTCCGATGACACCGTGGCACCCACCTTGGTGGAAGATTGCCTCGCCGCCATGCGCGAATACGATGCCGACCTCGTAATGTTCCAATTCGACACCATTTCCGAGAATGGCAAGCCACTGCTCTCCAACTATCGGCACAATGATTTTGATAAAGTGCAGATTCTCACGCCGGTGGAAGCCATCAAAAAGCAAGTCAAAGCTGAGATTGATGGCTACTTCTGGGCTTTCCTCGCCCCTGCACACACCTACCAGAACACCGGATTCGCTTTTCCTGTAGGCCGTAAAATCGAAGACCTCTCCCGCATCTGCAATGTGATTGGCGAAGCCACACGCGTGGTACGCATTCCGAAGGTGCTGTATCACTACCGTATGCGCGAAGGCTCCATCACCGCCAGTTGGGATCCGAAGCTTACGCGCGACTGGACCAAAGCCGCCGACGATCGCGAAGCATATATTATTGAGCGTTTCCCTGAGCTCAAGGGCTTCATGACGCTGCAACAGCTCAACTTCTTTGCCAATCTTGACTATGAGACGATTCGCCAGTCACTTATCGCCGGCCTCAAAATCGACCCTGAGGATGCGGATGCGATTCGCCGCCATATCGAGCGACTTTCCAAGACCGCTAACGAAAGCGATGAACCGATCCCGGATACATTGCGCGAACTGCTTGGATTACTGAAGCTCGGCGTGACCAAGTTCGCGGACAATGCGGCGGATGCGCTAGCGGCGACGCCCGGCGCCGACCCCACCGGACCTTCCATGTGGCTTCCGCTCACGAAAGAGCAGATTGCCGAGCGATGGGCGGATACCACACGAGACGGGCACAATGGCACCGATAACGACAACGACATGACGCTGTCCGAACGATTCCGCGATATGCGCGAGGATTGGCGCCAGCTGCGCATCCAACATATCGAACAGGCTGAGGAGCGCAAAGATGAACGCAAAGCCGAGCGCCTAGCGGCCCGTAACGGCGTTACTTTCGAGCAGGAGTAACCTCCACAAACCTGCATCGTTGCCACACTGCGCCAAGTCCACCAGATAAGATGACAGACAGAGGAACCATGACGGGAGGGTATGGTCATGCGCGATATCAGGGTTGGGGTGGTCGAAGATGATCCACAAGCCTGCCAGCGGGTACTTGATTATCTGAATCAATATCAGAGCGAAACCGGCACGCAGTTCACGATTTCCGTATTCGACGATGGCGAGCAAATCGTAGAGCAATACACGCCGACGTACGACATTCTGCTGCTCGACATCGAAATGCAGCACATGGATGGCATGGCTGCGGCCCGCAAGATTCGCGAGCGCGACAATTCCGTGGTGATCGTGTTCATCACCGGAGCCCCGCAATATGCCATCAATGGCTATGAGGTGCAGGCGCTCTCCTACTTGCTGAAGCCTGTCCCCTATTTCGCATTCCGCCAGGAAATCAAGCGTTCCATCGATATGGTGCGCCGTCGCACGGATGAGGCGCTGCTCATCGAAGCAGGCGGTAAGCAGATGCGCGTGGAGCTGGCCGATGTGCTGTATATCGAATCGATTCGTCACACGATTATCGTGCACACGCAGGGCGGCAAGCTTTCGGTGACCGGCACCCTGAAAGACTTTGAAGAACGTCTGACGGACCAGAACTTCTTCCGCTCGAACTCCTGCTATCTGGTGAATCTGCGCCATGTGACTGGCGTGGATGGGCAGGATTGCGTGATGTCGAACGGCGAGGCGTTGCGTGTGAGCCGCCCGCGCAAGAAGGCGTTCCTCACCGCGCTGACCAATTACATGGGTATGGGTGCGCTCTGATGGATGGCACCACAATAACCAACGCACTACCGGATATTCCGCGGCTTTATACCGCCTTGTGCGAATGGCTGGCCTGCATGGTGTACATTCTGGCCATCTATCGGCGAGTTCCCTGGCAACGCACGGCCATAGTCAGTGCCGTTGGCTTGGTGGGCATGATTGTCATCCAGTATCTCGATGGCGCGATGCCACTGTGGTTCTGGGTAATCGGTATGCTGCTGGCGTTCGGTGGCATGTGGGCAATAGTGCGATTCGCTGCAGGCACGGGGAATCGCGAGGGATTGTATATTACTGCGCGTGCGTTTGTGCTGGCGGAACTGGTCGCTTCACTCCACTGGCAGCTGGTGACGTTCCTGCAATACGGGCTTGATTTAACCCCGCAGGAACCATTCCCCACGCTGGTGCTTATCGGCACGTATGCGGCGGCATTCGCCGTTGCCTGGCTGGCTGAGCGCGGCAATTTTGCGCATGATGCGCCCACCAGCACCACATGGCAGCTGTCTGTGGGTACGCTGGCCATTACCATCACCACGTTCGCCATGAGCAACTTGAGCTTCATCTCCACCAATACACCGTTCTCCGGCACTGTGGGCCAGGAGGTGTTCTACATCCGCACATTGGTGGACTTCTGCGGATTCGCGATTCTCTACGCGCAGCAGGAACAGGCACGGCGAATGGCCGCGAATGCGGAACTAGCATCAATCAATGCGCAATTGGCAAGTCAGCATCAGGAATATCTAGCGTCCAAGGAAAATATCGAATCCATTGGGCGTTTGGCGCATGATTTGAAGCATCAGATTGCGGCTTTGCGAGCGGAAGTCGACCCTGAGCATGCGGCTGCCGGATTCGAGCAATTGGAGGCTTCCGTAGCGGCGGCGAGCGCCCAGCAGCATTCCGGCAACCCAGTACTGGATGTGATTCTGACTTCAAAGATGCGCACTTGTGCGGATCGGGGTATTACGTTGACCGCTGTGGCGGACGGTAAGTTGCTTAATGGTATGTCTTCAATGGATATTGCCTCACTGTTCGGCAACGCGCTCGACAATGCGATTGAGGCGACCAGCAAACTGCCGAATAAGCAGCAGCGCTTGATTCGCGTGGCCTTGTACGGGCAGGGTCAGTTCACGGTGATTCGTGTGGAGAATTATTACGATTCTGCGTTGAAGAAGGACTCGACGGGCGCGCTGCGTACCACGAAGCATGATGCTTCGCGGCACGGGTTCGGCGTGAAGTCGATTCGTCATATCGCCGCACAATACGGTGGCGAGGTGACGATTCGCACCGAGGATCATTGGTTTATTCTGACCGCGCTCATTCCGCGATAATCCTTCGGTAATCCCGAGCCAACCCGACAGTCAGAAGTCCCAATCGTCGTCGTCGGTTTCCTCGGCCTTGCCCATCACGTAGGAGGAGCCGGAGCCGGAGAAGAAGTCATGGTTTTCGTCGGCGTTCGGGCTCAGAGCGGCGAGGATCGCAGGGTTCACGTCGCAAATCTCAGCCGGGAAGAGCGCTGGGTAGCCGAGGTTCATCAGCGCCTTGTTGGCGTTGTAATGCAGGAACTTCTCCACATCCTCGACCAGGCCCACTCCGGAGTACAGGGACTCGGTGTAGCCCACCTCATTGTCGTACAGCTCGTTGAGCAAATCGTAGGTGTAGTCCTGCAGGTCGGCGCGCTCGGCATCGGTCAGCTGGGCGATGCCCTTCTGATACTTATAGCCGATGTAGTAGCCATGCACAGCCTCGTCGCGGATGATGAGGCGGATCACGTCAGCGGTATTGGTGAGCTTGGCATGAGCGGAGAAGTACATCGGCAGGTAGAAGCCGGAGTAGAAGAGGAAGGATTCGAGCAGCGTGGAGGCCACCTTGCGCTTGTACGGGTTGTCGCCCTCGTAGTAGTCGAGCACGATTTCCGCCTTCTTCTGCAGGAACTCGTTCTGCTCGCTCCAGTCGAACGCGGCATCAATCTGCTCGGTGGAGCACAGGGTGGAGAAAATCGAAGAGTAGGACTTAGCGTGCACGGATTCCATGAACGCGATGTTCGTGTACACGGCCTCCTCGTGCGGGGTGAGCGCATCCGGAATCAGGGAGACGGCACCGACCGTGCCCTGGATGGTGTCGAGCAAGGTCAGACCGGTGAATACGCGCATGGTGAGCGTATGTTCCTCTTCGCTCATCTGCTGCCAGGACGGAATGTCGTTGGAGACCGGGACCTTCTCAGGTAGCCAGAAGTTGCCGGTCAGGCGGTCCCAGACCTCAAGGTCCTTCTCGTCTTCCAAACGGTTCCAGTTGATGGCGGAAACGCGGTCGATAAGCTTCAACGGCTTACGTGGAATAGAAATCGGTGGCATATTTTTCCTTTCAGAGCATGCAACTTACGCAACCGGCAACCTCAGTGCCTTCCAGCGCCTGCTGGCGGATGCGGATGTAGTAGAGAGTTTTGATGCCTTTGCGCCAAGCGTAGATCTGGGCTTTGTTGAGGTCGCGGGTGGTGGCGGTGTCCGGGAAGAACAACGTCAGCGAGAGACCCTGATCAACGTGCTGGGTGGCCTCAGCGTAGGTGTCGACGATGGCCTTCCAACCGATCTCATAGGCATCCTTGTAGTACTCAAGGTTGCTGTTGGTCATGTAGGCGGCCGGGTAGTAGACGCGCCCGATCTTGCCTTCCTTGCGGATTTCGATCTTGGAAGCGATCGGGTGGATTGAGCTCGTGGAATGGTTGATGTATGAGATTGATCCGGTGGGCGGCACAGCCTGCAGGTTCTGGTTGTAGATGCCGTCCTTGATGATTGCGGCCTGCAACGCCTGCCAGTCGGCCACGGTCGGGATCGCGATGCCGAACTTGGCGAACAGGTCGCGCACGCGGGCGGTGCGAGGTTCGAGGGAGCGGCGGCCATCCGTGTACTTGTCGAAATAGTTACCTTGGCCAGCCGGCTTGACGTAGTCGGAGGTTGGGAAGCTCTTGAATGCCTGGCCGTGTTCCACGGCGAGCGCATGGGAGGCTCGGTAGGCGTGATAGGCCACGGTCATGAAGTACATGTCCGTAAAGTCGAGGCCTTCCTCGGAACCATACATAATGCCCTCGCGGGCCAGGAAGCCGTGCAGGTTCATCTGGCCAAGGCCGATGGCGTGACCTTCCTCGTTGGCGCGGCGGATGGAAGGCACGGCGTTGATGCTCGTGTGCTCGGCCACCGAGGTGAGCGCGCGAATCGCGGTCTCCACGGTGTGGGCCAGGCCACCGTCCATCGCCTTGGCGATGTTGAGGGAACCAAGGTTGCAGGAGATGTCGCGGCCGACGTGCTTGTAGGTCAGGTCTTCGTTGAATTCGCTGGGCTCCTGCACCTGCAGGATTTCGGAGCACAGGTTCGACATGGTCACGCGGCCCTCAATCGGATTGGCACGGTTGACCGTATCTTCGAACACAATGTACGGGTAGCCGGATTCGAACTGCAGTTCAGCAATGGTGGTGAAGAACTTGCGGGCGTCGATGTAGGTTTTGCGAATGCGGCTGTCCGCCACCATTTCTTCGTAATGTTCGGTGATTGCGATGTCGGCGAACGGCTTGCCGTAGACGCGTTCCACATCGTAGGGGCTGAACAGGGCCATCTGCTCCTTGCGCTTGGCCAGTTCGAAAGTGATGTCCGGAATCACCACGCCGAGTGCCAGGGATTTGATGCGAATTTTCTCGTCCGCGTTCTCGCGCTTGGTGTCGAGGAATCGCAGAATATCTGGGTGATGGGCACTCAGATACACGGCGCCAGCGCCTTGGCGGGCACCAAGCTGGTTGGCGTAGGAGAATGCGTCTTCCAGTAGCTTCATGACCGGGATCACGCCGCTGGACTGGTTTTCGATGTGCTTGATCGGGGCGCCGAGTTCGCGCAGGTTGCTCAGCAGCAGAGCGACGCCGCCGCCGCGCTTGGACAGCTGCAGGGCTGCGTTGATGCCGCGGGAGATGGACTCCATGTTGTCTTCAATGCGCACCAGGAAGCAGCTGACCGGCTCGCCGCGCTGGGCCTTGCCGAGGTTCAGGAAGGTGGGGGTCGCCGGCTGGAAACGGCCGGCAAGCATTTCGTCGGTGTATTCAATGGCTTGTGTCTCATCTCCGGCTGCGAGTTCCAACGCCACGGCGGCGCAGCGCTGCGGGAAGTCCTCGAGGTAACGCTTGCCGTCAAAGGTCTTCAGCGCGTAGGACGTGTAGAACTTGAAGGCACCGAGGAATGTGCCGAATTCAAAGCCGGCGGATTCCACATGCGCGTAGAAGCGGCCGAGGAATTCAGCTGAATACTGGGCAAATACCGCAGGGTTGTAGTACTGGTTGTCGATCAGGAACTTCAGGCGCTCCGCGGTGCTCGGGAAGGTCACGGTGTTGGCTGCCACATGATTGGTCACATAGGCGCGCTCAGCAGCCTTGTCTTTATCAAACTGAATTTGACCATTGGAGTCATACAGGTTGAGCATTGCATTCAGCGCATGGTAGTCGCGCGCGGGATCGGTGGGCTCGGCGCTGTGCGACGTGTTGTCGAGGGCCAGTCCGGTGTTGGTGAAATCGGTCATAGTTGGGTTGTGATCCTTGTGACGTACGGGAGACTTCCGCCTATTCGGCAGTAAAGAATTTCACGAGGCCGTTTTTCACGGCGGCAGTGTCTTCTGGAGTGCCCATCAGCTCGAATTTGTAGAGGAACGGTACGTGGCACTTGGCGGAGATGATATCGCCGGCAGCGCAGTAGGCTTCGCCAAAGTTCGTGTTGCCGGAGGCGATGACGCCGCGAATCCATGCACGGTTCTC
The DNA here is from genome assembly GCF_000741715.1 of Bifidobacterium saguini DSM 23967. Lineage (GTDB taxonomy): Bacteria > Actinomycetota > Actinomycetes > Actinomycetales > Bifidobacteriaceae > Bifidobacterium > Bifidobacterium saguini. The sequence continues at coordinate 6,620 of NZ_JGZN01000002.1, read as the reverse complement.
TGGATCGTTAAGGAATCGTTTGACTTGGATTGGCACGGCCTTTTTGATGACCCCTCCACCATAAGTGGGCACCATAATGACGTATGGTTCGCGCACATTCAGCGCTGGCTCGGATGCCTTCAACGGTACGCGATACACGTTGATGCCTTGGTCTTGGAACCGGCACCCGGCCACGAATCGCGCAGTGTTCTCCGAAGCTGAGGAGAAGTACACCAAGGCGCCTATCCCAGTGCCCGAAGCGGCGAATTCCGGCGTGCTGACGGCACTTTCAACGTTCTCAGTCGCTTGCGCAACGACTAGCCCGGCTGCACTATTCCGCGTCACGCGGCCACCGGAGCTTCGGCAGCGGCTTTCTTGGCAATTTCGCGGATCAAGTCCGGACGGTAACCGGTCCAAGAGTTGTCTGGCGTAATCACTACTGGGGCCTGCTGGAAACCGGCCGCCTGCAGCTGTTCAAGGGTTGAGGGGTTCTCCGTCAGATCCACGGTTTCAAATGGCACGCCCAGCTTGGTGAATTGACGCTTAGTGGCTTCACACTGCGGGCAATGTGGCTTGGTGAATACAGTGACGGTCATGGCGAACTCCCCTTCGCTGGTGCTGTGGAATAAAGCGAGAGCCATATTACAGCCAGCCAATTTTCAATCAAGCCACTATGTGTAGTGGCGTGTTGTATTCAAAAACACTAGATATAGTGTTTTACGTTGATTTTCCGCCATTTGTGCAAGGCAGCCATAAACCCGTATAAAGCAACCCGCCGAGCAACTTGTGGCATTGTTCACATTTGAAGAAACATGAAAAAGCCCGGTCGGACGCTCGAGGTAAGCGTCCGACCGGGCTCAGAGAAAGAAGAGGTCAGAAGATTGGAAAATTAAGGATTACTTAGCCTCCTTGTTCTTCGGCATAATCCAGAACTTGAGCAACGGGTAGCTCACCACCACAGCCAGCAGCGTGTTGACCACGGAAGCGATGGTGCCGGCAATGCCAGCGTTCATGCCCCAGCCCTGGCACAGGGAGGTCACGTAACCCGGCAGCACGAGGTTCACCACCACGATGACCACGGCCAGAATAGCGTACTTCCAAGCAGCATCCTTGAAGCTGGAGTCAGACTTGAACACCCACTTCATCTGTACGAAGAAGTTCACCACCTGAGCGATAACCTCGGCGAAGAGGAAGGTGAGGAAGCCGCCGAGACCGTTACCGGATTCCGGGTAGTTGAAGATGAGGAAGTGGAATGGCGTGGTAATGCCGAGACCCGCCACGAAGATTGCAGTGCCAATCCACGTAACCACGAAACGTGAGATGGTGGAAATGTTCGAGAGCACGTTGAACAGGATGAACTCCCAAATGGTGGGGTGATCCTTAATCCACTGGCGAATCGGACCGAGCTTCTTTTCGCCGGCCGTGGAAGTGGTGTTGTCAGTCATTGTTGAGCTCCTTTGCAGTGCGCTTGTTGGCGGATTGGTTGCGGAAGAATCCGGCGATCAAGCCGCCGAGACCGCGGAATGTGTGGCCGTTGGCAATGGTGACGATGGCATCCACCATTGCTGAATCGACCATGCCTTGAGTCATCTTGCTCATGGCTCGCGGCGGCATGTTGAGAATGAAGAGCGTATTGAGGTCTGGAGCGCCGGTCTTCTGGCGGACGGAAGCCTCACGCTTGGTCAGCGTTTTGGCAATGGTCCGAGCCACAAAACCTCGTGAATCCACCCAGCTGGAAATCGGATCGTTCACGCCGAACGTCGTGGGCTTGCCGGGAGCAACAACCTCATGACCGAAGAGGGAGGTCATTTCCGCATCAGTGACATGCTTGACATCGCCGGTCAGGTAGTGGCCCATCGCTGGATCAGCAGGGGTTGCATCCACATCGCCGGCAACCGCGAACGGAGTACTCAGCGGCAAATCTTCAGCGTTTGTGCCTACAGTCAGGGTCCAGATGCCGGATTCGGTAGCCCAACGGTTCTCTGCAACATCAAAGTGACGGAAGGTGTACCGGTCGAATTCGATGCGCACGGTCTTTGATTCATGTGCACCTAGTTCGACCTTGGCGAAGCCCTTGAGCTCGCGAGCGGGGCGCAGCACGCCGGCACCGCCTTCTTCTGCGCGGGAGGGACCAGCAACGTACAACTGCGCAACGGTGGCACCTGGCACATCGGAATCGTTGGTAACGGTGAACTGCACGCTAGTTTCGTCCGCAATCAAGTCGTTGTAGGTGAAGCTGGAATAGCTCAGACCATAACCGAACGGGAAGCGCACAGGTACTTGGGCGGTTTCGTAATAGCGGTAGCCGACGAACGGGCCCTCACGGTAGATGGCGTCACGCCCCACAGCCGGATACCAGCCTGCAGACGGGGCATCGTCATAGTGAAGCGGCCAGGTCTCAGCCAAGTGGCCGGACGGGTTGATTTGGCCGGTCAGCGCGCGCACGGTAGCGGAAGCGCCGGCCTGTCCGGAAAGACCAACGTACAAGGCTGCCGCCACATCATCAAACCACGGCAGTTCAACCGGAGAACCAGCGACCAGCACCACGATAACGGGCTTGCCAGTAGCGGTCAGGGCGGCGACCAGATCATTCTGCACCTGCGGAATGGCCATAGTGGAGCGGTCAAGACCTTCAGATTCGCTGCGCTCGTCAAGACCGATGACAGCAACCACTGCGTCAGTGTCAGACTGCGCAGCAAGTGCCGTGGCTTCGGTAATCAGTGCCGGGTTAGCAACACCCTGGCGATCATAGCCTTGTGCATAACCGGTTACCGTCACGCCAGTGGATTCAGCGGCAGCGATCAGCTCGTCGAGAATGTTTTCTTCACGAGTGGCGTTCACCTTGGAGGAGCCGGAGCCCTGGAAGCGTGGGGTCTTGGCCATATCGCCAACCACGGCCACGCGCATGCCGGATTTCAGCGGCAGTGATGCATTCGTGTTCTTGAGCAGCACGGAGGAGCCTTCAGCCACCTTACGAGCCACCTCATGATGAGCAGCGGCGATGGCATCATCGAGCAGATCGTCACGGCCAACACCTTCGGCACGAGTCAGGCGAGCGATTTTTGCCACTTCTGCCGCACGAGCGTTGATATCGGCTTCGGAAAGCGTGCCAGCCTTAACAGCGCCTTCAAGTTCACGCACAGAGGTGTAGCCCGGAGACGGCATTTCGAGGGAGCCACCAGCCTTAACCGCAGCAACAGCGGAATTGGAGCCACCCCAATCGGAGACAACCATGCCGTCAAAGCCCCATTCGTTGCGCAAAATATCCTGCAGCAGGTGCTTGTTTTCATGCGCGTAGACGCCATTGATCTCGTTGTAGGAGGTCATGATGGTCATTGGCGCAGCTTCGCGTACGGCGATTTCAAAACCGGTCAGGTAGATTTCTCGCATCGTACGCTCGTCAATCACACTGTTAGATGCTTGACGGCGCAGCTCCTGGCTGTTGACCGCGAAATGCTTGGGGCATGCGGAAACACCATTGGACTGGATGCCGCGAATCAAGCCGGCAGCCATACGTCCAGCCACAATCGGATCTTCGGAATAGTACTCGAAGTTACGGCCGCACAACGGGTTGCGCTTAATGTTGAGCCCCGGGCCCAGCAGCACATTCACGTCAAGATCGTGAGCTTCGCGGCCCAAGGCCTCGCCCATTTCCTGAGCAAGTTCCGGATCCCAGGAGTTGGCCACGGTACCAGCGGTCGGGAAGCAAGTGGCGGGCTTAGAAGCACCCAAGCCTAGATGATCGCCTTCACCGAGCTGACGGCGCACACCGTGGGGGCCATCGCTCATCACAAAGCTGGGGATCTCTGCGCGTTCATTGCCACGCGAATCCCATTCGGAGCCGCCGGAAAGCATCGCCGCTTTCTCGCCTACCGAAAGTTCTTCGAGTTCCATCTCGTACTCGTCCTTCCTTGCACTGTCTGCTGCACTTCTGACGCTGTGCATAGCCTCTGATTCGTTGACGTTTCATCTGATGTGACACCGCTGTGACGTTCAGATTCTTCGCCGCTAGTTTGATTGAATCAGGTCTGCGCAGCGCGTGCAGGGCCTATCACACAACCTGTCGTTTACCGCGCACAAACGGTCGATGATGCAAATAAAAAAGGATCTTTGCAGAAAGGTGCTATTCCCTGCAAAGATCCTTAAATTCTTGCCGTGTCTAGATATGACTATGCTTGGATATGTAGAAACCCTCGGGAGCTGTTGCTCTACCGAGGGTTTCCTTTGACGTTTAAATGCGGCGGTGTGCTACTCTCCCACACCCTGTCGGGTGCAGTACCATCGCCGTGCCAGGCCTTAGCTTCCGGGTTCGGAATGGGACCGGGCGTCTCCCCTGGGCCATGACCGCCGCAAATCTTCTGTTATACGGTCCAAGACCATGTCTTGGCCGGCCTAGTGGTGGTTTGGGGACCGGATGGTGGACGCTGTCATTGGTATTCGTTTTCCGACCGCGGTGACCGACCATAGTGCCGTCATTGTCGTCCGCGTGTCACTGTGCGCAGCACGGTCGCCGACAATCGAAGGTGTCGGCGTGAAGGTTTCGCCTTTCCCCGTTAGTACCGGTCGGCTCCACCCCTCGCGGGGCTTCCACGTCCGGCCTATCGACCACGTGTTCTTCATGGGGGGTTCAAGGATCCGGGGATCCTATGGAATGCTTATCTTGGAGCAGGCTTCCCGCTTAGATGCTTTCAGCGGTTATCCCTTCCGAACGTGGCCAACCGGCCGTGCCGCTGGCGCGACAACCGGCATACCAGAGGTTCGTCCACCCAGGTCCTCTCGTACTATGGGCAGGCCTCCTCAACATTCCAACGAGCGCAGAGGATAGAGACCAAACTGTCTCACGACGTTCTGAACCCAGCTCGCGTGCCGCTTTAATCGGCGAACAGCCGAACCCTTGGGACCTGCTCCAGCCCCAGGATGCGACGAGCCGACATCGAGGTGCCAAACCATCCCGTCGATATGGACTCTTGGGAATGATCAGCCTGTTATCCCCGGGGTACCTTTTATCCGTTGAGCGATGCCGCGTCCGTACACCGGCACCGGATCACTAGTTCCGACTTTCGTCCCTGCTCGACCCGTCAGTCTCGCAGTCAAGCTCCCTTGTGCACTTACACTCGCCACCCGATTGCCAACCGGGCTGAGGGAACCTTTGAGCGCCTCCGTTACTCTTTGGGAGGCAACCGCCCCAGTTAAACTACCCGCCAGGCACTGTCCCAGACCAGGATGACTGGTCGTGGTGAGACATCCAATGCGAACAGAGCGGTATTTCACCTTGCGACTCCACCCAGGCTGGCGCCTGGATATCAAAGTCTCCCGCCTATGCTACACAATCCACACCGAATGCCAATACCAAGGTATAGTAAAGGTCCCGGGGTCTTTTCGTCCTTCTGCGCTTAACGAGCATCTTTACTCGTACTGCAATTTCGCCGAGCTCCTGGTCGAGACAGTGGGGAAGTCGTTACGCCATTCGTGCAGGTCGGAACTTACCCGACAAGGAATTTCGCTACCTTAGGATGGTTATAGTTACCACCGCCGTTTACCGGGGCTTGAATTCACCGCTTCACCAAAAAGGTTGACGGATCCTCTTAACCTTCCGGCACCGGGCAGGCGTCAGTGCATATACCGCGACTTGCGTCTTCGCATGCACCTGTGTTTTTGGTAAACAGTCGCTACCCCCTGGTCTGTGCCACCCCCCGACGCTCCACGGGCAAGCCGCTTCACGCAAGGGGGTCTCCCTTAAACCGAAGGAACGGGAGTGATTTGCCGAGTTCCTTGACCAGGATTCGCTCGATCGCCTTGGTATTCTCTACCTGACCACCAGTGTCGGTTTGGGGTACGGGCGCCAGACGCCCTCACGCCGAAGCTTTTCTCGACGGCCGGGATCACCGGATCCACGCTCAACGCGCGTCCCGTCGCACCTCACCCTCGCGCCCCCCGGATTTGCCTGGGGGGCGGGCTGCGTGCTTGGCCCGGGAAAACCACCTCCCGGGCCGGCTGCCCTTCCGTGTCACTCCTGCGCTCACCTACTACCGCTACGCTCCCAACTGAGGACCGATCCGAACCCCGAAGGGAACATCACGGCCAACCGGAGGTTAGTACTCACGGCCTCGGTCTTTTCGGTCGCCTGCCGGTACGGGAATATCGACCCGTTCATCCATTCGACTACGCCTGTCGGCCTCGCCTTAGGACCCGACTCACCCAGGGACGATGAACGTGGCCCTGGAACCCTTGGTCATCCGGCGGACGGGATCTTCACCCGTCTCTCGCTACTCATGTCTGCATTCTCACTCCCACGAAGTCCACGGCCGGCTTACACCGCCGCTTCGACCCTCGTGGGACGCTCTCCTACCCAGTAGAAAACTACTGCCGCGTCTTCGGTGGCGTGCTTGAGCCCCGCTACATTGTCGGCGCGGAACCACTAGACCAGTGAGCTGTTACGCACTCTTTCAAGGGTGGCTGCTTCTGAGCCAACCTCCTGGCTGTCTATGCGACTCCACATCCTTTCCCACTTAGCACGCGCTTGGGGACCTTAGACGACGGTCTGGGCTGTCTCCCTCTCGACGACGGAGCTTATCCCCCGCCGACTCACTGCCGGGATACGCATCACGGGTATTCGGAGTTTGGTTGCTGTCGGTACCCAG
>NZ_JGZN01000001.1 GCF_000741715.1 Bifidobacterium saguini DSM 23967 | reverse complement strand
CGGGCCCTCAAGCATCCAGTAGCTCTACCCCCCGGATGTACTCACCCGACGCTGCACCCAAATGCATTTCGGAGAGAACCAGCTATCACGGAATTTGATTGGCCTTTCACCCCTAGCCCCAGGTCATCCCCCCGGTTTTCAACCCAGGTGGGTGCGGTCCTCCACGCGGTCTTACCCGCGCTTCAACCTGCCCAGGGCTAGATCATCCCGCTTCGGGTCCAGGACGAGCGACTCAAACGCCTTTTAAGACTCGCTTTCGCTACGCGTCCGCCACACGGCTTACGCTTGCCACCCGCCACTGACTCGCAGACTCATTTTTCGATAGGCACGCCGTCACCCCTAAAGGCTCCGACGGTTTGTAGGCGCACGGTTTCAGGAACTCTTTCACTCCCCTCCCGGGGTGCTTTTCACCTTTCCCTCACGGTACTAGTACGCTATCGGTCAGACGGGAATACTTAGGCTTACCCAACGGTCTGGGCGGATTCACACGGGGTTCCACGGGACCCGTGCTACTTGGGAGACGCGAATCGGCGGTCCATGCGCGTTCGGGTACGGGGCCATCACCCTCTACGGCCCGGTATCCAACCCGGTTCCCCTCGCACATGGATTTATCACCGCCGGCCGGCCCGTCGGAGCCGGCGCACGCGTTCCCACAACACCCCTGCCGCAACCCCCGACGGGTACCACACGGCAAAGGTTTGGCCTGATCCGCTTTCGCTCGCCACTACTCACGGAGTATCCTTTCCTGCAGGTACTGAGATGTTTCACTTCCCTGCGTACCCCCCGCACCGAAGTGCGGTGACCGCCCACAACGGCGGCCGGGTTCCCCCATTCGGAGATCCTCGGATCGAAGCCCTGTTGACGGCTCCCCGAGGCCTATCGCGGTCTCACACGTCCTTCATCGGTCCCGTCTGCCAAGGCATCCACCATACGCCCTTGCGGGCGAAACACCCGCGCAACGCAACAATGCTGCCAGACGACAAATCAATCGACACTACATCAGATCACAAAACGATCGGAACGAACACCAAACAAAACTGTTCGGAGTCCGAACGAAATCAACAGCAAAAAACAAGCCGAAGCATGTTTCTTGCTCGCGTCCACTATCCAGTTCTCAAACCACCACGCACCCGCACGACCAGCCGACCGGAAACCAAACCGGGCGACCAGACCCACGGGGCACCGAACCGCGCCGAGACCAACGTCTCGGGGTGGCGATCCGGGAGCCCAAAAGCGCATCCGCACCACTCCACGGCCATCCCACGACGGACAGGCCGAAAGCCAACGATCTCTTCCACACCAGCGACCGGAAACCAACCGGGACCGTCCCGGCCGTCCGGCCCACACCGGCCTCCAAGCAGAGGCCTGAATAACTCCGTAGAAAGGAGGTGATCCAGCCGCACCTTCCGGTACGGCTACCTTGTTACGACTTAGTCCCAATCACGAGCCTCACCTTAGACGGCTCCCCCCATTACTGGTTAGGCCACCGGCTTCGGGTGCTGCCCACTTTCATGACTTGACGGGCGGTGTGTACAAGGCCCGGGAACGCATTCACCGCGACGTTGCTGATTCGCGATTACTAGCGACTCCGCCTTCACGCAGTCGAGTTGCAGACTGCGATCCGAACTGAGACCGGTTTTCAGGGATCCGCTCCAAGTCGCCTTGTCGCATCCCGTTGTACCGGCCATTGTAGCATGCGTGAAGCCCTGGACGTAAGGGGCATGATGATCTGACGTCATCCCCACCTTCCTCCGAGTTAACCCCGGCGGTCCCTTATGAGTTCCCATCCGAAATGCTGGCAACATAAGGCGAGGGTTGCGCTCGTTGCGGGACTTAACCCAACATCTCACGACACGAGCTGACGACGACCATGCACCACCTGTGAACCCGCCCCGAAGGGAAACGCCATCTCTGGCGTCGTCGGGAACATGTCAAGCCCAGGTAAGGTTCTTCGCGTTGCATCGAATTAATCCGCATGCTCCGCCGCTTGTGCGGGCCCCCGTCAATTTCTTTGAGTTTTAGCCTTGCGGCCGTACTCCCCAGGCGGGATGCTTAACGCGTTGGCTCCGACACGGAACACGTGGAACGTGCCCCACATCCAGCATCCACCGTTTACGGCGTGGACTACCAGGGTATCTAATCCTGTTCGCTCCCCACGCTTTCGCTCCTCAGCGTCAGTAACGGCCCAGAGACCTGCCTTCGCCATTGGTGTTCTTCCCGATATCTACACATTCCACCGTTACACCGGGAATTCCAGTCTCCCCTACCGCACTCAAGCCCGCCCGTACCCGGCGCGGATCCACCGTTAAGCGATGGACTTTCACACCGGACGCGACGAACCGCCTACGAGCCCTTTACGCCCAATAATTCCGGATAACGCTTGCGCCCTACGTATTACCGCGGCTGCTGGCACGTAGTTAGCCGGCGCTTATTCGACAGGTACACTCACTCACGCTTGCTCCCTGACAAAAGAGGTTTACAACCCGAAGGCCTCCATCCCTCACGCGGCGTCGCTGCATCAGGCTTGCGCCCATTGTGCAATATTCCCCACTGCTGCCTCCCGTAGGAGTCTGGGCCGTATCTCAGTCCCAATGTGGCCGGTCGCCCTCTCAGGCCGGCTACCCGTCGAAGCCACGGTGGGCCGTTACCCCGCCGTCAAGCTGATAGGACGCGACCCCATCCCACGCCGCGAAAGCTTTCCCAGAAGACCATGCGATCAACTGGAACATCCGGCATTACCACCCGTTTCCAGGAGCTATTCCGGAGCATGGGGCAGGTCGGTCACGCATTACTCACCCGTTCGCCACTCTCACCACCAGCAAGCTGATGGATCCCGTTCGACTTGCATGTGTTAAGCACGCCGCCAGCGTTCATCCTGAGCCAGAATCGAACCCTCCACAAAAAAACAATGCGGAAAGACATCGAATAGATGACTCTCAAAACAAAAAATTGACGAGCAATCCTTTTAAGGAAAAGGACACACTCACAAAAACCTCATCCCGTTTCAACCAACCAAGGACCCAACCGACAAAACAATCAGGCACGAGACAAGCTGGCAATCATTGACTATAAAGAAGTAGTACAAACACGCTCTTGAGTTCTCAAACCACCACCACACCGGCAAGCAGCCAACCAACCAAGGGAAGGAAACCCGCCGTGCCGAGCGGCAACAGATGAATAACCTACACGAACCCAAACAACAATGCAAATCAGGGCGCGAAAAACCCTAGGAAACGGCATCATAGCGCGCCTCCCTCGGCGTGTCGCACAGAGCCGATTTTCGATCTTTTTTTTGCTCTGCTACGCACAACATACGCTTCAAACATGTCTTGCACTTAAACAAATCCAGAAATATGAGACACGATTAGCGAAAATCTGAGCACAATCGCCTGCAACAATCATCACCTCTCGTTCATCGAAGCCGGGTATACCTATATTTATGACTAAGAAGATTGCTGTATTAACTGGTGCCGGCATCTCAACCTCAGCCGGTATCCCTGACTTCCGCGGACCGGATGGTGTTTGGACCAAGCACCCTGAACAAACCAGTGTGTATGACATTGATTTGTTCATGAACAATAAAGAGGATCGCGAATATTCCTGGCGCTGGCAGAAAGAGTCACCAGTGTGGAATGCCCAGCCAGGCGCTGCGCATAAAGCATTAGTCAAGCTGGAACAGGCAGGCATGCTGACTTTGCTGGCTACGCAGAACTTCGATGCTCTGCACGAAAAAGCCGGCAACAGCCCAGATATTATCGTGAATCTGCATGGCACCATCGGCACCTCGCATTGCATGAAGTGCCACCAAAAGTACAATACGGCCGACATCATGGCACGGCTGGATGAGGAACCCGATCCGCATTGTCATCGCAAGCTCAAGTACCGCGGCGATATGCCATGCAACGGCATCATCAAAACGGATGTGGTGTATTTCGGCGAAGCATTACCCGATGGCGCAATGGAAAAGTCCTACGATCGAGCCACTAAGGCCGACGAACTGTGGGTTATCGGCTCCACATTGGAGGTGTACCCTGCAGCAAGCATTGTGCCAGTCGCCGCGCAAGCCGGCGTACCAATCACCATTATGAATATGGGACGCACGCAGTATGACCGTTTAGCCACGCGACTAATTCACGAAGACATTGCCACCGCACTGCCCGAGCTGGTGGATGAAACGATCGCGGCGGCAGAATAATCGATTCGCGTCAACGTTATAGCGAACATACTATTCACGGAGTAAAGCGAAGGGCTGTGGCATGATGTCCCCGACCGTAAGCTTGGCCGAACGGCCTTGAGCGTGTCGGGAACATCATGCCACAGCCCTTCGCGGTCTGCGCACCATCCGCAAATATGTATCAGTAAATGCGCTTGGGCTGGAAGCCGGCTTCCTTGAGCGCTGCAAGAATGCGGTCGATGTGGTCCGGGCCATTGGTCTCAACCGTGACGCCGAGCGACACCGCATTCGTGTAGTGGCCGGACGCCTTGAACTGATCGTGATCGAGGGCAATCACGTTCGCACGTTCCTTGGCAAGCAAAGTGGCGACCTTGACGAGCTGACCTGGCGTATCCGGAAGCTCAACTTCAAAGTTCATAATGCGGCCGCGGGCAATCATGCCCTTCTGAATCACGGCACCCATCGTCACGGTATCAATATTGCCGCCGGACATAATCGGCACCACCACATGCGGGCCTTCTGCGGCCGCGAACTTGCGGGAGCGTAGATTCAGATGTTCCAGAGCGGCCAGCGAAACTGCACCGGCAGCCTCAACCACAAGCTTGTGCTTTTCGAGCATGAGCAGAATCATCTCGTTGATGTCACGCTCGGTGACGGTGACGAGATCATCAAGGAATTCATTGAGCAGCGCGTACGGCAAATCGCCCGGATGCTTGACGGCGACACCCTCAGCCGAAGTAATCACCTGATCGGCTTCGGTGACGCGGCCGGCCGCAAACGAGTTCTTCCATGCAGGGCTACCTTCCGGAATAGCGCCAATCACGCGCACTTCCGGTCTGAAGGTCTTGATGGCGAGCGCAACGCCGGCACCAAGTCCACCGCCGCCAAGCGGCACGACCACGTCGGTGACGTTCGGCACATCCTCGAGAATTTCCAGACCGATGGTGCCCTGACCGCAGATGACCTCATAGTCGTCGAACGGCGGCACGTAAATCATGCCTTCGGTTTTGGCGAGCTCAGCGGCGTGAGCCGCGGCTTCATCGAATACATCACCGTAGAGCACAACGTCAGCGCCGTAGGCCTTGGTGGCGTCCACCTTGAGCGGCGGAGTGATTTGCGGCATGCAGATAGTGGCCTTGGCACCACGTTCGCGAGCGGCATAGGCAACGCCTTGAGCATGGTTGCCAGCGGAGGCGGTGACGATACCGTGGGAAAGCTGTTCTTCGGAAAGGGATGCAATCTTGTTGTAGGCGCCACGAATCTTGAATGATCCAGTGACCTGAAGGTTTTCGGGCTTCAGCAGAATCTCATGACCGGTCATTTCGCTCAATGCTGGAGAAGGAATAATCTCCGTGTGGCGGGCTGTGCCCTTGAGTCGTTCGGCAGCGAGCTTCAGTTCCGCTGCGTGATCACGTTGCAGCGCCTTTAAAACATCCTTTTGTTCCATGCTCGATATTGTAAAACGGCGGGCCGTTAGGAACGGTCCGCCGTCTCAACAAGCGCTCATTTGTGGCATTACAGCTGGATTACAGCAGCCTCCCACGGGTCAAGCTCGCTGTTGGCGAGGGAGACGACCGTATGGCTGGCATCGTAGTTGCTAATCAGCACGTCCGGCTCGGTGACGCCAGCGGCAACCAGTTCCTTGGCGTCATGCGGCAAATCAACCGTGCGGCCAGACAGGTTGACCACCACCAGCAAACGATCATGGCCCAGAGTGCGGGTGAACGCGTACACATGCTCGTCATTCGAATCAATGAGGTTCCATTCGCCAGCTGCAACGACTGCCTTCTCATGGCGCAGTGCGATGAGCTGCTTGTAGAACGAATACACAGAGCTCGGATCATCGAATTCGCTGGCGGCGTTGATCTCCGCATGGTTCGGGTTCACGGAAATCCACGGTTCGGTGGCGGCATCCGGTGAGGTGAAGCCGGCGTACTTCGAGCCATCCCACTGCATCGGGGTGCGCGCATTATCGCGGCCGATGAGCTCAAGGGCGTCCATCATCGATTCAGGCGTCTGAATCTTGGCTTCCTCTACGCGCTGGCGGAAAGCGTTGAGCGACTCCAGATCGCGATACTGGTCGAGGCTCTTGAAGTGTGCGCCGGTCATACCGAGCTCTTCGCCCTGGTAGATGTATGGGGTGCCGCGGTGCATGTGGAGCAGCAGACCGAAGGCCTTGGCGGACAGCACACGGTTCTCCTCGGTGGTGTCGTCGCCCCAACGGGAGACCACGCGCGGCTGGTCATGGTTGCAGAAGAACAGGCTAGCCCAGCCGGCGTTCTTTACTGCTTCCTGCTGACCGGCCATCTTCTCGCGCAAGTTCTTGACCTCGAACGGCACAACATCCCACTTGGAGGTCGGCTTCTGATCAACGCCTACATGGTCGAAGAGGAACAGCATATCCAACTCACGGTTGGCCGGATCGGTGATGTGCTCGTTGCGAGCCGGAACTACGCCAGGAGCCTCGCCAACGTTCATGTAGCCTTCGCGCTTTTCGAAGACTTCGCGACGCATTTCGGCGAGGAATTCATCCACGCGCGGGCCGTCCGAGCACCACGGGAACGGGGAGGAATAGCCCTCCGGGCCGACCGGATAATCCTCAATTTCAGAACCCGGTTCACCCGGCAGCTTGCCGTTCTTGTCGATGGTCTTGGAAATCTGGGTGATGACGTCCATACGGAAGCCGTCGATGCCGCGATCCATCCACCAGTTCATCATGTCGTACACGGCGTGACGTACGGCTGGATTCTCCCAGTTCAGGTCAGGCTGTTTCTTGGAATACTGGTGGAAGAAGTATTCGCCGCGCTCCGGGCAGTACTCCCATGCGGAGCCACCGAAGTAGGAGCCCCACTGGTTCGGTTCGGCACCCGGAGTGCCAGGTTCGAAACCCGGGCGAGCAGGACGCCACCAGTACCAGTCGGCGTGCGGATCGTTCTTGTCCTTGGAAGCCTGGAACCATGCGTGCTCGTCAGAGGTGTGGTTCACGACCAAATCCATCACAATCTTCAGGCCACGCTTGTGGGCTTCGGCCAGCAGCTCGTCCATGTCTTCGAGGGAGCCAAACAACGGGTCGATGTCCTGATAATCGGAGATATCGTAACCGTTATCGTCCTGCGGGGACTTGTAAACCGGGGAGAGCCAAACCACATCGACGCCAAGATCGGCCAAATAGTCGAGGCGAGAGGTAATGCCCTTGATATCACCCAGACCGTCACCGTTGGTGTCCTGGAAGGAACGCGGGTACACCTGATACACCACGGCATTGGACCACCACGGATTCGGAGTTGCACCGTTGGTGCGAACGGAGTCGGGAACCTCGATGCGCTGTTCGTTAGTCATCGCTGCGACCTTTCTCATCAATCATCGTTGATTATTACTGCTTGGTAATTATTGAAACAGCCCGATGGTTTTATTCCCATCGGGCTGTTCATCGGACGTGCCGGAAAGTAATTATTTGACGGCGTCCTGCAATTACGGACTCGCCTGCGGCGAGACTCAGTGTTACCTCGCGAGTACGCGGCCTGCCGGCCGCCCGAGCCGGAAAACAGCCCACCGGGGCTGTTTTCTTAATCGGCTCGTCTCGCTCGGCGCTGTTAAGTAATTGCAGCGCCCGCGCTGCAATTACTTAACAGCGCCCCTCATGACTCCACCAACGACCCACTTTTGGGCGAAGATGTAGACGACGAGGATCGGGGCCATCGCCATGAGGTAGCTGGAGAAGGCCATCGGGTAGTTGGTGGCGAACTGCGAGCTGAACACGTACTGGGCCAGCGGGATGGTCTGGTTCGACTGGTCGGTAAGCACGATCAACGGCAGGAGGAAGTCGTTCCAAGCCCACAGCGCGGTCAGGATGGCGATGGTGGCGTTGATCGGGCTCATCAGCGGGAAGATGATGGTCCAGAAGATGCGCCACGTGGACGCACCATCGATGCGCGCCGCCTCTTCCAGCGAGACCGGAATCGAGCGAATGAAGCCGGTGGCGATGAACAGGTTGGTGCCCAGACCGAGAACGGTGTACAGGATGATCAGGCCAAGCTGGTTATCCAGATGCAGCGAGCCCATCTGCTTGGCGATCGGCAGCATGACCACCGGGAACGGCACGAACATGGCGGCGATGAAGAAGTAATACAGGAAGCGGAAGAACCGCTTGTCCATGTTGCGGGCCACCGCGTAGGCCACGAAGGTGTTGGTCAGCAGGGTGAGCACCACGGCCACGACCGTGATGATTGCGGAGTTGAGCGCGGCCTTCGGATAGTTCACCTTGGCGGAGGCGTCGGCGAAATTACCCCACTGCCACGAAGTGGGCAGGGCGAACGTACCGGCTTCGGCCGGGGTTTTCAGCGCGGTGACGATGGTGAAATACAGCGGTACCAGAATCGTCAGCGACAGCACGGCCACGGCGGCGGTCAGCCACCAGTTGATGTTGCGGTCCTTGCGGTACTTGACGGGCGCGGCCTTGGCGGAAGCGCCGGACTTGGATGGCGAAGCGAGAGTTGCAGTAGTCATTGGTCTTTCCTCTACCCGAAATCAGATCTGTTCCTGGCTGCGGGAGATGCGCAGCTGGATGAAGGCGATAATCGCCAGCACGATGAAGAAGAGCACGGCGTTCGCGGTCTGGTAGGCATACTCGCCACCGGTCAGACCGCCCTTCCAGATGAGGTAAGTGACCGTTTCGGTGGCGGAGTTCGGGCCGCCGTCGGTCAAGGCCACGACCTGATCGAACGTGCCGAGCGCGTTCTTCATGGACAGCACGAGGTTGATGGTGAAGAACGGTCCGATGAGCGGGAAGGTGATCTTCCAGAACTTCTGCCACGGGTTGACGCCGTCAAGGGCGGCGGCCTCGTAGATCTCATCGTCGATGGTCTGCAGGCCGGCAAGGTAGATGAGCACGGAGTAGGCCACGCCCTGCCATACGGCGAGAAACACGATCGGAATCCAGCTCAGCTGCTCGTTGGTCAGCAGCGACGTGGACAGCCATTCGATGCCGAGCGCCTTGCCGAGCTCGGGCAGCGGGTTCATGAAGATGTATTTGAACACGTAGCCGATGACCAGCACGGAGAGGGTGTAAGGCACGAAGAAGATGGCGCGGAAGCCGTTCTTGAAGGCGATCTTCGAGTTCAGCAGCACCGACAGGAACAGCGCGATCACATTGATGAGCACCGTGATCGCGATGGCGATGAGCAGCGTGAACAGGTAGGCGTGGCCCACACGGTTGTCCTGGAACAGGGCGATGTAGTTCTTGAAGCCGATGAACTTGTAGTCGCCGTAGCCCTGGGAGTTGGTGAAGGAGTACTTCACACCGTCAAGGAACGGCAGATACAGGAAGAAGGCGAAGATGATCGCCGCCGGGACCGCCATCCAGTAGTAGGCGGGATCGACCTTGCGCTTGGAGAAGGCGGAGACCTTCTTCTTGGCCGGTTTGGCTGGCTTGCGCGATGCTGGCTGACCGATGATTGCGTTGGACATTATTGTTCTCCTCTCCTGCTCGTCACTCGAAGGTCCTGGCCTGGACCTTGTCCCATTCGGTCTGCATCTGGCTCAGGAATCGATCGGTATTGCCGGACGTGACCATGGTCTGCAGATAGCCGCCGATATTGATGGACGAGGGGATGTAGTGGTCGCAGAAATCGGCCAGACGGTTCTCCTCGAAGAACGGGCGCACGGTTTCCAGCGCTTCGTTGCCGAAGTACGTGTCCTTGAGCGGGGTGATGGCGGACTGGGCGTCAGCGTAGGCGTCGAGCTGTTCCTTCTGCATCATGAACTCGACGAGCTTCATCGCCTCGTCCTTGTGCTTGGTGTTGGCGCCGATGGTAAGCATCACGTCGTCGCCGGCGGTGAGAATCTGCTCGTCGGCATCATCCGAGGCAGGCATCTGCGCGAAGCCGAGGTTGATGTCTTTATTGATGAGCAGGATCTGCGGGATGGCGTAGGTGCCGAGCGGGATGATCGCGGCCTTGCCTTGGGCGAAGCTCTGCGTGCCCTGCTGGTAGGTGACGCCGGTGTCGGCGGTGGAGTAGGTGAAGAGCTCGGCCTCCTTCTCGACTGCCGTCTTCCACAGTTCCTGGAAGGTGGTCTTGCCCTGTTTCAGCTCGGTGTACTTGGTTTCAGGGACGAGCGTGCCGGCGAGCGAGGCAAGCGGCGCCTGCGTGGTCCACGCGTCCGCCACCGTGCCTTGAATCGGATTGATACCGGCCGCCTTGAATGTGTTGAGCATGTCCGTGAACTCGGTCCAGGTGGTGGGCGGGTTCTCCGGATCGAGGCCGACCTGTTTGAACAGATCCTTGTTGTAGATGTATCCCGAGGCGTTGCCGGCGAACGGCAGGCCGTACAGGCGCTTCTTGGCCGGGTCCGTGGTCTGGACCAGGTTCTTGGCGATATTCACCATGCCGGGATTGAGCGTGTCCACAATCGGCTCGTCAGTGAAATCATAGAAAACGCCGGATGCGGCGAACATACCGAAGCTGATATCGCCGTTGAACGTGATGACGTCCGGCACGCGGTTTTTCACGAAGCGGGTGCGCAAATCAGTTTGGGCGTTGGCGGAGTTGTTGATATTGACCTTGATGGTCGGGTTCTGCTTCTCAAAGTCCTGAACGATGGCCTTGAACGTGTCTGCAGCCTCGGACTTGAACTGGAAGAAGTCGAGAGTGACGGTTCCTGCGGTGCTTGAACCGCAGCCGGCCAGGCCGAAGCCCACAGCGAGCGCGCACACCGTTGCGGCCACGCGCACGCCTAAACGCTTCAGTCTGGAAGTTGGGTACAGGGAATCTGACAGCATTGCTGACTCCTTTGTCTTTCCTTCCACCACTGGCTCCAATGCCAGCGGCAATTCCTCCACCCTCAAAGGTAACGATTTTGGGTTTTCATTCCCAGCGTCTGCGAGCCTGCTTGCGCTGGAAAGTAAAAACGCGCTATTTTGTGATTAACGCAATTAATTATTCGCAAAGGGGCATAGGTTGGCTGATTCCAATGCGATTCCACAATGGTTTTCCGGTTCTGAACATACGCATCGCGTAGCTGCTGCCGTGGCGCAGTACGGTCCGATCGCACGCACCACGTTGGCGCAAATGCTGGGATTGAGCCAAGGTGCACTGTCCAGAATCACTAGTGATTTGATTTATGCAGGGGTGATTGAGGAGCTGCCGGCGAGCGCAACTGCTGGGCTCACTGGCAAGCTGCCGGAGCGGTTCACTCCGAAAGAGAGCTCGGATAGGCGCGGCCGCCCGCAGACTTCGCTGGTACTGTGTGCCAATGCACGCACGTTCGTGGGAGTGAAGGTGCACGGCACTTCGATTGTGTCCGCCGCGGTGAACGCTCATGGCGAGGTGGTTTCCGACCGTCATGAGCTGCCGATTGGTGATGATCAGTCGCCGGAATATGTGGCTACTGCGATTGCTCAACTAACGGCCGCCTGTTCAGAGGATGTTGCAACTGCGGGTCTCCCCTCCCCTACTGCGGTAGGCGTGGCCGTGGGCGGTCATGTGGTGGATGATTCCGTGGTGACGTTCGCGCCATTCCTGCACTGGGATGGTCCGACGGATTTAGGCGCTATGGTTGGCCGCGAAACCGGCCTGCCGTGCGGTGTCTTTAATGATATTGATTCACTGCTGGTGGATGCTTCTTGGTTTGGCCCAGGCGTTGGATTGGATATGTTCGCCGTGGTAACCATTGGCATTGGCGTAGGGTATTCGCTCGCTGTGCATGGTGAGCCGGTGAGCTATCCAGATAAAAGCTATGGCCTGGTGGGCCATGTGCTGGTGGATCCGGAAGGCCCGCGCTGCATAAGCGGGCATATCGGCTGTTCGCAATGTTTGACTGACGATTCGATTGCTGAACAGTATTCCGCGATTGTGGGCAAACCAGTGACATTCGAGGACTTTGCCCGTGATGCTCGAGCCCGAGTTCCGCAGGCTACACAGCTGGTGCATCGCACATGCTTCCGCTTGGGTGCACTAGTGGCGATGGTGGCGAATATCGCGATGCCCGGGCATGTGATGATCGCCGGTGAATCCGCGTTTCTGGCGAAGCTCGGCACGGATTCGTTGCGTGATGGCATCCGGTATTACCGTCATAGTCAGACTCAACCGGTGAAGTTCACGATAGTGAATCACGACTGGCAGCTATGGGCCAAAGCCGCTGCCAGTCGCGTCATCGTGAAGCATATCGGCTGATTCGTCGTTATATCAGGATGATTCCAGTCATAGTCAGACGGTGATCACCACCTAGTCAGATGGCAACCACCCATATTCCCGCCACCCATCTGTTTGACTGTAGGTTTTCAAACGGTCACTGTAGGTTTTCTGACACTGACTGTAGGTTTTTGAACGAATTTCGTTGGAAATCCTACAGTCAGTGTTCAAAAACCTACAGTCAGTGTTGGAAAACCTACAGTCTATAGAGCTACGATCCTTCAATCTCGGACTCGTCACAAGCGAGACTCAATCCATCCTCGTTCGGCTATCACCTCACTCGGACCGCGTCTACTGACAATCCAGTGGATTGTCAGCTTAACGCCACGGCTTTGAACAGGACGGCCTGCTGGGGGTGGAGGGACGGCGGACGGATGCCGTAGCGCTGCAAGGCTTCGCCAGTCATCACCACACCGTCTTCATTCCACCAGCCGAGCGTGCTCTGACCATTGGTCAGACCGGTCAGGTCAAGGCTCGGGTCCAGCGGGCTCACACGGTAACGACGGTCCGGGTCAAGGCCAGGCAGACGAACCGGAGCAGCCGGATAGGTCTGGCCAGTGGTCAGCTGCGTGAAGCGGTAGATCGCTGCATCCCGGCTCGGCATCACCATGCCGTCCAAGCGCACGGCCGGATCGTTGGCATCCGCATGCACGCAAGTGTCAATGGCGAACCAGTCGCGATGCTTTTTGAACTCAGCCACCCATACGGCGAGCTTGGCGAGCGCATCTTCAGGCTCCTTGAGCAAATTCCATTCGATACCCATGTGGCCAAAGAACGCCATCGCCATGCGCAGCTCCTGACTGGTAGCGCGCTGCGTGGAATGTGCCGGGCTGGCACCCACATGCTCACCCATCATGGCTGGCGGAACCAGCAGTGACGTGTAACGCTGAATATCAGCACGCTCTACCGGATCCACGCAGTCGGATGCCCAAATACGGTCGGCATATTCCAAAATGCCAAGGTCCACGCGGCCACCGCCGGACGAGCAGCTTTCAATTTCCAAGCCCGGATGGTTGAGCTTCAATCCTTTGAAAATCTCATACACAGCCAAGGTCTGCGCGTGCACGGCCGGACGACCAGAGTAGCGGGAACCAGGCTCAGTGACCAGCTTGTTGTGATCCCACTTGATGTAATCGATTTTAAGCTCGCCGACCAACGCATCCATCGCACCGAACACATAGTCGAACGCTGCCGGATTAGTGAGGTCGAGCACCTGCTGGCTGCGCCCCTGCATTGGCAGGCGGCCGGCCGTGGGCGAGAGAATCCAATCGGGGTGAGCACGCACCACATCGGAATCGATGTTCACCATTTCCGGTTCGAACCAGAGGCCAAACTGCATGCCCTTACCGTGCACATAGTCGGCGAGCGCCTTCAAAGACTTGTCGCCGTCAGGCCAGACATCCTGGGAAATCTGCCAGTCACCGAGGCCGGAAGTGTCATCACGGCGAGAGCCGAACCAGCCGTCATCCACCACGAAGCGTTCCACGCCGGAGGCTGCAGCCTTGTCGGCGAGTGCGGCGAGTGTATCGAAGTTGTGGTCGAAGTAGACGGCTTCCCAAGTGTTCAAAATCACCGGGCGCCCCTTCGCGAACAAACGCGGATGACGGGAGCGCACATATGCGTGGAAGCGCGCGGCAATCTCATTCAAGCCATCACCGAACGAGCCGAACAGCCAAGGCGTTGCATAGGAGCTCTCTCCCTTATCGTCGCCCTGCGGAGTCAGCGTGACTTCACCGCCGAAGAGCAGTTCGCCGCCGCCGATAATGCCCTGCGTGTACGGCAGCCGTTCGGCGGAGAGCGCAGAGTTGCCGCTCCAGCCCACATGCACCGAATAGGCCTCGCCATGTTCAAAACCGAAACCGGGCACGCCTGCGGTGAGTAGTAAGGATGCGTCGAAGTCCGGCCGACCGGCAAGCTGTGGCTTCTCAAAACGGCCGATGGTCAACGGCTGGCGCTGCGGGCTACGTTCGCGCAGATGGTGGCCGGTAGTGGTAAGAATTTCGCCGGCAAGTTCAGGCACAGGGAATCCGAGTTCGATTTTGCCGATTTCAAGGTTCGCTGCAGCTGGGTCTGCAGCACCTTCCGGAGCATCCAGATTGGTGACGGTCGCCTTCTGGCGAGCCAAACCGCCATCGAGCAGTTCCAGTCGCCATTCAATACCGACCCCGTTTTCCTGATCTTCAGCGTTCACCACCACGCCCGGCACACGAATCGGGCCAGTAGAACGGCTGTGACCGGTAACATCCGTGTAGCTTTCAGCGCTAACTGCATCAAGGGATACGTCGAGCACACCATCAGCCTCAATGCTGGTGACGGTGAACTTCGGGAAGAGTTCGATGCCGGCACGACGCAACACCACGCGCGGCTCACCAATCCAGCTTTCCGCCTGAGTTGGCAGCACGGACGGCCATGCGGTGTTGTCGAGCGCGCCGGAGACGCGCTGCGGCTTCAATGCGTCGTAAGAATCCAACAGAGTTTCAGGGTTGGTGAGCGGACGACCCCAATGCACAATGCGCGGCAGCTCATCGCCTGCAAAAACCAGACCGATTGCCACATTGGCAGTGGGCTGGGCAAGATAGACGGCGGTGAGCGCGGTACCGTCTGTCGAGGTACCGGTGAAGGTCAGCGTTTCGTTCTTGGCCATAGGTCTTATGTCTCCTTTGACGTTGCTGGGATATGGAATTATTACTGCTGCCTTCGATGGTAGGAAATATCGAATATGTTGACTGGGTGCTGCGTGTTGGCCGAGGCACGTAAGTATTTGGTCAGCGGCGTGCGGCAAAGAAGTCGGTGAGAATAGCTTGACAATCGCGCTCAAGAATGCCGCCATGCACTTCGGGAGTGTGACCGATATGCGGGTCGCGCGGAATATCCCATACCGAACCGCATGCGCCGAGTTTGGCATCCCACGCGCCAAACACAATCGTGCCGATATGGGTTTGGACGCAAGCACCAGCGCACATCGGGCAAGGCTCGAGCGTGACCACCAATGTGCAATCAGCGAGATTCCATGCGCGAACGGCTGCGGTAGCAGGTTCCGCAGTCGCCGCATCAGCATTGCTGGATTGCCGTGCGCGAAACTGCGCAGCCTCGCGCATCGCGAGAATTTCAGCATGAGCCAGCGGATCGCCGTGGGTTTCGCGGGTGTTGTATCCGCGGCCGATAATCGCACCTGAAGCATCCAACACCACCGCACCGACCGGTACATCGCCGGCTGCCGCGGCCTGCTTCGCCAACTCAATCGTTTGCCGCATCGCTTCCTCATATGCCACTCTCAAAGCCATACTGCGAGTCTACATACCCAGCAACCACACGTATGCCGCGCAAAACACGCGCTGTCCACTTCGGCGGACGGCTTAACGTGTTGTAGCGATGAGTTTTCTATACTGGCCGAAGCCCGGCGAAGAAGAGAGGACAGTCATGGCAGTATTCGAACTCATCCTATGCATCATTGCAGCGGTGGTAGTGAGTTCTTTTGCCAGTCGTTTCATTCCGAAGGTATCCACGCCGCTCGTGCAGATAGCACTAGGCGTACTCGTGGCATATCTTCCATTTTTCCCAGACGCGCAACTCAACCCGGAACTGTTCATGGTGCTGTTCATTGCACCGCTGCTGTATCTCGAAGCGCATGAAATCGACAAGTCAGCTCTGCTGAAAACTTTGAAATTAAGCCTTTCGCTGGCCATTGGCTTAGCAATTGTGACGATGGTGGCAGTCGGCTTTATTCTGCACGCTGTTTGGCCGGTGATTTCACTCGCTTCCGCACTGGCACTTGGCGCAGCGCTTGGCCCGACCGATGCGGTGGCTGTCAGCTCCCTAGGCAAGGAAGCTTCGCTGACTCAACGTCAGCGCGGCGTGCTTAAAGGCGAATCCTTATTCAATGATGCGTCCGGTATCGTGGGCTTCCAATTCGCATTAGCGGCCGCATTCACTGGCGAATTCGCCATCGGTCAGGCTGCTGGAGAATTCGTGATTTCGTTCTTCGGCGGCACGGTCTTTGGTCTTGTAGTGGCTGCGATAGCTAACTGGGTATTCGAAACCGTGCGATCGCTCGGTTGGGAAACCACTACCACGCGTATTCTGATGGAACTGTTCCTGCCATTCCTGCTGTATTTGGGCGCGGAAGAATTCGGCGTATCCGGCATTCTGTCCGTGGTGGCAGCCGGCTTGTTCATTCGATTCGATCGCACTGGCGTTGGCCCGAATGTGGCGCGCACGAATATTGTGTCCACGTCGGTGTGGGGTGTGCTGAGCTTCTCGCTCAACGGTGCCGTGTTTATTCTGCTTGGTATGCAGTTGCCGCAGGCGATGACGGCCAGCTGGTCTGATCCCTACATCAATAACACGCTGCTTATCGGCATTATTGCTCTGGTGACCGCGGTGGTGATTGTGCTGCGATTCATTTGGGTGGCAGCCATGTTGCGTATCGCCCGCGATATGAACACCGGCAAACGCCGCAAAATGACTCTTGAACGCTGGCGGTCCGCAGCCGTCATGACCTTTGGTGGACCTAAAGGCACTATTACGTTGTCTTTGATGTTTACCATCCCGTATTACATTGCGGGCGGCGCCGTGTTCCCGATGCGTGACGAACTGATTTTCATCGCATCAGGCGTGATTATCCTGACACTGGTTTTGGCGAACTTCCTGCTACCGCTGCTGGCACCAAACCGCGGCAAAGATCCCAGCGCTGAAATGATTCCGATTACGATTGAGGTGCTGCGCAATACCGTAGAAGAGCTGACCGGCCGCATTACGCCGGAAAATCGCCGTGCTGTGCTGATGGTGATTGATTTGTACACCAAGCGCATCAGCCGTTTGAAGCAGCGCAATGGCGATTCCGATCCGCAAGGGTTGGAGCAACTGCAGATTGAAGCACTGCACTGGGAGAAGGAATTTGTACGAGACCGCTTAGCGGAGGATAAGGCGCATCCGGCCGCAGATGCCGCCACTCAGGAACTCAATGTGGAAGCTTGCGAGCGCATGCTTGATCAGATCATGAATACGCTGCGTCACACGTCCACAAATCCGGCATCAGGTCATGCGGTGTCTCAGATTCGTGGACGTGCGCGCATGCTGCAGCGTCGCGCGAGCAATTATGCGAAGCGCACGATTTCCAAGATTCGTCATACTACGCCGCTGGTGAGCGAGGACCAGATTTTTGCTCGCACGCGTGAACTGCAGGTTGAGGCGATTCATCATGTGATTGACCGCCTGGTGGATGAAATGGGCAATAGCACCTATAACACTGAGCACTGCTCCGCGCTGCTTCTGGATTATCGACGAGCTGAGGCTTCGCTGCAAGCCCGCCCGAATATGAGAGGTTCCGCAGCCGTGATTACTCAGGTTGAAGAGGTCAAGAAGGAAAGCTATGCCATCGAACTTGGTGTGATTCAAGACATGCTCGAAGCCGGTGACATCAACCGAGCCCAAGCCAAGACCCTGAGGCGCAACATCTATGTCATGCAGGTTGATGCCGATTCCGGCATCTAACCTGCATGACCGTCGCGGCATAGCCGCTCCCCTCGGCTACAGACAGCCAACCGGGCTGTCTGCTACACGCCTCGGCAGGTTGATGCCGATTACGGCTGCATCACCGTCGCGTCGCCTTAAACGCCACCCAGAAGGAACGCACTAATAGCACGCACAAGTACGCGGTGAACAGGATTGCGCCAGTGCGTGGTGTCACGGCGGAAGCAATCCATGTGCCGAGCGGCGCAGTCAGCGCGGCCACAATACCAATAATGAGCGCGGCCTTCACATGCACCATACGCCTACGCACATTAGCCACGGATGTAGTAATGGCATTGGGGAACATGGCCAGCAGCGAAGTACCGCGAGCAATAAGATCGCTGGCGCCAAACAGAATCGACAAGGCCGGCACGCAAATTGCGCCACCGCCAATGCCCAGTAATCCTGCCAATATACCGGCAATAACACCGAACACAATCAGCCCGACAACAGTGCCAACCGTAAGTTCAATACGCGAATCTCGCGACGGATTCGACATGGCCTGATTGACCATCACAAACAGCAGGAATACCACGAACGCCCAACGCAGCACCAGCTCCGGCAATTTGGATAGTAGCCATGAGCCAATTTGCCCGCCCACGAACATGCCGGCGAATACGATGGCCGCCACTATCCAATCCACGTCACTCTCAAACGCATACGAAATCACACCGGAAACCGCGGTGGGCACAATGGCCATCATCGAGGTCGCAGCTGCGTGACGCTGCGTGAGCCCGAGCCACACCAAGGCGGGCACGATCACTGTGCCGCCACCGATGCCGAACATGCCGGAGAGCACGCCGACAGCCACACCGACCACGGCCATGATGATGAGGCCGCGCGGTGACTCGTCCAGATGATTCTGCTCAATATTGTTGGTGGCATCCCCTGTATTCACGGGCACTAGTGTATGGCTACAGCACGCCGGAAGTGATGTCATTGTCCAGTAACCACTGGCGCAAATCGGCGAATTCCTCAAGACTCACGTTATGGTCGAGCCCGTGGTAGCTCTTGGTTTTGAGCCATGTATGTTCCTCAAGCCAAGCGGCAGTGGCGAACAACTCATATTTCGGCACAACGCCATCGTTTTTGCCGTAGGTGTAGAACACCGGAATGTCCAAGTCGGCGAGACGGCCGTCAGCAGGTGCGGTACCGGGCACCTGACCGGGCGCGTTAAAACCAGACAAGCTGATTACAGCTCGGTATCGCTCTGGGTTTATACGCAGCAAATGCACGGCCACCAATCCGCCTTGGGAGAAGCCGAGCGGCACAATATCGCGGTCGGTAGGAATATTGGCCGCTACCCATGAATCTACAGCCCGAGCAGCAGCATAGGCATCATAGTCAAGATCCTCACCTACGGGCAGCGAACCATGCAACCACGCATAATTGCCGGGATCTAAAGAATCGGCCGACGCTTCAGCCAAAGTGAGCGGTCCGCGCAATGCCACGAAATCGTTGTACGGAGCAATCAGACGCATAATATCCGCCATCTCCTGCTCGTTGGAACCCCACCCATGCAGGCACAGAAATAGCGGATGCGTCAGGTGCTGATTAAAACCGCCGCGCGAGGTCACGCTACACTCCACCGTCAACGGGTCTCCGAAATGGCCGGGCACTTCTGTGGACTCGCGGCCAACCAATGGCTCATATGCGAATCCAGCGGCATTTGCTTCATTGCTCATACCAATCCATCGTAAAGGGCAATAGGGCAAGGCGCCGCCTATCGATTCATGATTTCGGTCACATCACCGGCGCTGCCGGCATTGCAACAAAGCTTGCTGAGTCTTACTGACCGGAATCAGAGCTTGTCGCGTCAGCTGAGTCATCAGCCGCGGTGATGGGCTCAAGATCGCCACCCCACTGCTGCTGCAACGCGGTCATCTTGTCCGCCTCACCGAACACCATCCAACGCTTGCCACTGAGCAGGCGCCAATCGCCTTGGGCTTTCTCATTATCAGAGTATTGATTCAACAGCTCGGCGATTTTCACCTTGATGGGTGCCTTGCCCACTGCTGCCATCGCCTCTGATTCAAAAGATACAAAGGCCATGCGTGGCTCTGTGCACATTTGCACAGTGCTCACCCCTGGAAGACCTCCGGCATCCAAGCCTTGCCAACCGGACGTACACTGTCCGGCAGACTGCTCAATACCTTGTTCCATCTGCGCAGTGCTTTCCACTGGCGCTTTGTCATTGTTCGGAAGAATCAGACCTTGAGGGAATAGCACACCAACGGCTACGCCAACCACCAAGCAGGCACCCGCCAGAACGATGGTCACAATGCCACCGCCGCCAACACCACCGTGAGTGGAATTACGCGGCATGGTGGTGCGGGCCCCAATCACGAACATTAGCGTCAGTCCTATGAGCACTGCTGCGGTTGCAGCGATGTAGCGGCCGGGAACCTTCACGAGGAATGAGATGGCGTAGGGAGCAATCTCATGCACAGCGGAAGATGCGGAAGCAGCCACGGCTAATAAGCCAGTGAACAGCGCCAATCGCCGCAGTATTTTGGAAGCTGGGCTATCAAGTTTGATCTTGGCAGCGCGGCGACCGGAACTATGCGGCCCCTTAGCCCGTTGTCTGCGCTGGGATTGTGGCGCATCCTCGTATTCAGCGCCATCAAAGAAATCGTATTCCTCGCTGCTCTTCCCCATAAGATCGCCCTCCCTGCCGATTCGTTTGCCAGTATACCGCTGAGAAGCTGGGCCAGTCGTCATTCCCGAGGATGAGCGTAAGGAACTGAAAAGTTGACCGGATAAGGGGAAGCCACTTCCACAGGCACATGAATAAAAAAGAACCCCGGCGGTGCGGGCCGCCGGGGAGAGAAAGGAGAGAGAGAAGAAGAAAGGGGTTCAATTATCGGGAACTGCTGCTGTTCCTGTTCAGCTTTCCGCTGACATGTCTTATATAACCATCAGATTCTGTGTTTAATGCTGGGGTTTTCTGAGAATAACCTGAAAATTTTTAAGCTAACGAGGTCTCAGGTCCCCGGCCTTTTCTCTATTGTTTCCGCACTGGGCGCTAAACTTGGGGACAATACTGTAATTCAAGGAGTTTCTATGCTGCTGTCCGACCGCGATATTATCGCCGCACAGTCCGCTGGCCATATTTCACTCGAACCGTGGACCCCCGAAATGGTGCAGCCTGCTTCCATCGACGTGAGGCTGGATCGGTATTTCCGTTTGTTCAATAATCATGCCTACACCTATGTTGATCCGGCAGAGAACCAGGGCGCGCTGACCGAGCAATTCGAAGTGGGTCCTGATGAGCCGTGGATTCTGCATCCCGGTGAATTCGCGTTGGGTTCCACTTGGGAGTATGTGAAGCTGGACCCAACCATTGCTGCTCGTTTGGAGGGCAAGAGCTCGCTGGGCCGCTTGGGTATTTTGACCCACTCGACCGCAGGCTTCATTGATCCTGGATTCGAAGGCCATATCACGCTGGAACTTTCCAATGTTTCCACGTTGCCGGTCAAGCTGTGGCCGGGCATGAAGATTGGCCAGATGTGCTTCTTCCAGTTGAGCTCTCCGGCTGAGCATCCATATGGCTCTGCAAGCACCGGCTCGCATTATCAGGGTCAGCGCGGCCCCACGCCAAGCCGTTCCTACGAAAACTTCTATCGAGCACATATCGACGACTGAGACTGAAACCGCTCACTCGCTTATCCCAGGCAGGTGGCTGCAGTCCATCTGACGATTATTCACCGGCTCGTGCGCCGGTACTTTGTTCGCACGTCAAGGAGATGTAATGACCAACAGTGATGGTGGTTTTCAGTTCGACTTCCAGAACAACAGTGAACCGATCAAGCCGGTAGTACCGCCGCTCCCTACACAAGCAGAACAGCCGACGCAACCTGCCACTTCTGCTACCGCAGGCCAGGAAACTCAGGCGTTTAACCCGTTCCCGCAAACGCAGCCTACGGTTCCCGCACCAGTGCAGCCTACGCAGCCTGTGGCATACACGCAGCCGGCTGCTCCAGCTGCGGCCCAGCCAGTAACCGCGGCTCCCGGCCAACAGCAGTATGTATGGGATCAGGCCACGCAAAGCTTCCGCCCGGTCGCTCCAGCTGCACCAGCCGTCACACCAGCTGCTCCAGCCGTCACACCGGCTGCTGCAACGCCAGCGACTGCACCAGTGGCCCCGGCAGCCCCGACTCAGGCGATGTCTTACACGCCGCAGCCCACTAATCCGGCAGCCGACGAGGGCGCTACGCAGGTATTCCAGCCGGCCCAAACTCCCGCTGCAACTTCACCGTTCAGTACCGCTGCTCAGACTGAGGCCACACAGGCATACACTGCCTTGAATCAGACTCCTGCAGTTCCACTGTCCGCAGAGACCCCGGCTGATGAGGAAGCCACGCAGGTATTCCAGCCGGTCGCTAATGCTCCGGTGAAGCTAGCAGGACTCGAGGAGGAGCCGGCACAGCCGCTGCCTCCGACAATCTCCCCACTGGAAGAATTCGCGGATGAGGACGACTCCGGCGATGGCAACAAAGCCGGACGTCATAACGGCGGTGAGAATAAGCAGGATACCCGCAAGATTGCCATTATTGCCGGCGTGGTAGTTCTGGTGATTGCATTGATTGGCGGCGGGCTGTTCTGGTGGCACTCCAACAGCAGCAAGGTGAGTCAAGCTGCCGCTTTGGTGGAATGCAAGGCTGCGGCTAAGCAATACGATGCTGCTAAGAAGAAGTTGGCAACCGCAGTCTCCAAGGGTCAAACCACTGTTCAGGTTTCCAAGGGCAAGGTTGCGGATAGCACCACGATTGATTCCCTGAACGCGGCAGTAGAAAAGGGACAGAACCCTGAAGATACCGCCAGCTGCGATGCTTCTCTGTCCGCAGATAAGCTCAAGCAGCAGGTTAAGGATATGCAGGATCAGATCAGCACGGTGACTGATCAGACCGATGCTATTAACAGCGGTATCAAGGCTGTTAATGCTTCCGAGAAAACCGCTGATACCAATTCGAAGAAGTCCAAGCTCAGCTCGGCCATTGCTCAGGCGCAAAGCACCTTGAACAACTCTGCCGGCAATGTTGCGGATGAAAGCACTCGAACTGCTTTGCAAACCGCCATCACCAATGCCAATACCATTGCGAACAGCTCGAATCCGTCTGATGCAGATGTGGATAATGCGATTTCCGCACTGCAAAAGGCCGAGTCTGATGTGAATGCTTCCATGCAGTCCAAGCAAAAGGCTGATGCCGATAAGCAAGCGCAGGAAGAGGCTGAAAAGAAGGCACAGGAAGAAGCTCAGCAGCAACTGCAACAGCCGACTCCGAACACTGGTGGCGATAGCGGTAGCACCGACACTGGCAGCGCTACACCTGAGAGCGACTGACTAGCTCACGTCATATAGCAGAAGGTCGGATGGATCATCTCCATCCGACCTTCTTATTTACTTACTGCGCAGCTTCAATTCACAGCTGCAATTGCTGCTCTGTGCGCTTTTACTTCTTTGCCATAGCACGCAGCACAAGCTTGCGCAGTTCGGAGGCAATCAGCACGATAGCTGCCAGGCCGATGCACTCCACCCAAGCCAGAGGGCCGAGCGGCGTGGTGCCGAACGCGGAATTGAGGAACGGCACGTAAATCACCACAAGCTGCAACACAACCGAGAGTCCGATGGCACCCCACAGCCACTTGTTGGAGAACAGTCCCACGAACGCGGACTGCAAGTGGGAGCGGGAAGCCAGTGCGTTGAACAGCTGAGCGAACACCAAGATCGTGAAGCCCATTGTGCGAGCCTCAGTCATCTGTGCCTCGTGGCCGATTGCCTCCACCGAGCGGTCGGTGAACAGGCCGCCTGCCAAGTGCATATCCATGCCGATAAGCGTCACGATGGCCATGATGATGCCGATGTAGATGATGTCGCCCCACATTGAAGCGTCGATCACACGATCGGTAATCTTACGAGGCTTGCGGCCCATCACATCTTCAGTCTGCGGATCCACACCCATAGCGAGCGCCGGGGCAGCATCAGTGAGCAGGTTGATCCATAGCAACTGCGTGGCGAGCAGCGGCACGGTGACGCCTACGGTTTCCGGCTGGCGGATGCCGAGGAAGCCGGCCAGCACCACACCGAGGAACACTGTAAACACTTCTCCCACGTTGGAGCTCAGCAGGTAGCGCAGGAACTTGCGGATGTTGTCGAAGATCACGCGGCCTTCGCGCACGGCGGCCACGATAGTGGAGAAGTTGTCGTCCGCCAGAATCATCTTGGCGCTCTGTTTGGTGACTTCGGTACCGGTGATGCCCATAGCCACACCGATATCCGCAGATTTGACTGCCGGAGCATCGTTCACACCGTCACCGGTCATGGCCACGATGTTGCCTTGACGCTGCAAGGATTCAACGATCTTGAGCTTATGCTCCGGAGCCACGCGAGCGTAGACGGAGACTTCAGCGGTTGCGTTGTCGAGTTCAGCTTCGCTGGCGAGCTGGTCAAGCTGGTCGCCAGTCAACGCCTTGCCGTCTTTGGCGATGATGCCCAGGTCGGAGGCGATGCGGGCTGCGGTGAGCGGATGATCGCCGGTAATCATCACCGTGCGAATGCCAGCACGATGTGCCTCGGCCACGGAGTCACGCACTTCAGTGCGCGGCGGGTCGATAATGCCGACCATACCGTTCCAGATGAGATCGGTTTCGATGGCCTCGGCCTGATCGGCGATATCCGCCACCTGACCAGCTGCATTAACGGTGACACCGGGCACATCCGCGAGGCTACTGGTTTCGAGCGGTCGAGTTGCCTGGCCCAGCGTGCGGTACGCCTCGGAGGAGAGACGCTCCACAGTGGCGAGAATGATTTGACGATCGCCTTCGGTGAGCTTCCTGACCTGACCACCCACACGGATTCGGCTGCAGTAGCTCAGTAGCACGTCCGGAGCGCCCTTGGCGAAAACCGTGAGCTTGCCGGAATCGGTGTCATCCTTGGCGATGATGGACATACGCTTGCGCTCGGAGGTGAACGGAATTTCACCCACGCGGGTGTAGCGCTGTGCCTTGTGATCGGCTTTAACCTTGCGTGCGGCCACGATCAGCGAAACTTCAGTGGGGTCGCCCACGGTTTCCCAGCGACCATTGGCGTCTTGACGCAGTTCGCCATCATTGGCCAACGTGCCGGCAAGTAGCGTGGATACAACTTCATCGGCCACGGTCTTGGCCTGCTCAGAATCAGGCTGATGCCGCCGGTCACCACCATACGGCCTTCGGGAGCGTAGCCGGTGCCGGTGATCTGCACTTCACCGCTCGGAGTTACCACGCGCTCCACGGTCATCTCGTTGCGGGTCAAGGTGCCGGTTTTATCGGAGCAAATCACGGATGCGGAACCGAGGGTTTCCACCGAGTGCAGTTTCTTGACGATGGCATTGTGGGCGGCCATACGTTGCACGCCAAGCGCCAGCACCACGGTCAAAATGGCGGCCAATCCTTCTGGCACGGCGGCCACAGCCAGGGAAACGGCGAGCAACAGGGAATCAATCACATCGTGAATGTCGTTGAATCCTTCGAGCACGGCGAGCGCCACCAGCACCACAACGGCGATAATGCACACAGCAATGCCGAGGATCTTGGAGACATAGTCCATTTCCTTCTGCAGCGGGGTTTTCTCGTCTTCCGTGGCGGAGAGCATGTCTGCAATCTTGCCGACCTGTGTGTTCATGCCGGTGCCGGTCACGATGGCGCGACCGGTGCCCTGAGTCACGGATGTGCCGTTGAAAATCATGTTGGCGCGGTCGCCGAGCGCCTTGGCCTCAGCGAGCGTATCCGGCTTCTTGCCGACCGGCACGGATTCGCCGGTCAGCGACGCTTCTGCGATGCGCAGGCTGGCCGCGTTGACCAGGCGGCCATCGGCAGAGACCGAATCGCCTTCAGCGAGGACGATAATGTCGCCGGGCACCACGTCAGCGGTGTTGATGCGCTGCACCTTGCCGCCGCGCAGTACCGAGGTCTGCGGCGCGGTCATTTGGGCGAGTGCTTCGACTGCGGCTTCGGCCTTGGCTTCCTGCATATAGCCAAGCACAGCGTTCACAATCAGAATCAGAACAATAACCAGTGCGTCGAACGGGAGCGCCTCTCCCCCTTCGGCACCCGGCACGGCGTTGGCTTTTTCAATGAACCAGGCGATGACTGAAATCACGGTGGCTGCAAGCAGCAGGTAGACCAGCGGATCCTGGAACTGGGCCAGGAATTTCTTCCATTTCGGCACGGGCGGCGCGCCGGCGAGTTCGTTCGGTCCGAATTTGGCCAATCGGCGCTTGGCTTCCTCATCACTTAGGCCCTGGCTCGGATCGACATTCAGGGCTTTGGCTACATCCTCAGCGCTCGTCAGGCTCGGGTCAGTGTCACCGAGCAAAGCTTCCTGGGCGCGTACTTCTTCTGATTCCACGATCTCATTCGTTGCGGTCGCGGATACGGATTGATCATTCTGGCGATCAACCATAGTGTTCTCCTTGGTATTGCCGCGGAGTAGTCAGTCCCGCGGTCTCTACCAGGTTTTCTCTCCTGATCACCGCAGAACTGCGCGGTTGTGGGCACCGACGCAACTGCTGCCGATGCATACCTTGCCATTATTCCACAACCGCGCGGACGGGTCGGCGCACAGCGTAATGGCGTTTTGCCTAAAACAGGCGTCGCAGCCAAGCTTCGGCTAGGTCGGGCCAGGATTGCACGCATTCAACCACATGAGCGTATTTGCCGGCACCGGCCGTCTCCTCATCGGCGAGGGACAGGCCATGACTGCCTTCCGGGTAGAGATGCGCTTCCACACTCACGCCAGCCGCGCGGCAAGCTTGGATGAGCATCAACGCATTCTCCACCGGCACAGTGGTGTCGGTCATCGTATGCCAGACAAACACCGGTGGGGTCTTGGCATCGATATGCTGCTCGATGGCAAGCTCATCCAACAACTGGCGGTTGTGCGCATTCGAACCAAGCAAGCATTGGAAACTGCCGCGGTGGGCGCATTCGCCGGTCGTAATCACCGGGTAAGCGAGCATCAGCGCATTGGGGCGTACCGCATCCGGATCGAATTCATGGGCGCGCATGGTGGCGTCACCCGCCGAGGTGGCGAGATTCGCAGCCAAATGGCCTCCAGCCGAAAAGCCGAGCACAGCAATGGCACGCGGATTCACATGCCATTCGTTCGCATGCTCGCGAATCAATCTCATCGCCTCAGCTGACTCTAACAGAGCGACCGGATAGCGGCTGGGACGGGTCGAATAGCGCAACACAAATACATTGAACCCTTTACCGAGAAACCGCAACGCCACCGGCTCGGATTCGCGGTCCGATGTCATGGCATAGGCGCCACCGGGCAGAATCAGTAGTGAAGTACGCTGTCGGGTCGGATCCATCTCCGGACTGTTATCCGCAACATACCCGATGAATCGCGCTTCGCTCCCATCGGCACCGATGATTGTGCGCTCAATATATTGCATGCCCCTATTATGCGTCTTGCACCACAACCCATCGCACGAGGATCTGCGCGGCCGTCTTGTCTGCAATCGTCACAAAACCAATCCCGCAACGGAACTTTTCGCGGTATCTCGCTTACAAGGGGTTGATTCGGGCCACGCCGGAGATCTATCTGCGTTACGAGGGGTTCCTCACTCAGTAGACAGATCTCAAAAACGGCGGAAAGACGGTGTGGTGAGAGCTTGCATACGGGATATATGAGCCTCCACCAACCCCTTGTAAAGCAGATAGATGTTCCGAAAACCGAAAATCAACCCTCGTAAGCGAGAAAGGGGAACATGTACGTCTAATTTGCAAACTGCTCGTGCACATTGCGCATCATCGCACGGTCGCGGGAGGCTTTGGTCGCGCGCAGGCCGATAGTCACCGCAATCAACACGATGGTGCAGGAGATCCACAGCACGCGCCCACCGAAGTCGCTGATCACCCAACCGCCGACCATCGGCGCCAAAGCGATTGAAAGCGACCACAGCACGTTATAGACGCCCTGATACGTGCCGCGCGCGGAGGCTGGGGCCATTGCGGCAACCGTGGTAGTAGCAATCGGGAAGGTTCCCAGCTCGCCCAGTGTCCACAGCACTACGGCGAGCGCGAAGCCGGCCCAGGAATCGGCCACAATCTGCACTGCGTAGCCGATGACGGTTACCGCGAGGCCGGCGACGAGCACGCGCGAATTGCCCATGCGCGCAAAGAGCTTCATCGCTGGAATCTGCAGTGCGCACAGCATGAAACCGTTGATGGTAAGCAGCACCGAATAATCACCGAGGCCTAGGCCAAGGTTAGTCATGGCGATGGGCAAGCCGGATGTGCTCTGGAAGTAAACGAGGAAGTAGCCGAACATGAGTACGGAAAAGCCGAGGAACGGTAGGTCAGTAAGTACGCGGCGCCAGCTATCTCGCATGGAGGGAGTAGCAGCTCCAGCCGATGACGCATTGACCTGTACTTGACTGCCATGTTCGTTATTGTCACTGCCGGCTACTGCCGCAGTCATCTGCACATTCGGCCCAGGAGCAGTAATTCCCAAATGTTTGACTTCGCGGAAGAACACCATGAGCAAACCGGTAACTGCGAGCATCACTGCAGCCTCAACGTAGAACATCAGCGAATATGAGACCTTGACCAGCTGGTTTGCCACTATCGGACCGGTCGCATAACCAAAGTTGATAGCCCAGGATTGCAGCACATAGGCGCGCTGCTGGCGCTGGACCGGCACTACGTCGGCAATATATGCGGCGATGGCCGGGCTGGGCAGCGAGGCGAATGCGCCATAGATGAAAAGCGCTATGCCGAGTGGGATGGGATGAATCAGTATGGATACCACAAGCAGGGCCGCAGCTGCACCGATTTCGCCGATGATAATCATTGATTGACGGCCGAAGCGGTCGGATAACGTGCCGCCGAACAGGCAGCCGATGATGGAGCCGAAACCATACATGGAGACGACCGCGCCCACCACGCCCTCATTGATATGCAGCGCGGAGACCAAATAGATGGAGAGGAAGGATGTGACGAAGCGGCCCATCCACAGAATCAGGATGGCCAGCCACAGTCCCCAATACAGCGGGGAGAGTCCGAAGATTTCGCGTTGCCGTTTCACTGGTAATACTGTACTCGCGAGCGCGGTAGGGCGCGGCGGGCACCATGTCCAGCATTTGGCGCGGGGTGCTGGGACAATGGCACCTATGGCTATCAAAAAGGGACCGACCAAGGGGTCGGGTGGAAAACATCGTAATAAGTTGAAGGGATACGGCCCCACTCCGAAGGCCGAGGACCGCGTCTATCACAAGGCATACAAGGCCAAGAAGGCTGCCGAGCGCCGTCTACGCTCCGATCCGCGACTGGCTGCCCGCCGCCGCGTGGACAAGTTCGCATCCGCGGATACGTCCGATCTGGTGTTCGGCCGCAATTCCGTGCTGGAGGCGCTGCGCGTAGGTGTGCCTTCCTCCACGCTGTACATCTTGTCTCGCATCGAGCATGACGATCGCACCCGCGAAATCGTGAAGATCGCCGGCGCGAACGGCCTGCACATGATGGAAGCCGACCGCTTGGAGATGGATCGCATCGCCCGCTCCGGCAACCATCAGGGTGTGATTCTCAAGGTGGAGCCGTACCAGTACTCCTCGCTGCATGAGTTGGTGGAGCGCGCCGAGAAGAAGGCGAAGGCTATGGAGGCCGCGAATTCTGCAACCGCTCGCATCGCCGCACGCCCGCTGTTCATTGCTCTGGATGGTGTGACCGATCCGCAGAACCTCGGTGCCGTAATCCGTTCGGCTGCCGCATTCGGCGCCAATGGCGTGATTCTGCCCGAACGCCGTTCCGCTTCGGTGAACGCCGCGGCTTGGAAGGTGTCCGCTGGTGCCGCCGCGCATATGCCGGTGGCTCGCGTGGTGAACCTGACCAAGGCGATTGAAGGCCTGAAGGAACGCGGCTACTACGTAGTGGGTCTTGACGGCGGCGGCGATAAGCTCGTCGGCGAAACCGGCTTTGAAACCGATCCGCTCGTGGTAGTGCTGGGTTCGGAAGGCAGCGGCCTGAGCCGTCTGGTACGTGAGGCTTGCGATGCCATCGCCGGCATTCCGATCAGCTCGACCGTTGAGTCGTTGAACGCTTCGGTGGCTGCGGGCATCAGCCTGTACGCTGTGGCCAACGCCCGCCGTAAGGCCGGCGAGGCTGCGTAATAAGGCTTTATAACACAACAATTAACGGCAGCGGGCCGGCACTGTAAAAGCCCTTGATAGGGGGGGCTTCACAGTGCCGGCCCGCTGCCGTTATTCAGCCATCCGGTCAGTTCTTGGACCAGAGAGCATAGAGGGTACCGTCGCGGTCGATCGGGATGAGACTCTTGCCGTCGGCGTCGAAGCCGAAGGCACTGCCGCCCGAGAACGTACCGTTCTTGTTCGAGGCGAAGGCGTCGTTCTTCACGGTGGTCCAGCCTTGGAAAGTGTAGCCCTTGCGGGTCGGGTTCTTCTTCGGCTTGGTCAGATACTCACCGTCCGGAACCTGCTGCGTGCTAGGCATGCCTTCACCCAACGCGCCACTGTTGGCATTGAACGTGATTGTCCGCTTCTTGCCTTCCTTCACCCACTTGGCATAGAGGGTGATGTCAGCCCTCACCAGCGTGGGCTGCTCAGCCGCGCCAGCTGTACCGTCCTTAAACACGAACTTCGTGGTCAAGTCGGCATCCGTATACCAACCATCGAACGTGTACCCTT
Organism: Bifidobacterium saguini DSM 23967; assembly: GCF_000741715.1. Lineage (GTDB taxonomy): Bacteria > Actinomycetota > Actinomycetes > Actinomycetales > Bifidobacteriaceae > Bifidobacterium > Bifidobacterium saguini. The sequence goes on along the minus strand of NZ_JGZN01000001.1, from coordinate 10,008 downwards.
CGCGGGTCGGGGCAGGCGAAGGCTTCGTGGCGTAGGCGTTCGCGCCATCGTCCACCGTCTGCGTGGGCACCGAACCGTCCTCGCCGTCCGCCGGAGCATCCTCATAGTTGAGGTTGAACGCAACCTTCCAGACCTTCACCCACTGTGCGTACAGGGTCAGGTCACCGGTCACACCGGCAGTGAAGTCATACTTCTCACCGCCGGCCGCAGCCGTGTACCAGCCAGTCAGTCGGTATCCGTCGCGGGTCAGCGTAGGCGCGGTCAGCTCTTCACCGGACTTGAAGTACATCGACGTGGCCTCGTCGGCCCCGGTTGTGCCGTCGTTGCGGTGGAACGTCACCAGGTAGTACTTCGCAGCTGGCTCGTCATCCCACTTGGCGTACAGCGTCAGGTCACCGGTCACCGCCGAGCCGAACATGTACGGTGTCTTGCCGTCCGCATCCGTTGTCCAACCGACGAACGTCTTGCCCGTCATCGTCGGGTCAGCCGGTCGTGCGACCGTGCCGCCGTGGTCGACGGTCTGCGAAGCAACGTCCGGACCGCCGTCACCGGTTACGAATGTCACTTGGTACTGCTTGATCTGCCATACCGCGTACAGCGTGGTGTCGCCGGTTATCTGGGTACCGCCGCCGTTACCGTCGTCGAACTTGAAGTCGGCCACCATGCTGCCCTTGGTTGTGCTCCAGCCGAGCAGGTCGTAACCGTCGCGGCGAGGCACCTGGTTAGCGGCGATTGGAGCCACGGTTCCGCCGGCCCTCACGGTCTGCGACGAGACGTTCCAGTCGATACCGGTATCGAACTTGACCACGTTCGCCTTCTCATACTGGGCGTACAGCTTGAGGCGCTCGGTCACCGGAGTGCCGCCCTCGCCTATCGTGAACGGTTCCTTGCCGTCCGCATCGGTGGCCCAGCCGGTGAGAATGTAGCCCTCGCGCTTCGGCACCTGATTGTCGGCAATCGGACGGACCGTGCCACCGTAGACCACGGCTTGCGGGCTGACGTTCCAATCGAAGCCGGTCTCGAACGTCACGCCGAGCACCGACGGACGGTACGTGTAGATCGTCGGATCGCCGCTCACCAGCCAGATCTCGGCCGTTCCGGTCTCGTTCTGGCCAGCCGCGACCTGAATCGCGGACTCGGGAATCAGTCGGTCGTTGCCGTCCGGATCCTTGCTCATCCACGAATCGCCACCCTGACGCAGGACGAATTCAGGAGTGCGGTTGCCCTTGGTCGGCTGGTTGAGCGTGTAGCGCGCGATCATGCCATAGTCGTCATGCTCGGTGAACGAGACCGGGGAGCCGGACTGCTCACCCGACCACATCCACAGATCCCAGCCCTTCCAGGCGTCGGTGTCGAGGTCGTACTCCTGGTAGTTGCCGTCGGCGCGCATGTAGTGCACGATCACGTTGAGCTGCTTCGGATTCTTCACGTCGTTCGGCGTGGGCACGGAGGCCGGGTTGCGCGATTCCTCGGACGAGTCGTACGACTCGCCGTCGGAGCCGTCCGCCCATGCTTCGATGGAGCCGCGCACCTTGGCTACCACGCTGCCTTCCTGCTTGTCGATTACGGAAGCCGCGTACGAGTCGTTTGTGCCGGCGACTGCGTCAGCATCCACCGATCCGTCCTCAGCGGCGACGATGCGATAGTTCACCGTGGTGAAGTCGCCGCCCAGCGTTGTGGTAATGCGCTTGCCGTACGAATCGGAGGTCTTGTCGAACGCATGGTACGTCTTGCCCAGCGCGTTGCCATTCACGTCCGTACCCCAGACGACCACGCCGGTCGCCTTCTTCTGTGCGTCGGTGGCCGCCTTGAAGTGCACAGTGAACGTGGTCTTGGCCGAGGCGACGCACACGAACGGCACGCCGATTGTCTCATCGTGGTCCTCGACCGCGGTGATGGCCGTACCGACCGCATTCTCGTACAGCTTGGAGCCGCCGGCATCCGAATAGCCGTCATGGTAATCCCACAGTGCACCGTTAGCCCCGTTCGGGTCATTGGTGAACCGGTACTTGAGGCGCTTCGCCGTGGCATCGGGGATGGTGGTCTTGTACCAACCGGCAGCCGCATCGCAGTCTGCACCGTCGCCGGAGACCTTCTCCATCTTCACAGGCTTGCCGTTGAGCAACGTGTCGCCAATCGCGTACTGAATGTATACGTCGTCACCCCAGCCGGTGCGAGGCTTGTAGTAGATCGTGGCCGAGCCGTCGCCGATGCGGTCGGTGTTGACCTGATCGTCGTAACCGGTGGCCGCGGTCTCGTAGCCGACCCAGTTATCAGGCTTGTCAGCGGCCGCATAAATGGCAACAGCGGATCGCTTGTCAATCGTCACGGACAGCTTGCCGTCCTTCACGGTCACTTTGTTGCAGGTTTTGCCGGACGTATACACGTCGCAGTAATCGCCATCAGGCAGGTTCGTCTGGTACGTTTCCTGATGCTCCTGCAGTGTGTTGTTGATGGCGATGAAGCCTTGGTCCTTGCCATTGGCGTCCTGACGAGCGAAGCCGATGTTGCCAGCGCCGTTGTTCTGCCAATTGCCCACCGTGGTACCGGCCACGGCGTTATGGAAACCGATCATGCCGCGCACGGAAGCCCAGCGTTGTTCACACAGCCACTGGCCCTGCTCGCGGGTGCCACTCGTCTTGCACGCCTCGTCAAAGTCCACATCGGTCACATGCGTGTCCGTGGTGCCGTTCGGGCCGGCGTCAGAGTTGGCGTCAGTGAAGTAGTAGTCGGAGATGAGCTTCGGCTTGCCATAATCGTAGGCAAGCATGAACGCGTTCGCGAGCTCGTAGCGCGAGCCTGAATCGATCGTCAGTGTTTCGGAGCCGCGTGCGGTATCCCAGTTGGTTACGAACACGGTGGCCTTGTCGCTCGGCAACAGTCCGTTGCTGATGTTCTTCAGGTTGGCGATATTGCCGTTGAAGTACTGCCGCAGCTGGTACGAGTAGGAGAACTCGGTGACGTCGCCGTTGGCTGTGTAGTTCTTCGGCGCGAGCAGCTCTGATTCTCCCTGATGGTAGATGACTTCCTGCTGGAACGGGATATCAGCTGCCTTCATGCCAATCTTCTGGGCGAGCTTGGCCTTGATGGCCTTCAGGTCGAGCGTGTCGATATGCTTCGCGGAATCGATACGGAAGCCGCGCACGCCGAGGTTCCACAATTTGGCGAGGTACTCGGCCTGAATGTTCTGTACACGGCTGGAACCGGTGTTGATGTCCCACATGGTCGACAGTCGGCAGTCCTGCACCTCGTCGGCATTGGTGTAGTCGGCGATGTTGGTGCGGCAAGAGTGGAAGTCGCCCGAGGCCAGTCCGTACTGATGGTTGTTGCCGCTTTCCTCGTACTGGTAGATGCCGATGCCCGGGTAACGGCCGTACGTGCCGTTGTAGGCGGTGCCGGCAACGCCGTACTGGTCGTCCACCCACGAGACATCATGACCAGAGGTGTGGTTGAGCACCACGTCGGCGATGATCTGCACGCCTACGCTGTTGCACTCGGCGATCATGTTCTTCAGCTCGTCTTCGGTGCCGAAGCGCGAGTTGAGCGAGTAACTGATCGGCTGGTAGACCGTCCACCACTGGGTGCCTTGCACAGATTCCTCGGGCGGGGAGATCTGCACGTAGCCGACACCTTCCGGCCCGTACGTGGACTTGCATTCCTTGGCAATGGTGTTCCACGACTGCTGGAATGCGATCATCGTCACGTCGGATTGTGCCTTGGTTGGGTCGATGGTCTTCTTATCCGCAGCCGACTGCGTAATGTTCGCGTCGATCTCATCGGCGACGGCAGCGGTTGTCGCGGCCGCACCGCCGAATGTCATGGCCGCTCCCAGCACCACTGCGAACAGCTTCGATGCCCTCTTGCGCAAGGATCGGGCCATCATCGCCTTGCCTCGCCTGTTCAGGTGGGCCGGCTTCTCAGCAGACCGGGAGGCGGTCAAACCGCGCAATGCGGTATTCCGAGTCATCGGAGATCTCCCTTCTTGTCGCGCTTGCCTGCGGCGGCGAGCGTCTTGCGTCCGAAGAACACTCCGGACAGTGCGATGAACGTCATGCCGATCAGCAGGATGCGGGTCAGGCCTTCACCACCGGCTTGCGGCAGGGTTGGCACGGTGGTGTTGGTGATGACATAGCCCTGAGTCTGATCGCCGGTGATGATCGGCGGTCGGTATCCGTCAATCGAAGACACCGGCACGTACTTGCCATCGCCGTTCTTGGCGACTTCACGCACCTCGTACTGCTTGTGCTTGCTGATCCCGGTGAACGTGTACGCCCAATTGTTACCCTCGTTCAGCTCGACCGGGTCGCCGACGGCGGTCAGGCCATCGGTATTGGTGTTGTCGAACTGTGGCGCGGTCGTAACGTCGGCGAACGCGGCGGGTGTGGTGCTGACGTTCTTCTCGTAGAGCTGCACCCAGATGGACTCGGGGCGCTTTCTGTTCGCGTTGTTGCTGTCATTCCAGGCCTTGCGCACGTTGAGGTCGGTCTTGTCCGGCACGTTGCGGTTGCTCAGCGTGAAGGAGTACGCGTCTGGTTCACCGGTGGCTGTGCTGCCGCCCTCGGAGGGAGCCGATGTCGTCGGGAACGTCGCGGTGTAGTCGTCCACGGCTTCTTCGGTGACGGAGTAGCGCAGCAGCTTGCCGTTGCGATACTTCGGCAGGTTCTTGAACGTGTATGTCCACGTCTCACCGGCCGCCGCCTTGGTTGCGTCGGCTTGGTCCGCGTCGGTGTCGGCAGTCTGCGCCTTGTCGGGAGCAGTCAGCACGGCGCAGCTCACGCCGACTAAGTCACCGGTGCACTCATCGCCTTGAGGCTCAGGCCAGCCGTTGGACTGGTCCCACAGGCTGGTCAGCAGCCAGACTGTCACCTGCTTGGGCCGCTGCCCGTTGAAGTTCTGGGCATCGTCCCACACCTTGTTCACGGTCACGGACGTGGTTTCGGGTGTGTGCTTGTTGGTGATGGAGAACTGCTCGTTCGTGCCCTTGTCGGCGTCGGCCGGCGTCTCCGTAAAGGTGACGTTGCACTGGTCATCCTTCGGATCAGCCACCGAGCACACACCAGACTTATCGAAGTCGTTGTAGTAGGCCACCGGCGTCTCCCTGACGGAGTACGTGTACTCGTAGCCGTACGCGTTCTTCTTCGGCAGGTTCTCCAACGTCCACTTCCACGTGTTGCCCTCGGCGTTGTTCGGAACCTTGAGCGTGGTGACGATCATGGTCTCGGAGTACTCCTCCAGCTCGGTCGTACTGCCGTCCTTCGGGTGCTTGCTGGTGCCGGTCACGGTCACCTGAATCGCCTCAGGACGCTTGCCGTCCTGGTTGTTGTTGTCATCCCAAGTCTTGGTCAGGTCGATGTTGCGCGCATCGGGCTGATGGATGTTGTACATCACCACGTCGTAGCCGTTGGCGTTCGGCGTCTTGACGATCGAGGCGTGGTATTCGTCCTTGTTGTCGCCGGACAGTACCTCGTCCACGGTGTATGTGATCTCGTTGCCCTTGCTGTCCTTGGCGTCCAGACCGGTCCAGTCGTGAGTCCAACCGTTGTCCTTATTCAGCTCGACGCTGTAGTCAGCGCCTTCCATCTTCTTGCCGTTCTTGTACAGCACAGCCGTTACGGTCACGTCTTCACGCAGTGCAGTGTTGCCACCGTCCTCCCAGCGCTTGGTGACGGACACGGCCGTATACGACTTGACCGCATCCTCAACGCGGACCACATTGCCGCCGCTGACCACCTCATCGACCACGACCTTGCCGTTCTCCACGGTGAACGTGATCGGCTTGGCGGCCACATCGTAGCCTTCCGGGGCCTTGGTTTCGGTGAGCTGGTACGTGCCGTTGGGCAGCTGGAACGTCTTCGGGCCGTCCGAGGAGGAGGTCCATGTGAGCGCTGCGCCGTTGTCGGCAACCGTCACGCCGGCGAGCTTCGTGAATGCGTCGGTGTCGAACGGTGCCGCGTCACCCTCGAACGTGGTGCCGGTCAGCTTGAAATCGGCACCGGCAAGTTCGGCCACGCCGGCCACGGCCGTCTTGGAGACGGTCACGTTGGTGGTGTTGAGCTCGTCGGTCATGGTGACGGTGTTGTTTTGGGCGGTGTCCTTGCCGACCTTCACCGTGCCGTCAAGGTTCACGGTGAAGGTGATGTCGCGCGCCGGCTGGTAGCCGGACGGCGCCTCGGCCTCGTGCAGCGTGTACGTGCCGGGGACGAGCGTGATCTCGCGCGGCTTGCCGGCGGAGGTCCACGGGATCGGCTTGATGGCCTCGCCGGCCAGCGTGGTGCCGGTGACGGTGAGCTTCGCGCCGGCGATCTCGCCCACGCCGCCGGTCAGGCTCACCTTGGAGATCTTCACGTCGGTGGTCTTATAGATATCGGTCATCACGATGACGTTGCCGTCCAGAGCATTGCCGTTCACGTCCTGTACGGACAGCGACTGGTCGGCATTACGCACGACTTTGAACGTGATCGGGTCGGCCACACGGTAGCCGGTCGGCGCCTTCAGCTCGGTGAGCGTGTACGTGCCAGGCTTCAGCTCGACTTCACGCGACTGCCCAGCCTCGCTGGTCCACTTTTCGGTGAACTTATTGCCGTCTTCATCCGTGCCGTCGATTTCCATCTCCGCGCCCTTGATCTCCTTGCCGCCGAGGTCGCGCTTGGAGACGCGAATCTTCGTATCGGTCGGATAGTGCGTGTTGGTGATGGTGATGCCGTCCGCGTCGGTTGCGGTGCCGCTGGTCGTCGCCGTGTAGCCCTTGGTCGGGTTGACTTCCTGCACAGTGTACGTGATGGGCGTGCCGTTCTCGTACTTCGGCAGGTCGGTGAACGTGCCCTTCCAGCTGCCGTCGGCCGTGATTTCCAGCGTCTTGCCGGTGGCGACACCGTTGGCATAAAGCTGCACAGTGATTTTGGTTGGTCGTAGACCGTCCTGGTTGTTGGCGTCGTTCCACACCTTGGTGACGGGCACGGAGACGGTTTCCGGCGTGTGCGTGTTGGTGAACGTGGTAGTCGTCACGCCGTCCGCTTCGGTTACCGGATCGGCGGTGGTCGTATAGTCGGCCTGCTCCTTCTCGGTGACCCTGTACGTGACGGTCCTGCCTCCCTCACGCACCGGCAGATCAGTCCATTCGACCACAGCTTGCACGGCCGGCGTACTTTCGTTGATCACCTTGTCCTGACCGGCAACAGACGTCCACGGACCGCCGCCCACGGACTTCTGCAGCTGGAACACGGCCGGCTGACGTTTGCCGTCACGGTTATTATCGTCGTTCCACACCTTGCGAGCGCGGATCGACGTGACATCCGAATGGTCGGTGACGGTCAGATGTTTGCCGTCGGCCGACGAGAACGGCTTGCCGTTGACGAGCACCGTACCGGAATTGGTCACGGTGACGGCGATCGGATCGACCGTCTGGTAACCGTCCGGAGCCGTGGTTTCGGTGAGCGTGTAGGAGCCGGGAGTAAGATCCGTGAACTCGATCGATTGGCCGTCGGCAGTCGTCTGCGTCTGGCTGACGAACGAGGCGTCACCGTTCTTGGTCAGCGTGAACGTGGCGCCGGCCAGCCAGTTGCCCTGTTCGTCCTTCTTGTCGAGTTTGAACGAGCCCTTCTTGGCGCTGGCGTTGCTCACCGACCACAGGTAGTTCTGCAGTGTCACATCGCGTGCGGCGGCGATGGTCAGCGGCGTACCGTTCACGGTTTTGCCTTGATAGAACGCGGCTTCATGACCACTGGGCTGACCGCCCGGGAATACGACGTACAGTGTGGCCGGAGGTGCCGCATCGTATCCGTCAGGCCTCTGCGTTTCGGTCACGCGGTAGATGGTGTCCGCATTCAGACCGACCGCGGTCGAGGTGTAGCCGGTGGTGCCGGATTGCAGGCCGTTATCCACGATCTCGGCCTTGGTCGAGGTCCAGTCGTTGCTGGAGGCGTCCATGGCCACGGTGAGTTTCTCGACCTTGAACTTCGCGCCGTTGAGCGGCTTGGTGGCGTCGCCATCGGCGTACTTGTAGATCTGTAGCGAGTACAGGTTGGAGCTGATGCCGCCCTGCGCCTCTTGAACCTTGCCGGTCTGCGTGGTGCTGGACGTGCCGCTGTTGTTCTCGTAGCCCTTCAACACGATCGTGTTGTTGCCGAGATCGCCGAACTCCTGCCCCGGTTTGAGCTGCACGGTGGCCTTGTAGGTGATTGTGATCGCGCGCGAATCGGGCACGGTGAACGTGATCGTCCGAGTGCTCGGATCGTACGCGTATGTCGCGCCGGCCACTTCGGCCTTGCTGTTCGTGTCGGCGATGACCACACTGTCCATACGCAGGGTGAGTGCCTCACCGAGTGTATCGGTGAGTGTCAGCGACTTTCCTTTGTTCAGGGTCGAGCCGCCCGGGTTCACGTTCACTGTGTAGTTGATGTTCGGCGCGGTCTTCTTGTCGTATGTGCCCTTCTTGGAGACCAGATTGCCGGGCTGGGCCCAGATGTCCGAATAATCCGGCCCCTGCGCTTCGCCGTCGATATGGATGGTGGCTTCGTTCTTGTACTGCAGCTTCTGGGCCAGCGCACCGGTGATGTCGGTGAACGTGGTGTCGTACTGGATGAGCAGCTCACCGCTTTGCGCCTTCTCGAACGCCTTGCTTCCTTTGGCGATGACAAACGTCAACGTGTGGTCGCCGTTGTCGGTGACGGTCACGCCATCGTACGTGTTGCCCTTGGAGTCCTTGGCCACCATCGAACCGGGGATATAGCTGTGGTCGCCGTAGTACTGCCAGTTGTTGTCGGGGGCCTTCTCCCCATGGGTCAACGTATCGGTGATGACCACGGACTGTGCGGTATCCGGAATGTCATGCACCTTGAGCTGCCAGCGCATGGTGTTCCGGCTCATCGGCGTACCATTGCCGTCGTTCTGGTTCGACAAGTTGGACTTGTCCATGTTGTCGGCCACCGGCGTATGACTATCCGTGGCCTCCTTCTTCACGAAGCGGGCCGTGTTGTAGAACGTGGTGCCGGTGGGTGCGCCGGGAAGCACAGTGGACGTGTACGAGATGTACAGCTTGGTGTCTTTCTTGATCTCGCCATTGAAGGTGATCGTGAAGGACTTGCGGTCGGCAGCGACCTTCTTGGTGACGCTGCCGTCGTACTCCTTGGTCAGCTTGCTATCGGTGTAGATCTTGATAGTGCTCGCGTCCGGGTCGAGCACCTGCCAGTCAGGCTTGACGTATCCGTCCTCGTGGTCCGCGCCGTCATCGTCGACGGTATCGGTCAGCACCTTGCCGGCCGGCAGATCATCCTTGGCCTTGAATGTGGTCAGCCATTGCAACGTCTTGTCTTCGTTTGCCTTACCGGTGTACTTCTTGTCCAAATCCACGGCGTCCTTGCCGATCGTCACCGTGCCGGTGCCGGGCAGTGCATTGCCCTTGCCGTCGCCGGGCGTTACGGTCACATCGTTCTTGACGGTGACTTTATCGCCGCTGCCGCTCTCGGGCACCTTCTCGACTTCAGTGGAATACGTGATTTTGTACTGCTGGTATGGATGCGTACCGTTGCTCGGCAACGTAGCCTTGCCGCTGACCAGATCGTCCCATTTCAATGTGGTCTCGTGCGGCTGCCAGTTGTCGTCGTAGTAGACGACCTTCACGTCACCGGTCGGGGCCTTGAGGTTGCTGCCGAGCGAATCCTTGATCGTTGTCGCGTTGGGCACTTCGGCGTCTGTGCCGGCGTTGACGGTGATCGTCCAGTTGACCACGGTGACCTGCACCGGCTTGCCGTCCTTGCCAAGTACCGGCTTGCCGTTCTCATCCGTCTTGTCGACGGTATTGGCCTTGCCGTTCTTTTTTCACGGACCATTTGCTGTTCAGCCAGATACTCTGTTCAGTGGTCTGCTTTTTCGCATAATCGTCGCTGTAGTACTTGACCTTGTTTTGACGAGGTCGGTACCAACGTTATCGGCGACTTGCTTGCGGTCGATTTTCACGCTGTAGCGCGCGTACAGCGCCTGACCATCGGTCATCTGGTCGATGTTGACATT